>DASVNK010000067.1:0-46411 GCA_036383895.1 Verrucomicrobiia bacterium | reverse complement strand
CCATAAAAAAACGGCGCTGAACCCGTTAACCACGTGCCGTCGTTAAAGCCAGGCTGCCGCCACGCGCCAACATCGGGCGATGTCGCCTCCGTCGAGCCTTTGAAATATCTCCAACCGGACGCCGAAGCCGGAAGCAAAACCTCCGCCTTTAACGACACGACCACCACCAAGGCCAGGCCAATGGCCACAATTCGGGAAACGATCATAATCAATGGATTAGCTACAGTAACTCAAAACCAGCCCACGTAAACCGCCTTTCTAATAGCAGCTTCGGTTCCTCAGCGAGCAGAAAAAATGCGCTACGGAACTGCTCCGCATCTCCCACAACAGTAAATGGGCCGCCGGTCGTGCGCCTGGCCGCGCGCTGGGACAGCGCCGCCGTACCTTCGGCGTGCGTGGGCTCCGAAAGATTGTTAGCCTTGACGGAGGGGTGAACTCGGCGGGAAAACGAGGCATGATCAGTTCTGGTGTTACACGCAGGGAGTTTTTGGTGAGTGCGGGTTTGTTTGCGGTGGCTGGGTTGGTTGGGGCAGCGGAGGATTCGACCGAGCCGCGGTTTCCGTTGTTGGGGTTTGTTAAGCCAATTCAAAAGCATTCGTACGGGGAGATAGCGGATATTTCCGCGGCGGTGGGCTGGGATGGGGTTGAGTTGCCGGTGCGGAAGGGAGGGACGGTGGAACCGGCGCGGGTGGAAGAGGAGCTTCCGAAAGTGATCGAGGCGCTGAAGAAGAATAAAATCGCCGTGCCGGTCATTGCCACGGATGTGGACGACGCGAGTGACCCACTCGCCCAACGAGTTCTTCGAACCGCGAGCCAGCTCGGCATTCCGCAATACCGGATGAAGCATCTTTACTACGACCTGAATAAACCGATCGCGCCGCAACTCGCGGAGTTCCGTGGTCGGATGCGGGACATCGCGCAGCTGGATTCGGAGCTGAAGATTCAGGGCACCTTCCAGAATCACTCTGGCAAGAATTATGTGGGTGCGCCGGTTTGGGACATGTGGGAGTTGATGCGCGAGCTGGATCCGAAATCTCTCGCCGCGTATTTCGACATTGGACATGCGACCCTTGAAGGCGGGCTTTCGTGGCCGTTGCAGGCGCGTTTGCTCGAACCACATCTCGCGGTTGTTTCGGTGAAGGATTTCAAGTGGACGCAAATTGAAGCGGGCCCTTCAAGTAAATCTGGCAAGCCCCGCTGGAAGGACCAATGGTGCCCGCTTGGCGACGGGATGGTTCAGGCGGAGTTCTTCAGTTACCTGAAAAAAACGAAATTCCGAGGGCCGATCTGCACGCATTACGAGTATCCGCTCGGCGATGGCAGAGAGATGATTGCAGCGATGAAGCGCGATTTGGCCGTGCTGCGCGAGTGGCTCGCTTAACCGCTGCGTTACGCTTTCGCAGCGCCGGTGCTTGCGAGGATCAGGCGCAACGCGTCGAGGCGAGGCGTGGCTTTTGCGAGATGTTCCTGCGCGGATTCGAGTTGCTGTTTAGCCGTGTCGATTTCGTCGAGCCGAACGGCCGGGTTAAAGGCGCGGAGTTGCTCCAGGCGCGTTGCCTCCGCCGCAAGAATCTCTTTGGCGCGAGCGACAGCCGCTTCAATGATCGGTTTGGATTGTTTGCCGGCGATGATCTCTGTGACGCGTACCATGCCTGGAATGAGCGTGCCGAATTCTTCCATTTGCTGCGCGAGGACCGCCGCATCGCCTTCCTTAAGGGCGGCGGCGAGAACTTCGGGCGAAGCTTCAGGGCCGAGTTCTTTGCGCTTGTGATTCAAAACAATGCGTAGCGGGGTGGGCGGAAGAAACCGATCGAGGTGCAATGCAGCGGGAGCTTGCACTTCGAGAATGTAAACCGCCTCTACGAGCACGCCGCCTTCCGGCGCGCCCGACCAGAGAGCGAAGGAAGTGTTGCCCGCCTCGGTGCCAAGGATCATATCCAGCATGCTCGTGACGATCGGATGATCCCACGTCAGGAAACCGACGTTCTCGCGACTTAGCGCTCGGGAACGTTCGGCGGTCGCGGTCATCCCTTCCTCGGGGAGCGCCGGAATTTTGTCGTGGAATAGATCGCCTCCGCCGAGATTGAACGTGCGGTTGCCGACGTCATCGATGTTGAGGCCGAAATGGTCGAACGCGTCGACGATGAACTTGTCGAGCCGGGTGTCGGAATCAACCGTGCCGACCTGCTGAACAGTTTCGTTCGCGCGCGGTGCGTCGAAAGAATTCAATTCGAGCAAGCGATCACGTCCAGAATGAAGTTTCGCTTCCAGTTCCTCGCGGAATGATTTTGTTTCGGCGAGCAATTTGCGGAAATCCTCCGCTGGAGAATCTTCCAACGCAATTTCCAGAACCCGGTTCCCGAACTCCTGGCCCATCTCCGCGCCGCCGGAGAAGTGCCGCGAAAACGCATCCACCCCTTCGTGATACCAGCGCGCGAGAATTTCCTGAGGCGACCCGGAGATATATGGGACGTGAATTTTGATATCTTCGGTCTGGCCAATGCGGTCCAACCGCCCAATCCGTTGCTCCAGCAATTCAGGGTTGATGGGCAGATCAAACAAGACCAGGTGATGCGCGAATTGAAAATTGCGTCCTTCGCTTCCGATTTCAGAGCAGATCAAAACGCGTGCGCCATCTTCCTCCGCGAAATAGGCAGCGTTTCGGTCACGTTGAATCAGCGGCAACTTTTCGTGGAACACCGCCGCTTTTACGTTGATGCGTCCGCGCAACGCACCTTCGATCATTTCAACTTTTTCGCGATAACGGCACAGAAGAAGCACTTTCGCTTCGGGATTGTTGCGAAGAAAATCCGCGAGCCAAATAATGCGAGGGTCATCATCGAAATCGTAATCGGGTTTCGGAGCGGCAGGGTCCGCATCCGTTTCAAATTCTGCCGCAAGCAATTCACGAAATTCGTCATCAGCGCTGCCCGCGAGCGGCACAAGATTCGCGATCCGTTTCGGAAAGCCAGCCATCGCTGCGCGAGTATTGCGGAACATCACGCGGCCGGTGCCATGTTGATCCAACAAGCGCTTCACCAGGGCTTGTCTCTCATCCGCTGTCGCGCGCGGCTTATCGCCTTCCCCCATCTTGTTCAGGATGGCGGTGTCCTTCTCGTCCAGCGCAGTCCCGGCAAGAAGCTTCTCGGCCACCGCGGCGAGTTCTTCGTAGTGCGTTTGCTCTTCGAGGAACTTCTCCAGGTCACTGAAACGTTCCGGATCGAGCAATCGAAGCCGCGCGAAATGGCTGGCCGCACCCAATTGCTCCGGGGTGGCCGTCAGCAAAAGAATGCTGGGAATTTTCCGCGCCAGCGATTCGACAATGTTGTATTCGACGCTCGGAGTTTCAGGGCTCCATTGCAGATGATGCGCTTCATCCACGATGAGCATGTCCCAACCCGCTTCAACCGCCTGGGCGGCGCGCGTTTCCTTTTGCGCGAGCAGGTCGATACTGGCGATCACCAACTGATCATCCTGAAAGGGATTCGCGCTGTGTTCGTGCGCTTCAATCGACGCGCAACGTTCCTCATCGAAAATCGAGAACCACAAATTGAAGCGGCGCAGCAGCTCGATGAACCACTGATGCACCAAAGACTCCGGAACCAGAATGAGCGCCCGCTGCACCCGTCCGGTGAGCAGCAAGCGATGCAGAATCAGGCAGCTCTCGATTGTCTTCCCAAGGCCAACTTCGTCCGCGAGTAAGACCCGCGGATTCAGGCGGCTCGTGACTTCGGAAGCGATGTAAAGCTGATGCGGAATGAGGCCAATTCGTCCGCCTACAAAACCGCGCACGGGCGATTTGCGGATTTCATGATGCAATTGCAACGCCCGAAAACGCAGATCGAATGCTTCGCTCGGTGAGATATGCCCCGCCAGCAGACGTTCTCGCGGCGCATTGAAAGCGATTTGATCGGAAAGGAGCGTCTCGGGAATTTGCGTGCCGTTCGAGTGATAAACGATCAATCCGTTTTGTTCCGTGACCTCCGATACCTTAAGCTCCTGCTCCTTTTCGCCCCGGATCGATTCGCCAACGCGAAACGTCACCCGCTTCAGCGGAGCATTCTCAATCGAATACTGCCGCGTCGTGCCGGTCGCGCGGAACACCACTGTGACCTGGTGCACGGACGCATTGAGCACCATGCCCAAACCTAATTCGGGCTCCGTCTCGCTCAACCACCGCTGTCCCGGCACAAACTCTTTTCTCATCCAGAGCGGCCATTTTACTCGAAATGCGCCGGGACGCAAAACTGCGGGCCAATAAAGAAGAATTCCGTTGCAGAAAGCAGAGGTCGAAGCGACTTTGCCCGCGAGTGGAAACCATTCGCAGAGCACCCATCCGCCGTCGAACGCGCGCCGCCGCGCCTCCCAGGCATGCTGCGACTGTGGTCTCGACCTGGAGTGTGCTGGTCGTCGACAGCAAACGGATCCGCCAGAAAGTTCAGCGCGACTATCAACGCGCCGCACGTGACCTGAACACCGCCCGCGAAGAATCCGAACGCTATCACTCGAAGGACAAGCCGCTCTTTTCGCAGTGGCTGAACAAAAACTTTGGCGCGCAGCTCACCGAGATGCGCGAATTGCAGACGGAGCTTTTCGAAGCGCAGCGCCTGGTGAACGAGGTTCAGCAGGAATACTTTTACGGCGGCCACCCCTCAATCGCCGCCGCCTACAAACGTGTGCTCCAGCGCCGCGCACACCCGGAAGTGGAAGCCGAGGAACCGCAACAGGCCCCCCATGAAAATCCTCCAAACGACGCCGGCGATTCAGAGGAACAGAATTCTACCGACGACTTCTGGGAGCGCTTTGAAGAACTGAATTCCCCCGGCAAACATCCCAAGCCGAAGCAGAACAGCGAATTACGCGCCCGCCTGAAAGATCTCTACCGCAAGCTGGCGCGCCGGCTGCACCCGGACAACGGACAGAAAATCACGCCGCGCGAAAAAGAACTGTGGCATCAAACCCAGGACGCTTACGACAACGGCCAGGTCGAAGTGCTCGAAACCATCCTCGCGCAACTCGAGATCAACGACGCCGGCGCGAAGAACGCGGCCATTTCCACCCTGCTCCAACTGACCGCGGGCTTAAAGCAACGGCTGCGCTCCTTGCGCCGCGAGTTGTCGAATCTGCGCCGCGACATCGCCTGGGGTTTTTCGCAACGAACAGATTTTTCCGACCTCGTCCACGAAACCGAACACAGTTTTTATTCCGATCGCACCAAGCTTCTCTGGCTCCTCACGAAATATCGCGCGCAGATCGAACGCTGGGAACTCCAGGCCCGCCCCCACCGCGAAGAAGGCAAACGCGTCCGCTCCCGCCGCGCGAACTGGATGGACGAAGAGTGGTTCTGATCGTTCGCGTCCTTGCCAACCGACTTCTGCTTTCATAGGTTCTTCGCGCGAGAAGCGCTTTTCCGAATGACAACGGAGCAAGACGCGGATGGATGACTCAGTAACGGGAGAGACATGGCCAAACAAATAGCGGAAATGGTGATCTCGGCGGTGAAGATGGAACTGCCGGATACAAAGACTGTCCGCTACCAGTGGCCCGAAGGTTACGAGCCCGATTTCAAAACCGGCCAATTCATCACCGTTTATTGGCCGGACACTCCCAGTTACAAACGCGCCTACTCCCTCTCCTCCTGCGCGCTCGATCGCGGTCACTACGAAGTCACCGTAAAGCGTGATGGCAAGATGGGCACCCGTATCGTCGATTGGGCGAAGGAAGGCGATCGCATGTTTGTGATTCCGCCCACCGGCCGCTTCCTTCCGGTTTACGAACCAGACGTGCACCTAATATGCATCGCCGGCGGTTCGGGCGTGACGCCCTTTCGCGGATTTGTTCGCGAAGCGACCGCGCGCAATTTGGAGACGCGCATCACGGTGCTCTACAGCGTCCGCACCACGAACGACATCATCTTCCACGACGAATTCCGCGAACTCGCGCAAGCCAACCCGAACTTCAATTTCTACGCCACCTGCACCCGCATCGTGCCGGAAGATCCCTGGACCGGTCGCCGCGGGCGCATCGATGCTGCCTGGGTGAAGGAGCATATCCACGATCCCGCAAAATCAGTCTTTTACGCCTGCGGTCCGAATGCACTCGTGGAAGCAATCGAGCATCTTGTCCTGCAGGATATGAAAGTGCCGAAGGAACAATTGCGCCTGGAAAAATGGGGCTGAAAAAATGTTGAAGCGAACTCCTCTTTACGAATCACACCAGGCGCTCAACGCGAAGCTCATCGACTTCGGCGGCTGGGAAATGCCCGTCCAATACACGAGCATTCTCGATGAACACAACACCGTCCGCAAAGCCGCCGGCATCTTCGATATTTCGCACATGGGCGAATTCTTCGTCACCGGCACCGGCGCGCAGGAATTCCTCAACTCCGCTCTCACCAACGACGTCACGAAGCTCGCGCCCGGCCAGGGCCAATACACCCTCATGTGCAACGAGCGCGGCGGCGTGGTGGATGACTTGTACCTCTACTGCCTCGGCCTCGGCAATTATCTGCTCATCGTCAACGCCTCCCGCATCGCGGCGGATTTCGCCTGGCTTCAAGGTTTGCACGAGAAACATCCGAACGCGTCGAAAATCAAGCTCGACGAAAAATCAGCTTCCTACGGCGCGGTTGCAGTCCAGGGGCCGAACGTTGCGAAGTTTATTGATGCCGCATTTCCTTCCGACGTTGCCGTTTCCACTCTCGCGAAGAATGAAATCCGCATGGTCAGTTTCCGCGGTGAATTGATTTACATCGCGCGCACCGGCTACACCGGCGAAGACGGTTTTGAGATCATCTCCCCTGCCCCGCTGATCGCGCCTGTCTGGGAAGAATGTCTCCGCTCCGGCAAGGACCACGGCCTCAAACCGTGCGGACTCGGCGCGCGCGATACGCTCCGCCTCGAATCCTGCTACCCGCTTTACGGCCACGAACTCAACGACACCACTTCACCCATCGAAGCCGGCGTCGGATTTTTCGTCGCGCTCGATAAACCTCAGTTCGTCGGCGCGGAAGTTCTGCGCGAACAAAAAGCAAACGGCCCCGCGAAACGCTTAGTCGCGTTCAAAATGACCGGCAAATCCCCGCCGCCGCGACAGGATTACGCGATCTGGTCCGCAGACGGTTCGCAGAAGCTGGGCGCCATCACCAGCGGGACGCAAAGTCCCACGCTCGGCGTCGGACTTGGCCTCGGTTACGTTCCGCCATCGCACGCCGCGACCGATACTTCCTTGCAAATCGAGATTCGTGGGAACAAATTTCCTGCGGTCGTGGTGAAAAAACCATTCTATAAACGCTCCGCAGGGTTATAAAAAATTTTATGTCGTCCAAAGTTCCTTCAGATCTTCGTTACGCAAAAACACACGAATGGGTCCGCGTGGCCGGCGAATACGCCACCATCGGCATCACTGATCACGCCCAGCACGAACTCACCGACGTCGTCTTCGTCGAACTCCCCAAGCAAGGCCGCGCGCTCAAAGCCGGTGAATCCTGCGCCGTCGTCGAATCCGTCAAAACTGCCAGCGACATCTACACCCCCATCAGCGGCGAAGTCACCGCCATCAACGACGCCGTCGTCGCCAACCCCGCCCTCGTCAACACCGACCCCTACGGCGAAGGCTGGTTCTTCAAAATAAAACTCACCAACCCCGCCGAAGCCCAAAATCTCCTCAGCGCGGAAGATTACGGCAAACAAGTAAACGCATAACGTAAGCCCGCGACCGCCGCTCTTTCCTTGGAAAAGCGCACTCCAAACCTCGTGGAAGTTCGAGTCGGCCAGCAGTAAAATGCGCCAGCGTCTTGGAGTGCGGTAGCCGCAAGACACCGCTTTCGCACGCCGGAGACGAAACGCCACCCCATCCACCGCCGCCCTTCGTTGGAAAAGCGGTGTCTCCCCTTGCCCCGCCACCGCACTCCAAAACGTCGCGGAGAAGTTCAAGAGGGGCATCAGTAAACGCGCCAGCGTCTTGGAGTGCGGTGGCCGGAGGACACCGCTTTCGCACGGACCGCCGTAACACGAGCTGACTGACATCGTCTTCGTCGAGCTCCCAAGAAAGGGCGCACCCTCAAAGCCGGCGAATCGTGCGCCGTTGTGTCGAACCCTCGTCAACACCGCCACCGCCTCCTACCACGAAGGCTGGTTCTCCTAACCGCTCTGTTGAAGCATTTCACCTCTTTCGTGAGGCGTTTCCGGAAGCTGTCGAAGCCCTCGGTCTAGAAGAAACTGCGTCACTGCGACTCGGGGAATATCCAACGGAACTCCGATCAAAATCTCCGGCCGCTTGTCCCGGGTTAAGATGAGCGTCGAAAAGTTGCCGTATACCATCCAGGAGAACGAGACAATGTCTCGGTATTTAATCCGCCGGCGCGTGATCCCCCGAATTCGAACGAGATGTTCGGCGTAAATGTGAATCTCCGATGGAAAGCGCGATTTAATCCAAGGAACGCCGTAGACAATAAATGTGCATACGGCAAGGACGACGGAAAAGGTTACGAGCAAAGGCGCACTTTTCTTGTCTGGATCGGGGGATGGAATCAACCAAACCACGATCATGATGCTGCTGGCAAAAATCACTAACAGCGGCCGATACCACCATATCGAATGGAGCTTCAGAAAACCTTTAGGTTCTCTCCACTCAAAATGCTTTTGCGCCTTCATCGGCATCGCTACCGCATGAGCTTACTTCGTCTCGTTGAAACTTTGGCGAATCGCGGACCAGCCCGGTTGGGAAGCGCTATTCCAGCGATTGCTTTGCGTTAAGTAGCCAAAGTCTTTTGGTCCGAAACGTTTGATTTCATACCATTCGACCTCGATGCGCCACTCTTTGCAAACCGGAACATTGACTTCGACCGTGTAGCCGGCAGCGGCCTTCCGGCTCTTGCCTGTCCCCTCGATCGCGAATGGCAGCAACTTGATCGACGTCTGAGTTACTTCCGGGGGAAGTTCCTGCCACTCCCCGTGACGCTGTACCCACATGCGCGAGGACGATCCGATCTCCGTAATCCGTGGGCGCAGCCATCGCGGAAGTCGCCAGCGGCTCGGCTGTTGTTTGTGAATGAACTGAGCGATCGGCCCATCTTTGGAAACTGCTCGATCGGAGAGGATAAACTCTTTCTGCGAGATCTGCCGGCGGGGAAGCAGGAAAAAAATGCCAAGCAGCAAAATGAAAACGGCGAACGCGAATAACCGCAGACCGCGCCGCGGCAGCCGCCGCTTTTGGATCAATTGCGATTGAGTGTCCGCTGGGGTGATTTTTTCTTTAGGTGCCGCCATTATTTGCACTTGGGCTGATGGCTTGATTGCTATCGTTGACTGATCGAGGACACCAGGCCGAACAAATTCTCGTGAGCGGCTTTGTCACTCCTAGATGCGGCGGCAGCGTTACTGCAGCGCCGTTTTTGTCTCAATGATTGACTAAACCTTGCCGCCGCCCTCGGGAACTGCCAAACTTCACCTCGCCTGAGAAGAACGGCACGTGGTTGAATAGAACCTCGCTTGGAAGCGAATTTCCATTCATCCCCGCAAAAACAAGCACACCCGTAGTGTGCCCATGCTCCATTCTTCCAAGGCCGAGCGAACACGAAAACGAAAGACCGCGCCGCCATGAAGACCAGCAGCGACAACCGCAAAGACGCCTTCCAGCAGCCTTCTACCTCCGCCGGAATGTTGACTTTCCCGTCGCAGGTACCTGATTTAACGCTTTTTAACGCCTATTATCGCGAAACCTCGCAGGCAGGCCATCCTTCGCATTATCGAGTCCCGCCCGGACATCCCACAACTGACCGGATATTTTCACTTCAAAAACGCGTTCCACCCCCGTCTTTCCGGCGTTCCGCCGATTTTTTCACTTACGATTCCGCGCCGCAGACCGAGTGGAGTTTACAAAAAAACACAGTCACACCGAGGCGCTGTTCCACCCCATCGCATCAAAAAAGCCCCGCAATTCCGCCAATTCCACCAAATTCCAGTTCGCCGTGCCGGGAAATCTTGAATTTCCAATTTTCAATCCTTGCTCACGCCTTTCCGTCGCAAGTACCTGCAATAACGCTTAATATCGCTTTCTATCGCAAGTTCCAGAGAAGCGGCGCCAATCAACATTCACGCCGTAAGTACCTCATTTCACCCTTTTTCACGTTAAACCTTTCGGACGCGAAAATCTGCCCACATCTCGTTAACCAAGCTGACGTTTTCGGACGTCTCGCCAAAACTTACGCAAGTTGTATCGCCTCCCCGAGCATCGTTTCCGACCCTATTGTATCGCACGATTTCGCTCTGTACCGCCTCTTTGAAATTTTTTGTAAGTCGAAAAAAGCCGATCGCAAATCGCACCGTCTCGTCCCCACTCCCATTCGTGTTTATTCGTGTCCATTCGTGGTTGCCCCTTCCGCTCCTTCCTTCGTTTTACGACTAACAAAACAACACCTTGCGACACGCCTACCCGTGTTCCATCCTAAGGCCAAACCACTGCGAGTGAGACACCTGCTCCTTAGCCTAGCCCTGATCTGCGCCGCGACCACCGCGCGCGCCGTTGATTACATCGGCGAAGTGAAGCCAATCTTCGCCGAACATTGCTACCGCTGCCACGGCGCATCTCAACAGAAAGGCGACCTGCGCATGGATACCGCCGCCCACATGATCAATGGCGGCGAGAACGGCGCGGCTTTTTCACCCGGCAAAGGAGCGGACAGCCTGCTCATCCAGGCGCTCAAAGGCACGCACAACAGCATCGCGCAGATGCCATATAAGAAACCGCCGCTGAAGGACGAACAGATCGCGCTGATTCAGAAGTGGATCGATGAAGGTGGCAAAGCTCCAGCCGATGAAGAACCGCACTCAGCCGTTCACTGGTCGTTCATCCCTCCCAAGCGTGCGACGCCGCCCGCAGTCAAAGATCCGTCGAAAGCGCGCAACGCAATCGATCAATTCATTTTCGCACGGCTCGACAAAGACAACGTCGCGCCCTCTCCCGAGGCCGACCGCATCACATTACTCCGCCGTTTAAGCCTGGACTTAATCGGCCTGCCGCCGACGCCGGAAGAAGTCGACAAATTCCTCGCCGACAAAAGCACCGACGCCTACGAACGCCAGGTCGAACGTCTTCTAAAATCTCCGCATTACGGCGAGCGTTGGGGCCGCTGGTGGTTGGACGCCGCGCGTTACGGCGATTCGAACGGCTACAGCATCGATGCCCCGCGCCAGATTTGGAAATATCGCGACTGGGTTGTGAGCGCCATCAACAAGGATCAACCATTCGACCAATTCACGATCGATCAACTCGCCGGCGATTTGCTCCCGAATCCCACCATCGAGCAAAAGATCGCCACCGGCTTCAACCGCAACACGCAGATCAATCAGGAAGGCGGCATCGATCCCGAACAGTTCCGCGTCGAATCCGTGATGGACCGAGTCAACACTTTCGGCACCGCGTTCCTCGGGCTCACCGTCGCCTGTGCGCAATGCCACGACCACAAGTTCGATCCCATCAAGCAGCGCGAATACTATCAGTTCTACGCTTTCTTCAACAACACCGAGGAGGACGGCCACGGCAAAGGCACTCCCGGCGCAGTCCTGGAAATTCCCGGCGAGTTCGAATCGATGGACGGCATCCAAAAAGAACTCGCCGAAGCCAAGACGGAGTTCGACAATTTCCTCAACACCAAAGGCAGCCAGATTCTGAAGTGGGTCGAATCTTTGACAGACGACGAGCTCGGCAAACTCTCCGAAAAGGTCAGCGCCGCCATCAATCGCCCCTGGAGCGAATTGACCGTCGATGACAAGCGCGCGGTCTACGCAGCGTTTAAACCTGACGACAAAGAATTCAAGTCGCGACAGGCGAAAGTCACGAAGCTCGAGAAGGCTGAACCCAAACCAATCACCACCTTGGTGATGAAAGAGCTGAAGGAACCACGCCCCTCGCACCTGTTCATCAACGGCGATTTCACCCGCCGCGCCGAGCCGGTTCAGCCCGGCACACCCGCTGTCCTGCACAAATTTCCTGCATCCGAAACAAATCAACTGAACCGTCTCGACCTCGCGCGCTGGGTGGTCGATCCGTCCAATCCACTACTCGCGCGCGTCATCGTGAATCGCGTTTGGCAACAATACTTCGGCAAAGGAATTGTCGAAACCGAGAACGACTTCGGCACACAAGGCATTCCGCCGACGCATCCCGAGTTGCTCGATTGGCTCGCCAACGAGTTCATGCAGCCAACGGTCGCTTCAGCGCCTGCCTGGAGCCTCAAGCACATTCATCGTCTCCTCGTCACGAGCGCCACCTATCGCCAGTCCTCACGCGTTCGTCCTGATCTTCAAAACATTGATGCGAACAATCGTTTCCTCGCCCGCCAGAACCGCATTCGCCTCGATGCAGAAATCGTTCGCGACGTAGCATTGCAAACCAGCGGTTTGCTCGCGCCGGAACTCGGCGGCCCGCCCGTCTATCCGCCGCAGCCCGACGGCGTGATGAACCTCGGCCAGGTGAAGCGCGCCTGGAAACCAAGCGCTGGAGAAAATCGCTACCGTCGCGCCTTATATACACATCTCTGGCGCGCCACGCCCCACCCTGCCCTTGCTGTCTTCGATGCGCCCGATGGTTTTAGCGCCTGCACGAGACGCATTCGCTCGAACACTCCGCTGCAGGCACTCACCTTGCTAAACGACGAACAGTTCTACGAATTCGCGCAAGCTCTCGCGAAAAAGATCGGCGCATCCTCCGCGCAATCCGATTCAGAAAAAATTTCTTACGCCTTCCGCGTCTGCCTCGGCCGCGAACCTTCTGAACCCGAACGTTCTCGCCTCCTGAAACTCGCAGCAGAAAACTCTGCCGAAAAATGGCTGATGGTCGCGCGCGTTCTGCTCAATCTCGACGAGACCATCACGCGCGAATGAGGAGCTGCCGGGGCAGCTAGGCAGCTCCAAGTCCAAACGCCTTCTCCATCTGCTTCCGCACCGTCGTTAACCGCTTCACATCGCCACCACCCACCTCCGCCGTCGACCAGCCGGTAAACCCAATATCCTTCAGAGCCTTCTGCACCTCGCCCCAGGGCAGATCATCATCCTCGCTCGTTATGTCCACGAACTTGCTCTTCGCCCGGCTGAATCCTTTCACATCGAGCTTCACGCAACGATGCGCAAATGCCCGAATCCAATCGCCCGGCTGACCGTACTTCCAATGATTTCCGATGTCGTAATACATCGCGACCCACGGACTCCGAAAGCTGTCGATGAATTTGATGAACCGATCCGCCGACTGTTCGGGCCCTTTATCATGATCGTACATCATCTGGTTCCAGACGTTCTCGATCAAAATCATTTGTCCCAATGACGCGGCGAGCGGCAGCAACTTCTTGATCTCCTCCCGCGCGCGATCCTCGGCTTCAGCCCCATCTTCGGCTTTACCCACCACCAACAAAACGCCACTTCCGCCCGCCGCATGCGAAACCCGCAAACAATGCGCCAAATTCTCGCTCCCCCTCTTCCGATCCTCTTCCTTCGCGCTGGTCAACCGCTGGTTCCAATGGGCGTGGTTGATCGCGTTGTGCACAAACACACCGCTCTCCTGCACCGCCGCGCGCGCCTGCTCCGCCGTAAAATTCCCCGCTTCATCAAAATCCACGCCGTCGAACCCCGCGTCTTTCGCCATGTTCAATCGCTCCACCAGCGACAACTTCTTCCCCTCCGCTTCTTTCGCGATCATCCCCAGCTTGCACGACAGCAAAATCCGTTTCCCTTCCGGCGGTCGCACAATTTTCGCTCCGCTCGCATCCGCAGCGGTGCTTTTTGGCAAAGTAAAAGCGGCGCTGGCCAAAGCTGTTGCACCTAAAAATGCGCGACGTGAATATGTCTTCATAATCTCCTTGGGTTCGGTTTCGATGCTGAATCGCTCCTCTATTCAAGTAAAGAAAATCCCTTGGGCTTCGCGCCGCCGCACGTTAAGATGCCCCTATCCATAGAGCCGTGAGGAACCTTGCTTTCATCTTCAATCTTGCCTGCGCAATTTTCCTGGCTACTTCCTCACGCGCGGATGAGAACGCCTCCTTCCGCAACGACGTCATGGCGATCCTCTCCAAGTCCGGTTGCAACGCCGGCGGCTGTCACGGCAACGCCAACGGTAAAGCCAGCTTCAAACTCTCCCTCCGCGGCGAAAGTGGCGATCTCGATTACCTCGCTCTCGTCCAGGATCAATTCAATCGCCGCATCGACCTTACCACTCCCGAAGAAAGCCTCATCCTCCTCAAAGCCACCGCCCAACTCGCCCACGAAGGAGGCCAACGCTTCAAAACAAACTCATGGGAATACCACGCCCTCTCTTCCTGGATCGCCGGAGGCGCTACCAACGACCTCACCTCAGCCCGCAAACTCACCGCACTCGAAGTCACCCCGCGCGACGCGATCCTTATCGAGCCCACGAACTCTATCCAATTTACCGCCACCGCAAGGTTTTCGGATGGCTCCTCACGCGACGTCACCTCCATCGCCATTTTCGAACCTGTTAATCCGTCCGTCCAGGCCACCGCCGTCGGCCTCGTCTCCACCGATCAGCCCACCGAGACGACCGTCCTGGTCCGCTACCTCGATCAACAACATCCCGTCACCCTCGCTTTCATTCCCGCTCGCACGAATTTCGTCGCGACCGCCCCCGAACCGCGCAATTACATCGACCGCCACATCTTCGCCAAGCTCGCCCGCCTCCGCATGAACCCCTCGGAGGTCAGCTCGGATGAAGCGTTCGTGCGCCGCGCATACCTCGACCTCCTCGGCGTGATCCCCACCGGCGACGAAGCCCGCGCCTTCGTTCTCGACACCTCACCGAGCAAACGCACGCGCCTCATCGATCATCTTCTCGAACGTCCCGAATTCGCAGACTTCTGGGCCCTTAAATGGATGGACCTCCTTCGCGCAGAAGAACGCGTCCTGGACCGCAAAGGCCTCGAACTCTTCCACAGATGGGTTCGCACCAGCATCCTTCAGCGCAAACCCATCGACCAATTTGCCCGCGAGATCATTGCCGCCCGTGGCAGCACGTACAAAAATCCTCCCGCAAATTTCTACCGCGCCACCCGCACGCCAGTCGAACGCGCCGAAGCCAGCGCCCAGCTTTTCCTCGGCACGCGGATGCAATGCGCCCAATGCCACAATCATCCCTTCGACCGATGGAGCCAGAACGATTACTACGATTGGCAAAGCGTCTTCGCCCGCCTCAAATATAAAGTCCTCGAAAACCGCCGTCGCGACGACAATGACGGCCACGAATTCAAAGGCGAACAAATCATTTATCTCGCCTCTTCCGCCGAGGTGCAAAACCCCCGCACCGGCAAACCCGCCAAACCCCGCTTTCTTGGCGAACCCACTCCCGCGTCGCACAAAGACGAACTCACCGCCCTCGCCGATTGGATGACCTCGCCTGAAAATCCATTTTTCGCCAAAGTTCAGGCCAACCGCATCTGGTCCCACCTCCTCGGTCGCGGCATCGTCGAACCAATCGATGATTCCCGTGCTTCCAATCCTCCGTCGCACCCTGAACTCCTCGAAGAACTCGCGCGCGACTTTGTGAATCACGGCTACGATCTCCGTCAACTGATCCGCGTCATCATGTATTCACGCACCTACCAACTCTCCTCCGTTCCCAACGACGCCAACGCCTCCGATGAATCAAATTTCGCGCGCGCTTATTTCCGTCGCCTGAATGCTGAGCAACTCCTGGATTCCCAAACTCAACTTCTCCAGGTTCCCGCCGATTTTGCCGGTTATCCACCCGGCACCCGCGCCGTTCAGCTCGCTGGTGCGCTCTCCGAACGCCGCCGCGGTGAAGGCCGGCAGAATGTCGATCAATTCCTCGCCTCTTTCGGCAAACCTCCGCGCCTCCTTCCCTCCGAATGTGAACGCTCCTGCGAACCCACGATGGGCCAGGCCTTCCAACTCATGAACGGTCCGCTCCTCAACGATCTACTCGCCACAAAAGGCGGCCTCATTGACCGCCTGGTGAGCGAAAAACCCGCACCACGCGCCGCCATCACGCAAATCTATTGGAGCGCGCTCTCGCGCGAACCTTCCACTGAAGAACTCGCTCGCTTCGAATCTCATTTGGCAGCTAACAACCACACCCGCCCCGCTTACGAAGACCTCCTTTGGGCACTCCTAAACTCGAAGGAATTCCTGTTTCGCTAAAATTCGGAACACCCTGCCCACTCTCGCGAGAGTCTAAGCTCCTCGGCCTTTTCCTGATAACCTGTTCAGCGCCCGCTAGTGTTAATGCTGGCCCGACTTATGCCGTCAAAGAAGATGTAGGTGGAATATGTCAGTCGATCCAAAAGAGCAGAATGCAGAGCTCGCGAAGCTGATCGGCGCCAATAAGCAACGGCTCGCCCATACGCAGAAAATGCTGCGTGATCTCCAGCGGCGCACCGTTAATGAAGGCAGCCGTAATCCAGTCCGCCGCTCTGATCGCGATAAAGGCGGTTGATCGCCCGCTTCCTCGCTTGCGCCGTTTGCAAAACTAAAACTTCGCTTCTCAGAATCGAGAAGGAAGCCCGGGCTCCAACCTACAACTCACCCTCCTGAAATCCCTGATTTTTCCTTTCAGCCTTTTCCATTCTCGATAGGCTTCTGCCTTCAACGAACTATGAATCGCCGAGATTTCATCAAAGCCAGCACGCTTGCCGCCGCTTGTCTTTCCACCGCTCCTTCGCTCATCGCGGCCGCGAAGAAAACCTGGGAAGACGATCTCACCTTCAAAATCTCTCTCGCTGAGTGGTCCCTCCATCGCGCCCTCCAATCGAACAAGATTACCAACCTCGATTTCCCGCGCATTGCGAAACGCGAATTCGGCATCGATGCCATCGAATTCGTCGATCAATTCTTTGCCGACAAAGCCAAAGACCAGGCCTACCTCACCGACCTGAAAAAACGCGCCGACGATGAAGGCGTTTATTGCCACCTCATCATGCTCGATACGAATGGACCGCTCGGCGCTGCCGACAAAACCGCTCGCGCCAAAGCGGTCGAAAAGACGAAAGAATGGATCGACGCGGCAAAATTCCTCGGTTGCAAAATGGTTCGCGTGAACGCCTACGGTGACGAAGGCGCGAACCCCTCGCCCGCGGAACTTCGCGACCGTGTCGCGGAGAGTTGTTCCGCAGTTGCTGACTACGCCGCGCAAGCCGGCCTTCAGTTGGTCATCGAAAATCACGGCGGCCTCTCGAGCGACGCCGCGTGGCTTGCCTCCGTCATGCAGGCCGTCAACAAACCAAACTTCGGCACCCTTCCTGACTTCGGTAACTTCGATCCCAACCAGCATCGCTACGACTCGGTCGAAGCGCTCATGCCTTACGCCAAAGCGGTTAGTGCCAAATCGCAGAAGTTCACCGAATACGGCATGATCACCGACACCGATTTCTTCCGCATGATGCGCATTGTACGGGACGCGGGTTACAACGGCTGGGTCGGAATCGAATCCGCACCAGACAAAGCCGAAGACGAATACGAAGCGATCCGCCGCACCAAAGCCGTCCTCAATTGGGTCCGCGAAGAGCAGGCCAAGATCAAACCCGTCTTCAACGGCAAGGATCTGGACGGCTGGACCAAAATAGAAGATGGCGATTGGACCATCGAGAACGGCGTGCTGATCGGTCGTAACGGTCGAGACTGGACCACCAATCCGGAGAAAACCGGTTCCTGGCTCAGCACCAAAAAACAGTACGAAAACTTCCGTCTCGAATTCCAATTCACCGTAAACAAGGGCGGCAACAGTGGCGTGTTCTTCCGCTCCAAGCACACGAAAAATCCCGCCTTCACCGGATACGAAATGCAGATTCACGATTCGCCCGGACGTCCGGCGTCCAAAGGCGGACCCGGTTCGCTCTATGACGTGATCGCGCCCGAAAAAAACATGATCCGCCCGGCCGGCGTTTGGAACAGCGCCACCATCACCGCGCGCGGCAACAAGGTGCGCGTGGAAATGAACGGCGAAAAAATCATCGATACCGAACTCAAGCTCAAGCGCTCCGCCAAAGGCTACATCGGTCTCCAAAATCACGACGACAAATCCGAAGTCCGCTTCAAAAACATCCGCATCGAAGAACTCTAACCTGGGTAGGACGGAGTCCCGGCCGGCGCCCCGCCAGCGCCGCGGAGAAACAACGTCCATTCCAAAAATCAGGCCGGTTTCCAATTGCCCGGCCTCAGCAAATCAGTTACTCACACCGCGCATGGAGTTTTTCGGTATGAACCTCGCCGATCCTCAAATTTGGATCGGCTTCCTGACGTTGACCATCCTCGAGATTGTTCTCGGCATCGACAACGTCGTCTTCATTTCGATTCTCGCCGCTAAACTTCCCCAGCATCAACAAGCCAAGGCCCGTCAACTCGGCCTGACCCTCGCGCTCGTCACCCGCATCCTTCTCCTCCTTACCATTTCCTGGATTGTCAATCTGACGAAACCGCTCTTCCACGTCATGGAACATCCCGTCGCTGGACGCGACCTCATCCTCGGGCTTGGCGGCCTCTTCCTCATTTGGAAAGCCACCCACGAAATCCATAACAAACTGGAAGGCGAAGAAGGCCACGCCAGCGCCAGAGTCGCGCCCACCTTCGCCAGCGTCATTATTCAAATTCTCCTCCTCGACGTTGTCTTCTCTCTCGACTCCGTGATCACTGCCGTCGGCATGGTCAAACAAGTCCCGGTCATGATCGCCGCCGTGGTCATCGCGGTGGGATTCATGTTGGTCTTCGCCGGTGCGATCAGCGCTTTCATCGAACGCCACCCCACAGTGAAGATGCTCGCGCTCTCCTTCCTGATCTTAATTGGCGTTACGCTCGTCGCGGAAAGTTTCCACCGCGAAATCCCGAAGGGCTACATTTACTTCTCGATGGCTTTCGCGGTCGGCGTGGAAATCCTCAACATCAATCTCCGCAAAAAATCCAAGCCGGTGCACCTGCACGACGCTTACACCCCCGAGACTGCTACCAAAAAGTAGGGGATTGCCTTTTTTGAAACAGAAGCAGAAAATGCCCCGCAGTAGGACGTGTTCTACAGAGCTGTGAAGCTTCCAGTGAGAAATGTTTCGGTAATCCAAGCCCCCGCCGATTTGGGATAGCCTGAGGCACGCCATTCATCAATCAGAGTCAGCAGTAAAATGAGTACTAAGTTGTTCGTAGGAAATCTTTCCTACAACGTCACAGAAAACGATCTGCAGGATCTATTCGCACAGCACGGCACAGTCACCGACTGCAATCTCATGCTCGATCGCATGAGCGGCCGTTCACGCGGTTTCGCCTTCGTCACCATGTCTTCGAAGGAAGAAGCTGAAGCAGCAACCAACGCCCTAAACGGCCACCAACTAGATGGCCGCGCGTTGACGGTCAATGAAGCTCGCCCTCGCCCTGAAGGCGGCGGCGGTGGTGGTGGTGGCGGTCGCGGCTACGGAGGTGGCGGCGGCGGCGGCGGTGGACGCGGCTACGGCGGCGGTGGTGGTGGTGGTTACGGAGGTGGCGGCGGCGGACGCGGCGGTGGCGGTGGACGCGATCGCGGTGGCCGTGGAGACCGTGGCGGACGCGGCGGCGGTGGCGACTACTGATCAGCCCAAACACCATTGCGGGCTAAATCGCCCGTGAATATTTCAAGGCGAGTTCCGGAATCCGGTGACTCGCCTTTTTGCTTTGATAGGAAAAACACCTCCACCTCGTTGCACGATTCGATTCAAATTCTTAATCTTCTCTCCGCATGAACCCCGCGCGAGCTTCGAGATTAGTGCTCATGATCGTCACGCTCTGCGCATTGCTTCCAAACTCCTTCGCCCAAATAACCCTCGGGCCGTGGCACATCCGCCACCCACATCCCACCGATTGGTCGCGCGCCCTCGTGCATGACGGGCAAAAATTTGTTCTCGCCGGTTCACACGGAAATATCTTCACCTCGATCCCGGCTCATAACTGGACAGCGCAGCCAACTCCCATCCAGCGCGCGCTGAACAGCCTCGTTTACGGTTCAAATACGTTCATTGCTGTAGGCAAAGGCGGAACAATCCTCACATCCACTGACGCGACGAATTGGGTGTCTCTCCAATCTCCCACCACTAACGATTTGCGGAAAATCATCTTCACGGGTGAGCACTTCGTCGCGGTCGGTGACAACGGCACCATCATTTCCTCGCCCTTCAGAGGCGAGTTTATACTACACACACCGATCGCGACAAACCTCCTGCGGGACGTCACTGGCGGCGCCGGAACTCTCGTCGCCGCCGGCGACCAGGCCACGATTCTCGTCTCCACCCACCTCGGCGAATGGAAGCGAGCCACCGTCACCGCAACCAACGATTTCTGGAGCATCGCTTATTTCAAAGGCGCCTTCCATAACGGCTGGCACTCCACCGGCGATCCAATGCTTTGGACGAACACCATCCCTTACAATCCTCGATTCACCATCGTCTATTCCCTCGCTACAAACTCTCAGATGATCGCTCGAAGCATGGGAGGATACATTCAATACTCGCCGAGCGGCACGTTCCTTTCTCCAGCTACGAACGTCCCTGGCAGGTTGCCCTTAACCACAATTAGCAACCGCTTCGTAACACTCGGCTCCGCGGTCTCATTTCAGGAAGCGACCGGGTTTGTCCGTAAAACTCCCGAATTTCTGCCCGCACGTTTCCGCTGGATCGCCGCTGATACCAACGGTTATGTGGGATTCAGTTCGTCATCAGAGTACGCGCACTATTTCACCTCCACCAACGCGCAGTCCTGGCAACGCACGCCAGTTAAAGAACTCACCGTTCGCACGAACGATCTGGCATTTGCTACTCCTCCATTCGCCCGTGCGCGCGCCATTCACCCGTTCAACTCCTGGCTCGAGATCAATGATGGTAAAGGATGGCAGAGCATTCAGCACCCCGCGCGTGATGTGCAGCACGCTGCCGCCATCGGCGACATCATCGTAGCTTCCGGCGTGCAAGACCTTTGGGTAAGCACGAATCTCTGGCCCGCCACCAACCGGTTTCATTGGAAAACTGTCATGAGCAAGATCGGTCCGATCGATTACAGTTACGGACAGGTCGAAGGTAGCTATTACCGGACTCACCCATGGGTCACCAGCATCAGCACAAAATCAAACCTGCTCGTCGCCACCACGATTTATGGCGAACTCCTCCTCACGACCAACGGCCTCGATTGGCAAATTGAGCAGACTCCATTCGAGACGCTCGAAGACGCCACCTTCACTCCCTCCGGGTTGCTCGTCAGTTCCTACAATACGATCGCAGAAACATACTTCGATAACGCACCCGATAGCCTCATGCCGTCCAGCTTCACCGCTTCCACCAATCAGGTCATCTTCGACGGCCCACTACTACGAACTCCAATCCTCACCCGATTTCACAAACTGGGTCACTTTCCAAATCACGAGCACCAACACGGCCTTCAAGTTCTCCCCCTCCAACTCCCACGACTTCTTTCGCGCAGTCGCTCCGCATTGAGCTAAGCCGGATCCTGACAGCACCCGCTTACGCGTCCCGAGTGCCCGGCACGGTAATACTTTGACTTCGATAGACCACGCTTCCAGCAACTTACATCAAAGCCTGGCTGTTTTCGCGCCCACGGGAATGTCCCGCTTCCTGCTCCTAAATCGTGAGAAATGAGCATCGCCTCACATCGACGTTCCCGTCGTGCTACGCGGCGCCTCGCACCCTGCGTTGCGCTAGCGTTAATAATGCTCTTCGGCCCTTCTGGATGTGAGTCACGGCAAAATCAGGCTTCTTTATCCCAGGAAAATTCCAACTCGGAATTTTGCCAATACTCCACTGCGGAACTCCGATCACGGCTCGATCTCCTGCAACGCCGTTACGCCGAAATCTCCCGCGAAGTGGAACAGAAGTCCGGCTTGCAGATGGGCCTTGCGATCCGCGATGACCGCGCGCTCCTCGGCGAAATCTACCGTGAAGCCCACGAAATCGAGCGCGAACTTTCCCGCCGCGGCGAATCTAGTGGGCTGACCGAACAGGCTCGGCTGATCCGTTGACCGCGCTCCCCGTTTCCTTGCCGGCGCGCAATTCATCGATGCGCTGCTGCACAGCGGCCGGAGCCGGGGAAACCTTTTTCACGATCTCCAGCAGCGCAATCCCCTTTTGAATGTTTCCTTCCTTAATCTCTAAATTCGCCAGGTGCATCGCAATCTGTTGCAGCGCGAAATTATCCGGCTCCTCTTTCTTTGAATTCTGGTCGCGCCAACGCGCCAGCGCCGCCTCAAACAAATTCCTCGCCCGCGTCACGTCCTTTTTGTTTTCGTCGTGAATGCGTCCCAGCTCAAAAAGCATCTCGTAGCTGTTCGGATTATTCTTCAACCCCGATCTTAGAAACTGCTCCGCTTCCGCCACTTTGCCGAGCTTGTTACGCAGCCAAAACGAACCGACCACGTAGTTCTCAATCCGGTTCGGATCTAGTTCCGCCGTCAGTTGCAACCAGGGCAAAATCTCACGAACGTCCTTGCCGCCCGCTTCCTCGTAATGCTCCTCGCCATGTTCGTGCTCCTCGCCATGTTCGTGCTCCTCGCCATGCTCGTGTCCGTGTTCATGTTCCTGGTGATCGTGACCATCGCCCGGAAAATGTTCCTCGTGCTTCTCCTCGCCCAGATGCTTGTGCTCCGACGGAAAAAATGACCGGCTGAAACGATCGATGATATCGCGGGGTTCCCCAAGAAAACGCTCCACGTGGTCGCCGCCTTTTTCGCCGCGCGCTGCATCCGTCATGGCAGAAGCTTTCTTCCCGCCGGTATTGTCAAAGATGCTTGGATACATCCCGCTGTGGAAGTAGGCATCCGCTTTGGCAAAGGATTGTCCCGCGAACAAACGCCGGCTTTCACCGAGCAGCACCTTGATCGGGCTGCCCTCATGTCGCCGATACAACTCCAGCGCTCCCAACCTAGGCTCAACCATCGTTCCGGCGCCGAAACAGCACACCAATAAAAGCACCGTGATTAATGCGGTTTTCATACCTCAATGCACCAGCATCTTCTTGAAACGCACGCACCCCAGCCAGACAAACAGCGCCGTGAAAAACGCGCCGTAAACCAGCGCACCCAGCCACACACCCCACGGGATCAAGGGCCAATTGTGAATGATCAAATCCCGCACATCGAAAAGCTCCAGGTGCGGAATCAAATAATAGATTCCGTAAACAACCGCCTGTAACGGTTCACCCAGTTGGAGCGCAATCTTATTTAGATGCCGCCCCAGGAACAGAATCCCCGCCACCAGCGCGAACGTGATCGTGATGTTCGCCGATACCGCCGAAAACATCACCGAGCCCAAAATCGTGAACGCCGTCACGATCCCCAGCATCACCCAATGCAATAGCAGTGCCTGGAAATAATTCAGCACCGGCCACGTCCCTTCCCGGCTCATGCTCAGGATTCCGAAGAAAACGTAAAAACACACCAGCGTCCCCCCGCAAGCGAGCCAGCAACCTAAAAATTTTCCGATCAGCACCTGCGAACGCCGTACCGGTTTAGCGAGCAACGGAAACAGCGTTCGCTGCTCCTTTTCCACCGGCAACTGTCGCGCCGCTGTCGTGATCGCAATCACCAGCGACGACACCCAAATCAACAGCAGGCACAACTCTTTCACGTAACGAGCCACGCTCGGCTCGTTGAACACATTCACCCCCGCCATCAACACGCTCAGCACCACCGTGATGATGAACAGCACGTAAAAATCTTTCCGCCGAAAAAGTTCCTTCACCACCACTTCGGCAATCGCAAAACTCTTCTTCATGCGACCTCCTTCCCGCTCAACGGATTTCCGTCTTCATCGAACCCGATCACTTTCAGGAAAATTCTTTCCAGGTTGCATTGATACGCCTCCAGCAGCGAACTCACCGAACCCGATTCCTTCAACTGTCCGTTGAACAAAATCCCCACCCGATCGCAGACCGTTTCCACTTCACCCAATTCATGCGATGAAAAGAAAACCGTTTTCCCTTCGTCCTTCAGTCGCTGGATTATCTGCCGCACTTTCATTCGCCCTAGCGGATCCAACCCGCTCGTCGGCTCATCCAGGATCAGCAACTTCGGATCGTTGATCAGCGCCTGCGCCAATCCCACCCGCTGCTGCATCCCCTTCGAGTAGGAACGAATCGGCTTGTCAGCCGCCTGCTCCATCTCCACCAGCTTCAGCGCCTGCGCGATCCGCTTCTCCGCTTCCGCGCGCGGCAGCTCGAACAACTTCGCGTAAAACCGCAGCAGTTCCCGCCCGGTCAGAAATTTGTAGTAGTAAGTCAGCTCCGGCAGATACCCTAGCTCCGCGCGCGACGCTTCATCCCGCACGCTCTTCCCATAAATCTCCGCCTTCCCGCTGGTCGGCTGCACGAATCCCAGCAGCACGTTCATCGTCGTCGTCTTCCCAGCTCCGTTCGGCCCCAGGAACCCAAAAACCTCCCCTTCCTCAACCGACAATGACAAATCGTTGACCGCGATCTTCTCCGCCGCCTTGCGATTCGCCGCCTTATAAACCACCCGCAGATGCTCAATGCAGATCGGCAAGCTCCGCGCCTCCGCCACTCCGCCGCCACTCCGTCTCGCGGCCCCGGATTGTCTCTCAACAGTCACCGTTTCCATACGAGTTCGTCTCTAAAATACAAAAAAAACTTCAATTTTGCGAGTATTTCGCCTGCGCCTGATCTATCACCTCCGCAAACGTCGGAGACAGCGCACACGCGTCAGTATTGCCTCTATCGGAAGGATTTCGGCCAATTTGAAGCAACCGCTCGCACACCCTCCACAAATTTCCCCACCAGCACTGAACGCTTATTCAAACGCCTGCCGGTGCCGTTTCTGAGTGTTTCTCTCACGACGCGGTGGTTTGCGACGAGGGCCACACCTATGAAGGACGCCCCGCGACCAAAGCTTGGAAAGCAAATGCCTCAGCAAAGTATCACGCTACCCCTTCCAGCTCAAAGATATCTAATTACCTCTCTGACAATCCCAGGCTGACTCACCCCCTTTTAAGGGGTAATTGTGCGGACGGTCGCCACATAATTTTTGAGGGTTGACAACTTTTTAAGAATAATATCTACTTACACAATGACACAGAGCACACCCCCTGTGTCACCCAGTCGCTCGGCGTGTCCGAAGAACGATCATTTCTTCAGACCCTCCAGCAGCGCCAACGGTGACACGGCATTCTTCTCCGCGCGCCACCATTCTGCCCGCAGCCGTACCTATTATATGCCTGCTCCACTTCCTGCGCCCGCGAGACCCGTCGTCTGTACCGCGCTGTGTATCGCTGCCTGTACCGCCCTATCCTTGATTTTCTGGTACTTACGAAAATTTTTCGGGTTTTTTGAAAAATTTTTATTTTTCCAAAACGAACCTTTAACCCCGTGAACCAATGAAAACTCAAATAATCGATCCCAACTCTCCCAACGTCGAAAATCCAAACCCGCTCGGGCGCGCTCTCGCCATCTTCAGCCCGGATCAACTCGAACAGATTTTCGCCTGGCTTAACCACCACACCTACGACCGAACCAGCAAGCTCATCGCTGAACATTTTGGGCAACAAATCAAAACGGGGGCTCTCTTCCGTTTCTATCAACAGGCCGCTCCCGCCCAACTCCTCGACAAAACACCCCATACCCCCACCGCAACTTCGGAACTCGTCCAGTTTGCCGCCACCGGCGTCCCGAACTTCTCTCAGTCGACCATCGCTCTTCTCGAAGCAAGCGCCTTTCATCTCGCCCTCACCTCACGCGACAACTTCCGCGCCCTCCAAAAACTCAACCGCATCATGCGGATCACCTGCCGCGTTCGAAACACCGCCACCAGCGAACGCCTCGCCGCCGTTCAACAAAGAAGATTCGACCTGCGCGCCGATGAACTCGCCTACAAAAAGCAAAGCTCTGCCTTGCGTCTTGCACTCAGGGAACGCGCCCAAAATCTGAAAGCGGCCTGCCGAAATCCTGTTCCACTTGTCACCAACCCCTCTGCGCTCTCTGCGTCCTCTACGAACTCTGCGTAAATCTTCCCCATCGTCGGACGCAATTCGCGCCGCAACTTTTTCAACATTGAATTGTAATAACTCGTTGAATACTGAAGGATTAACCAATGGCCCTGAAGTCCATAAAAAGCATCCTGGCCGAGGCGTCTCTCGTCACGCCCGAGCAGTTTCAGGAGTGGTCCAAGGCTTGGCGCACCGCCGTCGAAGGCGGCTCCACCGAGTCGCTCCTGGGCTTTTTCGCGCGTGAAAGCGGCATTTCAGAAGAGCAATTTTTGCAGCGCCTCGCTGAGAAACTCGGCTGGCCTTACCTCGATCTCCCCCAGCTCACCATCACCGCCGAAGCCCAGAAAAAGATCAGCACCAAGGTCGCGTTCCAGCACGGCGTCATCCCCACCAAACTCGAAAACGGCGCGCTCCAGGTGGCCGTCAGCAACCCTTTCGATGCCGCCCTGCTCAGTGCCGTCCAGTTTAATGCCGCTACGCCGGTCCACTTCGGTTTGGCCCCGAAGGACGAAATCGAGAAAGCGCTCAAAAAATATTACGGCGTCGGCGCTGAGACGCTCGACCAAATGGCGGAAGACGAACCCCTCGACCTGAGCATTGAGGACAAGGAAATCACCGAAGGCGATCAGGAAGCCAGCGTCATCAAATTCGTCAACCAGGTCATCTGGGAAGCGTATAAAGATCGTGCCACGGACATCCACTTCGAGCCCGCCGAAGACGAACTCCGCATCCGCTACCGCATCGACGGCATCCTGCACCAAACGCCGATGCCACCCCAGCTCAAGCGTTACCAGGCCGCCCTCATCTCTCGTATCAAGGTGATGTCAGGAATGAACATCGCCGAAAAGCGTCTCCCGCAGGACGGCCGCATCAACGTCCGCATTAAAGGTGAAGAAATCGACATCCGTGTTTCCACCGTTCCCACCGTTTACGGCGAAAGTGTCTCCCTCCGTCTCCTCACCCGCGGTAAAATCTTTCTCAGCCTCGAAAAACTCGGTTTCGCGCCGCATGAAGAAAACGCGCTTCGTGAGATCATCATCAAGCCGCACGGCATTCTCCTCGTCACGGGCCCGACCGGTTCCGGAAAATCGACTTCGCTCTACGCCTTCCTCAGTACGATCAATTCGGTGCACAAGCGCATCATCACCATCGAGGAACCTGTCGAATACGAACTTAAGGGCATTAACCAGATCGCCGTCCGGTCCGATATCGGTTTGACCTTCGCCATGGGTTTGCGGCACATATTGCGTCAGGACCCGAACGTGATCATGGTCGGCGAAATCCGCGACTTGGAAACCGCCGAAATCGCCATCCGCGCCGCGCTCACCGGTCACTTGGTGTTCAGCACGCTGCACACCAACGATGCACCGAGCGCGTTCACGCGTTTGATTGATATGGGAATTGAACCATTCCTCGTCGCGTCGTCCGTCGAAGCGGTCTTGGCCCAGCGCCTCGTGCGCACGATTTGTCCGCATTGCAAAGTGGAACAGAAAGTTGAAAAAGATTTCCTGCGCAAAGTCGGCTTTCCCGAGGATGAAATCGACACCGCAAAATTTTACAAAGGTGCCGGCTGCGAACATTGCCGCCAGCTCGGATATCAGGGCCGCATGGGTATCTACGAATTACTGATCCTGGACGAGTCGATCCGCCCGCTGATCTTGAGCCGCGCGGCCGCGTCGACGATTGCGCAGCGTGCCATGGAAAGCGGCATGCGCACCTTGCGCCACGATGGTTGGAATAAAGTCCGCGACGGCAAAACCACCATTGAAGAAGTTCTCCGCGTCACGCAAACCGAAGAGCACCTCGCAGCGTTGGTCGAGGATACGAAAGCTGAAGCCTGGGTTCCCGCGTGAAGAAACAGAAACGACCGCATTCCTGCAACGTTCTCGAGGCCAGCCCGGTCGAGCGCCATCTTTGGCATTTCACCGTCGCCCGCGATGACGTAAAGCTCCAGCGCGAGGAAACCATCGCCGGCCTCGCCCCACTTCCACCCAGGCTCGTCACCAAAGATTGGCACGAGCTGTTCCAACCCAAGCTCAACATCGCCTGGCTTCCCGCCGAATCGGTCTTCCTCCGCGTCGTGCAACTTCCCGCGGTCGACCGCGCCGAACTCATGTCCATGCTCGAATTCCAGATCGAGCGCCTCTCTCCCCTCCCCGTCGCGCAAATCGTCTGGAGTGCTGAAGTTCTTCCCAGCGCCGCCGACAATATGCAGACCGCCATCGTCTGCATCGTCTCGCGCGATAAAGTCGAAGAATTCCTCGGCACCACAGAAGCGCAAAATTATTTCCCCGATCGCCTCGAAGTACCGCAACTCAACCAGATTCTCTCCGACGGTGTTCGCGAAGACGGCGCCTGGATTTATCTTGGTTCTGGCGCGGAGTCAGACATCTGCACCGTCGCCTGGTGGTCCGCCGGAACGCTCCGCGAGTTGCACGTCGTCCGCCTGCCACATCCGCCCGCGACCAGTGAAGGTGTGCTGCCCATTAACGCCGCCGAATATCGCAGCCGCTTTCTACAAGATACCCTCATGCAAGTCGCCTGGGCCGGCGAACTGGAAGGCTGGCTCGCGACTCCGCTCCAATGGCATTTCGTCGCCGATGACCAGTCCGGCGCGCTCGCCGAATCGCTCTTTGCCGGTTGGACCGATGCCCCACCCGCGCGTCATTCTGCTCTCGACCGCAAAGGTCTCGCCCGCTTTTCAGCCAAACGCGCCGCCGAACAGCAACCGTCCGCCGATCTTCTTCCCGTCGACTTTGCCAACAAGTACCGCCAGCAATACGTCGATCGCCTCTGGATGCGCGGCCTCGGCGCGGTCGTGGCTCTCTACGTCGCCGGCGTGTTCATTTACATGATCGCTCTGCAGGTCGTGAACTACCAGGCCAGCAGCGTTAAAACTGAACTCGCCGGGCTTGGGAATTCGTATACCAACGTCCTCCGCTTGAAGGAGCGCGTGGCCGTCTTGCAGGAGCAACTGAACCTCAAATACGCCGCCCTCGACTGCATCAAGCTCGCCGCTGAACATCTCCCGGCCGACTTCAATCTCGTCAACCTTCGCTTTAGCCGCGACGGCACACTCCAGTTAATTGGCACCGCTCCCACCGGCCAAGAGCAAGCGGTCATCGACTACAACGAAGCCATCCGCAACGCGACCCTCGACGGCAAAAAAATGTTTCGCGACGTCTCGCCGCCGAATTTCCCCAGCCGCGCCGGCTCCCAGGTGGTGAACTGGAACTTCGACGCGCGTCTCAACCTTTTGGAGCCGCTCAAATGAGCCAAAGCATTTTCGACAAACTGAATTTGCGCCCGCAGGAGCGGCGGCTCGTCGTCATCGTCGGGCTCATTATTTTCGTCCTGCTGAACATGTGGTTCGTTTGGCCCTACTTCGACGACTGGGGGCGGGTGCGCGGCGAGATCGCCCGCAACCGCACCACGTTGGAACGCTACAAACGCGAGATCGAGCAGAAGGCTAAATACGAAGCACGCCAACGCGAACTCCAATCGACCGGCTCCGAAATGCTCGCGAGCGAAGTCGAACTTCAGCGCGTCGTTCAGACGCAAGCCGCCGCCGCCGGCGTGCAGCTCGGCCGCCAGACCTTCGTGAAAGCCGGCGGTTTCGGCCGCACCAATCAGTTCTTTCAGGAAATCAGCCTGAACATCGATATCAACTCCGGCGGGAAGGAGATTATCGATTTTCTTGTCGGCGTCGCCGCACAAAACGCGATGATTCGCGTGCAGAATCTCGATCTTCGCCCTACGCAAAATCAAACCCGCCTCGGCGGCACCATCACTTTCGTCGGAAATCTGCAGCAAGCCGTCTCAACGAATGCTCCCTCGCGCAACGTTGCCGCGGCCAGACAGCCAAGAAAGTGAAGCAAGGAACGCATATGCAAGCCCAAGTTCGAATCTTATCTCTGGCCGTGCTGCTCAGCACCGCCACGCTCGATTTCGCCCAACCAGCTCCCACCGCTGCACCCGGCACCACGCCCGCCACGAACGCGACCGGAAGCGCGAATCCAACTCTCGAGCCTGTGATGCGCCGCCGCTTCCAGCGCCTCACGAACCAGGCGCTTGCAAATACAAACACCGCAGCGGCTCCGGCCACCGCGCCCAACACCACTCCAGCCACAACTGGACCCGCGACCGCCACAGCCGGTTCACCTGTAGAGACGACCGGCGCAACGCCCAACACCACCGCAGCGCCCCAGCGCGCCCAACCACAATTTCCCCAAATTCCATCAGTCGACTCCATCCGCAGCAACGCCGCCGCGGCGCGCGCCGCTGCCCTCGCGACTAATCGCACCGCTGCACCTGCCGGAACGGCAGTCATCACTCCACCGCCCACCGTTGTTGACCAAAGCCAAACCGCAGTCATCGAAACGAATTCGACCGCCAATATTCAACTTCCCACTCCCGGCACAGCGCAACCCGCCGTCAACGTTGAAGGTTCGGATCGGACCAGCATTCCCATCCCGCCAGCTACTGACGCAACCGCGACTGCAACAGATGCCGCTGCCGCGGTCCGGCCGGATCCCGTAAGCCCATATCTTGATCCTAACGAACCAATTCCCCCGGGCGGAGTGGCTCTGAACAATACGCCACTGGATCCGGCAGTCTGGGATGTTTACTCACGTTATTCAGGTCGCACCGTTCTTCGCCCGACCGTGCTGCCAGCCCCCGCCGGCATCACGCTCATAACGCAAACACCTTTGACGCGCCGTGAAGTGGTCGAAGCGCTCGACGCAGTTCTCGCCCTGAACGGAATTACGATGATCCCCATCGGCGACAAATTCGTTAAGGCACAAGCATCCGCTCTGGCGGATAAAGAAGGCGCTCCGCTAAATGAAGTTCCAGCCGAAGAACTCGGGTACACGGAACAGTTCATCACCCGCGTCGTAAAACTGAAAACCGCGAAGCCGAGTGAAATCGCCCCAACACTCCAAACCATGACCAAAATGCCCACCGCTGTCACCGCGGTGGACAGCAATCAGACGCTCATTTTACGCGATTACTCTTCGAACATTAAGCGCATGCTCGAGATCATCGAGAAGATCGACGTCATGCCCGAAACCGATTTCACCCTCGAAGTCATTCCCGTCCGTTACGGCAAAGTCGGCGATATTCATGCCACCATGCAGGCGCTCATATCCGGTGCCGGCGGTGGCGTAGCTGGCGGTGCCACTCTCGGCGGTGTTGGCGGGACCGGCACGTTTGGCCGCGGCGCGCAGACCGGCGGTTTCGGAGGCGCCGGACGCACCGGCAGCATGGGCGGACGGTATGGCGGAGGAGGAATGAACCAATATGGCGGCAGCGGCATGTATGGTGGTGGCAACCGCGGAAATTACGGTGGCGGCGGCGGAAATTACTATCCATACGAAGAAGGGAACGAAAAGCTAAACGAAGTCAATCCGATGCAAGTCGCGCCCGGAGCTTCCCCGGGCGGCGCGCAGAACTCGTTCCAGAATCGCTTAAACCAAATCGTCAACCGCGCCGCGAACCAGGATCAGGTGCAAATCCTTGAAAACGCACAGATCGTTCCGGACGAGCGTTCGAACAAGCTGCTGATCTTCGCAAACAAGCGCGACATGGCGATGATCACCAACATCGTTTCGAAGGTCGACGTCCTCCTCGCGCAGGTGCTCATCGAAGCAGTGATCATGGAAGTTAAGCTGGGCGATAATCTGAATTTCGGCGTTAGCGCGGTGCAACATCCACGCCAATGGGGCAAAGATTTTCAAGGCGCAGGCTCCATGCTCAATGGCAACATTCTCCAAAACATCACCAACTTCCCGTCCGGCGCAGGCAGCGGTTTCAGCTACTTCGGCACGATCAATGATGATTTCGACGTCGCGATTACCGCGCTCGCGGGCGACAGTGAAATTAAAATTATTTCTCGCCCACGCATTCACACCTCGCACGCCATGCCGGGCTTCTTCTTCATCGGTGAGACCGTTCCTTACGTGACCGGTTCCTACGATTACGGCGTCGTGGGTAGCGTCGCCTCCCGCTCTATTATTAACGAACGCCAGGTCGGTCTCACTCTCGAAGTGACTCCGATTATTACACCCGAAGGCATGGTGATCATGGACATTGTTCAGGATTTCCAACAGCGCGGCCAGGACGTGATCATCGACGGCAATCCAATTCCCCTCGTGAACAGTCGCGCGGCCGGTTCGTTCCTCACCGTGCGTAACGGCGACCTGATCATGCTCGGCGGTTTCATCAGCGAAACGCGCTCCAACACCAAGAGCGGCGTGCCCTTCCTCAAGGACATTCCCGGGCTCGGCGTATTGTTCCGCAGCACCAACAAATCGAACGATCGCACCGAACTCATCATGCTCATCAAGGCCACCGTCCTCGATTCTCCGGAAGAAGCCGCGTTCCTCGCTGAACAAGAGCGCCTCATGCTCCCAGGTGTGCGCCAGGCCGAGCACGAATTCGAACGCTCCGGAGCCAAGCGCCAGCAAAAAGCCGAAAAGCGCACCCGCCGCTAACGCAGCGAGATTGGCTATCGCCGAACAGCGAATGCGGCCGAAAGTTCAGGCCAAAGGTATGCGCTCATGGCCATGCCTTTTTCGAAACATTCCAGGCTGAAGCGCTCATTCGGCGAGTGCGCGTTGTCTTCGGGCAGCGCCAAACCGATCATCAGCGTCTCCACGCCGAGAATTCGCTTGAAATCATTCACGATCGGAATGGACCCACCCTCGCGCAACAACACCGGATCCGCCTTGAATGAATTCTTCAGTGCGGTCCGCGCCGCCTCGACGGCCGCGCTGTTCGGCTGCACCATATAAGGATCGCCGCCGTGCCCGCTCTTGATCTCCATCCGCACGTTTGGCGGGCAGATCTTCTTTAAAAAACTTATCACAGCTGCCCGGACCTTCTCAGGTTTCTGATTTGCAACGAGTCGGCAAGTAATCTTCGCGCGCGCCCAGGCCGGCACGATTGTTTTTCCACCTTCGCCCTGGTAGCCGCTGGTTAATCCATTGATCTCGAAGGTTGGCCGCGCACTCCGTTGTTCGTTCGCCGTAAACCCTTTTTCGCCGAACAATTCCGGCACTCCTAAAAACTTCGCATAGCTCTTCGCGTCAAACTTCAGCTTCGCGATCTCCTTGCGCTCCGCCGACGAAAGCGGCTGCACATCATCGTAAAAGCCGGGAATCGTAATCTTCCCGTTTTTATCCCGCACCTGCGCCAAGATCTGGCACAGCGCCATCGCGGGATTGTTCAACGAGCCGCCGAACAATCCGGAGTGCAAATCGCGCGACGGCCCATGGACAATGATCTCAAACGCCACAATCCCCCGTAGTGAATAAGTCACCGCCGGTTGCTTCACGCTGGGAATGCCGGTGTCCGAAATCACCACTGCATCCACATCCAAAGACTTGCGACTCTTCTTCAGAAAATCACCGAGATTCTTGCTCCCAACCTCTTCCTCGCCTTCAATCAACATGGTGATGTCGCACGGCAACTCCGTTCCCGTTTTCAGGTAAGCTTCAATCGCTCGCAAATGCGCAAAATGTTGACCCTTGTTGTCGCTCGAGCCACGGCCGTAAAGAAACTTCCCTTCCAATCGCGGCTCAAACGGCGGCGATTTCCAAAGATCAAAAGGTTCCGCTGGCTGCACATCGTAATGTCCGTACACCATGAAGTGCGGACGTCCCTTCCGCCGCGGCGTTCGCGCCAGCACCACTGGGTGCCCTTTTGTCGGCACGATCTCCGGTTCCAGGCCCGCACTTTTTGCCTCGCCCGCGATCCACTCGGCCGCGCGCTTCATGTCCGCCCGATGCTGTTCCTGCGCCGAAACGCTCGGAATCGCGACGTAATCGATCAACTCGCGCACGAACCGCTCCTGGTTTTCGCGCAGGTACCCTAAAACTTTTTCCATTTGTTAATTATTTTTAGAACCACCCAAACCACGTAGAAGATCGCCAATAGGATTCTTCGCCGGCTCGTTCTTCGGCGGCGCATTCGTCGGCGCTTTGCTGTCGCTTTTTCCGCCGCGATTCAGCAATCCACCCAGCGCGTCCAAAGCGCCACCCACCGGCGACGCCGCATTGTTGGTCGCCTTGCCCGTCGCGTTTGTGTCATCCGATTTGTTGCCAGTCAAAATATTCCCCAGCCCGCCCAGCACCTGCCCAGCCTTGTCGTCGCCGATAATTCCGCCCACGCCCCGCAAGGCCAGCCCCGCCAGCACCGTTTTGTTCGGGTCCGCTTCCGGCGCCCCAACTGTTCCGCGCACCGAATAAATATTCCCGAGCCGAGCGAAACGCGCATCTTCTGGAGTGTTCGCAGGGATCACTTTCGCCCGCTCCGCCAGCGAGCGGCGCAGCCAAAAATCCATCGGCAGATGAATCGTCGAATTAGAAGTCACATTCTCCAATGTCACTGTTCCAGCGAGTGTTGCATAAAACGCTTCCGATTCCACCGCCGCGCTTTCCACCCGCACCACCCCGTTCGATATCATCGTCTCCGCCGAGACCCAATTCAGCGGCGTCTCCGCGAGCTCGGGAGCATTCACCGCCAGCGAAATCGGCACCAGGATGCGGCGAATCATCGGCCCACCGACCGTGTAATTAATATTCGTCAATCTGAAATCGAACTCCCCGCCAAGATTTTTCTTCAAGCTTGGCCCGGTAATCCCCGCTCCCTTCAGCGTCGCAGCCGCCACAAATGTCCCTTGCAACTGATTCGAATTGGCCAACTCCAAGGAATTCGCCAACGGAGCCAACGGCACATCCTTCGCAGTAAAACCAAGCTGATAAACATAGCCCGGCTTACCTACATCGAAGTTGCCGGTGACGTTCATCGCTCCGCCATTCATCTCCAGCTTGAATGGATTCAGTTGAACAACGTTTGAACGAATCGTCACGTTCCCCACCCAATTTGAAATCGCAATTTCCCTCAAATATAGCCGCCCAATGTTCAACTCCGCCGCGAGCTGCTGAAATGGCAGCGTCATCGGTTCCGGTTCAGTTTCCGCTCCCGAACTGCTCGCGGTCTGCGTCGCGCCGCCCGGAGCAGGCGCAGGTGCTGCGGCCGCCTCATTCGTCTTGGTCCCACCCGCGAACATGTCGTAATAAGGCGTCACATCGAACGATTCGCTGCGAATGCTCACGGTGCTCGGGCTCGGGTTCGTCTTCGCCAGATCCAATTTCGCCTGCAACTGCAACGCATTTTTCGCCCGCGCCGTCGGCGTGAGTTGCACCAACACCTGCCGCAAGTCGAGGACCTCCTTCTGCATTCCGCCATCAACTTTGATATCCGCGCTCAACGGCTCGCGGCGTTTTCCCGCCGCATCCTGCACCACCCAATTCGCCACCTTCACATCCGCCTTGATCGCGCTTTCCGCCGCAGGATCCAACTTCGCTTCGCCCGATGCATTCAACGAAATCGAAATCAACTTGTTCTCTCCCATCGAAGGCGCGAGCACCGGGCCGAACAAATGCTGGTTCAACTCCGTCGTCTGAAAACTGAACTGACCCGAGCTCTTCGCGAGATCGTACCGCCCCTTCAACTCCAGATTCCCGCCCGCGTTCACTCCGCTGCCGAACTTCGCTCCCGCGCGATGAATCTCCAACACGTCCTTCTCCATCTCCACGTTGTAATCGAACGCCGCCAGGAAATTCGTGAACACATACTCGCCATATTTCCCCGTAAAATCTTCGATCGAAAAATTTCCATTCGCCTTCCGTTTCCCGCCCACATCGGTGTAATTCGCGCTCATCTTCAACTGACCCGCAGTCGCGTTCGCGTCTGGAATCGTCGCCAACGCCATTAACCGCGGCAACGCGCCTTCCGCCGTCAACTGCGCGGTCGCCTCCTTCGTTTCCATCTGGTAACGCGCCGCGCCGCTCGCCTGCAACACCGCCGCATTGCCCTGCTGCAACGCCAGCGTGAACTTCGGCACATTCACAGTTTTCATGTCTTCGACCGTACTCGTGCTGGTGAACGTCACCGTCGCATTCTGAATCCGATTGCTCCCAAACTCCGCGCTCAAATTCGCAATGCTCGCGTTCGCATCCGCGTTCAACACCCGCCCGTCTCGCTGCGAGACCAACGCCACCGTCGAATTCACCAATCCGGACTGCACATTAGTCCCAACCACCGCGCGCCATTCTGCCAAATTAAAATTCGTGACGATTACCCGCAACGCCGCATCTTTATAACCCTTCACGGCCTCGCCCCAGCTCAAATTCATCTGCTGATCTAGCACCGTGCGCAAAAACTCTTTCCCACCAGCCGCCGCCGTCACATTCAGCGTCTCGATTCGCGCCGACTTATCGCTCGTATTCACCGCCACCTGATAATTGACGCCTAAATCCATCTCCGGCGTGACCAACTGCTCCTTCGCCAAACTGATTCTACTCCCCGCCAGATTTCCCTGCGCCGCAATAAAGCTTCCGTTCTGCGAAATCGTAATGTCGTTGGTGGAATTGATCGTCGAATTCCGGAAATCGTAACCCATCCCCGCCGTCGCGAGCGCGAGCACATTTTTATCCAACCCGCGCAACTGCACGTTCAACTTTCCCTCCTTCTTCTGGGCATCGAGCGGACCGCTCACCAGCAACTGTCCAAGCTGCTGCTGTCCCTTCCCAAACCGCAGCGCCACCTGCTTCAACTCTGTCGGTGTAAGGTCCGCATCCAAGGTCGCGTTGAACCCTGCCATATCCGCAAACACACCTTCGCCGCGCGCGACGTTCAATTTCGTTGATCCCTTCACCGTGCTCGGCATCAGATCTTGCGTCAGCGCGATGTCATACCCGCCCGAAACATCTCCATTCAAAACGCTGTTCGTTCCGCCCTGCTGCTGCGCCATGTTGAACGCACTTGCCACCGTTAACTTGCCGGACTGCCCATTCCCCAACCGATCCAGCGTCACATAAATATTCTGCAACTCGGTCCGATTCACCCCGCCGTCCTTCGTCTTCTGAATCTGCCGCACCGTTCCATTCTTTAATGCCACATTCTGCACATTCAACTTCGTCGGCTCATCGCTCTTCGGCTTCTCTTCCTCCTTCTTCTCATCGCCCTTCAGAATCGGATCCAAATTGCTACTCCCATCCGCCTCCGTAACGATCGTCACTATCGGCGAATTCATCGTCACTTCCTGCACGTTGATGTTCCCGCCGATAATATCCATCAACGAATACCGCAACCGCACTTCCTCCGCCGTCACCAGCGGCTCCGTCCCAATCGTCTCCACGCGCAACCCGCGAATATGCACCTGCGAAAACGGACTCACCGAAATATCGTTCACCGTGACTTTCGCGTTCATCGCGCTCCCGACCCTCGGCAATATCACCGACTTGATAAACGCCCCACTAGTCCCCACGAAATACGCCACCACCAACAGCAACAACAAAACGCCAAACCCAATCCCAATCCGCTTCCCCCACGAACCCTTCTTCCGCGTTGAACCATGCGTGCGCGACGACTCACTCATAAAAAATTCCTCCTAAAACTTCGAACTTCTCTAATTACTTTGCAGTTCGTTAACGCTTCTCCAGCAAACTCACGTAATCAGCAATCCCTTTATCCAGCGGAAACTCAGGCTCGTACTTTAATTCATTCTTCGCCAAAGTCATATCCGCCTCCGTGTGCGGCTGGTAGAAACTATACGGATTCTCAAAATACTCCGTCTCCAAATTCGTCCCCAACGCTTTGTTCACCGCCGCGATCACCTCATTGAACGAATACGCCACGCCCGAACCACAATTATAAATCCCGCTCCTCGGTGCCTGCAGCGCGGCGATCGTCATTCGCACCACATCCTTCACATACACGAAATCACGCTTCTGCTCCCCATGCTTGAACACGCGCGGACGCTTCCCCGCCTTCATTTGCAAATACAACTGGTAAATCATGCTCGCCGCCGCCTTCTTGTGCGGCTCGCGCGGCCCGTAAACATTGAAGTAACGCAGCCCCACGATCTTCCACGACGAATTCCTCCGCGCAAAATCCCGCGCGAGATTATCCAACTGCACCTTCGAAAAAGCGTAGACATTCGCCGGCGCCGGCGCCTGCTCTTCCTTCATCGCCCCCGCCGCGCCGATCCCATACGTCGCCGCGCTCGACGCATACACCACCGGCGTATGGTTCATCTGCGCAAATTCCAACAACCGCCGGAAACCCTCCACATTATCGTGCACCTGCAACATCTGGTCGTGCACCGTCGTGTCCGTGATCGACGCCTCGTGAAAAATCGCGTCAAACATCCGGTCTCCGAACTGCTCGCGCCAATCCAGCCGCGACACATCCGCCGCCACAAAATCCCCGCGATACCCCTGCAGATTCTTGAAGTCGCCCGACCGGAAATCGTCAATCACCACCATCCGCGCCGCCGGATACATCTCCTGCAACCGCAGCACCAGATTCGATCCGATAAACCCCGCTCCACCCGTCACCAAAATACTTTGCATCTCAGCCGCGCATCATTCCCCACCACGTACCGGACGCAAAGAAAAAGTACAGCGTTCCCTATACGCAATCTCAGGCAATTTACCTACCCCCCCTTTCGCTTTTTCAAAAACAATGTCATTGTAACTGGATTCATCTGCCAAGGATGGGTTTGCACTGAATGAAAAGATGCTCCACTGGAGTCCAAGGGTTGAATTCTATACTTGCGGGCGGGTTCCCCTGCGACCGCATGTATTTGATCGAAGGCGACCCAGGCGTTGGCAAAACCACGCTTGCGCTACAATTCCTTCTAGAGGGTCTCAAGCAACGCGAGTCCTGCCTCTACATCACTCTCTCGGAAACCCGGCAGGAACTCTCCGCGGTTGCTGACTCTCACGAATGGAATCTCGATGGTCTGCACGTCTTCGAACTTTCCGCTCTTGAGCAGCAACTCAAAGATGTTTCTGACACCACCTTCTACCAACCCTCAGAACTCGAACTCAATCGCGTCACAAAAATCCTCACGGACACCATCGAAAACCTGAAACCGACCCGTGTCGTTTTCGATTCACTTTCAGAACTTCGCCTCCTTGCCGAAACCCCTCTACGTCACCGCCGCCAACTCCTTTCCCTCAAGCAATTTTTTGTCGGCCGGCAATGCACCGTCCTTCTCCTTGATGACCGCACCACCATTACGAACCGCGATGCGCAAGTGCAAAGCATTGTTCACGGCGTCATCGCTTTGGAAAAAGCGTCACCACCGTACGGCGTCGCACGCCGCACGCTTAATGTCGTCAAAATGCGGGGAGTCCAGTTCAAAGAAGGCTTTCACGACTTTGTCATCCGCAAAGGTGGCGTCATTGTTTTCCCGCGCCTTGTCGCCGCCGAGCACCGTACCTCGTACGATCGCAGCGTGTTCAAGATCGAAATCGATGGGCTGGATGCCCTTCTCGGCGGCGGGTTGCACCGCGGCACCAGCACCATGCTCATGGGTCCCCCAGGCACCGGCAAATCAACGCTCACCCTCAAATACGGCTACGAAGCTGCAAAACGAGGCGAAATTTCCCATTTCTTCCTTTTCGACGAAACCCTCGATACTTTTTTCGACCGCGGTTCCCAAATGGGGGTGGATCTACGTCCTTTCGTTAAAAGCGGGCTCATCAAGGCCGACGAAATCGATCCGGCAGAGATTTCCCCCGGGGAGCTCATGTGCCGAATTTCAAACAGTGTCGATTCAGGCAACGCTCGCTTCATTGTTATCGACAGCGTCAATGGCTACCTCAACTCCATGCCTGACGAACGCTTCCTGAGCCTGCAATTGCACGAACTCCTTTCTTACCTAAATCACAAAGGAGTGATCACCTTGCTGGTCCTCGCTCAGCAAGGATTCATCGGTTCCATGCAATCGCCTATAGATCTGACCTACCTGTCGGATACGGTTATTCTTCTTCGCCATTTTGAAGCTGCAGGCCACGTGAAACAAGCCATCTCCGTTATCAAAAAACGCAGTGGCCCACACGAACGCACTCTTCGCGAGTTTTCCATGGACACCGGTGGCATTCGCGTCGGCGAACCACTGAAGCAGTTTCACGGCGTCCTCAGCGGCATCCCAACCCTCCGCGATCTCACTTCAGGAGCGCAACCGACGCAAAGACCATCGCCGCCTTAGAATGTCCTTGCCTCTTCAGGAAATTGACTCGCGCATTCTTGTGCTCGCCCCTGTGGGCAATGATGCGGTCGTTACCGCGGAGCTCCTGCGCGAAGCAGGTTTCATCGCTTCTATCGAACCGGACCTGCGCCACCTCACCGCGGAGATCCCAAACGGCTGCGCCGCGATCCTCGTCGCGGAAGAAGTCCTAAGCCCCGCCTCCGAATCGATGCTGATCGAAACTCTTAAAACGCAACCTTCCTGGTCCGACATCCCGATCATCATTGTCACCTCGCGAGGTGCCGATCCGCTCCGCCTTTATCAGCGCCTAAATCTCTTCAACTCCGCCGGCGTAGTCACTCTTCTCGAGCGCCCCTTCCGTCCGCACACCCTCGTTAACGCCGTCCACGTGGCTGCTCGTTCCCGCCGCAAACAATTCGAAGTCCGCGATCTCCTCATCGAGCGCGAGCGTATCCTCTCCGGCCTCGAAAGCAGCGTTCAGGATCGCACCGCCGAACTCCGCGACGCCAACGCCCAACTTGAAGAGCTCGTTTACACCATCTCCCACGACCTCCGCGCTCCGCTGCGCGCTATGCAAGGGTTCTCCACCGTTCTCCTCGAGCAATTCGGAGACTCACTTCAGGAAGAAGGCCGCCAGTATGCCAAGCGCATCATGATTGCCGCCGAAAAGATGGATGCCATGACCCTCGACCTTCTCTCCTACGGCCGCATGGCGCGGTCCGAAGTCACCCTCCGCCCCGTCGCACTCGAACGCGTCTGGAAAAACGCCCTCGCTCAGTGCGAACGCATCATCCAGGACACCGGAGGGAAAGTGGTCATCGAAGAACCGCTCCCAACCGTCCTCGCCGAGGAACCCATCCTCACTCAGGTCTGTTCCAATCTCCTCAGCAACGCCCTCAAATTCGTCAAAGAAGGCGAAGTTCCTCACATCCGCGTCCGCTCCGAAATCGAGAACGGTTCCGCCCGCATTTGGGTCGAAGACAACGGCATCGGCATTCCCCCTCAATATAAAGAGCGCATTTTCCGCGTCTTCGAACGGCTCGACGGTGCTCGCTACCACGGCACCGGTATCGGCCTCTCCATCGTGCGCAAAGGTGTTGAACGCATGGGCGGCCGCGTTGGCGTCGAATCTGAACCCGGCAAAGGCAGCCGCTTCTGGATCGATCTTCCTCATCCCTTCGGCAAACAGAATTAACGATGCAACAATCCGTATTCGATTCCCACGCCGTCCTGCTCGTTGAAGATAATCCGGACGACGCCTTCCTCATGCAAAGCGCGTGGAAATCTGCGAAAATTCCAAACCAGCTCCCCACCGTCACCGACGGCGAACAAGCCCTCGCCTACCTTGAAGGCACCGGCGAATACTCCGATCGCAAAAAATATCCGATGCCCATCGCGATCTTCCTCGATCTCAAACTCCCCCGCGTCGATGGCCTCGAGGTTCTAGCCGCCATTCGCCGCAACCCCAACCTCCGCCACCTCCACGTCGAAGTCCTCAGCGCCTCCGCCCGCGACGTCGACGTCCGCCGCGCCAACGAACTCGGTGCCAACAGCTATATTGTCAAACCCAGCCGCGTCCAGGAACTCATCGAAATGCTCACCGCCTGGCGCACCCTCGCCCGCTTCAAAATGTACGTCCTTCCGGAGAATTAAGCCGCCCGCAGCAAACTCCGTGCTTCAGCCATCCCAGCCGCCGGTCGCCCGTATTCACTCGCAGTGACGCGCGCGAGTCCAATCAAATGCCGCCACCGATATGCCGCGCGTCCATTGCGGAACTCCTCCGAAACCGTACGATAATATTTCTCCGCGTGCAGCGAACCATCTTCGCTCACCGCATATTTCAGCAGCAGGTCGAACATCGGCCGCTCCGAATGACCCGCTGCTCCATACCGATGAACAATCGCGGCGGCGTGTCCCTGCATGTTCGCGCGAATCGCTTCCTCGGTTTCGCGCAACAAACCTTCTGCATCGGCGCTCTTCACGCTGTTTAAATGCTGTTTCACCGGTAGAGGTTCCCAATTCACAAAATCTCCACCGCGGTTCGTGCGGTCATGCGCCACTTGATACGCGCCAAGGATCAGGCTCGCGAACGCGTTTCGCGCATTCGCCACGCGCGCCATATTTCGCCAGGCATTCGCCGAATCCGATGCATGCACCCCGATCGAATCGCCATGCACCGATCCCGGCGGTTTGCCCGGTGACTCTTCGCGCGGAGGCCGACCGTGATCACGGAGAATGAGTTGATTCGCCGTCAGCGAAATCGCCTCCCCAATTGCCGCCGGCGCAATCCCTTCCGCCAGCGCCGTTGCCGCGGCAACCGCCGCCTGCTCCGCGGTCGATTTGAATAACGTCTGGATGAATTGCTCCATCCACGCATCATCCGGCTCGCGAGTCCCTGGCGAGCGATCCACCAGGTGATGTTCCTCCATCAACTTCGGCAACAGCACGCGATGCTGCCCGTGAGCGCTCTGCGGCCACGCTTCCGCTTTCACGCAATAACGAACCGATTGCCGCAGCAACGTGTGCGCATGCTCGCGCCCGACGATATCCAGCAAATCCCACGCGCGATATGGCAGCACAACACGATGCACCTCCGTTTCATCATGCACCGCTTGCAGCACCTGATTGAACGCCTCTTCCGCTCCGCCTTGCGCCAGCCGCGCAAAAGTCGCTTCCGCACCTTCCATGTCCTGGCTCCGAACCGCGTCACGCAATGACTGCTTCCCCTGCCCCTCCTTCACCGCCACCGGATGCAAAACCTCCGATTTTCGCCCTCCTTTTTCCTGGATGCGCGAAGTATTTCGATAAAGAACCTTGAGAACCGGAAGCGCCTGCGATTCGGCAGGCAATTCCTGCGACATATGATACGCCGGCGAAAGCGCCATCAGCGTGTGAAAGCCCACATAATCTTCGCCCCCGAAAGTGCGCGCGTTCGCCAGGGCCGCCGCCGCGGTCAGTTTCCGCAAATCCGTGCCCGAGCGCAATTGCGCGACCAGCGCCGGCAACAAACGATCCGCCGGCGTCTCCTGCATCAGACAAACAAGCCGCTCCAGTGAGCCAAACGATAACGACTCCGGAACTTCCTCCGCGAGCACCGAACCCAACCCAAGTTCCCCCGCAATCTCCGCCCCCACCGCCGCCGTCAAAACCCCACGTCCCACATCTGCCAAAAACCCGCGCCGCGTCCGATGAAATGTCATAATCTTCCCTTTCTCTTTTTCCGGCTTCTATCCCTTACTACGCCGATGGCAGAGCAGGTCAATGTCTTTCGGCGCTCTTCTTTTCCATCATCATATTCCGCAGGAAGAAATGCTCATCGGTCCCGCTCCACGGCTTGGAGCAAATATCGATGTCACCGTCTCCATCCACATCCGCCGCCTCAGCCTCGTGGCAATGTTTGTCGGCAATCTGATGCTCGATCCAACTCGATCGAGTATTCTCCCAGATGTAGCAAGCGAACTTCTTTGAAGCGGAGATCGGTCCAGCGCCGGAATAAACGTCCAGATCACCGTCACCATCAAAGTCCGCGACCGCTAGCGAATGGAAATCTTCCCCTCGGCCTTCGTCGCGAATTGGATGCCGTTTGAATTTACCTTTCCCGTCATTCTCAAACCACGCAATTCTTCCGTCCGGATTGTCATTCTCCGCCTGAACAACATCGATGTCTTTGTCGCGATCCATGTCGCAAACCCAACTTCTCACCGAAACTCCGAACTGGTGCGACTCACCTAAAAAGCTTTCCTGCTTCCTGAATTTCCATTCGCGCGCCTTACCGACGTTCTCATACCACCCCTCCGCAGTCACAACGTCATGGTCCCCATCTGAATCCAGATCCGCGACCGCCCGCGGCGACACCCCTCCATGAACCTTGTGTTCAGTCGCCGATGCAATCTTCTGCTCAATCCACTTGTTCGTCGGGTTCGCAGGAATTTCATACCAAAAGAGTCCCGTCTTGTCGGTGTTCGCGATCAGATCCATCCGTCCATCACCATTAACATCCGCAAACTCCGTGTCGTGCGAATGTATCGTCCCAATCTCAAATGCCTGAAAAGCCTTCGTCTTTGGCTCCCGCGAATTCAGCAGCAAAACACTCCCCGCCACAAAGTCCACCCACCCATCGCCATTCACATCAAACGCCGCCCCGCCCACATCCGTATTCCCCTTCCCAATCGGATGACGCACCCACTTATCTGCCGACTGAAATTCCCACCAATGAATCTCTCCCCCCGCGTAACTCGCATTTCCAGCAACCCAATCCAAATCCCCGTCCCGATCCACATCCACCAGCGCCGTCTGCCCAATGTTCTTCCCAAAACGATCGATCGTGTGAACCGCAAACGCCGGAAACTCCGCACCAAGTCCCGACCAAACGGAAACGAATAAGACAGCGCCCGAACTCAGAAAAAACAGGTGCTTCATGCAGCGATGCTGGTCGCTGCGGCCCAACCAGTCAACCGTCCAAAACCTTGGGCCTTGCCGCGCCGCGCTAGCAATCCAGCAGGGACGAAAGGAAAACCCGGATCGCTATTAACGTCCCCCAACCCGCGCCGGCACCGACGACGTCACAGAAAAAAGATTCGCTCTCGAATCCGGATTCAATCCCGGCCACTTAATCCCCATCGAATGCAAAACACTGTCCACCATCTCACGCACCTCCTCCGCCGCCGTATCCGGACGCCGAAACTGAAGCTCCACCTGTGTGTTGAACTCAATCGGCTTCGCGAAATCCAGCGACACCGCCGCCGCTCGCCCCGCCGCGATTTCAGTCGCCTGGCAAGGCGACAAATTCCCATCAGCCATCTTTCGATACCCAAGCAGAGACACCATCACCGACGAATGATTCGTAATCGCAAAATCCGCCCGATCCGGCCGCAACGAATCACTAAACCCCGCAAACACCGCCGTCACATGCGGCTTTGCCGGCGTTCCAAAAAACATCGGCGCCGCCAGCAACACCACCGCTATCATCGCTCCGCCCCCGATCAGCACACCACGCCGAGTTATACGCTTAGCATTCACTTTCCCAAAGCCATACACCATCGCGTTTGCCAAAATCATGCATCTGAATTAACGAACCAGGATCTAACTGGTTTTCTCTTCCATCCCGCAGAAGGAGCCCCATCGACGTCTTCCTCTTCCGCTGTCCTCACCCCATTGCTTGATGATCTCCAGCGCCCGCTTTCGCGCTCTGGGATCGGGGGCATCTGCGGCGCGGCTTAATACGTAGCTTTTTGCGTATTCTCGGAAAGTTTCGAATCTTTTTCCTATCGTCGTTACTTCGTTATCAACACTCACATAAACGATCGGGTGTTCCCCCTCCTCAGTGACAACTCTCGTGTCCCAACAATCACAATCACCGTCATATCCGTGATTTAACATCACGTAGTGCTCTGGCAGCGGCGCATAACCGTCTTCTTCGAGAATATTCGCGTGGTACAGTTGATTAAGTTTCAAAAGATGAACTTCGCTCGCAAAATCGTCACCGATGCTTGCAAGCCACGACGCGTACGAGGGGCAGGTGGCTGCCAACCGTTGGAACTCATCCGGTATCCGAATTCCCAATGAAACTTCGATCTGCCTAACACTCGCAGCGCTCGGTGGCTTCCCACGCGCCCACGGCCATTGGCTTCGTTCCGACGTTACGATCTCAAATAGTTCCGCAATAGCCTCAAACGGTAACATGCAGATCATTAATTATCGCGAACCTCTAAAAAGGCGACGCAATATGCGGTGTGCCCACTTGCCGGCATTCCCGTCCCCATTCATTCTTGCCGAACCATGAAATCAAACTTCGATCTCAAAAGCGGATTGCTCGGCTTACTCGCCGGTATCCTAATAACCTTCACCATCGGCGCCGCCGCTAAAAGTTCCGGCCCTGTTGGTCGTTTCCAAATCACCGGCATCAACTCGCACGCTCTAATTATCGATACTGCCACCGGCCAGGTGTGGCGCGGATTCTTTACGAGCGGCGGCGGCAATACAGACGGCGACTTCCTGCAGCCGAAAATTTAAGTTCCTTCGTGAGCAGGAAGCACCAGAGTCATCGTGCGAACAACGACTCTCAACGGCAGATTTCTACATCATCCAGCGCCTCGACGAACCGTTCAAACACCTCTGCCTTCACCGAATGGACGGACGTTGGGTCAGATGGCAGCTGGAACTAAGCGGAACGACCAAGTTAGACCGCTAACGGAGTTTCTCCGGGACGGCGCGCAACAAGACCACGATCACCCCTGCAAGCGATTTATCCCTTCCACTCCGTCTCCACCCCCTGGCCGCGTATCCACCCCTGAAACTCCCGCAGAATTTCTGCCTTCCCCCTTACCCCACGCACACTCGTCCCCTTCCGCAACGCAAACGCCGCCACC
>DASVNK010000066.1:0-58618 GCA_036383895.1 Verrucomicrobiia bacterium | reverse complement strand
AGAAAGCGCAACGGGAAGCGATGGCGGACATGGCACGGAAGGAAGGCCGGCCCGATCTCTCGGCTGGCGTGGAAGCGCGGCAATATTCCCGGACGGGTGAAGGGCGCTCAGCGGCCTTCGTATTGAAGATGACGGTCCCGTGGTTGAATCGCGGCAAATACCGTGCAGCGACTCGGCGCGAGGAAGCGCGGGCGCAGGAGGTCGAATACAAGATCGAGGATATGACTTACCAACTGCGCACGGAGGTGCATCACCTCGTGGCGCGGATCGATAACGCGCGGCGTGAAGCGGTGTTGTATCGCGACGAAATAATTCCGCGGAGTGATTTGGCTTTGCGGAGCGCGGAAGGCGCCTGGCATAGCAGCCGGGATGCGTTTCGCGATGTGCTGGAAGCGCGCCGGATGTTGCTGGAAGCGCGAACGATGTATTTCCGAGCGGTGGCAGAACAGTACATGGCGCTCTCGGAGCTAATCCTGTGTTGCGGGATTGGCGACATGGAAGCGCTGCAGATGCTGACGAAGGCGGGACTGAAGGAAGAGGCGAAGAAGGAGGAAGCACCATGAAGAAGGTTTTAGTTCTACTGGTAATCATTGCGGCAGGAGTCGCTGGTTGGTTCCTGGGACGCGGTGGCAAAGTCGCCCAGGAGGCGGGCGGGGCGCGGAAGATCGCGTTCTACCAAAGCCCGATGCACCCGTGGATCAAATCGGACAAACCGGGGAACTGCACGATTTGCGGAATGACGTTAACGCCGGTCTACGAAGGCGAAAAGGGGTTCGACGTCGCCGGGAACATGGTGACGCTCAGTTCGAATGCGATCAACGTCATCAATGTTCAGACCGAACTTGCGGAGAAACGTCCGCTGGAGCGAACGCTGGAAGTGGCGGGACGCATGGAAGCGAATCCGACGCAGAGCCGCGTGCTTTCGGCTTATATAGATGGCCGGATTGAGAAGCTGTTCGTCAATTTTAACGGCGCGGAGGTAAAGGCGGGCGAGCCGCTCGCGATCATTTACAGTCCTGGTCTCCTAACTGCGCAGCGCGAATTGCTCACTGCATTGGCACAAACCAACCTGGCATCGTCGCCGCAGCTGGCGCATGAACATCAACGCATCATTGAGGGTGCGAGCCAAAGGCTGAGGCGCCTGGGCCTGAGCGAGGAACAGGTTGAGGAAATTAAAAAGTCCGGCGCGGCGACGAACTTCACGACGCAAATTGTCGCGCCGATCAGCGGCACGGTTATCAAGCGGGATGTCTTCGAAGGACAATATGTGAAGGAAGGGGACCGGATGTTTGAACTGATTGATCTGTCGCAAATGTGGTTTGTCTTCGATGTGTATGAACAGGACCTGCCTGCGGTGCTGTTGGGTCAGACGGTTGAAGTAACGAGCGGCGCTTTACCTGGAAAAAAGTTTGAGGGGCCGATCACCTTCATTGAGCCGACGTTGAATGAAGCGACGCGGAGCGCGCGCGTGCGCGTGGAGCTGCAGAACCCGGTGATCGATGGCCGCCGGCAACTTTATAACGGGCTTTTTGCGAGCGGCCGTATTCAGTCGCGAACGGATGCGGTGCTGACCGTTTCGCGTAGCGCGGTGATTGAGCCGGGTGATGCACCGCGGGTTTATATCGATAAGGGCGAAGGCGCATTTGAACAGCGCGTGGTGAAACTCGGCCGCCGCAGTGGCGATCGCATCGAAATTCTGGAAGGGGTCGAGGTGGGCGAGAAGGTGGTCGTGAACGGCAGTTTATTGATCGATAGCCAGGCGCAGCTCAATCTCGCGGTGGCGGGTTCACCGGCGCCGCACGATGACTCCACCCATCAGCACGCTCCCGTGACCAACGATCAGCAGCAAGCCGCGGTCGATGTTAAAGCAGCCGACCTGGAACCGTTTTTCAAGGTGGTGCATGAACTGGGACAGGCGCTCGCGAGCGATGACGTAAAAACTTACAACGAACGCGCGGCGAATTTGCCGGTGCCGAGCATTCCGCGCATTGCGGCGCTTGCTGCAGAGTTAAAGAAGGAACCAGCGGCGGCTTTGGATGCGGCGCGGGTCGAGTTTCTGCCCTTGAGCCAGGCGGTTGCGGAGACAGCGCAAACGTTAAGGAAACGGGGAGAAGAGATCCCGGTGAAGATTTACAAATGCCCCATGTTCCCACGGCCGGGGAAAGATGCGTTTTGGGTGCAGGCCACGGGGCCGCTGCGGAATCCGTTTTACGGGTCGGAAATGCTCGAATGCGGCACGGAGGTGAAGTGACGTATGATCAATCGACTGATTGAGTGGTCGCTGAAGAATCGCTTCATTGTGATTTGCGCGGTGCTGTTCGTGGCCGCGTTCGGGACGCGCGCGATTTTGCGGACGCCGGTCGATGCGATTCCTGACCTGAGCGAAAACCAGGTGATTGTTTTCGCGGACTGGATGGGGCGGAGTCCGCAGGAGGTGGAGGATCAGGTGACCTATCCACTCTCAGTGAATTTGCAGGGACTGGCGGGCGTGAAGACGGTGCGCGCGAATTCGATGTTTGGGTTCACGCTGATTACGGTCATTTTCCACGATCATGTTGATAATTATTTTGCGCGGACGCGGGTGCTCGAACGGCTGAATTCGATTGGTGATCTGCTGCCGCAGGGTGTGACGCCTAAGCTCGGGCCCGACGCGACGGGGCTGGGATGGGTTTATCAATATTATCTCGAAGTAGATCCTTCCAAGTCGCCGAACGGCGGATATGACCTTGGTCAACTTCGGTCCGTGCAGGATTTCTTCGTGCGTTACCAGTTAAACGCGGTGCAAGGGGTGGCGGAGGTCGCGAGCATTGGCGGGTTCGTGCGGCAATACCAGGCGGAGCTTTCATCGACCAGGATGCGCGCAGCGATGGTGTCGCTGGAAGAGGTGATGATGGCGGTGCAGCAGAGCAACCTGAACGTGGGTGGCAAAGTCGTGGAAGAAAACGGAATGGAATTCGTGATCCGCGGCGTGGGGTTGATCGATAGCGCGGAAGATCTCGAAAAGGTGGTGCTGAAGGAAGTGAACGGCACGCCGGTATACCTGCGCGATATCGCGACGATTCAGCTTGGCGGTGATTTTCGGCGCGGCGCGCTGGACATTGATGGACGCGAAGTGGTGGGCGGGATCGTGGTGATGCGGACGGGTGAGAATGCGATGGAAGTCATTCGCGCGGTGAAGGAGAAGATCGCGCAAATTTCCACGAGCTTGCCTCCGGGCGTAACGATTAAATCGTTCTACGATCGGAGCGAACTGATCGATCGGACGATTGGGACGCTCAAACACGCGCTCACGGAGGAAATCATTCTCGTGACGCTCGCGCACATTCTTTTCCTTTGGCATTTCCGCAGCATCCTCATTGTCACGATTCCTTTGCCCCTCTCGATCCTCATTTCTTTCATTCTAATGAAACAATTCGGGATCACCTCAAACATCATGTCCCTGAGCGGGATTGCGATCGCCATCGGCGTGTTGGTGGACGCCGCGATTGTGATGACGGAAAATGTGATTCGGCATTGCGAACGCGCGGAAGAAGAAAAGAAAGCACCGCTTACCGCAGCAGAACGATTCCAAGTGACGCTCGCGGCGTCCACGCAAGTGGGGCGGCCGATCTTCTTCGCTATGGTGATCATCATCCTCGCGTTCGTGCCGGTGTTCGCCCTCGGCGGGCAGGAAGGGAAATTGTTTCACCCGCTCGCATTCACGAAAACGTTCGCGATGGTCGGCTCGACGGTGCTGGCGATGACAATCGTGCCCGTGCTTTGCGCGGCGCTGGTGAAGGGCCCGTTTCATTCTGAAGATCGGAATCTCGTGATGCGATTCCTGCTGCGGTTTTATACGCCGATACTCGATTGGGCGCTGCGTTATCGCAAAGCGGTTCTGTCGTTCGCCTCTCTGCTCCTCACGGCGGCGGTGATCACCGCGTTTGGTTTGCCGCGACCGGTGGGCGATTGGCTCGAAGCGCGCGGGTGGTCGCGCACGGCGAATTTTGCGTCCGGCATGGGTAAAGAATTTATGCCGCCGTTGAACGAGGGGAGTTTGCTTTTCATGCCGGTGCTGCTGCCGAGCACTTCGTTGGCGGAGGTGAAGCGGATCATGTCGTGGCAGGACAAAGTGATGCGCGAAACGCCGGAAGTTGTTTCGGTGGCCGGGAAGCTGGGTCGCGCCGAAACGGCGACGGATCCCGCGCCCGTCGAAATGATCGAGACCACCATCATGCTCAAGCCGCAGGAGCAGTGGCGCGAGGGAATGACGATGGAGAAGCTCGTCTCTGAATTGACCGAGAAACTCACTTATGTGCCCGGTTACGTTCCGGGCTTTCTGCAGCCGATCGACGCGCGCATTAAAATGATCAGCACCGGGATTCGCGCGCAACTTGGCGTGAAAATTTTCGGCGACGATCTCGACGCGCTTCAGGCGAAAGCATTCGAGGTGGAAAGAATTATCCAGCAAATCCCGGGCGCAATCGGCATTGCACCTTCGCGCGTGCAAGGTAAACCGTTCCTGGAAATCGAAGTGGATCGGCCAGCGATGGCGCGCTACGGCTTGCGGGCGCAACAGGTGCTGGATGCGGTGGAAGTCGGGATTGGTGGAAAAAATGTGAGCACGACGATCGAAGGTCGTCAGCGATTCCCGATTCAGGTGCGGCTGCAACGTTCCGAGCGCGATGAGATTGATCAGCTTGGGCAAATTCTAATTGCCACGCCTTCGGGCAAAATGATTCCGCTGGGGCAAGTCGCGACGATCAAGCGCGTGCTCGGCCCGAATGAGATTGCCAGCGAGAACGGACGGCTGCGCGTGTTCGTGCAGGCGAACGTGCAGGGGCGCGACCTCGGCGGTTTTGTAGAAGATGTGCGCTCTCGTGTTTCGAAAGAGTTGCAGCTTCCCAAAGGCATGACCGTTGAATATAGCGGCGAATACGAAAACCAAATTCGCGCTCAACGCACCTTGCGACTGATCGTCCCTGCGGTCCTCTTCATTATTTTCCTCTTTCTCTACATCGTTTACCGCAGCTTCAAGGAGGCCGCGCACGTGATTCTGGCTGTTCCGTTCGCGCTCACCGGCGGCGTTTTTCTCCAATACTTGCTTGGGTATAACTTCAGCGTCGCAGTCTGGGTGGGTTACATCGCGCTGTTTGGGACGGCAATTCAGACCGGTGTCGTGATGGTTGTTTACCTCGAGGAAATGGTGGAGAAACGCCGTCGCGAACGCGGCGCTGCTTTCGACCACTCCGATTTAATCGCCGCAATCAAGGAAGGAGCGTTGCTGCGGCTGCGCCCGAAAGTGATGACGGTGGCGACAATCGTGGCGAGTTTGCTGCCGATCATGTGGAGCACGCGGCCCGGCGCGGAAGTGATGAAGCCGCTGGCGACTCCGGTGATTGGGGGGATGATCAGCAGTTTGATTCACATTTTGATTGTGACACCCGTGATTTTTGCGTGGTTGCGAGAGCGGGAATTAAAGAAAGCCTCGCGAGTTGCGGCGACGGTTTAAAGCTACTTCTTCAAGGGAAGGGCGAACGTGAAGATGGCGCCGCGCCCCGGTTCGTTGCGGGCGCGGATCCAGCCTTTGTGATCTTCGATAATGCGTTTGCAGATGGAAAGGCCGAGGCCGGTGCCGTTGGTTTTGCCGAAGGTGGCGAAGGGTTCGAAAAGTCGGGCGGCGATCTGTGGGGGCAGGCCGGGGCCGGTGTCTTCGACGTGGGTGACAAGGTTTGGGCCGTCCTCGGCGAAATCGAAGTAAACTTTCCCGCCAGCTTTCATGACGTCGGCAGCGTTGTTGATGAGGTTGGCGAAAACGTGATCCAACCGGCGTTGGTCGATGAGGACTTCGCGATCGGGAGGGTCGTTGCGCAGGACAAGGGTAACTTTTTTATCCTGAGCTTCGGGTTGCAGGTCGTCGATGATCTCGCGGACGTAGGCATGGTAATTGACCGGTTCGAGCACGACGGATTGTTGCGCGCCGCGCGTAAACTCCAGCAGTTCCATGATCATTCCGCTGAGGCGCTGCACCTGCTTCTGGATGCGCTCGCTCGCCTTGACCCGCATCTCGGGCGTGGCTTTTTCCATGCGCACCAACTCCGCGGAGAGGCCGATGATGTTCAGCGGATTTTTTAAATCGTGAACGATGGAACTCGCGAAACGCCCGACCAACGAAAGCCGCTCGGCCTGCAGTAATTCCTTCACGTACTGGCGATTGAACTCGCGCATTCGCAGGCTGAACTCTCGCACTAACCGAAACGCCAGCCGCGGCGAATTCTCCAGCATCGCAAGCATTTTCTCGCGCGGAATAAAATAAAGCGTGCTCTCTTGCTCAGTGCTCGCGCACGCCGATCGCGGTTCACTGTCCAGCACCGACATCTCCCCAAAAAAATCGCCCGCACCCAGCCGGCTCAGAACCTTCCGGTCACCGTCGCCAACGATCGCCGAAATCTGCACCAAACCCTCCGCCACCACATACATCCCATCGCCGGGATCGCCCTCCTTGAAGATCTGGTAATCCGCCGGAAGTTTCCGTTCCAGCGCGCTCGCGAAAACAGTTTCCCACTCCGCGGGATTCAGCGTGCTGAATAACTTCGCTTGTTCCAGTCCGGGCATGCTCGCGCAAACGTTCGGCAAAAAGAGGCCGGACGTAAAGCGAAGAACTGGCGCGCGGAATTTACTGGTTCATCGCCGCAAGGTAACGCTCCGCATCGATCGCCGCCGCGCAACCTTGCCCCGCCGCCGTGATTGCCTGCCGGTAAACATGGTCTGAACAATCCCCCGCCACAAAAACTCCCGACACGTTGGTCTCCGTCCCTCGCTGCGGAATGATGTAACCATTCTCATCCATGGTAATGATCCCTTTGAAGAGCTGGGTGTTCGGCGTATGTCCAATCGCCACAAAAACACCCGCGCAATCCAGCGCCGTTTCCTCGTTCGTCTGGATATTCTTCACCCGCACTCCCGTCACACGATCCTCCTTCACATCCAAAATCTCCGTCACCACCGAGTTCCACACCGGTTTAATCTTCGGGTTCGTCAACGTTCGCGCCGCCATCACTTTTGACGCCCGCAGCGTCTCTCGCCGATGAATCAAATACACCGTCGACCCAAACCGCGTCAGGTAAGTCGCCTCTTCGCACGCGGAGTCGCCACCGCCCACTACCACCAGCGGCTTATTCCGGAACACCGGCAATGCCCCGTCGCAAGTCGCGCAATAAGTCACACCTTTCTTATCCAGCAACTTCTCGCTCTCCAGTCCCAGGTGCCGGTGACCAGCACCCGTCGCGATGATCAACGTCTGCGTCTCCACCATCTCACCATCCACCACCAACCGGAACGGCTTCTTCGACACGTCCACCGATTCCACCGTCGCAAACTTGATCTTCGCCCCGAACCGTTCCGCCTGCTTCTGCATCCGCGTCATCAGCTCATAACCGTCGACCCCTTCCGGAAACCCGGGGAAATTCTCCACAATACTTGTGGTCGTCAGCAAGCCGCCCGGCATCGTGCCCGTCAGCACCAGCGGCTCCAAATTGGCCCGCGCCGTATAAAGCGCGGCCGTCAGCCCCGCACATCCCGTCCCAATAATGACAACTTTCTCCATAAAGGCGCGCAGAACCTAAAGAACCACCCCTTGAATATCAATACTGCTCCAATGGCGCGCGTCAGGCCGTAGATTAAGCCGAAAAGCGCCGTTTCGAGGATTTTTTAGTTTTCCCCTCGCCAAGCGCGGTTTTGGGGCTAGTCTCCATTATACGTAGGAGTACGTAGAGAAGGGAGCACATTTCGTTATGTTGCCTTTAGTCATTGTCGACGATTCACCCGAGGATGCTCTCCTTGCAGTGCGAGTTCTCAGGCAGTGCAAGATTCTCAATCCCATCACCACTCTGCCCGGCGGGAGCGAATGTATCAGTTTTCTGGATGGTGAAGGCGTATACTCCACTCGCGCGTTGCCGTGCCTGCTTCTCTTGGACCTCGCCATGGCGCCGGTCAGCGGTGTGGATGTCTTAAGCCGTTGTACCTCTCACTTCCAGAACGGCCTTGGCTCCATTGCGGTGATGCTTTCCGGCCTGCAGGACCTCAATTTAGTTAATCTCGGCTACAAACTCGGCGCCACCACCTTTTGGATGAAACCGCTACGCTGTGAGGATTTACTGGACCTCCTCAATTCACTCCGCGGCGTCGCGGTCGATGAAAGCAAGAGCGGTTACACCCTCAGCCTGGAGTGCGTTAAGAATCAACGACCGGAATTGCACCTCGCCTCTTGATTTCGCAAAAAGCTGGAACAAGGTTCGTCCCGAGTAACCAAAGCAGAAACCTCTCCTCGTGCGCATGCCTGCACGCGGCATCCACGTCCCACGGGCATTTCCAGGTCTGAATACCTTCGGGGTTATTCCCTCCCCATCTCCTCCGCCTTTCGCACCATCTCATCAAAAGCCTCTTTCCCGCCGAAGTAGGAGTAATTCACGGGCCCAAGCAGTTTGATTTGCTTCCGCAGGTCGTTCCACTTCTCGCATTTGTACGCCGCCAGCGCGTAATTGTGCCGCCAGCCGATCCCGTCCGGATTGTTTGCGAAGAACGCTTCGAACGACGCCTTGCAATCTTCCCACACGCCCGGCAGCTTCCAGTAATCATCCTTCTTCCCCTTGCCGCTTTGTTCGTGCCAGGTCGCCAATTGCCGATGCCCTTCCTGCAAAATGAGCGGAACATTGCCGTTCTTGTTCGTCAGACATTCGCGTCCGAACGCAATCACATCTTCTCGTGAACCGTGCCACTTCGGCATCAGCCAATACAACTTCGCCTCGCACGCCTCATAGCTCGCCGGGTTCACCTGCATCGCGCGATTGAACCACATCTCCATCGCCGGGCGTCCTTGGCTGTCTCCCAATTCCACGGACAACATCTGGCGCGCAATCGTCTCCTGCGGCTCGATGGCCCATGCCGCGCTCAACGAACGGCGCGCGATTCCCAGCCGCTCCCGCATCTTCTCCCACCCATCTTCCGGGACCGTGCTTGCCCAGCCCCCACCTCGCGCATCCCACGCATACTTAATGTTGAACGCTCCCCGAATAATGTGCGGCTCCACCCTGTCGCCCCAGCCCTGCATCATCGCCGGTTCGATTTGCTGATATGTCCACTCCCGCAAATTCTTCGCGCTCGATAAATCCTCGTTGATCCAACTGTTCACCGCCTCGTACATCACCGAAGCGGGCAAGGTATAATCCTTAACCAACTGCACCAATCGCGTGCTCGTCTCGCTGCGGTAATGCACCACCGCAGGCGAATTCGTCCGCGGCGAACCAGATTTTAACGCTTGTGCTGCGCGTTTATACGAAAAGAATTTCCAGTATTGATGATACCCGCTGCCGTCTAATTCGTGCGCCACCTGCACCCAATCGTTCGTCCCTTCCTCATGCGCCCTCCATGGATCCCGCGTCTGCCGCAAAATCATGTAACGCACCAGCGGATCCTTACACCCGCTCGCAATCACCTTCTCCCGCGCCGCCTGAATTACCTTCTCATGCTCGGCATCATGGTTGTGCTCCTCCTCGCCCGCTTCCGCCGCGAGAATATTCAAATACGCTTTTGCCGCCTCATCCCACCTCGGATCCTTCTTCCCCACCTGCTCATAAGCCGGCACATAAATCCGCGCGAAAAATTCCTTCCGGCTCAGTCGATTCGTCCGCGCATCGATCCCCGGCAAATCAGCCGTCGCCTCAGCATGACTCGAACCTTCCGTCGGCGCGGCATTCTCCTGTTTCGAACAGCCAACAAATAGCGCCAAAAACACCGCAGCCAGTAGCAGCTTCATAAAGGGTTGCTCGAAATCAGTATCAAAACGCAACCTTCGGGTAAAGCACTGCTCATCTTAGCGCCCCGGTAAACGAGTACGCTCTCAGATCGATCCCTTGTTATTGTCCATGATCCGCGCCATCGCCGCGTCGGGAATTACTTTCGTACCAAACACGCGCTCTAACCGCATTTTTTAAATCAGGGTACGGACGCGCCGGAACTTTCTTCCGCCTTCGCGGTACCAGGCGTGCTATCTCCTTTCGCCTCATCGTGATCGAAACTTCTTCTCCTTCTTCGGTCCATGCCAGAACCCGGCGGAAGTTCTGCGCAAATCCTGGACTGACGCGGTTTTCATGTAACATTATGTTTCACAATAAACGACCGCTCAATTCTGTTTTTTCTTGGAACTTGACTAACGATCTGCTCTAATCAACGCCACAGCCTGAACAAGGCAGACGAGGTTGAATAGAGTTTCGCCAGTCGAGTGACTGATCCGAACTTCTCTTCACCCCCGCGGCGCGAACGCTATTCGTCTGTCCACAGGCTGAAGAAAAAAAGGACACCGTATGCGCGTACGAACTGCCCCGCCGCTTTCGGACCGTATTCCTGCCAGTGATGCCGGGCCTTCATTGGCTTTTCCTAAATACCTGATTTATCGCTTCCTATCGCGTTTTATCGCCTCCAGACCCTCACGAAAGGCCCGTGTTTCCAGAATTTACCGGAATTTTCTAGGGTCACGTTTAAATTCATTCGTTCCTCTTCCCGCCCTCTTTCGAACCTTATGGCGAACACCGACGGAACGCTCGCGCAAACCTGTTTTGTGCGCCCCAGAGTCAACATTTTCGACGCAACCCATTGAAATGATAAACTTTGACGACGACTTCTCCGCCTCAGCACCTAAGAAAAGGCGCCGAAGCATACCAAAAACCACGGCGCATAAGCCCACCCGCTCGATTGCCCAACGGGCTGTTATTTCCAGCCGAATCTCTTACGAACCGCCCGCAATTCCGGCTGTTCCACCAAATTCCACTTCCTGTTCTTCATTCACTGGCGTGAAAGATTTCCTTTCCCGCCATCGCCAAAGCCCCGCCATTTCGCATATTTCCATTCATTTCTCTTGTCTACATTTCACGAAAGCCATTTCCCCCTCCTTCCCGTATCTCTCAGTGACTTCGTTCAGCATCGCTTCCGAACATGCCTTCCCATACTCTCACCGGCAGATGCAATTCCTCTCGGTTGCCGGGCGGGAACTCCGGGTCGCCGCACGGAAGCGCAGCAGCTTCCGTGTCCGCATCTTTAGCTCAGTCGTCGCGCTCTTCATTTGCGGTTTTTCGCTTTGGTTCGTCACTCTCTTCCGCGCGCGGCCACTTCCCGGCGAGCAACTCTTCTACGTCCTGAGCTGGTTCGCTTTTTTCTATGCCTGCATCGTTGGCCCGGCCCTCACCGCCGACTCTGTCAACGAAGAATACAACAACGGCACGCTCGGCCTCCTCTTTCTCACCAATCTCAACAGCACTTCCATTTCCCTCGGAAAACTCGTCGGCCACGGACTCCTCGCCCTCTACTCAATCATTTCAATCCTCCCGATCATGGCTCTGCCCCTACTCCTTGGCGGAACCGATCTTCAATCCCTCGCCAGAACTTCCGTCGTCCTGATCGTCACGCTCATCCTCTCGCTCGTCGTCGGCATGTTCGCTTCCACCGTCTGCCGCAAAACCTGGGTCGCCACCGTGCTTTCACTTTTTATTCTCGGCTTTCTGGTCCTCGGAGTTCCTTTGATTGCTGCGCTCGTGCAAGTCGCGCTCAGGAGGAACTATCCGGACTGGCTGGATCTGTTCACCCCGGCCTACTCCCTTTACATGTCCGGCCCGAACGCCGCGATGCTCCCCGGCAATCGGATCTGGACCGCATTGGGCGTGCAGATGCTCATCGCTCTTGCCTTCTTCACGGTAACCAATCTCCTGTTGCCCAGCGTGTGGAAAGAGGGCAAAACCGCAAAAAGGACACGCTACATTTCTTCCGCCTGGCATTGGTTCAAGTACGGCCCGGGCGAGGCTCGTCGCAAAATGCGAACCCGCCTCCTCCAGATGAACCCTATCCTCTGGCTCTCCTGCCGGGAACGCTTCGGCCCCTTCGGGTTCGCCGCTTTCCTGCTCCTGCTGGCGTTCGGCATTTCGTGGGCTGGCCGCAATGTGCCATTTATGATGCCAACCGATGGCTTCCTCACGCCAATGATTGCGTGGATCGCCGGGCTCCCACTCCTCTATCTCGCCTTCTGTTTCCGCTTCGCCGCCGCCGCCAGCGAACGTTTCGCCGTCGACCGCAAAGCCGGCGCGCTCGAACTCATTACCTGCACACCCATAACGACCCGCCAAATCATTCGCGGGCATTGGCTCGGCCTCCTTCGGCGTTTCTGGGGCGCGGCCCTTCTCCTCTTTGCGCTCCACGCATTCACTCTCAACTACATCATCGAAGCCACTCGCATCATCGGAGAATATCCCAGCTTCAACTGGGTCGAATTCATCGTTCGTCCCGTCGGCCACCTTTTCATTCGCTCTTCGATACCCAACGAATACGCTCCGTATTACGTCGCCTGCCTCGCAGTCTTGAGCGCCGCGTTCCTGATCACCATCCTATGGTTCGCGCTCGGCTGGCTCGGCATGGCTCTTTCCCTCAAACTCAAACGCCAAATCCTGGCCCCCTGGATCGCCCTCATCCTCCTCGCCGCCCCCCCCATCCCCATCTTCATCTGCGCCCTTCCATTCATTGTCATGAACAAACAACTCTTCGTCGAAAATCTCTTCGTCGCCATGTTTCGGATGGGCTTCACCGGGTTCACGATCGTCCTCGCCAACGCACTCCTCTGGCTCTTCCTCGCCCACCATTGGACTTACAGAACTATCCGCCCCTCAGAGTACGCACGCAAAACGATTAGAAAAATCGATGATGAACTTACCTTTGTCTCAAGTCGCCCCGCCTCTGGCCGATAGGCGTACTGGACCTGCGAGCGTGATCCTGTTCGAAAAAAACCGCTTGCGGGCAGGCCGCTCCGGGTGGAGCGGCTTTTGCGTTTCAAAAGTGTCGGTGGTCCGAGGCCCCCGCCGAGTCGTCGCGAAAGGACTACGCCTCCCGCCACTGAATCGCGTGCTGCACCAACTCCGTGGCCGTCCGAAGATTCAACTTCTCCTTGATATGTGCCCGGTGCGATTCGATCGTCTTGATGCTCAGATGTAGCTCCTCCGCAATCTGCCGAGTCCCGTGCCCCTGGCCGATCAATCCAAAGACTTCCAACTCCCTGTCGCTCAAATCTTCAATTGGTGAACCCGTCCGCGCGGTGCGCCCCCCGACGAGCTGATGCATCATCTTCTTTTCCATCTTCTCGCTCAGATAGATCTCCCCAGTCAGCACCAACCGAATCGCAGTCAGCACCTTCTCCGTCGCCTCCTGCTTCATGATATAGCCCGCCGCGCCCGCCCGCAGCGCGCGCACCGCATAGAGCGATTCATCATGCATCGAAAGCACGAGCACCAACGTGCGCGGATACCGAACCTTGATATTCTTGAGCAGTTCAATCCCGTTGCTCCCTTTCAGTGAAATGTCCGCGATCACCAGGTCAGGCTTAACCTTCTCAAGCGCGTCGAGCGCTTTGTGCACATCTTCCGCTGTCCCGCACACTTGCAGGTCGCGTTCCTGGTCGATCATCTCGGCGAGGCCCTGCCGCACGATCGGATGATCGTCCACGAGCAGAATTCGATGCTTGCTACCGTTCTTCGAAGCTGATGCTGCCATAACAATGCTTAGTAAAAGTTTAGCCCCACTTCTCCGTGGCAATTTTCACTTCAAATTCCTGAGCTTAAATCCACATGCGGCGAATCGTTCGAATCAGCCGCCACGATTTCCACGCCCAACCGCCGAGTTTATAAGTCCTGCGCCAGGGCATCTTCAGCGCGAGCAATCCGATCCCGGCGAGCACGATCGGATTTCTCAAAATCCGAGTGACCTGGCGCGCGGCGTGAGTTCGCGCCTGCCACCCGTAGTAAGTCCGAGCGATTCGGGTTCGTTCGCCTTCGGACTTGTTCAGCAATGCCTGCTTGCGGGCCGCGAGCTCTTCGAGGCGGTTCATGCGTCAGGGCGTGCGCGGCTGCAAAGCGGCGTAATCTTTTCCGAGTTCTGTCGAGGTGGAAGCAAAGAGCTTCGGCCTGTTCTTAATTTTCGCCCGCAGCGCGAGCCATAACCCAACACCCGATCCCAGGTAGATCAACACGAATCCCCCGAGCACCCAGAGTCGGGCATCTGTTTCCCAGAACAGCACCACGATAAAAATCGTCAGCATGACCAAGCCAAGGCTGATCAGGAAACCCGCCGCGACTGCCATTAACATCAGGTGCTCGAGCCACTCGCGTTGCTCTTCCAACTCCACTGAGAGGATCTCGACGCGGGTTTTGACCACCGCGACCCAGCTCGCCATGAATGAGCGAATCGTATCAACCACCCCGGCCGGGGGCGGCGCACCCGAAGAACTCGTGCTCGCCATAAGTTAGCGGCGGCCAATAATCACACCGAGGACGAAGCCGACGGCCATCGCAGCGCACACAGCGTTCCAAGGTTTCTCGTGAACATAGGCGTCCGTGGACTCAGCCGCGTATTTGGTGCGGTCCACCAAATCGTGCTGTAACTCGTTGAGCCGCGCCTGCGTTTGACGAACGGTCTCCTGCACTTTTTCAGCCAGAGCGCCCACTGAATCAGCGGTGGTTTTCATGGCTCCTTCTGCCGTTTGCGTATTCGTATTCATAGCGTATTTGAAAAATTTATTTTATCGACTCTGATGGGGAGCCTAGGGTTTCCGACTGTACGCAACCATTAGGAAAGCACCTGTTTTTGGGGCGGACAAACCCCTATGGTTCTATCGGGAGCCTTCTTAGGGGCGAGTGTGGCCGGCCTGGGCCAGGACGTCCGCTATTTTGACCGGTTTTCCTCCCTGACGCTTACTTTCATCGGCCGCTTCCATGAACGCAAACAGCTCCAGGGTTTCCTCCGCCGGAACAGGAGATTTGCCGGTCTTGAAGAAAGCAACGATCTCGCGAAGCAGCGGCGCGTAATCGCCCGTTCCTTTTTGTTCCGCAATTGATTTCGTTCCGAACACAATCACTTTGTGCGGTGTCGCCGCATTCCGCAGCCCGCGCATGGTGCCCACACGCCCATCCGACCATATGCCAGTGACAACGTCGGTATCTTTGGTGTGAACCCGGGTGACGGTTTCGCAGCCCGCACCGAGAACAGCGAAAAGCGCTTCCGTAGGATGAACACCGTACCAAAAGAGATCAGGGTGGTGCTCCTCATAGGTGCATGGACCGTAAGAAATCGCGCCTTTAATCTCACCCACGTCCGTCTTCTTTAATTCGGTGAGGCTATCGTAGAAGCGGTACGATGACGACGAGAAGACCGGCACGTCCGATTCCTTGCAGAGGCGAAGAATGGTAACTGCATCTTTTAGCGACCCGGCGAGCGGTTTGTCGATGAAGAGCGGTTTACGCGCGGCGATCACAGGTCGCGCTTGTTCGAGATGCGGCCGCCCATCGACGCTCGTCAGCATGACAGCATCCACCTCGCGGCAGAGTTCTTCGATCGTGGGCAGAATGCGGACGCCATACTTCTGCTGCAATTGTGTGGTATAACCGTCGATTCGAGTGCGGCTGGATTCGATATCCGGACTGCCGCCCTTGAATGCAGCGATGACCTTCGCTCCGGGGACGTGATTTTTATTGGTGGGATTATTGAGCAGTTCCGTGAACGCGGTCACATGTGAAGTGTCCAGGCCGATCAAGCCAATCTTCAACTCGGCAGAATGGATACACGCGGAAACTCCAGCGACGAGCGCTAAGAACGAGGGACCCAGTTTCATGCCGCTACTTAAGCAGGAATTTACGTCAAAGACGAGCAGCACTGCTCTATTCTCGAGCGAACACGCAAAAGAGCTCGTCGCCAAACCTTTGTTGCCGCTTTAACCTGAAGCGCTTTGCCTCGACGAGGTGTTCGATCCCTTCGCCGTCTGCAAGCGTGGGTGCTTTGCGTCCGCCAAAAATTAGGGGGCAAATGGTCAGGTGAAGTTCATCGACAAGGCCGAGGCGGAAGAGTGGCGCATTAAGTTCGCCGCCGCCTTCACACAGCAGTTTTTTCACGTTCCATTTTTCGCGGAACCAACGAAGGACAGCCGGAAAGTCGATTTGCTCGCCAGGTGTCACGTGCAGTTCGTCAGCAACCGCCGCTAGTGCTTTGAGTTTTGGATGTGGAGCGGCTTCTGTGGTGAGGACAATCACTGGCGAAAAACGCTTTGTGAAAATATGCGCCCGCGGGCTCATGGACGCGGTGCGGCTCACGACGATTCGTAAATTGAATTCAGCAAGCCCCTTTTCCAGTCGCTGACGCTGATATTTTTTGCCACCCGGGCCCAGGGTCACTTTACCGTTTGCGACCGTGGTTGCCCCGGTCATAACCGCGTCCATGCCAGCTCGCAGTTCCATCATGTGGTCCTGGTCGCGCTTGCTGCCAAATGGCCGAAAGCGCCGGTTCACCGGCGCAATCTTTCCATCTGCAGTCATCGCGATGTTCACCGCGATAAATGGACGCGTGAACGTCGACATCAACGTGCCGGCGAGGAAATCACGTCGGTGCGATACTCCGCCTTCGCGGCCGGGAGCCATTCCTGGATTTGGCGGATGCGGACCTCGTCAACCGGGTGCGTGCGGAGGAACGCAGGGCCGCCTTTGCCGCCTTTCGATTCGTTATAAGCGGAGAAGCGCTGCCAGAAGCCGACGGCGGCTTCGGGATTGTATCCCGCGCGAGCCATGTAGTGGAGGCCAATGCGGTCGGCCTCCGATTCCTGTTTGCGGCCGTAGGGCAGCAGAACGCCGACTTGAGCGCCGATGGGATATGCGAGTTGAAAAAGGGATTGCACGCGTGGATCCGCACTGGAAAGCGCGACGCCCAGTAGTTGTCCGCCCGTTTGCGCGGCGAGTGCCTGGCTCATGCGTTCCGCGCCGTGACGAGCCGCGGCGTGCGCGACTTCGTGGCCAATGACTACGGCGAGACCTTCTTCGTCCCGGGTGATGGGAAGGATTCCTTTGTAAACGCCGACCTTGCCTCCGGGAAGGCAGAAGGCGTTCGCCTGTTCGCTGTCGAAAACGACGAACTCCCATTGGGCGCCGGGAAGATCTTCATTGGCCGCGGCGGCGATTTTGCGGCCGACGCGCTGGACCAGTTCGTTCAGCGCTGGGTCGCGACTGATCGGAGTGGATTCTTTCATCTTCTCGAATTCACTCATCCCAAGTTGCATTTCCTGGCCCGCACCGATGAAGTTCAGTTGTCGGCGACCGGTGATGGGCGCGGTTTCACACGCGACGAAAAGCATCAACAGGACGGAAAACGCCCCCAAAGAATAGACCCTACGTATCCTCATAAAAGTTAAGTACTATGAATTGCCTTAAAACTCAACTCAGCCTGGAAATGCCCGGCAGAAGCCTTGCACCACCGAACCGGTTGCCTTAGCCGGAAAGCTGGTTGTTTAACAGAGAGATTAGACGCGTGGCATCGGAAAATCTTCGAGCCACCTTCGAAATAAAAAAGCGAAAATCGAGCAGGTCGAGGGTCCGTTCCAGATTGTTGCGCTGCTTGGTGTAACGCTGGCCGGCGAGTTTGTAGATCCGATCGATATCCTCCGCTGGATGCCACCGTTGCTCAAGGTCATCTCGCTCAAGATCGAGACGCAGAGCGGCGCGAATTCGTTCCGGGCTAAGACTTTTGCTGATGCGTTGGAAGTGCGTGTACTCCCCCAAAATCCACGCTTCAATCTCCATGATCGCCAGAAATAGGTCGATACTTGGACCTTCCTCGTCGATCTCAGGCAGGCCTACCTTCATCATCGCGCGGAGCCGTGGGACATCTTTGTATTGGAATTGGCCGTAGACATCGCGCAAACCGAAAACGGCAGTGTAGCCAGAACGTTTCAGCGAGTAGTAGCGCTCGATTACATCGCTTTTCACATTGCTGTCGCCAGCGCTGTTCACGATTAGCACGTAGTAGCGATGATGCGGTTGAACGGTCGTTTGCTTGAGGATGTTGATTTTGCGCGCGCGCACCGCGCCGCCGATCGCTTCGGCGTGTTCAACCGCGAGGCCGGACTCGGTTGCGAGCTCCTGGATCAATCGGTCAATAAAGAGCAATTCTGTCTGCCCTTCGACAAAGATCGCGATCTTCTTCATTCCGCAGCGCGCGCGAAATCCATCGAAAAGAAATCGAAATTGCTCAAACCCGTAAATTTGAAATCGTCAAATTTCTGGCGCGAGTTCGCGTAGTTGAACACACGCGTCCTCGTGCCCTCCTCCACCAGCACCGTCCAATGTTCGAGCGGGACGGTGTTCATCACGTAACGGTCGTTGCTCGTGAGGAGGAACTGGAGCGGCGAATTTAGTTCGAGCAGAAGCTTGGTGAGTTGAATCGCGCTTTCATAATCGAGGCCTTCGCCGAAGTCATCCACGAGGAGAGTCGCCGAACGTCCTTCGAGTTCCAATAAAGTAACGATGCTTAGAAACGTGGTCGCGCGTTGCTGCGCCTGGGATAGTTTGCTGAAGGCGACCGCCGCTTTTCGCCCGGGTTGTTTCACCAGCAGGCGCAAGGGTTCTTGCAGCCGGAAAGATTCGACCGGGTAAGCAACTCGCTTGAGGCGTTCCCGAACCTTCGCCTCGAATGAATCGCCGAAATCCTTGTGACCCCTGGCAAAGACTTCTGCGACGTCAAGAAATGCGTTCGTCCCGCCGCTGGCGACCTTCAAGTTCATGCCTCCGCTGAAGGGCAAGTATTGTAGCGACTGCGCCCAAATTTTTTTTCCGCTAAGGTCATGTGAATCTGCCTCCAATTCGTAGCGAAACTCGCGTTGAAGAACTCTTGCCTCGCCGCTGAGTTGGGCAGCTACGCGTGCGATGGCTTTCAGGAGTCGAGTTTTTCCCGCCGCGTTCCGTCCGACGATCAAGCTGAACTTGCCGAAGGAAAGCGGTTCGATCTCCCACTCTTCGCCCGAGGGTTCGCGTTCCCAGTAGTTGAAGCGCAGCAGGTTCAACCCGCGAAGTGTGAGGGCCCGCAGACCTGATGGGAAGGGTTTTCGCCCGCGAATTGGAGATTGCGATTAGCGTTTCTTCAGCGACAATAAGCGACGGCCTATACTGTTTAATCGCCCATCATGTCCTTTCCTTTCCTAAGAGAACTCGCGCGCCTCGCTGGAGTTTTTTGCGTGTTGCTCGTTTCCACGGCGCCGGCAAATGCTTTTGAACAGGATCGTACTTTATTGCAGTTGGTGCGGCAGAGGTGGGAGCGCGACGATGGCCTGCCGCAGAATGCGATTAACTGCATCGCACAGGATCTGCATGGCTTTATCTGGATGGGGACGGAGACCGGACTGGTCCGTTTTGACGGCTTTGACTTCGAAGTCTTCACTGAGCATTCCAAAATTCCGCTACCGCACAATTTCGTAAGTTCCCTGCTGGTCGCGCGCGATGGGACCGTCTGGGTCGGGACCAGAACCGGGGGGTTGTGCCGTTTTCGCGGCGAGCAGTTCGACACGCCAGCGCCGGAGTTCGCGGAGACGGAGGTGCATGGGATCGCGGAGTCGGCGGATGGCACAATCTGGGTAGCGAGTGAAGATGGATTGCTCAAATGGGACGGGCGCAGAGTGACGAGATACGGCAGCGAGGCAGGATTGCCAAACGCGCGAGTAACCGCGGTCCAAGCGATGGACGACGGAACTGTCCTGGTTGGTGTCCGGGTTGGAGCGGTTTATCGATTGAAGGGGGACGTGTTCGAACTCGTGACGCGGATGGGGATCGAGACATCTGATTGGTATATCAAGACTTTGGCTTACGAGAAACAAAAGGACACCATCTGGATTGGCTGCGAAGGCGCAGGGTTATTCCGTTATCGGCAGAACCTGGTAGAACGCGTCCCTCTCGGGGCGGAGGAAATGCGGAAGGAGCATGTCAACGCCTTAGTTTTTGATGCGAGCGGCGCGCTTTGGATCGGAACGCGGCTGGATGGCGCATACAGGATCAAGCAAGAGGGAATATCTCGGCTGACCGTTTCAACGGAACCCTCCGAAAACGACATTTTATCAATCTTCGAGGACCGCGAAGGGCTCATTTGGATTGGGACCCATTTCGCCGGAATCGTTCGTTTGCATGAAGGCCGGGCAGTTACGGTAACGCAGGGATTGCCTTCGCCGAATGTAACCTGCGTTTTGGAGGAAGGCGCTGAGACTTTGTGGATTGGCACACGGGGCGGAGGTCTGTTGAAGTATTCCCATTGCAATTTCACGCAGGTCCCGCTCGGTGAAGACGAATTTCCGAAACGCGCCGACGTTCGTTCGCTGCTGAAGACGGTGGAAGGCGACCTTTGGGTGGGAATGCACGATGCCGGTCTCATCCGGATTTCGGCGGATGGGCGGAGAAAATTTTTCAGCAGAGCGGATGGGTTACCGTCCGATTCAGTCTCCTCGATGGCCGAAATGGGAGCGGAGATTTGGTTAGGCACCGCGCGCGGTGGAATAGCGGTTTACGACAAGAAAACCGAGCAGATGCGCCCGTTGCAAGGGCCAGATTACTTACATTCACACATTCGGTCGTTCGCCAAAGAAACGAATGGAACGGTCTGGATCGGCACGCAGAACGGCCTCGTTCGCTATTCCAACGGCAAGTTCGACCAGATCTACGTCCCACAGGCGACAAACATGTCTGTCCGAACGCTGCTTTTGGATACAAACGGCACGTTGTGGGTAGGAACCCGGGACGAAGGACTGCTGCGGATGAAAGATGGCCACGTTACGCGTTTCGACTCTCGCCAGGGCCTTGTTCACCACCGCATTTACCAAATTGTTCGTTCCGGTACCGATTTATATCTCGCTGGCAATCAGGGCATCGAGCGGGTGAGCATATCAGCATTGGAAGCGATCGCGGAGGGACGCGAGAAGAAGGTGATCACGCGCCTTTACACGAAGCGCGATGGCCTCGCGACCAGCGAATGTGGCGAGGACTCCAGTCCCTCCGGGTTGCTGGCCAGCGACGGAACGCTTTGGTTTGGCACGCGCGAGGGGTTGACGAGCTTTCCCCCACAAGCAGATCGCCCCTTGCCCGCTCCACCGACGGTTCTAGTGCGCAAAGTCACGGTTGACAAAGCAGAATATTCGCCCGGCGCCTTCAGCGAAGTTTCTCCCGGCGCGAGGCGCCTGCAGATCGATTACACCGCGTTGTCCTTTAAGAACACAGACAACGTTTTATTCAAGCACATGTTGGACGGGGGCAACGTGAAATGGGAGGAGGAAGGTCCCCGCGACAGGCAGGCAGTTTATTATAATCTCAAGCCCGGCAAATACACTTTTCGAGTCAAAGCTTGTAACGATGAAGGAGTTTGGAACGAAGCTGGCGCAGTCCTCGCATTCACCGTGCTGCCGCAATTTTACCAGACGGGGATCTTCCAAGCGGGGGCCGTGCTGACTGGAATTAGCCTGCTTCTTTCTGGATATCGCTGGCGGGTGCGACAAATCCGCAGGCGAAATAAACAACTGCAATTGGTAGTTAACGAGCGGACCCAAGCGCTACAAACGGAAGTGAACCAGCGCACCGAAGCAGAACAACAGTTGCGCCTCCTCAATGAGGAACTCGAGACCCGAGTTGAGTCGCGCACCGCTGAAGTAAGTAGCGCGTATGAGAACTTGCAGACGGAATTGCAGCAGCGCCAGGCAGCGGAGCAGGCGCTGGCACGAAGCGAGGCACGGCTGAGGCGCATTGTGGACTCTGGAATGGTGGGCATTTTGTTCTGGCACAAAGACGGCACGATCTCCGACGCGAACGACACTTTCCTGAGGATGGTGGGCTACGCGCGGGAAGAGTTGGATCGTGGACTGCTCGATTGGAAGGCGCTCACTCCTCAAGAATACCGGGACCACGATCTGGCCGGCCTCGCGGAAGTAGAGAAGACTGGCGTCTGCAAGCCATTCGAAAAAGAATACTTTCGCAAAGATGGCACCCGGGTTCCCATTTTGATCGGCGCAGCTTCACTGGCCGGAGACATCGAACGCGGTGTTTGCTTCGTTCTGGACATCACCAAACTCAAGGAAACTGAAGAAGAGATTCGCCAACTAAATCTTAAACTGGAAGCGCGCGTGGAAGCGCGCACAGTCGAACTGGCGCACGCGAATCACCAGTTGGCTACGGAAGTGCAAGAGCGAAAGCGCGTCGGCGTCGCCGTGGCTGCGTTCTCGCAGCTCGGCCAGCGATTGCATTCTGCGCGCACCGAGCGCGAAGCCGCCGTCATCGTCGCGCAAACGGCCAAGTCACTGATTCCGCACGACGTTTGCTCGATCGAACTTTACAGTAGCGATTCAAAACTGACTCCGGTCCTCGAATCGGGCGAGAACGGTGACAGCGGAGACGTAATGTGCTCAAGCATTTCCGTTTCGATTCGCAACGGCTCCCGCGTTGTCGGCGTAATTAGTTTGAAAAACTCCCGCGCGGACAGTTTCAACTACGCGGATGCAAACACTCTCCAGGCGCTTGGCGACTACTGCGGGGGCGCGCTCGAACGAATCCATGCCGAGGAAGCTCGCCGCGAAACCGAGCGACGATTCTCCACCTTCATGACGAACGCACCGGCGCTCGCGTGGATGAAAGACGATCGGTTCCGGTATGTGTTTACCAATGAAATGTTCCAGCGCTTTACCGGACTGGCCCCCGAGCAGATCGTTGGGAAAAGCGACTATGATTTGTGGCCCGACCATGTCGCCTTCCAAATGCGCACAAACGACGCTGAAGCGGTCAAGACACAGTCGAAAATCGAGCGGCATGAACAACTCAAGCGCTACGACGGCGAGGCGCGGACACTTCTGACGTTGCGCTTTCTCTTCACCACCGCCACGGGTGAGCAGTTCGTCGCTGGCATGGCGGTGGATATCTCTGAACAAAAACGCGCCGAAGAAGCGCTCCACCGGCTGCCGCAAAGCATTATCGAGGCGCAGGAAGCGGAGCGCCGCCGTGTCGCTCGTGAACTGCATGATGGTGTGAATCAAGCGATTGCGTCAGTAAAGTTTCGGATCCAGACCGCAGAACAGCAGATTTTGCGCTCCGACCCGAAATGGCAGGAAACTTGCAGCAAAACGAAGGAAATGCTCGATTCGGTCTTGCATCAAGTTCGCCGGCTTTCGCGCAATTTGCGGCCTGGAGAACTAGACGATTTCGGGTTGGTGGCCGCCGCGCGCTCCGCCTGCCAGGAGTTTGAACTTCATAGCGGGATTCAGGTGCGTTTCACCCACAGCGATTTCGCCGAACGCTTTTCGCCCGCGCTGGAATTGTCCCTCTACCGCATCATCCAGGAGGCGCTCACGAATGTCGAAAAACATTCCAGCGCGACTCTCGTCGAGATCGATCTCACCGGTGATCAAACTTATGTGGCGCTGGAGATCTCCGACAACGGTTGCGGCTTGGACCTTGCCAAAATGGATGCTCCGCGCCGCGATTCCGGCTTGGGGCTTCTGCACATGCGCGAGCGCGCGAGCCTGGTTGGAGGCGTGTTTTCAATTTCGAGTTCGCCCGGTAACGGGATGAAGATTTCAATTCACGTGCCCGTGACAATCCCCGAAAGAGTATTGACCTGATATGACAAAAACATCCGTGCTCTTGGTCGACGATCACCCCTTCGTGCGCGAAGGGATTCGTTCCTTCTTGTCTGATCAGCCGGATTACGAGGTGGTCGGTGAAGCATCCAGCGGCTCGGAAGCTCTAAAAATGGCGCAGCAGCATGAGCCCGACTTCATTCTGCTCGACATCAACATGCCCGGCTTGAACGGGCTGGAAGCAGTCGGCCAGCTTCGCAAATCGACGCCGGACGCCAAGATCCTCATCGTGACCGTGCACAACTCACGCGAATACGTTTTGCACGTGGCGAAATCAGGGGCGCACGGCTACATCCTCAAAGAAGCGCCGCCGGAAGAGCTTCTTCAAGCTATGCAGGCGATTCGTTCCGGCCAAAAATATTATAGTCCAGCGGTCGCGGGCTATGTCTTCGACGAATACGAGCGCCCGGGTGGCAAAAAGGAAAAACAGGAGAAGCCGGAACGCCAGCTCACTCCCCGCGAAGTGGAAGTTCTGATCTGCACCGCCAAAGGCAGAAGCATCAAGGAAATGTCCGAAGAACTGAACATCACCGTGGCCACCGTCCAAACGTATCGCGTGCGCCTGATGGAAAAGTTGGACGTCCATAACATCGCCGGCCTGGTTAAGTATGCCTTGCAAAAAGGCTATTTGCCCTTTGATTGATGGGACTGATCCGTCCCAATAGCCGGCTACAATCTCCCGCCGTCCACGACTTGTTTATCGATCCAGGCGATCCGCCCTTCGACCCATTTCTTCAGCCACTGGACTTCTTCGCGATAGGAATTTCCCACGTAAGAGTTACTCGAGACATGTTCCCCGAGAATCGGCCAGCGCTCAAAATTGCGCTTCTGCGCTTCCTCCAACTCCGCGGCCTTTTCGTCGATTAACTTCGATATATTCTTCGGATCAAAAACATCCTTACGCAATTCCTGCCATCGCGCGGCGCTTTTGCGGACGTAGGCGGAGTCTTCACGCAACCGGTGATGCCATGAAATTTCATTTGGCCGCAGCACTCCCCAATACCACCCTTTAGTTGAATTTCCTCCGTAATAATTCGCATTCCCGAACGCGCGATTCCAATCCCATGGCGGACCAGGCTTCAACTTTTCACCGCGATCTTTCGTCAGAAATGTGCTGTAACGAAACCCATCGACGTTTTTGCTCAGTTCGATTAGCCAGTGGAAATCGATGAACGTATCCACATCCAGGTAAGCGTCATAACCCTTCTTCGCATCGGCAAAATCATCGCCATAAAGGGCATTCTCGAATTTATTGATGTATCCGCGAATGTAACGTTTTTGCTCCGCAGTGATGTTTTCCGCGCGCGGGTAAACGTAAAAGTATGGGCCGCCGTTATTGCTATTAAAGCGCGCGCCGTCGTCGTCGTGGTGATCGCGTTTGACGATGTATCCGCCAGAGATTGCCGGCTCGGAATTGTCTTCGGGCCCAAGCTTTTCAATGTTGACCCGCTGTTTGCCACGTTTGATGCGTTCGACCAGAACGTAAACGCCGTAATAATCGCGCATCGAAACTTTGCCTTCACCGCGGGTGATGAACAATTCGACGTAGCGCGTTCGGGGTGCGTAGTGGCCCATGCGGCGCGCGAGTTCGTAAGCGAGCACGTCGCGAATCATGGATTTGTCTTCGAAAGGAGCATAGAGCACCCAATCTTCTTCCGCGGGTAAACCCAGCAGCGAAACCTTGGCCTGGTTGGTGGAAGCGTCCATGGTATGCATCGTATAGGAACGCTTAGGCAGATTGCGGGTGCTGTGTCCGCGTGGGCGAAATGTGGCCAGCCCCTGGTGGTCCGGTTTGGCGCTCATCTTGGCGCGGCCATTTTTCGTATCGATGAACTTCGCCTGGACCAGCGTTCCGTCGGGATGGCGCCGCGTTCCGTTACTGCCCATGTCCAGAACGACAATCGGAAGATTCGAATCGAAATCGCTAGCTGAAGTATCGCGAAATGTGGCTGCAGCATGTTCCACGCGCTGCATCGTTTGATCATGCCGATGCCGGTCATGATTCCGCGACCTGTTGGAATTCACCACTCCGGTGAACGAAATGAACGAAAGAACGATCGCCAGACTGCCGAGGCACGTGCCGGCCGCAGCTAAGCCAAGGCCCCGAACTTCATTCGGGCGCCGTGAAATTGTGATGATCGCCGGAATTGCGAAGCAGAGGGTCAGCAGACCGAAGAGAAAACCCAGCACGAAGCCGCCGGGATTATGTGTAATAAAAAAGCAAAAACTGATGCTCCCGAAGACCAGGGCAGTTAGGGCGAGTGCGCTGCGCCTTTTTTTCATTTTGTGAGCTTCGACTCCGAGAAAGTAGCGCAGTTCGAAGCTATGAGACAATGAGGGACTTTGCGTAAAACCTCCAGTTTTTCCGTTAGACGTAACAGCCGGGGCAAAAGACTAAAGAGAAACGACAAAAATCCAACCGGAATTTCAGGACGGTTTTCAGCGCGTCCGCGCGGTGGCTGGTGCGGCGCCCGCCGGTTGAGGCGCGGCATTCAGTGGTACGTGCGTTCTGTCCGCGACAGATTTACCGGCATCATGCGGAGTCGGAGCTGCGGGTTTGCGGAAGGTGAGCCCGGTAATGATCCGCGACCCTCGACGGTACGCGATGTAGGAATAGAACCATTGCATCAGCACGGCAACTTTGTTCCGAAACCCGAGGAGAAAAATGAGGTGAACAAAAAGCCACGCGATCCACGCAGTAAAACCTGTGAGTTCGAGATCTTTGATTTTGGCGATGGCTGCAGAACGGCCAATCGTTGCCATGGTGCCTTTGTCCCAATACTCAAAAGCGGGTCTATTGGCTTTCGGACCGAGCGTCATTTCATCGTCGATAATCTTCGCGACATGTTTGCCCTCCTGCATCGCGGCGGGCGAGACGCCGGGGACGAGGACGCCGTTTGCGTCGACGAGGGAAGCCATGTCGCCGATCGCAAATGCATTCGGAAAGCCCGGAAGGCTTAAGTCTGGTTTAACCTTCACGCGCCCCGCACGATCGAGTTCCACGCCGAGTTTTCGGGTGAGCGGGCTTGCTCCGACACCGGCGGCCCAGATCACATTTTCGGCGAAGATCGTTCCGCTGGTCGTTTCGACGCAACCTTCGGTGAGCGCGGTGACGCGCGTGTTCGTGCGGACTTCTACTCCGAGCGCTTCGAGCTGGCGTTGACCGCTGGCGGCGAGGTCCTGTGGGAGATGCGAAAGAACCACTGGGCTTGCTTCAATCAAAACCACGCGAGCGCGGCTGGCGTCAATATGGCGGAAGTCGCGGACGAGGACGTGACGGGCGAGTTCGGCAAAAGCGCCTGCGAGTTCTACGCCAGTCGGGCCGCCGCCGACCACAACGATGGTCATCAAGCGCTCGCGTTCTTCGCGCGCGCTGGAGGTCTCCGCTTTTTCGAACGCGAGCAGAATGTCGCGCCGAATACGCACTGCATCGTCGAGAGTCTTGAGGCCCGGCGCGAACGCTTCCCACTCTGGATGGCCGAAGTAAGTAGTAATTCCGCCCAGCCCCATCACCAAGTAGTCGTAGTGGAGTTTTTGCTGCGAAAGGGTGACAGTCCGTTCGTTAAGATTGATGTCCTCGACGGACTCCATCAGCACCGTGGCACTTGGGTGATCGCGGAGAATGCTGCGGATGGGCTGCGCGATTTCGGGAGCTGAAAGCCCAGCGGTCGCCACTTGATACAAAAGAGGCTGGAAAAGGTGATGATTCTGGCGATCAACGAGCGTGATACGCGCGTTCGGATGCTTGAAGTGATGGCAGAAAGTCAGGCCGCCGAAGCCCGCCCCGAGCACCACCACATGGGCCAACTTGCTCTCCATGAAGGCACTTTTGTGCTCCGCGCCCCAAATAGCAAGCGCACCAAAGTGGAAAGTGTCTCAAGGAAGATTTTTTCCCGCCGCCGGATCTCGACCCTCCGCCGCCACATCTTCTAGGAAAACAGCGAAGCGGAAATAAATCGAATCCGCATCAAAAGAATTCTCGAAGAGCATGCGGCTCTGCCGGCTGATCCGCTGCAGATGAACGCGATCACGTGTGAACTCGGCAATCGATGCGGCCAATGATGCTGCATCCGAAGGTTCGTAGTTAACGCCGATCTTTTCGCGTTCAATTATTTCCCATAGCTCGCCGCGCAAGCTGGAGACCAATGGTTTTCCAGCGGCCATGAATTCGAACGGTTTGTTCGGAAGGGACATGAATGCACCTTCTTTGTAGGGACAAAGGCCGAGTTGCGCGCTGGCTACGACCTGCTGCAGTATCTCGTGATTCTGGATCCATCCGAGCACTTTCACATTCGGACGATTCGAAGCTTCCCGGCGAAGCCGTTTTTCTTCGGGACCGGTGCCGGCGAAGACAAATTGCACGTTTCTCTGGCACCTTAGCCGAAGCAGGCCCGCCGCTCGCAAGACCGCCTGAAAATCAAAGGCTGGGCCCAACGTTCCAGCGAAAAGGACGATGAAGTCCTTTGAGGTCAAACCGCAGCGTGTAAGAATTTCTGGAAAGAGGACGGGCTTGGAGTCTCTTTGCGGCGAACGGCAGCCGATAGGATATACTCGATCACGGTTCGTGTCGCGCGTGATCGCGTTACTATGCGCCCAATCCAAATACGTTTTGGAGATCGCGGTCACAGCAGCCGCATTCTGCAAGGTGTTCCGGAGATTGCGATATTCGTTGCTGAGCAGCGGCCTCGCGAGCGGGCGGAGCAATCGCGGCAAGACGTTCAAGTAGTGGTCCGGCCAGCAGTCGTTCACATCGAGGACTGCGGAGCGCCCAAAGTCTGCTGCGATTGTCACCGCTACAGAGGCGAGGGAAAGGGTGGGCAACGTGACGAAAATTAAGTCGGGTGTTCGTTCGCTGCGTGATGTTGCCTCGTTACGAAACTGAACGGCCTCGCAATCGTGATGAATCAACCGTCTAGGTGACCGGTTCCGCTTATATCCGGGGCCGTGCAGCAGTCGAAACGAGAGCAGATCGCCAGGGATTTTCGTGAATTTCTGTGCACGGAAATCTTTGGTGTAATGGCGAAAGGTGGAGGTCCACCAAACGACCGAGTGGCCGCGCGCGTTCAGCTCCTTTGCGAGATAACTGCAGCGGAAGGGCCGTGCGCCTTCGTCGAGTTCGGGAATTGGTTCGGTGACATTGACGATCCAACAATTCATCTCGTCGAATCTGCCGCCGAACTGTTCGCGGCTACTGAGACGTTACAAGATCAGCGGGAGCGTTCTCCGGTTCCACCCACTTGCCGTGCTCGCGAATTAAATCAACGAGACGTTCCACCGCTTCCGATTCCGGAATGTTGAATTTGATCGCTTTCTTACCGACGTAGAGGTTGATCTTCCCCGGCGCGCCGCCCACATAGCCGAAATCTGCATCCGCCATTTCGCCCGGGCCGTTCACGATGCAACCCATGATCGCGATCTTCACTCCTTTGAGATGCTGCGTCCGTTCCTTGATGCGCGCGGTCACAGTTTGCAGATTGAACAAGGTGCGTCCGCAACTCGGGCACGCCACGTAATCCGTCTTGAAACTCCGGCATCCAGCGGCCTGAAGAATGTTGAATGCGAGGCGCAGCGATTGACCTGCGCCGGATTCGCCTCGAACCAAAATCGCATCGCCAATTCCATCCGCCAGCAACGAACCGATCACAACCGAAGCGCGCAACAACGCAATCTCCGGCGCGAGCGGAACGGATTCGAAGGAAGTGCAATCCTTCAGCAGAATCGGATTGTTCAACCCAAGACGATGCAGCTTCGCCGCGAGCAGTCTAAAGGCTGTAATCGTCGGAAGACCGACGCCATCCTTTACGGTGACGAGTTGCGTTTCGCACGCGATTTTGAAATCGACGGTGGGATCAATCTCCTGGACGTTCAGCTCTTCGTAAATCGCTTCGGGCCGCACATCGTCGCGCGGGCGAATACGTGGCGCGACTTTGTCCCACGCGGCTTGAGTAACGACTACCCGCACCGTTTGTTCACCGCCGCAGAACACGCCCGGAGCAAGCTCGATTTCCGGAGTCTCACGGCGTTTGAAAGTGAATGGATCGTAGGGCAACGCGATTTCCTGCACCGGCACGTTCGTGTTCGCGAGCACGGGGACTTGCGCGATCAAATCGCGGCAGACTGGAATTTCGCGTGGAGAATCCTCCGTGAGCGAAACTCGAATCGTATCGCCCAGGCCATCCATCAGCAGCGAACCAATTCCAATCGCGCTTTTGATGCGGCCATCTTCGCCTTCGCCAGCTTCCGTGACCCCAAGGTGAATCGGATAATTCCAATCCGGTCCCAACGCGCTCAATCGCGCCACCAGCAGGCGATAACATTCAATCATCACCTTCGGGTTGCTCGACTTCATCGAGAACACGAAATTGTGAAAATCATTTTTGCGCGCAATCGTCGCGAATTCCAACGCGCTCTCGACCATTCCCAGCGGCGAATCGCCGTAGCGGTTCATAATGCGGTCGCTCAACGAACCGTGGTTCGTGCCGATGCGCATCGCGCGACCGAGTTCCTTGCAGAGCTTTACCAGAGGCGTGAACTTCTCCTCGATGCGACCCAGTTCGGCCAAATACTGATCGTCGGTGTATTCCTTGATCGCGAATTTCTTCGAGTCGGCGTAGTTGCCCGGATTGATCCGCACCTTCTCCACCCACTTCGCGGCTTCCATCGCGGCTTCCGGTTTGAAATGAATGTCCGCCACTATAGGCACAAAGCACCCGCGTCTGCGCAACTCCGCAACGATATTCTCCAGGTTCGCCGCATCCTTCACCGTTGGGGCCGTAATCCGCACGATCTGGCAACCTACCGCCGCGAGATCCAGCGTCTGCTGAACCGCTGCCGCCGTATCCATCGTGTCGCAAGTCAACATCGACTGCACCACGACTGGGTGATTCCCTCCAATGACAACGCCACCTTTGGCGGGATCTCCCACCACCACCTCGCGGGCCTTCCGCCGCTCAAAGCGAAATGGAGAAACGCAATACTGCATCTGCATCGATTGAATCAATTACTTCGTAGGAGCTGGCGCTGGCTCCGCGCCAGGATCAACGGGACGGTCGCCACCAATTTGGTTTTCCTGCTCAAACAGCGCTTTGAACAAACCTGATTTGATGCGCTTCACGTCGTGAAAAGAAACGAACAGCATGAACGAAATCAACAGCACTGCGAAAACGGTGGTCGCATACTCTTGAATTTTCACCGGAAGTGGTCGCCGCATGATCTTTTCGATGATCGACATCACGATGTGCCCGCCATCAAGCACCGGCAGCGGTAGCAAGTTGAGCACCGCAAGATTCACGTTCAGGAGCAGCAGGAAACTTAACGCGAGCCGATAATCGACACTGACCTGATGCGCCAACATCGTGAAGATTCCGATGGGTCCGGCTAAATCGCTCGGTCCCACGCCAGTCTCTTTCGACCGGAAAAAAACCGCATTCAGAGTTTTGAACGTCTTGTTGACCACTTCACCGATCGCAACCCAGGGCGCAGGCCCCGGCTTCTGCGGCTCGTAATAGTTCTTGGTCTGTTCCCAATACACCATGATCCGCCCTTCGCCATCCGGACCGCGTGGCGTAACCGTCAGCGGAATCTTTTCGTCACCGCGTTTCACGACGATCTCGGTCGGCTTCCCAGCGCGTTCATTCACCATCTTCGAGAACTGTCGAATGCCCGCAATTTTTACTCCCGCAAATTCCAGGATCAGGTCTTTCGATTGAATGCCAGCCTCTTTAGCGGGTCCATCCATCACTTTACCCACCACCGGATGGTCTTGCGATTCGAGGTTCAGGTACTTACCGCCCAGCAAAGTACTCGGCTTCGCTTCTAGTTTGTACTCCTGCCGAATGCCATTGCGTTCAATGACAACCGGAACCGGGTTAACGATAGCAAATACTGTCGCCTCCTGAACTTCCTGCCATGACTTCGTCGGCTTCCCATCCACCATGACGATCCTGTCACCCTTTTGAATGCCCAACTTGCCTTCTGGGGATGCTGGATCGACATAACCAATCACCGAAGGATCGATCAGGACCAGAACACCAGTAAAATAAAGAAAGCTGGCAATCACGAATGCGAAGACGATGTTCATGACGGGTCCAGCCAAGGCGACGAGGATCTTCGACATCGGTGGGGCAGGGGGGAGCGGTTCGGCTTTATCTTTTCCCTCGAGCGCCTCGGAAGTGATCATCTGCGGGATGCGCACGAACCCGCCCGCGGGAATCCAGCGCCAGGAATAGTCGATCCCGTCCTTCTTCCACCCAAAAATCTTCGGCCCGAAGCCGATCGCGAACGCCTCAACCTTCAGTCCGCGCTTCCGCGCCATATAGTAATGGCCCCATTCGTGCACGAACACCGCCGCGCCGAAGAGCAGAATCACTGCGACCACTACATAAATCCAAAAGAATATCTCACTCATGCGTTGAAGCGCTCAGACAAACAATCGGCAAACTCTACCCGCAGCAACCTGAGTTGTCGATTAGAACAACGGGCGTCACCGCTCTCACGGTCGAACTACCCTCGTGCAGGCAAGTTGCTGTTGCTGAGTTCCTTATCGGATGAACCTCCGTGCGCTTGATGCCGCATTACCAATTTGTAACGGGTAGCGCTTTGCGTTCATCGCAAAAGTCGGTTCTTCGCCGGTCTTAAGTGTTTCCCTCAACTATTCTTTGCGTAACAGCACCTATTTAACTCCTGTACGTTTCGTTCATCGTCAGACAATCTGCTGCTCATGAACATTCTCCATATTGAACGGGATTGCGCCTGGTGGTTCGAAGCAGCGACTCCGGAAGCCATCGAACAGCTCCGCGAGCTCGCGCACCAGGCCGGAAGCGAAGCACGCGTCAGCACTTTCCAGAATAACCCCCTGGGACGCGCCTTTTACCTCAAGGGCGACCCCAGCACCTTCAATCTTCAACCCGGCACCTTCGACGAGATTTGCATCTCCGACCTATCTGCGAAACGGTCTCGTGCTCTTGAACAGCGTGTGCGTCCGTGGCTTGCTCCCAACGGACGTGTCGTCTTCGGCGAGAACGGCGCAACGCGCAACTTTGCCGCCGCTGGGATGCTCGCCGCAGCCGCGCAATCGAATTACGCCGAGAAATTCGAACGCACCGAGCAAGCGCTTGAACCCGCCTTGCATTCGTTGCATTCGCTCCTGCCGCTAGTCAGCTCGCTCAGCGTGTTTTGATCTTGCCGCGCGCACCACGCTCCGGATGCTCACCCCATGCCTGAACTTGCGGAGGTTGATTATTACCGGAGCCAGTGGAATCCCGGCCTCGGCTCGAAGGTGCTGCGCGTTCAGTTGAACGCGGAGAAGCGCGTTTTCCGCGGAAATGACCTCACGCTCTTCAAGAAACTGGTTGGCCGAAAACTGGTCTCCTCCGAGTCTGCCGGCAAGCAAATGCTCTTTCGCTTCTCGGGCCATCTTTGGCTCGGTCTGCATCTTGGCATGACCGGCAAAATCTCCGTCGCAGCACCCTCACATGTTCCTGAGAAACACGATCACCTTGTCCTCTTCCAAAAAGATCGCGCTTTGATCTTCAACGACGCCCGCCAGTTCGGTCGCGTCTTAATTCACCATGGCAAAGAAGCTCCCACCTGGTGGTCTGCTATCGGAACCGCCGTTACTTCACCGAAATTCACTTCTGCTTACATGCGCGAGTTTCTCGTGCGGCACGGTCGCTTGCCGGTGAAAGCTGCTTTGCTGCACCAGAGAGGCTTTCCGGGAATTGGTAACTGGATGGCTGACGAGATTTTGTGGCGCGCCGGCATTTCACCCCACCGTGCGTCCGGAACGCTCAAACCCGCGGAACTCGCGCGCCTTTACACGGAAGTGCGTTTCGTCGCGCGCGAAGCGATGAAAAAGATCAGCAAGGACTTCGGCGACGTTCCCAACAACTGGCTTTTTCACCAACGCTGGTCCGCCAAAGGCATTTGCCCGAAACACAAAGTTCCACTCACTCGGGAAACAATCGGTGGCCGCACCACCGCCTGGTGCAAGAAGTGCCAGAAGTAAACCTGCTCAGGAATGGGCTTTTCTCAGGAAAAGCAGCGACAGCTCAAATTCAAGAACCCCACAGCACCCGAGAAAAACCGTGCTCCTCACGTCCGGCGCGAGCAACGCCGATAAAAGCATAATTACCAAAAACGTGCACACCCGGCCGTCTTCAATCTCGTATTCCGAAGCCGCCAGCAACAGCGTGGCGACCGGAATCAAAAGTAGAAAAACAACCACGGCCATCGTCCAAAACCTACGCAATTCCCCTGCAATCCGTCAATCACGGGCCGCCTTAATCCTCCGCTTTCGAACTGCGCGTCGTTAAATCCCGCAGGGAATCCTTCAGATTCTTGCCTTCGTACAAGAATGCATACATTTCGCTGATGATCGGCGCATCCACTCCCATTTGCTTGGCCAATTTATAGGCCGATCGTGCGGTCGGATAACCCTCCGCTACACTGGTCGAAGTCGCCAAAACGTGCTCCACCTTCTCGCCGCGCCCGAGCCGCTCACCGAACTTCCGATTCCGACTCTGTTGCGAAAAGCAAGTCGCCGTCAAATCACCCAGCCCGCTCAACCCCGAAAAAGTCTCTCCCTGCGCCCCGCAAGCCATCCCGAGCCGCCGCATCTCAGCCAACGCCCGCGTCACCAGCGCAGCTTTGCTGTTGTCACCGAATCCAACTCCATCTCCGATCCCCGCGGCGATCGCGATCACATTCTTCAACGCGCCGCCCAGCTCCACGCCGATCAAATCGATCGACGTGTAAACCCGGAATTCAGGCCGATGGAAAAGCGTCTGCACCTGCTCAGCAACCCCTGCTGAATCACTCGCCGAAACGATTGCTGCGGGAAAACCTTTCGCGACTTCGATCGCAAAGGTTGGACCCGACAACGTCGCGCGCGGCGCATCCGGCGCGCAACTCTTCAGCACCTGCGTCATGGTCATGCCAGTGTCGTATTCGATCCCTTTCGTGACACTCACCACCGGAACCCGGAGGTTCGCAAGCCGTGACATCACCTCGCGAAATGCTTTAGATGGAATTGCCGCTACGACGGCATCCACCTCGTTAGCCGCCACCTTTAAGTCGGTGAAGATCTCCCAATCCTTCGGTAGCGGAATTCCAGGCAAGTAACGCTCGTTCGTCCTACGGGCGCGCAACTCCTCCGCCTGATCTGCGCGATGCGTCCAAAGCATTACTTCGTGTCGGTTCCGCGAGAGCACCAAAGCCAGCGCCGTTCCCCACGAGCCTGCACCCAGCACCGCCACCTTCATTGCGCCACCTTCTTTTTCCCGATTCGATTTTCCGTTCCAGCAATCAAGCGTTGAATGTTCGCGCGATGTTTATAAATCGCGAGTGCGCTCAGAACAGTCGCAATGCCGATCATCAACGGCCGTTCACGTGTGCCCCAAACCGCGAACGGCAAGACCACCGCCGCCAGAATGGAAGCCAGTGAAACGTAGCGGCTCACCGCAAAGACCACAATCCACGAACCCAGCGTGATCAGCAGCGCCACCGGCACCCACGCGATCAAAACTCCCGCGCTCGTGGCCACTCCTTTCCCGCCCTTAAACCGAAGCCAGCAGGTGTAGTTGTGCCCGATGATGGCGAAGAACCCGGCCACGATCATCAAATATTGAAAATGATATTCAGGGTTGGCGATCCGCGTGTAGAAAACCATCGGCAACAGTTTTGCCGGGATGTAACCCTTCAGTGCATCGATCAACAGCACGACAGTTCCAGGCCCTTTTCCCAAAACGCGAAACACATTTGTCGCGCCGATGTTCCCGCTGCCTACCGACCGGATATCCACTCCCTTTGCTCGCGCCATCAAATACCCCGTTGGGATGGACCCAATCAGATATGCAACGACCGCAACCAGCAGATAAATCACACGCGCACTCTAGGGAACCGTGAACCGCGCAAGCAAGTGGGAAGCGGCTCTAGAAAGTGACACCAATGGTTGATCTGATCTGAAGATCGTTCTTGGTCACCCCAGCGGGCGGCAACGTGTCGTAGAGATCGATGACGTCCAAGTTGACCGAAAGATTTTTCGAAACGGGGTAGCGCAATGTGCTCTCGATGCGGAGTCGGTACTCTCCCCATTCGTCCAGGTTCGGGAAGAACTCCGCTTTGAGATCGGCGGTTAACTTTTCCCAGATGCGCCACGCGAAGATCTCCGCGAAACGGACCGAATAGGTGTTTTGCCGGGTGTCATCCGCGCGATCCTGCTGCAAAAAGTTGAAGCCCACTTCTGTCTTCCAAACGAAATTCGTCAGCTTCAGGAGTTCGAGACCGAAGCCCGGGCCAACCTCGAATTGATAATCGATCTTCCGGATCTCGTCATAGCCGCCGCCAATCAAATTGAACACGTAGCTCTTTGGGCTCAACTGATATTCCGTCTTCTCGCTCGCCGCCAGGCTGTTCGCCGAAAGCTGACCCTCGACTCGGCCATACTTAAAGTTTACGTCAAAAATGTGACGGAACGGAGGCTTGCCGTAAGTTGACTTGAGAATCGACAAGAACTCGTGGGAATCCTTCGTTGCGTAACGAAGGTTTACTCCGAAGCGCAAGTCATGCTTCCAGTAACTCGGTGTTGAGGCGATTGGCGTTGCCTCGGGATTTGCTGGACTCAACGGCGGTTTCGGTTCTGCCTTTTTGACCGGCGGAACAGCCGCCACCGCGTTCGTGCTGACTTTATTTGTGCTCGCCGCGACAATATTCGTAGAGGGTGCCGTCGCCGTGGTTGCGACGTTTGTCGCAGGGGCGGGAGTCGGGGGAGCCACAGCTTCACGCTTGCTGATTTCTGCCAGCGGAATCTCAAAGCTGCCCAGAAACCTGTTCGTCAGCCGAACCGCAGTCGCACTTTCAGAAACGATGCGCCCTGAAATCCGGTCCCCATTCTTCAGGTGAATGACGGCATCCTGCCCTGCCGCGGAAAAACTCAGCAGCAGCGCGAACGAGACGATGGCCAGCAGCCACGCATCACTGAACCGCTTTTTCAGCATCAATCTTTTTATCGCTCTCGAGCGGCTTTGGTGACTGCACTTTCCTCTCGCTCAAGAGTTCGGGCGGCGGCAGATCAGTCGCGCTGATTCGCCGCACACCTCCTGTGACGCTGATTCGGCCTTCGGAATTCACGGACAATGCGGGCCTGCTGTCTGCGAGCTCCCACGTTTGACGCGTCAGCATGAAGCCGAGCGGGGAAATCACGAAATATCGAAAACTGCGCGCGGAATCCTGGTAGAACACATGCAGATTGCTCCAGCGATCAAGCTGCGGCTCCGGCCTGCTGAAGGTCACCAGCGGCCCAAGCGTGTCCAGATAATAAGATTCCGTCTCAGTGTCATCGGTAACGCGCACATATAAACTCAGCTTTTTGAGGTGATTCGCCTGAACCAGGTGAAATTTGCGCAATTCCGGCTCGCCGCCCTTTTCATCAGGCACACCGAAAGTGCTCTTCCACAAGGTGGAGCCAGTCGCGATTCCCACCGGTCGCGCCGAGGGACTGGTGAAAACCTCGCCGCCCCATTCTGCAATTTTCACCACCGCGGTCACGTAATAGCGGCCGAATCGCGTCAGCTCGTAAGCTTCCGCCAGGTTCACCATCTTGCGCGCGCGTGAGCCGTTCGGGAGCGTGAATTCGCCTTTAACGTCGGGCGTTTTAATTTGGCGCACGATCTTGCCGTCGGCCGACTCCACCGTAAAAGAAAGCCATTGGTCATCCGTGCCCAATTTCAGTTCGCGGCCGCTCGTATTGTAGAGGCGCACCACCGCATGCATCGGTTCGTGCGGCAAGTAAGTTTCCTGTTCAAAAGCAAGTTCCACTCGCAATTGGGCGAGCAATGCGGCTGGCGCAACCAGCCACAACGCGGCGAGCAGATAGCGAAATCTCATAGTAGGCGAGTTTAGGTCAGGCAACTTTCGGTGCAAGCGGCAAAACTAGCTGTTCTTCCCAGTTCGTTTTCGCCGCCACAGCAAAAACATAATCGTCAGCAGAAGCACCAAAGCCAACAAACGTAGATCGGTATCCATCCGATATCGAATGGCTCGCCGAAGGTTTTTCCGCTTCTGGGCCTCATGTTAATCCCTTTTCGACATCTTATTTGCTCGCCGGTTCAGGCCAATTTAAATGCCGGTGCAAAAATTTGAACGTGCCAACGCCATTGATTGTGTGCGGCCCGTTGAAAACCTCGATTTCGGTTCGGTTGCCGATTCCGAGCTTATCGTAAAACCGCTGCACCTTCGCGAATTCATACGCCACCCACTCGTCCGGCGCGACGCCGTCATCATGACCGCGTTCGACCATGAACGGCCGAGGGGCAATCAATGCCGCCATCTCCGCGTAGTTCCACATGTTCCCAAGCGCGTATTCGAAAATCTCGTATTCCCCCGTATACAAATAACTGTAGGCCGAGTGGACCGTCGCGTTCTTCTTGATCCAGTCGTTGAAATCAGCCGAGCAAATCGAAAGCGCGTAGCGATCCAGCACCGCCGGCACACGCATCGCCGTCTTTCCGCCGTAGGAAAGCCCGTAAAATCCAATCCGCTGCGCATCGACAAACGGCAGCGTCTCCAGCCAGTTCAAAATTTGCTCATGCTGGCCAATGATCACCGAGAACAACGTTTTCCCGAGCGGATTCGCCTTCCGCTGCAGCACGCGGAAATTGTCTCGGCCTCGATACGGATTGTGCGGTGCGAACGTGATAAACCCGCGTTCCGCTAATTTCCCTGCAAACGCTTTGTAATATTGGAACCCGGCCGAGCCCTCCCCCTCTATCGTGTCTTTCGGCACGCCTTCCAACCCGTGCTGACACACCACGACCGGGCGCTTCTCGTCTGGTTTAATATCTTTCGGCACGCAAAGAATTCCCCACGCGAAGACTCCCGGCCACACGTTCAGCGTCACTTCGTATCCGGTCCACTTCGCCTCATCATAGATCTGCCGACTGCGCGCGTTGATCGCCTTCTGCGGTTCTGGAAGACGCCCCATCCATTCGTTCCAAAACTGTTCCTTGTATGCGACCCTTTCAGACTTCCATTTCTCCGCGTCCAATTTGAGAGCGCGGTTCCAGAAATAACCGTTTCGCTCCCGCTCACGGCGCGTGATTAGATGCTGCGTGTAATCCACCAGCTCACGAATTTGCCGCTTCTGGCGATCCTCGATGTAATCCAGCCTGGCAAGCACGCGGTTCGTAACAGCAGCCCTAGCCGGATCTGCCTTCAATCCGAGTTTGTCGGCAACTAACACGATTGCTTTCGCCGAACCCGGCAACACCGCCGCGCCTTCTTGGCCATGCACCAGCTCGAAGGCCACGGGAAAATTGCGCGGAAATATTTCGCGCGCGCGGATTAACTCATCCTCTACGGCAAAACGTTCTGGCGTCACCAACCTGCCCGGCGCCGCGCCGGAACGTCCCGCGCGTGGGGTAGGGGGACCCTTCACGTCGGGCACCTCGCTGTGTTCGACCACCAGTAATCGAGGCGCCACCAAACTCGCCAGCTCGGCATCGCCGAAATGTTCCAGCAGTCCGAAGACATTCCGATAAATCGGTTCTTCCCAAAGTTTTTCGCGCGGTCCGAAATATCCGCTCACCAGCGTTGCTTGTATGCGGTCGTCCAGCGCCGCCGCGTAGAACGCAATCAGCCCGCCTTCGGCATAACCGGCTACTGCGATGCGCTTTTCGCCGCGCCGCTCCAACCAATCGACCAGCGCAGCCACTTTCTGCAGTTCGTATCCGATAATATGCGCGCCCAGTTCAAATGCCTGCCGATAAATCCACTCCCGGTGCGGCTGATTCGTGAGCTTCCCAATCTCCTCGTTGCCGGAATACGTTTCACTCCGATCAATGAGCACCGGCACAAAAACATCGAACCCTTGCTCAGCGAACCTGCGCGCAAACTGCGCCTCGGCCGGAACGCCATTCGTTAGCCCGGTGATCCCTTCGGGTGTCTGGTCCGCATCCGGCAGACAAATCACCGCACCAGCCGCTGGCTCTCTTTGCCGCAGCCAAAGTCCCTCTCCACTGACCCCTGACAAGACCGGCCAACGAACGGTGAGAACTGCATATCGTTCATTCTCCGCAATTTTGCTTTCGCGCCCTGAAGTTGACGTAAACTCAATCTCCGCAAATTCGATACGCGTTTCCGTCGCGCCAATGATCTCCCGCAGCTTCTGACGATTTGTGCTGATGGATGCCTCGTAGGCCGCGGGATTCGAGAAATCCCGTTTCCAAAAGTTCCGACGTTCCGTGGCAACGCGCTCCGTCTCCGCATCCAGGAACTGGCTGACCCCGGCAACCATCTGGGCGGACAAATCACCTTCCGCATTCAGCGGTTCAGTGTTGGGCAACGGCGCCGCTTGTGAGCACAGCGACGCTAGAACGACCAGCAGGGCCGCAAACCTTTGCTTCTGCATACTCCGAATTGAACTGCCGGAGCGCTTCAATCAAAAGACAAAAAAATTGTGATCAAACGTGATCAAACGTGCTCAACTGTGATCAATCCTGCTGAGAGGCCGCGCCCAAGACGCAGCTACCCTCTCCCCTGCAGGGGAGAGGGATATGGAAGGGCGACTCCCTCCTGCCTCTAACGAATCCGGAAAGTCTTAGTTCAGCCGCAGGTAAGTCTGCTCCGGCCGAGCCGAACCGACCGCCTGCGGCGGCATCGCGATTTCCACCACCCGGCGCATCTGCGCGAACCACCAGCGCGCGCGCTTCACGCGGTCGTTCCGCACGTTCCGATAGCTGTTGCGAATCTGGTTCCGCATCCCGAGTTCCATCTGTTCTGTCAGTGCTGTGTTTTTCATAATCTGCCCACAGCATAGAAAAGGGGGTCGGTCATTTATTGACCGACCCCCAAAAGAAATTCAAAAAACTTTTCGGGCCGAATTCCGGCTGTTTTCTGCTCCAGCTTAGTGGCTGAACGCAGGCATTACGCTCACCGAACGTTCGCGGGGCGAAACTGCTTCGACCGATTCATCGGCACCTTCCACGACGTAAGAGCGCGAGTTCAGGACGAACGCCGCAAGGATCGACAACGTGGTGAACGTGCTGAGAACCAGGAGAGCTATGAGAGCTGTTGTCATACGCCTGTTCCATCAGCATAGGACATGCCTGCCAGGCTCTTGTGCAAAACTGAGAAATTCAGGATTCCAGACCGGCAAAAACATCCAAATCTTCTCACCGACTGGAAATTGTTGCCCCACAAATGTGGCGCAAACAAATAACCACATTCCCTCAAGCCCTTCCGATTCTCAGCCGTGCGAAAGGCGCCGCTTAGAAGTGATAGGAGTAGCCGAGACTGAACAGGTGCACATCCATTTCATAATGCCCGTTGAAGATGGCTGCAGCCCCGTCGTTGTTGATGTCGCGATCCGCGTAAAGGATGTAACCGTAGGAAAATTCCGCCCGATGCGGCCCGCCCGCGAACGCAATCCCGGTCGTGAACGCATGTTGGTTCGAATCGGGAATGGTGGGCGAGAATGTGTGGTCCGGCACCGGGCTCTCGTAGAACTGATATCCAGCACGAAACATCCAATCCTCCGCAAATTTCCAGTCCCCCGCGATGCCGATGGTGAAGGTGTCTTCCCAATCGTGCTGAACTTCATCCGGAAAGAACGGGTCGTTCGCACCAGCATCCAACGGCAGCCGCTCAAATCGCGAGAATTCCACCCATTCGAGGTTCGATTCCAGCCGGATTGTATCGGTCAGTTCAATTCCATAGCCGATGCCGAAAATGCCCGGAAACTCGATCTCACTCCCAAAATCACTCTCTTTCGTGGCGCCCGGCAGCATCGGCTCCTCTCCAAACTGCAGGTCGCCTTCGTATTTAATATCGAACGGCGTCCGATAAGTCAGCGCGATCCGTTGCCTATCGGTTACGTTGAAAGTCACTCCAAGATTTCCGCCGACCGCCATGCCATCGCCTCGCGCTCGAACGGGATTTTCCGGCAGTCCAAACGCAGGTATCGGAGGGAAATACTGCTTTAAAGTGAGTTGCGACCAATAAACATCCAAACCACCGCCCACCGCAACCCAGTCCTCAATCCTCCACGAAATCGTCGGGCTGACATCCACCGTCATTAACTCGGTGTACCAGGCAGTGGCATTGCGAAGGGCTCCAGCAGGCGCAAAAGCGCCATCTTTATCCCATTCATTCCCCAGCCCGAACGGCGTCGTTACGGCCAGACCGGCCGCAAGTTTTCCCGGTAGGATTTCGTAAGTGACAAATGCGTTGGGAAGAATTTTTAAAGGATCGGTGGTTTCAGCGCTCTGGCCGCTGATCGCGTTTTTGTGCTCCACCTTTAGATAAACAAACGTCGGAGCCACCTCCAGCGCGATCCCTGACAGGTCGACGACATTGGCCGGATTATGATAAGCAGCCTCGGCATTATCGATCTGCGCCCGCCGCCCACCCGCCCGTGCCAGACTGAACGAACCGGCCGGTGGATTTCTAAACCCCTCTGCGAAAGCGGGTCCGGAAACCGCCGCCGCGGCAGTTGCCACTAAAAGGCCTTTGCGCAAAGTGCTCTCGGGTGCACGAAACATACAACTTGTGTATCGGCACCGTCCCAGAAAACCTGAAACCCCTACAAGGCAATTGCATAAATAACTTCACGCAGAGAACCTGTGCCCACGCGCGAAGCCAACCTTTGTGAAAATCGAAATCATCAACACCGGCAGCGAATTGATGCTTGGGTACGTCCTCAACACCCATCAGCAATGGCTCTGCCGCCAACTTTCTGAGCGCGGCTACACCGTGACCCGCCAGGTCGCGGTCGACGATACGGCGCCAGCCATCCAATCTGCCGTCCGCGACGCCATCTCCCGGGCGGACCTCATCATCACCACCGGAGGCCTTGGCCCCACCTCCGACGATCGCACTCGCGACCTCATCGCTGAGCTCCTCCAACGCCCTCTCCGCCAGGATCCCGAAATCCTCGCCCGCATCGAAGGTTTCTTTGGCAAACGTAAACGTCCCGTGCCGGCAAGCACCCGCGTCCAGGCCATGGTCCCGGAAGGCGCAGTCGTCCTCCAAAACGAAAACGGCACCGCTCCCGGTCTCGCCATCGATTTCCAATCCGCCACCGGAACCGGGCTCCTCATCATGCTGCCGGGCCCGCCGCGCGAACTTCGCCCCATGTTCCTCAACCAGGCCCTTCCACTCGTCACCCAACGCTTCGGGCCCGCCCCGGATTTCTGCTGCTCGGTCCTCCGCACCGTAGGCATTGGCGAATCGTTCCTTGAAGAAAAAATTGCGCCTGACCTCGGGCCTCTCATCGCCCGCGGACTCGACGTCGGCTATTGCGCGCGCGTTGGTGAAGTCGACCTTCGCTTCGTTGCGCGGTGCCCAAGTGCCGAACCACTCGTCCGCGAAGCTGAACAAATCGCCCAACATCATCTCCGCAGCTTCATCTACGGTCGCGAAGCAGAAGGTTTGGATGCGGCCATCGTCAAACGGCTCACCGAACTCAACAAAACGCTCGCCCTCGCTGAATCCTGCACTGGTGGCTACATCGCCAATCGCATCACCAACATTCCCGGCGCCTCCGCGATCTTCCGCGCCAGCCTCGTCACCTACAGTAACGAAGCGAAACAAACCTTCCTCGGCGTTCGCCCTGAAATCCTGGCGGAACACGGTGCTGTGAGCGAGCCGGTTGCTCGCGAAATGGCCGAAGGCGCACGCCAACGCACCGGCGCGGATTTCGCGCTGGCCGTCACTGGCATCGCCGGCCCAAGCGGCGGCTCGCCCGAAAAGCCCGTCGGTACGGTCTATATCGCCCTCGCTTCCGCGGCCGGGACCGAAGTCAAAAAGAACCTCAATCAATACGACCGTGAAACCTTTAAGTTCCTCACTTCCCAACAGGCGCTGGACCTTCTGCGCAAGGCACTTACCTAGGTCTCAAATAATCTTCTCTCCGCCCCTTGCGTAAGGGAAAACCCGAGCGATACTCCTTTCGCTGATGCAGCTCCCATTCCATTTAGACGACGTTCGGTTCATTTCCATTAACGGCGACACGGTAAAGTTCGTGCTCGCCAACGGCTTCGTTGAAGTGAAGCTCGACCCCCGCGCGCGCTCCACCGCTCAGGCCTCTTCTGCCAAACCAACCGTCAGCCGGACGGACTCAAAGCACATCTTCTTTCAGGACGGCATTTACGGTATCTAGCGGTTTCCGTCTTCCTCCCTGGATTCCTTCAAAGGTGTTTCGTCTTGCGGTGAAACCGCACCGGCCTGGAAAGCGTCATACATGGGAACACTAACCAAGGAACACCATGATTCTGAATCGTATTTCTGTAACGGCATTGCTCGCATTGACCGGGATTTCCCTGTCTGCCGCGGATGCCAAAGAAGAAGTCGTTAAGGCCGCGAAAGCTCTTTCGGAAAAACCAAATTATAGCTGGAAAACGACCACGGTCGTGCCGGAGAGCGTTCAATTCAAGCCGGGCCCTACCGAAGGAAAAGCTGACAAAGAAGGCACCGCTTACGTGACCATGAATTTCCGCGACAATATGACCGAAGCGGTCATCAAAGGCGGAAAAGCGGCTTACACCAACCAGGACGGCGATTGGCAGGTGGCCGAAGAAGGCGGCGAGGGACCGGGCCGCTTCATGGGAGCGATGCTCCTGAATTTCAAAGCACCCGTGGCGCAAGCGCAGGATATCGTCAGCAAGACGAAGGAGTTGAAGAAGGAAGGCGACGTCTACAGCGGTGATCTCACGGAAGAAGGAGTGAAATCCGTGGCTGCGTTTCGTCGCGGTGGAAATGCCGAGGTTAAGGAGGGAAAAGGCAATGCCAAGTTCTGGGTTAAGGACGGCGTGCTCACCAAGTTCGAGTATTCCGTGAAAGGAAAGCGCACGTTCAACGACCAGGAGTTCGACATTGATCGAACGGTCACCACGGAAATCAAGGACGTGGGCACCACGAAAGTTGTCGTTCCTGAAGCTGCGAAGAAGAAGCTCTCGTAAGCCATTCAGCTTTTATTACGTGAAGCGCCGAAGTGATGAACTTCGGCGCTTTTTCATGGGCGAGCGTTTCTACTGAGCCTTCGCGACTTCGCGTGGCGCCGATTCGGCTTCGGCCGTTGTCGCCGCAGGCTTTGGCAATGAGCGCAGAGCGTTCTGACCTTTGCGCGAAAAATTAATCGACTCACCCAAAATGCGAACCGCTTCCTGCGGCGCGTGGAAGCCCATCGAGTTTTCCGCTTCCACAAAGTCCAGGTAGAACTGCGCTTTGCGTTGGAAGTCATGCGCCACTTTCAATTGTTCCGCCGGAATATTGTTCGTCCCGATCGTTTTGACGTCATTGATAAATTCCATCAGCGCATCCATCGCGAGATTTCTCATGTCATGAGTGCGCCCCTGGTTGGTGAAGACGCGCTCGCGCAATTCCTGCTCCGGCCAGTTATGGCACGTCTGGCAGGCGCGATTGATGTTCAACAACGGACTGCGGACATGATGATCGCTGATTTTGTGCGCGCCTTCGCGTTTGTAAGGCATGTGGCAATCCGCACAGGAAACGCCCGAGCGCGCGTGAACGCCCTGGTTCCATAATTCGAATTCCGGATGCTGCGCTTTTAGCACCGGTGCGCCGGTCACCGCGTGATTCCAATCCTTGTGTCCGACCTCGTCGTAATACGCGAGGATCTGATCCACTTTCAACCCCTTCTGCCAGGGATAAACCAGGTTCTTTTCCTTGCCTTTGAAGTAGTACTCCACGTGGCACTGCGCGCAGACGTAAGTCCGCATCTCCTGCCGGGTGGCTTGAAGGTTCACGTTATACTCCTTCACCCCCTGGCTGGCCTTCACCGCTTTGATGCCTTCCATGAATCCGGGGCGAGTGATGCGCAGTTGCATGGTTTCAGGATCGTGGCAATCAATGCAACTGACGGGATGCGTTACCAACTTCCGCGCTTCGGCGAACGTCATCTGATTCATCTTTTGGAACCCAGCCATTAAATCTCCGTTGCCGAGATTGCGGTACGGCACGTAGATCGAAGCGTGGCAATGCAGGCAGGTGCCGGGCTGATCAACGGCGACCTGACGTTCCGTGTAGGTCTGGTCCGCGAGCATGAATGCGTGGCCGCGTTCTTCGCGGAAATCGCGCGCGAAGGCGTAGCCAGCCCACATTGTCTTTAGGCGCGGATCTTCCTCGATCCGTGATTGCGCGACGATCGAGCGCGGGTCGGCCGAGGTCGGCGTTCTGGGAAATGCTTCGCTGCCGCCGTAACGCGTCCGCACCTGGTCAACCGTCTTGGAATAATCGTCGAACTGGAGCGGAAAGTTTTTCCCCCAGATCTCGGGATCGACGATGTTATCATCCAACTCCACTACGCGATAAAATGGATTCTTTGCCTCCTGCTTCCTCTCCAGGATATTGATCAGCAGCGCCATCGCGCCGACCGCGACGAGGATGGACGCGAGCACCGCGACAGTGAAGAAGACCACTGGTCGCTTCTTACGATTGTTTGGTTCGTCATTTGCCATAAGAAATCATCTGTTCGGTGCGTGGCCTACATCGTCGTGACAACGCACACAGGAAAGTTCCTGTCCTTTGATGCCGGCGTGAGCTGAGATGTCTTCAACGATTTGTTTGTGGCAATCCAGGCACGCTTTTTCAGTGACTTTGAGGTTACGCTTCTTGATACGGATCGGGTCCTGGAACTTGCCGGTGGTGAAGGCGAAGGAATGCCAAAAACCGTTATCCGCTTTGACCCAGTATTTTCCCAGGAAGTTGTGCGGGGCGTGGCAGTCGTTGCAGACAGCGACGGAGCGATGGCTGGACTTCAGCCAGGCATCGTAATGATCCTGCATGATGTGGCAGTTGGCGCAGGCTTTCGGATCATTGGTGAGGTAGGAAGCTCCTTTCGCATAAATAAAGGTAAACGCGCCAATTCCCGTCGCGATTCCCACCGCCGCGCCGATGATGATCCCTTTGACCGCGCTCGCTTTCATCCCTTCCCGGAAAGGACATTAAACCTTCCATCACACCTTGAATAGCCCCGTGATTTTGTTTTTAACCAACGACTTACGGCATGAATACTGCTATTTTTTACGGGTAAAGCGGGTGCCACTTCCGTCCAATAGATAGACTGGCGGAAGTCTGCCATTTTACGCAGTCGCGATTTTAAGTTACAGTTTAGTCACAGCCATGAAACGAGATCGTAAACGGGCCGGGAAAGGAGCGTACGCCTAGCAATGTCGCAGGATAAGCTTCAAGCCCAACGATTTGAGCTGAAATACATCCTCTCGGAGGACACTGCCTTGGCGGTGCGCGATTTCGTCTCTTCCTATCTTGAGATCGACGAGTTCGGTGCGACTCTCCCGCAATTTTCGTATCCGGTCCACAGCCTCTACCTCGACTCGCCGGACATGAAGCTCTACAAGTCGACCATTAACGGCGACAAAAACCGCTTCAAGCTGCGCCTCCGTTTCTACGAAAATCGGCCCGACGCGCCCGTCTTCTTTGAGATCAAGCGCCGCATGAACAACACCATTTCCAAGCAGCGCGGTGGAGTCCGCCGAGAAGCGGTCGATGGCCTGCTTGCCGGACAGCTTCCGATGCCCGGGCATCTGATCTCCAAGGAGCCAAAGCAGCTCGTCGCGCTCCAGAATTTCTGCCGTCTGCTGGCGAATCTCGACGCTTCACCGAAAGCGCACATCGCCTATCTCCGCGAAGCATGGATCAGCCGCTACGATAATTCTGTGCGCGTGACGATGGACCGCGATGTCCGTTGCGACCCCGAACCGAGCGCGCGTTTGGAAACCAACATGATGAATCCAGTGACGGTATTCGGCAACAAGGTGGTCCTGGAGCTCAAATTTACGAACCGTTTTCCAGACTGGTTCAAGGAACTGGTCCGCGTCTTCGGCCTCATGCAATGTGGTGCCGCGAAATACGTCGACGGCGTCACGCTCGTCGGCGAAGATGTCGTCACGCGCGCATTCGCCTTTGACGATCTTCCTCAAAACGCTAGAATCCCCGCCGATAAACAGGAACGGGTTGTGACTCAGGCGGCAGGAACTGGAGCCGTTTTGAGCACCGCGACGAAATGAATTCGCTGCTTTCGGGCGATTTTGCCTCAGCTCCGACGAATATCCCTGCCATGGTGCTGGGGTTGCTCGTCGCGTTTGCTGGCGGGCATGTGGTGGCGTGGGTCTATATGTTGACCCACTCCGGGCTTTCCTATTCCCGATCCTTCGTTAACTCGCTGGTCGTCATTCCCACCGTTGTTTCGCTCGTGATGATGGTTCTCTCGAACAACCTCATCACTGCATTCGGTTTGATGGCGGTGTTCGCGATCGTCCGCTTCCGGAACATCCTCCGCGATACGCTGGATACGACTTACATTCTCGTTGTGATCGTCATCGGGATGGCTGCCGGGACGTTAAAGTATTCCACCGCAATCATTGGCTGCGCGATTACGGTTTCCATCTTCATTTACCTCTGGGCTACGGCGTTCGGTTCGCGTCAGCGCTATGACATGATTGTGAACCTTCATTGGGGCCGACCGATTGGCGAACTGCCTGACCTCAAGAACTTTTTCCAGCGGCATAGCCTCAAAACCATCTGCGCCAGCCAGCGCTCGCACGAGGGTTACGAAGGCACAGACCTTTCCTACCGCCTGCTTCTCCGCGATCCGGAGCGCATGGATCAATTGTTAATGGAACTTCGCGGAATGCAGGGCGTCTCGCGCGTTACAGGTCTGAAAGCTGAGGAGGAATCGGAAGTCTAATGGAGCAATTGCCTGTTATCCCAACGCCGCCGGGCCAGAAATGGCGTGAGTTCCGCATTCGCGTTCTGCCCATTCTCGTTTTCGCCTGCACGGTCGGAAGCATCTTTTATATCTGGCGCGAGCATGTCACGCCGCCGAATCTCATCGCGCATGTCGAACCGGTCACCACTTACGTCCGCGCTTCGGAGAACTGCCTCGTCACCAATCTGCTCGTCGAACTTTATCAACCGGTCCGCAAAGGCGACACCATCGCCGAAGTCATCATCACGGACGATCGCCGCCTCGATGCTGAATTCGAAATGCTTCGCAGCCAGCTTTCCCTCGCGCAACTCGAGCTCGGCACTTTCCTCGATCGCGACCGCCTCACTCTGACCTACTACAGCATTCGCAACGATTACCAGGATCAGGTCCGCCTGCTCAAGGAAGCTGAAGCCGAGTTGCCGCAGGCTGAGTACAACATGAATCTCGCCAGTAACCTCGTCGGCGGCGGCCTTGTTTCCGAATTTGACTTCCAAACATACAAAAGCCGCTACGCCCTGCTGAAAACCGGCGTCGAACATCTCACCACCAGCGTCGCCGAACTGCAGAAAAATCTCGACCAGATGAAGGCCGCGGCCGGCACCGAAGTAAAAACCAACAATAACGAAGATCTTCGCAACCTGATCGCGAACCTGGAAAAGCGCCGAAGCGAATTGGAGCAAATGTCTTCCACCGCCGTCGTCCTCACCTCACCCATCGACGGCATCGTCACCTGGATTCACGCCCGCGCCGGTGAAAACGTGATCGGCGGAGAACCGGTCGTCACGATCTCAGCCTCCGAAAGCGAACGCATCGTCGGTTACATGAAGCAACCTTTCGCCGTTCAACCCGCGAACGGCCAGCCCTGCGAAGTGCGCACTCGTTCCTGGAAACGTCTGAGCGCGGAAAGTATCATCACCGCCGTCGGCGCGCAGTTCGAAACAATCACCAACCTTTCCCTTCTTCGTCCCGACCAAATGCCCGACGTCGGCCTCCCGGTCGCCATCGCCATGCCCCCCGAGCTAAAAGATCACCTCCGCCCGGGCGAAGTCGTCGACATCATCGTGCGGGAGAAGTAATCGCGCTTACTGCGATTGCTTTTCCGCTACCCCCGCAATCCTCCGCGCCGTTCCCAAGGTATCCACGTCAGCCACGGTCTTATCAGTCCGGATCCGCACAATCCGCGGAAATCGCATTGCCAACCCGCTGCTGTGACGCTGGCTCGGCTGCAACAAATCAAACGCAATTTCCAAAACCACCTCCGGCACGACCACGAAATAACGTCCCCGCTGCGAAACCGCCCGCTTCAGTAAATGCTGCGTGAGTTGCGCAATCTCAACATCCGTCAATCCGCTGTAAGCTTTCCCAATGGTTTTCAATTCCCCGCTCTGTTCGTCCCGCACCGCAAAGGTGTAGTCGCTCAGCACCGCTCGCCGTTTCCCGTGTCCGTATTCCGCTCCCACCACCACGCAATCGAGCGTCGCGTAAGCCTTCTTCAGTTTCAGCCAGGCCAAACCACGCCGCCCCGGCACATACGCGCTCGCCGGGTCCTTGATGATCAATCCCTCATTGTTCCGCGCCCGCGCTGCCGTAAACGCCCCTTCAATCTCCTCCTCCGAACTCGCTCGCGTAATTTGCGCCAGCTTGAATTCCGAGGATAAAACCTCCTCCAACAATTTCCGCCGCTCGGCGAGCGGCCTCTCAATTAAATTCTCTCCGTTCCGCCACAACAAATCGAACGCCATGAATTGCGCTGGAATCTGCTCGCGCATAAATAAATCCGCCTCGCGCCTTCCCAATCGTTTCTGCAATTCTGCATACGGCAGCACTTGCTCCCCACGCATCGCAATGATCTCGCCGTCACAAATAAAATCATCGGGCAGTTTCAGCGCTGCATCCGCCAATTCCTCGAAGCTCCGCGTGATCTCCTTCAAATCGCGCGAATAAATCGCCGCCGTCTTTCCCACCTTGTGCACCTGCGCGCGAATCCCATCATACTTGTCCTCCACCCATACAGTGATGGGCGCCGCCTGAACTTCCATAGGCAGCGAATCGAGCGTCGGTCGTGGTCCATGCCAATCGCGCACCCGCTTCCAAATATCCGCCGCCGTTTCCTCCGGTGACGCGAGCATGTATTTCACCGCCCGAAACGGCAGCAGAGTTACTGACGGCAGCTGCTTGTGTGAAGCGAGCACCGCCGTCTCACCAATGTTCCCGACCAGCAAATTCACATGCTTGATTTCATCGACCGTCGCCTCGAACGCCTTCGCAATCGCTTCCTCGACCAACCCTTCCTTCAGTCCAATCCGCAAATCGCCCGTCAAAATTTTGATCAGATACTTCGCTTCCAGCGGTGTGCAATGCGCCAATGCTTTCGTCAGCAGTGGCACCTTCGCGGTCGGTCCGCGCGCCTGGTGAAGCTGATCGAATAGTTGCTGCACACTCTCCATGGAATCGTGATACGTCACCGCCCGTTCCACGCGCTCCAACATTTCAAACCCGGTCTCACCGAGATCGCTGTGCTTTAAGTAAATTTGCCCGAACGCTCCCTCATCCAGGCCTGACACCGCGCACAAAGAATCACGAATCACCGCCCAGCCCAGTTGCAGTTTCTTGTTCTGGCTCGATGGAAAAGGACTTCCGGTAAACCACACCGTTGCAAACGGCAGCGACTTCGCATCCAGTTCCTTGAAATACGCCGATAAAATCGCAGTCTTCTCGAGCTTCTTCGTCGTCTTCGCAATCGCCGCGCAGGTCTCCGCAAATTTGTAAAAAGTTTCGCGCTCGGGAATGGGCTCGCGTTCCGGCTGCTCCTGCGTCGCTGCTGCAGGTGTGCGCCTTACCGCTTTCGCGGTTGAAATCGCCAGCGGCAGCGCCAATTGATCTTCCTGGCTCAGCGGTTGCGCGTCGTAACCCAGGTCCCGCAACGTCTGCGCAAATTCCGCCGCGAACCCATGCAGCGTAAAAACCTTCTTCGGATTCACCTGCTTCACGAACTCCAGCAAATCCGGAAAATCCGCGTGATCGCTTAACGGAAACGCCGCGTGCGCCTGGTAACGAAATCGGCAATTCGGATCCACCGCCCAGCCCGTCAGCACCGCCAACCGAGTCCGCCCCAGGTTCCGCAACATCGCCGAACCCGCCACACTCGGCGGACACAACAGCACCTTGCCGCGCGCCGACTCCGCCTCGTATTTTTCATACGCCGGAAAGCACTGCCCGAACTGTTCGTAGATCCTCGTCAGCTTGTGCACCGTCCCGTGCAGCATGATTGGCAATCCCGCATCACCCAAACCGCACAACAACTCCTGGCTTTTCCCGAGCGAATATCCGAGCAACACCGGCGTCTCCTCATTATCCAGCGCTTCGCGACAAAACCGAATCACTCCTTTGACCACGCTTTCGGTCGGCGGAAACTGGTAATGGGGTCGCCCGTAAGTCGTCTCCATGATCAACACGTCCGCCTGCCGCGGCTCGCACTTCTCCGCCGAAAGTCCCGTCCGCATTTTAAAATCGCCCGTATAAAGCAGCGTCTCGTTCCCTGCTTTAATCCACGACATTGCGCTCCCAAAAATATGTCCGGCCGGCAAAAGCGTAATTTCGCAAGCCACCTCCCCGCCCGCAAACTCCCAAGCCTGCCCGAATGGCAACACCTGCTCCTTCCATTCCCCACTCATTCGCGCCCGCATCAATCGGGACGTCGGCTCGCTGACAATAATCTCCCGATGAATCCCGGTATGGTCCGAATGGGCGTGGCTCACGAACACCGTCCCATTCGGCTGCGGATCATGCGAATCCAGCCACAATCCCAGCTTCGGCAGGTACACCCCACCTCTATGAAATTGAAGCTTAAAGGCTGACATGAGCCCGGAAATCTACGCGCTCCCCTAATTTGCCGTCAAACCACTAGGTAAAGTGTTCTCCCGGTCGACCGTCGCCACGGCTTGTGCCGCCACTTTGCTCGCGATGCATTTGTCCTGGTTCGAAGAAAGCCCGCGTTTTTAAAATTCTCCATAGCGTTAGCCTCGCCAGAAAAAGAAAAGCCGCCCTTGCGAGCGGCTGAAAAGTTAGTTCACGAACCAGTTTATTTTTTCGGGCTCTGCTTCGCCGCGGTTGCCTGCTGCTTCTTCTGGTTGGCGCTATTATTCTTTTGCTGCTTTTGCTTTTCCTGCTTTTGATTCGATTTCGGTGATCTGTCTCCCATAATTCAGGTATTCGTTCATCGGCAATGATTTGCGCGATAGTCAACACTCCGCCTTTTGCGTGTGCGGGTAAACACAATTCCCGAAGATGGCTACGCCGATGTGCGACCATCGCCAGCACTTCTCCCGTGAGTGCCTAAGCCCTTGCGCTTCAATTTGCACAACCCGTCCGCCGTGTTAGGATACCGGCGCCCTGAATGTTTGACGTCCCCTCACGTCTAACTACGCAAGCGAATATGAAAAAGGTCATTATCGCCGCGCTGATCGCAGCGACGATCTTACCAGCAAAGGCACAGCTTTTCTCCCGCGACGCGCTCGGTGGCGCCGTCCTCGGCGGTCTCGCCGGCGGCATCATTGGCCACAACAGCGGCGGCCGCACTGCGGAAGGCATCGGCATTGGCGCCGGCGCGGGTCTCGTGCTGGGCGCGCTCACTTCGAATTACCGTCAAAACTATTACCACGGCCCTTACGCGAGCCGCTATTACGGTGATTATGGCTACGGCGGCGGATATTATCACGGCGGGTATTATCAAACCGGTTACGGCGGCTATTATGGCGGCGGGTATCGTTATCGCCCGAACTACGCGGTCACCGGCGCGGTGCTCGGTGGAGTCGCTGGCGGAATCATCGGCCACAATAGCGGACGGCACACCGCGGAAGGAATAGCCATTGGCGCCGGCGCGGGCCTCTTGTTGGGCGGTATCGCCGAATACGAAATGCGCAAGCGCGAACGGCTTGCACAATACGTGCCGCAACAGGAAGTCATTAGCAGTTCCGTAACGACAGCTCCGGCGCAGACGCAATCCGCGCCGCAGCAGCCGCAACAAGTCGCCGCGATTAACCATGATCAATCCGCCGCTCGCACCTCCGCGATGAGCAGCGCCAACGCTCTGTTCGGCCGTTAAAATTTTTCAGAAACTAACATGAACCTAAAAGCAATCCTTTGTACTTCAATCAAGCCCGCCTGCCTCGCAGGTCTCACGCTGCTTCTGGCCGGATGTGCCTCCAGCGGCGTTAAGAATCCACGTGGCGTGCAGGTAACTGAGATGCGCCCGGACGAACGCGGTTTCGTTGCCGGCACCGGCACCGAATCGACTGACATCGTCACGGTGACCGACAAAGTCGCCCGGGAAATTCTCAGCGTGCCGCAGCTCGCGAACGCGGTTGGCACGCCCCGCGTTGTTCTCGATCCAGTCGAAAACAACACGCGCTTCGCCATCAATAAAGATATTTTCCTCACTCGCATTCGCGCCCAATTAAACACCCAGGCGCGCGGCAAAGTGATTTTCCTCGCGCGCGATCGCATGGCCGCGCTCGAACGCGAACGTTCTCTCAAGCAGACCGGCCAGGTCACCGCCAGCGCCGATCCGAATGTGCAGGAGTTCAAAGGCGCGGACTTCTTCCTCACCGGCAAGCTGGACGGTCATTCCACGCGCACCAGCGGCGGCGTGAGCGATTACATGATCTATAGCTTTCAACTCATCGATTCGCGCACCAGCGACATCATTTACGAAGGCTTCCACGAAGTGAAGAAGCAGGGCCTCGAAGACGCCGCTTACCGTTAATCGGCTCAGCTTCTGCAAAGAAAACGGATGTTTCAGAACCTCAAAAAATCTCTCGCTTGCGCCAGTGTCGCCGTTGTCGCCGCGGTGTTGCTCACCGGTTGCGCAACGACCAGCAACACCACGCGCCAGAGCTTCGTCCGAACCGGCGACCCGGTCGTGGACGGCCGCGCCGCGGTCGAAACCGGGCCCGAAAAAGACAAGGTTCTCTGGCAATATCGTGCGGGCGTCGCATTGATGCGCCGCGGCGAATTCGAAGACGCCGAACGCATGTTCGATGACGCTCTCCTGCGCGTCGGCAGCATCATGCAAGGCGACAAGTCGGCCCGCAAAGCGCGCGGTTACTTCCACGAAGAAGCGAAGAAAACGTTTCTCGGCGAGCCGTACGAGCGCGTGATGGCTTACTTCTATCGCGGCATTCTTTATTGGATGGATGGCGAACCAGATAATGCCCGCGCTTGTTTCCGCAACGCGCAAATCCAGGACAGTGATATGGAGGCTAACGAGTTCTCGAACGACTGGGTGTTGATGGATTATCTCGATGGCTTCGTGACCACGAAATATTTCGGCGGCGACGGCGTTGATCCGTTAAAACGCGCGCAGCAGTCCTTTAAGCTTGGGGAACTTCCGCCTTATAGCAAAAGTCCGAACACCATGGTTTTCCTGGAATTCGGCAAGGGCCCCACGAAATATTCGACCGGTGAATACGGCGAGCAATTGCGGATTCGCTCCGGGATTTCACAGGTGCACGGCGCGTGGGTGAAGGTCGCAAACAAAGCGGTGCGCATCGTCCCTTACGACAATGTGAATTACCAGGCCACCACTCGCGGCGGTCGCGTGATGGACCACATCCTCGCCAACAAAGCTGTTTTCAAATCGACCACCGATACCCTCGGCGATGTCGGAATTATCGGCGGCGCTGTCGTCGCCACGGGCAGCCGTCACAATAGCGACGCGCAAATGGTCGGGCTCGGCATGATCGCGGCGGGCGTGCTCAGCAAAGTCGTCGCCGCTGCCACCACCCCGAACGCGGACACCCGCTCATGGGATAACCTTCCCAACTATATCAGTTTCGTCGCACTCGATCTGCCGCCAGGCCCGCACACCGCCACCATCGAATTCACCGACGCCGCCGGGAACGTCCTGCCTTCCTTTACTCGAACCATCAATTTTAACGTGAGCGCCGCGAGTGACACTGTGTTGTTCGCGAGCGACCACACCACTTGATTATGAAGAAGCAATTGTTCTCCTTATTCGCAGCGACTGCTGCCACGGCCCTTTTCATTGGCTGCGCTACCGAGGGCGCTTATCTGCCCAAGAATACGCAAAAGTATAATTACGAAGACAGCGAGCAGCTCGTCCTCATGGACGCGATGGTGCAACGCTCCGTCACTTCGCCTGGCATTCAGCAAACGCGGCTGCCGGACGGCCGCCTCGAAGTCGCTGCTAATCTCCGCAACCGCGAAGGCCGCCGCATTCAGGTCCAGACCCAGTGCGAGTTCAAGGATGGCCAGGGTTTCACCCTCGATTCTACGCCGTGGAACACCACCATCCTCACTGAAAATGGCCAGGAAACCGTCCGCTTCACTTCTATGAACGATAAAGCCCAGCGCTACACCATCCGTGTGCGCCAGGCCCACTAAAAAGCCGGCCAACCTTGCTGAACAGCCGATTGCGACGACTCTAATGAGGAGGCACAAAATGAAATTCCTGAAATTCTCAACGGCAACTGCAACCGTGCTCTGCGCACTCACCACGTCCTTCGCCGAAGACCAAAAATCCCAAGACGTGGAAGCGCCACCCGTCACCTTCAACAACTCGAACCTTAAATCCGGCGAGGTCTACGTCTACGAACAGAAATCCGTCGCCGGTCGCCCCGTCCTCATCGCGCCGGAAACTGCCACCGCGCTCATCGGCCGTTTCAAAACAAATTACACCAAGCTCGGCAGTCCGCGCATGGTCATTTACGTAAATCGCGATCTCATTGACGATGCCGGCCTCAAGCTCGCCGAACGAAAAGAGCGTGTCCAAATCAACACCACCGAAGTTCAGTCGGACCCGAAAGCCGACCGTAACACCACCACGAACGTAAACACGAAAACCCAGCGTTCCACGCAGGAAAACACCTATCGTCAGGGGGATAAGACCGCCGCCACCCTCGCCGACAGGCAAACCATCCGCGACGTCGAACGTCTTTTCGGCCGCCCCCTGCGCATGGCCGGCGTCACCATCGCGGACCAACGCATCGCATCGCAACTCATCGGCGCCGCCAACCCCGATCATCTCCAGACCGACCAGTCCCGCAAGGATCGCGAAGCACTCAGCAAAATCGCGGACGTCGCCATCGAAATCCTCATCTCATCGCGCAACACCACCGTGGCGGAACTCTCCGGCGACCGCACCTACGCCGTGCCCGACATCCAGGCCACCGCCACCCGCCTCAGCGATGCGCGCGTCATCGGCCAGGCCACCGCCGCCGACATCATCGGCAAAGATACTCAAGCCATCCGCAACTTCGACGTCCGCGAAATCGCCGAAGCCACCGCCCTCTCCCTCATGGAAGACATCCTCCAAAACGCCGAGTAGGCGCACGGAATTCCTTTCGTAATGAGAAGGCAATCGGTTCGCCGGTTGCCTTTGGTTTGTACCCTTACCATTTGCCGCGGCGCGAGAATCCGCTTTGACCTCACCCCTCAAGATTGCTATCACCATCCCGCGCTCGGCGATTCTCGACTTCTAAATCGGTCGATCATTCAGCGCAACGGTCTGTTCTCGGTCTGAAGCAGGGATGAGGTTCTGGTATAACCTATTGTTTATAATCTTTTTCGTGGCGAGCGCGCCCTACTACTTCTGGCGCATGTCCCGCCGCGGGAATTGGGAGTCCGGCTTCTCCGAACGCTTCGGCAAATTCAACACCAAGCTGAAACAGGCCCTCACCAATCGCCACGTCCTCTGGATCCACGCCGTCAGCGTCGGTGAAGTGAACATCGCCACTCACCTCATTCGGGTGCTCGAGACCCGCCTCCCGAATCTCAAAATTGTCGTCTCCACCACCACCTCCACTGGCATGGGCGAGATCCGCAAACGCCTCCCCAGCCACATCGAAAAAATCTACTACCCCATCGACCGCCGCAAATACGTCCGCCGCGCTCTCGCCACCATCAATCCCGAAGCCATCGTCCTCGTCGAAGCTGAGATCTGGCCCAATTTTCTCTGGAGCACCCGTTCCCGCGGCATCCCCACCTTCCTGGTCAACGCGCGCCTCTCCGATCGCTCGTTCCGCGGATACCGCCGATTCGGTTTTCTCTTCGCGCAACATTTCCGGTCTTTCGCCGGCGTCGGTGTTCAAAACGATTCGGATCGCGAGCGCCTCCTCGCCCTCGGCGCCCGCCCGGAAGCCGTCCGCGTCGTCGGCAATCTAAAATTCGATGGCGCAATCCTATCCGAACGCCCCGCCATCGACGTCACCACGCTCCTCAAACAAATCGGCATTACCGACCGCGATCAAATCATCGTCGCCGGGAGCACCCACGCCGGCGAAGAAGCGATCCTCGGCCGCGTTTACCAAAAGCTTCGCCAGGAATTTCCCAACCTTTTCCTCATCGTGGTGCCGCGCCATTTCGAACGCAGCAAAGAAGCCGCCAAAGACCTCGAATCCGCTGGCCTCCGCGTTACTTATCGCAGCGAACTCAGTGCTGATTTCCGGCGCGCCCGCAACGAGATCGATTGTCTCCTTGTCAACACCACTGGCGAACTCCGCTACTTCTACGCCCCCGCCACTTTGATTTTCGTCGGCAAAAGTCTCGCTGGCGAAGGTGGCCAGAATCCCATCGAACCGGCCGCCCTCCGCAAGCCGATCATCTTCGGCCCTCACATGCAAAACTTCGCCAGCATCGTCGAAGCCTTCCTCCGCGCCGACGCCGCCATCCAGGTCCCTGACGAACCAGCGCTCGAATCTGCCTTCCGCCGTCTCCTCACGGACGACTCCAGGCGCGATCAACTCGCCGCGCGCGCCCTTCAGGTCGTCCAGCAAAACAAAGGCTCCATCGACCGCACCGTCGACATGATTGTCGAACACCTCAAACAAGAAGAAATCTACGTCGCGCCCAGCCCATCTCACCGATAACGAAGTCGTCCAGTAACGCTCTCGTCTCCGAATCCTGATGTTCCCCACCTGGCCTCGACGGGTTAAAACACAATCCGACACCATCCGACACGATAACGTTAACGAGAGAACTGCAGTTAAGATACTGCAAGCGAATGGTTTACATAAAACGATGCGCGCTTTTGTTTTTTTCGGTGAAAGGACTTGCGCGGAAAATGAAAGTGGCTATTTTAACCGCCCTTCGATCAAGAGATTGGTTGAGGAACGGGGCCGAGAACGGGAAGTAAGCGGCTGAAAAAAGTTTCAGAAAGCGCTTGCGGGGGAGGGGAATGTGAGTAGTTTCACGGGCCGCTGAAAAAGGATGGCCGGGTTCGGGAAAATGGGGATCGACAGCGAAAAAGAAAGTGTGAAAATAGCTGTTGACGGGGTCGGGAAAGTGACTAAGTTAGACGTCACAAAGTTGATTGTTCTTTAACGCTGGCCGCACGGCAGTGAAACGCGGCAGGCGATTTTGTCGTCTCGAAGTGC
>DASVNK010000065.1:0-175204 GCA_036383895.1 Verrucomicrobiia bacterium | reverse complement strand
GCTCATCGAGCGTGGCATTTTCTCTGTTCGGATGCAGCTCCGGCGAACGCAACAGCAATGTTCAACCAGATCTGTCGTTGTTGTACAAGGAAAATTTTGCCTATTTTTCTAATTGGAAATTTCTTCTGAGAATCGCTCTAGCAGCATGAGGACTGCGGCGCGGATGGAATTCAGACTTGATGCCTCATATGGTTTCTTTGGTTAATTGTGTCGGAGAAAATCGACGGTTGCTAAGGCTGGGATCGGCTCCGGAGTTTCCGGTAACGGTGAGACATCTTCAGAGACGGGCTTTTGCGCGAACCATTCCTGGACGATCCGGTAGCCGACGGCGAGCAAGGTGGGCCCGAGGAAAACGCCGATGAAACCAAAGGCGATGGCGCCGCCGAGGACGCCGAAGAGAATCACGAGGAAGGGGGTGGCGCCGCCGCGGCTGATTAACCAGGGTTTGAGGAAGTTATCGATGCTTCCAACGGCGAAGCCCCAGACCATGATGAACACGGCCCAGCCGGTTGAGCCTTGATGATAGAGCCAGAAGGCTGGCGCGATACAGACGAGGGGCGGTCCCATGGGCAGTAACGAGACGAACAGGGTAATGAGAGCGAGCACTGCGGCACCGGGCACACCGGCGATTAGAAAACCGATTCCGGCGAGCACCGCTTGAATGAGTGCAGTGCCTAAGACGCCGTATACGACTCCGCGGACGGTCATGCCGGCGAGGTTCAATAGGTATTCGCCCCTTGCTCCACCAATCCTGGTGACGCCGGCGCTGAGTCGTTGAGCGGTGGCGGCGCCGTTGCGAAAAAGGAAGAAGCAAATGAAGAGGCTTAGTGCTACGCGGACCAAGCCGCCCGCTATGGCCAGGCCGACACCGACGACATGCGCGGTGGCGGGTTCGATGAGACGCCGGAGGAGCGCGAGGACTTTTTCACTATCCGCCGTCTCGAAGCGGCTTCCAATAAGCGGTAGGCGACGCAGCCATTCGGGCGTCGATGGGGGGCCGGAGTCGATCCATTTTTTTGCGGCAATCAAAAGTTCCTTGCCCTGGTCGGCAACGGTGAAGCCGATAATGGTGAGAGGAAGCAGGATGACGACGGCGAGGCAGCAGGTCATGATAAGCGCGGAGAGGGTGTTGCGTCCGTTCATCCGATTGAGCAGGCGATTGTATAAAGGCCAACTGGAGAAGGTAAGGATTCCGGCCCACAACAAGGCGAGGAAAAATGGGCGCATCACAAATACGCACCCGAGCGCGAGGAGGATTAGAATGAACCAACCGAGGTTCTTTTCGAGGGTGGAACGAAGCGCGATCATGCGGGCGCCTCCTCTTGAGCGCGGGCGGGTTGCTGGCGGTAATCATTCAAAACATCGGCGAGAGCAGTGAAGCGAGAAAGATGACCGAATTGTTCTTCAAGTCCTTCGATGCGTAGGAAGTCGCGAACGGTGGATCGGGTTTCGACGATCTGGAAATCAATGCCTTCGGCGCGTAATGACCGATGGAGGTTCTTGAGCATTTCTGCGGCGGCGAGATCGACGATTGGAACGTTTGAAAAGTCGAAGATGACGAGCTTTACTGGTTCGGCGGCGGTTCGGATGCGGGCTGAGACTTCGTCGCTAACGTGCTCGGCGTTGAAATAGAGAAGAGACGATTCTACCCGGACAATTAAGACGCCGGGGATTCGCTCGTTGTCGGGATGACGCTGGATATCGGAGAATCGTTGGGTTCCGGGGATGCGTCCGAGGAAAGCAACGTGTGGGCGCGAGGCGCGACGCAACAGCATGAGGATGGATATTACTACACCGATCATGACGCCGCGGAGTAATCCGGAGCCGAGCACGCCGACGACGGCGCTCATGGCGATGGCGAATTCGCCGCGGTGAAATCTCCAGAGGTGATGCAGAATTGAAATTTTAAATAATCCGGTAACGGCGAAGAGGACGATTGCGGCAAGGACTGGTTGCGGGAGGTTGCGCAAGGTATCGGTAAGGAACAGGGTAACGAGCAAAACGATGACTGCGGCGATAAAGCCGGATAATGGGCTGCGGGCGCCAGCATTTTCATTGACGAGAGATTGCGACATGCCGCCGCTGACTGGAAAACCTTGAGCCAGGCCCGCGGTTAAATTGCCAGAGGCGAGTCCGAGGAACTCGCGATTGCTGTCGAGCCGATAATTGTGTTTTTGACCGAAGGTTCGGCCGATGGCGACGGTTTCCACTGCGCCGAGAAGAAAGCAGGCGAAAGCGAGGGGTAATAATTCGTTGATATCCCTCCAGTTGAGGGCAGGTAATCGAAGCGCCGGGAGGCCGTTTGGGACCGCGCCGAGGAGCTTTACGCCGAGTTGGCTCAAGTCGGTCATTGAGCCAATTACGATGCCGCCTACGACGACGACAATTGCTATAGGGCGATTAGGTAGAAACTTTTTTCCTAGAATCAGGATGGTTAACGCGCCGCAGCCAATAAGTAATGAAACGAGATTTATCTTGTGCAGGTGGGTCATAAGTTCCCAGGAGCGTTCCCAGAAATTGCCATGTGAACCTTGGATGCCGAAGAGTTTTGGGAGTTGCGTGCTTGCCAGGTATAAAGCTACGCCTGCTTTGAAACCGATCAGGACGGTCTCTGAGATGAATTTAACAATTACGCCGGCTTTGAACAGCCAGGCAAGGAGGGCGAACATTGCAACGAGCAGAGCGGTTGCAGCGGCGAGGGCGCTAAAACGCGCAGCGTCTCCGCCAGCGAGGGCGCCGAGGGAAGAGCCCATGAGCAAAGAGATTGCGGAAGTCACAGTAATGACCGTGTGTTTCGAGCTGCAGAAAAGCCAATAGACGAGGCCGGAAAAGATGCAGGCGTAAAGGCCGGATTGGGGAGGAAGGCCGGCTAAGGAGGCGTCTCCGATTCCGGCGGGAAGCAGGTAGGCCGCGAGGGTTATGCCCGCGAGGAGATCTGCCCGAACCCAGCGCGACTGGTAGGAATCCAGCCAGCTCATGCCCGGAAAATGTAAAGCCGAAATGGATCCGGGAGGGTTCACTGATCGATTCGGCGCTTTTTAGTAGACCTGTGGAATAAAATTCTTCCCTTTAAGCGTGGCAACGTCGTCATAGCTACCCTTCATCGAGCGCTTGGGAAGTTTGACTTTTTCGCGCGGCAAGCGTTTATAGGGAACTAATTTTAGGAAATGTGCTATGAGGTTGAGGCGGGCTCGCTTTTTGTCATCAGATAGCACGAGGTGCCAGGGGGCGTGCTTGGTGTCGGTGGCGGCGAGCATGCGATCGCGCGCGCGTGAGTATTCAAACCACTTGCTGCGCGAGGGAAGGTCCATGGGACTCAGTTTCCATTGGCGCAGAGGATCAACGATGCGTGCTTCGAAGCGACGCTTCTGTTCCTTGTCGCTAACTTCCAACCAGAACTTGATGAGCAGAATGCCGCCATCGACGATGTATTTCTCGATCATGGGGCAAAGTTCCAAGAAGCGGTTGTATTGACTGTCTGAACAGAAGCCCATCACCTTTTCGACGCCCGCGCGATTGTACCAACTACGATCGAAGATTACTATTTCACCGGCGGCGGGAAAGTGTTGCAGGTACCTTTGCAGATACATCATGGTTTTTTCGCGATCAGATGGAGCGGGCAATGCAACGACGCGAAACACTCTAGGACTAACGCGTTCGGTCAAGGCGCGGATGGTGCCACCTTTTCCTGCGGCATCGCGGCCTTCAAAGAGAACGACGACTCTCAGACCTTTTGCCTTAACCCAGTCCTGGAGATAGCAAAGTTCTGCCTGAAGCTTGCGCAGTTCTTTTTCGTATTTTTTCTTCGGGAGTGGAACAGCATGACCATTTGACCTCGCCTTTGGGTCCCACGTACCGTTAGCCAGAGGATTCTTGAGGGGACCTTGCGAGGCCACATGTGTGGCGGTGGTGAAGTCTCGACGGGCGGTTTTGGCAGCGCGTTTGGCGAGTTTCATCGCGAGTTTCGCCTCCTGGCGGACGCGCTTCATGAGGCTCGCTTGCTGCTTAGCGTATTTCAATGCTCCCTCGGCTCCAACCAGGTGCCGTTCCAGTAAATGGAATTTACCGGCGGGGCGCGAGGCGGCATTTTTTATGGCGAGCTTCGGGAAGGCTGCCGTTGTTTGTGCTTTTTGTTTTAATGTTGATTCTCTCATAGCAATTTAACTGGTTTTCTCCGCCTGAGCGGACTTTAGCGCAGCCACCATTTCGTCTGGTCCGGGTGCGGAATGGGGGTCCTCTTTGGAGGTCGGCCGGACCAACACAACTTTTGAAGGTAGATTCCCCATCATCTGCATCACTTCGGCCGCGGTGCCGAAGACGAATTCACTGCGGCGTTCAGGAACCGACATTCGGTAAAAATAGGCGAGGGGGAGCCATCTTCCGGACCTCCCGAGAACGAATTCGTCGGGGTTCATGGCCATATCTTCGGGGTCGAATCCCTCTTGCAGGACGACGTAAGGTCCACCGCGATCGCGCGGGTTGATTTCCTGAGCCTGCCGCCACGATGCAAGGCTCACGAGCCGCACATCCTGGAAACTATTGGTAATGTTGCGGAGATTTATGTTGGCCATAATTCTGTGAAGGTTGGCTCAGTTCATGGAAAGTTGAGGATCAGATTGCTGCCAGCCTCCACCAAGAGCGCGGTAGAGTTGGACTACGCTGAGCAACTCATCGCGTCGGGCTTCGGCAAGGGTTAGCTCAGCGTTGAAGAGTTCCTGTTCATTATATAGAACCTCGAGATAACTCGCGACTCCGCCCGTATAACGGACATTGGCCAGCTCGGTGGCGGAGCGATGCGCGTCGGTTCGCTGCTCTTGTTTTTCACGGAACTCGCGGTTGCGTTGATAGGCAATGAGGCCGTCAGAAACATCGCGGAAGGCTTCCTGGACGGTTTGTTGATAGTTGAGGACAAACTCCTGAAACCTTGCTTCGGTAAATTTGAGGTTCGAACGCAAGCGACCGCCGGTAAAAATGGGCACGGAGATGGATGGGCCGAACTGCCAAGCGCGAGTCGCGCCGGTAAACAGATCTGAAAGCGCGGCAGTTTGATGGCCGTAGAACCCTGTGAGTGTAATTCGCGGATAAAACGCGGCGCGGGCCTCACCGATGTTCGCGTTGGCAGCGATGAGTTGTTGCTCCGCGGCACGAATGTCCGGACGGCGCTCGAGGAGACTCGAAGGTATACCGGCTGGAACTTCGGCGCGGACAGTTTGGTTGGTGAGGGTGCTTCCGCGTTCGATCGTTCCGGGATTGCGGCCGAGCAAAATGCTTAGCTCATTTTCCTTTTGCTCCATCTGCCTCTGGATATCGCTGATGGCGGCGTCCGCAGTGGCAACGAGAATCCTGGCCTGGTAGACGTCCTGCATCTCGGCCACGCCGCCTTCCTCGCGGGAGGTAGTGAGTGCGAGGGAATTGGTGCGGCTGGCGTAACTGCGTCTGGCGATTTCCATCTCGAGGTCGAGTTCGAGAAGCTGGAGATAGGCAGTAGCGACTTGGGAGACAAGGGTTTGTCGAACGGCTAATTGCGCTTCCTCCGTGGCCAGCAGGGTTGCGCGAGCGGCTTCGTTGGCGCGGCGAATGCGGCCCCAGAGATCCAGTTCGTAGCCCGGCATGGAAATGAAAACATCGCCGTATTCGCGTTGGGGATCGCTCCCCGAAGGAAACGCGGCGGCGCCGTTCTCAGAAGCGCGGGAAGTGACCAAATCGCCACCGGCGTTGATCGTTGGAAAATATTGGGAACGAGTGATGCCCACAATTGCTTCGGCCTGGAGAACGCGCGATGCGGCTAATCTTATATCGTAACTGTTGGCGAGCGCTTCGCGGATGAGCGATTGTAATTGGGGATCGTTGAAGGTACCCCACCAGGCGATGTCGCCGAAGGAAACTTCAACGGGCAGTTGGTTCGTTCCAGCAACGGGGCCACGGAACTCGGCTGGGGTGTCGAGCGCCGGGCGCCGATAGTCGGGACCGACGGTACAGCCGGCCCAACAGAGAAATGCGATGGTAGCTGCTCCCAAATAAGATCGCGCCTGGTTTTCCATTAATGCCCTCCGCGTTGAGCCGCAGCGGTTGCAACGGCAATCTCCATTTCATAAGTGTTGTCGGTCTTTTTCTTTTTACGTTCGGACCACTGCTGCACAAAGACGTAACAAACCGGGATGATGAACAGCCCAAGTACAGTAGCGATGGTCATGCCGAAGACGACGCCAGTGCCCATGGTACTGCGTGAGGCGGCGCCCGATCCGGTGGCGAGCATCAGGGGCACGCAGCCAAGAATGAACGCGAAAGAAGTCATAAGAATTGGCCGTAAGCGCAACTTAGACCCTTCGATCGCTGCCTCGAGAATAGGCATGCCTTCCTCGTGTTTCATCTTGGCAAATTCCACAATTAAAATGGCGTTCTTTGCGGAAAGGCCGATCAACATGACTAAGCCGACCTGCGCATAGACGTTGAGTTCGTAGTTGCGGACGAAGAGGCCGATCATCGTCCCGAGAATAACCGTGGGCGTGGTGAGCAAAACCGAGAATGGGAGCGACCAGCTTTCGTACTGGGCTGCCAACAGCAGAAACACGAAGAGGACCGCCATACCGAAGATGATTGGAGCTTCGCCTTCTGACTTCTTTTCCTGAAGGGTAAGCCCGGACCATTCATAGCCGACTTCGCTGGGCATGGTTTTCATCACGGCTTCAATGGCCGCGAGCGACTGCGCGGAACTATAACCGGGTGCGGCTGCGCCCATGATCTCGGCCGCGGGATAAAGATTGAAGCGCGTGACGAAGTTAGGTCCGGACATTTTGCTCACTTTAACTAAGGTGCTTAGCGGGACCATTTGTCCGCCGGTATTGCGGACATAGAATTGACCGATATCGTCCGGGCCGTTGGTGAATTCAGGTTCCGCCTGAAGGAAGACTTTATAGACGCGTCCGAACCGGACAAAATCGTTGACATATAATCCGCTAAGGTAGGCTTGAAGAGTTGCGAAGACGCTATCGACGGGAACACCCAGGGTTCGGGCCTTCTCGCGGTCGAGTTCCAATTTTACCTGGGGGGTGGCGGGTTGAAAAGTAGTGCTAACGCGGCCGATTTCGGGCCGTTGCGCGGCTTTTTCCTGCAACTGTTTAACGAAGCCAGCCAATTGCTCTATGCTTCCGCCGGAACGGTCCTGCAATTGCATGCTGAAGCCAGCGACGTTGCCGTAGCCAGGCAACGGGGGCGGACCGAACGCTAAGACGCGAGCGCCGGGAATGGAGGCGAATTTTTTATTCCATTCGCGAGAGAGAGAGCTGGAGTGCAGTTCGGGGGAGTGGCGCTCCTTCCAGTCTTCGAGGCCGACGAACATGAGCGCGGCATTGGGGAAGTTCAGTGAGTTGAGAATGTTCATGCCGGCGAGGCCAATTGCGGAGCGCACTCCTTTAGTTTTTCCGACGATCGCCTCGACTTCCTTGAGGACTTCGTCGGTGCGTTGCAAGGAAGCACCTTCTGGTAATTCGACCGCGACGAACAGGTAGCCTTTGTCTTCATCAGGAATAAATCCGCCGGGCACGACCTTGCCCATCAACCAGATGCCGGCCATGACGACGACGAGCAGCAGCATGGAGCGCGCGGCTTTCCGCGCCATGCCGCCGACGATGTTTCCGTAGCCATTGCCCAACCAATCAAAGAGTCGATTGAAGCCCTTGAAGAATTTCGCGACTGGCCCGCGGCCGGGAGTTGGTTTCCGCAAAAGTAAGGCGGAGAGCGCCGGGCTTAGAGTGAGTGCATTTATAACCGAGAAGATCACAGCGATGGCGATCGTGAGAGCGAATTGCTGGTACAGTTGGCCCGTGACGCCGCCCATGAAAGTAACGGGAAGGAATACCGCGCAGAGGACGAGACCGATGGCCACGACCGGGCCGGACACTTCCTTCATCGCCTGGCGCGTGGCTTCGACCGGAGTCATGCCGTGCTCGATGTGATGTTGGACCGCTTCGACGACGACGATGGCGTCGTCCACAACAATGCCGATGGCCAGGACGAGACCAAACATTGTGAGGGTGTTCACACTGAAGCCGAGCATTGGGAAGACAATGAAGACACCGAGCAGAGAAACAGGCACGGTGAGCATCGGGATAATGGTGGCGCGAAAACTTTGGAGGAATATATAGACTACGATTAAAACTAGAATCACTGCTTCGACCAAAGTGTGGACGATTTCCTCCATGGACGCTTGAATGGGCAGAGTAGAGTCCAGGGTAATGTCGTATTGCATGTCGGGCGGGAAGCGGGTCTTGGCCTGCTCGAGGATTTTCTTGACGTTATCGGCGGTTTGGATGGCGTTTGCCCCGGGGGCAAGATAGATGCCAATGGCACCGGCGGGTGCGTTATTCAATCGGGCGCGCAGATCGTATGTTTGTGCGCCGAGTTCGACTCGGCCGACGTCTTTGATCTTAACCTGCGATCCATCCGGATTTGAGCGGACGATAATGTCCTCGAACTGCTGTGGATCGCGGAGCAAACCCAAAGCGCGGATATTGAATTGGCTTTCCTGGCCGACGGGCGCGGGTTCAGCGCCGAGACGACCTGAAGGGGACTGGGCATTCTGTTCCCGAATTGCTTTAGCGATGTCGTCGTGGTTGACGCCGAGTGAGGCGAGTTTGTCCGGCCTTAGCCAGACTCGCATGGAATAATCCTGGGCGGTGAAATTTTTAACATCACCGACGCCCCGGACACGTTTGATTGCGTCTACAAGATTAATATCTGCGTAATTACCTAAGAATACAGCGTCGTAAGTGCCCTTAGGTGATGAAAGGCCAATGACCATCAGAATGTCCGGACTGGAACGGTTGACGACAACACCCTCGCGTTTAACGGCGTCGGGCAATTGCGCTTCGGCCTGGCCAACGCGGTTCTGGGTATTTACCTGCATGATGTCGACGTCGGTGCCGACATCAAAATAGACATTGAGAGTTAGTTTACCATCGTTCGCATTATAGGACTGTAGATAGAGTAATTTATCGACGCCGTTGACTTTAGATTCGATGGGAGTGGCGACGGATTCCATCACGGCTTCCGCGGCTGCACCGCGATAGGTGGTGGTGACCTGGATCATCGTGGGGCTGACTTGCGGATACTCTGCGATCGGCAAGCGAGACAACGAAATGAGGCCGACGATCACGGTGAGGATCGAAATGACCATCGCTACGATTGGCCGCCGAATAAAAAAGTCCGCCATAAACTTTTACTTCTTAGAGTGAGGCGTTGCGGCGGTGCTAGCCTGGGCAAGTTTTGCCTGGGGCGCTTCGGCCTCCTGGACTGAACCGCCTTCCTTCACCTTTTGTAGACCTTCGACAACGATGCGGTCGCCAACTTTGAGGCCGCTCATGACCTGGACATACCCGTCGACTGCATCGCCGATCTGCACTGGTCGTTGAGTGGCCTTGTTATCAGAGCTCACCAACCAGACGAAATTCTTGCCCTGTAGTTCCGCTACCGCCCTTTCCGGCACGAGGATGCTGTCCGGTCGTGCGCCAAGATCGACTGCGATTCGCCCGAACATACCAGGGCGGAGGCGGCCTTTGGCATTTGCGAATTGCGCGCGGACCCGCAACGTGCCCGTTTTCGCATCGACCGCGCGGTCGAAGAAAACAAAGTGTCCTTTTTCCGGGTGGACTGAGGCGTCGGCGAGAATCAAGGTAACGCCGAGCTCGGCCACTTTTCGGCCCTTGTCACGGACTTCGTTCTCTGCTTTTAGATATTGAACTTCACTAATCGCGCCGTAGAACCAGATAGGGTCGAGGCGAGAAATGGTGGTGAGAAGAGTGGGTTCTCCCCGGCCGACAAGTTCGCCTACGGAGACCTGTTTCGCGCCGATCAATCCGTCGATCGGAGCAGTGATGGTGCAGTAGCTCAGGTCCAGCTCAGCGGCCTGGACTCGCGCCTCGGCTGTAATGACAGAGGCTTTACCAACCTCGACCGAAGCTTGTGCGTTGTCTAAATCCTGCTGGGGAATAGCTCTCTTCTCGGCGAGAGGTTTGAGGCGGGCGACATCTTTCTCGTATTTATTCAATGCCGCCTTTGCTTCACCGAGGGCACCTTTAGCCGCGGCGAGCCTTTCTAGAAATGGTTTCTGATCGAGGATAAAAAGCGTGCTGCCAGCGGTGACATTCGTACCTTCCGTAAAGACGATCTTCTCGACAAAACCTTCGACTCGAGCGCGAATCTGAACATTCTCCGGGGAATCGAGTTGTCCGATAATTTCGGCGCCCCGTGAGGCATTCGTTGCCTGGACCTCCAATATCTTGACGACGGGCGGGGCTGCGGCGGCAGCGGCTGGTTGTTTACAGCCCATACTCAGGTTGACGAGAAAGAGGAGGATGCTCGCGGAGAGGATGGTATGGAGTTTTTTAGAATGCTTCCGGATCGCCGCGACGATGGAGAGCCTTGATAGGATTTTGGAGCACTTCATAGCTGGTTCTATTCCTTAAGCTCGCGCGGTGTTGCGCGGTTGGTTGCAGCGGTCGCTGTTCGGACGGTGAGCGCTTCAATGTGAATTGCAGAGGGTTCTCCTACGTGTTCATCCTGAAAGCTGGAGTTTTGCGCTGACCTGAGCATCTACTCAAAAACCCTACCGCAATGCAGAATTGCTCTTGAACTGGCAGAAGTAACAGCTCGCTTCAGTATTGAGATGTAGACGCTATATATATATATGTAACCCGTGTACGGCCGAGAGTTCGCAGAAGAATAGAATTGGAAATACCTTACTTTTTTTGCTTTCAGTTTCCCTATCGGAAACTCCTGTGAGTTCTGACAGTGTTCAGGTGACACCGAGGAACTTAAGGTTTCTGGCGATGCAGGTCTGCAGAACCGACTTATGAACACCCCGGAGTTCCTGCGCAAGAATGTGGCGTTATTCCAGGATTTATCCGCGGAATGCGTGCAAGAACTAACGGAAGGATCTTCAGTCACTTCGTACGAGGCGAGCGAAGCCATAGCGCATTGTGGAGATCAGGTGCTGCATCTCACGGTGATACTAAGTGGCTCCGTTGCAGCATCCGCTTTCGGTGAAGGGGGAACCCGGATACAACTTGGGCGCCTGGCGGCAGGTGCAACGTTCGGGGAATTGGCATTGATGACGGGCGACAAACTTCTAGCGGATTTCATCGCTGAGACTCCGTGCCAAGTGTTGCGCATACCTTTATCGACTCTACAGGCTAATATTATGAGGGAGCCTGCCGGGGTGAAGCGGATTGCGCAGACGATCAGCGAACGGATGCAGGAGGTTCTCAAGGATCCGAGTAAGGCTGCGGCTGCTTTACAGAAGGCGGAAGATCCTTACGGACTGAAACTCAAGAGCCAGCGAGCTGAGAAGATTCTGGTCGTTAACTGCGGATCGTCGTCGGTGAAATACAGTTTCTTCGACACGACTGATGAAACCAAGGAAGCGCGCGGTGGGATCGAGCGCATTGGCATTGCTGGAACACGACTAGCACACAGCGGCCCCCGCGGATCCGTCAAGAGGGAGTTGCCTGCGCTTAAGTTCCCCGACGCGTTCGCCGTGGTGGTGAAAGAACTTACCTCCAAAGAAACAGGAGTGATTGCGTCGGCCAGCGACATCAGCCTAGTGGCGCATCGAGTCGTTCACGGGGGTGAGCGCTTTAGTGAAGCCACATTGATCACGGATGAAGTTCTTTCGGAATTAGAAACGCTTAGCCCGCTGGCACCGCTGCATAACCCGGTCAATTTAGCGGGTATTCGCGAGATGCGAAAAATATTTGCGGCGGTTCCGCACGTGGCGGTATTTGACACAGCGTTTCACCACACGTTGCCAGCATATGCGTATCTTTACGGGCTTCCCTACGAATATTACGAGCGCAACAAGGTGCGACGCTATGGTTTTCACGGCTCGTCGCACGGTTACATTGCATTGCGGACGGCACAATTCCTCGGAAAGCGACCTAATGAATTGCGGATTGTAAGTTGTCATCTGGGCAACGGGTCATCCCTATGTGCGATCGATCATGGACGATCGGTTGATACCTCGATGGGATTTACTCCGGCCGAGGGTCTGATCATGGGAACGCGCTCGGGCGATCTAGATCCGGGAATTTCAGCTTACCTCGAGCGGAATAGTGGACTGAGCGCTGCTCAATCCGAGGAGCTTATCAATAAGAAGAGCGGGCTGCTGGGCTTATCTGGAATTTCGAGTGATATCCGCGAATTACTGAAGGCTGCGGAGGAAGGAAATGCCCGGGCATTACTCACGTTGAAGACTTTCTGCTATCGCGTGCGGAAATATATCGGCGCGTATGTGGCGGCGATGGGCGGTGTGGATGCGATCGTCTTCACTGGGGGGATTGGTCAAGGGAGTGCGATGGTGCGCGCGTTGGCGCTGCAAGGGCTGAGCTGCATGGGGATCGATTTGCAGGAGGAACGAAATGTTGAGGCACGAGGGTTTGACGATGTCTGCCTAATATCATCAGACGAATCGAAAGTGGATGTTCTGGTTGTGCCCACAGACGAAGAGCGAATGATGGCGCGCGAATCGTTGCGAGCCTTGAGCCGGTCCTATTTGACACAGGTGCTGGAAACGCAGAAGCAGAAACCGTTTCTGGTCGAAGTATCCGCACATCACGCGCACCTCACCCAAGCGGATGTCGAAGCGCTGTTTGGCCCGGGACATCAACTTACAAAGCATGCTGATCTTTCGCAACCGGGCCAATATGCGTGCAAGGAACAGGTCACGATCGTTGGGCCGAAAGGAAAGATTGAGCGCGTTCGCGTGCTTGGACCGGCGAGGAAGATTACGCAGATCGAGATCGCGATGACGGAGCAGTTCAAATTAGGCATTCATCCGCCGGTGCGCGAAAGCGGAGACATCAAGGACACGCCGGGGTGCACGCTCGAAGGAACGGCAGGCAGCGTGAAGCTCGAGAAGGGTGTGATCTGTGCGTTGCGGCACATTCATATGACACCAGCGGATGCGTTGCGTTACGGGGTGCGCGACAAGTCGGTCGTGCGCGTTCGGATCCATGGGACACGCGAACTGGTTTTCGGTGACGTGCTCGTGCGAGTGGACCCGAGTTATGCACTCGCGATGCACATTGATACCGACGAAGCGAACGCGGCGAGCGTTCAGACCGGCGCAACTGGATTCATCGATGGAATCCAGAACGAAGCCTGAAGGTGAGGAATTTAAGCCAACAATGATACTATTATGAACGCAAAAGATTCAGTTCCAAGCGAGAATAGAGCGTCGTCGATTGATCGGCGGTCATTTATTATGCGCAATGCAGTGATCGGAGCCGCGGCCGTGATGACCGGCCGGACGTGGACGCCGGAAGCGCGCGCGGAACAGGCGGCCAAAGAAGCTGCCGCACCGAAACAAGGCGCGACGCTCTCGCCAGAGCTGGACGTGGTGAAGAAATCCAAGGGGCCCGTTATCACGATTCTGGAGGAGTTTTATAAGGTGGGGCCGGGACCTTCGAGTTCGCACACGATCGGGCCGATGCGTATTACTTACGATTTTTATAACCGGTGCAGTAAATTACCCCAGGAGAAGCTCGCGCAGGCGACCGGGTTAAAGGTTCATCTGTTCGGAAGCTTAAGTGCTACTGGTAAGGGGCATGGCACGGAGCGGGCGGCACTGGCGGGATTGTTAGGGAAGGAGCCGGCCACGGTGGATCCGCTTTTCCTGGACGAGATGAAGGAGAAGCCGACCCAAAGCTACCCGGTGAAGCTGGGAGATAAGACATTCAACCTATCGCAGGCCGATATTATTTATGATGCGCCAAAAGGCGAGTTTCCGCATCCGAACACGATGACGTGCAAACTGATGGGCGGGGATAAACCGATATACGAGCTGGAGTATTATTCCCCGGGCGGTGGCTTCTACGAGTGGAAGGGATATACGCCGCCAAAGAAAGGGGCGCCCAAGTATCCTTACGCCACGATGAAGGAACTGCGCGAGCATGCGGACAAAAACAAATTGTCTGTCGCTCAGCTAATGATGGCAAATGAGGTGGCCGTTTCGGGGAAAAGCGAAGCCGACATCAACGCATTCCTCGACAAGATTTCCAATGCAATGCTTGCCACGGTGAAGGCTGGTCTTGCGGTCAAGGAAGGCGTTCTGCCGGGACCGATTAAACTATATTCCAAAGCGAACGCAGTTTATGAGCGCGCGCAGAACGACCAGTACGAAAGCGACCGCGCCATCGGACTCGTCTCCGCGTTTGCGCTTGCGGCGTCGGAGGAGAATGCGCGCGGCCATTTGGTAATTACCGCTCCGACGGGTGGTTCAGCGGGAGTCATGCCGGCGATTGTCTATGCGCTTATGGAGAGCAAGAGGAAAGTGCCGATGGAAAAGCTCCGGGAAGGTTTACTGGCAGGGGCGGCTATCGGTTATCTTTGCAAACATAATGCGACACTCTCCGGAGCAGAAGGCGGGTGCCAATCTGAGATTGGCGTCGCCTCAGCGATGACGGCGGCGTTTATAGCGCAAGTGATGGGAGCCTCACCGTTAGTAATTGAAAATGCGGCAGAGTCAGCGCTGGAACATCATTTGGGAATGACGTGCGATCCGGTCGCTGGATATGTGCAAGTTCCATGCATTGAACGCTGTGCTTTCGGCGCGGTGAAAGCGTGGATCGCAGCGATGATCGCGACGAACGAAATCGCGTCGCGGCATCGCGTGGATCTTGACACAACGATCGAAACGTTGGCGGAAACCGGCCGTGACATGAGCACAAAGTATAAGGAAACGAGCGAGGCGGGACTCGCGGCGAACCTTGTCCTTTGCTAACCAACAGCAATCGGGAGCTTCCAGGACTCCTCTATGGACGCTCCGGGTTCGCTTTTCAAACAATTAATTCGCTTATGGAAATGCCCACAACTGAAACGGCCTGGCGCGGATTTAACCCCGGACTGTGGCAGCGAGATGTGAATGTTCGCTGGTTTATTCAGCAGAACTATACGCCTTATGAAGGAGACGATTCCTTTCTCAAACCACCTACGGAACGGACGAAACAAATCTGGCGGAAACTGCAGGAACTGTTTGTGGAAGAGCGAAAGAAGGGGGTTCTCGATATCTCACAGATACCCAGCTCCATTAATGCGCATGCGCCGGGGTATATTGATCGGGCAAACGAAGTCATTGTCGGGCTTCAAACGGACGCTCCGCTGAAACGTGCGATCATGCCGAACGGCGGTTTGCGAATGGTGCTGACTGCCCTAAAGGCATACGGCTATGAGCCTGATAAGACAGTTGTAGAGGCGTTCTCTAAGTATCGCAAGACGCACAATGAAGGCGTTTTTGATGCCTATACCGCTGATGTCCGAGCTTGTCGCAGCTCGCATATTCTAACGGGTTTACCAGACGCTTACGGCCGAGGACGAATTATAGGAGATTATCGGCGAGTCCCGCTATACGGGGTGAACCGACTGATTCAGCAAAAGGAAAAAGAGAAACAAACGCTTGATGCGGAATTGTCAACGGAGTCGGTGATTCGCGACCGTGAAGAACTCTCCGAGCAAATTCGTTCCCTGAAGGAACTCAACGCGATGGCGATGAGTTACGGGTTCGATATCTCCACCCCGGCGCGAAACGCCCGGCAGGCAGTGCAATGGCTTTACTTTGGGTATCTGGCAGCGGTCAAGGAGCAGAATGGGGCCGCGATGTCGCTGGGGCGGGTCTCGACGTTCCTCGATATCTATTTTCACCGGGACGTGGTGGAAAAGACTCTCACTGAAGAACAGGCGCAGGAAATTATTGACGACTTTGTAATTAAATTACGGATTGTCCGTTTTCTGCGCACGCCTGAGTACGACGATCTGTTCGCGGGCGATCCCACCTGGGTCACTGAATCGATCGGCGGAATGGGCGATGACGGAAGGCCGCTCGTAACTAAGACGAGCTTCCGGTTTCTGCATACGTTGAGCAACCTTGGGCCGGCGCCAGAGCCGAACCTAACGATTTGGTACACGCCTCGGCTGCCTGATAACTTTCGTCGCTACACCGCGAAGGTGGCGATTCAGTCGAGCGCGATTCAATTTGAGAGCGATCAATTGATGCGGGGTGCGTGGGGCGACGACGGAGCGATCGCATGTTGTGTGTCACCGATGCTGGTAGGAAAGCAAATGCAGTTCTTTGGCGCTCGCTCAAATCTCGCGAAATGCCTGCTCTACGCGATTAACGGAGGACGCGACGAGATCACCGGCAAACAGGTTGGCCCGGCAGTTGAAGCGGTTCAAGGCGAGTATCTTCAGTTCGACGACATCGCCTCGAAATTCGATTTCATGATGGAGTGGCTGGCGATCGTATATGTGAACGCGATGAACATCATCCATTACATGCATGACAAGTACGCTTACGAGCGCCTGGAGATGGCGCTCCATGATTATGCACCGGTTCGCACCATGGCCTTCGGAATAGCAGGACTTTCGGTGGTTGCGGACAGTTTATCGGCGATCCGGTTCGCACGCGTTAAAGTCATCCGAGATTCAACCGGGCTGGTGGTCGACTATAAGATCGAAGGTGATTTTCCGAAGTTCGGCAATAACGACAATCGAGTGGATCAGTTGGCAGCTACGGTGGTGTCGATGTTCATGAGTAAGTTGCGCAAGCACCCTACTTACCGGAACGCGATCCATACTCAATCGGTGCTCACTATTACTTCCAACGTTGTTTATGGGAAAAACACTGGGCACACCCCAGATGGACGTCGCAAGGGCGAACCTTTCGCTCCGGGTGCGAATCCTATGCATGGTCGCGACTCGCATGGGATTATGGCTTCGGCTGCTTCGGTGGCGAAAATTCCTTATCGCGATGCGGCAGATGGTATTTCGCTCACAACGACCATGGTGCCGGATGGCCTTGGGCGCACACCGGAAGAACAGGTGACTAACCTGGTTGGGATTCTCGACGCATTCTTCGGCGCGAACGGTTATCACGCGAATGTAAATGTTTTAAATCGCGAGATGTTAATGGATGCGATGGAGCATCCGGAGAAATACCCGTCCCTGACGATTCGTGTTTCGGGCTACGCAGTCAATTTCATCCGCCTGACGCGCGAGCAGCAGATGGACGTCATTAATCGCACCTTCCACGGCGCAAATTAGAGGTATGATCGCCACGCTTGATTCTCCCGAGACGCCGCTGGTCGCAAGCCAATACGACCTGCGGGTGGCGTTGGGCGAGAAGGTGCCGGAAGGCGAGATTGGTGAGGCGCTGCAGACCGGTGATTGGGGTTTTGTTCATTCTTTTACAACCGGTTCCGCGGTCGATGGTCCAGGCGTCCGATTAGTAGGCTGGCTGACTGGTTGCCAATTCCGCTGCGTATTCTGCCATAACCCGGACACCTGGAAGATGAAGAACGGGATGCCGGTGAGCCTCTCGCGGGCGGTGGAGGTGGTAAACCAATACCGGCATTCGCTGCAAATAATGAAGGGTGGTCTGACAATAAGCGGGGGAGAGCCACTGCTTCAGCATCGTTTCGTGCTCCGCATTTTTGCGGCAGCGAAGGCCCTTGGCGTTCACACGGCATTGGATTCGAACGGAAGCCTTCACGAGAGGTTGACCGACGAAGATCTAAGATCAATCGACTTGGTCATGCTCGGGATGAAGGCCATCTCGCCTGAGTTGCACCAGCGCATTACCGGTCAGGACAACGCTGCGGTGCTGGCGTTCGCCCGGCGGCTGGCGGAGCAACGGCGACCGATGTGGGTCCGTTTTGTGCTTGTTCCGGGATTGTCCGACGATCTTGATGAGGTGGGACGACTGGCTGATTTCGTAGGGTCACTTGGGAATGTCCAACGGATCGATCTTCTACCTTTTCATCAACTTGGGCGCTTCAAGTGGGAAAGGCTGGGTATGGACTATCAACTTCGGAATACCTTACCGCCGAATCACGAGAAACTTCAACAGGTCGCGGCGCGGTTTCGTTCCGCCGGACTTGCGGTGGTATGAGCGACGCGTTGCCGGAGACAAAGCGAAGGTTATCACGAGTGGCGCTCGGAGCGTGGTTGCTCGTCGCGATTTATTATTTTTATCAATACGCCCTGCGTTCCGCGCCGAGCGTGATGATGCCGCAGTTGACGCAGTCGTTGGGTGTAGATGCGCTGGGCGTCTCTGCGATTGTCGGGATGTTCTATTACGCTTACTCGCCGTTCAGCCTTGTCGCGGGCGCCGCGATTGATCGTTTCGGAGCGCGTAAGATCATCCCGATCGGCGCGGCAGCGGTGGGAGTGGGCGCGCTGCTCTTCGGGATGGGGAATGTGCCGGCGGCTAACATCGGCCGTTTTCTTCAAGGCGCTGGTGGCGTCTTCGCGCTGGTTGGAGCCGTTTACTTAATCACGAAGAATTTTCCAGTTTCGCTGGCTGCTTCCCTTATTGGAGCGACACAGATGTTTGGCATGGCCGGGGGCTCGGCGGGTCAATTTTTTGTCGGGCCGATGATCAAGCACGGTCTGCCCTGGAACCAGTTCTGGATTTATGCGGGCCTAATTGGGGTCTCTATCAGCATCTGTCTTTTCATGTTTCTTCCGCGGGACGCGCCGGAAAGTGCGAAAGCTGGTTTTGGTAATGTTTTAGCATCGCTCAAGGCGGTCTTTGTAAATCCGCAGTCTATATTGTGCGGATTTATTTCCGGGCTGTTGTTTATACCGACGACCATTTTTGGGATGACGTGGGGAGTGCGGTTCCTGCAGGAAGGACGGGGCCGGGAATATGATGCAGCGGTAGCGCTCGCCGCGACTGTGCCGCTGGGTTGGATGATTGGCTGCCCCCTGCTTGGCTATATTTCGGACCGTATCGGCCGCCGCAAACCGGTGATCCTTGGCGGCACCGCGGTTCTGCTCGTTATATTCGCGTGGGTTCTTTTCGGTGATGCAGGCATTCTGCGAGGCCCGGTCGTGGGAATTATCATGGGGATTGCCTCCGGCGCGGCCATGATCCCATACAGCGTGATCAAGGAGGCGAATCCGCCGCAGTTAGGCGGCTCTGCCACCGGCGTGATAAACTTCATCAACTTCACCTTCAGTGCGCTGCTCGGGCCGGTCTTTGGCGCGCGTCTGGTGCAAGCTTCGGACAGCGTTCGCCCTGCGGATTTGAGTTTATATCAGCAAGGCTTCACGCCGCTGCTCTATGGTATAGGAGCCGCATTTCTACTGACGTTGCTGTTAAAGGAGACGGGGCCAGCGGCACAACGGAATCTTCAAAAAGCATCAACGCCGCGAGCTCCCCTGCTCGCTCCTTCATAAGTATCGAATTTAAAACAAGCCATATGAAAACACCAAGAACTCCGGGAAGAAAAACGACTCATCTTTCAACTATTCTTCCGGCGGCGTTGCTGCTCGCGGGAGGGGTCACGGCAGGAGCGCAAACTCCTGCTGAGGTCGATGAGTTGAAAGCGAAAATGAGGTTGATGGAGCAGAGCATGCAGGAGATGAAGCAGCGTATCTCCGAACTGGAAAGCAACACGGCGGCACAAGCGTTAAAGGGTGCTATCACCAACACCACGGAGGAAGCCGGCTCAAACCGGGTTAAATTCTGGCCTGCGCTCACCGAATTCCTCGGCCGTCCCAGCCTGGTGGAAGACCGAAACCTTTTGAATGACCACCAGGAAGGCGCGCCACGTCCGAATGATCTAACTCTCGATCCGCAATATCGCGGGTTCGTTCCGGTGCCGAACACAGGGGTGCTGATCAAATTTAACGCCAAACCGCGCCTGGACGCGATGGTCGATGATAAGAACTCGGGTAACTCCGATCGTTTTGTGACTGCAACCATACCCACGAAGAATTCCAGCGAGCACGGCGGTGGGATGCAGTTCGATATGAACGCGAAGGGCTCGCAGTTGTCCTTTGATGTGCGCGCGCCCGAGATGCCGGGGGATTTTCGGTTTTATTACCAGAACGATTTTTTCGGCAGCGGCAACATGGGGTATCGGCTAAAACAGCTCTACGGACAGTTCTTTAACTTCACCGCTGGGTTCACGTTCAGCATTTTTGAAGATCCAGATGTCTGGCCGGATACGGTCGATTATGAAGGACCGAACTCAGCTATTTTCGCACGGCAAGCAACGGCACGTTATCTATTGCCGTTGAATGAGAATTGGCAGCTCAACTTCGGGATTCAGGAACCGAGTTCAGACATTGATGGAGGAATCGGAATTCACAGCGACTCAGTGGCGAACAACCAGGCTCCGGATGGCGGGATGAACGTTCGGTGGGAGCACGCGAAGTACGGTCACGTGCAATTAGCGGGTATCCTGCGCGCGCTGGGCTCGCGGACCCCTGATCTCGACGATGAACAAAATGCGCTCGGTTGGGGACTGAACCTTTCCGCCGGTTTAAAGGTGTTCGAACGCGATTCAGTGCAGGCGCAGGTAACCTATGGCGAAGGTATTTTCCATTTTGCGAACGATAATTTTTCGAACAACGACGCCGCTTTCGACGATTCTGGAGAGTTAACCGCCCTGCCCTATCTCGGGCTGATGGCTGGTTATACACACCGCTGGAACGATGACTTTCGGTCTACGCTGAGCATGGGGTATATCAATGTGGACAATGAGCCGTCGCAAGGGCCGGATGCCTATCACGAAACGTACTACGGCAGCTTGAACGTGATCTGGCAACTTCGTAAACGGTTGAGTGTTGGGCTGGAATTTCTTTACGGGAAGAAAGAGGTGCAGAGCGGAGATACGGGCGATGTTTTCCGCACGCAGGTGGGGATGGTTTATTCGCTATTCGATTGATTCATTAGCAACGGAACTGCGGATAAACGTGGAGGCCGCTTCAGTGAGAAGCGGCCTTATTCTTTTAGCATTCAAGGTTTTGGCGACTTGCAAGAACCTGATGCAAGCGCAGCGGAGCTTAGCAATGGTACGGTCAGGCCGAACCCTGATTGACAAAGTGACAAAATCGAGCCTGTAAGAAGCGACAGGTGTGAGGATGATGCGTTACCCGTTATATACACGGCATGGCTACGCTCAATGTCGCAAGCTCCTTGAAAAAGTCAGTTCGGCCAGACGTTTACAGCGAAATCTGGATCGCAGAAGACAACACCGACGTACGCATATTCCTTCAGCGGGCATTCAGGAATTCCGAACCTTCTCCGAATCTCGTCTTCTTTCGGAATGGGGCGGAACTCGTGGAGCATTTTCATGAACATTCTCCGCTGCCCCGGTTGCTTTTGCTCGATATGGAAATGCCAGTGATGAATGGGTTAACAGCGCTGAGTTGCATCGGCGCGGATGAATACTCCGCGCAGACGCCGGTGGTGATCTTTTCGTCGTTGGAAAATCCGGAGATCGTGCGGCAGGCGTATCGTTCCGGGGCGAAGCTGTACTTGAAGAAGCCCGCCCGGTTGGAGGGTTTCAGTGACGTTGCCGAACTCTGCGTGCATTGCGCGGAGGCGATACGCGCGCTTCCGTCGGGGCGGCTGCCGCTGGCCGCGTTTGAGGCTAAGGAGGTCCTTCAGCTTCTTTCGAGGGCCGTTCCGCGGCAGGGGGTGGTGGGGCGCTCGCGAGCCGGGAACTGGTCTTGAGTGGTTCGGAAGTTTTGGGCAGGAGTGGGACGGTAACGTCAACCTCTGTGCCGTGACCGGGCTTGGAGTTGATTTCAAGGGCGCCGAAAACTTGTTTGACGCGTTCCCGGATGCTCACGAGACCGAGACCGCTGGCCGACAACGCTGTTTTTACGTCAAACCCTTTTCCTTTATCGATGATGCGGAGGCGGATGTGATCTTCTTCACCATTGAGGCGGACTTCGATTTCGCGGCTGTCACTGTGACGGACCGCATTGTGCAAGGCTTCCTGCATGACCCGGTAAAGACAAAGAGCCAAGCGAGGATCTACGTCTGCGGGAAAGTGACCACGATCGCGGAAGTGAACGGTCACACTCCAACGCTGCTCGGTTTCTTCGGCGACGGCGCGCATGGCGGCCACCAGACCGAGGCGTTCGAGCTGCGCGGGGTGGAGTTGGTTGGAGAAACGATCCACTTCGGAAGTCAGTTCACGGAGTTGCGAACCGATGGATTCGAGCTGCTGAGAATTCGAATTTTCGCCTGGCTCCGTTTGTTCGTTCAGGAGGTCAACCTCGATGGCGAGAAGCGCGAGACGCTGGTTCAGATCGTCGTGTAGTTCGCGGGCGATGCGCTTGCGCTCCTCTTCCTTGGCGGTGATCAATCGCATGTTCAGCTCCCAGGTTTCTTCTTCGAGGCGGCGGCGCTCCGTGAAATCGCGTAGCGAAAGAATCAAACAATTCACGCCGGCGATTTCGTCGCTGTGAGCGGATAAGAGCGTATGTCTTATTTCGCCTTTGCTGCTTTGCACTAAAATCTCCAAATCAGAAACCGAGGGGGAATTGGCCGCAAGTAATGGGAGGACATACTCTTCGTCCGGAAATATCTTTAAGTCTGAGATCGTGGCTCCGACTGAGTGAGCGCGTGCATACCCGAACAACTTCTCGGCGCTTTGATTCCATTCAACGATGTGGCCGTCGCTTTTCCTGGCGATGAACATTGCATCCGGGCTGGAGTGAAACGCCTTGGCGAAACGGTCACGGGCCTGGTGCAGGTCCGTCATTACGGAGCATAAAAAAAGCAGCACGACAGAAGTGATGCTCAGGAAAATTTGAAGCGAAAGGGCGTTCGCTTCCGGCGAGCGCGTGCCGAAGGGACCGAAGCCGTGAGCGGCGCCGTAGATCGAGATCAGAGCGGTAACGAACACCGATGTCACTGCGCCGATCGCGCCAAATCTCACGGCGGCCCAGAGGAGAAAAGGCATGGGTGCATAGACGAAGGCAGGATCTGCGGAGATTCTGGTGAGATCCCGCAGAAAGACGGAGTATGCCACTCCGACCACACCGGCGGCCAACAAGACGACTTCAAGGATCTGCTTCCAGTTGGCTCGCCGGATTGCACGGTAATCCGCGCCGGCCCACAGGAGGATTACGGGCGCGATGGTGAGTGCTGCGAGGACATTGGAGAAGAACCGAATTCTCCAAATCTCGCGGTAGGTGCCTTCTCCGAAATTGTTCAGTCGCACCAGACCGGCATCGAGGAAAGAGGAGAAGAACGGCCCCAAAAGACCGCCGCACAAGAGGAAAGCGGCTACGTTCAGCCGCCCGCGTAATTGGAATGGACAGCCCATCGTCCAGCGCGTGAGCCCAGCGCCGATGAGGGCTTCAGTAGCGTTTGAGACGCACCAGGAAAGCATCATGGGAACAGGAATACCACCCTGCATCTGCACCCATAAGTGGGCGGGCAGTGCACAAAGGAGGAGAAATCCCCAGTAGCGGACAGGCGCCAACAGGAGCGCGGCCAGAAGAATGGAGTTCGGCGGCCACATCACTGAGATGGGGCGCGGGTGGAGGGTGAGCGCGAATCCCAATTTTGCGCCAACGAAGTAACCGAGGCAAACCAGCAAGCCGCCGATCATCACCGGCCGCGGCGGCAGCCAGCGTGCAAGCCCTTGGGTGGCAGGCACTCCGTGCGGGAGCAACCTGTCACTAACCACAGTTTGTTGGGCGCGAAGGCTCATGCACGGGTTAGTGGATCGTGGCCACCTTGGGTTATTCAAAGGAGTATCCATTTTAATTAGGTAGCGCAACGGTATTTCGTCGCGCGGCTGCGATTTTAAGTAAGGGAAACTCGTCGCTGTGTGTGTATTTGTAGTCATAAGTTTGTAAGTGGTTGAGCGCTAATGGATAATCGTTTCGGAGCTGTGTGTGAGCTGTGTGTGTGCTGTGTGTGTGCTGTGTGTGTGCTGTGTGTGTGCTGTGTGTGTGCTGTGTGTGTGCAGGGTGTTTGCCGGGTGTGAGCCGGGTGTGTGGTGGGTCAAGAGAAATGACCAAATTCCAAATACAAATGCCAAGTAAATCCCAATTCCCCAATGGACATAGACGCACGCGGGCAGAACGCGTCCGATCCTCGAGAAGTGCGGTGGTCAGCCGGCTGAAGTGGGCGAACAGGAGACTCGAGAGCGAGGCTTTTGTTCGGGCACGTGCCGAGTGACCACGAATGGTTGTTCGTGATCATAGGTAGAATTTAGCAGGCTGCAGACTAATACGTCAACCGAAATGTTGCTATTTTTGTAGTTCTCCATTTTTTGGAGGGTCGGCAGGGAAGTGACGCGCTTTGGTACCGCCGTTCTCGACAGAGTCTTTCGTTTACCGGGAGGCGTCCAGAATTGGCTGATGATTAAGGAAGGCGATATTCGGGCGATGGACAACTAATAACGATGCCCAAGTCCATCAATCGCGGTCGCGCTGGAATTCGTCTGCTTCTCGCGGACGATCTGGTGCTGATGCGCGAAGGGCTTAAGCTTTTGCTGGCATCGCAACGTGATTTCACGGTGGTGGCAGAGGCGGTCGATTGCCGGGAAGCGGTGATTATGGCGGCGGAGCATCGACCGGATGTGATCCTGGTGAACGTGAGGCATCCACATCTGCCCACGAGCGAAGATGTTCAGGCTCTCAGTTTGAAGGGAGAGATCGGGGTGGTTTTTTATTCGCTGTACAAAAACGAGTTTCCGTTGGTCCGATCTGTCGAACTCGCCGCCGGCGGATTTCTAGAAGTGAATTCGTCCACTGCGGACATGTTTGAGGCGATTCGCGCGGCTGCTTCCGGCCGGCGGTATATTCCCGCGTCTCTACAGCGTAAGGCGGAATTTCCGGATCAAAATAACTGAGGGTGCGGTTAATTTAGGCGAAATTACGCCCAGACGACGTGGGCTGGAGGAATGGTTGCCTTACGCCCGCGGCGCGCTGGGACAGCGCGCCCTACCGTGGCCGTGCAAAGTGCTTTTGAAATCGTGAATTGATCGGTTCACCTCAGAATCTTTTAATCACACCCAATTACTGATTAGACCTGAACGGGGTGTGTGCCGGTCTGGTTAGCCAGATCGGAATTCCAGCTCAGGTTGTTCAGTTAAACTGACTGCGAACTGGTCGGCTGGTTCTTCGATCGATTTATCGTCGGTGTCACTGGAAAGCCACTGCAAGGCCTCTTCGAAATCCTCGAGGGCGCGCACATTCCAACCTTGCATTCTTCCAATAAAAGAGAAGAGGGGCGCACCGCGATGACGATCTTCGGCATAAAGGACGGCCAACTTGTGGGTTTTGTTAAAACCAGAATCGCGAAACGTTTCGACGAGTTCGGCCAACTCGGCGCAGGTGAAGGGCACTCTCCGTCCGGGCAGGCCACGCAAATCAAGCAGTGCCCTCTTTAGGCCGCGCTTAACGCACGCCCGGGCAATTGAGCCGAGCGTTCCTTTGCTGGCGGGAAAATCCAAAATGCCGTGAGGACTGGCCCGGATAAACTCGGGGGTGCGAATCAGTTCAATCGCAAGGGTCATAGTTTTATGCGCTACGCTGGTTGACCTGCAAAGCTCTCCGTGATGATTGAATTGATTAGGCGGTGAGACAACTGTCAGAACGCACAGCCTGCAGTTAAATTTTTTTAAGAGTGGTTGGTTCCTCGAAAAGCGGAATGCGTACTTCGATGGTGGTCCCCTTCCCCGGAGCGGATTGAATCTCCATGTGCCCGTGAGCCAGATAGACGCGCTCGCGCATGCCGACTAAACCTAAACCCTGGTGAAGGCTGACGGTGCTCATGTCGAAGCCCTGGCCGTCATCCGAGATCATGAGGCAGATGACATCACCGTGGCGCGTCAGTTCCACCCGGGCGCGGTTGGCTTTGCTGTGCTTGCCGATATTGTGGAGAGCTTCCTGGGTGATGCGATACATCACGAGGGAGGTGTTGGCATTCAACTCGCGCGGGACGCCCGCCTGAACGAAGTCGATGGGCATTGCCCAAACATTACTTTGCTCGGTGCAAAGTGCGCGAGTCGCGGCGACGAGGCCGAGTTGTTCGAGTTTGGCGGGATGGAGTTGATAGGAAAGATTGTGGATCTCCGTCGCGAGACTCTTTACCTGGGTAGTGATCTCCTTAATCAATGGCTCTGCATCGGGCGCATGATTGATCTGCGCGAGCATATCCGCCTCCATGGAAAGAACGGCGAGGCGCTGATTGAGATCATCGTGCAAATCGCGCGCGATGCGCTTTCTTTCATCCTCCTGGGCGTTGATCAATCGGCCGCTGACTTCCCGCGCGGCCGACTGCGCATTGACATGTTCGGTGATGTCGATGGAAACGCCTACAACTCGCAAGCTGCCGTTTCGGCCTGCTGACTCGATCCGGCCATGCTTGGAAATCCATCGGACATTGCCATCCGGACGAATCACCCTGTGTTGGACGAGGAATTCCGTTTTTCGATCGAGCGCGTCCTTGATCGCGCGCTCCAGGACTTCCAGATCATCCGGGTGAACACGGCTAATAAAGCTCGGGTACGTTACGTTTTCCTTGGGGTCGTAGCCGTGAATCTCTTTCCATTTTTCGCTGGTCCACATTTGCTGCTTGGTCGTCTCCCACATGAGCATTCCCATCGATGCGGCATCTGCGGCCAGCGTCATCCTTTTTTGCGATTCGCGAAGCTCGGCTTCCATGCGCCTCCGCGTTGAGATGTTAAGGACCAAGGCGAGAATTGAGAGTGCCTGCGCCAAGAAAATAGCGAGAACGGCAACGACGCGTCCGGGGTACTTTTGCCAGATCGTCGCTTCGCGGAAATGCACCGTGCTCCCGGGCGGCAGCCGCGATTCAGCAATTTTCCAACGTTTTAATTCGCGTGCATCATAGGTGGGGGCCGCCGGTGCCAGGACCTTCGGTGGAAAGTCTGCTGTGGACTCCCCGCCCAATATTCGGATCGCAGTATGAGCGGAGTGACGTGCGACGGCTTCCTCGTCATACAATCTGCCGCCGACAATCCCGAGACCGAGTTGATACTTGAAGATGCTGTTGATGGGAGCATTCGCCACTTGGTGCAGGTGCTGCAGAGCTTCGTTCGCGTTCAAAGAGACGCCCTTAACATCGCGGACGAGCAGAATCATGAGCAGGAACGATTGCCGAGGCATCGTCGCGGCGCGGTCGAGCATTTCAGGGAAGGACAAATGGTCGAACCAGGTGAATTCGATTCGATTGGTAAACTTAGCGAAGTCCTTTTGAGCGATTCCTTTCCAGATTTGCTCCACCGGAGACGCTCCAATGACAACGCCGATATTCCTGGTATCGGGCGCGAGTTGAAGAATATCGTCCACCAGTCCAGGCAGATCGTAATGATGCCCCACGAAAGCTGCGTTGTAGGCCAGAGCATTTGAAGGCAATCGGCGTTCGTCCAAGCCGGTGTAAACAACGGGAACGTTCGTGGGAAAGAGCCTATCCCGATGTTGCGCAATGAAAGCCGCTGAAGGTGAACCAAACGGAACGACCAAATGTGGCTGCCATTTTGTCCGGCGCTGGCGCATGAATTCGACCAGTGCGTCTTCCATTTCGGGTCCGGAATAACGGCCCAGGTTGAGTGAGATCTCATCCAGATCGACCGGCGCTCCGAGTTTCGTCGTCAGTTCCGTTTCGAAAGCGCTCGAGGCCATCGTGAAAGGCGGGACGGTGTTTACGAAGGAATGCACGACCAGGACGCGCCTGGTCTCCGCGCCGGATGCGTTCGCAAGGAGCAGCGCCAAGAGAAAGAACTGGCGCAGCGCGTTTAATGGAAGGTTACGACAAGCTAACATTGCCGATCTCCTTTCAACACCTCGTCCCGATGCCTATAAGATGCTCCCCCTATTGCATGTTGCGCTAGTGGACGGCGATGTCCAGCACAATGGACGAAGGAGTGCAGCCGCACTTGCGGTCGCTCGTTGGCAACGAGTGCGCAAGAAATCGATTGAATGCAGGCTAAGTATTCCCCCAAGTCGTCACTCCTTTCAGTTCTGCAGCCGCATGATGGGGGCGTTAGCAATCCCCAATGCAGCGCTGAACTGCGGTGTTGTTAAGTCTTTTGCCCACGTCGGAAAACCGCGATCGATCGGCTATGCAGCAGATAGCTGTTGCTTCGCAATACCGGTTCGTTGCCCTCGGTGAAAACGTCTTCCGGGGAAGGTTGGAAGGTATCGATCACGCGGGACCATTCGCCCTTCTGGCCTGCCTGAAATTTAAATTCACGATCGTCCCAATGTGCGTTGATCATTACGTAGAGATCATCATCGCCAACGGACGCGCCGCGCAAGATGTAGGCGAGTGCCCGGGATTCGGGTCCGAAATCGACCGGCCCATCCGGCCCATACCATTTTACATCTTCGCGCCAGAAGGTTGAGCGACCGATGCTCGGGTGTGATTTGCGAAACTGGATCATCGATTTGAAGAAGCGGTGGATATCGCGATTCTTCTCGAGGAGGTTCCAGTTGAGCCAGGTGATTTCGTTGTCCTGGTTGTAAGGATTATTGTTTCCGCCTTGGGTATTCAGGAACTCGTCTCCGGCCACGAGCATGGGAATGCCGTTGGACAAGAGGAGCAGCGCGCAGAAATTCTTCACTTGGCGACGGCGTAGTTCGAGGACCGCCGCGGGCGCGTGCTGATCGCCTTCCCAGCCGCAATTCCAACTGAAGTTGCTGTCGCAGCCATCGGTATTATTGAAACCGTTTCCTTCGTTGTGCTTCTGGTTGTAAGCGACGAGGTCGTAGAGGCAGAAGCCATCGTGCGCGGTGAGGAAGTTGATGCTTTGATGCGGGCGCCGCGTTTCTTTGAAGCTATCTGGAAAAAGGTCGTCGCTGCCATAGAGGCGCTGCATGAGAGCGCCGATCAGGCCGCCATCGCCTTTCACAAAAGAGCGGATATCATCGCGGAACTTGCCGTTCCATTGAAACCACGCGACTCCCGGAAATCCTTTGCCTAACTGATACGAGGAGATATCCCACGCTTCGGCAGTCACGCGGACGTTCATGACGCGAGCCAACAAGCTGATCTCTGAAACCAGCGATGCTTCGTGTGCGCCCATGCTGCCGTCGGCGGCTCTTGAGAAAATCGAGGCGAGGTCGAAGCGGAAGCCGTCGATTCCCATTTCACGCGCCCAGAAGCGCAGGCTTTCGAGCACCAGCACGCGCCCGGCGGGGTGCCCGGTGCGGACGGTGTTGCCGCAGCCGGTGTCGTTAATGTAATTCTTCCGGTCCTGTGTCAGGAGGTAATAGGCCTGGTTATCTACACCACGGAAACTATAGGTCGGACCGTTCTGGTCACCTTCCGAAGTGTGGTTATAGACTACGTCGAGCCAAACTTCGATTCCGGCCTGGTGAAAAGCTTTCACCATGGCGCGGAATTCTTCGAAGACGTCATCGTCGGAGGCGTATTGCTGGTGCGGAGAAAAAAAGTGGAGGGTCATGTAACCCCAATAATTACCCTCTTGTGGATCAAATTGATGAACCGGAAGCAGCTCGACAATAGTTATGCCGAGGTCTTTCAGGTATGGAATTTTTTCCGTTAGGCCGGCGAAAGTGCCGCGCTTATCAGGAGTGACGCCGGAGTTCGCGCGAGCGGTGAATCCCTTGACGTGCAGCTCGTAAATAATCGCTTCGGAACCTGGGTGTCGCGGGCCGGCGGCTGCGAGATTGCTGAATTGAACTTCGGGAAGGCGTCCGAGAGGGGCCATGCCATCAGTGGGGCCGGGCTTGGCGCAACCGGAGCGGCTGAATTTGGGCGGAAAGAAAACCGAAGGGGCGTAGGGATCGAGTAGAATTTTCTCAGGATCGTAGCGGTGGCCATTCTCTGGCTCGTGCGGCCCGTCGATGCGATACGCGTAAAGAGTTGCGCCGTTTAACCTCTCCTCTGGGATGCGACAATGCCAAATGTCCGAGGTTTTATGCTGGGGAAAATGAAGCGGGTACTCAAAAACAGGTTTAGCCGGGTCGCTCTCCTTATAGAAGAGCAGCGTTACGGCAGTCGCGTGGCGTGAAAAAAGCGCGAAGTTGAATTCACCTTCGGCTTCGATCCAACGCGCTCCGAGCGGCCACGGAGTTCCTGCGTTGGTGAGGCTGCGCCTCGTTTTAGTTCCGTCATTGGCGGGCTTCCCGCCCACCTCAGCGCGCGCGACGGAAAGCTCCGCTGCATGCAATCGAGTGGGGGAAGTACGCATCCTATCTACCCTTTGAGCCTCTTTCTTCATAGCCACTTGCCGTCGGTCGGTCCTCTTATCCTGTCACCGGAGCCCGGCGGGGGCCTACTGTCATTTCTGACAGTAGGCTCGGTCGGCGGGTTTCTATTTTGAAGGAGACCTGACCTTCCAGATCTGCTCGCAATATTCACGAATAGATCGGTCGGAGCTGAACTTGCCCATTCGCGATGTGATCAAAATACTTTGTCGGGTCCAGGCTACGGGCTGCTTCCAAAGCGCATCGACTTTTGCCTGGCATTCCACGTAAGCCGGAAAATCGGCGAGTAACATGTAGGGATCGTTATTCAACAGCGAATCGACGAGGGGAAGGAAGCACGTTTTGTCCCCGCCGGAGAATTCGCCGCCAGCGATTAAATCGAGCACATCGCGGAGCGCGGGGTTCTCCACGTAGAGTTGATATGGATTGTATCCGCGCGCTTTCCTTTCAGCCACTTGCTCGGTAGTGAGGCCGAAGAGAAAGAAGTTCTGATGACCGGTCTCTTCGCGGATTTCGATATTCGCGCCGTCCAGCGTGCCGATGGTCAGCGCGCCGTTGAGTGAAAACTTCATGTTGCCGGTGCCGGAAGCTTCCTTACCGGCGGTGGAGATCTGCTCCGACAAATCGGCGGCGGGATAAACGTGATTGGCATTCTTCACGTTGAAGTCTGGGAAGAACACGACCTTCATTCGATCGTTCACCGCCGCGTCGTTGTTGATGGTGTTGGCGACGCCAACGATCAGGCGAATGATCATCCTGGCCGTGTAATATCCGGGCGCAGCTTTGCCTCCGAAGATAAAGGTGCGCGGCGCGAATTGGGAGGAGGGATTGCGCTTGAGGAATTGGTAGCGATGAACGATGTGCAGCACATTCAGATGCTGGCGTTTGTATTCGTGAAAGCGTTTAACCTGGATGTCGAAGAGGGAGGCTGGATCCACTTTGATGCCGGTGCGTTCGGCGATGAGTGCGGCGAGCTTCCGCTTGCTATTGAGTTTGATTTGGCGCCATTGCTCCTGGAATTTTGAATCATCGGCGAGCGGTTCCAGTCTGCGCAAGCGGGTGAGGTCGCTCAACCAGCCATCGCCGATTTTATCGGTAATCAGAGTGGCGAGCTCTGGATTGCTCAAAGCCACAAAGCGCCGCGGGGTAACGCCGTTCGTTACGTTGCAAAATTTTTCCGGTGATAACTCAGCGAAATCGTGCAGGACAGTGCGCTTGAGCAGCTCGGAATGCAGCGCGGCAACTCCGTTTACGTGATGACTGCCGACCGTCGCCAAATTAGCCATGCGGACGTAACGGCCGCCGTTCTCATCGATAATGGAGATTCGAGAAATCTTCGCCTCGTCCGCGGGAAATCGGTTCCGCACGTGCGCGAGGAAACGCTGGTTGATTTCGTAAATAATTTCGAGATGGCGCGGAAGCAGCGAGCCTAGCAATTCCACGGACCATTTCTCCAGGGCTTCGGGGAGCAGGGTGTGATTCGTATAGGCGATCGTTTTGGTGGTTACGTTCCAGGCCGCGTCCCAATCGACCAGGTATTCGTCGATGAGCAGCCGCATCAACTCGGGAACGGTGATCGCCGGATGCGTATCGTTCAACTGAATCGCGAAGCGCTCGTGGAAAGTTTGCGGTTTTCCGCCGAGCAGTTGGTGCAGGCGGAACATATCCTGGAGCGAACATGTGACGAAGAAGTATTGTTGCTGAAGGCGCAACCGCTTTCCCTGCGCCGGTTCGTCATTGGGGTAAAGGACCTTCGTGATGTTCTCGGATTGGACCTTGGCGTCGACCGCGCGGTAATAATCACCCTGGTTGAAGGCCGCAAAATCGAAGGATTCAACCGCTTCTGCTTTCCAAAGGCGCAGGGTGTTGCAGGTCGGCACGCTGTAACCGAGAATCGGCGTGTCATAGGCGATTCCTTTGACGATTTCGTCGGGAATCCATCGCACGCGGAACCGGCCTTGCTCGTCTTTCCAGGTATCTGTTCGCCCGCCGAACTGAACGTCGTAAGCTAGCTCGGGACGATTGATCTCCCAAGGATTGCCATTGCGGAGCCACTTGTCGGTTATCTCGACCTGGCAGCCGTCGCGAATTTGTTGATCAAAGATTCCGAACTCGTAGCGAATGCCGTAGCCGATGGCGGGCACCTGCACCGAAGCGAGTGAGTCCATGTAGCAGGAAGCGAGACGACCGAGGCCGCCGTTCCCCAAGCCTGGCTCTTCTTCCTGTTCGATAAGAACATCGAGATCCAAGCCAAGCTCCGTCATTGCCTGGCGCGTTACTTCGGTTGCCCCGAGACTTAACAGGTTATTCGCCAGATGCGGCCCGGGAAGGTACTCAGCCGAAAAATAGCAGACGACGCGCCCACCTTTTTCTGCGGCAGTTTCGGCCGTTTCGACACTGCGGCGGAACAAACGATCGCGCACGGTGAGCGCGAGCGCGGTGTACGCATCGTGGAGTGTCGCGGCGGCGGGCACTCGGCCCATGGCGTAGAAAAGATTACCGAGAAAGGCCTGCTTGATGTCTTCTACTCTCAGGCCGGTGCGTGCTGTTTCTGTCGACAGGAACTCCGAAGCTTTTTGTAATGGCAGTCCACGTTTCATTGATTCCCCCCACAAGTTGCGAGATACAGGACCGAACAACCGAATCTCCCTCCTGGTTCCCCGGCGATTGTCGTTGCTTCAGCAGAGCGTGGAAAGGCACTTCCGAGAAACTGGCAAATGTAACAGGAGGACGAGGCCCGAACGAAATCGGCACGGGTAAAGCCTGTAACAACTAGCAGTAGTATTCCTGGTTGGGGAAATCGATTCTTGGAGAACGCTCGCTCGCGCACTCGCAACCAGCCGTCGAGCCAGCCTACAGAGAAGTTATAATACGCCCGGCAGATATTAATCCCTATGAGTTTAAACCCAACGTCTGCAGCAGGCCATTTGAAGTCCAAGTTAAGGCGCGTTTCTGTCGACCGTTCAGACTCGAAGTCCACACCAGGAAGTGATCTTTGGCGGCGTTACAAGGAGCGCCAATGTTGCGTACCTTCCATGCGTTTTATGCTGGATATCAGCCGGACCAGATTCGCTAACGATTTAAGCCATTAGCCAAGAAGCAATTAATAACCAATCAATATAATCGACGTTATGGTGACCACAAAAACTGTCTCTGCATTCGCCAGAAAAACTCCCAGTAAGAAAGTGCCTTCGCCCCGTACGGCCATTGCCGTGCGCCTGAAACATTCATCGCCATCGAAGAACGGGCATTTGGAAGCAGGGCTCCTGGACAAGATGGACGCGTGGTGGCGTGCAGCTAACTACCTGTCCGTGGGACAAACCTATCTTTATGACAATCCACTTTTGAAGGAGCCGCTCAAGAAGGAGCACGTGAAGCCGCGTTTGGTTGGTCACTGGGGCACAACGCCGGGGCTTAATTTCATCTACGTTCATTTGAATCGCCTGATCAAACAACGCGACCTGAACATGATCTACATAATAGGCCCGGGGCACGGCGGACCGGGGATCGTTGCGAACACCTGGCTGGAGAAGACCTATAGCGAGGTTTATCCCGATATTTCCCAGGATGAACAAGGAATGAAGAAGATGTTCAAGCAATTCTCCTTCCCGGGCGGAATACCGAGCCACGTGGCTCCGGAAACACCGGGGTCAATTCATGAAGGCGGAGAATTAGGCTATGCCCTGAGCCACGCTTTCGGTGCTGCTTTTGACAATCCGGACCTCATCGTCGCAGCTGTGGTCGGCGACGGCGAAGCGGAGACCGGTCCGCTGGCCACCAGTTGGCATTCGAACAAGTTTCTGAACCCGGCCACGGACGGCGCGGTTTTGCCGATTCTGCATTTGAACGGCTATAAAATAGCGAATCCGTGCGTCCTGGCGCGTATCAGCCACGAGGAATTGGAGCAATTGTTCCGTGGCTACGGCTACACTCCAATCTTCGTTGAAGGGAGCGAACCGGAGAAAATGCACCGTCTCATGGCGGCGGCTCTTGACCAGGCGATGGATGAAATACGGAACGTCCAGACAGTCGCCCGTAGAAACGGGAGTGTGAAACGCCCGCGCTGGCCAATGATTATATTGCGTTCGCCGAAGGGCTGGACTTGCCCGAAAGAAATCGACGGAAAGCGGGCGGAGGATTCGTGGCGTTCGCACCAGGTGCCGATGGGCGAGATGCACGAGAAACCCGATCACTTAACGATTCTGGAACAGTGGATGAAAAGCTACCGGCCCGAGGAGCTTTTCGACAAGAGCGGAAAACTGAAGGCTGATATTGCAGAAATTGCCCCAAAGGGAGAGCGACGCATGAGCGCGAATCCACACGGGAACGGCGGGCTGCTGCTGCGTGATCTTCAAATGCCAGACTTTCGAAAATACGCGGTGCAAGTTCCAAAACCGGGAGCGGTCAACGCCGAGGCAACCCGCGCGATGGGTAAATTCCTGCGCGATGTGATGAAGCTGAATGCCCAATCCAAGAACTTCCGCTTATTCAGCCCGGACGAAAACAATTCCAATCGCTGGCAGGATGCACTTGAAGTGACCAACCGCGCGTGGATGGCGGATACTTTCGCCTACGACGATCACCTGGCGCCGGACGGGCGGGTTATGGAAATGTTGAGTGAGCATCAATGCCAGGGCTGGTTGGAGGGATATTTACTCACAGGACGCCATGGCTTCTTTTCCTGCTATGAAGCTTTCATTCACATCGTTGACTCGATGTTCAACCAGCACGCCAAATGGCTTAAGGTTTGCAATCATATTTCGTGGCGCCGGCCGATTGCGTCGTTGAACTATCTCTTGTCCTCACATGTCTGGCGGCAGGATCACAACGGTTTCTCACATCAGGATCCGGGATTTATCGATCACGTGGTAAATAAGAAAGCCGCGGTAGTTCGTGTTTACCTGCCGCCGGATGCTAATTGCCTGCTCGCCGTGACCGATGAGTGCCTGCGCAGTCGTAACTTGATCAATGTAGTGGTCGCCGGGAAGCAGCCCGCACCGGCCTGGCTGGGCATGAACGAAGCGATCAAACATTGCACTGCGGGTCTCGGGATATGGGAATGGGCCAGCAACGACAAGGGTGGCGAGCCGGATGTGGTGATGGCGTGCTCCGGTGATGTGCCCACGTTGGAGACGCTCGCGGCGGTCGATCTCTTTCGCCGCTTCCTGCCCGAATTAAAAGTTCGCGTGATTAACGTGGTGAACCTGATGCGGTTGCAACCGGAAAGCGAGCATCCACACGGCCTATCGGATCATGATTTTGATACACTCTTCACTAAGGACAAACCGATTGTGTTCGCCTTCCATGGTTATCCCTGGCTGATCCATCGGCTCACCTACCGTCGCACCAACCATAAGAACATTCATGTGCGAGGATATAAAGAGGAAGGCACGACCACGACACCGTTCGACATGGTTGTTCTGAACGAGATGGACCGCTTTCATCTCGTGCAGGATGTGATCGATCGGCTACCGCAACTTGGTTCCCGGGCAGCTTATGCGAAGCAGGCGATCCGAAATGCTTTGATCGAACACCGGCAGTACATCACCGAACGCGGCGAGGACCATCCGGTGGTCCTGGGCTGGAAATGGGGCGAAAAGAATCCAGTCGCGGTCCAGGGCAGTTCCACAGAAGGAGATAACGTCTAAGCCCCACGTCCAGGAAGTTATGAAAACCAGTCTATCTATTATACTGCTGTGCCTGGGAGCAGCTTTTACGTTGGACCGGCAAGAGACCTTCGCTGCCGCCGCGACGAACGCAACGCCTGTTCCCCCGCCGTCGGCGGCTGCGAAGAAAAGCGCCGCTGAACTGGAGAAGCTCGCGGTGCCGATCGCGCTGCATCCGGACCCGCTGATCTCGATCATTCTGCCTGCTTCGGTGTTTCCAGTTGAGATCGTGATGGCGGCGCGATTCGTGCGCGATACCAACAACATCGCCAAGTTGGACGAGCAACCGTGGGACGAAAACGTCAGAGCAGTGGCAAAATATCCGGAACTGATTGCTAAAATGGATCAGGAACTGAGTTGGACCATAGAGTTGGGACAGGCGTTCCTTGAACAGCGCAAGGAACTGATGGACACGATCCAGGCGTTGCGTGTTAAAGCGCAGAACGCAGGCACACTCAAAACAACTCCTCAACAGGTCGTCACGGTCACTAATGCCATCGTGGAGAGAACGATTGAACAGCAGACGGTGGTGGTCACGAATACTATTGTCCAGATTGAGCCGTCTAATCCCCAAGTTATTTACGTGCCGAGTTATCCACCCACGGTCTATTATCCGCCGCCTGCGGCGTACGGATACCCTGCTTATTATGGATACGGATATTATCCCTATGCACCACTTATTACTTTCGGCGTCGGCATGGCGTGGGGCGCGGCCATCTCTCACCACTGGAATCATTGCGACTGGCACGGGGGTGATGTGGATGTGGACATTGATCGGAACACAAATATTAATCGCAACGAAAACAACATTCGGACCGGGGATCGCGCCTCTAATCGTGCTTCTAATAATCGTGGTGGATCGCAGCGCTGGCAGCCGGACCAGAACCGGCTCCGCAATTCTGGCGCGCCTACCGCCAAAACACGGGAAGCAGCCGCGCGCGGATACAATAACTCCTTCGGTTCGGGCAGCGGTCGTCCTTCGCAGTTCTCCTCCGGAGCGGGCGGCACTCGCGCCTCGGGCCAGCAATCGTTCGGTGGAACTGCCCGTCCCGCAGCGCAAACTGCCGCACGGTCGCCCTCGTTCAGCCAAAGACCCGCGGCCGCAACCGCAACCCAAAGGCCGGCGGCAGCAGGAGCATCGAGTTACGGATCTTCGGGCGCCTCTCGCTCCAGTGCCTTCAGTGGAATGAATAGCGGCGGCGGCAGCACTCGCAATTACAGTAGTCGCGGTTCGTATAGCCGCGGTTCCGGAGGTTTCAGCGGTGGTGGTGCGCGCGGGGGCGGCGGCGGACGCGGGGGCGGAGGTCGGCGCTAATCCAAGATGGAGGATTTTTATGAATAGGTTCAATGTTCTTCGGTCGCTCGCGGTAGTCTTCATGGTGTGCGTCTCCAGCAACGCCAGCACTGCGGAAACAAACAAGGTTTTCGCCACGCCGGAAGGAGCTGTTTCCGCGCTAATTGCGGCGACGACTTCCAAGGATAAAGCTGCCCTCTATACGCTGTTTGGGCCTGCGGGAGCAGAACTGGAAAATCCGGACCGGGTTCAGAGCACCAATGAGTTGAACGCTTTCACCGCCGCGTACCGCGAAACGAACCGGCTGGCACGCCTTTCTGAGACAGGTTACGTGCTGGAAGTCGGAACAGATCTTTGGCCTTTCCCGGTGCCCATCGTGAAGAAGGACGATCGCTGGTTCTTCGACACGGAATCCGGAAAAGATGAACTGCTCTCGCGCCGAATCGGACAAAATGAATTGTTTACCCTGGAAATAATTCGCGCCTATGTGGATGCCCAACGGCAATACGCCAGCAAGGATCGTGATGGAGACGCGGTCCTTGAGTATGCCCAGCGAATTGCCAGTTCTGATGGCAAGGCTGATGGTCTTTATTGGCCGATCGAACTTAACGGACAGGAGAGTCCGCTCGGACCGATGGTCGGTGATGCGCAAGCCGAGGGCTACTTCGCCGATAAACCGGATACAGAGGCTAAACCGCAGCCTTTCCATGGCTATCTTTTTAAAATCCTGGCGCGCCAGGGGAATAAGGCTCCGGGCGGGAGCTTTGATTATATCATTAACGACAACATGATTGTGGGGTTCGCGCTGGTCGCGTGGCCGGCCGAATATCGGCAGTCGGGCGTGATGACATTCATCGTTAACCAGCAAGGCCGGGTTTATCAACGGGATCTGGGTGAAAAGACGGCAGAGATCGTGAACGGAATGACGACTTACGATCCCGAACTGGGTTGGGAGCTTTCGCCTGACTAAGGTTCGAGAGTGGCCGGCGCTTCGGCGGTGGCAATCCGTAAATGTAGTGTGTTGATGAAATTCCCGTTTTTCGGGCGTTGTTGTTTCTATGCTATTTCGGTTGAGCAGGTTGCGTCGTACTTGCCTGTCTTTTCGCTGTGTTGATTTGTGCTGATTTGTGTTGATGGGCCTTGATTTGGGTCGCTCCGCAGGCTTGCAAAGGCGGGGGTGGGTTGCCTGAGGATCTGATGAATGACCGTGCTTCAGGTTACATTCTCGATTAAAGACAGACCCAGATGATGAGCAGCGTGGTGGAATCTGTGTCGATCAACGTTACGGAGGTGGAGACAGTCTCAGCGTTGTTTCATTCTCCCGCAAAGGCGCGCGCGTGTTATGTGTTTGCGCATGGGGCGGGCGCTGGCATGAACCACCCGTTCATGGCTGCGATTGCAGAGGGATTCGCTGAGTGCGGGATCGCGACGCTGCGCTATCAGTTTGTTTACATGGAGAAAGGCTCGAGACGTCCGGATCCGCCGAAGGTGGCGCAAGCGGCGGTGCGTGCGGCAGTCAAGGAAGCGGCCTGCCTGGCACCAGGTGTTCCGCTGTTCGCGGGAGGAAAATCGTTTGGCGGGAGAATGACCTCGCAGGCGCAGGCGACGGAGCCGCTGCCGGGCGTGCGCGGGTTAGCCTTCCTGGGATTTCCACTGCATCCGGCGGGAAAACCATCTGACGAGCGGGCGAAACACTTGTTCGATGTTCAGGTCCCGATGCTGTTCCTGCAAGGGACGCGGGATGAGCTGGCTGATCTCTCGTTGCTAAAACCACTTTGTGAACGGCTCGGCAGAAGAGTGACGCTGGAGCTGTTCACGGAGGCTGATCACTCGTTCCATGTGCCAGCGCGAAGCGGAAAAAAGGATGAGCAAGTGCGCACCGAGCTGCTGGAGGCCGCGGCCAGGTGGATGGATGAAGTTGGGCTGCGGAAGCGAACTTGATCAACGATTTGATGGTGGTTCCACTGCGGCATCGCTTTGAATTCGCGGGTCATCGGTACGGCGCTCCACTGGAATCGCGGGCGTTCTCCTTTGGCCGGTCAATGTCCTCTCCGAGGTGTTCATCGTTGGATTCCGGCAGATAGCTGAACCTGTTTTCGCTCGGGTTGAGCAACAAATGTTCAGCTCCGCGCAATTGGCGCGAAGATTCCAGCCTCTCAGAGGGCGATTCTCCAAGCAGTGAAAACGATTCGCAAAACCCCCTTATATGCAATGATCGCTGCTTCGATGCTCACGGGCCTCAATTATTGCCAGGCCGCAGAATCAGAAGTTCGCGCGACCGGCCAGAAGCCGGCCGATCCTGAAATCCAGGGCGAGGAAGTCGCGGTGCTCACTCAAGCGCCGTTTGTTCCGCCGCCGATCAAACGTTCCCACGCCACGAAGGTGATCGTGAAATTAGAAGTCCAGGAAGTGGTGAAAAAGCTTTCGGACGGGGTGGAATATCTCTTCTGGACGTTCGGCGGTGAAGTTCCCGGAAGCTTCATCCGCATTCGCGAAGGCGACCTGGTGGAATTTCACCTGAACAACCATCCTTCCAGCAAGATGCCGCATAACATCGATCTGCACGCGGTGACGGGTCCTGGCGGCGGGGCGGCGTCCTCATTTACGGCACCCGGGCACTCCTCGCAATTTTCGTTCAAGGCGCTTAATCCAGGTCTTTACGTGTATCACTGCGCGACTGCTCCGGTGGGCATGCACGTGGGAAACGGGATGTATGGATTGATTCTCGTTGAACCGAGATCCGGTTTGCCGCCGGTGGATAAAGAATATTACGTGATGCAGGGGGAATTCTACACGACCGGAAAATTCGGGGACGAAGGCCTGCAATATTTCGACCAGAACAAAGCGGTCGACGAACGCCCCACTTACGTCGTCTTTAATGGCGCGGTGAGTTCCCTTGTGGGCGACAAAGCGATCACCGCGAACGTCGGTGAAAAAGTCCGAATTTATGTGGGCAACGGCGGACCGAACCTTATCTCATCGTTCCACGTGATCGGCGAGATTTTTGATCACGTGTATGTCGAAGGCGGGACCGTCCCATCGCAACAGAATGTCCAGACGACGCTCGTTCCGGCGGGCGGCTCGGCTATCGTCGATTTTAAAGTCGAAGTTCCGGGAACTTACGTGCTTGTCGACCACTCGCTCTTCCGCGCTTTCAACAAAGGGGCGCTCGGCATGCTCAAGGTAAACGGACCGGAAAATCTGCTCGCGTATTCGGGGAAGGAAGTCGATGCGGTTTACCTCGGTCGGCAGGCAGCAGCCGGCTCGACCGCGGAAAAAGAAGTCGCGTCGCTGCAGGCGCTGATGAAAGAAGCGATGAAATCCGATCCGAAAATTTCCGGCCTCACCAAAGAGATCCAGATCGCAAAGGGCAAACAGGTTTATATGCAAACGTGTTTTGTCTGCCACCAGATCAGCGGCGAAGGAATTCCAACGCAAATTCCGCCCCTGGCGAATTCGGATTACCTGATGGCGGACAAAGAAAGGTCCATTCGGGTCGTGCTCCAAGGCTTGACCGGCGAAACCGTGGTCAATGGGAAGAAATATAACGGCACGATGGTTCCGCTGAATAATCTGTCGGACGAAGACATTGCTAATGTCCTCACTTATGTGCGCAGCAGTTTCGGCAACACCGGCGATGCGGTGGCGATTGATGCCGTGCGCCGCGTTCGCAGCGAATCACCCACACCGGTCGCCGGGCCGAGTTTTGAATAATATTGAGGCACAAATGATTAGGCTTCGCACAGCGCTGCTCGCCCTTTTCACCTGCCTCAGCGCGTCGCTCTGCAGCGTTCGCGCCGGCGAGGGCGTTGTGCAGGTGCCGGATGGGATGGCCCTCATTCCATCCGGCCGTTTTGCCCCGCTTTTCCGCGCGGAAGCAGATCCGAAACAAATTGAGGTGCCCGCGTTTCTGCTCGATCAATCGCCGGTCACGAATGGCGATTTCCTGGAATTCGTTCGCGCGAATCCCAAATGGCAGCGTTCGCAGGTGAAGCGCCTCTTCGCGGATCGCGATTATCTCAAGCTGTGGTCCAGCGACCTCGATCCTGCGCCTTGTCCAACGAATGCTCCGGTCGTTTTCGTTTCGTGGTTTGCCGCCAAAGCTTATGCGCAATGGAAAGGAAAACGCCTGCCCACGACCGCCGAATGGGAATACGCCGCCAACGCGAGTCCACTCCGGCCCGACGGTGAAAATGATCCCGCCTTCATGAACGCATTGCGCCGATGGTATGCCACGCCTGCGCCTCAAACCCTCCCTCTGGTTCGCCGGCAAGCGCCGAACTTTTACGGAGTTTACGACATGCACGGACTGATTTGGGAATGGGGGGCGGACTTTAGCACCGCGATGGTGACCGGCGATGCGCGTGGCGATACTGGGTTGGATCGCCAACTTTTCTGCGGGAGCGGCTCCGAAGGTTCCAAAGACCGCAACAACTTCCCCGCCTACATGCGCTACGGATTCCGCAGCAGCCTCAAGGCAAACTACACCGTTCACAACCTCGGCTTCCGCTGCGCCAAATCCATCGAACCGTCCGAGCTCCTCAGATGAAAATTCTATCTATCCCATCTATGAAATCCCTCCTCGCCCTCATCCCTACTCTTTTCATCTCGGCAAGCCTCGCGACCGACCAGTCAACTTCCGCCACGAAGCGTGCCTGCTGCGTTCCGCTCTCTTCGAGACCTCCCTTGTCCGACAATTCCCTCTTCCATCTCGATTCCACCTGGACCAATGACGCCGCCCGCCCCATCAAGCTCGTCTCATTTCAAGGCCGTCCGCATGTCATCACCATGTTTTTCAGCTCCTGTGCTTACGCCTGCCCCATTCTGGTCCACGACATGAAACGCATCGAAGCGGCCCTTCCCGAGAACATTCGCACGAACGTCGGCTTCGTCCTCATCTCCTTCGATACCGACCGCGATTCTCCGGCGGTCCTCGCCGAATTTCGCGCACGTCACCAACTGCCCGCGAACTGGACGCTCCTCCGCGGCGGCACCGATGACGTTCTCGAACTCGCAGCCCTTCTCGGCATTAAATTCAAAAAGGACGCACGCGGAGATTTCGCGCACTCCAACGTCATCTCACTCCTCGATTCCAAAGGCGAAATCGTCCTCCAACAAATTGGGCTGAACCGCGATCCGCAGCCGGTTAGTTCGTCAATCCAAAGGCTCGCTCCCTCTCTCTGAGATTTGAGAGTGGGAGTGAGAGTGGATATTGTTGGTGTGTGTTTATGTGTGTTCATCCGTGTTTTGTTGGTGTTTATGTATGTTTGGCGTTGTCTACGTGTGTTTTTGCTGGCTGAACACACGCGGTTGAAAATTGAAGATTCAAGGTTGCAGACTTTCGAGAAAAAGATGATGCGGAGCATTCCCCCCCTTCGCAAATAGCGTGGAAGAGCGTAGAAAAAGGTAGAAAAGTGTGAACGGTTCCAAGTGCGAAGTGCGATCTGAAGATGCAAGATTGTAACCACGGAATAAACGGACCACACGGAAGCGACGGGGGCGCAGAGCAGGCAGGAGAGGCTGGTCGGCCGGCACGCAGGCGGAATGGTTCCATCGGAACGAACATTTGAGCAGCGGCTGGCGGTGCTACGCCGATACAGCCTTGTGTAGTAATTCCAGGAGCGCATCGTCGGAGAACGGCTTCAAGAGCAGGCCGACGGTCCCGCTCTCGCAGGCGGAGACGCGCGTTTGGGGCGTGTCGTGGGCGGTGATGAACACTATGGGCACCTGTCGGCCCATATCCTTCAACCGGGATTGAAGCTCGAAGCCGCTCATCCCCGGCATCTGCACGTCCACCACGACGCACCGGGCGGAGGAAATAGAAGCGGAACTGAGAAATTCTTGGGGCGATACAAAGGTTTTGACCTCATATCCGGCCGAGCGTAGCAGCCGCGCCAGTGCCTTGAGGACGGACGGATCGTCATCCACGACTGCCACGATGGGCTTTCCAGTGCCCTGATTGGCTACCTCGGTCATAAGAGGGTCGTCATCTTCTCCGCTTGCCCCCCAGCTTACCGGAGACTGCTGAATGACCCTACCATATTCCGGCTAATACACCCTGTCTATTCGTATACGTACGACATTATACGCTACTTCAATCCGACCCTGACTCGCGTCCGGCGAGATCCCCCGGCTGGACGTTCTCCGCCGGGTGCCTGGAAGCGCGCGTCCTTCTGGATGGCTACCGTGGATGACCCCGAGCAGATCCTCGTTCTTGAAAGGCGTCTGCAGGCGCGCGAGGTCATCTCCGCCTGGAGATTCTGGCCGCTCAAGCGAGGCATCCGGGCATCCAGCACCAGACAGGACGGGCTGGCGGTCGGAACGTAGTCCAGAAACTCGCCGGCGGATGCGAAGGTTGTTGGGAAATGCCACTCCTGTCCAGGAACACCGCCGCGCCCCCTGGGTGGTGCGGCGCTTCTACGAGAAGAAGGAGAATGCCGGCGCGCAGCGCCAGCTCTCTGGTCAGACCGGCGCATCTGCAACGACCGGTCTGAGTTCGGCGGAAAAAACGTCAACACGCAAAGCCCCCAACGGAGATTCCTCCGCGGGGGCTCGATTAACTAGACACCTACTGGGTGATGATGAGCCGGGGGCGGCTGCCGGCGGCACCCTCACGCGAAACGAAGATCGCTTCGTCCCCGTTGGGATCCCGGATCTCGAAGCTGATCAACCCGTTGCCGGGGGTGATCGGGAGCGTTACGTTAACAACGCCGGCTGCATTCGGCGTAAAGGTGGCAATCTGCGCCCCGGATGCCGGCTGGTTGTTGAAGGTGATCCCCGTCTCCGACCAGCTGTTGTCGGCCACCGGGCGAACTCTGAGGAGGTTGACACTGGGGTCGGTGACGGTGAGCCGGAGTGTCACCGTTGTCGCCGGGCCAACCAGGCCGGCAACATTAAACCGGAGGAAAGACCTCTTGACGTCGCCAGAACCGGCAGTAACGGCGTTCAGGGTCAGGTCTGTTCCGAAGTTCCGGGCAGGCTGGCTCGATCGCACAAACGCGTCGGCCACGGTTGTGAACGTCAGGGTCGTTGGCGCCGCGGAGGGCGTGACGGCATTGGAATTCGCCGAGACTAGACCGGTCCCGGCGGCATTGGCGGCACGCACTCTGAACCGGTAGGATGTCCCGTTAACAAGGCCGCTTACCGTTGTGCTGAGATCCGCAGTTGTGGCGGTGCTGACGACGACGCCCGGAATCCCCGCCACGAAGGCCTCGACGGTGTATCCGGTGATGGGCGAGCCGCCGTCGTTGGCGGGCGCCGTCCAGGAGACCAGTGCGGCCGCGTTGCCAGCGGTGGCTGTGACAACCGTTGGGGCGCTCGGCGGAATGGCTGCGTTGGCGGGCAGGGTGATAACCAACTGCGGCCGGTTCGCTGCGGCTTCCCGGGACCTAAACGTGACCAGGTCGGTGCCGCCTACAATTTCAAACGAGCGGATGGCTCCGCTCGCGATGATACTGGTTGGCAGCGGGATCTCGACGTAGTTCTGGCCAACGGGCATCGTTAAGGCGGCCCGTTGAGCGTTGCGCGCCACGTCGACGGCGTTGTCGAATGTGAGGCCGGTTTCAGTCCAATTATTGCCGGCAGAGAAGACCGTTACGATAGTCGCGGTGGGATCGACGACGTATAAACGCAGCCTGAGGCTTTGAATCGGCGTACCAGCCGGAATGATTGGCAATTGGAACTTCAGGTACGTCCGAGAGGCGCCCGCCCCCGTGCCCGACTGGGCACGGAGCGATGTCTCCGTCCCGAAGTTCTCTTCCCTGTTCGCAGCGCCGCCGCGCACCAACGTGTCGGCGGTGGGCGACAGGGCGATCGTGACCGGGCCTCCGCCGACAAGGGAGGCAATGCCTACCACCTGGTCGCTGAACTGCACGTTCTCGATGTTCCGGAGCGTGTCTGTCCCGTCGAGCGCAGTCCCGCGAGCGTGGGTTACCGTCCATGAGAGATCGGCGTTTTGCACGACGTCGTAGTCTGTCCGTGGACCGGAGAAGACGGCCATGTCGGAATCGAGCGCGTTGGGGGCTGCGATCTTGATCGAACGAACGATCTCCAGGTTGCCGGGATTGATCAAGCCGGCGAATACATCGCTGTTGAGCGTCGCCATCCGGTCGTGAAACTCGGCCAGTCCGGGCGGCCGCGGACCCAACACCTTGATCTGGACGTCGAGCCAGCGGTCGCCATCGAGGATGTCATCGCCGCCGCGTCCCTCGAGGATGTCGCTGCCGGCGCCGCCGAGGATGATATTGCCCGCACTGAACGAATTCGCTCCTGCCGGCAACAGGGCTGCCAGACCGGCGATCCGGGCGATGCCGGCCGCGTTCAGTTCGTGACCCACCGAGATGAGCGCCGTGTCGGCGTCGTCACCCCTCAGGCTGTCGTCGCGGATCCAGCCGGACATTCCTTCGGTAAGGTCAAACCGATCCCGGTTGTTTTCGACCGTTGGCGGCAGCAAGCCCGTGAAGAACAGGTCCGAGTCGGCGGGGAGCGGGTCATTCTTATGGATGGCCCAGTCGTAGCCGAACATGCCTTCAGCGCGCTGAATTCCCGGACCCATGCCCATGATATCATCTCCGCCTTCGGAATCGTAATCGGACGAGTTGTCGGCCATCAGGACGTCGTTTCCTGGTGTGTTCGGGTCGTCCTGGAACGGAGCGCCATTATCGCCCTGGACAAGGTTACCCCCTCCATTCGGCCCGGCTTCGATCCAGTCGTCGCCGTCGTCTCCGAAGACCGTTGAGGTGGCAATGCTGCCGTAGATGAAGTCATTACCCGGTCCACCGAAGGTCTCGGTAAAGTCGTTGCCACCCACGATCCAGTCGTGGCCGCGGCCACCTTGATTGAGGTCGGCACCAAAACCCTGGCCGGATGACAGGACATCGTTCCCGTCGCCGCCCTTGAGCGTGTCGTCCCCGCCGAGGTCCAAGAGAAAATCGTCTCCGAGTCCGCCGATCAGGGTGTCGTTGCCATCGCCGCCTTCCATCCAATCGTTGTCGTCACCCGCGTTGATGGTGTCGTCGCCTTCGCTCGCCCAGATGCGATCATTGCCGGCTGTGCCGTTGAGGACGACGTGCTCCGGACCGGTGTACCGAATTGTGCCGTCACCCAGCCGAATGAGCAGAGTCGTTTCGTCGTCCGGCGTCGCAGGGTCGTCCACGATCGGGCCTGAACCAGGTTGAGCGGTCAGGTTGAAGATGAAGCCCGGGCGCGAGAATACATCGCCCGGGAGCCCATGTGCGTCGGTGTTCCGCATGATAAGCTCGGCGAAGGAGTTGCCTTCGAGCTGCACCAGCAGGTTCAGGCCGGCGGTGCGCGCGAGGTAGTAGAACCGGTCGCCGTCCTGGAGGTCTTCCATCTGCTTCTCAAAGACGTAGTTGAAGGTCGGGCCCAGAAGTCCACCGAAGACCTGTCCCTTCTCGGCGAGGCCACCCATCCAGAGATCGATGTCATCCACGCCGGTCGTGGTCCGGCCGCCGACGGGCGCCCAGGCACCGGTGCTCTGGAAGAAGTCAAGGGCGTCGGGGATGCTGGGGTCGGGGATGATGGCAGCGTCCAGCAGCGCACCCGCCTTGGCCCGTTTCTCGATGAGGGTGGTAGCGGCCATGATTGTCGGATGGGTGCCATAGGCAGCCACGAAGTTCACCAGGGACTCCGGGTGCCGCAGCGCCAATCCAAAGTTTTGCCAGTCCCGGTAGGGGGTCAGGATAGAGTTCTGGCTCGCGGCGAAGAACTGCCGGCGGGCCTCGTTGAGCCTGGGGATGCCCGTATCACGGGCCCGCGCGATGTTGAGCACGGGGAGATCGAGCGGCAGCCCGAGGAGCCGGTTGCGGAGCGCGTCGGTGACGAACTCGTCAATCTCGTTGCCGACCTGCATCGTCATGCCGCGGATGATTGATCCAGCCGCTTTTTTGGCGGCATCCGGGTCGTTGAGGTCGTGCCCGTCGAAGAACCTCGGCGGGTTGAGGAAGGCCTCGATCAAGCTGAGGCTATTGACGGTGCCGTCTGCGTTAATGCGGTCCACCGACTCAGTCAGCATCGAGTGTCCGAAGCGGTACACGGCGTGAGCGAACTCGGCGGTGATCGCCGAGTTGACCGAGGGAGCGAAGCCGGCGAAGGGGTTGACCATCGGCTGGACCTTGCGGACGAACTCCTCGAAGGCCAGGTGCTGATACTCCATCTCGGTCACAAAGCGGGCGGCCTGGAACAGGCGCTCGGGATAGTCCCAGCTAGTATTCGCCGCCGGGTTAATGCTGGCGAACATGTCGGTGGAATGCCATGCGTCGCGCTCGGCCTGGGTGAACGCCGGGTCGGTGGCGATCATGTTGTCGATGACGCCGACGAGCCGGTTGTGCTCGGAATGGAAGATGTGATGGACGGCCGTGAGGCCGATGTTCTCGTTGACGCGCCCGTCACCCGCGATGAAGTGAGTATCCAGCAACTCGTTGTCGTAGGTTCCGGCCGGGGAAGGGTTCCCGATGTCGGTATCGGTGTCGGGAGTTTTACCGCCCGGCGCGGCAAAGTGGGCGATGTCGTCAAGAAACGCGTGCCCGGTCGGCGCCGCGTCGACCGTGTTGACGGGAGTGGTGAGGTTTCCCTCGGCGAGGGTGACCACACCGCCGATTACTTTTATGATTTGCGGGAAGCCGTTCGGGCCACGGAGGAACCGGCCATAAGCGTCCGTTGCAAGTAGCGGCACGGAGAGGGCATCCTGATCGGAGAGTTCGATTCCAAGGATGTTCCGTGCCTGCGCCTTAACACCCGCCCAGGTCGCCATGCCGTGGCCGGGGCCAGTGATGAGCTTGCCGGTTCCGACAGGCCTGCCTGCGACGAGCACATACTCGCGAATGAAAACCTGGTGCGAAGCGTGCGATGTGTACGTCTGGCTCTGGTCAACAAAGGGGGAGGTTTGGTTGTTCGCCTCGTGGGGAGCCCCAGCGTGGGTCGCCCGGGACAAAACCATGAAGGGCGTTCCGGCCGCGGACGCTTCCGGGAACAGCGGATCATCCGGTAGGAGTGGGATAATGACGCTCCCGTTGCCACCCTTGTTGACGAGGTCAAGGCCGTGATCGAAGAACTGTCCGAAGAACGTGAACCACCCGTTGAACGGGGCCGACAAGCCAACATCTGGCGCCACGTTCGGGATGAAGAAGGCACCGGAAGGGGTGCTTTCGGGAGCGAGACCGGCCGCCGCCACGGCCGCCGGGTTGCCGGGCGTCTGGTCAACAATAAGGTTGCTGATGACGCGCGGTCTGGAGTCGAAGACCAGGCCGGAGGTCTGGGTGTAGGAGGTCGGGGCTGGAGGACCGAATAGCGGCGGGGTGTTTTCTGCACCACGGAGTTCCTTGGGCACAAGACGAGGGAAGATTTGGTCGGCATTGCCGAAAGTCTCCTGTGCCGGCGTCAGGTGGTTGCAAGATCCATCCACCGTGCGCAGGCCAAACGGCAGATCAACCGACTGACCCGTGCCCGGCGGAATTTGGTCCGGGTCGGTGCCAATCAGGGTCCCGCATGGGTCTCCCGGGGTCGCGGTTGCGGCATGGCGCTCCGAGATCCGGATCTGCTTCATGATGAAGCGCAGGTCGGAGGCGTTGAGGTTGAACCCTTGGCCCACCGGCGCTGCCTGCGCGTACGCGATGTTTCCGGCCGGGTGGAGTCCCGAGGAAAGGAGCGCAGCGACCATCGTCATGGTCGTAGGCATCCATTTCCTGTTCGTTTTTGTCTTGGTTCTCATGTTGTCTCATTTGTGATTGATGGTGGTAATCGTCCCAATCGGTCTGAAACCCAAATCGTTGGTTTTATGGTTAACTTATTAGACGAATAAGCAGCCTCAAACGATAGTGGCCATAATCGAAAGGAAATGCTTCGGTGAGGGCCTTTGCGCGACCGGCTTGGGATGCGTGTCGTGGCAGCGCCGAAAGTAATTCCTGGGTGTCGCTGACTCTTTCCACTTATTCCAACTGCGGAATTTGGTACAGGTCGATAAGGCGGCTAATCATACTGGCTCAGTCTCCGAGCAAGCACACATCAACCAGCGAACCTTCAAAGTCGGCGCCGAAAAAATTCTTAAACTCGCGCTAATTATTTGAGGCTCCCGCTGCCCATGGACCCCCAAGCACGAAGTCTAAAGGTGCGATGCGCAGCTAAACGTCGGGGCAGTCAATGTGGCAATCTCGGCGGTGCGCGTCGGTCCGCATGATCGGGCGCCTGGGCCAGGGTCGTTCCTTGAGTGAACCTGGCGGGGTTCTGCTCGAAGCTATCTCTGCAGACGACATTACAGAAAAAGTAAGTACGATCCTGGTAAGCGCTGAAGCGATGAGCCGCCCGGGCCGCTTGCTCGTCCACCTTCATCCCGCAGATAGGATCTTTGTGCCCGCTCTCGGGTGCTGCGGGAGCCGCAAGCTTCATGCGGCTTTCCGAATCGATGAGAAAATTCCCGGCGGTCACGATCTGTTCGCCTGGCTCGAGACCGCGGAGGATTTCCACCTGGCCCGCCAGCCGCCGCCCCGTTTCGACGACGCGCGGCTCAAACACGCCGTGATCCCGAGCAACGAAGACAGTCGCGGTAAGGCCGGTTTCCAGCAAGGCGTCCGCCGAAACCATCAGTGCGGGAGGCAGGGTAACCGAAAGGATCACGTCCACGAGCATTTCCGGCCTGAGGAGGGAATCCGGATTGTCCACTTCGAAGCGGACCTTCAGGGTTCCCGTGACTGGATCGATTTGCGGCAGTGATTCGCTCACTCGAGCTGGCAGAAGTTTCTTCTGTCCAGCCAGTGATACCTGTGCCATGGCGCCGGGCGGATAGTGTTCGGTGTCCTGAGCGTGAGCATCTGCCAACACCCACACTCGACTCAGGTCCGCAATACGGTACCACTCGTTTCCCTTCTCAAACTTAAGGCCCGGGGTGACGTCCTGCGCCAGTACGAAGCCATTTACCGGTGCGTGAATGCGGAGCGCCGCGGGCACTTCGCGGGTGGTTCGGATCTCGTCAATCTGTAAACTGGAGAGGCCAAGTCCCTGCAGCCGCTCGGCGGCCAGGCGGACATTGTCATTCAGGACGCCCAGCGGGCCGGGGGCGTCCCCGCCGCTTTTTTGCTGCCGATTGAGGACATCGACCGCGGCCGCAAATCCTTGCAGGGTTGCGCGAGCGTCAGGCGCGGAAAAGGTAGCGAGCCATTGATCCTTCTTGATTTGAGTACCCGTGCTCACGGCGGAAACTTCGCGAACGATGCCGTCCACGCCGGCATTCAGCCGGTAGACCCGCCGGTCATCCGGCGCCACGCGGCCAAACAAGCGCATGGTGTACGTGGCAGGCGCCTTCTCCACCTGAGCGACCTGTATGCCGATGATGTGCTGCTTTTCAGAGCTGATGCGGACAGTGCCCAAGGCAATCAACCCGGGCCGTGCGGAGCTGCCTGCGTCCAGCTGGGTGCTGGCATAAACCGGCTCCATTTTCATGCCGCATGGCGCCAGCCCCGGTTCCTGGGAGGTGTGCGCTGGGTTCATGGGATCCACGTAGTACAGGATTCTGCGCTGCAATTGTGGGGCAGAGGGGTTGGCGCTTCGATGGCCATACCAGATGCCGGTCAAAAATAGCGCCATGCCCGCAACCAAAAACAACGCCGGGAACGAGTTTCTCTTCATAGGAGGAGTCCTGGGTGCTCTCTCTCGCCGGCCGATTAAGGAAAGGGCCGACGAGAGGGCACCCTCTTGCCTTAAACGATCTCCCACGCGAACATCATCGAGTGATCCTCATGCGCCAGGTTATGGCAGTGAGCCACGTATTTGCCCTTCAAGGTACGGAAGTTCCGGTACACCATCACTTCTTCATCCGGATCGAGAGCTATCACATCCTCCCTCGAGTTGTCGTCCACATGCCGTCCCGCGGGAATGCGAACACCATTGCGCGAGATGACCCGGTGTTCTTCCTCGTGGATGTGCATGGGGTGGGTCCAGCCGCCTCCGCCGTTCTGAATGATCCAGAGTTCGGGTACGCCCTGCTTTACGACAGCCTGCGGGAACATGCCGGTCGGATCCGAGGGATCGAACGCGTGGCCGTTAATTACCCATTCGATCTCTCCGCCGTAAATGTCGCTACGCTTCAGTTCGAAGGTCCGCCTCCGCACACCTTTGAAGTTGCTGGGCAGCGGTGGCAAGGGGCGCATTCTCAATGCAGGAACGGGCAGCCCGGTGTTCGGGTTTGTCACCATCCTGAGCGTCGCTTTACCCTCCACGAGGCTGGCGTAATCCAGCGGGTCAGTGCTTCGATCCGGTGCATCGTCTCCGATTACGATTTTAAGGAGTGGCACCGCATAAGTCGGATCGTAATCTGCGTCTGGCACAATGTTGCCAGCGTCGTCCTCGGTGGTGGGGAAGTTTGGCATGCGCCCGTTCTCCATCTGCATGGTGTTCACCAGATAGATCACGTCGCCTTTCGTGGTCGGAGTTCCGTCCATGAACTTGGAAAAGTCAACGATGACCTCGCGGCGCTTGGACGGCCAAAGCTCTAGCGAATCGCGAACAATCGGGTCACGCAGCAGCCCGCCATCGGTCGCAATCTGGGTGAAGACCATGCATTGCTCGGCATCCAGCGTCACGGTCCCCTGGCCGTCCACAATTCGCTTCATGTTGTACTGACCTTGCTGGCCGGGCGCCATCTCCACGGCGCCTTGCATGAGCTTGAGCTCGTAACACCGCGCAATCGAGGCGCACAGGAAACGGAGCCGATAGCGCCGCCGTTTCGCGGTGAAAACCGGGTACGCCTTGCCATTCACGGTCATGACGTCACCGACAAAACCCTTGTTGGGGAAATGCTTGAAGAAAGTCTTTCCCCACCATTCGGGATGAGGTTCTCCCTGGCCGCTGTGCGCGTCCTTGTGCGGGGTCTCGCCGTCGTCAAAGCGGCAATCGTAAAGGGCCAACGGAATATCATATTCAATCCGTTGGTTGTAATCGATTCCGTTGGCCGCCTGGCCGTTGATGTACTTCGGCAAGCCGGGCAGCTTGTAGCCCTTGCGTTCATCACCTGGATCGCTGGCGGGGTCGTAGATCGGATACAGCCCGACCATCCCTTTGTAAACATTGGCCCCCGTATGACCGTGGGTGTGATCGTGGAACCAGAGAAAGGATTGCATCTCCCTCGAATCTCCGCCGGCCGGGTAGTTCAGATACAAATTGTCGCTAAATTGACCCGGCCGGTAGGCACTTGGCTTGTGACTCGGATTGCCGTCGGACTCCGGTGCCGTGTGCGCGTTGTGCAGATGAGTGAGGAACCGATAATCCGGGTCGCCAAAATCCTGGCGGTCGCACTGAAAGGGATTCTCGTCCAGGTGATTCTGGAACCGGACGAGCGCGGGCTGCCCGTACCGCCCGTAGATCATAGGTCCTGGGAAGGTGCCGTTAAACCCGTAGATGGTGCTCATCGGCAGGTTTTGCGGGCCCGCTGTGCCCCCAGGTGGCGTTACCGGGTCGCCGTTCTTGTCGATAGGCAGCACTTTTGAAGAGGTAAAGCTATGTTCCGCCACCTGCAGCTTAATGTCGTAAACGAGCGGTTGCGGCAGGTAGAGCCCTGGGGCGCTGTTACTCGGCCAGATTTGATGATAGCCCACGTCAGAGTCCTGGTAGTTCTGCTGCGGCATGACGGCCCACCGGTTGAAGAGCTCTGAGTCGGTCAGCGGCCGGTAAGGCGATGGCACGGGCAACTGTTCCGTGAATGGATCCATGATCAACGGGCTTGTCGGGTATTTCTCGATGTAGACATCGACGGCACCCGGCGCCTGCTGCCCAAACGCGAACTCAGGGGACAAAGCGCTCAATCCGAGCATGGCTCCTCCGGACACTCCGAGCCTTCGGAGCATCTCGCGCCGGTTGATGACTAAATTATGGTTTTGTTTTTGTCGGTCTGTCCTCGTCGTATTCTTGATCTTCATACTTTCCCCCAGTTTCAATCCTTCATGCTAATGGCGCGTTGTCTCAGGTGTCATTCTTGAGTCGTGATTCATCCTGCGTTCGCGATGCGCAGCATTTGAAATGATTTGCTGTCGCAAATCCCATGATTAGCGAGGTGCCTTCGTGCCGTAGGCCTCGACGCGATTGACCGAGGGGACCGCTGCGCCAGAAGCGGCAGGGCGCATCCGGTAAAAGCGCGCCGGCAGGTTCGCTGCGTTCGCGTCCACGAACTCGGCAAAGCTCTCGATGACGTTGGCTGTCCCGATTTCCTCCCAATGCACCAAGTCGGTCGATGCTTCGACAATGTAGTTGGTCGTCGCCACATTCAGGCTGGGTGCGCCCAGAATGAACGTGCCGTCGGGCAGGCGTTCGAGCGAGGTGGTGACTTGGCCGGTCGAGGCGAAGTTCGCCGACCAGCGGAGGTGATCGCGGATCGCCACGCCCGCACTGCCCGGGTTGCCGACTAGGTACGGTGGAGGATAAATCCCAGGCGGCGGCGCGAGCAACCTCAAGTCCACGCTCTCGACCCCCTCTCGCAAATTGTCTTTAATGGGATCGATCAAGATAAGAGCGCCTCTTCTGCCTGCGGGGAACGTGACGAAACCGGGAAGGGTGACGTAGTCCACGCCGTTTAAGGCTGTGCCGCTAATCCGATAAGGGACAGTGATCGCCTTGTCGACGCTGCCCTGCCGCGTGACCGTGATGCTGCCCGTGCGGCGGAGCACATTATCCTCGATGGCCTGGGGATCGTTCACTGCGATGGTGACGGTGGGGATGCTCTCGGATGCGAAGTTCAAAATGTGCGCGACGGCGGTCGTGTTCTGGTCGATCACATAGCTGCCGGGCTCCGACGCCGGCAATGGCGAGGGCTGGAGGGTGACCTTCACATACTCGCTGGCCTCTCTCAGCAAGTCGAAGATCGGGTGGACTACGATCTCTGCGGTGGCCGCCCCCTCGGCGAACGTCACTGATCCGGAAAGGGTTTCAAAATCAATGCCGTTCCTGGCCATGACCGGAATTGGTAACGTCGGCGGAAACGTGCCGGGCAACTCGTCGAACGAGTAATTCACCGTGATAGCCCCAAGGTTCGATCCGGTGCGTGTGAGGGTAAAGACAGCGGGGTCTCTGGCGCCAAACGCGGGTGGAATTTCAGAACCGGTCGCGTCCGTGGCCGCGATGGTGACGAGCGCGAACGGGGTGGACGCGGTGTCGTCACTGAGGATCGTAACGACCGCGGTCGAGTTGCTGCCGTAGGCGAAGCCGAAGGAGTCGCGCCAATCCGCCGGCGTACCGAAAGCTCCATTGAATGGCGGTGTGTAGAGTGAGAGCGTCACGGTTTCGTCGCTCTCGACCAGCAGGTCGTCGACCGGCGCGATGACCATCTCCGCTTCGCTTTGCCCCGCCGGGAACGTGAACCACCGGCCGAAGAGACTGCTCGTCATGTTCGATGCAGGCAAAGCGAGGTAGTCATCGCCTTCGCGAGCGGTGCCGCCAAGCGTGAAGAGGAAGCTTACCGTCGCCGTCGGCGGAAAATTATGTGTGACGCGAAAGCTCGCCATATTTTGCGGGCCAACCGGAACTTCCGCCGCCCCGGCGTCAAGCGGGTAGAGGTTGATCACAGGTAACGGATTGACGATGGTCTGCGAAAACGCCGTGAGAGCCAGACTGGACACGCCGATCACAAAGAGTAGCAGGTAGCGACGGTTCATAATGTTCATTCGAATTTTAAGGGCGCAGAACGCCGATCCAGGAATCGAGGAAGTCTCAATGACTCTCCCACCATATTTATATAGACGAACAGGCGGCCTGAAACGATAGTCGCGACGTTTGAAGGGAGATCCCGCTTCTGCTAAACAACTGACGAGGCCGCGCCTCAGAGCGGCGAGATGTAGCGGACGAGAGGGCGTTGGCAGGGTATTCTTGTAGGGGTTGGGATCCTCAGGGCGATCCCACCGCTCGCACAAATTTTGCAAGGAGTGTGTCACGCAACGCGAGGAGCCTGGGCACGATCTGGCCACATTTGAGACCCAGGCGGCATTTTAGGCCAACCGCGCATTGGGTAGCAGGAGGACAACTCAGGCCACCGGCACCGCAGGCGTCACAATGAGGCTGACCGATGCCCCCGTGGTCAGGCGAGCGGCTCTCACCGTTCACCGGTAACCCATGATCGAAGCGCGGTGCGTGGTTTGGGAAGTTCAGAACAATGTTCCAGTCGGGATTGTGACCGAGTGGCTTGAATCGGGAAACCTCAACCGTCTCCGGGTAGCAGATGGGGTGGCACCTTCCCGCGGACTCTCCATTCTTGCCAGTGGCGGCGCCGGACTCGTGCGTATTGACGCGGAGGGGTTTCTTGTCCTTGCCGCCATTCCCACGGTCCACCAGTGCGCACCAGCCCCCAGCGGCCTCATGCAGGCGGGCCCGGGCCTGGTGAATCAACAGTTTGAACGACGGCACACTCACACCCAACTGGTCGGCGGCATCCTTGTCGCGGTTGCCCAAGACGTCCGCCAACAGCACCGCCACCTGCGCTTCAAGCGGCAGCCGCTTCGCGATGCAGTCGAAGTAACAGCGTAGTCGTTCCCGGTTCGCGCAGGCCTCCTGGACGGCCCCGGGGTCGGTCTGGACCGCCAGATTCATTTCCAGTTGCGTCGCATCCTCCATGTCAACGAACTCGAACCGTTGCTGCCTCCGGTAATAATCCGTCATGAGATTGCGCGCGATCGTCAATAGCCAACCCCGGAGATTCTCGCCCCGAAAGGTTTCGAATTTCGCACAAGCCACCAGCAAGGCCTGCTGCGCGATGTCCTCGGCATCTTCTCGGTTGTCCACCCGCCTTTCCACAAAACGATGCACTTCGGGGCTCAATGCCTCAATTTGTTCCAGGCGGTTTCTGCCGTCCGTGCCGTCCGCCCGGGGGGGCGGTGGGGCGATCCAGAGGTTCGTCATAATAATGTGAATTGTTTTCCGATTGGGGCCGGGTGGTTGAAGGAAGGGAGAGCCCCGCTCGCAAAGTAAAAGCCATCCAGTCCAGGTTGGCGCAGAACGCTACGGCGAGGAGCGAGACTGCCAGCAGCAAACCCCGCGAACGTCTCCCCCGGCAGGCGGACATACCATGGCCGCCTGGCTTCGGTTTTTAACGATTTTGCTTTCGCTGCTCTCACCGGTGTTTGGCGGTAAATTCGGTCCTTATTCGAATAGGAGTCCAAAATTGTGCCAGAGGTGCGCCGGGGTTGGTATTAGACCTAAGTCGTAGAGCGTGCGGAAAGGGCAAACCAAGAAGGGGGCAAACTGGACCTTGAATATCCGGGTTCGCCTCGCGTATTCAGACCACACGCAAAATGGCGACAGACCGTGGACGACAATGTCAGGAGGCGGAGCCCTGCGACGCGCCCTCCATCCGCCTCCTCACGTCGGCTCCGAAGTTTGTGAAATCTCCGGGTTAGTCCCCGGCGGTGCGGCGGTCTGACCGCCCGGCCCTGACAAGGGCGACGGTCTGGACCAATTCGGCCACTGAGGGCACCTGCATTTTCTGCATGACGCGGCCACGATGAACCTTAACCGTGGGCTCAGTCACGCCGAGCGCGTCGGCAATTTCCTTGTTCATCCTGCCTTTGACCACCAGGTGGAGCACCTCGTGCTCTCGACCCGTCAGGGTTTGCAGGCGGCTTTGGATTTCGGCCTTCACGGCGCGGGCCGCCTGGAGGCGCGCGTCCTCCTGGATGGCTTCCTGGACGACCCAGAGCAGTTCCTCGTCCTTGAAAGGCTTGATCAAAAAATCCACCGCGCCCGCTTTCATCGCTTGGACGCTCATCGGGACGTTCCCATTTCCGGTGATGAAAATAATGGGCGTGTGCAGGTGGCGCGAGGTCATCTCCGCCTGAAGATCCAGGCCGCTCAAGCCAGGCATCCAGACATCCAGCACCAAACAGGACGGGCTGGCGGGCGCGACGTGGTCAAGAAACTCCCGTGCGGACGCGAAGGTTTCTGCCTGCCAACCCGCCGACTGGAAGAGTCGCGCCAGCGCTTTGCGCACACTCGCATCGTCGTCCACCACCAGGACGGTGGCTGCATGGCACAGGTGTCCGCTCATGCCTTGGCTCCTTCCTGATGAGTCGGGAGGGTGAGATGTAACGTGGCCCCGCCCTCCGGGTTGTTGGCCGCCCAGAGGCGACCGTGATGCGCCTCGATGAGGGACTGGCAGATGGCCAGCCCCATGCCCATGCCCGTCGCTTTGGTGGTCACGAACGGCTTGAACAAGCGGGTGAACTGCGCCGCCGCAACCCCGGGGCCCGAATCCCGCACGGAAACCTGGACCAGGGCCGGTTCCTCGAGGCGGGTGCGGATCTGCAACACGCGCGCCGTCGGCGGGACGCTGCTCATGGCCTCCAGGGCATTTATGATCAAGTTCAGCAGCACTTGCTGCAACTCGATGCGGTTGCCCCATACGCTGGGCAACCCGGGCGCCAGTTCCAGCCGCAGCGACGTGCCCTTCGAGATCAACTCGCTGTGCAGCAAGTGGGTGGTTTCCTGAACGAGGTCATTCATGGAGAGAGCGGCATGTTCCGCGCCAGTCTGGTAAAACATGGCGCGCAGGTTTTGAATGACGATCCCGGCGCGCCCGCTGTCAGACTGTATATCACGGAGCGCCTCCCGTACTTCCGCGAGATCCGGCTGGCCGCCAGCCAGAAACCGTTCAGCCGCCTGAGCGTTGCACAGGATGGCGGTCAGGGGTTGATTCAGTTCGTGGGCCAGGGACGCGGCGAACTGGCCAGCGGTGGTCACCCGCGTAATATGGGCAAGTTCCTCCCGCAATTGCTGTGATTCCATCTCATGGGCTTTGCGATCGGTAATGTCCCGGTTCCTGGCCCGGATGCCCAAGAACAAGCCCTCTCTTCCCAGCACCGGTTGCCCGGCGCGCTCCAACCAGCGGATGGTCCCGTCCTTCCGGATAATCCGGAATACCGTTGTGCTGACTCCCTGCTCCCTTGGCTGTGCCAGCCGAGACTGCCGCCAGTTGCCGACGTCTTCCGGGTGAACGATCTCGTGCAGGAGATTCGGGTTCATGAGGAATTCCTCTGCGGAATACCCCGTGATTCCTTCGCACGAGGGCGAGCAATAACACATGACATGTTCGGGCGTTTCCCAGTAATCCCAATCGTTCGTGAAATCGATTTCGGTAATGTCAATGCACGTGCCGACCCATTCGCGAATGCTGCCATCACTCTGGAATGTCGGGACACCGCGGGCCAGGAAGTACCGGTAAACGCCGTCGTGCCGGCGCAGACGGTACTCGACCTCGTATTTCTTTTTCTCCGCCGCCGCCTGACGCCAGACCTGCACCGTCCGTTCGAAATCATCGGGATGAACGGCCTTCAACCAGCCCCAGCCGCGCATCTCCTCAACTGTCTGACCGGTGAATTTGCTCCACGCCGGCATGTCTTCCACCACCTCGCCGTCCGCATTGGTTGTCCACCCCACCTGACCTGTAACTCCAAGGAAGGAATGATACCGGTCCAGCAACGCGGCCTGCGCCTCTCCGGCGAGTTTGCGCTGGGTGATGTCAAGACCATAGAGGTTCACGTAGCGCTCTCCGGACGGTCGGAGTGCCGCAAACCAAAAAGTCCGCCCATGTAGATCGGACACTTCGCTTTCGATTGGTCGCTCCTGCTGGAGAGCCTTGGCGACCAGGCTGCGCAAGCTTGCGGGCAACTCCTCTTCCGCAGCCCCGCACAAAGCCAGGCACTCGTGGCCGGGTGCGTTCGCGTAGAGAAGGCTGCCATCGCCCGCAACGCGCAGCACCGGGCTGGGATTCTGCTCGAGAAGATTGACCAACTGGTAGAGGTCGAAATACTTCGCCCGCGCGACGTCCAAATCGTCCTGCGCCCGACGCAGTTCCTCATTCAACATCTCCAGCTCGATCTGATGCACTTGCAATTCTTGGGCCGTCCGCCGGATTTGCTCGTTCGACAGGTGCTCGATGTTTAACGCGGCTTCCACCACTCCGACCTGGGTGATCGTTTCGGTCCGCTCGCGCAGGGGCGCATCCGATGGCGTGGCGGATTCAGTGGGATTGCCCGGTTTTTCCATCCCGATCTCACTCTAGATTTGGGGTCACTTGAGGATCCAAGCGGCAGCCCAAGCCAAATGAGGCCTAGCCGACGGCGACCGGTTGGTGGTTCTAGTTCTTATCTGGCAAATTGGTAATACAACCTATTAGCATAGCCTATTCCAAGATCAAAAACGCATGATCTCCAAACGAGAGGGTCAGCAGGAGAAGGCTATTCTGTAAATTACGTTTACAGCTATTCTCAAGTAAATCTGTCGTTTCGAATTTCGAAGACAGGGCATGCCGGAGAAGAACACCCTCCGAAGGCCGCCAGCCAACCGGCCGAGGCCCCGATACGCGTCGGCGTCTGTTCGTTGAGGTGCGCCGAAGATTCCGAACAAGGTGCGCCTTCACCACCCGCAGTTTCTCTGAACGGATACTTTTTAGCCTCTTTTAACGAATGAACATCTACTGAGAAAAACGCCCGCTTTGAAATGCTTACACGAACTCATTTGCCACCTCGTCCCACGCATGCCCTGCACAAGTCTGAGAACGCCCTTCCGCATCAAACTGCAATTGTCGACAAGACAAACATTGTTCAGAATCGGCCGGCGTTTCCCGCGATACCTGCCCCTTTAATTCAAAGTTCCACTTCCAGATCTGGTAGATGCCTGGATAGACGAGCAATTCGAGGAGGAACGAGGTGAAGATTCCGCCGATCATCGGGGCAGCGATGCGTTTCATTACATCAGAGCCGGTGCCCAGCGACCACATGATCGGGACCAGCCCGAGAAAGGTGGTGGCGACCGTCATGAACTTGGGCCGGAGCCGTTGCACGGCTCCGTAGCGGATGGCGGCCTGCAGTTCGGAGAGGTTTCGCAACCGCCCCTCCTTTCGGGCCTGCTCGTAGGCCAGGTCCAGGTAGGTCAGCATGAACACGCCGGTCTCGGCATCCACGCCCAACAGCGCGATCAAGCCAACCCAGACGCCAATGCTCAGGTTGTAGCCCAGCAGGTAAAGGAACCAGATGGCGCCGACGGCCGAGAACGGCACCGCCAGCAGCACGATCGAGGTCTTCACGAGGGAACGCGTGTTCAGGTAGAGCAGAAAGACAATTACGAACAACGTGAGCGGCACAATCAGCAGGAGACGCTCGCGCACTCTCGCCATCGCCTCATACTGGCCGCTCCAAAAGACGGCGAAACCCGGTGGGAGTTTGACCTGTTCGCGGACCAGCCGCCCGGCTTCGGACAAGTAATTGCTCAGGTCGCGCCCGGCGACGTCCACATATACATAGCCGGTGAGCATCCCATCCTCATTGCGGATCATGGCCGGTCCGGTCTTTTTCTCGACGCGCGCAACATAGGACAAGGGCACCTGGGTTTGACCATCGGCCGTCGAAACCAGCATCCGTTCGAGGGACCTCTGGTCGGAGCGATAATCGCGCGAGTAACGGACATTGACTGGATACCGCTCCCGGCCGGCAATGAGGGTGGTGATGTTGTCGCCGCCGAGGGCGTTCTCCACCGTGGCCTGCGCCTCCTCCATGCTCAGGCCGTAGCGAGCCAGTTTCTCCCGGTCCCACTCGACGTCCAGGAAGAAGCCGCTGCCGGTGCGTTCGGCGAAGATGCTTCGGGTTCCCGGCACCTTGCAGAGAACCGCTTCGATCTCGGCCCCTATTTTTTCGATCGTCGCCAGATCGTTGCCCGCAATCTTCAGCCCGACCGGCGTGCGCAATCCGGTGCTTAGCATTTCAATGCGACCCTTGATCGGCATGGTCCACCCGTTCGCCAGGCCCGGGATTTGCAGCGCCGCGCTCATCTGGTTGAGCAGTTCCTCCTGCGAGAGGTGATCCGGCGTGAAGTGCCGGAAGAAAACTTTCATCCAGTTCGGTGCCCACGCTGAATGCCAGGTATCCGCGCGACGCCAAGCCGTCTGGGGCTTGAGGATAATCACCGTCTCCAGCATGGAAAGCGGCGCAGGGTCGGTTGACGTGTCCGCCCGGCCGGCCTTGCCCAGCACCCGATCGACTTCCGGGAATTGTCGGAGGATGCCGTCGGTGACCTGAAGAATCCTCTGCGCTTCCGCCACCGAGATCCCCGGCATGGTGGAGGGCATGTAAAGGATGGAGCCTTCATCCAAGGGCGGCATGAATTCGGCGCCGAGCTTGAAAAACACCGGCACGGTGGACGCCACCAGCGCGCAGGCGGTTGCCAGCACGAGCCACTTGCGCCGCAGGGCGAAGTCCAGCACCGGAGTGTACCAGTTCATGAGGCGGCGGCTGATGGGATGTCTGGATTCGGCATGAATTCTTCCCAAGGCGATGGAGTTGACCCAGCGGCACAGCCAGGCGGGTCGGAAAACGAAGCGCTTGACATGCGTGAGGGTCACCCGCAACGCCGGATCCAGAGTGATGACCAGCAAGGCCGCGACGATCATGGCCAGAGTCTTGGTATAGGCCAGCGGCTTAAAGAGGCGGCCCTCCTGCGCTTCCAGCGTCAAAATGGGAAGGAAGGACACCGCGATGACGAGCAGGGCAAAGAAAGCGGGCCGCGCCACCTGCTTGATGGCGTGAAGGACCACGGTCGCGTACGGTTCACGTCGCCCATCGCGTTCCCAATGTTCAAGGGCCTTGTGTACTTGTTCCACCATCACGATAGCGGCGTCCACCAGTGCACCCACCGCGATGGCAATGCCCCCGAGGGACATGATATTGGCCGACATTCCCATCAAGCGGAACGGGATGAAGGAGAGCAGGACGGCAATCGGGATGGTGATCGCCGGAATGATCGCGCTGGGGACGTGCCAGAGGAACAGGAAGATTACCAGCATGACGACGATGATGACTTCAACCAGAGTGACTTTGAGATTGTCCACCGCGCGAACAATCAGGTCGGAGCGATCATAAACCGGGACGATTTTCATCCCGGCCGGCAGTCCCGGCTCAATCTCCCGAATCCGGGTTTTCACGCGCTGGATCACGTCGAGGGCGTTCTGTCCGTGGCGCATCACCACGATTCCAGAAACCACCTCGCCCTGGCCGTCGAGGTCGCAGACGCCACGCCGAAGGTCCGGACCCACCACGACTTGCCCAATGTCGCGGATCCGGATGGGCGCCCCATTCGAGTTGGACAGGACCACGCTCTCGAGGTCGGAAACTGACTTGTAGTAGCCCCGCCCGCGGACCATGTACTCCGTGTTGCCGAACTCCATCAGGCGCCCGGCGGCTTCTTTATTGCCGCCTCGCACCGCCTCGACCACGCGGCTGATGGACAGTCCGTACGTGCGCAGGCGGTTGGGGTCCACGTTCACTTGATACTGTTTGCCGAAACCTCCGACCGCCGCGACCTCGGCCACGCCCGGCACGGACTTCAGATAGTATTTCAAATACCAGTCCTGATAGGACCGAAGGTCACCCAGGCTGCGCGTGCCCGACCCGTCTACAAGCGCGTATTGATAAATCCAGCCTAGCGCAGTGGCATCCGGCCCCATTTCCGCGACGACGCCCTGAGGCAGGCGCGACAATACCCCCGAAAGATATTCCTGGGCGCGCGCGCGCGCCCAGTAGAGGTCCGTGCCTTCCTCGAAGATGACATAGACATAAGAGTAACCGAAATCTGAAAAGCCGCGCACAGACTTGACCTTGGGCGCGCCGAGCATTGCGGAAACAATCGGGTACGTGACCTGCGCCTCGATGATGTCCGGGCTGCGATCCCAGCGAGTGTAAATGATCACCTGGATGTCGCTGAGGTCCGGGATGGCATCCAGAGGAACCCGCTGGAGAGACCACCATCCCGCCAAACAGGCCGCGGCGATGAGCGAGAAAACAATCCGTCGGTGCTTAACGGACCATTCGATGATTCGGTCGATCATGCAGTGAACACTGAGACGCCAGGTTATGGTCCATGGGTAAATTTATAACAGACCAGGATCGCCTCATAGCATGAGGCCTCCCCGGTAGAGGGAAAAATTGGGCCGGCATCATTGTGTAGGACTTGCCATTCGCAGTCACGCTCCTGGTGGGGTTATGCCACTTCGGCTGTGAACCAGCGCCTCGTAAGCGCTGGGACTTCAGAAGGTGTCTTCAACCGAGAGCGCGCTGGGTCCCATTGCCGCGAACGAGGACGGCCGAGGGGCTGACACCACCTAGGCTTTCGCAGCAGCTTCTTGTTGCCGAGCTCAGGGAAACTCCGGCCCGGAAAGCCCAGCCCCTCCAGCATCTGGCCCACACCGAGCCAGCGCTCTGATTTGCTATCAATAGATGGTGGCTTTGTTCTCATAAGTTCTGATTTTCTATTTTTATAACGCACTCTCGGGTTGTCCATTAGACCTTGGTCGTACGTCCAGCCACGTTCATCTGGGAACAGTCGGGGCCGCCTATACGTGGCCGACAGCTACCAGGGATTCGTCCGGTTTTTTCACAGGAACCGCGCTTACCTGATCCACTTTGGCCACGAAAGGATGAGCAACGGTCCAGATCCGCCTTATAAATTACCCATAGCGTGGAGCAATCCTTACGACAGCCACCGTGGGTCCGAATGCCAGCGAACATTCTAAGTTTAAGAAAGAATATGGCGGCTTCATCAGCCCTGGCCGCCGCACCCGTCGTCATTTTGAACAGAATGACGTCGCGTGTGTCCGTCCTCACACCGTCGCACAAGGCAACAGTCCGCAAATATCGTGGAATGCCTATGCACTGGCAGCCGAGTGCTGCAATCGGCGTTGCGTCCTTGAACTAAACCTCAATCCTCAAGAATGAGTTCGAAACATCGTTGTTCCATTCACGACATTATTGTCTGGTTCACAACATCATTGTGCGACTACACCGCCGCTGCCGCCGCCGCCGCCACGTTGCCGTGACGTGGCTTATTCCACCGTAACCGACTTCGCCAGGTTGCGTGGCTTGTCCACGTCGCAGCCGCGGAGGACCGCGATGTGATAGGCGAGGAGTTGGAGCGGGACGACGCCGAGGAGCGGAAAGACCGGCTCGAGGGTTTCCGGGACGTAGATGACATCCTGCACTTCTTTGCCGATGTGGGTGTCGCCTTCCGTGGCGATGGCGATGATCGGTCCTTTACGCGCTTTGATTTCCTGGAGGTTGGAAATAGTCTTGTCGTAGAGGGTGTCCTGCGGAATGAGGAAGACGCTTGGCGTTTTCTCGTCGATCATGGCGATGGGCCCATGCTTCATTTCGGCGGCGGGATAACCTTCGGCGTGGATGTATGAGATTTCCTTGAGCTTCAAGGCGCCTTCGAGCGCGACGGGGAAATTGTATTGGCGGCCGAGGAAGAAGAAGTCTTCGCAATGGGCATACTTCTCCGCGATCTTTTTAATTTTGTCGTTTTGCGCGAGAATGCTTTCGAGCTGCTGCGGAACTTCCTCCATCGCTTTGAGGACTTTCATGGCGCGCTGGTTTGGCAGCATGCGGATGCGGCCCATGAGCAATGACAACAGAAGCAGAACTGTCACTTGCGAGGTGAATGCTTTTGTAGAGGCGACGCCGATTTCCGGTCCCGCGTGAAGATAAATGCCGCCATTTGCTTCGCGCGCGATGGTGCTTCCGACGACATTGCAGATCGCGAGGACGGGATGCCCGCGACGTTTCGATTCGCGCAACCCGGCGAGAGTATCGGCTGTTTCGCCGGATTGGGTGATGGCGAGCACAAGCGTGTTTTTCTCGATCGGTGCGTTGCGATAACGGAATTCGCTGGCGTATTCCACTTCCGTGGGAATATGCGCGAACTCCTCCAGCAGATACTCGCCGACTAATCCCGCATGCCAACTGGTGCCGCATGCGTTGATGACGATTTGATCGACGGCACGCAATTCGGCCGTCGTCATGTTCAGTCCGCCGAACTTCGCGGTGAGCTCGTCGTTGTCAATGCGTCCGCGCATGGCGTTCTGGACGGTGCGCGGCTGCTCGAAGATTTCTTTGAGCATGTAGTGCGCGAACTCGCCCTTCTCCGATTCCTCCGCGCTGAATTCGATTTTAGAGATTTGAACATTCGGTGTGTCGGAACCGAGATTCATCACATCGAATTTATCTGCCGTGATCGTGGCGATGTCGTAATCGTTCAGGTAAACAACCTGCCGCGTGTGCGAAACGATCGCACACGTATCGCTCGCCAGAAAATTCTCTCCGTCGCCAATCCCGAGAATCAGCGGCGACCCGCGACGCGCGCCGACAATTACGCCTGGATGATCCACCGAAAGGACGCCGATACCGTAAGTGCCGATGACCTCTTTGAGCGCATTTATCACGGCCTGGGTCAATGGATGCGTTCCGTTCAGGGACGATTTGTCGAGCTTCTGGTAATGCACACCGACCAGATGGGCGAGCACCTCGGTATCGGTGGCGGATTTGAAAGTGTGGCCGGCCTTGAGAAGCTGTTGCTTGAGGCGATCGTAATTTTCGATCACCCCGTTATGCACCAGCGTGATCCGGCCGGATTCGTCCAGGTGCGGATGCGAATTCTCGTCGGTCGGCGCGCCGTGCGTGGCCCAGCGAGTATGGCCGATGCCGACGGTCCCATGCAGCGGCTTCTGGTCGAGCAAACGGCCCAGGCCAGCATCGATTTTGCCTTTGCGCTTGTGCATCTCAAAGGAACCGCCGTTCAGCACCGCCATGCCCGCGCTGTCGTATCCGCGGTATTCCAGGCGGCGCAACCCTTCCAGAATGATCGGCGAGGCCTGGCGTTTCCCGAGATATCCAACAATTCCACACATAACGTTAACTATCGCAATTAAAGGTTTTTACTTTAACCGAAGCGCTTGAAACGCAAGTAAAAACGGGTGTGATTACGCGACAATAGCGCGACAGACTCGCTTCTCCGCAATCCGCTTGCGAACTTCAATCGCCGCCGCGTATAAACAACCCGTCCTCGCGCTGAACGAACCGTCCGCGCGACCGTGGCGCCCGGTTTGGCGCATGAAGGAGTGATTATGCCGAGCGGGAAGCTCACATCAGTAAACATCGGGAATGTGCTCTCGATCATCATGGGTGGCGGCCAGGGAACGCGCCTGTTCCCATTAACGCGCGAACGTTCCAAACCGGCCGTGCCGCTCGCGGGCAAATATCGGCTGGTGGATATACCCATCTCCAATTGCATCAACTCCGGCCTGAAGCGTATTTACCTGCTCACCCAATTCAATTCCGCCTCGCTGCATCGTCACATTTCGCAGAGTTACAAGTTCGATCATTTCACTGGCGGTTTCGTGGAAATCCTCGCGGCGGAACAAACTTTTGCCGACACGTCCTGGTATCAGGGCACCGCGGATGCCGTACGGAAAAATCTGCTCCATTTCCTGAATCACAATTTCGATTACGCGCTCATTCTCAGCGGCGACCAGCTTTACCGCATGGATTTCCGGCACATCCTCGCGCTGCACGTCGAAAACGACGCCGAAGTGACCATCGCCACCATGCCGGTAGACCGCCGTTCCGCCACTTCGCTCGGCCTGATGCAAATCAACGAAAAGCGGAAGATTACGCGCTTTGAAGAAAAGCCGAAGGATCCCGCGGTGCTCGACCAGATGCGCCTGCCCAAAGAATGGTATGGCCGGCTGGGGGTGGAAGGTGACGAAGAATTCTTCCTCGCCTCGATGGGCATTTACGTTTTCAACCGAGACGTACTGCTGAAGTTGCTCGATAATACGATGGCCGACTTCGGGAAGCACATCATCCCCGGCGCGATCAAAACGAATCGCGTTTACTCCTATATTTTCCAGGGTTATTGGGAAGATATCGGAACGATCCGAAATTTCTTTGAAGCGAACCTCAACCTCGTCAGCGAGTTGCCGAAGTTCAATTTCTTCGACATGGGCGCGCCGATCTTTACCCGTCCGCGCTTCCTGCCCGCATCGAAAATCAACGGCGCAGAAATCGATCACGCGGTCGTTTCGGACGGTTGTATCATCAACCACGCCAAGATCTCTAACAGCATCATCGGCGTCCGGAGCATTGTTGGGGCCGGTAGCTCCATTGAGCGAACGATCCTGCTCGGCTGCGATTACTTCGAATCGGAAACTTCCGTTCAGGAAAACGCCGCCGCTGGACGACCGAAAATCGGCGTAGGCCAAAATACGCGCATCGAGAATGCGATCATCGATAAAAACGCGCGGATCGGTGACAACTGCGTCATTACGCCCGCCGGCAAAGCGGAGAACGTCGATCACCCGCTTTATTATATCCGCGATGGCATCGTCATCATCCCGAAAAACGGCACCATCCCGCATGGAACGGTCATCTGAGGCGAAGCGGCCGCCCGGCCTGGGTGAGCTGCCACTCCCCTGCTCCTTCGCACGCACACCCCCGGGGCACCTTGCAAAGTCGCTTGCGCAAGGCTAAGAACTCTCAGGGGTTAGATTGATTTAGGATGAGTCTGCCGGAACAGTTTGGGCCATACGAGTTGCATGAGTTGATCAACAGCGGGGGCATGGCCGATTTATTCCTCGCCACCGACGAGCAGAAACAAGCGCTCGCCATCCGCCGTCTCCAAAACAAGGGGGCGTTCGATTTTACTTCCAAAAAGCGCTTCCTGCGCGGCTGCGAAATCCTTAGCCAGATTCACGATCACCAGTTCGTCATTGGCTACATTACCCATGGGAAGATCAGCGGCTCCTACTTCCTCGCGATGGAATACATCGAAGGAAATAACCTCAAACTGCTCGCCGCGGAGAATGACTCTGTCCTCGCTGAAAACATCGGCAGCGTCCTGATCGAAAGCGCCCAGGCAATCGAACACGTCCACGACAGCGGCTTCATTCATCTCGATTTCAAACCGGAAAACCTCGTCCTCAGCCGCAATGCGGCTTTGCGTCTGGTTGATTTCGATCTCTCCATCCCGAAGCCGGACGCCCCCATCAAAACCAAAAACAATCCGGGCACACCCGCTTACATGTCGCCGGAACAACTCCTCCGCCAACCGATCGATCACCGCGTCGATATCTGGGCCTACGGCGTCACGGCCTTCGAACTCCTCACTGGCGCAAAACCGTTTCCGGGCGAAACCGCTGAAGACATCGTCCGCCTCCAACTCACGCGCAATACCTTCAAAAATCCGCGCGACCTGAATCCTGACATTCCCGCCGCGATGGAAAAGATCATCCTCAAGTGCCTCGAGCAAGATCCCGAGAAACGCTACCCCTTCGCCAGCGTGCTCGTCCGCGACCTGCAGGCAGCGCTCTACGTTTAAATACGAACGCCGCTCATTGCTGAGCGGCATTGCGAAACTGTTCAGCGGGCTAGTGGCCTTCAATAATTAAACTCCACTTGCGCCCAGATCTTATCCACATCAAACGCAGTCGGCGTTTCTTTTCCATCAAAATGCGCGTACTTCGCGAGCGCGGTCCAGTGTTTGCCGAACTTCTTAGAGATTACAGCGTTTAACTCGTCGCCGTAATGGACCGAGCCACTGTCGGACCGGAACTGATGCACGATGACGCGGAACGGTACCTCGTACGGCAGCGTCACTCCCGCGAACGCATACAAGTCCCGAATTCCCGCCACACCCGCAGGCGCGCCAAACTCCCTTCCTGGCGTATTCAGGAACACATCCGCCCAACCGTTATGCGCGTGCAATGTCGCCAGTGGCGTCTTGAACCCGCTGCCTTCATCGCTGCCCAGCACTTCATAGCCGGCGCCGAACTGCACCGGCTTGATCGTCGCGCCCAACTCGCCCAGGTAATACTCGGTCGAGTAATCAAACGCGTTGCCAGCGTAATCGGTCTGCCACGCGAACTCCGCGCGATAATCCAGGCTCACTTTCTCATGCACCGGTACGCTGCCGTTGACGAAAGCTCCATACGTGGCCGTCGAGTTAGGATTTGTAAGCACGCCATTTTCCAGGTCTAGCAAATAGCTATAGGCATTGATGCTAATCCATTTCCAATGATTATAAGTGAAGTGGAAAATATGCGAATCGCTATCGAAATCAGTGTTCGCCGGCGCCAGGCGATCCACATCGCCGAACACCCGGTTCACTTCCCACAAATATCCATATAACAGCGTCGTATAAGGCAGGCTCTTATTCTCGATGACCGCCGAATCGTAGGTCTGCATGTTTTGCCGCCAGCCCACATCACCAATGAACCGATGATTATCCAGCGCGATCCTTTGCCGGCCCACCTTCGCCAGAGTGTTCCAATTCGTGTAACTCAGCCACGCCTGGTTCAATTCGGTCGTCGGTGGATCCGCCACCACCGTGCGCCCTGCCCCGTTCGGGTTCGTCCCGGCTGCATTATAGTTATGGCTCGGACCCATCACCGCTATGTTCTCTGCCTCCAGCATCGCCTGGAAACCTTCCAGTGGGGCTGTCGTGTAGCCGAATCGCGTCCGAATCGTGAACGCATCTGACTCCTTCAAGTTACTCTGGTCCGCATGTTCCCAACGCGGCCGCACATTCAGGTTGAACTTCCCCTTCGCCAGCGCCTCACCGACCCGCGTGTTCAAAAATCCGTTCACTCCCGAGGTCGTGTTCGTCGTGGTCGACGACAAGGTAGGTTGCGCTGAAGCGGCTGGCTTCACTTCCGCGGCTTGCGGAGTCGCATTCGGCGGAGTCTTCTCCGGCGTAAACGGTTTCTCCTGGGCAACGCCCGTCGACACGCCAGCCAAAGCCAAAGCCGAGGCCGCGATTTGTAATTTCTTCATTCTTTTTTGGGTTCTCCTGAATCGTGGATGGTGCAGTGAAGCGCCGGGCTTTGAGCGCCCGCAACTTTCATACGCACCTGTGCATTTCCGCTCAGCCCAAGGCACGGCCTATGCCACGGCGATCTGTAAACACCGTCAATTCGTTCATCCGAAACGATATCCGCTCTCATTCCGACGGCCTCCGCGATGCTTTTCAGCGATTTCCCTGCAAACTCTTTTGCCTCGGCTCGACGCTGACGTCTCTCAGGCGAATGGCGCGTTTTATTCACGTCGCACATCTTTATACACCGCCGACGCTCCATCGCGACCCTTAACCTCCATCCGTTCTTGGCGAGAAAACAACGTGAATTGACCTGCTTTCAAGGGGCATCAACGAAGTTCCGCCACTTGCGCGCGCCTAAACCTCCGTCGCGCAGCGGTAACTCTTTATTTCCTAAGCCCTTGCGTTAGATGCCGAATTTTGACTAAACTTCCCTTATAAGGTCTCTCGTCCTGCCAAGGAGTGTAGCATGAGTTCCGGACTAAGAATTCTGCACTTAGAGGATAACCCGGCCGACGCCGAGTTAGTGCGACACACTTTGAAGAAGGCAGGAATGTTAGCCGAAATCCATCTCGCTAGAAGTTCCGCGGACCTGGAACAATTCCTTCAAGCATCTGAGTTTGACCTGGTCCTTTGTGATTTCAAAGTTCCCGGATTCAATGACTTCGCTGCCGTGGAGCGCATTCGGCAACTCGCACCCGCCATTCCGCTTATCCTGCTTTCCGGTACAATAGGAGAGGAACAAGCAGTCGAATGCCTGAAGCGCGGCGCTACAGACTATATCCTGAAGGGCCGGCTCCAACGCCTTGCGCCCGCTATCAAGCGCGCCCTGGTGGAGGCCGATTTACAACGCGATCGCACCCAGGCTTTGGAAAGCTTGCGCCTCCACGCAGAACGGCTCAACTGTGTGTTGCGCGCCACCAATGACGCTGTTTACGATCTCAACCTCGATTCTCAGCAGGTTTGGTGGAACCAGGGACTGCGCCTGCTTTTTGGATACGATCCTCACTCCACCAATGCCGACCTGCAATGGTGGGAATCGCTCATACACCAGGACGATCGCACTCGCGTCGTTGCCTCGTTCAAGGACGCAATCGAGGGCCGCGCCACGAGTTGGGTGGGTGAATATCGCTTCCTCTGCTCGGATGGCGCCTACGCTTTCGTTTACGACCGCGGCTATATCCTGCGCAAACCGGGCGGCAAAGCCCACCGCGTCGTCGGCGCAATGATGGACATAACCGAAAACAAGCAGATGGAGGAAGAACTCCTCCGAGCACAGCGCCTGGAAACAGTAGGAACGATCGCGGGCGGTGTCGCGCATGATCTAAATAATCTGCTTACTCCCGTTCTGGCTGCTTCAGAACTCCTGGGCGATCACGTAACGTCTCCGGAAGCCACTTCTATGCTTCGCCTCATCCGCACCTCCGCTGTCCGAGGCACGGACCTGGTCCGGCAGATCGTCACCTTTGCTCGCGGCGATAACGAAGCGAAAACCCTTCTCGAGGTCGATGCCTTTTCGAACGAGCTTTTGCAACTGCTGCGCTCTTCGTTCCCGCGGAACATCAAGGTCGAATTCCACGCCGAACAAAAAGGGATCGCCGTTCTGGCGAACAAAACACAACTGCTTCAAGTCGTGCTCAACCTCTGCATCAATGCGCGCGACGCGATGCCGGAGGGCGGTTCGGTAAGAGTAAAATTCAGCAGCGTGCAACTCTCTTCAGATCCAGAGACCTGTCAATCGCTCCCTGCCCCTCTTCAAAGCCTCGCCATCGAGGTGTCTGATTCGGGCGTCGGTATTCCGACCGAAAATTTGCGAAAGATTTTCAAACCATTTTTCTCCACGAAAGCCGCTTCGGGAAAAGGCTCCGGCCTTGGACTTTCCACCGTTCGCAATCTCGTAGACCTCAACCAGGGTTACATCACCGTCACCAGCGCCGTCGGCAAAGGCAGCACCTTCACTATCTTTATTCCCACTCACGAAGCGCGTCTCCCCGCCGGCACGTTCGAGCGATGCGACGATCTCAAAGGCAATTTCGAACAAATTTTGGTTCTGCCAAATTCCGGCCTCGTTTCGCAGTTTATCCTGTCCACGCTCGACGCCCACAAATACAAAGCCTTTCCTGCGGCCAACATCTTCGACGCCCAACGCCTGCTTTCCGAAAACCCTCAACTCCGCGCCGCCATCGTAGACATTGAGCAATTACCCCAACATCAGTTGAACGCGATCCGCTCCCTGCTCGCCCCCCTCGGGTCAATCATTATTTCCCCCAGTAACCAAACCGACGACTCTGTCCGCGCAAGTCATCTCCTCCGAAAACCTTTTTCGCCACGTGAACTCCTCACGAGATTGGCTGAAATTCTACTTAGCAGAGACTCATAAGGCCTTCCATAAGGCCCTCATCGACCTCACTGTTTCTTAAGCGGCGAATCCCCACTCGCCGACATTTTCTTGCCCACCGCGCCTCCCGTCGGCAAAACCAATGTTGCTCGTCCCCTTGCATCTCATCCGAGTTAGGCGATAGTAAGGCTGCTAATTATGAGAAGGCTAATCTCCCTATTTACGCTAACTTTCTGTACCGTGCTCTCCACGATGGCAGTACCGGTCACTTTCCAGATCGATCTCGGTCCGCGCATCAACCTCGGCGAATTCGACCAAATTTCAGATATCATCGAAGTGCGCGGCGATTTCACCGACTGGAACGGTGGATTTCAACTCACCAACTCCACCGCCAACCCCACCATTTACACCGGCACCCGCGACATCGCTGGACCGACGGGGACGAACGTTCTTTTTAAGTTTGTCCAATCGCGTGGCGATCTGGTCACTTGGGAAAACGACCCGAACCGCAGCATCTCTTTGCCCGCCGATGCCACCACGCTGCCCGTTTTTTACTTCAACAACGTCTGGGAAGGCGCGCCCATCCCTGTAACCTTCCAGGTGAACATGGCCACGCAGCAAGCTGCTGGCGCGTTCGTGCCGAGCGAAGGGGACTTCGTCGAGGTGCGCGGCTCATTCCAGGGCTGGACCGGCGGATTCCAACTCTCGCCCAGCGCCACAAACCCTGACATCTACGAAGGCACCGCTGAGGTCCCGGATGCCCCCGGCGCGCGGGTTGAATACAAATTCGTCATCAATAAAGCCTCCACGGCCGCGGTAAACTGGGAGAACGACCCAAACCGCGCCTTCACCCAGACCGCCGAACCGCAAACCTTGCCGGTCGTTTATTTCAACAACGTCACCGGCGTTCCCGTAAAAGCTGCCACTTCGTTCGCAGTCGATATGAGCGTCTATATCGGCGCTGGTCTCTTCGACACCAACACTCAGGAAGTCTATATCCGCGGGAATAAGGTTGGTTGGGACGCTCCCCCGCAAGGCCTGCAACTTTTCGCCGACGCTTCCCGCCCCGGCGTCTACACCAACACCTACCGCACCGATGGCCAAATCACTGGCGATCTCATCGAATACAAAGCGGTCATTTGGGATCCTTCCCTCGCAACGACAACTTGGGAAGACGGTGGAAACAAATCGCTTACTTTCACTGGCACCGAAGCGAAAGACGCCTCTGGTTATCACCAGCAAAACATTCCAGTCTGGTATTTCAACAACGTCCAACCCGGCACGCTTCTGAACGAGGAAACCATCGTCACCTTCCGCGTCAATATGAACAACGCGGTCATCGGCACTAACGGTCCTGCTTTCAACCCAACGACCGACACCGTCGCTGTCAACGGCGCGTTCCTTCCCGGCGGATGGCAGCCGTGGGACAGCCTCACAACCCAGGCGGTGGACGACGGCACGAACGGCGACGCGACCGCAGGCGACGGCATTTACACCGTGCAGGTCACGCTGCCGCGCGGCGCAAATTCACGCCTCATCTACAAATACGGCATCAACGGCCAGGATAACGAAGCCGCAGCGGGAACCGACCGTATCCGCTACATCCGGGAGACAGGCGCCTTCACGCTGCCGCTCGACGTCTGGGCGAACATACTCGACGAGGACAATGAATCCGAAGACATCGGCGAAGTAGCCATCAACCGCACTGCTGGCGAGGTCACCATCAACTGGACCGCCCAACCGGGCGTGCGCCTCCAGCGCATCACCAACCTCGCGACCGGCGAAGCCACCGACATCGCCGGCACCGAAGGCCAGGGCACCTACAATGTGGAAACGAGCGGCCAAATGGGCTTCTTCCGCCTTGCGCGGCCGTAAGCCCGACCAACTCCTTACTCCTCCAAGGCTACCCGCCGCGCCCCAAAACGCGGCGGGTTTTTCTTTTCCGGCGAATCGCCGCAGTCGTAATCCAGCTTTTAATCCGAAACTTTATCCGCTAACAAAGCGCATGCTCTCCAGCCGATCTCACCGCCTCCCCGGACTCTTCACTCTGCTCCTGCTCACATCCTTTGCCTCCGCCCAGACCGATACTCCCGAACGTCGCGACAGATCGCGCCTCAAACTCGATAAACAAAACGACCGCCTGATCATCTCCTCGCAAACAGCCACCGGCGAATGGATCGAACTCGCCATCTATCAAATGGCGCCCGGCACCCGCCCGTACCTTCACCCGGTCAAAGACGCGTCCGGTAGCGTGACGTTAACCGAAGATCGCCCCGCCGATCACCCTTGGCAGCATGGCATATTCACTGGCTTTCATCGCGTGAACGGCCTGAACTACTGGAAGGAAGACGAAGGCAAACAGCGCTTCGTCCGCTTACTCGAGACCCAAACAAACGCCAACCAGGTTTCCTGGACCGCTCTCATCGAACTGGTCACGCCCGATGGCAAAGCGGTCCTGGAAGAGGAAAACCGTATTGTCATCCACGCCCCCGAACCCTCGGGCGCCTATCTGATCGATTTCGATCTGCTCCTTCGCGCCAAACAAGAAGATGTAAACTTCGGCAAATTCTTCGTCGGCGGGCTTTCCGTCCGCATGCCCTGGGACAAAGAGAATCCGCGCCAAACCCACCTCAACTCCGAAGGCATTCGCGGACGCGCCGCCGAACAAAAGCGCGCTTCATGGTGCACCGTCGAACGCCCCTTCGACAAAGAAGTCTTCGGCATCGCCATCCTCGATCATCCCTCCAACCCCGGTTACCCCTCCGCCTGGCGTGTCGACGAACAAGGCCTCATCAACCCGAACATCTCCGGCCTCTCCGACTGGACTCTCCCCGCGAAAACAGAACGCCGCTTCCGCTATCGCATCCTCATCTACCGCGGCGCCACTACCACTGAGCACATGGCCGGACGCTTCAACGCTTTCGAGAAAACCCGCTGATTAATTAGAAAGGAATGGAGGCGAAAGGGTGAGCCTTGAAAGCTCAGTCCTCGACCGAAGCGGCCACGTAATCGCTGTCGCGGTGGACAATCGTGTCCCACATCGGCATGTGGCTTTCGAGACCGAGGTTTTGGATTAAAGCGAGATCGAGATGCGCTTGCTGGCGTCCCGGCGCCATTTCCTGGGCGAGATGCAGTGCGAGTTGCGGATTGAATTCGGTAAAATCAACCGCACCGACCGAATGATGCATCTGCACGGCCTGCGCAATTTCTTCCGGCAGTCCCCAAAGCCGGAGCAGAAACGCGCCGACGTGCGCGTGGTCCGCACCGAAGGTCCGCGATTCTGCATCCACCAGCGCCGCGGAGTTCTCGCGATGCGTGACCCAAATCTTTTGGTATTCATCCGGGCAGCTCGCCCCGAGCACGACTTTCCCAATGTCGTGCAGCAGCCCGAGCAGAAACGTCTCGTCGCAACTTTCGTAAGGAAGATCTTCGTAAGCCGCCAGCCGCTTCGCACGAACCGCCGTCCGCAAGCTGTGCGACCAAACCGTTTGGAATAGTTCTGTGCGCGCGGTCTTGTGACAAAACTCGAACACCTGAATACCGAGCACCAGCGCGCGCACCACTTCAAACCCGATCATTTGCACCGCATCGAACACACTCTGAATTCTGCGCGCTGGCGCGAACCGAACCGAATTCACCGTCTGCAAAACTTTCGCGGTGAGCGCGAGGTCCTGCTCGATGATCGCGCTGATATCGCGGAGCGGAACGGTGTGCGAGCGGAGCGCTTTGGTCAGTTCGAGGTACGTTTTGGAAAGCGTGGGAATCGCATCGATGCGTCCCACAAATTCGCGGATGCGATCATTCGCGGCAAACGTGCGCGCGTCACATAGCGAGATGATTACATTGCTGAGATCGGAAGGACTGAACGGTTTCGTGAAGTAGCGATGCGCCACCATCAAGCATTTCGCGGCGGTGACTTCGTCGGCAAATCCGGAAACGACGATCCGTGCGGTGCCGGGGTTCAGTTTGGAGATTTCTGTGAGCAGTTGGATGCCGGTCATTTTCGGCATCGTGAGATCGGAAACGATCAGGTCGAACGGTTCCTGGCTGAAAAGCGCGAGCGCCTCCTCCCCACCGCACGCTGTCGTGACGGTATAATCATCGCCCAGAAACGGCGGCAGCATCTCATACACCGCGCGGATCGACGGTTCGTCATCAACAAAGAGTAACCGTTTTGGCATTGTTCTTAGCAAAGCAGCCCGCCCACGCGTCATGGCGCTGCTTCGGGTGGCAGGCACCGGCGTGTGGGAGGGATCAGCTCGCAACTACTCACTCATAGTATCGGCATTGGCATTGAAGCACTTAAGACGAAACTTGCTTCGAAGTTGTCATCATCCGCCCGCGTCGATAATGTCCGCCGATATGAGTCCGGACAGTTCGAATCCCGGGATGACCTGGTTATTCTACGCCTTGCTGACCGTCGCCTCCTGGGGGGTTTATGGCGTCTTTCTGCATACCGGCCAGGTGAATATGGGCGACCCGGTGAATGGCCGCTACAAAGCGTTCTTACTTGTTGGTATTGCGTATTTTATAACAGCAGTGCTGGCTCCGGCCGCCGTCTTGATTGCGAACGGCGCGAGCTGGCAATTCTGGACGTATCCTAATAAAGGACTCTGGTGGTCGCTGGTCGCTGGGATCGTTGGCGCGATCGGTGCGTTCGGCGTTCTCCTCGCCTTTGGCGCGAAAGGAACACCCGCTGTCGTGATGTCGATTGTCTTCGCTGGCGCTCCCATCGTGAATGCCGCCTACTCCCTATATCTGCATCCGCCTGCGGGGGGCTTCGGCACGATTAAGCCGCAATTTTTCCTTGGCATCGTCTTGGCTGCAGTCGGCGGATGTTTGGTGACTTTGTATAAGCCGAACCCGCCTGCGAAAAAGCCGGGAGCGGTCGCCGTCGCACCGACACAGCCGGGAAGTTCGGCAGCTCATTAATGAGCGACTCCTTTCCCAGTGCCGCAGCGATTCAAGACAGCCAGCTCAAATCACTGAATGACTTGCTCCGCGAAATCGTTCCCGGAAATGCCTTCTACACGCGCAAGATTTTAGAATCTTCCGCGCCGCGCGAGTACGGGAGCCTCGCAGATTTTTTCAACGCGTTTCCGTTCACGACGAAGCAGGAGCTCGCGCGCGACCAGGAGGAACATCCGCTTTATGGGCGGACGCTGACGTATCCGATCGAGCGCTACTCGCGCTTCCACCAAACCAGCGGAACATCGGGCAAGCCGTTGCGATGGGTGGACACGCCGGAATCGTGGGAACAGTTGGTGCAATCCTGGTTGGAGGTGTATCGCGCCGCCGGAGTGACAGCAAAGGATGTGACTTACTTTGCTTTTTCGTTCGGACCGTTCCTCGGGTTCTGGCTCGCCTTCGATGCGGGGACGCGGCTTGGCACGTTGTGCATTCCCGGCGGCGGACTGACGACCCTTGTGCGGCTGAAAACAATTCTCGAAACAAACGCGACCGTCCTCTGTTGCACACCGAGCTATGCCATTCATCTCGCGGACACCGCCCGGAACGAAAACATCGATCTCCGAAACAGTCGCGTGCGGCAGATCATTGTTGCGGGCGAACCGGGCGGCAGTTTGCCGGCGACCCGCGCCCAGATCGAACGACTCTGGCCGGGCGCAAAAGTATTCGATCATCATGGCATGACCGAAACGGGGCCGATTACCTATGAGTGTCCCGCGAAGGCGTGCCGATTGCACGTTGTTCATTGGGCGTATTTGGCAGAAGTGATCGATCGGGATACCTCAAAACCGGTCGCGATCGGTTCGCCGGGCGAATTGGTTGTGACCACCCTGAAGCGAATTGGTTCGCCGTTAATCCGATACCGAACAGGCGATTTGGTTCGACTTGCCGCGCACCATAACAAAAACGAGCCATGCGAATGCGGCCGGTTCGATCTGGCGCTCGAAGGCGGGATTCTTGGCCGCACGGACGACATGGTCGTTGTGCGTGGCGTGAATGTTTATCCGACCGCGGTCGAACAGATCATTCGCGAGTTCAACGAGATTACCGAATTCCAGGTGCAGATTTCGCACAAGGGCTCGCTCGCTGAGATGCATGTGCTCATCGAACCGTCGCACCAGGCGCGCAATGTCGCTGCGCTTGTGGCCGCGGTTGAAAAGGCGCTGCAGACCGCGCTGAGCTTGCGAATCCCGGTAACGACTGCCGCGCCGAACACTCTCCCGCGCGCTGAACTCAAAGCAAAGCGTTGGATTCGTAAATAACTACTTCGCTTCCGCGTCGAACATTTTCAGATACTCGCGGCGAATCGCTCCACGTTGCGCAAGCACGACGTCCTGGAAAGTCGCGGCATCCTTGTATCCGCAACGAACCGCGACTCGATAGAACGCAGCAGCATCCACCGGCAGCACAGATTCAGGTTCGAAACTCCAACGACGCAGGATGCGCTCGACCTGCATCAGCTTGCGGTAGTTCTCGGATAGGATCTTTGCTGATTCAGGGCTGATTACATTTTCACCTCCGGCCCGAGCAACCGCCGAGAGTGTGTTCGGTTCATGCCAGCCGTTCTCGAGAGAAAGCGCTTGCGCCACAAATTCAACATCCATCAATCCGCCGCGCCCGGTTTTTATCGCTAGCTTGTCCTGTCCGGCGGGAGTGCGTTCTTTTTCGATGCGCATGCGCATGCGATGGACTTCGGATTTCCAATTAGCCGTAAATGCCGCGGCTTTCTTCTTGCCGGAGTTGAAGCTCACCATCTCCACCGCCATATCGGAAAAACTTTTCTGCACCGTTGCATTGCCACAGATCGGACGAAAACGACTCAGCGACTGAAGTTCCCAAAGCATCGCGCGCTTCAAATAGTAATCGCGGTAAGCGTCGAGCGTGTTCACGAGCAAACCTTTTTCGCCGTCTGGACGGAGGCGCGCATCGGCCTCGAATGTTGCACCGTCCTCAGTGCGCTTTGAAAGAAGTTCCAGAAACTGTGCGGCGACCTTTTGCAACGCGGGAAGGTTCGCGTTTTTTGATTCGGCAACGAAGATGATGTCCAGGTCCGACGCGTAGATCAGCTCGCGGCCACCCAATTTGCCCAAGCCAAAAATCGCGAACGGAGCTTTCTTGATACGATGCTTCCTCAGCACAACTTCCAGTGCGTAGGTGAGGAAAGCATCAGCCAGTGCGGTAAGTTCGGATTGCGTTTGCTCAGGATCCGCCAGGTCGAGAATGTCGCGCAATCCAATGCGCATCTGCTCGGCCTGATAGTAACGGCGCAGCCAGCGGTGTTGATCCTCCTCCTTCGCGCCAGCGCGCAAGTCTTCGAGGATCTGTTCCGTGTTACGTTTGCGCCGAAGTTGCCCGCTTTGTTCGATTTCGTCGATGAGATCGGGAACGCGGATGGCGAGTTCAGCGAGGAATTCGGAACGATCAAATGCCAGGAGCAACAAACGGAAGAGCGAGGGATTACTCACCCACGCATCGTAAAGCATCGATTGCGCGCCATAGCGGCTGACGAATGAGTCAAGACGCGCGAGCACGCGATCGGGATCCGAAAGAAATGGCTCCGGTGGCGCCGCATCGCCTCGAGGGCACGCCTCAAGCATGCGTGCGAGCAGTTGTAATGCGTGATCGATCGTGCGGCTGGAGCGATGGCCAAAGCCCGGACCGTGCACGAATTCCTGGACCAGCTTTAAACAATGATCCGGATCGCGGAAGGAATGAGCGCGTAGGACTTTTTTCCATTCATCCGGAGCGCCGGCGACGTCGGAGGGAAGACTGTTGCGGACCGCGCCCGCGTTGCCGTCGGATGCAATCGGATTGATGAATCGATCATATGCTTTTCGAACATCGTCGTTGATCGTCTGAAGTTCTGCTTCGAACGACTTCAGGTCGGGAAAGCCCATCAGCTTTGCGAGGCGGATCCGCGTTGGCTTGTGCTCCGGAATGGTGTGTGTTTGCCGGTTATCCTCCATTTGCAGCCGGTGCTCGACATCGCGCAGGAAACAATAGGCTGCCTTCAGGCGCGCAGCTTCCGGCTTCTCTATGAGTTTGTAGTCAGACAGTTTTTCGAGCGCGGGAAGTGTCTTCGATCCTTGAAGAAACGGCATGCGCCCGGCTTGCAACACCTGCTGCGTTTGCACGAGGAATTCGATCTCGCGAATGCCGCCGCGGCCGAGCTTCACGTTTCGTTCGAGTTCGCCCGTTTTGATGATCTCGTTTTCAATCCGCTGCTTCATCTCCGCCACTTCGCGCGGAACCTGCTCGGAAATGGAGCGTGGGTAACGGAACGGCTGAATCATCTCCATGAACTCCGCGCCGAGTCCCTGGTCACCGGCTACGCAGCGCGCTTTGATCAACATCATGCGTTCCCAGGTTTGTCCCCATTGGGCGTAGTACGTTTCGTAAGAACTAAGCGCCCGCGCGAGCGGTGCGGTTTTCCCTTCGGGACGCAAACGCATGTCGATGCGAAAGAGAAATCCTTCCGCGGTCATGCGGGTGCATTCCGCGATGACTGCTTCCGCGAGCTTTGCGTAGAATTGGTGATTCGGCGTGGCGCGAAGTGGCTTGGTGTTTTTCGTCGGCTTCGTTTTGAAACAGGCGCCTTCGCCGCTGTAGACAAACAGCACATCGATGTCCGAACTGTAATTCAGTTCCTGCCCGCCGAGCTTGCCCATGCCGAGCACGCAGAAGCTGCTCTCGATCCATTTCTCGGTAGCTGGATCATGGGCATAGGGCGTGCCGAACTTTTCCGTGAGTTGCTGTAGCGCGACCTGGTAAACAGTGTGCAGGCAGACATCCGCCACATTGGAAATCTCCTCCGTGATCTGCGGCACATTTCCGAGGCGCGCCAGGTCACGCGCTGCAATGCGCAGCATTTCGCGCTGTTTCAGTTCGCGCAATTGTCTCAGGACGCTGCTGTAGTCTTTAGTTTCCAGCCCCGGTTTCAGGAACTTCGCAATGTCCCGCTGCAAACCTTCCTTGCGCCGCGGATTTTCCAGCAGGCTGAACTCGATCACATCGAGCCATTCGGGTTTGGCGATGAGTAGTTCGCTGAGCGCCTTCGAACCGCTTAGCAGAGCGGCGACCACACGCGCCTGATCGGAGCTAAGGTTGGTGAAATATTCAGGCCGAAGTTCGGCGAGCTGCACACCGTACTCGCGCGCGCGCTCTGGATCGGCGCTTTGTTTGATGGCGTTTTCCCACAGTCCCAACTTTGGCACGTGCGGAAGTACGCACGTGGTAATTGAGAACGCAACTATCTTTTCGGCGCGTACGGCGCGAGTAGAAATCGAGTGGGAATTTCCACCGCGTTTCCGAACGGCAGAATCCAGCGGCTCGGGCCCATGGTCAGTTCTTCGCGAGAGAGGTCGACCCGCGGATCGACTAACAGTGCGGGTTTGTGGTCGTTTAACTTAACGGTGGCGACGGCGTAGACCGCGATGTTTTCTGAACCCCAGCGTTCCCGGATAAAATGCGCCATCTGCAAGAGCATTTCCGGATGCACGCTCATTTTCCTCTGCTGGCGGAGGGAGAGATAAGGCTTGGGATCGACTTTCCAGACCTGCCGCTTGTTTCGATCTTCCACCACGAAAAATGCCTCGCCCCGTTTGGTGCGAAGCATCATGTGCCACGCGTAACGATGCCCCTCCTCGGTCCAGTGAACGTTGCCTGGATAGAGCCAATGGCGGAATGGCATGAAAAGATGGTACGCGAAATACATAGCCAGCAATGGAACGACGAGATGCCGCGCACCCCATTGCTGATGTCGCGTTACGAGACCGCGTCGATCCAGGCGCAGGAGTTTCCGGTGCCAGCCGGGATTCAGGAACAGGAGCGTCATCATGATCGAGAGGAATGGAAAGATGCCGATGTTGAAGAGCCATGCATTCGAAAGGTGAAAGAAAATCGCGCCGCCCAGGGCGAACATTCGAGTGCGGCGCCAGATTAGGAAGGGCACGACCAGGAGATCGAAGAGCAATCCGCCGTAACTGAGTGCGTAGACGGTAAATTCGTTGTCGAACGTGGGCCCGAGTTGTTCGCCCATCGAGCCGGTGTGCAGCCAAGTGCGGATCGGTTCGCCGCGCAGCCAGTCGCTGTTCATCTTGGCTATGCCGCCGAAGAAATAGCCGATGGCCATGTGGGCCTGGAGCAGCAGCAACGTCCAGGCGGGAACCGTGCGGGCGCGGATTTCGGGTTTGCGCCTGGCGTCGAGACTGAACGCGCGTTCGAGCGGGAGGACGAATGCCGTGAAGGCGAGCAGGCAAATCAAATAGAAATGGTTCATGTAGTTCGCCTGCTCCATGAGGTAGAACCAGGTGAACCCAAACGCGAAGACGCCCGCGCAGATGCGATAATACGCGCCCAGCGTGATGCCGATCGCCGCGACCATGCAGACGCCGATGAGGACGTATGTCCAGTTCCCCAGCATGGTCGGCACCCAACTCCAGCCGAAATAGGTAAAGTGGACTTCCGGTTCGACCCAGTTTCTCCGGACGAGACCGGCGACGGTGTAGCCGCCGACTTCCAGCATCATCATGACGCCGAAGAGGATGCGGAAAACGATGATCGGAGCGATGTCGACCGGCGCGAAAAGTCGATCGGCCGCGCGGGAGAAAAGGCTTCGCTCGCGTGGTTCGATGGACGCTGAGAGGTCGCGATCTGTGGCTGGGCTTGCGACTACCACCCGGCCAGCTTGAACGGAACTCAGGAATTCCGCTACCGGGGAACTCCCGGATGTTTTGTTTAACGTGAAATTGGGTGAAATGAGGTAGTTGCAGCGTAAATGTTGACTCGCAGCTTTTTCGCAGGAGGGCGGGAAATTTCCGTAGTGAGCGGGAAATCAAGTGTTTACGCAGACTAGACGGCGGGAGGCAGGTGGAATCCAGAATCGAAGCGGTCGAAGTGGAATTTGGTGGAACTGCGGGAATTACGCGGCTTTCGTGAATTTTAGCGACATGGTGCGGGCCACACCGTTTCAACGGCGTTGAAACGGTGGGTTTAGAAGCCAAACAGGCTAAGTCCCGGGAGGGACGAAAGAATCATCCATTGCTTTCAAAACACGCAAGCCTCCACCCCGAGGCTTCGCTCGTTTGAAAATGTAGAAACAAACCAAAAATGCGCCCGCACAAATCAATTCGAAGCGTTTGATATCTTCCCAATCGAGACGCTTGGCCTCCTCTATTCGCATGCGTGTGGTCTCCGTGGGTGCCTCGGCATGTGCCCGGTGTGCGTCCGCTCTCCGTTTCGAGTCCCACATTCCCGGCATAACCACCATGACGTAGACCAGACCCGCCATAATCAGTAGAAGAAGAATCCGCGTGGCGTTCATGGCGCTCGTGGATGCTATTAGCTCGTCACCGAATAATCTTCAATTGCCTCATTCATATGACGTAAACGCCGCCACAACCTGCGACTTTTCATCCAAAACCACATCGAACGGTTCCTTGCCGAAGATCATATACTGAATCATCCTCTCGCCCGGCTTTAAAACATAATTCCATCCCCAACCCGAATCCTTGGGAAGAATTCTCTGCTTCGTATAAAAAGCAAAAACGCGGCGATCCAGTTGTGCTTCCGTTTTGGCCGCCATCCAAGACTCCTCGCGAAACAGGCAATACATATACGAAAGCGGCGTGGTGTACAAAATCGCGATCATTAAGCCCGCGCAAAACAGAGCTCCAAACATAGCGACACAACCAATGAGAAATCCGCGGCGTTCTCGCACTGCTTCTATGACCTCCCTAAATCTTTCTCGCATCATTGCGCGCCTCCTCATTCGTCTGCCGCAGCGCCCACCACCAAACCAGCAAGCCCATCAAAATCAAAGGCTGCCCTATACTGCACCCATAGGGCGAATTTCAGTTTGAAATAGCGTGGGCACCCTTCAACGCTGCTAGAGCGTGGTCTTTCGTTTCTTCATACTCTGCGTACCGTTGCAAAATGGGAACAGCGTCAGAATCCTTGAACCCACTCAAACGGAAGACGAATAGTATTGTATTCGCCAGGCGCAAATCATCAGTTCGTTCCAAGGTCCTAAGGAGCTGACGCTCAATGCGCGAAGTTCTACTCGCGAGGGATGCGAGCACTTCGATGGCGACAAACGAATTGTCATGCTGATTCTCAGCAGCAAATTGAACGAGTCCCTCAACGACTTCTAAACTGTCGCACCCGGCGGCTGCGATTACCTCGATAGCCATCTGTCCCGAGAGTGCATCTCGCTTCGCTAACCGAAAAAGAGCGGGCACCGCTTGACAGGCGTTTGTCCCGTGGACTTTAAGCTCTTCCGCCGCTGTGAGTTGTTCGGTGGAAATACTTACCGCGCGAATATCTCCTACGAACAAAGCCCATTTCACGCGTTCCTTCGGGGCAAGTTCGGAAACCGTTGTTCTCGCAGCGAACAAAACGTTGACCAAAAGCGGAACTCCGTCAGCGCCCAATTCGGACGCTGAGCGAAGTAGCGCTTGAATCCTTTGCTCATACTCGGCATCTGCACGGGCCTCTTGAAGGCGCGGCAGCATCAATAGGAGTGCGAACGCAACGCAAGCGCCACCAATTGCTATGATCGATCTTTTGCTCAGTCGAATCAAAGTGCGTAACCCCGTTCAATTCGGGTTTCGTTGAACGCGGCTGGCTCGCTTCCATGAAACCCTCTATTTCAGCAATCCTCGAGGGATCGCCGACTGTATGAAAAAAAAGCGAGGCCGTCGAGATGGCCCGACCATACTGCAGTCCGCTACTCACTTCTCCCATTCCACCCGGCTCCCTAATGTATCTTCAACCTTAACCTTCGCCTCCTCCACCGTGTGGCAATAACCGCCACCTGCCTCGAACGTGTGGCCGCCGCCAGGGTTCTCATACCAAATCGAGACGCAAGGCATCACTTTATCTTCCACGTTGGGATCGTCCTCAGGATCGAAGAATGCAGGCCACACCTCCTCCCGCTGAATGATAACTCCGCACCGAACCGAACCGTCATAAAGCCAACTTCCCTTGGCAATGATTCTGGAGGGATCTCCACCCTCCAATCCTAACACACCCCAGAGAGCACCGTTGCGCATTTTGCCTCGGCTTCCGAACCACCGTCCTGTAACAAAACTCCTATGCGTCCAGAGTTCGGCATCTTTGAGCCCATATTTCAATCACCGCACGGTTACCTCGCCCTATTGAATCTCAATTCCGCCGATTCACACGACGCTGTTGCTCTCGTCCAGAAGTGCTGCACCTCCGTTCCAGATCCTTTCCCCGACATCTACAACCTTCTTTCCGATCCGAATTGGAGGCCCCATTTGGTCGCCGCTGTCACCGTGATCTTGGCCGGATTCAATTCCCAAGCCACCACGCTTTTATGGCGCCAGCTCGACTGTGGAAGTTGGGTCACTCCTCAACTCGCTGCTGCTCTCTTCATCGTTGATCCCGACTTTTCATCTCAAGCCCGTGCTCGATTGGAAGCAAAATGTCCCATCGATACTTCGGAAAGCCGGAGGATGTCGCCAGAGGAACGTCATTCAGCTACAGGTCCCGCCGGAACAATTGACCGATCAGCCAAAGCTGCCGCCGCACTTCTCGAACTCGCTTCGATCGCTGCGCCCGTCCCGTCTTGGCTTCAAGAGCTACGATCGTCCCCTGATTTAAAGGCTCTCTTGGCTCTGGACATCGACGCATCAGCCAGAATCGCGTCCAGATGGTTTGCGCGAATTCAGGAGATCAAGCGCTCAATCCTTCCGCCCTAACTCTCCGCCATCCGAGATACTTCCCATACTTCCCATCTCTCCCATACTTCCATCCTCCAAAAAAAATTTCCTCTAGACACAACTCGCACATCCTTTATTCTTCTCCCCATGACACAGAACACATATTCTGTGTCACCGAAGCTCTCAGCGTGCCTCAAGCCGCGAGCCAACACTGGCCCGCGACTTCAGCCCCGCCGATCCGGTGACACCCATAGCCAAGTAACCCAGGTCTCCTCCACCCGTGCCGCGTCAATCCACTGCGGACTGCGCGGCACTCAGCCCCGCTTTGGACTAGCGGTCCCAAATCCCACGGCTCCTTCCCGCCACCCTCATCACTCATCACTCATCACTCATCACTCATCACTTACCTGTGTCTCAGGCACTTTGCCCTGTGCATTTTGCAATCTGCAATCTGCAATCTGCAATTCCCCAAACCCCTTGATTTAACGCCTTTTAACGCTTTTTAACGCCAAAAACCGACGCCAAAAACCGAAACCAAAACCAAAACCAACAAAACCACCAACCACCAAAACCTATGATCACCACCACCTACAAACTCCGCCCCCAACCCGCCCTCGCCCATCTCTCCGATGCCGATCGCGAGCAAATCTCCCAATGGCTGATGGACCCTTCCCAAACCTATGACTCCGTCCGCGAACGCGTCGCCAAACCACGCGCCGAAGGCGGCTTCGACACCATCGCCTCCCGCAGCACCCTCCAGCGCCTGCGCGACCGCACCGTCGTCCTCCACCAGATCAATTCACTCCTCGACGATAAACAAAACCTCACCGAACTCCTCGCCGCCCAAAACGGCCAGGAAGTCCAATGGTCCAACGGCACCCAACAACTCGTTCAACGCGCCGCCTTCAAAATCGCCGCGCTCCCCGAACAATCCACCAAACAACTCACCGCCCTCCTCCGCATTGCCGACCACCCCCGCCGCAGCGCCATCGACGAACACAAAATGAAATACCTCAAGCTCCGCGAAAACACCCACGCCCGCCTCGCCGCCGTAGCCGAACGCCGCCAGCGCCTCGCCGAAAAAAAATACCTCGACCCCAAACCCACGAAAAAACGCAACGTCAAATATCAGGAACGCCTCGTCCGTCACCTTTTCGGCTCCCTCCCACCCATAGTCTCCGGGCTCCCAACCCCAGCCCAGCCTCCAATCCCCGGCTCCGCCCCCCAACCCTCACCCAACCGTGGTTCCACCTTGAAACCTGAGAATTCAGAGATGACTCATGCCCCAAACACCCAACCTTCACCCGAAGACCTCAACTTGAACCAAACTCACGGTAGCGACGCCAGTACCCGGTGGTGCGAGGCCCAGCCGCGAAGCGGCTCGTCCCTTAACCGTACTGACTTGGCCGAGCTTTCGTGCGACGCCATTACGGAAACCAACGCCGCTCCAGCAGACCAAACGGCCTCCCATGTAGCGCGGGCGTCCTCGCCTGCGGGTTACGGCACCGTCTCGGTGCCAGTTCGGCGGGATGAAACCACCACCGCCCCAGCAGACCCGCAATCACACTCATCTCCTCTCCCAGCACGGGACGAGGGCCAGGGTGAGGGCTTCCGCGCGTACTCAAACGACGCCCGCCCAGCAGACCAAAACGCAACTCCTTCCACCTCATCCGCCGAACAGAACCTCTCAACGCACAACCCTCAACTCTCAACACCTGCAACGGCGCCCAACCCGCCGCAGCCCTAATCGAATTCAACACCCGAAGAAAAAACTACCAACCCGAAAACCGATGAACAAAACCCCAACTAAAAACTAAAAATGGAAAACTCAAAACTACCCATGCCCCCACCCAAACTACACCCTCACACGCCCGCGAATCCGCCGCGATCGCGGCTGCAACTCATTGCTCCCATCCACCACACGCGGCTCCACCCCCCGCGCCCGAGTCCTCTCGCTCGGCCGCACCGCATGTTCCCCAATCATCTCCATCAACATCCGCGCATTCTCCGGCGCGCGCACATTCACGTCGTTATTGAAATACACGTAAAGCGTCCGTCCCTCTTCAGCCTGCTCGCAAATATAATCCGCCCACGGCTCCAACTCCTCGCGTGTATAATCATGCGCCGCGCCGCCCTCCAACCCATGAAACCGAACGTAAACAATATCGCTCGTCACACTCAAATCCATCGGCATCCCGCCCGAACTCAGCGCCACGTGCGACGCATCATGTTTCCGCAAAAGCGCAAACGTTTCGTCGTCGTACCAACTCCGCTCCCGGAACTCCACCGCATGCCGATAACTCTTCGGCACCTGCGCCAAAAAATCGTCCAGTCGCGGAATATCCTTCTTCAACATCGGCGGCAATTGCCACAGCACGATCGCCGTCCGCTCCTGCATCGGCGCGATCCGATCGAAAAACAGATCCAGCGCTCCGTTCAGGTTCGCCAGCTTCTTCATATGTGTGATAAACCGGCTCCCCTTCACCGCGTACAAGAAATCCGCCTCCACCCGATCACGCCACCCACGCACCATCCCCTCCGAAGGCAATCGATAGAAAGTCGCGTTGATCTCCACCGTCGGAAAAACCCGTGCATAATACTCAAGCTGCAACTTTTTCGGCGTCTGCCCGTAGAACGTCTTGTCCCACGACTTGTACGAATACCCGCTCGTCCCAATGTACGCCCGCCCTTTCATTCTCCTGGCAATATAGCCCAATCGACCCCGTTTGACGGGACCCGTTCGGGCTGCCAAACTGCCGATCCGCTGATTATGAAAACCGCGCTTTTGCTCCTCAGCTTACTCCTTATCGCACCCTCGCTCCGCGCCGAAGACGCCGCCGTCTCCACAGAATCCCAAGCGACCGAAGCAGCCGCTGCCGCCGAACGCCAAAAGAAGCTCCAGGCCGAAGAGCAAGCCAAATCCAAACTCGAAAAGAAGCCCGTCACCTACAGCGGCTTTCTCCACGACGCCTCCCGGGCCCAGGACAAAAAGAAATTCTTCAGCCTGCGTCAGCCCCGCGACCCCAAAAACGACGCGAAAAATATTTCCTACGACGAACGCACCGAGCGCCCCCGCGGCTTCGTACTATTCCGGATTGGATTCTAAGGGCCCCCGCGCGGGCTGTTCACTAGGCCTGAGTTGCCGGCGGTAGATTTTCCGGCTGCTGCGCATCCGCTTCCACTTCTTCTTCATCCTTCTCGCTGATCACCGGCGCGATCGCCTGCAGCTTGTCCCCTTCATCCAGGTTGATCAGCTTCACCCCCTGGGTGTTCCGGCCAGCCTCGCGAATATCCTTCACCGCAATCCGCACCATCTGCCCCACCGCGGTGATCAACATGATCTCGTCCGCGTCCATCACCGTCAAAGCTCCCACCACCGCCCCCGTCTTTTCCGACGTCTTCATCGTGATGATACCCTTCCCGCCGCGGGATTGGCTCCGGTATTCCTGGAAGTCCGTCCGTTTGCCAATGCCATTCTCACTCGCCACCAGCAGCGTGCATTCCTGCACCACCACCGCCAGCGCCACCACTGCGTCATTCCCATCCACACTAATCCCGCGCACGCCTCCCGCCGGCCGTCCCATCGAGCGAACATCCGCTTCAGAGAACCGAATGCTCATCCCTTCGCGTGTAATCAACACCACCTCATCCGTCCCCGAAGTAAGCTTCACGTCAATGAGCTGATCCCCTTCTTCAATTCCAATCGCGATAATGCCACCCTTGCGCACATTTCCGAAGTCTCGAAGCGCAGTCTTCTTGACCGTTCCCTTCTCCGTCGCGAAGAACAGGTAATTATCCTGCTCCCAAGTCACGTCTTCCTTCTTATCGTCAGTCTTTCCGCCGATCCGAATCAACGCCGCAATCTTCTCTTCCGCCTGAAGCTCCAGCAGGTTCGCGATACTTCGCCCCTTCGAAGCGCGCCCCATATCCGGAATCTCATGCACGCGCTCGACATAAACCCGCCCCTTGTTGGTAAAGAACATCAGGTAATCGTGCGTGCTGGCGCTGAATAGATGCTCGATAAAGTCCGCTGCCTCGCCGTCATCACTCTCCCGCGTCGCCATGCCAATCACGCCTTTACCCCCGCGCCGCTGCGCGCGATACGAACTCACATTCGTGCGCTTGATCAACCCCGCATGGGTGATGGTGATGATCACCCCTTCATTCGCGATCAGATCTTCAATCGCCATCTCGCCTTCATCAGCCACGATCTCAGTCATGCGCGGTGTGGCATGTTTTTCTTTGATCGTCTGAAGTTCCGCTTTGATAATGGCGAAAACGCGCGATTCTTTCGCAAGAATATCCAGCAAATCTTCGATCCTCTTCAGCAATTCGTCGTACTCGCCCTTGATCTTATCACGCTCCATCCCGGTGAGTTGATAAAGGCGCAACTCGAGTATCGCGGTGATCTGCGCGTCGCTGAAAAGATAGCGCCCGTTCACCAAACGCGCTTCACTGCGAATGAGAATTCCCAAGCTCTCGACTGTTGGTCGCGTGAATTCGTACGCCATCAGCTTCACCTTCGCCTCATCGCGATTTGCCGAAGCGCGAATGATGCGGATGAAATCATCCAGGTTCGCGAGTGCGAGCAGATACCCTTCCAGTATCTCAGCGCGCTCCTCAGCTTTCTTCAATTGGAAGCGCGTCCGCCGGAGAATGACTTCACGACGATGCTCGATGTAGCATTGGATGAGGTCCCGCAGGTTGAGCACCTTGGGACGTCCATGGTCAATCGCGAGGATGTTCGAGGCAAAGCTGCTTTCGAGCGAGGTATGCTGATATAGATTGTTGATAACAACCTTCGCGATCGCGTCGCGTTTCAATTCGATGACTACCCGTGTGTTCTCGTCAGATTCATCGCGAATTGCGGTGATGTCGGTAAGGATTTTCTCGTTCACGAGTTCCGCAATGCGTTCCACGAGAACGGCGCGGTTCACGTTATAAGGAATTTCCGTGACGATGATCTGTTCGCGCCCGGCTTTCATCTCCTCGACCATCATTTTCCCCCGAACTTTCACACTGCCGCGGCCGGTTTCGAAATACTGAAGAATCCCCTCGCGGCCGTGGATCACAGCACCGGTGGGAAAGTCAGGACCCTTAATAATCTTGGAGAGTTCACGAATCGTAATGTTCGGATTATCGATTTGCGCCGAAATGCCATCAATCACTTCGCCCAGATTGTGCGGCGGAATGTTCGTGGCCATTCCGACTGCGATGCCAGTCCCGCCATTGACCAAAAGATTCGGAAACGCCGCCGGAAATACCACTGGCTCCTTGCGAGTTTCGTCGTAGTTCGCAACCCAATCGACGGTTTCCTGCTCCATGTCGGTCATCAGAGATGCGCCGAGATGCGTCATCCGCGCCTCGGTATAACGCATCGCCGCCGGAGGATCGCCTTCCACAGAACCGAAATTCCCCTGTCCATCGATCAACCGCTCGCGGATGGCCCAAGGTTGCGCCATGTGCACGAGCGTCGGGTAAATGACCGCTTCGCCGTGCGGATGATAGTTACCGCTGGTGTCACCGCAGATCTTCGCGCACTTACGATGCTGCCTGCCTGGAAAAAGACTCAGGTCGTACATCGCGAGCAAAATCCGGCGCTGCGACGGCTTCAACCCGTCGCGCACGTCAGGAAGTGCGCGCGAAATGATGACGGACATCGAGTAGTCCAGAAACGAGTTCTTGATCTCGTCTGCGACGTTGATCTTCTCGACCTTTTCGTTCGCCGCGAAAAAAGGAGTGTTTTTCGTCGGTGAATCGGCCTTAGGCGGGAGCGGATTCTCTGGCGGATTGGGCGGTTGTTCGTCAGGCATGTCGTCTTAAAAAGCTCTGCTTTGCGTCTCTCTGTTTCCTCAGATATCCAGGTTCCGGACGTTTAGAGCATTGTCTTCGATAAAGCGTCTGCGCGGTTCGACTTCATCCCCCATTAGTTTGGTAAACATCTCTTCCGCATCGACTGCGTTGGTAAGATCGATCCGAAGCAGCTTTCGCCGTTCCGGATTCATCGTCGTCTCAAAAAGCTCCTTGGCGTTCATTTCGCCGAGGCCTTTGAAGCGCTTGATCTGAATGCCTTTTCGCCCGGCTTCGATAACGCTGGTAAGAATCTCCGCGATCGAGAAGAGCGGCTTCACGTTGGCGCGCTCGCCTTCACCTTCGATCAACTCGAACAGCGGCTTGTCCTGGGCGGAATAGTGCTCAACATTGAGGCCCTTCAACTCAATTTTCTTCAGGAGTTCGGCGACAGCCTTGCTCTCGTAAAGTTCTTCGTGACGCGCGCGGCGGATCGGTCCGCTTTTCTTTTCCTTTTCTATGATCGCGGTGTCACCTTCGTTTGTTCCAAAGATTTTCAGGTCGGGATTCGCTTCGCTGAATTGGCGCAACTCTTCTTCCGTCAGGAAATAGTGCACCGATTCATTGTTTCCTTCGCGGACACGGACCATGTGCGTGGGAAGATCATGAGTCTGGTGGTTGCGATGTTCGAGATATGCTTCGAAATCGCCGCCTTTCCGTCGCAAGGCGTTCGCAAATTTGTCCAAGGACGTGAGCAGTTCCAGAATCTCGGCGAGCTGCTTTTCGGTAACTTCCTTGCTATCGGCAAGGTTCCGCAATTTCACGTCTTCGCTTCCAAGCTGAATGAGGATCTTGTTGAGCTGAAGGTCGTCTTCGACGTATTCGACACGTTTTTTTCGCGTCACCTGGTAAAGCGGCGGCTGCGCGATGTAAACAAAGCCTTGCCTCACCAACTGCGGCATCTGTCGATAGAAAAACGTCAACAAGAGCGTGCGAATGTGAGAACCATCTACATCCGCGTCGGTCATGATGATAATTTTGTGGTAACGGAGCTTCTCAAGATTAAACGCGCCTTCGCTGTCGCCGTCGCCAATACCCGTGCCGATGGCGGTGATCATCGTGCGGATTTCCGCGTTCTGCAGCACCTTGTCCAGGCGCGCTTTCTCCACGTTGATCAGCTTGCCACGAATTGGAAGAATTGCCTGGAACTTGCGGTCACGACCTTGCTTGGCGGAACCACCTGCGGAGTCACCTTCGACGATATACAACTCCGTATTCACTGGATCGCGGTCTGAACAATCGGCTAACTTTCCTGGCAATCCTCCGCCGGTCAGAGCGCTCTTGCGGACCGTTTCGCGGGCTTTCCGAGCCGCTTCACGGGCGCGAGCCGCCATCAAAGATTTATCGATGACCTTCTTCGCAACGGAAGGATTCGAGTCGAAGAAATTCATCAGCCCGTCATAAACGATAGAGCTCACGATTCCGTCTACTTCCGTGTTCACGAGCTTGACCTTGGTTTGCGACTCGAAGCGCGGATGCGGCAACTTGACGCTGAGCACACAAACCAATCCTTCACGAACGTCATCACCAGAGATCGCGGGATCCTTCTCCTTAAGAAGGTTATTTGCCCTGGAGTATTGATTAATCGCCCGCGTTAACGCGCTTCGGAACCCGGTCAAATGCGTACCACCGTCCGGGTTGGGAATCGAGTTTGCGAAGCAGAGAATCTGGTCGGTGTAGCTGTCATTGTATTGAAGCACACAATCAACAAAGATGTCCTCGTCATTGTTGTCGACTTTCGTCGCTCGCTTCCCGTTCAGCACGATCGCGTTCGGATGCAATACCTGTTTGTTCTTGCCGAGCTGCCGCACGAACTCTTCGATTCCGTCCTTGTAGAAAAACCGCTCTTCTTTCTCAACGCGCTCATCTTTCAGGAAGATCTCGACTCCGGGATTTAGAAAGGCCAGTTCACGTAATCGATTCGCGAGAATATCGAACTTGAATTCAATGGTAATGGTGAAGATCGTTGCATCCGGCTTGAACGTGATCATCGTGCCGGTTTCCTTTGATTTCCCGATCACCTCTAGCTTCCGAACGGTCTTTCCGCGTTCGAACGCCATCATGTAAACTTCCTCGTTGCGGCAAACCTCGACCTTAAACCAGTCCGAAAGCGCATTCACGCACTTGGCACCGACGCCGTGTAGACCGCCTGAATACTTGTATGCGCCCTGCCCGAATTTTCCTCCGGCATGCAAATTCGTCAGGACGAGTTCCACCGCCGGGATCTTAAACTTGGGATGAATATCCACAGGAATTCCGCGGCCGTTATCGCGAATGGAGACAGATCCATCGACATGCACCGTCACCTCGATACGGGAACAAAATCCTGCTAAATGTTCATCGATTGAATTATCGAGCACCTCAAAAACGCAGTGGTGCAAACCGCGTTCGTCGGGATCGCCAATGTACATTCCGGGACGCTTTCGGACCGCTTCCAAGCCCTCGAGCTTGTCTATTTTCGACGAATCGTACTTATCAGCATTCTCGGACATAAGTTTGTAAAACGGTCAGCAATCACGACCAAAACAGGAACCGATTCCCACCCCGAAACCAACCCCGCGAATCAGTGGATAAATCTACGAAAATCAGAGTCGAAACACAAATTTATTTTAATGCGACAACCAGCCTCAAACCACAATATGTTGTGGTTTCGTTGATGTCATACCAAAACAGATTGTAGCACTCCATTAATGCTCCCGAAAACCTGCGTAATCATCTCCCGATAAAGAAAAAGGCCGCCCGAAGGCGGCCTTTCGAAACCTATTTCGCGCTCGATCAATCGTCGGCGCCGCCACCACCTTCGCTTCCGAGCTGATCGATGAGCGATATGAGCGGCAGGAACAATGCGATCACGATGCTACCTACGATGACGGCCAGGAACACGATCATGATCGGCTCGAGCAACGAAGTCATAGCAGAAACCGCATTATCGACTTCGTCTTCGTAGTTGTCCGCGATCTTCATCAACATTTCAGGCAAGGCACCGGTTTGCTCGCCGACGTCGACCATCGAAATCACCATGGGCGGGAACACTCGCGATGCTTCCAACGGTTGTGTGATTGTTTCACCCTCTTTCACGCTTTCGTGCACCGAGGCCACCGCGTTTGAAATGATCACGTTACCGGACGTTTCCTTCACGATGTTTAAGGCCTGCAAAATCGGCACGCCCGAGGAAATGAGTGTGCCCAGCGTTCGGGTAAACCGCGCGATCGCCACCTTGCTAATGACCGGTCCGAGAACTGGGAAGTGCAGTTTCACTCGGTCAAACAGCTTCCGACCGAATTTGGTTCGGACGAACAACTTAAACAGAATGAACACACCGATGATCACCCCGAGGGAAATCAGGAAGTTGTTCGCGATGATTTCGCTGATGCTCAAGACCAGCGTGGTGAAGCCTGGGAGCGGCTTCCCTTCCAACATGTCCGCGAAAATCTGTTTGAACTTCGGAACGACGAAGACCATCAGGATGATGAGGATCGTGACCGCGACGAACATGACCGCCGCAGGATAAAACATGGCGGCGACCACCTTGCCTTTGATCTTCTGCGCCTTTTCCATGAACTCAGACAAGCGATTCAACACCACTTCAAGCACACCGCCCAGCTCGCCGGCCTTCACCATGTTCACGAAAAGGCGATTGAACACCTTCGGATGCTGCGCCAGCGCTTCGGAGAACGTGCTCCCACCTTCGATCGAGACCGCCAAGTCTCCAATGATGCGCTTCAAAGTCGCGTTACGTTCCTGCTTCTCGAGCACACGCAAACCCCGCAGCAAGGGCAACCCTGCATCCACCAGCGTCGCGAGCTGGCGGGTAAACGTCGTTAGGACTTTTGACTTAACTTTGCCGCCTAAGCCCGGAATGCTAATGTTGATGCCCTTTTTGGCTCCCTTGCTCCCGGACGACGCCGAAGACGCCGGCTTTCCCTTCTTGTCCGCTTTGGGCTTCTCGGCCTCGGTCACCTTGGTGGGGAAGTACCCCATTTCTTTGAGGCGGCTGATGGCCTCATTCTGATTGGCGACGTCCAGTGTGCCCTTGGTTTCCTTGCCACGAGAATCCATGGCAACATAGTTAAATTTCGGCATACGGTTCCTAAATCAGTTGTTTTCTCCAGGCACAGGGCTCAGTTCTTTGACAGGGCACGCGGCAATTCGTTCGCAGCACCTGTTTTATGTGTATTTCAAAACTTCTTCAATCGTCGTTCCGCCCTCGAAAATTCCGCGAAGACCATCTTCCCGGAGCGTGATCATTCCTTCCTCGACTGCTTTTTGACGTATCACAACGGTCGGCGCCCGCTCGTTGATCAATTCGCGAACAGGATCGCTAATCGGCAACAACTCGAAAATACCTTTCCGTCCCTTGTAGCCGGTGTCGTTGCAATTCTGGCAGCCGCGTCCGTAGTAGAACACTTTGTCCCCGATGTCGTGCGGCGAAAGGTTCAAGAGGGATAATTGGTTTTCGGTGGGTTCAAATGGCGTGCGACAATTCTTGCAGATCGTTCGAACCAGACGTTGCGCGAGCACCGCCATCAACGAAGACGAGATAAGAAACGGTTCTACACCCATGTCGACCAGACGAGTCACCGCGCCCGGTGCGTCGTTCGTGTGCAGCGTGCTCAAAACCAAGTGACCGGTCAACGACGCCTGAATGGCAATCTGGCTCGTTTCCAAGTCGCGCATTTCTCCCAACATGATCACGTCGGGGTCCTGGCGAAGAAAGGAGCGCAACGCTTTCATGAAGGTCATGCCCAGGCCTTCGTTGATGTGGACCTGCATGATTCCTTCGATATCGAACTCAACCGGATCCTCAGCGGTCAGCAGCTTGGAATCAATGGTGTTGATCTTACGAAGGCAGGAGTAAAGCGTCGTCGTCTTTCCCGAACCGGTGGGCCCGGTCACGACAAAAATCCCGTTCGGCTGCTGGATCGCTTCGGCGGTGTATTCGTATACATGCTTCGGCAAACCCAGTGCCTCCAGATCGAGGCTCAAAGCGGAGCGATCCAAAACACGCAACACCACGGATTCGCCGAATTGCGTGGGCAAGGTCGACATACGGAAGTCAATTTGCTTACCGCCCATGTTGAGCGAAATACGTCCGTCCTGCGGCAAACGGCGCTCTGAAATGTTCAGGTTCGCCATGATCTTCAGGCGCGACGCGATCGGCCCTGAGAGATGCTTCGGCGGCGGAGCCATTTCGTACAGCGCACCGTCCACGCGGTAACGAATCTTGTATTCGTCTTCGAATGGTTCGAAGTGAATGTCACTGGCCCGGTCGTTCACCGCCTGGAACAAAACCAGATTCACGAACTTCACAATCGGCGTTGTGTCCGCGAGCTTGGTCACATCCGGCAATTCGTCTTTGCCGGCACCCACCGCCTCCTTCAGCTTGTCTTCGCCAAGTTCCTTGAGAATGTCCGCGAAACCGGCGCCCGCCATTTGGTCCGGATAGATTTTCTGTAGGACAGCTTGAATCTGGGCTGGGTCGGCGACGACCGGCATGATTTCCTTGCCGGAAGCGAACGCAGTTTGATCAACCACCTCCGGATTGAGCGGATCGGTGAATGCGACCTGAACGGTCGAGCCGTAAACCGCGACGGGCACGCATTGATACATCTTCGCCGTATCTGCGGGGATCGACTCGATGATCTCTTTGTTGAGGTCCGCCTCGTTAACATCGACGACCTCCGTGCCGAGATGATCCGCAATCACGCGCAGAATATCCGGCATACTCACGTAACCAGCGTCAGCGATGATCTGCTGCACCGATTTTCCGCTCTTCGCGTTTTCCTGCACCACTTCTTCGATCTGCAAATCGTCGAGGCGGCCCTGCTCCCGCAGCAGGTTCAAAACTGGATGATTAGGATCGGCCATATTAAGCGGCGGCGGTAGCTGCTTTGGCCGCTTCCATTTCCTGGAGCTTGGCCAGGATCGAGCTTGGATCCTGCGCCTTCGTGATGACTTCGTGCTGGGAGATCAGGCCAGCGTTGTATTTGTCCAACAGGAAGCTGTCGAGCGTAACCATCCCGTATTTTGCGCCCGTCTGAATGTCAGAATTAATACGAAACGTTTTGTTATCGCGAATCAGCGCGCTGATCGACGGCGTGTTGATCATGATTTCGAAGATCGCCACACGCCCGGGTTTATCAGACCGCGGCAGGAGCAGCTGTGAAATGACCGCCTGCAACACTGTGGAAAGCTGAATACGAATTTGTTCCTGCTGGTTCGTGGGGAAAGCGTTCACGATACGATCAATTGTCTTCGCCGCACCGGTGGTGTGCAGCGTGCCGAACACCAAGTGGCCCGTTTCCGCCGCCGCAATGGCAGCTTCCATCGTTTCCAAGTCGCGCAACTCACCGACCAGGATCACGTCCGGGTCCTGACGCAACGCGCGGCGGAGCGCTTCCGCAAAGTTCGGCACATCGACGTTCACTTCGCGCTGCGTGACCAACCCCTTCTTATGTTTGTGGTAATATTCGATCGGGTCTTCGATCGTGATCAAGTGCGCGTCGTCACGTTCCTCGTTGATAATATTAATCATCGAAGCGAGCGTGGTGGTCTTGCCGGAACCGGTAGGTCCAGTCACCAGGACCAGACCGCGCGGCTTCCATAACAATTCTTTAACGGATGGCGGCAACCCGATTTGTTCGAAGGTGAGCAGCTTGCTTGGAATCTGACGGAGCACCAATCCGAAGTTACCCTTCTCTTTGAAGACGGACACGCGGAAGCGGGCCAGTTCACCGAACGCGAAACCAAAGTCCGCACCGCCGCGCTCGCGCACGTGCTGGATGTGGTCCTCCGAGGTGATACTGCGCATCAATTCTTCGGTATCCTCGGGACGCAGAGGTGGGCCTTCGACACGATGCAAAACACCATGCAAACGAATGACCGGCGGGGTTCCAACACGAATATGCAAGTCAGCGGCGCCCTCGGACACCATCAACTGCAACAGATCGGACATCTGATACGACATGCTTCTTCCTACTTCTTAAATCTTACTCTCAATTAATCTTACTCACACGCGAGCTCTTACTCGACCTCCGCCATCGTGCTGCGAATCACTTCTTCAGCAGTGGTTAGACCGGCCAGAACCTTCCGGGTGCCGTCCTCACGCAAGGTGCGCATGCCCATTTCGCGGGCGCGAGCGCGCAGGACCGTCGCGGGAACCTTTTCGTAAATCAATTTCCGTGCTTCGTCATCGATTACGAATATTTCGAAGATGCCGAACCGGCCACGATGACCCGTCTTTTTACAATCCGGACAGCCTTTGCCCTTCGAGATCTTGGCGTCTGGACCGAGATTCGCCTGGTCGATGCCGAGAGCTTTCGCCTCGGTTTCCATGAGCGTGTAAGGCGCGATGCATTTTTTGCAGATCTTGCGAACGAGACGTTGGGCCATCAGGGCGCGCGTTGAAGAAGCCACCAAGAACGGCTTCACACCGATATCAATCAAACGGGTCACCGCGCTCGGTGCGTCATTCGTATGCAGCGTCGAGAAGACAAGGTGACCAGTGAGCGAGGCATTGATCGCGATGGTGGCTGTTTCCAAGTCACGAATTTCCCCCAGCATGACCACATTTGGCGCCTGACGAAGCATCGAGCGCAAGGCGCGTCCGAACGTAAAGCCGATCGATTCGTTGACCTGCACCTGATTAATACCCGCCAATTGATACTCAACCGGGTCTTCGACCGTAATAATCTTGCGGTCGGGCCGGTTGATATAGTTCAGGCAGGAATACAGGGTAGTCGTTTTTCCTGACCCGGTGGGCCCAGTGACGAGCAGGATGCCGTCGGGAAGGCCGATCAGACGCTCAAATGTCTGCTGGTCGTCCGTAAAAAAGCCTAATTCGGGCAAACCCAGGCGCAAACCTTCTTTATCCAGAATACGCATGACGATGCTTTCGCCATGCACGGTTGGGAGGCATGAAACGCGCAAATCGATCATTTTTCCACCAACGCCCGCCTGAATACGTCCGTCCTGCGGAATGCGCTTTTCCGCGATGGACATGTTCGATTGAATCTTTAGGCGGCTAATGATCGAGGCCTGCAACGTCTTCGGCGGGCTCTGCATTTCGTGCAGCACACCGTCGATGCGGTAACGAACGCGGAATTTTTTTGAAAGCGGTTCAAGATGAATGTCCGATGCCCGCGATTTGAAAGCTTCGACGATTAGCTGGTTAACCAGCTTAATCAGGGGAGCGTCCGCCTCGACCACCTGTTCGTCATCCCCTCCCAGCACCCCGATGTTCCCGATCTCGACCTCACCTTCGGTGATGTCCTGGATCATCTTGCTGACGCTATCGTCGCGCGCGCTTCCTCCGCCGCCGTAATATTTATTCAGCGCCGCTTCGATGTCTTCCGGAGTCGCCACGCGGGCTTCGACATCCATGTTAATCGAGTGCTGAAGACCATCAAGCGCATCCAAATCGCTCGGATCTGCCAGCGCCACAACGACGCCAGTCTCTGTTTTGAAGACGGGAACAACGTTAAAACGGCGCGCCACGTGTCGGGGAACGGCCGCAATCGCGTCGTCCGCGATCTTCATTTCGCCCAGAGGCACGAATTCCACGCCTAATTGCGCGGCTTTCGCGGTGGCGACCTGGCTGGAAGCGATGATCCCCTGCTTCACCAGGGTGTCCACCACGCCTTCGCCGGTGGAATCAGCTTCAGCGCGGGCGCCCTCGATGTCTTGCGGCATCAAAAGGCCCATTTCGACTAGCGTATCAACTAGATAATCGTCTTTCGCGGCCACAAATCACCTCTCCCTTTTTGGGAAGAATTCACTACTCATTCGGGAACGTTGAATACTAACGGGCGACATTTCAAAGTCAAACTTCACGCAACTTCGGCGATCACTGGATAGATTTGAGCATGGCACGTGCCGTTTGGTTCAATGTTCCTCAAGTGTGAGTGGAATTCATGCACGGTGGAGAATTCCATACTTATTCGTAACGAACACGCGGATCGAGAACGCTGTAGGCGAAGTCCACAATCAAGTTGAGGACGAGCAAAAGTGCGGCATAAAGGACTACCAAACCGACGATCAACGTGTAATCGCGGCTCAGGGAGCTGTTTACGAGGAAGACGCCAAGGCCCGGAATCTGAAAGATGTTCTCGACCACGAACGAGCCGGTGAGGAGGTCGGCGAGCAAAGGACCGGAATAGGAGACAACCGGAAGAACTGCGAGGCGGAAGCCGTGTTTGAAGAAGAGCGCGGTTTCGCTCAGGCCTTTTGCGCGGGCGGCGGTGATGAATTCGGCGTGCAAGGTGCCGAGCATCCCTTCGCGCAGGAGACGCGCGACGCGGCCCGAGAAGTAAATACCAAGGGTGGCGGTGGGAAGGATGAGGTGCAGTGGACTCTCCATGAGCGCGACTGGGAGCCACCCGAGTTTGATCGAGAAGACCATGGCGAGAATTGGCCCGATCACGAGAGCCGGGACGCAAATGCAAAGAATGGCGAGAAAACTGCCGAGCCAATCTTCCCATTTGCCTTTGTTGATCGCGGAGAAGAATCCGAGAGGAAGGCCGACCCCGAGAGCGAAGCAGTAGGCGCAAGCGCCGAGGAGGAGCGAAACGGGAAGCGCCTGGGCGATGATTTCGTTAACGGTGTGGTTCTGCTGTTTGAGGGAAGGTCCAAGATCACCACGCAGCAGGTTGCCGAGATAGATTACGTACTGCTGCCAAAGCGGTTTATCGAGGTGATAGCGCGCTTTGAGTTGCCGCTCGACTTCCGGCGAGGCGGGCGTGCGCTCGCGATCGAATGGACCGCCGGGAGCGACCCGCACCAGCATGAACGCCAAAAAGCTGATGATCACCAACAACGGGACCATTCCAGCGAGGCGTTTCAGATAATACATCAACGGGGAGAGTTTAGAAACCGATCGGCGCTGGAACAAATCTATTTCGCGTATTCCCGTTCCAGCGCTGCCATGTATTCGCGCGCACTCTTATGATCGGGATCCAACTCCACCGTCTTTTGAAAACCGCGATAGGCGTCCTTCACCCGGCCAATTTTAGCGAGCGCGACAGCCAAATTGAAATAGGCGTTGGCGTAACCTGGGCGGAGACGTGTGACTTCGTTGAATTCGATGATCGCCTGCTGCAGTTCGTTATCGGCGGCGAGTTCCACCGCGAGCAAGTAGTGAGGTTCCCATGATTCTGGCCGCAGGCGAATCGCCTCGCGCAGTACGTGTTTCATCTCCGCGCGCAGGTTCATCGCGGCATACGAATGTGCTTTTTGAATCAACACGGTGGCGTCATTCGTTCGCTGTTTCAAAGCTTCATCGTAGGCTTTCAGAGCCGATACGTGCATCGCCTCGATTGAGTAGGCTCTTCCGATTTCCAAATGAGCTTCGGGAAAGACCGGCCGCAATTGCAGCGCGCGCTCCAAATAGGTTCGAGCTTCAGCGGCGCGACGCGCGTGGACCAGCACGCGACCGGCGTGATAGGCAGCAACGGAATCGTGCGGCACCCACGTTGATATTTTTATGCGCTGTTCGGCTGCTTCGCTCCATTTGGCGACGCCTTCCAAAAACTCCGCGTAACTTTCGCGAAGTCGAAAATCGTTTTCGTTGCGGACAAGGGCTTCCTGGTAAATTGCGGCGGCATTCGTGGCGGCGCGTGCGTTCGAGGCTTGTCGAAGATCGGAGACAACCCGCGCCATGTTTTCGATTCGGTTCGAGTGATTTGATTGATCGGTGAATGGCGCTTCCATTTGCCGACGGAGCATTTGCTCGTGAGCCGCGCGGCGGTTCCAATCGGTGAGGGCGAGGGCGCGATCGCAGATTTGCGCCGAGGCCCAGTTGACGGCGCGTTTCTCCGCGAGGTCTTTGGGCAACGCCTTCTCGATTTCCTGTGCGATGAGCCGGGCTGCGCGGTAATTCCCGGCGAAATTGAGATGCACATGATCGAAGAAGCTTTCATCACCCGGCGTTGTTCCCGCGACGGGTGTTCCCATTTCGCGGTCGAGGTCGATGAGCGGTGCGGACGAGGCTTTAGCGAACTCGCGAATGATTGCGTTCATGCGGCCGTCAGTGCGCAAGGGCAACGCATCGAGATCGCGCGCCTTTTCGAAATGTGCGCGAATGATTTCGTTGGTGCCACCGAGTTCGAGTTGCAATTGGCCGAGGCGAAAATGCAGATCTGCATACGAGTCCATCCCGGCGAGGGCGCTTTGATAGGACTGCGCAGCTTCTTCGAATCGAGCGTCACGTTGCGACTCGACGCCCTTAGCGTAGGCGCCGTTGGTAGAACCGACAGAGGCGAGAGGTGCGAAGTCGCGCAGGTTGCTGGCGACGGTGCAGAGGATTGGTTTCGCACGATGGGAATGGGCGGCGCGGAGGATGTCCTCAAGGTTGCCTTGGAAGTTCGCGTAGATTGTTTGTTTCTTCGGATCCGAGGGCGCAATGCTGCGTTCGCGGAACATTTTCATTCCTGCCCATTCGGCTTGCGGAGAGTCGTCGTTACGCGCCTTTTCCGTGATGGACTCCATGAGTTGGCCCAACTTGGTCGTGCGCAAGGCCAGGCTGAGACGCACGGTGCTGACGCTGGGTGCGGAGGGGCCACTGAGTGGGTTGATGCCAAAGGGGCCAGCCATTTCATTGTTGCCCATGTAGAGAATCCAGAAGTCGCCTTCGAGTTCGGCACATTCGCGCGCCATGGGGAGGAGCGCGTGTGAATTGATCGCCGTCATGGCGGCGGTGATGACTTCGAACTTTGCGGAAGGGAATCGTTCGCGAAGGAGAACTTCTAAATAGCGGCCGAGACTGTAAGCGGGTTTGGGATCACCGAGAGCGGCGGATTCGCCGAGGACGAAGATGCGGATCGTGCCGGGCTCTTTCTTCTTCGCAAATTTTAGGGTGGCGGGGCTGCGGGCGATTTGCCTGGGGAAGAAGCGCCAGCCGAATTTGGGGTTGTCGACAAGGTAGGTAGTGCTTCCTTCTTTTTGTTCCAGGAAGAAGGAAGTGGGATAGCCGTAGCCGAAAAGACGGAGCCCGCCTTCGAGTAGGCCGAGAGCGAGGAGCGGGACGAGCAAGGCCGCGGCGAGAATGAAGATGATTTTTCGCGAGCGCGGGAGCGGTGGTTTGCTCGTTGATTTGGTCGGTTCTTTGGGCGACGGCATTGGACGGGAGATAATGGTTCCATGGGCAGGGGGAGATTGCCACTCTGGAATTTGGCGAACAAAAAAGCATCCGCCCCGAAAGGTAAAAGGGCGGATGCCTGGACAGGCAGACTGGAGTCTGCGCTAGATTTAGTGCGCTACGCGGAAGAAGCGGTAGTTCGTTTGGGCCGCGCGCGGAATGGTGTAGGTGGTGCCGGTTGGGGCCGGAGTGACCGGGTTCCAGCTACCTGGATTCGCGAGGTTGTCGCTGAACTGCAAGGTGCCGGGGGCATCCCAGGAGATGGTGATGTTGCCGTTTGGCTGATTCGCAATCGACAGGTTCGCGCGTCCCGGGCCCGAGCTTTCCGTGCCGAGAACCTGGGCGTCATCGAAGGTGCCGCGGGCGATGTCGGTGGCGGCCACAACATAAGTGCCGAAACCGAACCTGATGCCGGTGTTGCCGTCGAACGGAACTTCCGCGCCGAAGACTCCATCGAGGTAGAGCTTCACGGTGTCGCCATTGGCAACGGCACGGAGGCGATGTGCGCCGCGATCATTGTACTGCGCCGCGCCGAAGGCGGAGATGGAGGTGCCGAGGGCATTCGCGGGGAAAGGATTGGTCGCGTTTACCGTGACGTACTGCCAGCCGCCCGCAGATCCGTCGTGGGTGACGAGTTCGGAGAAGAAGATCGCATCGCCGGTGGCGGTGTTGGTGATCCAGATGCCGGTGAGCTGCTTCGCGGCTGTTCCGGTGACGAGGGTGAAGTCGAGTTTCTCGCGATCGATTTCGAACGTCGCCGGATGCGTGACATCCGCGGAGAAGGTGTTCGTGGTAAGGACGGAGAAGCCGGCCAAGGTACCGATTTCGTTGGTGACACTGATGACAACTGCGCCGCCGTTGACGAACACGCCTGAATCAACGGTGGCTGCACCGCCTTCGACGAGAGAGTTCGGATCAATTTCCCAAACAGTGCCAAGGGTTGTTCCGCCGAAGGCGTCGGTGAGAAGAACGGTTGGAACGGCCGTAACGGTGACATCGACACTTTCCTGAACGCAAACGCCGGCGGATGCGATGTTGAAAGTGGTCGCACCCAGGCCCACGGTTTGGACAGTGAACGTTTGCCGGTTCGTGGCGCCCGCCGCGAAGTTCAACGTGAGAGTGCCGTTGTTGGCTCCCTGTGGGATTGCCACCGAAGGGCTGCTACTGGTGATGGTGACACTCGCGTTCTGCGAGAGGTTGAGCAGGCGCGGAATCGTAACGGCAACCGTCGCGGTTTGGCCGTTGTTGAGCGAGATGTCAGCGTTATCGACGGAGATACAAGGCAACGTGTTTTCGACTTTTAGGTTGTCGAAGACAGCAACAACTTCGTCGCTGATATCGCGGGTGTAACCGCCAAGCTCAACATGCAAGCCGAAGGTGACGGCAAATGGGAAGCGTCCGCCGAACTCGTTGTCGAGATAAACATCCACACCTTCGCCATCGGCGATCAGTTTCATGCGGTGGAGGTTCGTGCTCGTATCGAGATCATTGAACGCTCCAATATCCGTGCCGCCGCCGGTGTTGTTGATGTTCACCTGCCAGCCATTTTCGCCGAGATTTTGGGCAAACATGATGTACTGGCCGTGATTGGTGGTGGTCAGCCAAAGGCTGCTCCGATTGGCAGTGTTGGGAGTTTCGTCAGACCGATTGCGGTTCAGATATACACGGTCCACTTCGACGACGAGCGGGAGATCTTTGGTGGCTGTAAACGTGGGAACGCTGCGAATCGAAGCGCCACCCCAGTATTGTCCATCAGCATAACCTGAGATGGTGACGTTCCCGCCAGCCTGGGTAACGTCGTAAACGCCTGTGCCCACCTCGAAACCACGATCATAACGTTCCCACTTTGCAGGATCGAGTGATGCGCCGGCGAAGTCGTCCTGCAACTGAACGCCCGCCGCACTGACTACCGTAACGTTGAGAGTGTTGCCCGAACCGAGGCCGGCATCGTTTTCGATCGAGAAACTGGCGCCGCCAATGCCGACGGACTGAACGGAGATGGTCTGTGTATTGGGGCCGCCTGCGGCGAAGGTCAGGTTGAGCGTACCACCTGTTGCGCCGAGAGGAACCGCGGCGGCTGGATTACTACTCACGACGCGAACGGTGACTGGAGCCGTGGCGTTGAGTCCGGCCGGAATTCGAACGACGATATTCCCGGCGGTTTGGCCGGAACTAAGAACGACGCTCGTTGGTTCGAAAGTGGCTTTGCCGATGCTATAAACTTCGAAATTATCGAACTGTGAAAACGCGGTATCGCCAGTCGCGCGGGCGTAGCTGCCAAGATGGAAAACGAGGTTGGTGAATGGGAATGGAACGGTCGCGCCCAGCACGTCATTTAGATAGAGGCGAACGTTTCGGCCGTCAGCGACGGCTTTCATGACGTAGAGAGCGCCGTCATCCAGACCGTCGAAAGCGGTCATCTGTGTGCCGCCACCGGTCGGATTATCTCCCGCAACGCCAATCTTACGATTGAAACTCCAGCCACCTTCGCCGCGGACATCGGCGAAAAGAACGTAGCGGGTTTGAGTGCTGTCCATGATCCAAAGCGCGCTGCGAGAAGCGGTGCCGACACCTGCTTCCTGAACGCGATCGACTTCGACGGCGATCTGCTGGGCGTCTGAAACCTGAAACGTGGGAACGACGCGCATGGTTGCGCCCGCCCACCATTGCTGGCTGACCGTGCCGGTGAATTCGAGCACGCCGCCGTTAACGGTACCTGCAATGTCGCCCTGGCCGCCTTCGAAGAAGGGAGCATCGGGAACGAATTCCAGAGGGTTGATCGGCGATTCGAAATCCTCTGAAAAAAGAACATTGGTGATTTGCGCGTTCGCGGAACGATTAAACGCGACCAGGCAAATGATTAAAAATGCAATTCGCGGCAAGAGACGAGTGATCCTTTGCATAATGATTTCCTCCTTTGGAATGCCGCGATTGTGCGGATGAGTTTGGGTGACGTCAATAATAACCGAACGGTGAGGGTGCGATTTAAAGCGGGGCAGCTCTGCTGCTGTGTGTTTTTTTGTAGACATAAATTTGTAAGCGGTTGAGCGCGAATGAAAGTCGGTTCCGAAGCTGTGTGTGAGCTGTGTGTGAGCTGTGTGTGAGCTGTGTGTGAGCTGTGTGTGAGCTGTGTGTGTGCCGGGTGTCTGCGGGTGTTTGTGGGTGTTTGATTTTTTCGAATTTGTGCTTGGGAGAGCGAGCACAGAGGGAGGGCAAATTAAGGTGCAGACCTTTTTCTGGATTCGTGGACGGAGTATCGCAGTTACGCGATATAGCCCGACTGTGTCTGCAATGATGACGTAGTCACTTTGGCGTGGGTGAACAGAAGACTCGAAGGCGAGGCTTTTGTTCAGGCACGAGCCGCGTGACCACGAATGGTTGTTCGTGATCATAGGTAGAACTCTGCAGGATGGAGGCTAATAAGTCAACAGGGATATTGCTATTTTTGTAGTCCAAGCGCCCTCCGGGACGGCGCTGCCAGCGTTCCGAGAAGAGTGTGCTAGAATGGAGAGAAGGGAGGGGATGATGGATTCGATTAATAGAAATCAGCCGGAGAAGAATCGGGAGAACGTGAGCGGGGTAAAGGCGGTGGAGCGGATTCGGGAGACGGTGGATAAGGCGAAGACCTGTTTCTTCCGGACGGGCCCTTCGGTGGGTGAGTCGGAAGGGGTGCGGCCGATGAATGTGCGGAAAGTGGATGAGGCGGGGAACTTGTGGTTTTTGATGGCGAGTGACAGTCACACGGTGAAGGAGTTGGAACGCGGCGGAGAGGTGGATTTGTTTTTCCAGGGATCGGCGCATTCGGATTTTCTGCATTTGGTCGGCAAGGCGAGCGTTTCGCGGGATAAGGCGAAGATTAAAGAGCTGTGGGAACCGGTGTTGAAGACGTGGTTTACAGAGGGGGAGGACGATCCGCGGATTACAGTGGTAAAGGTGTCACCCGGCCGGGGGTATTACTGGGACAATAAGCACGGGAACGTGGTGGCGGGAGTGAAGATGATAATCGGTGCGGCGAGCGGGAAGACCCTGGATGATTCGATAGAGGGGAAGATCCGCGTGTCATGATGAGCGGCTAGCGATCGCAGTTCGAGCAAAACGATTCGCGCCAAGGGCGTATCACCGAGAATTGCTAGTCGACGGTGATGATCGGACGGATAATCTCCTCGTATGAACTGGCTCTTTCTCGCGTCTCTCGCGCTGAGTTCCGCTGGGCTTTTTTCAATCTCTCTTCGGCGATAAGAAAGAGGGAGAAAAGAATCTATGGCGCGCAATTCAATTGAATCGGGACGAAAATCTCGGGTGGGAGGTCCTGGGCGGAATGTATTCGCTCGAGACGAACCGTTGGAAAGACCTGCTGGCGCTGAGTCGCGAACGGGCGAAATTCAATGATTCAGCACGGAACCGGTACATCTGCGCGAAAGCAGCGGAGAAGCTTAAGGACTACCAGGAAGCAAAACGCGAGTTGGAAGCGGCACTGAAGTTGGACTCGAAACATGCAAGCGCTCAGTTGGCGATGTGTGTCGTCTTGCTACGGGAGGGTTCGAGCGAGTGTAATGAAAAAGCGCGAAATATTTTCCAGGGATTGAATGAGCGCAAAGATCTTTCTCAGGATCAATGGCGCGACCTGGTCATCATTGGCGGAACATGCCTTGCGGTATTTGGCGAACATGAGCACGCGAAAACGTGGTTCAGTACCCTGGCGAAAGAGGATCCGAACCACGAAGGTGCGGCGGCAGCGTTGGCGGCCTGGCAGGATTAAAGAGAGCGAGTCGTCTGGAAACTCAGGATCAGCACGAATCGGGAATATCGGGGAAGTCTCTGATAAATCGTTCCGATTGTCTCCCGGTAAAAATGGAAATTGGACTTCGGTAAGTTTTGCGGCGAGTGAGCCGCATTGTTGAACTGAGCTTGTATATACCGGACCGATTGGAGGAATCGGAAGCGGCGTTGCGGGAGTTGCGACGGGTTTGTGACCGGTACTTGCCGAACCGATACCGAATTTCGGTCATGGACCAGTCATCCGCCGCGAGCGGACGGCGGATTGTCTCGGTGCCGTTTGTGACGACGGATCTTGGGGGTAATGGGAAGAACACCTATAATTTAGATGGCACGGAAACGGCGGCATTGATCGAAGCTCTTGAGGGGGAAGCAGAAACCGCGACGAAGATGCCAATGATGGGACAATTATGAATGCACGTTGGCTGAGAACTCCGTGAGGGAAGATGCTTGCTTTCGCGGGCAAATGGCGGAAAGTGGCTGCTGCTACTCAAGAGTAACGCCAAGAGTTCGGACTTCAGTGGAATCGCGCATATAAAGGCGGTTGGGTCTGAATCCCGATCAACGGGAACACAGAGGGTTTCTTCACGTTCCACTTAAGCAACCAGAGATATATGGATAATCGATTATTTGTTGGCGGCCTGTCATTCGACACGACTGAAAATGCATTGCAAGACGCGTTTGCGGCCTGCGGCACGGTTCGCGAAGTCAGCGTGGTGATGGACCGGATGACGAACAAGAGCAAGGGATTTGGCTTCGTGACCATGGGCACGGAAGCAGAGGCACAGGCGGCGATCGCAGCTTTGAATGGCAAGGCGCTGGATGGCCGGAATTTGACGGTGAACATTGCGCGTCCGCGTGAAGAACGTTCGGGCGGCGGTGGCGGCGGTGGTCGCTCATTCGGCGGTGGCGGTGGTGGCCGAAGTGGTGGCGGTGGTGGTGGCGGTCGCGGAAATCGGTATTAATATATAGGCGAGATTTTGTTAAGGCCGGCGAGCTGGTCAGCTGGCAGAAAGGAATATTTTGCCAGCAGTTGATCAAGTATGAAAGACGCGAGCGAAGATCATATTGAAGTGGAAGGCCGAGTACAAACGGTACTGGCCGGGACGATGTTTCGGGTGGAATTGCCGAACAAGCATGTGGTGTTGGCGACGATTTCGGGGAAGATGCGGAAACGGTGGGTGCGGATTACGGCGGGCGATCGGGTGAAGATGGAGATGTCGCCGTACGACCTGGACAAGGCGCGCATCGTCTGGCGCCTCGGTTGATTGAGCTGATTTGCTCGCGAATACTTGGTAACCCTTGTTGCTATTAACGATCACGACCCGCATACTCAATGCGGGTTGACCTAACCTTCTAGCCGTTCGGCGACGTCTTCATTCTTAGGCCAGTATCCGAACTGACCTAAGATGAATGCTACATTCGAGATCGAGTACTACTTCCGCAGCCAGCATCCCGAGCACCTGGATTATTTGCGCGTGGTTGAAAAAACTGTATCCAACGCGCGAAGAAACGGAGTGGCTGTGATGTTGCGCACCATTAACTGCGACGAACCGGCAGCCGTTTGGCCCGAGCGAGTCATTGCGCTTCCGTGCGTGCGACGCGTGCAGCCGGGACCGGAGAGGATGATCGTTTCCATCGCAGGGAACTGCCAAGATCTGGAACACTCGCTTGGATTACCGAAGTCGCGCATTTGGGAAAATGCGGTTGGGCTTGATGTGTTCCGTGGATTGCCCGGCGAAGAGCGCAAAAACGAACAGAATTTCCGAGGCAGATAGAAGTATGAATGTTGTTTCCTTCAATGGGCATGTTATTGATTTGAGCGAAGTGGTCGGCGCGGATTGCCGAACCGACTCCATTGTGCTGACGTTCAAGAACGGTGATTCCATCGATCTACGATGGCGCGATGGCGACGAGCGCGCATCAATCTGCAAGATTTTGAATGAACAAGCGGGCATTGAGGCGCGCTGAGAACTTCACGACGAGTGACTGAACAGGATGGTAGACGATCGGAAGTCAGCATTTAATTGGCAGGATCCCGGAATTGACTGGGAGAAGTTTAGTAGCGGGCACCTGGTGCACGTTTACGACAACGAAGGATTTTTCATCCAAACGGTCGCTGTCTTTCTCTCGATGGCGCTACGTCGAAAAGAGGCGGCAGTTTTGATCGGGACGGAGGAACATCGGGCGAGCCTTGAACAATGGTTGGCAGCGGACGGGTTGGATCTCGGCGAATTAGAGCGCTCAGGTCAGTTCGTGTGTCTGGATGCGCGAGAAACATTGAAGAAATTCATGGTGGATGGCGCGCCGGACAAGGCGCTGTTTTTCAAAGTGATTGGATCGGTCATCGCCCGAGCGGAAGGTGGCTGGGCGAAGGTGCGGGCATTTGGGGAAATGGTTGCAGTGTTGTGGGCGGAAGGGAATCACGAGGGGGCGATTGCACTGGAGGAATTGTGGAACCAGCTTGGGAAGATTTATTCGTTCACTCTACTCTGTGCGTATCCGAAAATGGTTTTTAACTCGCCGGGCGAAGCGCACGCGTTTAGCCGGGCGTGCCTGGCTCACTCCACGATCATTCTGTAGGTCGCGTCTGTGAAATTCGAGCGCGGCTGAAAATTCGGCTTTCGAATTAGGAAGACGTGTCGCGTCGCCCTTTGGACGAAGAGCCACCTCGCTGCGCGAACCATGAGGCGAGAACGCGCTCCATCTCTTCGCGGTCGGCGAAATAATATTTTTGCGGAGTGGCCTCGTTCCGGAAAAGGATGGTCACGTCGCGTTCGCCAAACGTGAGCATCCGGACGTTGTCCCAAAGAATTGATTCTGGATACGCTGGCGCAGGTGCCTGGGCAGGGTTGGCAAGGCGTTCGGTCGTCCGGAGAAGTTCATCCACGTTGCGGGAGCAACGAACTGCAGCAGCAGCACCGAGGCTGGCCATGACGGTTTCGAAGGGAGAGGACTCCTGCGCGGCTTTACAAGTGTAGGCGATGACCGGTGATTTGATGCCGTTCTGGTTGAAGAGCACCATCGATTCCACGCCGTCCCAGAACGGCATGTGATAATCCAGGAGGATCAAATCAACAGGGTCAATTTTTAGGCGATCAAGCGCGTCGCGGCCATGTTTGGCGGTCGAAACGGTGTGGCCGACACGTTGGAGTTGAATGGAAAGGGAACTTCGCAGCTCGGGGCTGTCATCGACAATCATTACGCGGGCCATCCTTGCGCGAAACCATACTCGGGGCGTCCAGAGATTCAAGCGCAAGATGAACGATCCGTCAGATTGAGTGGGTTAGCGGCGGTTATGTACTTGTAACGACGGCCCGAGCGTTGGTCCAGAGGCGGGCGCTGCGGTCGAGTGACAAATCCTGAGTAATGATGCCATGACGCAGCGCATAGCGAACAAGGTCGGTCTGACTGCGGAGGGAAAGCTTTTTCATGAAGTTCGCGCGGTGGGCCTCGGCAGTGCGGCGGCTGATGTTTAATTTGGCTGCGACTTCGAAACTGGCCAGGCCGGCAGCGCAGAGGCGGAGAACATCCTGCTCGCGCGCGGTGAGCCGTAGATCGATACCTCTGGCCGTGAAGTTTAGCGCCGCCTGGCGGACGTCGGTGGAGAAATAAGTTTCGCCGCGCGCGATGCACAGCACCGCGTGAAGAAGCTCTTCCGGAGCGGCTTGTTTGGAGACGTAACCGTTGGCGCCGGCGCGAATGGCTTCGACAATGAAGTGAGATTCAGTGTGAGCGGAGAGAACGCAGGCGGGCGGGTGGTCGCCCAGAGTTTTGAGAAGTTCCAGGCCGTGCTTGCCGCGCATCTGTAGATCGAGGAGCAGAACGTCGAAGGAGCGTTGCTCAACGAGCTGTTCGGCGGATTGACCGTCGTGAGCCTGCGCGACGACTTTTATGCGGGGATCAAGCTGAAGCAGTTGGGTGATCGCGGCGCAGACGAGTTGATGGTCATCCGCAAGGGCGACCCGGACCTGAAAAGAGGTAGTTCTCATGGGCGTTCATATCCTTGGTTACTAGCCCAAAGAGAAGAGGTGTTGTCAGAACGACTTAAGGATGGGTCAATCCACAGACATAGTGGACCCATGCGCTACGGAGGGCAATAGGTACTTTCACCTATTCTAATTGGCGAGGAAAGTTCGCCTAAGATTTCAGCGGCAGACGGACGGTGAACGTGGAGCCCTGGTTGCGTCCATGGCTTTGAGCGGTGATGAAGCCGGCGTGGGCGTGGACGGTGGCGCGGGCGATGGTGAGGCCGAGGCCGAGGCCGCCGAATTCGCGGACAACGGAGGTGTCTTCCTGTTTGAAGGCTTCGAAGATTTCTTCGGATTTGGCCGGGTCGAAGCCACGGCCGGTGTCGGTGATTTCGACAATGACGCACTCGGCTTCGTTGCGGGAGGCAACGTGGATTCTGCCGCCGTTGGGGGTGAACTTGGCGGCGTTCTTGAGCAGGTTCCAGAATACTTGTTGCAACCGCCGGGCGTCGCCGATCGTGCGGGTTTTTGAAGCAGCGAGGTGAACGGTGAGGTGTTGCTGCTTCGCGTAGACGTCAGGCTGCGCCACTTCGATGGCACGGCGAATCGTATCGTGAACATCGAGTGGTTCCTGAAGCAGTTCAAGTTTGCCGCGGCTGATACGAGTGACGTCGAGAAGTTCGTCGATGAAGCGGGATTCCAGTTCGACGTTTCTTAAAATCAAGTTGAGTCCTTCAACCACGCGCGGGTTAAGATCTTTTCGGCGCAGGAGAGTTTCGACCGCCATCATTACCGGCGTGAGTGGGGTGCGGAGTTCGTGTGAGAGCGTGGCGAGGAAATCGTCTTTGGCGCGGTTGGCGGCTTCCGCCTCGCGGCGAGCCGCTTCGGTCTCGATGAGAGAACGTTCCAGTTCCAGGCGGCTTTGATGGAGCGCTTCTTCGGTGCGTTTCTGCTCGGTGCGGTCGCGCATGATTTTAACGAAACCCACCGGCTGGCCCCGGGCATCGCGCATGAGCATCATCGCGCCGCTGCCCCAGAATCTGGTCCCGTCTTTTCGTTGATGCCAGCGCTCATCCATGGCGCGCCCTGTCGTACGCGCGGTGGTTGATTCTTCAGTCGGAGCGCCAGCGGCGCGATCTTCCGGCGTGAAGATGATGTCAGCGGGCTGGCCGATGATTTCTTTTTCGCTGAAGCCAAGAATGCGTTCCGCGCCGGTGCTCCAACTGGTTACCCGCCGGTCCAGGTCGGTGGAAAAGATGGCGAACTCGAGAGCGTTCTCGACAATGAGGTGAAGCTTTTCCTCAGAACTGGAAAGCGCTTCCTGGGCACGAACACGTTCAGCAGCTTCTTCCGCGATTTTGCGGCGGGCTTCTTCCGCATCTTCGATCAGGTTAAGAGCAGCCAGGCGAGAATCACGGTCCAACCTGGCGGCCGAACGGAAATCGGCGAGGCTCTTAATCGCAGCGGTACTTTGCTGGTGAATGTGTAACGCTTCGCGGTGGAGTGCTTCCCGGGCGCGCCCGAGTTCTTCGGCCTGGGCGCGACGGCGCGCTATCTCGAGCGATTCGTCTCTCCCCGGCTCCCCAGACATGGTTCATTTCTCCTCGTCCGCTTCCTTAACGAAATCAAGGGAGTAGCGTGGCTTTTCACCGGCGCGGGCACAGAGGTCGTTGACCTCCTTCTTAAGTTCAACCATGCGCGTTTCGCGATTCACCGCCGCACGATTGAAGCGGGTGAGTTCCTCGATCGCGCGCTGCCGTTCCGTGATATCCACGAAGGTGAGAACGACGCCGGCGATGCGATCGTCGATGGTGCGATAGGGTAACAGCCGGGAGAGGTACCAATTACCGGAGGCGCCAGTGACTTCGCGTTCCACCGGCGCGAGCGTGGCGATCACACGCTGGGCATCTTCCGCCATTTCCGGGTAATTGATGCGATGCTGGAGATCGCTGAGCGGGCGGCCAATGTCGCTGGGGATGAGATTGAAGATCGGCGCGGCGGAGTGGGTGAAGCGCATGATGTTCATGTTGCGATCGAGGAAGAGAGTCGCAATCGCGCTGGCGCCCATGAGATTTTGAAGGTCGCTGTTGGCCTGGCCGAGTTCCTCGACTTTGTTCTTCAGCTCCTGGTTTACCGTGGTGAGTTCCTCGTTGATCGATTGCAGTTCCTCGCGGCTGGTTTCAAGTTCCTCGGTGGCGGACCGAAGCTCCTCGTTCATCGCCTGGAGCTCTTCATTGCTGGCTTTGAGTTCCTCATTGCTCGCCTCGTACTGCTCCACGGTGTCGCGCAGTTGCGTTCGCATGTGCTCCAGTTCACGCTCCAGGTGCTGGACGGCAGGTTCGGGCTCGACCGCCGCGGGAGTTGGTTGATCGGGATGGGCGGTGGGCTCCCGCAGATCGAAGGATACCAGGAGAAAATCGGGCGCCAAATCATTCGCGGGAGCGACGCGGATATCAACGGCGCGATTCTCACCATCGAGTTCAATGGGCACGCGGAAGGATTCAGCCGGCCGGCCCGTTTGCGCGGCGCGAAAGAGAGCAGTGCGAAGTTCAACCCGCAGCGACGGATTCACGAGGCGAAGGAGGTTGCTGGTGGGTTGCCCCCCGACGAGCTGAAGAAATCGACCGCAGCTTTCTGACAAGTGTTGAATTTCGTAATCGCTATCTACGATGACCGAAGGCGGGCCGAAGCGCTCGATCAGTTTGAAATGGAGTTCGGACCATGAGACTCGCTCGTCTTTCCTGGGAATAGAAGCGCGCTGGCCGGGCAACGAGAGCGACGCCGTGGCCGAAAATGATGGAGGAGGAACTACAACCGGCGCTTTGGCCGCTTCGCTATGTTCGGTCGCAACCTGCTGTTCGATCTGGCGAACGAGCAAAGTGCTGGGCCCGCCCGGCACTGGCAGATTGAGGCGGGCAGCCGATTTGCGGATGTAGATGCGGTACTTTTTATCGAGGACCCGATAGAGCTGGCTGCCGTCTTCCACCGATTCGGATGAGCCGAGGAACAGGAGTCCTTCCGGTTTCAGTGAGAAATGGAAAATTTCAAAGACGCGATTTTGCGCTTCGCGGTTCAGGTAAATAAGGAGGTTGCGGCAGGAGATGAGGTCCAGCCGAGAGAAAGGAGCATCCTTGAGCAGATCGTGGCTGGCAAAGAGAACGACTTCACGAACTTCGCGGCGGACGCGATAGCCGTTATGCTCCTTCACGAAAAAGCGGCGCAGACGGTCTTCCGAAACATCCGCTGAAATGACCTCCTGATAAATTCCGGCGCGTGCAGTTTGAATGGCGTCGTCATCCAGATCGCACCCGAAAACCTGGAGACTGGGCGCGCCGTCAATCGTGCGGGCATGTTCCAGGAGGAGAATAGCGATCGAGTAAGCCTCTTCGCCGGTGGCGCAGGCAGGAATCCAAACGCGCACGGTATCCCCCTGCCCTTTGCCATGGAAGAGTTCGGGAATGTGCTTTTCAAGAGCCGCAAAGGCATCGCGATCGCGGAAGAAATTCGTAACCGAGATGAGCAGGTCTTTGAGCAGCGCGCCGGATTCGCCCGGGTGTGTACGCAGGAAAATGAGGTAAGTCATCATGTCCTGAATCCCGTTAACCTGCATGCGGCGGGAAATACGACGGAGAATGGTAGCGCGTTTGTAATACGAGAAATCGCGGCCCGTGCGAGTGCGGAGGAACACAAGGATTTCGCGGAAGGCATTCTCCGGTTCGCTGGGCGAGGGGCGCGGCGCGGAAGCGGGTTGCGGCCCTTCTTCCGGCGGTAACTGGAGCGCCTTTCCGTTTTCGAGATAATTGAGAAGGCGTTTTGGCATCTCGCTGGCCGGCAGAACCCAGTCCACCATGCCGGTGGCCATCGCGGTGCGAGGCATCGAGCCATGCTGAGCTTCGTCTGGATCCTGGGCAATGGTCAGCCCACCGCGCTCTTTGATGCGCTTGATCCCGAGAGCGCCGTCACCATCCGCCCCGGAAAGAACAACCGCGGCCGAGTGCGGTCCGTGCGTGTCCGCGAGGGAACGGAAGAAAAGATCGACGGAAACCCGGCGCCCCTGTTCGCGATCCAGATCGGTGAGCTTCAAATGGCCATTCACCACGGTGAGGTGTTTGCCGGGCGGGATAACGTAAACGGTGTTAGCCTGCGTACGCGCACCGTCTTCCGCGGTGAGAACGTGCATTTTGGTCCATTTGCGGATCATCTCGGTAATGCTGCTCGGATGATCCGGTGCCAGGTGAAGCACGACGACAAAGGTGATGCCGGAGTCGGGCGGCATCGACTCGAAGAAAGCCTGCAGTCCAGCGATGGCGCCCGCGGAACCGCCGATGCCAACCATCGGATCGAGTTGATAAGCATACGTGGGTACGATGTTATCGACGTGCTCGCCGAGTTCCTGTTCAGCGGCATCGGGCGCGACGAGAGGAAGCCCCGCGGCGGGCCGAGCGGGCGACGTTTGTTTTTCCGGCGTTTGCTCCTGCGGCATACAGTAATTTTAGCGAAGAATTCCCGCGAGGCGAGCCAGTTTACCACGAGATAGCTAGTTTTGGCGGTTTCGAGAAGAATGAATTTGGACCTGATTTTCTAGCCGGCGAAATAACTGGACGTTTGCATTGCGGCATTTGCTTTCTGCGCCTACGCTGAAGTTGGAGTAACCCACCAGGTCGTCCGACAAACTTCTATTTGGGCTAGTAACCACCGGGAACAGCCTATGAATGAAGTATTTTCTCAACGACTTTGGCGGAGGACTTTGGAGGCCCGCGAATCTACCGAAGCACTTGTAAGAATCGTCGAGCGCAACACGGTCGAGTGCCAACAGAACCTGGCTGCAGGGACGAAATCACTGAATGAGGCGCGGCAGTGCCTCGCCAAGTATAGCGTCCACCGGATTACTCCGCCGCCCGGGGGAAAGAGAGTCGAAAGGGACGACAACTAAGTTGCCGTACTGATTGCGGGAAGCTTTTTACCAGTCCACGGTGAGAATGCGGGGAAGACATGGAGAAAAGAGACATCGTGGTGATGGGAGCTTCGACCGGGGGGATCGAAGCGTTGCAGGTGCTCGTGGAAGACCTCCCGAGGGATTTTGCGGGAGCGATCTTTGTGGTGTTGCACACCGCGGCGCAGAGCCCGAATTTCCTGGGTAGCATCCTGGACCAGGCAGGACCGCTGCCAGCCGCGATCGCGAAAGATCGGGAGGAGATCAAGCCCGGGCGAATCTATGTGGCGCCAGCGGATCATCACCTGGTGTTCGACGAAAAGGGCCTGGTGAGAACGACCCGAGGCCCGAAGGAAAACCGCGTGCGTCCGGCCATTGATCCATTGTTTCGCTCGGCTGCCCACGCATATGGCCCGCGGGTGATCGGCGTGGTGTTAACGGGGTTATTGGATGACGGGACCGCGGGATTGTGGGCGATCAAGGAGCAGGGCGGAACAGCGATTGTGCAGAATCCGGAGGAGGCGCCCGCGCCTTCCATGCCCCTGAGCGCGCTGAAACATGTGGAAGTAGATCATATTTTGAACCTGACGGAGATCGCGCCGTGTTTGGGGAAAATGGTGGGAACTCCGCCATTGAAGAAAGGAGTGAGGCGTGTGACGAAAGAAATGGAGGCGGAGGTGAAAATTGCGCGGGAGGATAGTGCGTTGGCGAACGGAATTTTGGAGTGGGGCGAGCCTTCGGTCTATGCATGCCCGGAATGTCACGGCGTGCTGATGCAGTTGAAGGAAGGGAGCAACTTTCGGTTCCGCTGCCACACCGGCCATGCATATTCGGTGGAGACTTTGATGGCGGAGTTCAGCGAGAAATCGGAAGAGACCTTGTGGAACGCTATCCGCGCGATCGAGGAGTTGGTGATTCTGATGAATCGCATGGCGCAACAGTTTGAGGAACACAACCACGGCGAAGCGGCGCTGGCGTTGAAGAAAAAAGCGGACGAGGCGCATGAGCGTTCCGAGCAGGTACGCGCGATTGTCATGCATCACAAGAAAGTACGTGAAAGCGAATTGAGCAAATCTGGGAAGAATGAACCTGCGGTAAAGCCGGATTGAAGAAGTGGCTGTGCGGCGGCGGAGATTGTGATAGCGTGGAGTTGAGGACCGATGAGCGAGATTGCTGACACAAAGACGCTCAGCGTGCTCGTGGTGGAAAACCATCCGGACACCTTGCAGACGTTGAAGGCCTACCTGGAGGATTCCGGGCACCAGGTTCACACCGCGATGACGATCAACGAAGCGTTGCGCCTGCTCGATGGTTACGCGGTCGATGTGTTGTTGTGCGATATCGGCCTGCCGGACGGCACTGGCTGGGACCTGATGCAGAAATTGCCGAAGAAAATTTTTGCAGTTGCCATGAGCGGCTTCGGCATGAACGCCGATGCGGTAAAGAGCCGGGCAGCGGGATTTCGGCATCATTTGCTGAAGCCGTTTAAAGCGGCGGAATTGGACAGGATTTTAGCGGAAGCGGCCGCCGAGTTGTCCCGATCCTCTGACGCACGAGAGTGAACGAACACTTATTCAACGTGCATTTGGGTCAACGGTCACTCGATAGAACAACGTTGACGCGAGTGGGCTCACCGTTTGGGGATGGCTGATGACGCGGATATCGTCGGCCGCTGGAACGGTCAGCAAGTCCCGCCAACCAGAGTTTGGAGCGAGGGAATATTGCAGTCTGTAAACGCGATTCGGCTGAGCGGTGAAGGTGAGCTGAAGTTGTTGGGCGGAAGTTTTCTGAACCGTTAAGGCCAGCGTTGAGGCGGGATGAGTGGGTGACGTTCCGGCCAGATATTCGGAAAGGTTGGGAAGACCGTCCAGGTCGGGATCTTCGTCTGCGTTGGGGATTTGTGGATTGAGGCCGTATTGGTTTTCCCATTCGTCGGGCATACCGTCGTCGTCGAAGTCGGGTAGACCGGCGGTGGAGATGATCGTGACGTTTAGGGTGGCAGCAGGTTGATTACGGAAATCATAGCCGACCAGGGAGATTTGATTAGTGCCGTTCTTGAGAGTGATGGGAAGTTCCCAGGTTTCGGGAGCGGTCCAGTTGAAGTTGGTGTAGCTGTTGCCAGACGGGTCAGGGAGCTTGAGTAAACGCTTCATGGTGTAAGGAGCGGTGCCGCGCAGGACCATGGAATTCGCGTTGGTGGTGAACGTGTCGCCGGAAAAGCTGGTGATGCGAAATGGCGCAGGGGTGCCGAGCCGCCCGCGAACAGATGCGGCACGCTGACCAATGTAGGTGAGAATGGCGGAGTAATTCTGGCCTGCGAGCGAACCGTAATGTTCCGTCCAGCGGGCCATGTAATTGGTGTTGTAGCTGGAGGCGATGATGTCGTTCAGGTGGCCGAGGTAGAGACGTTGGTAGGCGGGAATGCTGTGGATGATCTGACCGATCCGATGGTTCACGGTGATTCCATCGGTCGCGGATCGCGCCCACGCGAAATCCATGTCCCACGGGAATGTGAGCGCCTTCGCCTGCAGGTTGGTCGTCGGCGGAATGTAGAAGAGGTGATTGTGTGGCAGGCCGAAGCCGTATGTATCCGCATCGCCGCTGAGAGACTTAAACGCAAACACGCGCGTCCATTGTTCCATGTCCATGAGTTCGGACGTTGCGCGATGGAGATTCGTGCCACTCAAGCTGAACGCCTTGGCTAACCGGATGAGGCCGCTGTAGTCATTGTCACCCTCGTTGTTCTCCGCGAGAAAGAACCAGCGGTAAGCTTCGGGATCATCGCCGCGATTGCCGAGATCGACGCCGAGCACGTCGTCGGGTTGTGGGATCTTTGGTTTCTGCGGATCGTTGTCGACGCTCGTGGTGGGATAATAGACCAGCTCGATTTTGAAGAGTGAGCCGTCTTTTGGGTAAGTGGAACCGTCGATGAATTCATCATTGTATTTCGCCATGAGCAGAATGGCGTTGCCGGTGTGCGTCGTTTGAGGAGTGAGAACGCGCACGAGGTCGTTATACATGTCAGGCGAATCACCGGCCTGGTTCACAATGTGGCGCATGACGATTTCATCCTGACGGCCGCCTCTGCCAGACCAACCACCGGAGCGATCGAAGGTGATGGTGTCGTGCACGCCGCGAAAGAGATGGTCGGACGGAAAACTGACCGTGAAACCGACGCGCGAAGAATCCATGCGGCCACGTTGACTGGCCTGGAGATGCAATCCGCAGTCGTAGAAAACTTCGGATTCGTTGTAGATAACGGTCGCGCCGGAGCGGCCATTGCTCATCACATTCGTGGTAGCGTGAAGCGCGTTCGCTTCAGCGGGAAGCATGATGAGGCGGACGTTGTGAAGGCGGGAGGAGAGGTTCTGGCCGTCGTTGACTTTGTAGAGCGCGCGACTCGCGGGACCACCAGAGGGATAGAAGGAGACTGCGCCAGCGTTATCCTGCGCTTCGATATAGAACTGCACGACGGTGGACGCAGGACGGGCGGGAATGGTGGCGGTGTAAGTGTCGCCGAATTGTTGCATGGTTACGCTGGCCCAGTTCGTGCCGTTCACGCCCCACCGAAGGGTGGGGCGTTGCATTCCGTCTGGATCGGTGGCGCGAACGGTGATTTGGACAGCGTCTGTGGCTCTTGGAACGATCGGGAAATGTTGGAGAGCGGCGAACGTTGGACCAGTGTTCGTTTGCAAAACGGAGTTCGCAAGCCCGGGCGTACCGGAAAGGCGTGGTAATTGAAGTTCAGTGGTGCGAGCGACACGATTGAAGTAGAGGCGGGTGTTCAGCTTATTGCAGCCGGCGATCCATTTCGCACGAAATGAAATGCGATAGGTGCGTCCGTTTTGAATCGGCTGATTTCCCACGAGCGTTGTCTCGACGTGATTGTGCATGTGCTCGGTGGGACCATCTGCAACAAGGTGAAGGACCTTATTGGTTGGAGCGTCCGGATCAGTGATGACTGCCGCGTTGCGATGAGTGCCGAGGAACCGCCAGGTCGTTGCACCGTTTTCGAAGGTTCCGTTCTGAAGAATTTCGCGTTCGCCGCTGCCGGGATTTTCGATGACGCTGAAATCGTCGAGGAGAACTTCACCCGCATCGAGCAAACCGAAGATGAATTCGTTCCAGCGTGTGGGTCCGTTGTCGGAAGCGGCGACGGCGCTGTAGGAATACGATTGCCAATCCCCAGGATGGTGGCTGACCGCCCAGGCTTCGGGACGCGAATTGTCTGCGCGCGGATCGCGGAGTTCGAGGCTGGCGCCATAACCGTCGGCGAAGTCCGGCCACGGTTGCGAGTCGCGATACCGAACATCATCGACCTGATTGCCGAAAGCATCCACGATGACCAGATGATCTGAGGAGCGGGAGAGGCGTCCGGCGAAATCGCCGAGGATCCGAGCATCTGGAAATTTCGCGCGAAGCGCCGCCGCGTTCTGCGCGATGACAAGATATTCACCGGCATTGATGGTGGTGTCGGATGGGAACGAATAGCCGAGTCCAGAGATTCGCCAACCGGTCAGATCAATTGAGTTCGTGCCGCTGTTCAGCAGTTCGATCCAGGTCTCGTTCGTGCCCGCGGGATGCGAATACATGATCTCGTTAATGACGAGATTTTGCGGGATGGAAAATTGGTTTGCGGCCCCGGGAGTTTCAGCGGAGGGAAAAAGCCAGCGGTGTTCGTGCGAAGCAGAGCGGCCAATGAGTCGATCCTCAATCTCGATAGCGTCGAGCAGACGGGTGCGGCCGGTGTTGTAGAGGAACAGCTTTTCGTTTGCGCGCGGATAGTAGCTGTTGGTTTCAAAATGGAAGAAAGCGCCGGGCGCTAAACGGCGTGGTTCGGCGAGTTGAAGGAAAAGATTGGGCGCGCGGGAAAATTCGAGTTCGTAACCGGGCGCATCGACACTGTTCGTGCCAAGGTTCGCGAGCTCGACCCAAAAGGTGAGGTTGGTGGCAGCGGCGACTTCGTTGAGAACGACGAGCGGCGCCGAAGGAGGTTTCAAGAAGTTGGTCGCGCCGGGAGTTCCGCCCGGTTCAAAGCTGTGCGTCCAGCTCTCGGGAGATTCGCTGGAGAAGTTTGGATTGCGCTTCGCCAGAGTGAAACCGCTGCCATCGGGACCAGCGGGCCACGGATCGCTGGTGTCGTAATCAATGAGATCCATGATTCGTTGATTGTGATTGCGCAGCGTGAGTTCCTCGCCTTCGTTGGCGAGGCGGCCGGAGAAGGGTCCAAAAATATTGGCGAGACCGGTGCGTTGAGCCAGCGTGGCTGGGTTGCTGGCGACAACAATAAAAGCTCCACCAGCGATGACGGAATTAGTCGGGAAGATGTAGCCGATACCTTCGATGGACCAGCCGGAAATATCCACGTCGACGGCCATTTGATTGTGCAACTCCACCCATTCAACAGAATCGCCGTCGCGCGGGTGATACATGATTTCATTGAAGACGACGACGCTGTCGCCCGCGAAGGAACGCAGAAGAGCGGCCAGGCAAACGATGCTGAAGTAGAAGCGTGATTTCAAATGTCAATGCAGGCCGCGTGCGTTAGTTCAGTGGACCAATTCGCCCGGGGATCTGCGCGGGCAATGTAGCCGAGAAAGTGCCCATTCTAAAACAAAATCGCTGCCTGCCTCGCGACAGACAGCGACGATGTCAGTGGAGCATCGAATTAATCCATCAAGGCTTGCTCAGCCGGAAGAAACGGGCCGGACCGCTGCTTTGCACGGTGACCGTGTTTTGTCCGCCCGACGGAATGACGGGTTCCGTTACCACCGTCCACGAATCCGCGGCCAGTGTGAGGCTCGATTCAAGAACGAATCCTTGCTCGGATTCCGGCCAGGAGAAGATCAAGGTGGTGGGGTTGGACCTTGTAACGCTGAGCGTTGGGCCTGTCGGAACTGAACCACCCAGGCCATATTTTGTCTGGAGATACGAGACGAGTTGCAGGCGCTCGGCTTCTGGGAGCGCGCGATTGTAAATGATCACTTCGGCGAGAGTGCCTTTCAACTTGGTGAAAGAATCGCCGCGCGTGCCGATGCGGAGCGGAGTGCCAGAATCGCCGCCGGGCCGGTCGAGTTCCAAGGCGCCGTTTTCTGCTGCGCCGAGATAATGAGTGGCAGTGATGCCCGAATAACCGAAGCCAGCTATGACATATTGCCCAGCGGGGACTGCCTCGGTGCCATCCACAAATCCGATCGCACCGGCGGGATTGCCACGATAATAACGAGGAATGCCCGAATTCGGCACGAGATAATAATCATTCGCTGCCGGAATATTTCCGCCGCCGCCGCCTGTCTTAGCCCAGACCGCCTGGTAAAAAGCGTGATCGTCGAAATTAACGACGAAGAGCGTGGTAATGTCGCCGTTGATGATGAGCGAAGGCGAGTGGCCGACTTCGAGGAAATCATCCGTGCCATCGAAGTCCAGGACTGGTTGTCCATTAAGGGCGGACGGAACCAGCATCGGAGCCTTGGCTGGATCGACCTGGCGCGCGTTGTTCACGTTCCCGGACCAGTCTTCCCAAAGCGTCACGGCTCCGGAGGCGTTGGTGTTCACGCCACGATCAGGCCGCAACCAGAGCGCGAGGCCGTTGGCGGGGATCGCCGGGGTCTCACCTCCAGTGACGGTGATATTGACGACTGCGGAGGTAGTGCTTAGGCCTCGGTTATCAGTAGCGACCGCGGTCAGCGCAACGGAGCCGCCAGTGTTCAGCTTGACCGAACCTGAATATGGACTTCCGGTATCGCTGGCGAACGGCGCGCCGTTGGCGAAAAATTCGACCCGCACGATGCTGCCATCCGCATCTGTGGCGGTCGCGTTGACGGTCACTGTTCCACCAGCGGCGATGCTGGTCCCGCCGGCCGGACTTGTTAATTGTACGACTGGCGCTGCGTTGATTACCTGAACCACAGCCAAACCGTATTTGGCGCCCAGGTATTGCGTAACGTTGGCGAGATCGTTGCTGGAGAGCGCGCCATCGTAGATCAGCAATTCGGCCAATTCACCTTTCATGCGTGTTTGGAAGTTGTCACGGGTGCCGATCAACAATGGCGTATCAGCGTCCGCTGCGACCAGGCTGGGACCGCTGCCAAACGGGCTGCCATTTCGGTAGTGAGTAAGTGTGGCGCCAGCTTGCTGGAAGCCGAGCACGACCGGAGTATTCGTAGGGATGCGCCCGGCGCCGCTGACCCCGGCATTGACGTTCTGGGTGTCGTTGGTGGTGTAGCCGCGAAACGCAGTAGGGATGCCGCTGCCGGAAGTCAGATAGTAATCGGTAGGGCGAGGCTGGCCTTCGAGGGTTTTGCCCCAAATCGCGCGGAAACCGGCGAAATCGTCAAAACGAACAACGGCGAAGGTCGCCATCTCGTTCGTGATGCTGAGCGAGTCGGTATCAGCAACGGTGAAGAAATCATCCACGCCGTCAAAATCGAGAGCGGGCTTGCCGAGGAGCGAGCTCAGCGTGGGTGCTTCCGCTTCCGAAGGCGCGGTCGCGTGATTATTATTGCCGGATTGGTCTGCCCAGGCGGTGACGGCATTATCGGTCCCGAGGGTGACGCCCTGGTCCGCGCGGAGCCAAAGCTTCAGGCTCGAGTTTGCATTCAGCGTCGGCGCTGCTCCCGTTGCGGTAAGAGTAATGTTGCTGGAAGTGGTGGACGCATCGCGGTCGTCAGTAGCCACGGCGGTCAAGACGACCGTACCAACGCTTTCAATGCGAAGCGGAAAACTGAAAGGTGCCGCAGTTGCGGAGGCAATGACGGTGCCGTCAGCAAGGAGATTGACGCGCGTGATGGTGCCGTCTTCGTCAGAGGCATTAACTGTGACGGTAACGGATGCGGGCGCTGCCACGGTGGTGTTGTTTGCTGGAGCAGTGATTGAAACTGTGGGCGCCGCATTCACGATGCCGTATTTCGTGCGCAGGTAATTCATCGCCGTATTCACCTGTGCTTCGGTGAGTGCTTCATTGTAAATGAGCAGCTCGGCCATATCGCCTTTCAGCTTGGTGAAGAGATCCTCGCGCGTGCCGATTTTGAGATCTGTGCCGGCGTCGAACGGCGTGGCCGTTATTTCTCCCGTGCCGTTAATGTTGCCGTTCAAGTAGTGGGTAATCTCCGTGCCGGCCTGCCGGAATCCGAGGACAACGTACGAATTTGCACGGACGGCCCTTTCCGCCTGCACATTGCCAAAAGCGGATCCGTCACCGCGATAAAGCTGCGGAAAGCCGTTGCCTTGAATCAAATAAAAATCAGTCGGTGCGGGAATATTCCCATTAGCGCCCGCGGTCTTGCCCCAAATGGAGTTGTAGTTCGCATAGTCATCAACGCGGATGACCGCGAAACTCGCGATGTCCCCCGGGATATCAAGACTGGGCGACGTGGTGACATTGAGAAAATCATCCGTCCCATCAAAGCGAAGAACGGGTTTTGCATTCAAGGCGTTCGCGATCACTCTCGGCTGTCGCGTGTCGTCGGTCTGCAAAGCATGATTATTATTGCCCGACTGATCTTGCCATTGCGAAACCGCGCCCGTCGCGTTGGTGGTTACGCCGGTGTCTGCCCTCAACCAGAGTTGAAGACCGGTGGTGGGTGGAGCTGTTTGCGCGCTGGCCAGTGCAAAGGGCACTACGGCCAATAAGCTCATACTTTTGCGTATATTGCGAAATAGTTGAGTACAGAGTCTTTTTGCTCGAATCATAAACCTCTCCTTGTCTGGGGAACTTCCGATTCATGGCATATTCGGCAGAGCAGCAAAAGCTAAAATTGTTCCGGGAGCAAGGAGGTCACTGCTGAAGCCATTCGTGACGGCGGAATTGGACAGGATTCTTGTCGAGGCAGTTGCGGAGTCCGGATCTTCCACAGTGGAGAATGAAGTAGATACGAACTCTACTCAAAGCTCACACCCGTCGGCGTGAACACCTGGCCCGGAAATGTTTTCCTACGACCTTGTGAAACTGTCGCGCAGGTAATGCCTGACGCTCGGAGCTTCCTCGCCGAGATGGAAACTCTCGACCACTTCCTCGGTCCTGCGATCCTCCGCAACTGCTCGCGCATGCTGGCGAAGATGCTCCGCCCACGTCGCGACAAGGAACGACTCAATAAACACCGTCTCCTGATCCAGCGAACGGAACAGGTCCCACCGAAATGCTCCATCTCTCAACCGCACGTCGCGCAGTTTGTAAATTGCTTCCTGGAACTGCTCCGCTTTCTCATTCGCCACGCGATATTCCACCGTGATCAAAACCGGCCCATCCGCAGGCGCAGGTTCAGCCACCAGCCGATGCTCCGCCCAATGATCAGACGGTGTGAGGTCCAGATCCGCGATGCGATTCAGCGGATAAAAACGGATCACCAAAAGTCCCAGGAACAGAAAAGCCGCGGCCACTCCGAACGCGTATCGCAAACCACCATGCGATGTAATTTGCCCCCAAACCACCGCACCAAGCGCGATCGCGCCCTGCATCGTGATCAATTGAAGTGACGAAGCTCGCGCCCTAATCCAGTTCGGCACCGCCGTCTGCACCGCTGTGTTGAAATGCGTCAGAGACGTTAGCCACGCCGCTCCCGCCGCCATCAAAATCGCCGCCATCCCAATTCTGTCGCGCATAAAAACCAGCGCTATGCATGACGTCGAAGACATCACCAGCGCACCCGCCAGAATCTGATCCGCCGAAAACCGCACGCGCAACCGCGGCAGTATAAGTGTCGCGCACAAAATCGCCCCCGCGCCGTAAGCGCCGAGCAACACCCCGTAATCCGAGGCACGCAGCTCCGTGTTCGACTTCACCAGCAGCGGCAACAACGCGATCGGCGCCACCGCCGCAAAAACATAAGTCGCCGTTCGCACCAGCACACTCCGTAGCGCCGGCGCGAACCGCGCATAACGCACCGCCGCCACCAGCGCCCCAAACACTTGTTCCGGCTGCCGCTGCTTCGTTTCCTCCCGTCGCCAACCAATCAACACCGCCAGCAATAAAATGAACGAAGCCGAATTCAGTAGAAACACCCAGCCCGGCCCCGCCTTCGCCACAATCAGCCCGCCCACCGCCGGCCCCACCGTTCGCGCCACATTGTATCCAATCGAGTTCAGCGCAATCGATGCCGACAATGCGCGCCGCTCAATAATCTCTGGAATGCTCGCCTGCCATGCCGGCTGTCCCACCGCGCCTGCCGTCCCCAGCAAAAATGCAATTCCCAACAACCACACCGGCGTCAGCCATCCCAAAAACGCCGACGCCGCAAGCGCGCACGAAAGCAGCAGCCCGCCTATCTGCGCAATAATCAGCAGCTTCCTTCGATCAACAATATCTGCCACCGCACCCGCGGGGAGACCGAACAGAAAAATCGGCAAACTCGCCGCCGTTTGCATCAGCGTGATCAACGTCGGCGACGTCGTCAGATTCGTCATCGCCCAGGTCGCCGCCGTATCGTGCATCGTCGTGCCGATTCCCGACGCCACATTCGCGATCCACAACGCCCGAAATGTCCGATTCCGCAACGGTTCCCAACCACTCACCGCCGCCTCCGAACGCCCTTCACCTCGCGCCACGTCAGCCATCTAAAACGCCCAGCATTCGCATCCGCTCCCAAACATTTCGCCAAAACTCCGAGCCCCCGCCACCGTCCTCGCACTCCTCTCCTGCCTTGGCGTCTCCTTCCGCGGCCAGGGCACTCCCGCCCGCGCCGCCTTCTTCACATCCAACGGCGCGCCATATCCTCCGAACACCTTCACCGGCGACCATTCCGGCAATACCGGCAAACTCGGCGGAGCCAGGCTCCCAAACTCCGCCGCGCCATAAACAATCTTTCCGCCCACCATCGTCAGCACCGATTCAATCCCCCGAATCTCCTCCTCCCGCACCTCAAAATAATCCGCCGATAACACCGCCAGGTCCGCCAACTGCCCCGTCGCGATACCTCCCTTCCGCCCTCTCTCCGTCGAAAACCAACTGCTCCCCTCCGTATACAATCGCAACGCCTCGGCGCGCTCCAACCGACTCCGTTCCGGATACAACGCCAACCCTCCCATCGTCCGCCCCGTCACCATCCAATAGAGAGCCACCCACGGATTATAACTCGCCACCCGTGTCGCATCGGTTCCCGCGCCCACCGGAATTCCCATTTCCAACATCCGCCGAATCGGCGGCGTCCGCTCAGCCGCGCGCGCGCCGTAGCGCTCCACAAAATACTCCCCCTGGTAAGCCATCCGATGCTGGATCGCGATCCCGCCGCCCATCGCTTTGATCCGCGCCAGGTTCCGATCGCTGATCGTTTCGCAATGATCCAAAAACCAATTCACCGCATTCAATGGCACCTCGCGATGCACCTCCTCGAACACATTCAGGAATCGCGTGATCGATTCATCGTACGTCGCGTGCAACCGAAACGGCCACCGATTCGCCGCCAGCAAACGCACCACCTCCTTCAACTCCGTCTCCAGCGTCGCCGGCAGATCCGGCCGCGGCTCCAGGAAATCCTCAAAATCCGCCGCCGAAAAAACCAGCATCTCGCCCGCGCCATTACAGCGGTAAAAATCATCCCCGCGTCCCGGCCCCGTGATCTTCATCCAGCGCTCGAAATCCGCCTTCTCCTCCTTTGGCTTTTGCGTAAACAAGTTATATGCGATCCGCAGCGTCAACTCGCCGCGCTTATGCAACTCCTCCACCACCGCGTAATCATCCGGATAATTCTGAAACCCGCCCCCCGCGTCGATAATGCTCGTCAACCCCAGCCGATTCAGCTCCCGCATAAAATGCCGCGTCGAATTCACCTGGTATTCCGCCGGCAACTTTGGCCCCTTCGCCAGCGTCGCGTACAAGATCAGCGCATTCGGCTTGGCCAGCAGCAACCCGGTCGGATTACCCTGCGCATCCCGCTGAATCTCACCCCCCGGCGGATTCGGCGACTCCCGCGTATAACCCACCGCCCGCAGCGCCGCCCGATTCAACAACGCCTGGCAATACAAATGCAGCACAAACACCGGCGTCTCCGGCGCAGCCTCGTTCAACTCCGCCAACGTCGGCATCCGCCGCTCCGCGAACTGAAACTCCGACCAACCGCCCACCACCCGCACCCATTGTCCCGTCGGCGTCCGGCTCGCCTGCAACTTCAACATCCGCAACCCATCCGCCAGCGAAGGCACCCCGTCCCAACGCAGCTCCAGGTTATAGTTCAGCCCGCCCCGAATCACATGAATGTGCGAATCATTCAACCCCGGCACCACCCGCCGCCCCTGCAGGTCAATCACCCGCGTTTCTGCCCCCTTCAGCGCGTCAACCTCCGGCTCACTCCCCACCGCCAGGAACCGCCCATCCCGAATCGCCACCGCGCTCGCCTCTGGACGCTCCCGTTGTAATGTCGAGAACTTCCCATTCACCAAAATCAAATCCGCCCCGCCCGTCATTTTTTTAGATGATGACACACAGCCTCCCGCCATAAACACAGCCGCGCCGGAAACATTCCGAAGAAAGTCCCGACGCGAACCGCAATGTTTCTCCGCACCCATGCGGAAACCGTTCTAGTTTCTAATCCTCAATTATTTTCCCACCTTCCCATTCACCTTCGTCCCACCGCGATGCGGCACCACGTCCTTGCTCACTCGCTGCGGCGACTGCGCGCTCTGCGGCTGCTTGTGCACCATCGTATATGCATACTCCACGCCGATTCCATACGCCCCCGCGTGCTGCTTTAAAATTCCCATCAACGCATTGTAATGCTCCCGATTCTTCCAATCCCGCTGCCATTCCAGCAGCGCCGCGATCGTCGTCACCCGAATCGCACCCGCCTGCACCATCCGCGAAAGCGCCGCCTCATGCGCCGCCGGCGAAGTCGCCCCGCAACAATCATCCACCACGTAAATATTGTACCCAGCGCCCAGCATCTCGATCGTCGGCCACGTCACGCACACCTCCGTCCACAATCCCGTCATGATAATATTCTTCCGCCCCGTCGCCGCGATCGCCTTCCGGAACCCCGCGTCATCCCACGAATTCATCGAAGTCCGCTCAACCACCGTCTGCCCTGGAAACACATCCAGCAACTGCGGCCAGATGTAACCCGAGAAACTCTCCGTCTCCACCGCTGTCAACACCGTCGGCACCTCAAACTCCTTCGCCACCTTCGCCAGCAGCACCACATTATTCCGCAACTGCTCCCGATCAATATTCGCCACCCCGAACGTCATCTGCGGCTGATGATCAATAAAAACAACCGCACTATCCGCCGCCGTAAACAACTTGTGAAAATGCTTCATATCCATCCTTTCGAACGCCTAACAGATACCCAACACCCAAACCGCGCAAGCGAAGATCTGGACCAAGCAAAATCCTCGCCCTTCCTGGGAAACCTTCGACCAACCATGCGGGCTACGCTCATACAAATCCCCCGCTGAAAACTCGGCCACGAACTACTCGTAACAAAAAAGGAGCAGAGGTCGCAGCCGCCGTCGCCGATTGGCAGATCAGCGCGCCAATCACGCCGCAAATCCAGGTCTTCATCTCGTGGGAATAAGACTCCAGTGAACACCGAATCCTGGCCTAATGAAGTCAGCCAATCCGTGGACCGCTTTCCGCGCGGTTCTCGCCCATCGCTTCGAGCGCTCCGGAAGTCGCTCATACGTCGCAAGATCAGGCGGAACCCTGATAGAAATTCGCCCGTCGGCATGGATAGTAGCACCCTCTATGATTTCCGAGGCACTACCTCCCGTTCGCTTGGCTGGCAGGACGTTAAGCAAGCACCGCCACATCTGCGCTTTCTTTCATTCGAAAGAAGAAGAGAACAAAGTCCTGATGCCCTTCTTGAAGGAAGGCTTCGATCGCGGCGAAAAAATCTTCAAAATTGTCGACGGCAAACATCGCGACGAACACCTGAACGAGTGTTCGAGCTGCGGATTGGAAACGTCTGCACTCGAGTCCGGCCAGATGGAAGTGCGCACCTGGGAGGAAGCCTACCTGCGCGACGGCTACTTCGATGGCGATCGCATGGTGCAAATCCTAAAAGACGTGATCACCGCCGCGCGCGAAAAATATGGGCGCACCCGCCTCGTGGGCAATATGGAGTGGGCGCTCGAAGCCGTCCCTGGCGTTACCGACATCGTCGAATACGAAACGAAACTCAACTACGTGCTCCCAAAGTTTTCTGATCCCGTCGTCTGCGTCTACGATCTTAACAAACACAGCGGTAGCGTCGTCATGGATATTCTCCGCACCCATCCGATGGTCATTATCGGCGGCGTTCTCCAGGAAAATCCTCTCTACGTCCCGCCCGATGAATTCCTCGTGGAACTCAAGTCACGGCGCGCCAGACGCGGCGAACAATTGGCGCATAACTGACCCCCTGTCGAGGGTCCCTCCCTTCGTGTCAGATCGGCTCCCGAATCCGATTCTATCGCCGGACAAGTCTGCGCAGAAAGCGGACCGTCACATCCGCGATATCATCGCTCTGTCGACGCTTCCCTCCGTCTGGCTGGGCGCTAACCCTCACCGCATCGCCGAAAGTCTCCTGGCCGCATTGGACGCAACGATTACTCCCGACTTCGCTTACGTTCACATACCAGGGCACGATGGCGATCGCGAGACTGCTCTCGCACTGTGGCGCGGTGGATCAGACCCTGTTCTCGCCGCCCGTATGCGCCCGCAAATAGCCGAGTGGATGCGTGATCATAATCCGCAGGAAACCCTGCTTCTGCCCTCTTTTGCGAAGGCACTCGACCTGCGCGTCTCCGCCTATTCACTCGGCTATGATTCCAGCTCCGGCGCGGTAGCAATCGGCTTTTTAGGGCGCGATCCCGATCAAATGGAGCGCACCCTCCTCAACATTACCGCTAACCACGCGATCACCGCCTGCAAAAACACCGCGTTGATCGCCCAGGCGGAATCTTCAAAAAAAGAAGCGGAAACCCTCAACCAGGTCGCGCGCACTCTGGTCGCAGAACTCGACATTCATAAGGTCGTCCAAAAAGCCACTGACGCCGCCACGGAACTCACTGGCGCAAAGTTCGGCGCTTTCTTTTACAACGCCATTAACGAAGACGGAGAAGTTTTCCAACTCTACACGCTTTCCGGTGCTCCCAAGGAAGCTTTTGAACGCTTTGGACATCCACGTGCTACTGCACTCTTCGGCCCTACCTTTCACGGTGCGCCGGTCGTGAGATGCGATGACGTCACCAAAGATCCGCGCTACGGCCGCATGGCGCCGCATCACGGAATGCCCGCAGGTCATCTGCCGGTCTGCAGTTACCTTGCCGTTCCCGTCATCTCACGCACGGGCGAAGTCCTCGGCGGACTTTTCTTCGGCCATCCCGAACCTGCTAAATTCACGGAGCGTTCCGAACGTTTCGCAACCTCCATCGCTGCTCAGTCCGCCATCGCCATCGATAACGCCCGTCTCTACGAACAGGCCAGGCGGAATTCCGAACAACTCGAGCAGACCGTCGCCGAACGCACTTCTGAGCTGAAAAAAATCATCGGCGATCTCGAATCCTTCTCCTACAGCGTCTCGCACGATTTGCGCGGCCCTCTCCGCGCCATGCAAGGCTACGCCGAAGAACTGCTAGCCGAAGCCGCCCCCCAACTTTCCGAGACGCACAAACATTACCTCCAGCGCATCCAGCGCGCCGCCTATCGCCTCGACCGCCTCACCCAGGATGTTCTCGCCTTCAGCAAACTCTCACGCGCCCAGATCGCCCTCCTTCCGGTCGACCTCGATAAACTTGTCCGCGATATTGTTGAACAGTATCCCAATCTCCGCGCCTCCGGTGTGCAGATCACCATCACCAGTTCTTTGCACGAAGTCATCGGCAACGAACCATTCCTCACCCAGGCCATCGCCAACCTCCTCGGCAACGCCGTCAAGTTTGTTCATACCGGCACAAACCCCAAAATCGAAATCAGCTCCCGAAAAATCGAAGGTGACAGAGTCCGCCTCAGCATTACAGATAACGGCATCGGCATTGACCCGCGTCACCAGTCACGCATCTTTCAAATCTTTGGCCGCGTTCATGCCGACGACAAATACGAAGGCACCGGCATTGGTCTGGCCATCGTTAAAAAATCCGTCGAGCGCATGAACGGCACTGTCGGCTTCGAATCACACCACGGCCAGGGCACCTGTTTCTGGATTGATTTACCCTCTCCCATCAATCAGCCAGAGCAAAATAGGTCGTGACCAGGAAACACATTCGCTTTCACCGAACAAGCGGAGTAAAATAATTCATCCGATGGAAAATCAGGACAAAGTAATCCTGCTCGTTGAAGATAGCGAAGATGACATCTTCCTCATGAAGCGCGCCTTCAAAGCGGCTGGCATTACCAATCCTCTTTTCGTCGTCAACGACGGCGAAGCCGCCGTCGATTACCTCAGCGGCAAAGGCGTATTCGCCAATCGCGACGAGTATCCATATCCGAGCCTCATTTTCCTCGACCTGAAACTCCCGTACCTCACCGGCTTTGATGTCCTCGACTGGCACCAAAAACAGAACGGCCTTCCCGAAGCCATCTTCATCGTCATCTCCTCCTCCAACCAACCTACCGACCTCAACCGCGCTTACCGTCTCGGCGCCAGCTCCTACGTCGTCAAACCACCCACCGCTGAGCAACTCATCGACATCGCCAAAGCCTTCCGTATCTACTGGCTCTCCTGCAACGCCTTTCCAGTCGTAGCCGCAACCGAGTAATTCCAGCTGTCGTCTCCGTTTTTCAGGATCCTCGTTTCCAGTGGCCAAAAAATTCAGCTTCTGCGGTTCATAAATAACAATTTATTTATTCCGCTTCGGGAAGCGAACTCGCCAAAGCTCCTGACCGAAAACTCACCATCCTCTCGTTTGGCGATGGTATCGGCACAGACGTAATTGGCTGGATCCGCAGTTTTGCGGAATTGAAAAACGATTCCTGCGGTCGCTCTCGCCAGCACCTACGATTTCGATCAACTCGAACAAAGCTACGAGCGCGGCGCCAATCTTTACCTCCTCAAGCCGCGTAACATCCACGAATGGGCCGATCTCGTCTTCCGCTTGCAAGGTTATTGGTCCGGTCAAAGCGGGCGTCCCGGAGATCCTTTGAAAACCTTCAAACACCGATCCACCACAGCAGATCACCAACCTCCTGGATGTGAGCGCTTTTCACAGGCACACAGGCTTCAATTGCGGTGATTACGAACAGGAATTTCCTGAAGCCCATTTATTTGCGTTCATAAAATACCGGATTAGCCTTTTTTGATGCTGCCGGTGGTTGTGGTTGACGATTCTCATTCGGATTTATTTTTCTGCCAGCGAGAGTTATGGGCTGCTCGAATTCTGAATCCTGTTCTCCTGTTTCCGAGCGCTAAAACTTGCCTCGAATATTTTCAGCGCGAATCATTCCCCTGCCTGGGCCTCGTTGATCTCGTGCTCTCACCCGATCGCGGCGCAAACCTCATCAAAAAACTTCGCGCCATTCCCCTCCTTCAAAATTCCGTATTCGTCATGCTCTCAGCTATGTCCGATTACAAACTCATCGCCGAAGGCTATGCTGCTGGTGCAGCCACCTTCCTCACCAAGCCTGTTTCACACGACGAACTCGTTCGTATTTTCCGTAACGTCCGTGGTCTCTCCGTTCTCCAACATCGCAATGGAAATGAACTCACTCTCTCCGCCCGACTGGATGCTCACGCACCCGTTCACGCCCGAGTCTCGGTCTAGGCCGTTGAGCAGCGCGGTACCGTCGCAAATCTCCAACGCAAAAAAACATCGAAATTTCGGCGCGCACTGTCGTGTATGCGTTCCATCAGGAATTTCCCCGTTGCTCCTTCTGGTGTTCTGCCTAAAGCTCCGCGTCTTTGACTCAGGATTGATCACCAATCAACAACAACTAATGGATGAGTCCGTCCGAAGAGAATCGATACTACGAATTAACCAGGAAGCAGGCGACAGTCGCACTGCGTTTGAGAGAACTAAAAGAATTGCTTCGGCTCACTCGTAAAAAGGCCACGGAGACGGCAGTACTTACTACCAGGCTGCGGCGAAAATGACTCCCAACTCGGAGCCGCTCAGGAATGGGCGGCTTTTTGTTTGTGCTCGGCGGGTCTTCACCCCATAGCCCTCGCCCGTAAATGTCGTTAAATGACTGAGCCTTGAACAAGTGGTCGCGTCGTTTGTGCTTCGCGACCGGTATGGACGAGCCGCTCCGAGTGGGGCGGCTTCCCCTGCACCCCACATAATCTCTGATGCCATGAACCCCCTCCTCGCGCTCAACTGGATTGACGTGCGAATGATGTCGATTGATTCCGGTGGAACGGACATGACGATCTTGCGGAGCGACAGTCAGGTGCAAACATTCCACTTTCCATCCACCGACGAGTTGGACGCCGCATTGATCGAATGGCTCAGCGAAGGCGACCACGACCCGCGCACTTCCAAAAAGCACCATTAGCCTTTGGTTGCTTCCAGTTGACCTTCTTGTTGCAGTAGCTAATGGCCAACCCTTTACAAATTCACAAATTGGATAATTTAATTACTTACGGAGGCGAACCATGCGGTCAGCGGACGAGTTGCGGATACGGGCACTGATCAACAAACAGAAGACAATCGCGCTCAACAGTCTTGAGCTACGGGAACTGCTTCGGCTCAGAGACAAAATAAAGCAAGCGGCGGAGGAGGCAAAAAAGAATCGCATCATTCAAAACAGTGGAGGCTCTTCCTCTGTCAGAAAGGTCTGACATAAACCTTTTGTGAACCGTTCCGATGATGAAAACGGGACAAGGTTATCTGACCATAACGACTCCCTTCCGTGGGCCACTTCAAGGCAGAAGTGGCCCATTTTTTCCTCGCCGACCGCCCGTTCGGCCACACCCGCCAAAACAGACTCCTAAACCGCCGGCATGATTACGCACTAAAAGCTAAAAACTTAAAACTGAGCGAAGCCATCAGTCCATCTCTGTTCCACCGCCACTTTTACGGTCGCCCTTCTCCGAACCTCAGACATATCGTCCATGAGCCTGGGAAACGTCTTCTTCCGTCAGGTAAAATTCGCCCGTTCATAGCTTCAGCAAACCTTATCACCACCACAAACGCTTCCAGGTTCCGTCCGAAAACTCATCACCCTCATCACTCGGTCCCAAAGTCGGTCGCCGGGGCGATCACTTGGGACGGTAGGCGCAGTCGAAAATCGCCATTTGTCAGTCGAAATTATTTTGGGGGTCAGTCAATAAATGGCAGACCTAATTTCGTATTCTTGCTGCATGATTTTAACAAGCCATCTTGATCAACACCGCTTCAGCGAACGTCGTTTATCGGGCACCTCACTCGTGGCGGGCCTTACCGCGACACGGTTCGTCTCTTCAGTTGTTCTGACTTCGAAAAGCCAGTGCACTCAGCACTCAGGACTTCGTCCCCCCGTTCGTGTCAATTGTGTTCATTCGTGGTTTCCGGTCGGTTTCATTCACGATTTTTTTCCAGCGGTGTTCGCCGGTTTCTCCGCCCCGGCGTCGTTCGTTTCTTTCTCTCCAAACAGTTTGCACTTCGTATTTGGTGCTGTTCACATTGCGTTCACGCTTTTCTACGGTCTTCTACGCTCTTCCACTCTATTTTTCAAAGAAGGAGCCCGACATGACCGCGCGCGCTGGCGCACCTCGATCGATCAATCTTGGAACAGTGGACGCGGCAGGGATAAAAGACGATGTTGGATTGAAAGACGGGATTACTTACGTTCGGGCGGATCGGAACAGAGCAGCGAGAGTTACGATGGATTGGGAGTTGGTGAATCTACTGCCGGAATTGTCTGCAATGGACCACAGACGACGATGAGCGGCGCGAAAGAAACACAGTCCGCCGCGGTCACGTTGGTCGACGCGATCGAGCGCGAGCAGCGGCTGATCGGGTTCGAACTGCACGATAATATCTGCCAGACGCTCGCGGGGACTTCGATGCTGTTGGAGCGGATCGGACGCGCGGTGACCAAGGGTGAGCCGGTGTCAGCGAAGGCCTTTCGGGAACTCGGACGCGTTCTGGAATCGGCCATAGACCAGACCCGGGCGCTTTCGCACCGGTATCGGCCGGCGAATCTCGAAGGTGCGGAGTTGATGAAGGCCCTGGAGGAGTTGGCGAAGACATGCCCGTATTGCAGCTTCTCATGCGAGAAACCGGTCTTTGCGAAGGGGCAGGAGAAGGCACTGGCGATCTATAGAGTGGCACAGGAAGCGCTGAAGAACGCCGTCCAACACGCGGGCGCGGAAGAGATTAAGATGCAGTTGCGGGAGGTGGATTCCGAAGTTGTGCTGCGGGTGAAGGATGACGGGTGCGGCTTTAAGCGAGGGAAGGACGATCAATTTCGCGGAATTGAAATGATGAAATCGCGCGCGGCGGCGGTGGGAGGGCGGTTGAAAGTGAGGTCGCACGACGGGCTGGGGACGACGGTGAGTTTGAAGGTTCCAGTCAATTGAGGACGACCCTTGACGCAGCGCGAGTGGCGGTGTCAGGTTTCGGTGCCGCCAGCGGCAATAAGGAAAAGGGGCAGGATTGGTTCAGGACATTTTACGCTCAGTGCTGGCAACTCCCGCGCTACAGGATATCCGCGCGCGCATGGAGCGTGGAGGAGTGTTGTCGCTCGCCGGGGTGCATCCGGCGGGGCAGGCGTTTTTCGCGCTGGCATTGCGGGAGGTTTTTGCAGATCGGCCGGTGGTCGCAGTGACGGAGGGAGTGAAGGCGCAGGAATCGTTTCAGCAGGATTTGGAAACGTGGTTCGCGCTGGCGAGCAAAGGCAAAAAGAAGGAAGCGGAACGGCCGCTATTTTATCCCTCGTGGGAAATTCTGCCGCACGAATCGCGATTGCCGCACGCAGACGTCATTTCAGAGCGGTTGCAGACTTTGGTGGCGCTCACGAAGGAAGGCCCATCGCGCACGATCGTGACAAACGTCGCGGCGCTGTTGCAGAAGACATTCCCGGCGGAGGAGCTTTCGAAGAACACGCGGGTGTTCAAAAAGGGTGATCAGATCGAGCCGCTGGATTTGATCGAATGGCTCGAGGAACAGGGTTACGAACCGGAAGCGCAAGTGACGTCGAAAGGCGAGATCGCTTTGCGGGGCGGAATTGTGGATGTCTATCCCCCACCCTCGCCCTGGCCGGTACGAATTGAATTCTTCGGCGATGAGATCGAATCGTTGCGGCAGTTCGATCCGCACACGCAAATCTCGCGTGAGAATATCGAGGAAATGGCAATTTCGCCAGCCGGTGAGTTGGCGTTTCTGAAAAAGAAGTTGAACGACGGCGCGGGGGTGGAGTTGGCCACGCTGCTGGAGTATTTGCCGAAGGAAACGATTTTTCTGATTTGTGAGCCGGCGAATGTTCTGGAGGCGGCGGAAAAATATGAAGCGCAGGTGCCCGAAGACGATCCGTTTTTTTGCGATTGGAGCGGGTTCCTGGAGATGGCGGAGGGTCGTGGATTCACGTTGCTGAATCTATTTGAGACTGCGCAACGGGAGCGATTCAGCGGGTATGAATCGGCGGGAGCGCGGGCGCTTGCGGATCTCGCGAACAACGAGGATCAGATTGAGACGGCGATTTTCGCGAGCCTGGAGGCCTTTCGTCCACAAGTGGATCGCGCGGCGGAGGTGCAGGTGGCCGAGACGCAGCGACGAGAATTTTTCAATCAACTGCATCGGTGGTTGCGGCAGGGATACCAGGTTCATGTGGCGTGCAACAATGACGGCGAGCGGCAGCGGTTTGAGGAGATTTGGCTGGAGTATGGATTCGATGCGCAGGAACCGAGGTTGCGGCCGGAGTTGGATATCGGGTCGCTGGCGCGCGGGTTTTTATGCGAAGCGGCCAAGGTGGTGGTCGTTACGGACGCGGAAATCTTTGGGCGCTACAAAGTGCATCGGCCGCGCCGGTTAAAGAGTCCGCATGCGGCTGCGACGCGTTCCGCGCTGGATATTGATTTCGGGGATTTGGAGCCAGGCGACTTCGTGGTTCATTTGCAGCATGGGATTGGGCGCTATCGCGGGTTGGAAATTCTGCCGGGTGGACGCGGGCAGAGCGCGGCGCCGAGCGCGAAGACGGATTCGCCAGCGGAGATTTCCGGGCCGGAATGTTTGGTAATTGAATATGGGTCGACCGATCCGACGCAGCCCGCGCCGAAGCTTTACGTGCCGGTGACGGAAGCGCACCTGGTCAGCAAATATGTTGGCACTGGGAAAGCCCGACCGCAGTTGCACACGCTGGGTGGAACGCGCTGGCAGAAGGCGAAAGCGCAGGCGGAGAACGCGGTGCGCGATCTCGCGGGAGAGATGCTGGCGATGCAGGCGGCCCGGGAGTCGTTGCCGGGACATTCTTTCGGCGAAGACACGCCCTGGCAGCGGGAGTTCGAAGGATCGTTTATTTACGAAGAGACGGTCGATCAGTTGAAAGCGATCAACGAGACGAAGAAGGACATGGAGGGAACCAAGCCGATGGATCGGTTGATCTGCGGCGATGTGGGATACGGGAAAACGGAAGTAGCGATCCGGGCGTCGTTCAAATGCGTGATGGGCGGAAAGCAGGTGGCGTTTCTGGTGCCGACGACCATTCTGGCGCAGCAACATTACAATACGTTACGCGATCGCATGGCGGATTATCCAATTCGCATCGAGCAATTGAGTCGGTTTCGGACGCGCACACAGCAGAAGCGCGCGTTGCAGGCAATTTCCGAAGGCGCGGTCGATATTGTGGTGGGAACGCATCGACTCGTGCAGGACGATGTGGTTTTCAAGGACCTTGGGTTAGTGATTATTGATGAGGAGCAGCGGTTCGGAGTTCTGCACAAGGAGAAGTTGAAACTGCTGCGCAAGTTGGTGGATGTGCTGACGCTGAGTGCGACGCCGATCCCGCGGACATTGTATCTCGCGCTGACGGGTGCGCGCGACATGAGCACGATTGAAACGCCGCCGCAGGATCGTTTGCCGGTCGAGACCATCGTGACGCAGTTCGACGAGCGAGTGATTCGCGATGCGATCCAGCGGGAGTTGAACCGCGGCGGGCAGACTTACTTCCTGCACAATCGCGTGTTGGATATTTATGGCGTCGCGGAGCGCATCAAGACACTGGTGCCCAGCGCGCGAGTTGTCGTGGGACACGGGCAGATGGACAGCGATGAACTGGAAGACGTGATGGCAAAGTTCATCAACGGCGAAGCGGATGTGCTGGTGTCCACGACGATCATCGAAAGCGGAATCGACATCCCAAATGCGAATACGATTATAATCGATCGCGCCGACCGTTTTGGATTGAGCGATTTGTATCAACTGCGCGGTCGCGTCGGGCGCTACAAGCACCAGGCGTACGCATATCTACTTCTTCCGCGACACGCGGCCTTGCTGAGCGATGTGCGGAAACGGATCAGTGCAATTAAACAGTATTCGAGTCTTGGGAGTGGGTTCAAGATTGCGATGCGCGACCTCGAAATTCGCGGTGCGGGTAATTTGTTGGGTGCGCAGCAAAGCGGACATATCACAGCGGTGGGGTTCGATCTGTATTGCCAGTTGCTGAAGCAAAGCGTGAGTTCGCTAAAGGGCGAGAAAGTCGCGCGGCGTGGTGAGGTTCAATTGCGATTGGATTTTCTGGCGTTAAATCCGGGTGAGGAAGGCAGAGCTGTCGACGCGGAAAAACCGAAGAAGAAGCGAGAAGAAAGTGTGGTGCTGGTTCCGCGCGAGACGATGACCTATAGCGACTTCGATGACGACGAAACTGTGCCGATGGAGGAAGAAAATGATAAGCCGAGTAATCGCGCGCCGGCCTACATTCCGTTAAATTACATACGCGAAGCGCAGCAGCGCATTTCGATTTACCGAAAGCTGGCGCAAGCAATTGAACGCTCGGGAGTGGAGGAAGTTAAAAGGGAGTTGCGCGATCGATTCGGACCGGTGCCGTCGGCCGTGGAGATGTTGTTGACTTGCACCGAGCTAAAAATTCTGGCGAGCGACAAGCGGATTACAGCGATTGAGACGGAAGGCGCGAAGTTGAAACTGTTCCGGAATAAAGAACCGATTCAGCTCGGCGGGAAATTCCCCCGGCTCTCGAAGAAAGAGCCGAAGGCGAAACTTTCCGAAATCAAAAAACTTTTGCTCGCTGTTTGATTTACTCCGTGGCTTTTGAAGACAGGCGCGTGAGTTGAATTTCCTGGAAGGCGGCTTCCCCGGAAATGCCGCGGAACTCGCATTGGAATTGCATTTGCGCGAGCGGATCGTTCACGCTGAAGTTGTGCGAAATTGTGGTCCAATCTGCATCACCCGTGAGGCGTTCCTCGGATCGTTCGCGGCCGACCCGGAGGCCGGCGCCTGCACGGGTATCGCCGAGATCTGGCTTCAATCCGGAAGACTTGATCTTCGCTTCAACTTTGTATTCACCCGGTTCGAGCCAGACTTTGGTGCGCCATGAACCGATGCTGCTGCCCTTCGTGGTGCGGGCCTGAAGTGTGTTGCCATCTTTGCTCAGATCCGGCTTTCCAAATTGCGTGCTCGGTTCCCAATTCGCGAGAATCGTTTTGCCACTGGCATCGAATTTCACCGGCTCGATCGGAGTGGCGAGTTGTTCATCAATACTCTTCGCGCGGCGCACAATGGCGTCCGCAAACTTTTCCACCGCTTGCTCCTGCTGTTCAGCGAGAGACTCATCTTTTTCCTTCAAAGTCGGCGCAGTTTTCGCGGCGATTTGGTAAACGCGATTGGTCATCTCCTGCGGATTGAAAACTGAGGTGCGGAGCTCCTTCACGCGAGCGAGGTACTTCTGGCGCAACTCGGGAATCTGCAAAACGGAACGCGCGACCAGGCCTTGAAAGTTCGGCAGGAGCGGGCCGTCTGGTTTCCAGAACATTTGATCGAGGCCGTGCGGCATGAAGACCATCTTGCCCGAGCCCTTATCACTGAAGACGCGATAGTTGTTTTTATTCTGCGCGTAGCCGTCCCAATTCCAGAGCATGACATCGAGCGCGACGAAAGTGAGAAAGCGATCAAGATCCAGCACCTTCTCCAGACGCTCGCGACGCTTCGCGAGGTCTTTTTCTTGCGCTGCCTCCAGCAGTGCGATCCGGTCCGATTGATCGGCGGGATTGTCGCCGGAATTCGCATCGAGTTCTTTGTCGACGTCTTTGAGGAAACCGCCATCGTAAAGATTTCCGCCGACCTTATCAAAGTGCTGGCGGAGGAAACGTTTGTTCCAACCTTGCACGAGAACGTAGAGACCAAGGTCGCGGCCGTTTAACTCCACCGTGGCATGCGTCGCGCGTGGTGTGGGAATACCGGCCTTCAGGAACATTTCGCGGCTGAACTGTTCGCTGACATACGTTTGGTCCTGAACAGAATTGTTCAGGCTGATTTTGTCCAGGCCATTGAAGGTCTGCCCATCCACGAATTTATCGAAATTGAGAGTGAGCGCTGGATTTTCGTGGATGGATCGAAAACTACCCGCGGCGCCTTTCATTTGAACGGCGACCTCCTTGTAAGTTTTGCCATCGGCGCGAACCGCGGCTTTGACCTGCTCGCGTTCCTCCTGCTGTTCTTCACCAAAGCGGAACGAATATTTCTCGAGCTTCTTGATGTCTTCGGGCGCGATCTCGATTTGGATCTTTGGGATCCTGGCGCTGGCGAAGAATTGGTCGGCTTCTTCGGCTTTCTTGCCTTTTTTCGGCGCGTCGGCTGCGCAGATGTTGAATGCAGTCGCTAATGCGAGGCAAGTTGTGAGCATTCCAACTCGAATCAAAGTGAGCGGTTTCATGGTGACAGAAAAACCTATTTGTTATTCGACTGTGCTTTTGTGCGTTCCAGTTTCAGCGGCATTTTGTTGCCGAACTGTTCCCAGGTGCCGTCGAGGACAGCGCCTTCATTCGTCAGCACTCCTTCAAACTTGCCGCGAATGCCGGGCCATTCCATCACTACCTTCGGCAGTTCGACTTTCGCGCTGCCCATCGGCAATTCGCCGGGGCCCTGATCCGGACTGGACAGGCTGCCGGCAAACTCGCCCGTTGGTGTTTTCCCAAACTTCAAAATAAGGCGAAGCTTTTGGTTGGGGATGTCGAGCTTGCCCGACCATTCACCGCGAATGTCGTTGTGGTCGGCTGGATTCGGTTCATACGAGACATCCGCAGGAGCAAGCGTCGCGCGTGAATCGATGCGAACAAAAGAAACAGCTTCCGGTTTGCCGCGCTGTTTCATTTCGCCTTGGATCTTGTTCCCGTCATCGCTCAGCTTACCTTTGAAATTCATTTGCAGCGCGTCCCACTTGATTTCGACGTCACGGCCAGTCTGAGCAACGGCACCTGCTGGAATATCTTTTGCGCCCTGTTCCAGGATATCGAGAGTCGCTTTGAAAGAGCCGTCTGGAATGCGCCCGACGTTCAGTCCGGCCGTGAGCTTCATGCCAGGCATTGGCTCAACCGCCGCTTTCCAATGACCGCGGATGTCGCGCTCTTCGCCAGGCTTGAAGGTAAAGACTTGCTCGGGTTCCGGTTCGTCTTTGGTCGTTGAGCGCTTGAAAACGATGCCGATGGGACGGCCACCGGGGCCTTCCTCAAATTCGCCGTTCATGGTGGAGAGATCTTCGCTCAACTCCGCATTGTAAGCGGTTTGGAACGGATCGATCTCGATGCGGATCTCCGGTGAATTGAACAACACGGCGCCGATGGGCATGCCCCGCTGGCCATGTTCGGGCAGATCCATTGTGGCCGCAATGCGGCTGTCGTTGGTTTCCACGATCCGCAGCACCATCTTGAACTTCATCTTGCCAAATACTGCCGTGCCCTCCCATTTGCCGACAAGGTCCTTGGCCGTTGGCGCAGCCGCAAAGGACGGCCGGCACAACAGCAAACAAATCAGTAGAATAGCTGCTCTCATGTTAAATGTTACGAAAAGGTGACGGTAGCTGGGTGTGGTCGGTTGGCGAGTAGAATTCCGAGCTCGATTTGTAAGGTAGAGAGGTCACGATCCGGCTTAGACAACACAGTTCGGAACAAGTTTGTTTCGATTTGTTTTTCGGAAGCCGATTGGTAGATTCCGAGTCTACGATGACCCACCGCTTGCTAAGGCTGATCTGCGCGCTTTTTGGCGGGACACTTCTTTTTTCCCGCGCGGCGGATGAGTCGGTGAGTTTTAACATGCAAGTGCGCCCGATTCTTTCGGACCGCTGCTGGGCCTGCCATGGACCAGATGAAAACAAGCGCAAAGCCAAGCTGCGATTGGATACGAAGGAAGGGGTTCTCGCGGAAAAGGATGGGAAGTTCATCGTCAGGCCGGGGGACGCGGCGAAGAGCGAACTATATATGCGGCTCGTGACCAGCGACCCGGACGAGAAGATGCCGCCCCCTGATTCGCATTTGACGGTGAGTGAGGCAGAGATCGCGACTTTGAAACGTTGGATCGAGGGAGGCGCGCAGTGGGAAAAGCATTGGGCCTATGTGCCGACACGGAAAGTAAGCGCGCCGGAGGTGAAGGCGCTCGAGTGGGGAAAGGTTGATATTGATCGATTCATTCTCGCACGGTTCGAAAAAGAAGGATTGAAGCCGGCGAAGGAAGCTTCGAAGGAGAGATTGATACGACGGGTGACGTTCGATTTGACTGGATTGCCGCCCTCGCCTGACGAAATCGATGCTTTCGTCGCAGACCAATCCACAAACGCTTACGAGAGAGTGGTGGATCGGTTGCTCGCTACGGAAGCTTACGGCGAGCGAATGGCAGTTGATTGGCTGGATCTCGCCCGTTATTCCGACACCCACGGCTACCAGGCGGATCGTTACCGGGCGATGTGGCCGTGGCGTGATTGGGTGATCAGGGCATTCAACGAGAACATGCCTTATGAGCAGTTCGTGACCTGGCAACTCGCGGGTGATTTGCTGCCGAATGCGACGAAGGAACAGATCCTCGCGACCGCATTCAATCGCCACCACATGCAGACCGAGGAAGGCGGCAGCGTAGAGGAAGAATTCCGCGTGAGCTACGTGGTGGATCGCGTCAACACGATGGGAACGGCGTTTCTTGCGCAGACGTTCGAGTGCTCCCGTTGTCACGATCACAAATACGATCCGATTTCGCAGAAGAATTTCTACTCACTCTACTCCTTCTTCAACAACGTCGATGAATCCGGCCAAACCTCACACTTCACCGATTCAATGCCCGTGCCAACGCTGCTGATGTCCGATGATGCAACTGAGAAGAAATTAGCGGAGATGAAACGCGCAATTCAAGAGAAGGAAAGCAAAGCGGGCGCCTTGAAGAGAAATGCGCAAGGCGCGTTTGCTGCGTGGCTAAAAGAAAAACCAGGCGCACCTCACATCAAAGGAATCGTTGCGGATATTTCATTTAATGAACTTAAGGACAAGAAGTTCGTGAACGCTGCAAATGGCGCGAAGCCCGCACAGGCGGTTGAAGGGCCGGAGCTGATTGATGGGCGCACCGGCAAAGCGCTCGCGTTAAACGGTGAAAATGGTGTCACATTAAATGATCTTGGAGTCTTCTCGCGAACGGACCCTTTCACCGCGAGCATTTGGATTCGCACGCCAACGCTTCCGAAACGCGCTGTGATTTTTCATCGGAGCATGGCTGCATTGGATGCGGGAAGTCGCGGTTACGAAATGGTCCTCGAGGACGGAAAAGTCGGGCTGGGCTTGCATCACATGTGGCCGGGCAACGCGCTGAAGGTGGTCAGCAAGAGAGCGCTTCCAACGAACGAGTGGGTTCAACTCACGATGACCTACGATGGTTCGAGCCGCGCGGTCGGAGTCGCGCTTTATCAGAACGGTGCGCGGTTGGAACTCGATGTTATTCGCGACAATCTTTGGAAGGACATTAACTACGAACGCGGCGGCCCTCAGCTCACGATCGGCTATCGTTTTCGCGATAACGGTTTTCGAGACGGGCACGTGGACGAGTTTAAACTCTACGATCGCGCTTTGACGCCACTCGAAGTGAAGCACCTGCACGACGGCACCTCGCTAACGGATGCGCTAGCGAAAGCGGACGCAGAGGACGGTGCGCTCCTCGACTTCTACGTCGCTAATCATAATCCGATCTTTCAGCAGCATCTGCGCGATCTGCGCGACTTGCGCACGCAGCACAACAATTTGATCAATCCGATCCCGGAAGTGATGGTGATGCATGAAATGGCGAATCCGCGGCCCGCGTTCGTGCTGAAGCGCGGTGCTTACGATGCGCCGGCGGACGCGGTGAGCGCAGACACGCCGGAAGCCATTCTTCCCTTTGCATCGAAATATCCGCGCAATCGGCTCGGCCTCGCACATTGGTTGTTCGCTGAAGAAAATCCGCTCACCGCGCGCGTGGCGGTAAATCGCCTTTGGCAGATGATGTTCGGCCGCGGGATTGTTGCCACCGCTGATAACTTTGGCAGCCAGGGCGAACTGCCCAGTCATCCGGAGTTGCTCGATTGGCTGGCGAATGATTTCCGGCGCGATTGGAATGTGAAGCGTCTTTTGAAGCAGATCGCGATGTCTGCAACTTATCGTCAGTCATCTCAAGCTTCAGAAGATTCACTCCACAAAGATCCGGAGAATCGCCTGCTGGCGCGCGGCCCGGCACATCGTTTAACGGCGGAGATGATTCGCGACAACGCACTGGAGACGAGCGGATTGCTGGTGAAGAAAACTGGCGGAGCACCGGTAAAGCCGTATCAACCGGAAGGATTATGGGAGGAAAAATCCGGCGCGAAATACGAGCGCGATAAAGGAGAAGGACTTTATCGCCGCAGTTTATATACGTTTTGGAAACGCACCTCGCCTCCTCCCTCGATGATCGCCTTCGACGCTGCGGAACGGAACGTGTGCATCGTAACGAGGCAGGCGACCAGCACGCCGTTGCAGGCCTTGGTGCTCTTGAACGATCCGCAATTGGCCGAAGCAGCGCGACACCTTGCCGAGCGCGCGCACAAGGAAGGGGGCAGCACTACGCAATCCCGGCTGGCTTACATGTTTCGACTGGTAACGAGCCGAAATGCGACGGCCGCGGAGCTTGCTGTATTGCAGAAGATGTTCGAGGAACAGCTGGAGATTCTTTCGCGGGACCAGCAAGAAACCGCGAAGTTTCTCACCGTCGGTGATAAAGCAAACGACCCGGACATTCCGCCTCTTGAACTCGCATCCGCCGCAGTTGTAGCAAATGCCTTGTTCAACTTCGACGAAGTGGTAATGAAACGATGAACGCCAGCGAGAACACCCACATCAACTTCGAAATGAACCGTCGCGACTTCTTCGGAAAGTTTGCGCTCGGCATGGGTGGCGTGGCGCTCACTGGTTTGTTCCGCAAAGCGAGTGCGGCGAGTGCAGAGTTAACCCCCCTTTCCGGAATCCTTTCGTCCCCTCACATCGCGCCGAAAGCAAAACGCATCATTTATCTCTTCATGAGCGGCGGGCCGTCGCAGCTCGATCTTTTCGATTACAAGCCGAAGCTCAACGAAATGAACGGGCAGGACTTGCCCGAATCAATTCGCAAAGGCCAGCGCCTCACGACAATGACTTCGAACCAGGCGCGCTTGCCGATGGCGGGTTCTCAGTTCAAGTTCGCGCGCCATGGGAAATCCGGTGCATGGGTGAGCGAACTCCTCCCCTACACCGCGAAGATGGTGGACGATTTGTGCATCGTGAAATCATTGCATACCGAAGCCATTAATCACGATCCAGCAATCACGTTTTTCCAAACCGGTTCCCAAATGGCCGGACGCCCCTCCTTCGGCTCATGGTTGAGCTACGGCCTGGGCAGCGCGAATGAGAATCTGCCGGCATTTGTAGTGTTGATTTCGAAAGACCGGATCGACCAACCGCTGTACTCGCGCCTTTGGGGTAACGGATTCCTCCCCTCGATTCATCAAGGCGTTCAATTCCGCTCCGGCAAAGAACCCGTTTTGTTCTTAAAAAATCCCGACGGAATTTCGGGCGAGAGCCGGCGCAAGATGCTCGATCGCCTCGCCGAATTGCACGCGCTCCAATACCAGGACCTCGGCGATCCCGAAATCAACGCGCGCGTCGCGCAATACGAGATGGCCTACCGCATGCAGACTTCCGTTCCGGAAGTAATGGACATCTCCGCCGAGACCGCCTCCGTCTTCGAACTCTACGGCGAAGAAGCGCGCAAGCCTGGCACATTTGCCGCAAATTGCCTTTTAGCTAGGCGCCTCGCCGAGCGAAACGTCCGCTTCATCCAACTTTACCATCCCGGTTGGGACCATCACGGCAATCTTCCGGAAAACATCAAACACCAGGCCCGCGACGTGGATCGGGCTTCGTTCGCGCTGATTACCGATTTAAAACAACGCGGTTTGCTCGAGGATACACTGGTCGTCTGGGGCGGCGAATTTGGCCGCACCAACTATTCCCAAGGCAAACTCACCGCCACCGATTACGGCCGCGATCATCATCCGCGCTGTTTTACCGGTTGGGTCGCGGGCGCTGGTTTCAAAGGCGGCATGAGCTACGGAGCGACGGATGAATTTGGGTATAACGTCGTGGAAAATCCCGTTCACGTGCACGACCTCCAGGCGACTTTATTGCACACGTTGGGAATCGATCACGAGAAGTTGATTTTCAAATACCAAGGCCGCCGCTACCGCCTAACGGACGTGCACGGCACCGTCGTCAAGGACCTCCTCGCCTGACGGCTAAGCTCCGACCGTCGCAACTTATCCAGCTTGAGGCGTGTTCTGGGCTTTGTAAGCTCACGCTATGTCCATGCCCGCCGCTGAAGTAGAGAAGCCGATTTTTGCGGCGGCCGAATCCCCCGTAAAAACGCAGCGGCGCCATGACCTGGACTGGCTCCGCGTTATCGCGATTTTCCTGCTGCTCTTTTACCACTGCGGAATGGCCTTCGTGGCCGAATGGGGCTGGCACATTAAAAACGCGGAGACGAGCAACATCTTCCAGGAATGGATGTTCTTCATGTCGCGCTGGCGCATGGCGTTGCTCTTCCTGATTTCCGGCGCTGGCACCTGGTTCGTGCTGAAGCGCGCAACCGCAGGAGAATATATCGGCCGAAGGTTTCTCCGCTTATTTATTCCCCTTGTCTTCGGAATGTTTGTCGTGGTGCCGCCGCAAATTTACATGGAACGGCTGGTGCAAGGGGTAAACTACGGTTCCTATCTGGATTTCTATCCAAGTGTCTTCAGTTTCAGACCGTACCCGGAAGGCAACTTCAGTTGGCACCATCTTTGGTTTATTGCCTATTTATTTCTCTTCTCGACCCTCGCCTTGCCCATCTTCCTGTTTCTGCGCAGCGACCGCGGACGCGCCTTGCTGAATCGGATCGCCGAAAATGTGAACGCTCCCCTGCTCTACTGTTTCGGCTTACCGCTCGCGCTGATTTTCGCAGGGCTGATCATGAAATTCCCGGGGCCGCAGAACCTGATCAACGACTGGGCGATGTTCCTGGTTTACTTCACCTACTTTGTATACGGCTTCGTCTTCACCATGAGCGCGAAGTTCAGTGAAGTTCTCGAGCAGAAGCGCGGCCTTTCTCTGCGACTCGCTTGCCTCTGCTATCTTGTCATCACTTACTTGCGCTGGAACGACGTCGAACCAGCGCGAGGCTACAGCGCTCCCTACTTGCTTTACCTCGGATTACTTGCGTTCAACACCTGGTTCTGGGTGCTCACAATTCTCGGTTACGGGAAGCGCTATCTGAATCGAAAAAACGCACTGCTCACTTACGCAAACGAAGCCATCTACCCATTCTACATCCTGCACCAGACTGTCATCGTCGTCCTCGTCTATTACGTCGTGAAAACCACCGACACGATCCTGCTGAAGTTTCTATTCCTCAGCGCCGCTTCGTTCATCGTAACGGTGGCAACCTACCATTTCCTGGTGCGGCCCTTTACCATCACCCGTTTTCTTTTCGGAATGAAAACCGGCGCGCAAGATTAAGGCAGCACGACGCGGTAGAACGAATGGCTGTTCGTTGCGGGCAAATTCACCTGAACACTGTTTTCCGCCGCATTCGTGCGCAGCACTTCGCGCCAGAGATTTCGTGCAAGGTTAGCTGAACTTTCGAGCGAATACACCGTCCCGGCCCGCGCACTCCACAAAACTTGAAATTGGCCATTGTCAGCGCGATTAGCGTTCAACGTGAGGCCAATGGGTGGTGGCTCAGTGATCGTGAGCGGCGCATCATTGATATCGAAGAAAATATTCCCCCCCGGTTGCACTTTGATGCGCACATTGTTGCTGGCGAATGCCGGAACAATCACCTCTTCGGAACCATCGTTCACTGTTGAATCCGCCAGAACGATGTCGAAGGACTGTCCGCCATTAGTCGAAAGCAGGATCCGCACGTCGCCAGCGCTGATCGGCGCATTGGTCGTTCCGGCTACCTGCCACTGAACGAGGGTCTTGTTACTCAACGTTTGTGCTGAATTGTGCGACGTGATTTTGAACGGCGCGCCGGTGTCTATCACCTGTAGTTGCGTATCAGACCAATCAATCGCGCCGTTTTCCTTCGAGTCGCGAGCGGCCACACGGAAGCGCATGGTGCGCGGCTTCGATGGAAGACGCTCCTCAGGCGCATCGCTGCCTGCGAGAATACGATCGAGCCTGGGAAATAGCCGGGTTGCGTTTGTTGTTGGCGAGAAGGAACGAAAGAGCGGTCCCAAGCCGTCATCCGGTTGGGTGAGAGCGCGGGCGGGGCCGAGATCGCGCTGTTCCCAAGTGTAATAAATCGTGTCACCGTCTGCGTCGGTTGCGGTCGCGGTAAGCGCGAAGGGAGTGCCGGTGGGAATTGTGTATTCAGGTCCGGCGTTGACCTCGGGAGCGCCGTTCGTGCCTTGCATGACTTGCGCGCAGGAAGCCGAGGCGCTGTTCACGAAATCCAGAATTTGCTTGATGCTTTCCGAATGAAAGTATTCGTCGTGCCGCGGCTGAAACGAATCACCCTCGCATGGCAGGCTCGCGTAGCTCATGATCGTTGAACCAGTGCCAGGTTCGAACGACGTCCACCCATCCCGGCGCTCCGTGCAAAGCCCGAGTGGCGAATTGAAAGTGTGCTTGGCGCCGAATTGATGACCAAGTTCGTGGGTGACGAGATTTACGTGAAATGCGTCGCCCACTGGTTCCGGAAGCCCGATGCAGCTCGAACCTTTAATTGCCGGATCGCAAACGCTGCTGAAGTAAGCCAACCCGTAAAGGCCCTTCGTGAGCAGAATTCCAACATCATAGTTTTGCGTGCCAATGATTTCGTCAAATGCGTCCTGTGCTTCGTGCAACAGTCGCTCGCTCGGATCATTGGAGGTGTATGGGTCCGTTGCAGCATCATCAAAGACCATGCGCTCGAAATCGGGAACAAGTTGGAACGAGATGCCGAGCTCACGATGAAAGATGCCGCTGGCGCGGTTGATGGCCGTCACAACTTCCAGAACCGCCTTCTCTTTTGAGCCATGAAATTGCGTGAACTCGGCCGTCGCCGCAGGAGCGAGGCGAAATTTGCGCAAAACGTTTTTAACTGCAGTTGCTCGTTCAACGCTGGCGCCGCGGAGTTCGGGTGCGCCGACGTCGGTCAGGCATTGGTAGTCGATTTGATCACGAGTGCTCGCCGGTGCCGGCGAAACAATGATGTTTTCCGACCCCATGGTTGAATTGAGGTAATGCGTGCCGCCGTCAGTGAAGATTTGCGCGGAAAGCGAGTTCGGCGTGAGCACGATGTTTGCGGCGTTTCGCGGATCTTCAAGCGATCGACCGGAGAAGGTGCGGATCTGCAAAGTAGAATTTGCATCGAGAAATTGGGTGCGCTCAAGGGCAAAGTTCTGCGGGCCTTGGCCCGGGATGAAAAGTGATAGGATTGGCCGTGGATTATCGTAAGCGCGTTGAAGCTCTCCTCGCGAAATTGAAATCTGCGCCCTCGAACTTGTGGCTGTTGCCGCCGCAAGAAGGAGCACAATCCAGGTGCATCTCACGCCACTAGCTTACTGCGCGCGATTCCGCCGAATATCCGGAGAACCCCGGAGCAGACGCCAAAATTCTCCTGAACTCAGTTTTTCCTCAACTCGGCGATGGAACACCTCCTCCACATCCAGGCGCACCACGCGCCGCCGAAACGCGCAGCCCGCTGCCAGCACTCGTTCCACGTGCCACTTCGTCGCCATCTCCGAGATGAGACCTTAAAACGAGGTGCATTCTTCCAGCAACGCGACTAAGTAGCTTTGACAATACGCCACCTTTCACCTGTATTTGCGCCGCAGTGGCGAAAGGAAAGAAACGCAGCCTCGGAGACGCAGTGCAAATCAGCGCGACCATCGTGCTGATCATCTTCGGCATCTATTACGTGAACCGCTTTCTTGGCGGCATCTTGAACGCATTTGGAATTTGGCCGCGCCAACCGCAAGGCCTCGCCGGAATCCTCTTCAGTCCCCTGCTTCACTACAGCGATGCGCATCTCACCACGAACATGGTTTCCTTGTTCCTGCTGCTCGTCGTTCTATTCCTCAACCGCGAATACCGCCCCGATCTCGCCTTTCTCTCCATCTGGATTCTAAGCGGCCTGGGCACCTGGATCATCGGCCGTTCCGGAACGCCCGGCCATCCCATGGTCCACATCGGTGCGAGCGGCGTGATCTACGGCCTCGTCACTTACCTCATCGCCGCCGCCTGGTGGCTTCGCAGTTGGAGTTCGTTCCTCTGGTCCATCGCCATTCTCTTCCTTTACGGCGGAATTTTTTACGGTGCGTTACCCCAACGCGGCTTCATCTCCTGGGAAGGTCACCTCGCCGGTGCCATTGCCGGCGTGCTCGTCGCCTGGCGCCAGCACAAATAGTGAAACTTGTCAGCGCGCCCAAGTGTTACAACACTGAAGTGCATGGATGCCGGTCGATTATTATGCCCCCAATGTGGCGCTCCCTCCGCGCCCGATCTGGCGAAGTGCACGCATTGTGGTATCCGCCTCGCTAAAGTAGCGTGCCCGTCCTGCTTCGCGATGATCTTCGAAGGCGCGAAGTTCTGCGCATTCTGCGGCGAAGAAACTTCGCGCGCCGCCAAAGCACGCACCGACCTCCCCTGCCCCACCTGCAAGAAAACCGTCCTCGGCCAAGTGGAACTCGGTCACACCCCCGTCATGGAGTGCGCGGGTTGCCACGGCCTCTGGGTCGATAACGACACCTTCGATCGCATCTGCACCGATCGCGAGAAGCAAGCCGCAGTCCTCGGCGGCCCATCCGAAGTGTTCCGTCCCGGCGGCATTCAACCCGTCCGCTACGTGAAGTGCCCGCTCTGCCAGGACCTCATGCATCGCGTGAACTTCGCCAAGTGCAGCGGCATCATCGTCGATATCTGCAAAAGCCACGGCACCTGGTTCGACCGTGACGAACTCCAGCACATCGTCCAATTCATCCGCACCGGCGGACTCGATTTCGCCCGCGAGAAAGAAAAAGCCGCGCTCGAAGCCGAACGTAAGCGCATCGAATCCATGCGCCGCGATCCCTATCGCGCGCCCTCCGATACTTACACCAGCGGCGGAGGATGGGTGTTTGGCGAACCAGACCTGTTCGACATCGCCGGCTCAATCATCCGCGCACTCGATTGAATCTCGACCCATCGCGCCACTATGATTAATGTTCGGCGTGCTTAGGTCGCTCACCGAATCCTTGCGAGATCGCGTCGCGCTCACGAACGAACAAGTTCGCGCCGCCATCGAATCCCTCACCCGCGAAGACATGCCCGCTGATGAGAAAGTAGATTTCCTCGTGGCTCTCGCCGAGAAGGGCGAATCGCCGGAAGAGATCGCCGCCTTCGCCTCCGAACTCCGCGCCCGCTCCATCAAACCGCAGCTTCGCCCCGAAACACGCGCCGCCGAAATCCTCGATGTCTGCGGCACCGGCGGCGACAAGCTAAACACGTTCAACATTTCCACCACCGTTTCGATCATCGCCTCCGCCGCCGGTGTAATAGTCGCCAAGCACGGCAACCGCGCCATCACTTCCCAGTCCGGCAGCGCCGATGTCCTCGATGAACTCGGCATTCCCACCAACCTCAATCCCGAACAAGCCGCCAAATCTCTCCACGAACAGCAGTTCGCATTTTTCTTTGCGCCGAATTATCACCCCGCCTTCAAAAACATTGGCCCCGCCCGCAAACTCGCCGCCGAACGCGGTCATCGCACCATCTTCAATTTTCTCGGCCCGCTCCTGAACCCCGCCAGTCCATCCGCGCAACTCCTCGGCGTGCCACGCCCCGCTCTCTGCGAACCGCTCGCCCGCGTCCTCCAACAACTGCAAACTCGCCGCGTGATGGTCGTCAGTGGTTCCGTCTCGATCGACGGCGCGCACCTCGACGAATTCTCCACCATCGGCCCCACCACCATCGCGGAATATTACCACGATCGCGGCTTCAATACTTCTTCCATGGACCCCGCCCACTTCAACTTGCAACCAGTCCGCCTCGAAGACCTCCGCGGCGGCGACCGCAAGCAAAACGCCGCGATCCTCCGCGACATTCTCGCCGGCAAAGATCGCGGCCCGAAACGCGATGCTGTCTTGTTGAACTCCGCCGCCGCACTCTTCGTTTCAGGCAAAGCCAAGTCTCTCGTCGAAGGTCTCGAACTGGCTGCCGACCTCATCGACAGCGGGAAAGCTCTCGCTAAGCTGAGCGCTTTAGCTCAGTATCGCCCGTAGTCCGTAGCCCATACTGCACGCCATGAGCATGAACATTCATCATCTCGAATTGTTCTATTACGTGGCGCGTCATGGCGGCATCGCCGAAGCCGTCCGCAACATGCCCTACGGCATCCAGCAACCCGCCGTCAGCGCCCAAATTCTCCAGCTCGAAGATTACCTCGGCGTCAGCCTCTTCCAACGCCGCCCCTTCTGCCTCACTCCCGCCGGCGACAAACTCTTTCGGTTCATCCAACCCTTCTTCCAAAACATCGATAATGTCGCCGAAGAAATTCGCGGCGGCTCCACCGATCTCGTTCGCATCGGCGCTTCCGACGTCATGCTGCGCGATCATTTGCCCGATATTTTCCAGCGCATCCGCCACCTTTTCCCCACCACGCGTCTCGTCCTCCGTTCCGGTTACCAGCCCGACCTCATCCAGTGGATGCAGAAGCAGGAACTCGACGTCGCGATGACCCTCCTCGACAAGAATATTCCGAACACCTTCCAATCCATTCCGATCCTGCGCCTCTCCCTTGTTCTCTTGGTCAACCGCAAACACAGGCTCCGCGATCCCTCCGAACTCTGGAAACAAAAGCGCATCACCGAACCCCTCCTCTGCCTCCCGCCCAACGAAATGATCTGCCGCAATTTTCAGGAAGGCTTGCGCGCCCGCGGCGTGGAATGGAAAGCCAGCATGGAACTCACGTCACTTGAGTTAATCGAAGCCTACGTCGAAAACGAATACGGCTTCGGCGTCGGCCTCGAACTACCCGGCCGCAAATTCTCGCGCCGCGTCCGCGTTTTCCCCCTCGACGATTTTCCTACCGCGAATTTCGGAATCGTCTGGCAAGGCAAGCCGACCGCCTTCATCAACGCGCTCACCCAGGAGGCGCAACGCCGCGCTCACTTGCTCGGCAAAACTCCCATCGTGGAAAACGTCTCTCCGTCCGCAAAAAAGGCCGCACCAAGCGCAGCCGCTGCAGCTTAATTCTCTTCGCTCACCGCGCGCACATCCGCCGTCTGCGTCCGCCGCAAAATCTCGCGATCGATCTGTCGCGCTTCGCGATAAAGTTCCGAGAGCTTCGAGCGATCATCGTGGATCGTCACCCCCATGTGCAGCCCCGCTTTCATCTCCACCTCGCGCTCGATCTGCACGATCATTTCCTGCAGCAGTTCACGCCGCGCGCGCAATTCCGCCGTGCTCGCAGTAACTATCTTCTCGGGAGGAACCTGCAAGGCAGAACGCAACTCCTCCTCTTCATTGAGAGTCGCGCAGCCACCGAAAATTGTGACGGCAAAAAAAGCGATCGCGGTAATTACCGGAATCGCCAGCAATCTGTTCATAGTCGTTAGGGCGACCCACAGCTTAGGCACACCCCGCCGGAAAACAAGAGGGAACGGGCCTGATCCAAATTGCGCCCATTAAATCCGCGGCAAGCACCTCAAACCCAGACACTAACAACAAATCCCCCTTCGTTTATCTCAGCACGCCCAATCTCCCGGCTCATCTTCTCTCAACATTATTAGTCCCCGAATTGCTTTTCTTCCGAAAGCGTGAACGTTCGCTCGGAGTTACTGTGCAAGGAGGAAACGTGCGCTTATCCATTCTCGATCTCGCTTTCGTCCCGGAAGGTTCAACTCCCGCCGATGCCTTGCGCAACAGCCTCGACCTCGCTCAACATGCCGAACGCTCCGGCTACCATCGTTTCTGGCTCGCGGAGCATCACAACATGCCCGGCATCGCGAGCGCCGCGACCTCCATCGCCATCGCCTACGTTGCTGGCGGAACCAAAACCATCCGCGTCGGTTCCGGCGGAATCATGTTGCCGAACCACGCGCCTCTCGTCATCGCCGAGCAATTCGGCACCCTTGAATCTCTCTTCCCAGGCAGAATCGATCTCGGCCTCGGCCGCGCTCCCGGCACCGACCAGAAAACCGCTCTCGCCCTCCGTCGCGACCAATCCCGCGCCGAATATTTCGAAGATGAGGTTCTCGAACTTCAACGCTACTTCGAGCCCGTCCGATTCGGCCAACCTGTCCAGGCCGTTCCCGGCGCAGGTCTGAACGTCCCCATCTGGATTCTCGGCTCCAGCCTTTATGGAGCACAACTCGCCGCCAAACTCGGCTTGCCCTATGCCTTTGCGTCCCACTTCGCACCCTCCGCTCTCCTCCCAGCATTGGAAACGTACCGCACAAACTTCCGCCCCTCCGCTCAACTCAAGCAACCCTACGCCGCCGCCGGCGTGAACGTCTTCGCCGCCGATACCGACGACGAAGCACGCCGCCTCTTCACCTCCGCCCAACAACAATTCACCAACCTCATCCGCGGACGCCCCGGCAAGCTTCCCCCGCCCATCGACAACATCGATCAATACTGGAACCCCATCGAAAAATCCCACGTCTCCTCCATGCTCACCTACTCCTTCGTCGGCTCCATCGAAAAAGTCCGCGCCGAACTCGAACAATTCGTCGAACAAACCAGCCTCGATGAACTCTTCATCGTGTCTGCCATGTATGATCACGCCGCAAGATTGCATTCCTACCAACTCCTCGCCGAATCCAAGAATCTTTCGTCACCCCCAAAGATAACACCTCTTCCGCTCGCTTGAAGCACCCATTTTGAAAGCCTCAAGCAAATTCTCCTTAATCTGCGACGAATGCGTCAATGTGAAGTTCGGAATAATCAAATCTTCCCACATGTTGAAAGATTTCTGGTTCTCCTATCGAAATGGAAAAACCTTTTTGGTGGAGCCGGCAGAGAGCGCATTTTGATATAAATGCGCACCAATTTGTCTTCCACGCGAAATCACCAAATTTGCCGTACGCTTTTCCAATCGACTTACCGAACTCTAATCCAGGCCCTACAGGTAATTCGCTGTCCCACGCAGCCTCTAGAGGTCCGCTCAGATTGCGAAATCTATCGATCGGAACCGGCCAGCGACTGCGGTAATCGCTCTCGTCTAATTCCGAAGGCAGTGAGAATGCGGGATAAATCACACCTGTTCGTCCCCAGGTCTGACCGCAACTGTTGCAGATAACACCCGGCAGATTGTATTCTCGTTTCGTTTCAAGTGAGTTATTGAACCGCGAGTTTGAACAAGGTCTGAGACGAAAATATTTCATTCACGGCATGTCCCATTCATAATGCGGGCATCTTAATTCAGAGGGCGAACGACAGTTACTTTTGCCGGGCAATTCTCCTTGCCGCAAGTCCCCTTTCCTGCCAAAATTCACCTCGCCTGAGAAGATCGGCACGTGGTTGAAAAGAACCTCGCTCGGAAGCGAATTTCTCTTCACCCCCGAAAACCAAGCACACTAGTAGTGTGCCGAAAAACTCTAGGGACGCTCGCGTCCAAACTGGCAGCTCTTCTTCTCCGGCAAAGGTGGAATCGAATTATGATCGCCATGAAGAAATTGCAGCAACTCGTTCCGCCGAACTTTGGGAGCTACCCTCTGTGCACCTCTGAGCCATTCCTCTGTGATCTCTTTGCTACTCCCCTCCACCCTGCTACCTCCGCCAAAATGTCGACTTTTCGGTCGCGATTACCTGATTTATCGCTTTTTATCGCTTATTATCGCCAACCAAACGCACCCATTCGTCCGCGCTCCACTTCGGCCCCTGCTGTGAATTCCCATCGGCAATCCCCGCGACTACCTCATTTCACGCGATTTCACGTTAAGCTAACCAGCGCATTCCATTTTCAATTTGCAATCTTCAATCTCCAATTTCCGTCAGCGTTATCTGTTAAATCACAGATAAATTCACAGGTAATAACAGATAATTTTAGGCGTAAAAACACACCTAAACGCCTGCAATCGAACGAATTCTGTTCTATTTTACAGGTCCCGCCCTCAACAAAAGTAACAGCTAACGTTAACGGTTCCCTCGCCACCTTCTCCCGTTCGGATCGAACCCTTTCGACAATCGCCTCGAACATCACCTCCACTACGATTTATCGCGTTTTATCGCCTGTTTTCATTCGTAAGTTCCTGAAAAATCGGCTTTATGCGGTTTTGTTGAAGTTCCCAGAAATGCGCACCAAGTTTCTCACCTCAACGCAAGTACCTCATTTCACGTTTTTTCACGCCAAACAAAACACAACCTTCAACTTTCAAGAAACCTTCAACCCGCCCGGCGTAACACAAAAAAACACAATACGACCCAATAACGTTAACACGCTCCGCGCGCCCCAAGACACTCGCGCACAATTTGATATATCGAATAGAACACCAAAAAACAGGAAAAACGGAATGTTGCAGCGACACGATAACGTTAGGGACTTTCCATTTCGTTATAGCCATACCACCCCCGGTATTTTCCTTTACACGGCGCACGGTTGGGGTTGTATCGCGCGCTCTATGCAAAAAACCGCTCTTTTATTTGCGGGGCAAGGCGCTCAGGTAGTCGGGATGGGCAAGGACTTGGCGGAAACTTTTACGTCGGCCAAGGGATACTTCGAGCGCGCGAATGAGGTGCTCGGATATGACCTGACTTCGATTTGTTTTAGCGGGCCAGAGGCGGAGTTGACGAAGACCGAAAACGCGCAGCCGGGGATTTTTTTGGTGAGCTGGGTCGCATTCAAGATGTTGCGGAACCAGGTGCCGGGTTTGACGTTTCAGGCGACGGCGGGATTGTCGCTCGGCGAGTTCACGGCGCTGGCGGCTGCAGGGGTGATGTCGTTCGAAGATGCACTGAAGGTGGTGCGGTTGCGCGGGCGTTACATGCAGGAGGCCTGCGAGGTCACGAAGGGAACCATGGCGGCGATCATCGGACTGGATGAAGCCCCTACGCGCGAGGTGTGCAAAGAATCGGGAGCAGAACTGGCCAATTTGAATTGTCCGGGGCAGATCGTGATTTCTGGGGATCTGGAGGCGGTCAACAAAGCGTGTGAGTTGGCGAAGGCAAAAGGTGCCAAGCGTGCGCTGCCTTTAACGGTGGCGGGGGCGTATCATTCGAAGTTGATGGCAAGCGCGCAGCCGAAATTGCGCACGGTGCTTTCGGAAGTGCCGCTGCATTTACCGGCAGTGTCAGTGATCAGCAACGTGACGGCACAGCCACATGCGACCGCAGGCGAGATTGCGAATAGATTGGTGGAACAAGTGACTTCGAGTGTTCGTTGGGAGGAGAGCATTCGGTATTTGATCGGACAGGGGTTCACGCGATTTATCGAGCTTGGACCAGGGAACGCGCTGAGCGGATTCATGAAGCGCATCGACAAGACCGTGCAGATATTGAATGTGGCAGATGTCGCCAGCTTGCATGCGACTGCAAAAGCTCTTTCCACTGAACCACAATCAAATTAAGAACAGCGCGCCATGAGTGAACTAGCGAATCAGATTGCGGTAGTGACCGGAGCGAGCCGCGGAATTGGGCGGGCGATTGCGCTGAAGTTCGCGGCAGCCGGCGCGGATGTCGCGTGCGTGGCGCGATCGATCGAAAATTCGAAGAAGGTGGCCGATGAAATCACGGCGCTCGGGCGGAAGGCCTGGGCTTACGGCGTGGATGTCGCCGATCCGAAAGCCGTCGCGACCACAGCCGAAGCAATTCTGAAAGACACCGGGAAGATTGATATTCTCGTGAACAATGCGGGCGTCACCAAGGACGGTTTGCTCATGCGCATGAGCGATGAGGATTGGGATACGGTGCTGAACACGAATCTGCGCGGGGCGTTTGCGTTCACGAAGGCGTTCTCGCGGCACCTGCTTGGGCAGCGGTCGGGGCGAATTATCAATGTGGCGAGCGTGATTGGTTTGATGGGCAACGCGGGGCAGTCGAACTACGCCGCGAGCAAAGCTGGATTGATTGGATTTACAAAATCGATTGCGCGCGAATTCGCGTCCCGTGGAATCACGGTGAACGCGCTCGCGCCGGGATTCATTGAGACCGACATGACGGCCGTTCTGAATGAACAAACCAAGACCGCGATTCTCGGCAACATCCCCATGAAAGCACTCGGGAAAGTCGATGACATTGCGGCGGCGGCGCTGTTCCTGGCGAGTCCCGGAGCGCGTTACATCACCGGGCAAGTGCTGGCGGTGGATGGCGGAATGGTAATGGCGTAACACTTTGGTGGAGCGGCACGACGGTGTTTCAGAACGAAAATTCAGCGCGTAAAAATAGTTGCTGAATCAGGACTTGACGCTGTGGGGCACGTCGCTTAGACACAACGCAACAAACAAGAACGGAGAACACAATGGCTGCGGAAAAATCGATCGAGCAGAAGGTAAAAGAGATTATTGTTGAGCAACTGGGGGTGAACGCGGACCAGGTGACTCCAGATGCAAAATTCATTGAAGACCTCGGTGCGGATTCGCTCGATACGGTTGAATTGGTGATGGCGCTCGAAGAAGAGTTCGGCCAGGAAATTCCCGACGAAGAAGCGGAGAAATTGCAAAGCGTCGGCGATGTGATTAAATACATCGAGGACAGCCAGCAGAAATAATAGCCAGATTTTGCAGGGCAGCCACAGGCCACAAGCCAGCTGCCCTTTTTCTTTTATATGGGCCAAACAGAACGCAGAGTGGTCGTAACCGGTCTCGGCGCAGTGACCCCGCTCGGCAATAATGTCGAGACGATGTGGAACGCGCTGCTGAAAGGCGAATGCGGCATTGATCGCATTACCTCCTTCGATACGACCGGATACGACACGCAGATCGCGGCCGAGGTGAAAAACTTCGACCCGACCCCGGCGTTCCCCTCGCCCAAGGAAGTGCGGCGCTCCGATCGTTTTGCACAGTTCGGCGTTTACGCTGGGCACCAGGCATTGCTCGATTCCGGCCTGGATCTTGAAAAGGTAAACCGCGACGAGATTGGGGTTTTCATCGGCTCCGGAATTGGCGGTCTGCACACCACCGGCGAGCAGCACAAAGTGCTTTTGGAAAAAGGTCCCGGTCGCGTTTCGCCGTTCATGATCCCGATGCTGATCCTGAACATGGCCTCTGGATTGTTCTCGATGTATTACAAGTTGCGCGGACCAAACGTCGCCACTTGTTCCGCGTGCTCCACTTCGACCCACGCCATCGGCGAAGCCTGGCGCACCATCAAGATGGGAGCAGCGGATGTGATGTTCGCCGGCGGAACAGAAGCAACGATCGTCCCCCTCGGCATCTCCGGTTTCTGCGCAATGAAAGCGATGAGCACGCGCAACAATGAACCGAAGAAAGCCTCCCGCCCTTTCGACGTCTCCCGCGACGGCTTCGTGATGGGTGAAGGCGCGGGCGTTGTCGTGCTGGAAGAATACGAGCACGCAAAACGCCGTGGCGCTCGCATTTACTGCGAACTAGCCGGCTATGGAAATACCGCCGATGCCAACCACATGACCGCACCCGCTCCCGAAGGGGAAGGCGCGGCGCGTTGTATGAAGGCGGCGTTGAAAGCGGCTGGCATGCAGCCGACCGAAATTTCCTACATCAACGCCCACGGCACTTCCACGCCCCAAGGCGACGTTGCCGAAACGCAGGCCATCAAATCAGTCTTCGGCGAGCACGCGAAGAAACTGGTCGTCACCTCAACCAAAGGCGCCCTTGGCCACATGCTCGGCGCCGCAGGTGCCGTAGAAAGCATCATTTGCGTCAAGGCGATCCAAAACAACATCGTCCCCCCGACCATTAATCTGGAAAACCAAGATCCGGAGTGCGACCTCGATTACGCGCCGAACAAAGCGCGCGAACTCCAGGTGAACGCCATTCTGAACAACTCATTCGGATTCGGCGGGCACAACGCGACGGTCCTGATGCGCAAGCTCAGCGCCTAAGTAAACCGCTGCGCAGTTAAGCGCGTGCCCCTCCGCGGAAGGCAGGTTCCAAGCGCCCGCCAACCAGCGCTTCCTCCGGTTCAGATTCCGTGTCCGCCAGCGCCTTCGCGGGCGCGGTTACAGGGCCAGCCATGCCGCGATTCAGCGAAATACTTAGCGCGACGATCCCGACAAACTTCGCCAGATCGAGATAGAACGCACCGAAAACAAAGATAAAGAAGATGAGCTGAACGATAAACGCGGTTAGATTAAAGCGGTTGATATTCTCGATCTCAGGATCGCCGAACTTGTAGTTGCGCCATAATACCTTCAGCGAGCCGATGATGAATGCGGCAAACGCGAGCACCCCCCAAATGCCGAACGGAATTACGATTGATAGTGGGCCGTTGTGGTAGTCGCCAGCCACTACCGCGCCTTCATAACCGACATCAATGCGGCGAGAGATATGCGTTTGTGCGAAATACATGTCCTTGGGGTCGAGCGAATAACCTTTACCGAGGAGCAGGTATTTCGGCACATCCGGCCAGACACTGCGCCAGATTTCAAAGCGCCAGTCGGTGGAGCCGCGAGCATCTTCTTCGGCCGCCGGATCCAATTGCAGGGGTAGCACGGTCAGGCAACGCTGAACGGCCAGCGGGAGACGATTTGCAAAGGGCAGGACCGACGCAGCGAGGAGCACGCCAAAAAGGACAGCAATGAGCAAGAACTTCGTCTTATGCAACCCTTCGAGCAGGAACTGCACCGTAAAAAAAAGAGCAACCAAGACGATCGTAGCACGAAATCCGGAGAACAGACCAAGGGCAACCGTGGCGGCCAGCAATAAAGCGCGCCAAGGTTTTTTAAAATCAAGAATTCCGCGGAGGCCGTAATGCATCAGGAGAAAAGAGAAAAAAGCCAGACTCGCAGGAGACAATCCACCGATGCGAGAGTAACCGACCACGGCCTCCGAGCCCAACTGGGTGATAGCCCAATCCACCGGAAACAGAAGGAAGAGGAAATAAAAAGCCTCACCAAGAATGTAAGCCAGGTTACTGAAGAAAGCGGTAATTCCGAGCAGATAAAAACCACCGGCCAAATACAGCCGTTTTCGTGGATCCACAGGAATTGCGCTGATGGCGAAAAACCCGGCGATAGCGGCCCATAGAAAAACATAGCGTTTTCCACCGTACGTATCCGAGCCGACGGCGCGAATACCAACGCCGCCGGTGAGCTGAGCGGTGATAAAGGTGATGAGTCCAATGGCGAGCAAGGGCCACGCGACCTGGGGCACCCAGATTAGCCGTATACTGTTGCGATTAAGCGTCTTGGTGACAATCAGGAACAACAAACTGATCGCCGTCATCAGCATCCAAAGGTATGGTTTGCCAGGAAGGAAATAGACTAGAATGAACGCGTTCCAGCTCAGAATCAGGAACGAATGATGCCCCGTGAGCATGAACGGAACCAAAAGGAGCAGCATCGTGCCACCCACGACGTACATCGTTTGGTCACTCAGCGGAGTAGCGAGCAAAATGCCAAAGAGGATGGCCAAGGGAAGACAAAAGACGAACAGGAACAACGATTTCGGCAGAGACTGCATACAAGCTAAGAGCGGGAAACACTAGCCCAATTAGGATCAGTTCGACAATAATTATTCTGCCCAAAGAAGAAGAATCTGGAATCGGAAATCTTTGGCTTTGAAGAGTGCGGCTCCGTTCGGCTAGGATCCAACTTGATGAATGGCACAGTGCGGGTGAGAAGGTGCGGTCCTGTAGCGAGTTGCTGCGGCTAACGAGCAATGCTTTATCGGGCGTTTTTATTTTTGTGGACCTTGGGCACGACGCTAATTGCCTCGGCCGCCCCGGTGACGCCCACTCGCGGAACGATCGAAAAGCACCTGGACAGCAGCATTGAAGTGTATGGCAATTACGCGCCGGTCAAACTACCCATCGATTCCGGGGTGCCACTTTGGAATCCGGGAGCGATACGGGGGAATGAGCGGGGAGATATTTTCGTGGCCAATTACGTGGGGCAGGTGTTTCAGATTGAGGATACGGATGGCGACGGACTGGAGGATAGCGCCGTGCTGTTCTGCGAGGTCAGTAACGACGGGCTGCGCTACCCGACGGCGATCGCATGCGACGGGGATGATTTATATGTCGCAACCGCGCAGGAAATTCGCGTTTACGAAGATCGCGATCGAGACGGAAAAGCGGAAAAAAGCCGCACTTTAGTTCGGTTTCCATTCAGCAAGGATACGCAAGATTGGACGCTGGGGCTTTGTTTTGGGACAGACGGCTTTTTGTATGCGAGCCTGTCAACCGACTCGTACAACCCTGAGCCTGCGCCTGACCCGGCAAAATGGCGTGGCAGTATTCTGAGAATTTCCAGAGATGGGAAGGTAGTAGAGCGCTTCGTGACGGGCGTACGGTTTGCGCCCGGGCTGGCTTTCAATTCGAAAGGGGAGCTTTTTTTCAGCGACAACGAAGGCGGCGGAAATCCGTTCGAGGAGCTTAATCTGGCACGCGAAGGGAAGTTTTACGGACATAACCCAGGCAAATTTGGGGTGCAAGAAAGCATTTCGCCTCTTTTGCGGCTGAGCACCGCGCGCGGTGTTTGCAACATCACGTTCAGTTCAGCAACAAACATGTTCGGCGGAGGTGCTGAGCTTTTCGTGGCGTTCTGGGGAATTGGTGGAGTTGCGGGCGATGGAGCGATTGCAAAGGTGACGCTAAACAGTGATGCCGATCTCGGGCTGGCACCCCGCGAAGTTCCTTTCGCACGAATCCCTAAGGCGTATGACCTGACGTTTTCACCGTCTGGAGACCTGTATGTGAGTTCGTTTGGATCGTCGCCGGCGAATCTGACGCCAAGCGCCACACCGACCGGGGCAATATACCGAATTATTCCAGCCCCGTGGTTTACTCCCAGCCAGCGGACCCCGCCAGTAAACAAAGTCGTCCGGGGAAACGCTCTTCATGGACGCGCGTTGTTCCAGGAACGTGGCTGTGCGCAGTGCCACAGCATGGATGGGGCGACAGAACTTTTGGGACCGAACCTGGCACATTTGGGTTCGCTGATGGACTTCAACTCTGCATTGCGAGAAATTACGGAACCGTCCCATAGCATTCGTTCCGGTTTTGAGACGCATACGTTTCAAATGCGGGATGGCGAAGCTTACACTGGCCGGATCGTGTCGTCGGATGCGAACATGGTCGAGATGATGGTGGGGGGGAATGAAAAGGTGCGGCTGGAGCGAGACAAGGTTTCGACCCACTCTCGCTCGCCAATTTCGCTGATGCCGGAAAACCTACTGACCGGGATGAAAGGGCAAGACCTGAACGACTTATTCGCCTTTATGGAAGTGCGCGAACAACCGGAAGGCGTGCGCTGGCGGTACCGAATTGCGGGAATTCTCATGGTCATCGGGGTACTAGGCCTAACCGGCATTTTTTTAAACAAAGCGGTATGCTCAGCGGATTGAACTGGAACAAAGACCGGGCGCGAGGGAAAGCAGGGTTGCTGTTTACCCTCTTTGTCTGCTGCGGCCTAATTGCGTGCGGAAAGCAGGCGTCTTCAAAAAGCGCAGCGGTTGGGACGAACCTTGTTTCTGCTGAGCATTTTGAAGGCAGTGAAGGCGATTTTTCGTGGCACCAATTTCGAGGTCCGTCACAGGGCAACGCACCGAGTCACCTGCCGATTCCGGAGTCGTGGTCGGAAACCGCAAATGTAGCATGGAAGACCGCCGTCCCGGGGACCGGAGCTTCGTCACCGGTGCACTCGGAACGAAAAGTGTGGCTAACAACGGCGACGAGCGAGGACCGCTCGTTGCGAGCAGTCGGGCTGGACGCCCAAACAGGAGCTATTCTGGTTAACCAAGAGGTATTCGCTCTCGAAGCAACGCCGGCCAAGCATCGGGTTAATAATCCGGCTGCGCCGACGCCTGTAGTAGGCGATGGGCGGGTTTATGTATCCTTCGGCACGCATGGCGTGGCTTGCCTGAGCACAACAAATGGGGCGGTTTTATGGACGAATACTGAACTCAAATTTCACGATGAAGAAATGGGGCCGGGTTCCAGTCCTATTCTGGCCAATGATCTGCTAATTGTTTCGTGTGATGGGACGGACAATCGCTTCATAGCTGGCTTGGATATTCAGACCGGAAAGGTGAAGTGGAAAACTGAGCGTTCGAATCGGATAGCAACGGCGGTCCCATATCGGAAGAGCTTCAGTACGCCAGTTTTCGCACAAATCGGCGGCACACCTCAGATAATTAGCAGCAGTTCGTATCGCGTTTTTGGATACAATCCTGAGTCGGGGAGCGAACTTTGGGCGGTAGAGATTCCTGGGTTCTGCCCAATTCCGGTGCCAATCATTGACGGAAATACAGTGTACGTTTGCACCGGATACAACAAGGCGGAGCTGTGGGCATTGGAATGGCACTCGAACGAGGCTGCACCTAAACGAGCGTGGAAGTCGACCCGCTCGATTCCGCTGATTTCCTCACCGGTGCTCGTGTCCGATTACCTATTCTTCGTCTCGCAGGAAGGGATTGCTTCGTGTGTTGAAAAAAATTCCGGTGATCTCATCTGGAACGAACGACTCCGAGGCACGTACTGGGCCTCGCCAGTGCAGGCGAGCGGGAAGATCTATTTCTCTGCGGAAAACGGAACGGTGACCGTGGTGAGAGCGAGTCCCGAGTTCAAGGTATTGGGTAGAAACTCTGTAGATGGTGAAATCATGGCCACTCCGGCGCTCGAAAAAGCCGGTCTTCTCTTGCGTACTAAAACGCATCTTTACCGCATCACCCAACAGACTTCCGCGAATGCAAACGACATTTCCCAGGCGCTTGACGGGATCGATGTCGTTACGAGAAAGCAAGGTTAGTTAATGCAGAATTCCCAGTTTCGGATTTTCGTAGTGTTACTGTATATGGTTTGCTCGCTGGCTGGGGCGTGCGCGGGCTACTTTTACTACTTTCCGCATCCGCTTTTTATCACCGAGAATCTGATTTTTGCAGACCTGCGGTACGCCGGCTCAATTGTCGGTGCGGCGATTGGTGCGGCAGCAGCTTCGTTTCTGAAAGGAAGGGCTTCGCGGCTACGGGGTGGCAGTTCTGGAGCGTGGCTGGTTTTTCCGATTGGTCTGTGCAGCGGGGTTCTGACCTACATCTTGTTAAGCGAGAACAGGAGCAGCGGCCTACTAACGTTGCTTCTGCTTGCGACGCCGTGGATGGCCGTCGCAGTTCGACAAGGATTCAAAAAGTTGAAACACGGCGGTTCGGTTCAGAAGGGCGGTGCCGAGAGCTCCGTAACTGCAAGCCGATCACTGCGGAGCTAGGTCAGGGATCAACTCGGGCTTCAACTCCGCGGGACGCAACCAATTCCGCAGAAATTCCATCAGGCGGTGGTCAGCTTGTTCTATACGTTCCGAGTGAATGGGTGTGGAGATACGAAAGAAGTGCTTAGGGCCGGAGAGCTGTGTTCTGCTGGTGAAGGAGGACCAGAGCCGCTGCCAGAAGTGAAGTTTGGAATCGGGCACCTTATCGGTGGCTGAAGAAAACGTCTCGTTTAAGGCGGTCCGAGCGGCCATCGAAAGATTGTGATCGAGTCGATAGGGCGGCACCTGACCATCAATCAAGCCTCCGAAGTAGACGAGTTCTTTGTTGCTTCCGTGTTGGAAGATGCGCCGTTCCAACGCGAGCTGCGCACCGTGAAGTTTAGTTTCGATAAAGCCGGGTGCGCTCGGTTCCAGTTTCCAACCCCCTTCAACCCAGCAACGGTCTGGCGTGTGAACGAATAGGCCAATTTCGTTGGGGTTGTCGGTGTGGCGTTTTGCAGAAAAGACGCGAATTGCTTCGCCCGCGGCCGAACGGAATTCGCCATTGATTATGTGATCGGCAACGAGGGCGCGTTCCGCAGCCTGGCTGATCGGGATTTCTTCGAAGATCCAACCTTTGATATCGCGATTTTCAGTTAAGGAAGTTTTTGTGTGAGCGGCGGCCTGTGCAGTAAACCAGAACTTTGGAAAAACCCAGAGGGCCCCCACCGCCGCTGTGAGGCAAGCGGGCACGATCCACCATCGGGCTCTCTTTCCGGCATGCATTACTCGCTGCGAATTCTAAAGTAGCGAGCATCGCCCGTAACTGCGTTTGTCACAGTGACAGTGCGGTTGGTCGTGGCGGCAGAAATTGAGCTGACTTGATCCCAAGAGGTCCCCTGCCCCAACAAACCCGTCCCTTCGACAACGTAACTCTGCGTAGCAAGCGCATCGAAACTCATCACGATTTCACTTCCGCTAAGCTCTGCGCTGCGGATGATTGCGGCGGTCGGGCCTTCGGCGAGGATTCGGAAAATTTTACCGTTCGTGGCGTGCAGTTCGCAAATATAGAGTTCGCCTTCCGCATCCTCGCCGAAACTCGAAATGCTCCGAACCGCAGCCTGCCCTGGGTTGATGTCAGTGGTGATTTGCGTGGTCGTCCCGTTCGTTTGCGAGTCGTTGAGAGTAGTCGTCCAAAAACGAGCGGAACCGTAATCAGCAAATATGTATTTGCCACGCAACTCCGGAACTGCAGTTCCGCGATAAACATACCCGCCTGTGACACTCACACCTAACGAGTTATTATCGTAGTCAAAGATCGGATCGGTACGGGGCGTAACCGGATTCTCCCCGAGTCGATTCGGGTTCTGAATAAATCCTTCCCGAGGCCGCCAGCCGAAATTCAGACCGCCCACGCCAGCAGGATTAACGTCTATCTCCTCCCGTGCGCTCTGCCCCACATCGCCGATCCAAAGATGGCCGGTTTCACGATCAAAGGAGCAGCGCCAAGGGTTGCGGAGCCCGAACGCCCAGATTTCGCCGCGCCTCGGTGGCGAGTCTTTGAACGGATTTCCATCGGGAATAAGATATTTATTGGTGTTTCCTTCCGGAACGCGAACATCAATGCGGAGAATTTTACCCAGGAGGTTTGTTCTAGTCTGGGCGTTGTTTTGCGGATCGTCGCCGCTCCCGCCATCCCCACTGGCAATGTAAAGATACCCGTCCGGACCGAAACCAAGCCACCCACCGTTATGATTAGAAAACGGCTGATCGTAGCTGAGAATCATCTCGCGGCTATTCGGGTCCGCGACATTCGAAGTAATGGGATCACCCTGAACGCGATATCGTTGTATCTCAGTCCGGCGCGCCCCCACAAGTGGATTGAGATTCAAGTAAAAAAATCCGTTTGTCTCATAGCCCGGATCGAAGGCAAGCCCCAGTAGTCCTTCTTCGCTGTCATTGCGCACCGGGAGAGTGGTGAGGAAAGGCGTTGCCAGCAGAGAGCCCGTGGCTCGATCGAAAATTCGGATGCGGCCGACGTTCTGCGCGTTTCGCTGTTCGACGATGAACAGCCGGTTGGAATCTCCGGGAGGGGAACAAACGAAAACCGGTCGCGCTAGGTTCGTTGCCACGAGTTGAACCTTCAACGCGGCTTCCAGTGAGCAACAACATGCACCCACAAACACGGCCAACCCCACGAATACTCCTCGGAAACGCATAACCGAAATAGTTCAGGCCGAGAGGTGGTTTGTCAACCTGCCCGGCCTGCCGATAACTCGATTCAAAGGCTAATCGAACTCGAATTCCTACTGCTGCTTTTGCTCAGGAGTGGTTTCACCGGCTTTGCGATCCCCGCGCGGCCCGCGACCTGGCTGGCCGCCTTCACCGCCACGGCCCTGGCCGATGCGTCCGCGCACCACGCCGAGTTCTTCCATAGTTACTTCGCCGTCGCTGTTTTTATCGAGCTTTCCGAGCGCGGCTGGGGCGCCTTTGAGTTCGTCGGCATCGAGACTGCCGTCTTTGTTTGCATCAAGTGCGGCCACAAATGGCCCGCCGCCACCCACCGCCGGACGATCCCCTTGCGGACGCTGACCGGCGCGCTCTTCGCTGTCGTTGCGAGGACCACGGTTCGGACGATCGCCCTGGGGAGCGTCGCCATCCGGCCGGGGACCGCGACCCATCCCGCCGCGCAGTTCAGCAGCGGTCAATTTTCCGTCGCTGTCCTTGTCGAGTTTCTTGAGAGCGTCAGTCGCCCCAGCGATTTCCGTCTTGTCGAGTTTGCGATCGTTGTTCGCATCCAACGCACCGAAAATTCCTGGAATCGGACGATCGCCGCGTGGGCCACGACCTTCGCGACCTTCACGGGACGGACGTTCGGTGGCGGCGTCTTGAGCCTGCAGATTAACCACTGGCAGAGCGATCCCCAGTGCCAACAATGTGATGATTTTGTTTTGCATATTCACGACTACATCTTAGTGCACAGCACCTTAAGCAAACATGAAGCCACAATCTTTCTTGCAAATATTTGTGCCTTATTTCTTTGGGAATTCACGCAATCTTAAGGTACACGAACTTATTGTTCACCAACCATGCGACTTTTAATAGTCGAAGACGAACCTGATTTGCTGGCCGGACTTGCCAAAGCCTTACGCGAGGAAGACTACGCGGTGGATACGGCTGAGGATGGCGAGGATGGATTGTTCAAGGCGACTGAGGCTCGTTATGACGCGCTTATCTTGGACGTGATGTTGCCCGGCATCGACGGGTGGAAAGTGCTGGAGAAAATTCGGGCGCATAAAAATGAGGAGATTCGCAAGACGCCGGTGTTGATGCTCACGGCGCGGGATCGGACTGCGGACCGCGTGAGGGGACTCGATACGGGTGCGGATGATTATTTGGTGAAGCCGTTCGATTTGCCGGAATTGCTGGCGCGCATTCGTGCCTTGATTCGGCGGTCGGCGGGGATAGCGAATCCAGCGATTCAGATTGGAGATCTTTCAATCGATTTGCGCGCGCGAGAAGTTCGTCGAGGTAAGGAAAATATTCCGCTGACCGCGCGGGAATATTCACTTCTGGAATTTCTGGTCACTCGACAAGGCGAAGTGGTAACGCGCACCACGTTGTATGACCATCTATTTGATGAGAACGAATCTTCGTTTTCAAATTTGCTGGATGTGCATGTATCCAATTTGCGGAAGAAGCTGGGCGCTGATTTCATCACCACTCGCCGCGGCCACGGCTATTGCATCGAGAAGGCATGATCTTTCGGTCCATCAAATGGTCGTTGCAACTCTGGCACGGGATCATCTTGTTGCTGGTGCTCGCCGGGTTCGGTTACACCGCTTTTGAATTGCAACGAACGCGCGAACTTCGACGGGTCGACCAGGAATTGCAGGACCGGCTCGCGTTAATCTTCACGCCACGACCACGCCCCGCAGGCGAAGGGCGCCGTCCAGGACTCGGAGAACGAGCAGACGAGTTGATTGGACCCGGGCCAGGGCGCCGTGAAGGAAATTTTCCGTCCGAAGAATTCGGCACAAACCAAAACCGCAGACCGCTTCGCGCGCGGTTTGGAGAACGAATGCGCGACCTTCGCCTGCCGGAAGAACTGCCGCCGAACTTTGGCGCACCTGACCTGGCGGATGAGTCGGGAATCTACCATGTGATTTGGCGCCGCGAGCAACGGATGCGGAGCAGCGACGCGCCGGAGGATTTGGAACGTCCGAAAACGGGCGATGCCGTTGGACCAAGAACGCGCGGTCTTTACCGCGAATACGTGCGCTTCACTCCTCGCGGCGACGTCATTGTAGTTGGCCGATCGATTGCACATGAACTCGCGGAGTTTAGGAAGCTTTCTTTGCTCCTTTTGGGAACAGGTGCGGGAATTCTCGCGCTTGGGTTAGTTGGAGGATGGTTTGTGGCGAGTCGAGCGATGCGGCCAATTGAATCGATCAGTTCGACCGCGCTGAAAATTGCGAGCGGCGATCTTTCGCAGCGGATTCCGCAGGGCGAGACGGAGAGCGAATTGGGACGAGTGGTCTCCGTGTTGAACTCGACCTTTGCGCGGCTCGAATCTGCGTTCACGCAACAATTACGGTTCACGACCGATGTGTCGCATGAACTGAGGACGCCGGTGGCGGTGATAGTTTCACAAACGCAGTTGGCGCTGGGGCGCGAACGTCCCGCGGCAGAATACCGACAGACCCTGGAAGCATGCCAGCGCGCGGCACAGCGGATGCGTGGGTTAATCGAATCGCTCATGCAACTGGCGCGGCTTGATGGAGGCCAGGAGCACTTCGAAAGAAAATGGTTTGATCTCGCGCGAGTAGCACACGACGCGCTTGAACTCATCGAACCTCTGGCGCACGAACGCGGTTTGAAGTTGCATACCGAATTAACGACGGCTCAAACGCAGGGGGATGCAGAACGCATCAGCCAGGTAATTGTTAACCTACTGACAAACGCGATTCATTACACGCCGAAGGGCGCGATCACAGTCGTCACCGGCGTGGAAAATAATTTCGCCGTGGTGCGCGTCAACGATACAGGAATTGGCATCCCGCCAGCGGACCTGCCGCGAATCTTCGATCGTTTCTATCGCGTTGAGAAATCCCGCTCGCGCGAGAAGGGCGGAAGCGGCCTCGGGTTGGCGATTTCGAAAGCAATTGTTACGGCGCACAGCGGTTCAATAGAAGCGGTCAGCGAAGTAAGTAGAGGGACTACGGTCACGGTGCGGTTACCGATCACGGGTTAAAGCTGTCGGGAACCATCCTCCAGACTCCATCAGAACGTCCGCTCCCAAAAATTGTCTTTTTAGGAAAATAGCGACCGGAGAAAGCGAAGGGCATTAACAAGACACCGTAGTTCAACAAAGCCGACATCCGAAAAAGCTTTGCCACAGAAAAGAACCGAATTGACACCGCGCCACCGTTTTGACATGAACCGCGTTCATGCAACCCATGAACCGCCTTGCTGCGGTCCTGTTCGCGTTGGTTTTTAGTTTCTTTTTCGCATCGTCTCACGCCGCCACCATCTCTCCACTCGAAGAACGGCTGGCTAAACTCGAGCAAGCCGCCTCCGCCGGTCCGTCGATCAGTTCCGGCGACAATGCATGGATGCTCGCCAGTTCCGCGCTCGTCCTCATGATGACTGCGCCAGGCTTGATTCTCTTCTATGGCGGTCTCGTTCGCAGAAAAAATGTTCTCGCCACCATGATGCACTCGCTGGTCTTAATGGCGGTTATGTCCGTGCTTTGGGTGGTCTATGGTTATAGCATGGCATTCAGCGAAGGCTCTCCATTCTTCGGCGGATTGAGCTACTTTTTCCTGAAAGGTGTCGGCACCACTCCGAACAGCGATTACGCCGCCACCATCCCGCACCAAACATTCATGTTGTTCCAGATGATGTTCGTCATCATCACGCCTGCGCTCATCAGCGGCGCCGTCGCCGAACGCATGAAGTTTAGTGCCTATTTACTCTTCATGATCCTCTGGGTCACCATTGTCTACTTGCCGCTCGCGCACATGGTCTGGGGCAAAGGTGGGCTGTTTAATTGGGCGCTGGGCGGAAAAATCCCGGTGCTCGATTTCGCCGGTGGAACGGTCGTGCACATCAGTTCCGGCGTTTCTGCGCTCGTTTGCGCAATCGTGCTCGGACGACGCACCGGTTATCCGCAGGAACCGATGATGCCGCACAACGTCGTCTACAGCTTGATCGGCACCGGCCTGCTTTGGGTCGGCTGGTTCGGCTTCAACGCCGGCAGCGCGCTGGGCGCGGGCGAGCTTGCCGTCAGCGCCTTTGCTGCAACGCATTTTTCGGCAGCGGCAGGCGCTCTCGGCTGGATGGGCTTGGAATGGCTCCTCAAACGAAGGCCAAGTGTTCTCGGCGCCGCCTCTGGAATGGTCGCTGGCCTCGCCACGATCACCCCTGCTTCTGGTTTCGTCACCATCCCCTCCGCTCTGCTCATTGGCCTGTGCGGCGGAATCGTTTGCTACCTCGCCGTCGCGCACCTCAAAGCGAAATTCGGTTACGACGATTCGCTCGATGTCTTCGGTGTGCATGGTGTGGGTAGCACCGTGGGCATGATTCTGCTCGGCCTGCTTGCCAGCCCTTCAGTCAATCCGCTCATCGTGAACACTTTCAAGCGCGGCGACCAGGTCGTCTCGCTCGCAGGCAGTGGCGGCCAACTCCTCAATCAACTCATCGGCATCGCTCTGACCGCGGCCCTGTCAGCAATCGCCACCTTCCTGATTCTCGCCGTGCTCAAAGCGACTGTCGGCCTCCGGGTCACCGATGAAGAAGAATTCGTTGGTTTAGATCTCACCCAACACGGCGAACGCGCCTATAACGACTAACCTGCCTTTCCCATGAAAAAAATCGAAGCCATCGTCAAACCGTTCAAGCTCCAGGAAGTCAAAGAGGCCCTTAACGAACTCGGCATCCAAGGCATGACCGTCATCGAGGTTAAAGGCTTCGGACGGCAAAAGGGCCACACGGAGATTTATCGCGGCAACGAATACACCATCGACTTCATGCCAAAAGTAAAAATCGAGATGGTTCTCCCCGATTCCCAAATCGACGCTGCTGTCGAGGCAATCGTCAAAGCCGGCAAAACCGGCAAGATCGGTGACGGTAAAGTATTCGTCACACCGGTATCAGACGCAATTCGCATCCGCACCGGTGAGCGCGGTGATGAAGCGGTTTAGTGGCCGTTTACGGTGTGCCCATTGCATTTTGGCAACGGCGAGAGCGCCTCGATCACGCGCTCCATTCCTTCCAGTTCGCCGATCGCCT
>DASVNK010000064.1:0-51061 GCA_036383895.1 Verrucomicrobiia bacterium | reverse complement strand
GCACTTCGAGACGACAAAATCGCCTGCCGCGTTTCACTGCCGTGCGGCCAGCGTTAAAGAACAATCAACTTTGTGACGTCTAACTTAGTCACTTTCCCGACCCCGTCAACAGCTATTTTCACACTTTCTTTTTCGCTGTCGCTCACCCCGTTCCCAGACCCGGCCATCCTTTTTCAGCGGCCCGTGAAATTACTCACATTCCCCTCCCCCGCAAGCGCTTTCTGAAACTTTTTTCAGCCGCTTACTTCCCGTTCTCGGCCCCATTCCTCAACCAATCTCTTGATCGAAGGGCGGTTAAAATAGCCACTTTCATTTTCCGCGCAAGTCCTTTCACCACAAAAAACAAAAGCGCGCGTCTTTTTATGCAAAGCATTCGCTTGCAGTATCTTAACTGCAGTTCTCTCGTTAACGTTATCGTGTCGGATCGTGTCGTGTCGGATTATGTTGAATGATTTAAACGGTCGCCGTTCCTTTCAGATCTGAATTGTTCGAGTATCCCCTTCACATCGTTCTGGACGGGGGAAGTGAGTTCCCATAGCGTTTCGGGCTGCCGTTTCTGAACAAATTGCGCAGGAATTCTGCTGTTTCGGGCGGCGCAACTATTACCGTTTATATGCCGCAAGCATTTCCGAATATTTCTAAGATCCAATACGAAGGTCCTAAATCTAAGAATCCGCTGGCGTTCAAGTGGTATAATCCGGACGAGGTGGTGGATGGGAAGACGATGAAGGATCATCTGCGCTTCTCGGTGACTTACTGGCATACGTTCCGCGGGATGGGTGCGGACCAGTTCGGGGTGGGAACAATGCAACGGCCGTGGGAGGCGGCGAGTGATTCGGTGGAGAACGCGAAGAACCGGGTGCGGGTGGCGTTCGAGTTTATTGAGAAGTTGGGCGCGCCTTTTTACGCGTTCCACGATCGCGACGTGGCTCCGGAAGGGCGGACTTTGAAGGAGAGCAACAAGGCGCTGGATGATGTGGCGGCGGTATTGAAGGAGGAACAGCAGCGCACGGGGATTAAGTTGCTTTGGGGCACGGCGTGTTTGTTCGTGCATCCGCGTTATCTGCACGGGGCGAGCACGAGCCCGAATGCGGATGTGTTCGCGTATGCGGGCGCGCAGGTGAAGAAAGCGATGGAAGTGACGCACCAGTTGGGCGGTGAAGGTTATGTTTTCTGGGGCGGGCGCGAAGGTTATACGACGCTGCTGAATACGGACATGAAACGTGAGGTGGAACACCTGGCGAAGTTCCTGCACATGGCGGTGGACTTTAAGAGATCGATTGGGTTCAAGGGACAGTTTTATATCGAACCGAAACCGAAAGAACCGACGAAGCATCAGTATGATTCGGATGCGGCGGCGTGCTTGAATTTTCTGCGCGAGTTCAATCTGCTGAGCGATTTCAAACTGAACCTGGAGACGAATCACGCGACGCTGGCGGGGCACACGATGCAGCATGAGATGGAAGTGGCGGCGGCGGCGGGCGCGCTGGGATCGATCGATGCGAACACGGGCGACGTGCTGCTGGGCTGGGACACGGACCAGTTCCCGACGGACATTTACCTGACCACGCAGATGATGATGAGCGTGCTGAAGATGGGCGGGTTCACGACGGGCGGAACGAACTTCGACGCGAAGGTGCGCCGGGAAAGTTTTGAACCAGTGGATTTATTTTACGCGCACATCGCGGGCATGGATACGTTCGCGCGCGGGTTAAAGATTGCTTCGGCGATTCGCAAGGATGGGCGGCTGGATCAATTCGTGAAGAATCGGTATCGGACCTGGGACAGCGGGATCGGGACGAAGATCGAGAAGGGCCAGGTTGGGTTCAAGGAACTCGAGGCTTACATCCTGGAGAAGGGTGACATTGATCCGAATGAGTCGGGTCGGCAGGAGTTTTTGGAGGGGTTGATTAATGAGTTTATTTGAGTCCGAAATAACGAGGTAGCGAAATAGGGAAGTGTTAGGTTTGCGAAGCGCCCGGCTCGGTGGAGTGCGGGCGCTTTTTGTTTGGGGAGAATTACCAGTTCACTTCGGGACGGTGCTGTGCCAGCGGAGCCAATCGAGGTCTGGGTTGTTTGGTGACGGTGTCACCAGGACCCGTCTGCGGGTAAATGGAAGTTTCGTCCGTGAATCTTTCCACTTTTTTAGCGCGACGCTACCGCCCGCGTAGGTAACCACGCCTCCGCCACCATGGCGGGAGGCCGGCACACTGAAAAATTTCTCCTGCATGTTAAAGTCGAAAAAATCTCCAAGAATGGTGTCTTCGTGGGTATCGATGAATAGATAAATCCGATTTGGTCCGGCGGCAGCGAGGTCGTTTTCATTTGCAAACCACTGAAAATTAGGAATGTGGTTTGATTGGTCGTGCCCGATAAAATTATTCATCGTAAAGCTGCGGACGCGGCGGTGACGCCTGCCGTCAATGAGGAGCCATGATTTATCACTTGGGCACTGATAAATATCAGCACTTCCGACAAAGGGCCCAATGCTCCCGAACTCTCCTGGATTGAGCAGCAGCTTGTTGGTGCTGTCACCGCGTTCGCGTGAGAACCACGGATCGGTTTCGTAGCACATAAAACCACTAACCCACGTTGGACTTTCAGGAGTACCTCCACCATTGTTTCCTGGGACGCGGCCGTCGTTCTCGTGGGTATACATGGCCCAACCCAAATAGAGTTGGCGCTGATTGTTAATGCAGACAGCGGTTCGAGCTCGCTCCTTTGCTCCAGCGATTCCTGATAGAAGAAGACTGGCGAGGATAGCGATGATGGCAATGACGACCAGCAGCTCCACAAGTGTGAAGCCGCTGGTGGTTTGTCGTGAACTGGTTAAGCCAAACTTCATTGCGGCGAAAGCATAAACGCTCGTCGATTTCCCCCGCTATCGAGTCCCCATCCGACGATCACGCCATTGTGATTTATGGCCTCAGCACATTTGAGCGTAAGGCCTGAAAGGCCGGATGGTTTAAAGTTGTTGAGATCAATGGCGGAACGTCTTTCTCGAGAAGCCTCAAAAATCTCATAGAAAGCGAGCCACGACATATTTCTGCAGCATTACTGCGATGAAAGCACAGATAGCGCGGGGTCTAATATCGGGCCTGACGGAGATGTGCCGCGTAAGGTTCAGTCGAAAAAGCCTGGTTTAGTCCTGCTGGAGCCGGCTTGGTTTCAGCAATTGCGTCGCGCGATGTTGAAGTGGGACTCCCGGAGGATCGTCCCTCCGCAGGCTTAATGAAGGGGGCTTTCGGTGGAAGCAGTGTCGCGGGCTGAAGGTAGAGCGGCTCGCGTTTGGAGGGCGGGCAGACTCAAGTCGGCGCTACAGTCTGCGCTACATCGTTCGGTTTGCGGGCGGGTTAACCCGTAGACGGAAAATCGTAGACGAAGACGGGGATTTGGTGGTCGGCGAGTTCGGTTTGGATGATGGGGCCGACCTGGTTCCAGTTGCCGCCGGCGAGTCCGCAGCCGATTCGCGGCATGTGAACGGAGGCGTTGAGGCGGCGAGCCTCGGCTGCGACTCTGCGGACACCATCGCGGAGGGCTTCGTAGCGGATGGGAGGAATGCAGTTTTGTGGGCGGACGTCGCGCTGGGCGATGATGTTCGCGACGTGGATGTCGTTTGTCACTTGAACGAATTGGACTTCGCCGAGGGCGAAGGGTTGATCCGTCTCGCCGCGGTGCCAGGCGCGGTAGCGTTGTTCGGGTTTGGGCCAGCGTTTTGAAATCGCGAGGACGAAGCCGCGGCACCATTCGCCGATATTGTTGCAGACGTGGACGATAATTTTTTCGCCTTTGCCGATGGGGGCGGTTGCGTCTCCGGTTAGGTATTGGATTTGCATGGGTGGAGATTGCGTCGGATTGATCGGTGGTTATTTGGCATCGCAGGCAAGATCGTGAAATTCCGGCACCCCTGCCGGGGTGCAAATTTGTTTGTCCTCGTTAACCGGTGGCTGCGCTCGAAGACTCGCTTGCACACCGGCTACTTTCCGACACCCCTCCGGGGTGAATTCTGAACAATGTCGGCGCGGAAAAATTGGTTGTCATAATTCGAAGTTGAAGCTGCGTTTTTTTGTTTTTCGTACTTTTCGGCGTCGAAGCGGAAGAGTTGGGCGGGGCGATGGCGGCCGGTGATCACAAATACCAAATACCAAATACCAGAGTCCAGATACCAGAACCGGATATCGGAAACTGAATACTAGAATACTAGAGGCGGAGGACGCGCTTGGGAAGAGAAGCAGTGCCTGGTCCTGCTGGAGCGCTCTCGGGTTTCAGCGGTTGCGTCGCGCGAAGTTTAAGTGGGGCACGGGTGGAACGTGCCCCTACCGGGTGTCGTTTGAAGTGGTTCGTGGGCGGAAGCTCGGTCGACTCCGGGTTTGTAGGTCTTCGAGGGGATTAAGAGTAAGTTAAGAGGGTGATGGGCGGGCAGACTGAAGTCTGCGCTACATTAATCGACGTTCACGACGTCGCTTAACTTGGAGACGGAGGATTCGTTGAAGGATTCGATGGCGAAGGAGTATTTTTGGTTGAGGGTGAGGGCGCGGATTTCGAGGCGGGGGCGTTGGTCGGCCCAGACCTGGTAGCAGTTGTAGAGTTTGTCAGGCGCAATGCCCCAGAGGATGTTATAGCCGGTGGCGCCGGGGACGTCTTCCCAGGTGAGATGGGCATTGCGGGGGTCGGTGTCGCGGCGGACGGTGAGTTTGGCGGGGGTGGCGGCTCTTTCGCCGGCGGCGGTGCCGAAGACGCGGAGGTCGCTGATGGCGAGGTTGGGCGAGGCGACGTAGAGGTGTTCGTACTGGATGTAGCGGGCGCGGATGGGCGAGGCGAGTTCGACGTAGGCGTTGGGGCGATCGCGCTTTTCGTGGCGTAGGTCGACGCATGTTTTCCAGGTTTGGGCGTCGTCGGAATAATTGAGGAGGAATTGGGTGTAGACTTCGGGGCCGCTGGCGAAGAGGCCGGATTTCCAATCGGTAAAATTCACCTGGAGGGCGCGGACTTCGCAGGATTTGCCGAGGTCGAGAGTGAGCTTCTCCCCTGCCCTGTTGGTTTCGGCGAGCCAGAAGGTGCGGGGGTTTTCGTCGGTGACGTTGACGGCGGAGTATGGGTAGGAGGTGGAGGTGGCTTGCGCGGGTTTTTTGTAGGAGAGGAGCATCCAGCCGGCGAAGAGGTCGTCGGAACGCTGCCATTTGCTGGTGGGAACGCGTTGCGGGAAATCGCCGAAGCGGTTGTTGGCATACATGATTCCGTCCTGGTCGAAGCCGGCCGGGAACATGGCGATGCGGCGTTCGAAGTCATAGTTCACGGCGATCCAGGGGGTGCCGGTGTTCCAGTAATTTCCGTGTTTATCCTGGAAGGTGTTGCCGTGACCGGCGCCGTTGACGAAGCCGCCGGGTTTGTAGGAGACGGGATTGTGGGCCTGGTAGGTCCAGGGGCCGAGCGGTTTCTCGGCGGTGTAGGCGCCGTTGGCGTAGACGTTGTGCTCGGTGCCGGGCGCGCCGTATTGGAGATAATATTTGCCGGCGTGTTTGGTGACCCAGGCGCCTTCCATGAAAGGCTTGATGGGGTCGCGATGGTCGCTGCCGAAGCGTTCCCAGCCGTGGAGTTCGGGGCGGAGGACGATCATCTCGAGGGAGGTGCGCTTGTAGGTGAGTTTTTTGGACCAGTCGAGTTCGATGCCGTAAATGGGAAAGAGATTCGAGGAACCGACGTAGAGATACCATTCGTCTTTGTCTTCATCGTAAAAGAAGGCGGGGTCCCACGGGCCGAGCGCGCCGGGGAGGTAAGGAAGTTCGTCGTTGAAGAGTTCGAGTTTGGGCGACGCGCCGGCGGGGTCGGTGAGGGTGTAGATTGGGCGGCGTTCGTAGGTAGAGGGGAGGATGAAGATGCGGCCTTTGGCGGAGATGGCGGCTGGGGCGACCATGTCTTTCTCGGGCCAGCCCTGGGGTTTGACGTGGCGCCAGGTGCGGAGGTCGGGTGAGTGCCAGTAGCCGTCGGCGATGGTGCTGAAGAGGAAGTATTCGCCGTGATGATGGAGGAGGACGGGGTCAGCGCCGGAACGGTAGGAGATGTTCCGCCATTTTTCTTCGAAGTTGTATTTGTAATCGAGGTCGAGGGGGTTGCAGTAGGTGCCTGCGGCTACTGCTGATACTTCCCACAACAGCAGCGCGACAATTAAAAATCCGAGGCGCATGCCACTTGCATATAAGCAGGCGTCCGGCTCTGTCGAGAACTTCGCTGCGGCTAACCGAGTTTGGCGTGGGCTTCGCGGAGCATGCGTTCGGTGGTGGTCCAGTTGACGCAGGCGTCGGTGATGCTGACGCCGTATTTGAGTTCGGCTCGGTTGGTGACGGGCTGATTGCCTTCTTCGAGGTAGCTTTCGACCATGAGGCCGATAAGGGCTTTGTTGCCGCGGGCGCGTTGTTCGACGACGACGCGGGCGACTTCTTCCTGCTGGCGATGCTGCTTGTTGGAATTGGCGTGGCTGCAATCGACCATGAGGACGGGGTCCTGGCCGGCTTTTTGAAGGGCGGCGGTGGCTTCGGCGATGCTTTGTTCGTCGTAATTGGTTTTGAGGCGGCCGCCGCGGAGGACGACATGGCCGAAAGGATTTCCTTTCGTGCGGACGATGGCGGTGAAGCCGTCCTGATCGACCCCGAGAAAACTGTGCGGGGTGCGCGCGGCGTGCATGGCGTCGAGCGCGATTTGCAGGCTGCCGTCGGTGCCGTTCTTGAAACCGACGGGCATGGAGAGGCCGCTGGCCATTTCGCGATGGGTTTGGGATTCGGTGGTGCGGGCGCCGATCGCGGCCCAGGTGACGAGATCGCTGATGTATTGGGGGACGATGGAGTCGAGGAATTCGGTACCGGCGGGGAGGCCGAGTTCGTTCACCTGCTGGAGAAGTTTGCGGCCTTGCTTGAGGCCGAATTCGATGTCGTAGGTGCCGTCGAGGTGCGGATCGTTGATGAGGCCTTTCCAACCGACGGTGGTGCGCGGTTTCTCGAAGTAAACGCGCATAACGATGAAGAGGCGGTCCTGAAGTTCGTCGCGGAGTTTGACGAGGCGGCGGGCGTAATCCATCGCGCCTTTCGGATCGTGCACGGAACATGGGCCGACGACGACGAGGAGGCGGGGATCTTCGCGGCGAAGGATTTTGCGGACGGCCTGGCGGCCTTCGACGACGGTGCGATTGGCGGCTTCGCTGGCGGGCAATTCTTCCTTGATGACCCGCGGCGATTTGAGCCGCACCAACTCACCTACATTTAGATCCTGCGTCGGCAACATATTCAGTCTGGTCCGGGGCAGGTGGAAGCGTGCATGGCAGCTACCTTCAGCGCTCAGCGGTGAATCCAATCCGCAACCCCAGAGAACCGACAAAATCATCGATTCGCCCCATAATCTCAAGCGGTTTGTGAAGTGGGCGGAGGCAACCACGAATGAACACGAATCAACACGAATAGGGAGCCGGGTGCGGAGGGCACTTTCAGAGATCGGACTCGGCGGTTTGCTGAGCGGTGCTGTTTTCGACTTACAAAAAATTTCAAAGTGGCGGTACAGAGCAAAAAAGTGCGGTACAATAGGGTCGGAATGGAGGTCTCCGGAGGCGATACAATTTACGTAAGTTTTTTGGCGGGTCCCGCGACTTAGCGACGTGGCGACATAGCGACGTGGCGACATAGCGACATAAAAAGGAGACGGGTGTGACAGCACGGAAGATCTCGCAGACAGAGTGGAGTGGATGTTGACTGCTGAAATTTTTCGCGTTCGCGGTACAGACAAGGTACAACGCGGGTTTGGTGATGGCGGAGGAGGTGGGATGACGAGACGAGTTTGGGGAGTTGAACGCGCGAAATTCACGCAGTTCGATTGCAATTGGGTTCCTCAGAGAAGTGGGTTTGGAAGCGCGTGGATTGTTTAACGTGAAATTGCGTGAAATGAGGTGCTTACGCCGCGAATGTTGACTCGGAGCCGACAGGTGGATTTGGCGATAATAAGCGTTAAAAGAATGAACTGATAAACACTTGGGCGCTTCGCGCACACGCGATAAATCAGGCAGTTGCGACGGGGAATTGACCGCAAAGGACGCGAAGGACCCAAAGGACCCAAAGGACCCAAAGGACCCAAAGGACGCAGAGGAACGCAGAGGAAAGAAAGTTCCGGTTTGGCGGTACGGCGAAGTGGAATTTCCCGGGATTGGTGGAATTACGGGCGCTTTTGAAAACAAGGATGTGGAACGGAGCGGCGTGTTTCCCCGGTGAGGGTTGGTGGATGGGTGGACGAAGATACTCGCAGATTGGTCCCGCCGTGCGGGATGCACTACATAGCCGCGTTCACTCTCGACGTTTCTCATAGCGTCCTCTCTGTCTGGCCTGAGAAGCGGCTGATGTACACACGACAGGTGTGCTTGTTTTGCGGGGATGAATGGAAATTCGCTTCCGAGCGAGGTTCTATTCAACCACGTGCCGTTCTTCACTCAGGCGAGGTGAGTTAAGCAGGTTAATGGACAGTTTGCAATCTAGAAAGTTTCGTAGCGCGCAGTCATTTGAATGGCGTGGTTCGTGGGGCATCATAGAATATCCGAACGCGAAAGGAGCAATATGATCGATCTTGCGACGGCGGTTTCGATTTTCCGGAAAGAGTTTGGGCAGGCGGCGGGGGAGCCGGAGAAACAGTGCATCGATCGAGGTTCTTATTTCTTTTTTGCCTGGCCGGAGCCGCTATTCGGATCAATCGGGGTCATCATAGATAAGAAAAATGGAGCCGTGGTGAACCTTGGTTCCGGTTGCAGTCGCGAAGAAGCTTTCTGGGGATACGAGCACGGGTGTTATGACGAGGGAGTCGATTTGGTTATCACGAGTTACAAAGGAGATGTGGATGATCTGATCGACGTGCTAACCAAGACGCCGCCGTCGCAGTTGGGCCAAATGCATGGGCCGGGGCGTAAAGGCTGGTATGCGCGGATGGCGCAGATGCCGGCGGTGGTGTTTAGAAACACGAAACTGTGGAGCTATATTCCAGGGCTGCGAGAGGCCACGGACAAGGGACTTTTAACATTTGAGGTCCGGAAGCACTTACCCGAGGAGTGAACTAGAACTCAGTGTCGGTGAATGAGACCGCAGTCCCCCAAGAGGCGATAAATCGTCGATTGCGGGGCCGAATCTCATGGGGTTTGTGGATTGGGAGTATGGGTGGGATTTGGGATGAAGTGCAACGCGTATGGCGTGCTGCTTGGCCTGCTCAAAGCGAAAGAACCCCTCACCCTAGCCCTCTCCCCTGCTGGGAGAGGGAAGGGCGTGCGATTGTCCTGCTGGTGCGGCGGTGTTTCATGAGTGCGGCGCGCGAAAAGCTCGGCCAGATCAGTACGGTCAGGAGACGAGCCGCTTCGCGGCTGGGCCTCGCACCACCGGGACGGGGAATGAGTTGCTCCGCACTGATGCTAGAAGCGGGAGGAAATTTCTCTGATCTCGATGCTGGAGCCAGGGCAGAGGGCGGGAAATTGCCGAATAGCGAACTAAGATTAATCTATTGAACAGGAGTGCATCACGAAGCTGCTTTTGCAGCGTCAGCGAGGAGTTTTGCGATCTCCACGTGCGAATGTTTTTGTGCGACCGCGGCGGCGGTTTCACCGGACGCGTTCATAACATGTGGCTGGTGGCCGGCGCGCAAGAGATCTTTCGCAAACTGCGTGTTACCGGTTACTGCGGCAAGATGCAGAGGGGTGTCTCCGCTTTGCGTGCGGTAGTTGGAATTCCCGAATGAGTGCGCCCAGCGACGCAGCGCGATCGCGTCACCTCGCTTAAGAATCGTTTTCAAATCATCTGGCGCAACGAAGCCATTCTCGCGGAAGACACCGCTTTTGTGGAACGCGCGGAGCAGAGTAACGGCGGTCTCGGAAACGTGGCTTTGGAGAAGGTCTGCGGCTTCTTGGAAAATTTGAAAAACCGGGAGTCTAGAGTCATCGCCCCGTCTGTAGAGGTCGGCGAGAAACAGGAGATAATCTCGATCGTCCCCGGCTTTAGAGGAGAACGCAAGGGCGATCAGAGCTCGCCGCAAATCCGCCGCATTTGCGAGTGTTTGAATCTTCTTCTGCACGAAATCGAGGAGGACTTCTGGGTGCGTCTTTTGAAGGCTGTGTTTGGCGGTCGTATCCGTATGGAATCCGTCGGTGATCTCATTTAGGTAATTCTCGGTTTGCATCGGCAGTGAGTTCGCGTTCTCTCAATCGGCTTTTTAATTCGGAGGACAATCACATGTTCGAAATTATGGCCAGGCACCGGAAAGAGAAATGTAACCGTCTTCGCGCCGAGTAATGGTGAAGCGAATATCCCTCCAGTTCTCACCAACGAAAAAGCCCAAGCCAGGTGGCATTCCGGATCGAGGAAAAGGAGCGATTCGGCAGCAGTTCAGCGACGTTTCGAAGAATGGCAACCCTTGGATGGGTCGCTCCGGATCGGCAGCAAGGAAAATGCCTTCTACTTCTCCACCGGTGTTCACCAATAGTTCGAATTTCATGAGAGGATCGGAAAAGGCAAATGTCGTGTGGTTGCCAAGTTCGGTTTCGCCTGTGTCAACGATAGTAGCGTTGAGAAGGGTAAGGAGGTCTTGTGGGTTCCAGGTCATGTGCTGCTAAGGATCGTTGAGATGTAATTGCAGATGACGATTGATTAATCTCTGACTCGAGTCCCAAGTCCAGACAATGGCTCGGAAGTGAATACATTACCCCCTTTGAACTAAAAATGCGGCTAAGAGGGAGGGAATCAGGAGGTTTAGCATTTTCTCGAATGCCCATCTTGTCAGAAATACAGCGCGTTTTTCTGACAAGATGCAACACGTCGTTTCAAGCACTGGTCAATACTCGAACGAGTCCACACAAGGCAATGAGAAGCTTTAGAGTGGCGAGATACTGGGCCATTTTGCGGAACTCGCTTCGGGGTTCTTGATGTTGGTGGTTTTAACCCAGGGTAGATCGTTCCGATCAACCCTGGGCTTTGGGGCGGAACCGCGTTGCGGTTCTCCGGACGGAGGATGACGAAGGTGAGGTGAGATGCAGAAACGGATGCCGGTGGAGGATGAAGAGGATGAAGAGGATGGGAAAGATGGGAGGAATAGGAAGAATAGGAAGTATGGGAAGTATCGGGAAACTCTGGTGAGTGTGCGCTCGGCGAAGGCCGACTTTAACGCATCTATGGATCAGATTTAGCACAAACTCGGCGCCGGGCCGCGATTATGCGGAACCCGCTTTGGGGTTCTTGATGTTTGTGATTCTAACCCAGGGTAGATCGTTCCGATCAACCCTGGGCTTTGTTGCGGAACCGCGTTGCGGTTCTGGAACGGAGGATCTTGTTGTTACGCGCGGACATGCGGGTTGAAATATGGCCTTCTTACGCCTGCGGCGCGTTGGGACAACGCGCCCTACCCTTTGGGAAAGCTCGGCGGGGTTAAATGAACTTCGCGGCTGCGGTGGCGGTGGCGCCTTGGTGGACGATGGCCATTAATGCGCGGGTCATGCCGGCGGGGTTGGCGTGTTGGATGATGTTGCGGCCGTAGACGATGCCGGCGGCGCCTTGCTGGATGAGTTTTTCGGTGCGTTCGAGGATTTCTTTGTCGGCAGCTTTGCCGCCGCCGCGGACGAGGACGGGGATGCGGCCGGCGATTTCGACGACTTTGTTGTAAACGGAGACGTCGTCGGTGGGATCGGCCTTGATGATGTCGGCGCCGAGTTCGACGGCCTGGCGGACGAGCGGGAGGATCTTTTCGAGGTCGCCATCGACCATGTAACCGCCGGCTTTTTGGTTGGGTTGGAAGACGAGCGGTTCGATCATGAGGGGCATGCCATAGCGGTCACATTCCGGTTTGATGCGGAGGATGTTTTGGATGCATTGGTCGGTGACTTCGGGTTGTTCGGGAATGCGAAAGAGATTTACGACGACGCAGGAGGCATCGAGGCGGAGGGCTTGCTCGACGGGTTGCTCGATCATGCGGCTGAAGAGGGAGCGCGGGAGGACGGTGCCGTAGACGTTGGCGACGTCGGTGCGGAGTACCAGAGCGGGCTTTTCTTTGCCGGGGAGGGATTGGAGGTAATGCGCCTGACCGACGGTGAGTTGGATGGCGTCGGGCGCGGCCTGGACGAGGGTTTTGCCGGATTCTTCGAGGTTCTCGATGCCCTGGAGGAAACCGCGTTCGTTGAAGAACCCGTGATCCACCGCGACGTCGAAGCAGCGGTTGGAAGCGGAGTTGAACAAACGGTTCAGGCGATACTGTTTCATGCGCCGGGGATTGTTGTGAGCCGGGGGGACGTTGCAAGTGTTTTTAAAGTTGTCGCGTGCGTCTTGCGCAGTGAAGCTGTCTATTTAGGTGCCGCGATGTCGGACCAAGATCGAAATGCAAGGCGTCGGCGCTTGAGGCGCTACGGAATATTGGGCGCTGCGTTTCTGGTCATTATTTTTGGCTCAGTGATCGGCCTTCGTACTCACGCGAAGCGAGCGTTTCAGCGGGAAGTGCAAGGCATTCGGGAGCGTGGCTATCCCGCTTCACCAAAAGAGGTGCATGCGTGGTACGCGGTCGTTCCTCCGGAGGAAAACGCGGCGCTGGGGATTCTTAAAGCAAACGAGTTCTACGTTGAACCTGGAACGAATGAACAAAGATCGTTGAGTGATCGACTCGTGCTTGGTGAACCGCTCCCACCGAAACTCGCGGGAGCAATTGCGAGTATGGTCGAACGTAACGGCGAAGCGTTGGCTGAAGTGAATAAAGCAGTTCAACTGCCGAATAGCCGCTATCCAATCGACCTGAGGGATGGGTTTGCAACGCTTCTGCCTCATCTCACACACGTGAAGCGCATGGCGGAATTGCTGAAGTGGGAGGCAATATATCATTCGGCGAGAAGCAATCGGACCAATGCCCTTCGCGGGGTTGAAAGTGGATTTCTGCTGGCGGCTTCTCTGAAGGATGAGCCGGTGGAGGTCAGTGCGTTGATGCGCATCAGTTGTCTTCGGATGGCGCTGAGTGCGCTAGAGCGCGTCGTGACCGAGCAGAGATTGACCGAATCCGAAATCGACCGATTCCTTGTTTTGGCACGGGCAGCAGACGAGCACTCGATTCTGGCGCTAAAACGAGGGCTGCTCGGCCAGCGAGGCGCAACGCTGCCTATTTTCAATATGAGTCACCGCGAACTTCGCGCCAGCCTCGGCATCCCGCCAAGCAGAGCGGTAAACTTGCAAGAGATTGCAGAGAGCATCAGAACGGACACGCGTGGATTACTTCGCGGGCACCGTCGAGATCCCTTTTTTTATCTGGCGCGGATGAGGGAGGTGGAAACGGCATTAGAAATGGACGTGGCGGAGATGGTGCGCGAGGCGGAACGAATTGATGGCGGGGAGGAGAGAGGGCTTTTACTATGCTTTTCAGAGAGTGAGTTCATTGCCTCGTCGCTTCCGGAGTTCTCAAACGCAATGACGAAGACGGCGTTGCTGATGGCGCAAATCCGTTGCGTTTCGCTCGCGCTGGAGGTCGAGAAACTTCGGCTGCGAAATAATGGTGAGATACCGAAACCGGAGGAACTCCCGAAGCAGATAGCTGAAATTCCAAAAGACCCCGTCGACAATGAATTGATCACCTTTGAGCTTCTCGACAGTGGTTATCAGGTGGGCGCGCGAGCTGCGACAGCGTTGAAGAAGTCGCGCAGTGGTTCGACTAATTTTGTGCCGATTGCGTTTCGAGTGTTGCGATGAAAAGGGCGGTGCAGGCGACTTGCGTCACCTGCACCTGTTTGCATGCACCAACCCAAATTGAACCCGCGATCATAGTTACCGCCAGACTGGCACCGAGACGGTGCCATAACCCGCAGGCCAGAGGCCCGCGCTACACAAGACGCGCCGCAACGATTTGCAGCGCGAATCGTGCTACCACGCGCTATTTGTTTTTTGCTTTGGCGTAGAGTTTTTGGGCGATTTCGAAGATTTCTTCGGGGGCGTAGTTGGGGGCGAAGCTGGAGGCGATGCCGGCGAGGTGGGCGAGGTCGCCGCCTTGCGGGGGGGCGTCGACGAATTCGAATTCGGTTTTGCCGCCGACGTTCTCGGTGTATTCGGCTGGGGCGATGCCGTTCCAGATGGAGGCGCACGCTTTGTAATCGTTCGGCGAGAAGCGATAGAGTTGCAGGTGATTGCCGCGTTCCATGAACTTGCGCGCTTCGGGGAAGGTGGCGTTGCCGATATTCGGGATCGGCAGCATTTTCTTCATGTCGACACCGGTGAGGGATTCCAACGCTTTCGCGTAGGCCATCGCATGCACGCCGCCGCGGACGAAGAGGTAGCCGAGCATCTGGCGTGCGGCGGGGTTCTTCGTCATTTGATAGACGCGGAGCTTTTGGGTGCGCGCGCCGTTTTCGAGGAAGAAGTTGTGCAGCAGATCGAGGATCAAATTGCCGGAGGAGAAAACGTAGTCACCGGTCCAGGGCATGCCGCGCGAATCTACCGGGAGAGCGGTCTGCGCGGACGCGATGTAATGGCCGCCGAAAGCGCCGCCGGGCAGATCAGTAAATGGACTCTCCGAGGGATCTTCTTTATCAAAATCCTTTCTAGGGCCGTTCAAACATGAATTGATGGCGGCGGAAACGATTTCGATGTGACCGCCTTCCTCGGCGGCGATGTTCGAGATGAGCTCGTAGAACGGACGAATTTTGTCGCGCCCGCGCATGTTGAAGGATTGGTAGGTGTAATTCATGAGCGTGGACATTTCGCCGAAGCGTCCGCCCAAAAGCTCCTGGACGTTTTTAGCGGCGATGGGATCCACTTCCGGGGAGACCGGCAATTCGACTGGCAAACGATCGATTCTTAGAAACATAATTCTTTTCCTCCTGTGTTTGGCTTGGAAGCGAGAGACTTCCCCCAAGCAGATGGCGGCATCGTCTCCGAGCTGAGAACGATAGGGAAAGACTTTGTCCCTATGAGGCGAATAGGTGCTGCCTATGGCGGGAGTTTTTAGCGGATTGAATCGGTGTGACGTTGCGGCGTTTGCACGGTCAGATGGGTCAGAGCAATGCTTGAAAACAAAAGAGTTTCGCAGTGGAAACGGGCCGGCCGGTGGATTCCTTTAGCGGTGCTGACGATCCTGGTGCTAAGTGCGGTCGCTTACAGGGTTGCTTCGGGATCTGGTGTTAAGCGGCAGGTCGCGGAGATCAAAGCGCGGCGGCTGCCGGTGTCTCCGGAGGAACTGGATCTGTGGTATCGGCGGGTTCCGGCGACTTCGAATGCAGCGCTGGCTTATCTGGAGGCGTATTCTTTTTTCGTTCAACCGGGAACGAATAATCCGAATGAGATGAAGGTGAAGCTCGCGCTGGGAGAGCCGCTGCCAGCGGAACTGAACACGGCCATTGATGCGCATCTCGCAAAAAACCGTGAAACGCTTGAGCAGTTGCACGCGGCGGCAGCGCTGCCCGAGAGCAGATATCCGATTGATCTGACCAAAGGGTTTGAAACGCTTCTGCCGCACCTTGCTTACCTGAAGAGCATGGCTTTTCTTCTGCAGTGGGAAGCGATCAACCAATCTGCGAGGGGCAACAGGCCTGAAGCGTTGCGGGCGATCAAAACGGCGTTTGCTTTGGCGAGAACTCTAGAAGGTGAACCACTGTTGATCAGCGATCTGGTGCGAATTGCGATTATCGCGATCAATCTTCCGGCGGTCGAACGCGTGGTGTCAGAACAGGAACTCAGCGATGCGGAGCTGGGCGAGTTGATGGATCTGCTCGCGCGGACGGAAACGAGCGGAGCGGACGCTTTGAAGCGCGCGATGATTGGTGAACGGGCGCTCGGAATGGCGGCATTCAACATGGACTTTAGGATGTTTGAGGCGCTTTCCCTAGACGCTTCGACGGGGCTCGATGATTTTTCGGATTTGCTGAAAGTTGGATTATTCGAAGCGCGCAGGGTGCTCGGCGCGACGGACCGGGATCTGGGCTATTACATCACGCGGATGACTGAGTATGAGCGCGCGACGGAAAAAGAATTTCCCGAGATGCTTCGCGAGGCGCAGCTCGTCAGCGAGAAAGTGGAAAGCGAAGTTCCGCAGAATCGCATCCGTTACTTGATTTCGGGCATGTTGCTGCCTTCGCTCTCCGTTGCCGCGAAAAAGGAAGCGGTGCTGGCGGGGCAATTGCGTTGCGCACGCCTTGCACTGGCGGCGGAACGGTTTCGTTTGGCGCATGAGCGGTTTCCCGATGCGCGCGAACTCGTCCCAACTTACATTACTGCGATTCCGGATGACCCGGTGGACGGCGCGCCTTTGGATTTGGAAATTCTTGAGGGCAGTCTTGGAGCGAAAGGAACAGGGATTCGGGTGGAAAGCCTAGCAACCACTGCGGTGAACAAAAAAGGAACGAAATCAACGAACCTACCGGAGGTGGCGTTCACGATTTTGCGCAAAGCAAAGAGCAGTTCTGGAGAGAAACGGGACGGAGCGGAGGAACACAAGATTACATCTTCAGGGGATCACTAGAATAATGGACACAACGAGATTAGCGCCCTGGAAAAAGCCACGGCGATGGATTCCGCTGGCAGTGATCGCTTTTATCGTGTTGAGCGCGGTGGCGTATCGAATTTCTTCGGGCGCGGGTGTTAAGCGGCAGATCGGGGAACTGAGAGCGAAGAAGCTGCCTACGACTCCGACGGAACTGGATATGTGGTACAAGCGCGTGCCGGCGAGTTCGAATGCGGCGCTGGCGTTCCTGGAAGCGCGAGGATTGTTCGTGATGGCGGGCGCAACAAATAATCCGGATGAGATTAACCTTGAGTTTGAAGTGGGTGATCCTCTACCCGAGAAATTGGCCGCAGCGGTGAAACTGCATCTCAGCAGGAACCGCGAAACAATCGACCAACTGCATGAGGCGGCGAAGCTAACGGAGACTCGGTATCCGATCGATTTGACGCAGGGAGCGAACACACTTCTGCCTCATTTGGCGGAATTAAAGAGGTTGGCGCAGCTATTAAAATGGGAAGCGATAGACCAAAGCACTTCCGGGAATAAAGCCGAAGCACTGCGCGCGATAAATACGAGCTTCGCGGTAGCGCGGTCGCTGGAACTGGAGCCTGTGCTGATCAGCCAATTTGTGCGCATCGCGATACTGGCCATCAATTTAGTTGCGGTGGAGCGGGTCGTCTCCGAACAGAGTCTGAGCGATGCTGAACTTGCGGATATGCAACGGGAATTGGCTCGCGCGGAAGAGAAAACCGGTCGCGGAATGCAGATCGCGATGATTGGGGAACGAGCGCTTGGCACTACGATCTTCAAGATGGATTTCAAAACGTTTGAGGCGGCTTCCGGCGGCGGCTCTTTGCCGGACGATAATTGGTGGTTCGCGTGGGCTGCACTATATGAAGTGCGCCGATTTGCCGGGGCGGATGATCGAGATTTGTCGTTCTTTATTACCGCGCTGAACGATTATGAGCGAGCGATGGGGTTGGAGTTTCCCGCTGCGTTGCAGGACGCGCAGAAGGTTGAAGCGAGCATCTGGAAGGAAATTGCGGGGAGACGGCTGCGTTATCTTATCTCGGGAATGATACTGCCGTCGCTCGGCAAGGCGATGAATAAAGGCGCGGTGATTGTCGGGCAGATACGGTGTGCGCGACTGGGGATCGCGGCGCTTCGGTTTCGGCAGGCGCACGGTCGCGCGCCGACGCAAAATGAGCTGGTTCCTGGATTCATTGAGGCTTACCCAATCGATCCAGTGGATGCTGAACCGCTCACGATGGAATTTTCTGATGGAGAAATCTACGTGGAAGCGCCGGCGGCGACTCGGCTGAAGAATGCGGGCGCAACGAGAAATAAGGTTCCGGTTTCCCTTACGATCTTGCGAACCTCAGGAGCCAAAGCGGCTGATTAAAACTCGTGCGCGACGGCGGGAGCGACGCGAGGCGAAGGCGACGCAGATCCAAGGAAGCAGGCACGCTCCGCGGCGCGCGTGACGGAGCAGCGAGGCATTCTGAAGAGGCGCTTCCCAGCGGATCTCGGGGTGGAATAGGATTTCGATAGTTTGCAGCATTTTCAGGAGTGAGGGTGCGTCCGCGACGACGCACCCTCTTGCTTCTGCCGATGACCCTGGGTCACCAGCTAAATTCTTGCCTTCAGCGATGTTCGGCTTTCGGGTTCCAGCGCAGGCCGCAGCAATGTGCGGCGTGCGCCGACCCACCTCATCTTGGCGTCGAAAGCTTCGGAACGGGATGCTGTGATTAGGCACCATACATCTTATCTACCGTTCGGTAAAGAGCATTTTTTGGCCCGCTCTCTTTAGACGATTGCCTTCGTTTTGAACTCAAAGAGCTATTCGGAACATCAGCAAAGTGCGTCAATCCACATTGATAAGGAAAGACTTTGTTCCTATGATTGCCATAGTTTCTGCCTATCTATGGAGATTCACCAACTCCGCTATTTTGTGGCGGTGGCGCAGGAGAAAAGTTTTTCGCGAGCCGCGGAGAAAGTGCGCGTGGCGCAGCCCTCGTTGAGCCAACAGATTCAGAAGCTCGAATCGGAGCTTGGGCAGCCGCTATTCGATCGGCTGGCGCGGCAGGTGGTGCTGACGGAAGCGGGGGAGGCGTTTCTGCCGCATGCGCAACGGATTCTTAATGAAGTCAGCTCCGCGCAACGTTTCCTCAGCGATCGGAGCGATAGCCCGGCGGGTGAGGTGCGGTTGGGAATTCTGCCGACGATTGCGCCATTCATTATCCAGGAGCTGCTCGCGGCGGCGGCGGAGAAGTTGCCCTTTGTGGAGTTGAACTTTGTGGAGGATGTGACGGAGCGACTGGTCCACAAAGTTGAGGAGGGGGAAATTGATCTGGCCATTCTTTCGACCTGCCGGTTTAGCGCGTCGGGAGCGCTGGAGAAGTGCGCGGAGGAACCGCTGCTGGCGGCAGTGCCGCTGAGCCATCCGCTGGCGAAGCGAGGTGAAATCATCGGGCGGGATCTGGCGAAGGAAACGGTTTTGATTTTGCCGGAGTCGCATTGTTTGTCGCGGCAGATACATAAGTGGTGCCTGCTGCATCGGGTGCGCGATAAACGGATCGGAGCGCTGCAACTCGGAACGCTCCTGGCAGTCGTGGCGGCGGATGCGGGGATTTCGCTGATTCCGAAGATCGCGGCGAATGCATTGCGGGCGAGCAGCGGCTGCGCGTTTATTCCATTCAAAGCGGCGAAACCGATGCGGGAGATCAACCTGCTTCGGAACACGCTGCATTACCGCAGCAAGGCGTGCATCGCGGTCTCGGAAATCGCGGCGGAGACAATTCGAAAGCTGGTTGGCCGAGAGATTGGAACAGGAGGAATACTGTAGCTGGAGAGGTGAGGATCGCGGTGTAAGGAATTGATGGTTTGAAACTTCCTTGCGTCGGCGGAGTTGAGATAAATAGGACCAATTTGCGGGGTTGTTCTCGTTTCGCGATTGGCACCGTTCTTGCGCGAGAAACAATGCGACATGTGGAGAATACTAACGAAACTGCGGAGTAGTGGGTCAAAATGGACGGTGCGCGAACAAAAGATGTGCGCCGCGGAGAAACCCGTTTTAAGTTGCCTGTGAAGCTAATTCTTTATAAGGAATTCCAAATGCGCCTTTCCAAATTGTTGAAATTGAGTTTTGTGGGGACGCTGCTCCTCTCGCCTGCGATGGCGCAAGAGGGCAGCCAGGTTCACGAAGAAGCACTGAAAGTGTTGCGTTCGGGCCAGACGAGCGGAACGCAACCAGCTGCACCCGCGACCACATCAAAAGCGGCCCCGGCTGCTGCTCCGCGGGCGGGCGAAACGCCGGCTGAACGCCAGCAGCGCCTGAAAGCGGAAGCACAGCAGCGTCTTGAGGACCGCGAGAAAGCCCAGGCGGAGCGTCGCCGTCAGTTCGAAGAATTTCGCCGCGAACGTGAACGCATGCGAACGGGCCAGCCAACTGTGCACGACCAGGCGTTGAAGACGTTGCGCCAACAGGAAGCGGGCACTGCTGCGCAGCCGGCGCAGCCAGCGGTTACTACTCCCGCTCCGGCGTCGACTGCACCCAGCGCACCGTCCACCACGCCTGCACCGAGCAAAGCACCGGCACCTTCGGCGGCGCCGACCGCTCCGGCAACACAGCCGCGCCCGCAATCTCAGCCACAGCCGCAACAGAGCCTCGCGCCTGCGAGCACTCAACCGGCGGCGAACGACGCGGTGCAACAACGCGCGCTGGAGATTGTCCGCGAGCAAGCGCCGGCCACGGCAGCGCAGCCGACGACTCCCGCGCAACCGACGCCGTCACCGGAACTTCAGCGCCGTCTCCAGGAAATGGATCGTGAGTTGAATCAGCCAGCTTCGCGCAGCGCCTCGACGGCAGATCCGAACTATACGAAGGAGTTGGAACAACGCGCGCTGGAAGCGATGAAGCAGCGGAATGATCCGGTTTCAACGTCGCCGGCGGTGGTGACCACACCGGCGGCAACGCAGCGCCCGGCACCAGCGACCACCACGCCACCCCCCAGCACACGGCCCGCTCCGGCGACAGCGGTGACAGCTCCAGCAACGCGCCCCGCACCTGCCGCTACCAGCAGCAGCACGACTGTTCGTACTACGCTGCCAGCAACACAGCCGGCCCCGGCAGCATCGTCCGCTCCTACAGCGCGAACCGCTCCGGCACCGTCTGCTTATTCAACCGGGCTTGATCCGGCGGCGGAAGCGCGCGCTCGTGAAATTCTTCGCCAGCAACAGCAGGCGGTCAGCGGCTCCAGCTCGGCTTCGACCTCGACGCCAGAGCCGGCGACTCGTCCGCAGCCGCAGCCTACGACCACCCCGGCTCCCGCGGCGAGCACACCTCCGGCAACCGTCGCGACCACGCCAGCTCCGGCTCGCGATAATACGCCAGCGCCTGCTGCAACCAGCAGCTATTCGCAAGATTTAGAGAATCGCGCGCGCCAACAATTGCTCAGCTCGAACCAGCAAGCCGCGCCGCAAGAGCAGCAAACTGCGCAAGCTGCAGCGTCGAACGCAGCGGCGAGCATCTCGACTGATCCGGTGCGTCCGGACCCGAATATCGACCGGGTTCATTCGCGCGCCTACGAAACGCTGGTTCAAGTGGAACCCGGCGAAAGCGGGCAGGCTCGCATGAAGAACAAACAGGACCGTCTGCGCGCATTGACCGATCTTTATCGGGCGGATCGCATGACGCCATCTGAGTATCATCAGCGCCGCGCGGCGATCCTCGCAGAAAAAGATTCGCAGTAAGCAAAGTTTTACCAGTTAACGCCGCATTGCCTTCGGGCGATGCGGCGTTGATCTTTTCCACGTGAAAGAGGATTTCATCGCGCGCAAAGAACGCTGGGCTCGCAAGATGGCTGGCAAGGAAGGGCCTGCGGCTCGTTCGGAGGACCGTTTACCGCCTGGGCAGAAGTTGGTGCATAATTGGCCGGTGCTTGATTTGGGAGTTCATCCCGAGGTGCCGCTTGAGAAGTGGCAACTGAAGATTCACGGCCTGGTTGAGAATCCTGTTACCCTGGATTGGACGCAGTTCACGTCTCTGCCGCAGTTCAAGGATGTGAGTGATTTCCATTGTGTCACTACGTGGAGCAAGTTTGAGATGGAGTGGGAAGGAGTCGCTTTCTTTACACTCGCGGAGCTGGTTAAGCCCAAGGAGAAAGCGAAGTTCGTTTTCTTCAAAAGCTACGACGGTTACTCCACGAATTTGCCGCTGGAGGTGTGCCTGGATGACGACGTGCTCATAGCCCATAAAGTTTATGGCAGGCAGATCACGATTGAGCATGGCGGGCCGGCGCGTGTGATCGTGCCGAAAAAATATGCGTGGAAAGGCGCGAAGTTCATTCGCGAAATTACGTTTATTGACCGAGATATACTGGGCTTCTGGGAAGTGCGCGGTTATTCGAACGACGCTGATCCATGGCTGGAACAGCGTTTCGCTCCGAACGATTCGCGGCTGCCGTAATTAGGGAACGAACTGATAACTGACGAAGGAGAGTCGCCGGCTGTCCGGGGACCAGGAAGGGACGTTGATGGTCCCCTGCCCTCCGAAGAGTTTGGCGAGGACTTCTGCCATGCCGGTCGGGTTTCCGTTGTTCACGGCCATGATTCGCAGTGTCACATCCTTGTTCTCTGGATGGCCTTTCACGTCGGGTTCGTAGCTCAAAAAGACGAGCCACTTTCCGTCCGGCGAGGGATGTGCGAACCAATTGTTGAACTCATCCATCGTGATTTGCTCCTGCTGTGAACCATCCGCCAGCATGCGCCAAATGTGCATGGTGCCGGTACGGTCGGAATTGAAGTAGATGTATTTTCCGTCGGGCGAATATTCGGGGCCATCGTCCAGGCCGGAAGCGGTAGTGAGTCGCGTCTCATCGCCGCCGTTAACGCCGATACTGTAAACGTCGAACTCCTTGTTCCGCTCCGCACAATAAACGAGGGTTTTTCCGTCGGGCGACCAGCCGTGCCAGTAGGACGGTCCGAGCTTGGTCACGCGCTTGGGTGTGCCGCCGGTAATTGGCAGCTTATAAATAAGTGAATGACGTTCCTCAGCGTGATCGCTGATCACCATCTGTGTTCCGTCGGGCGAGATACCGTGATCGTTATTGCAGCGGACTGCCAAGCCGGTGTCGATCATCTCAGGTGTTCCGCCCGCAGCAGGAATTTTGTAGATGCGACCGCGACTATTGTAATAAAGGAAATTGTCCTTCGACCAGTTCGGAGCCTCGATGTGGTTCGTCGTCACGTAAATCGCGCGGCGATCTTTTGACGCGATGGTGATGGTTTCGAGGGTGCTGACCAGGCGCTTGCCGGCAGGCGCGGCGGTCTTCAACTCGACGTTCGAGAAGATTGCTGTCTCGAGGTTCTTGTCATTGTGAGAGCAAACGCCGAGTCCAATGTAGAACGGCTCCTGCAGCGCAATGCGGAATGTTCCGCCGGCGGGTTGCAACTCCTGGCCTTCGCGGGCGATGGACATGGAGACGTAACTACCGCGCTTTTCGATTCGGAGGCGTTTCGGTTTTGTCGTGTTTGCCTGGATCTCGTAAGTGCGCGCGCCTTTCTCCGGCCGATATTGAAGGGAGGTTAAGCCATCGCCGTGCAAGGCAGCGTCCGCATACGCGGAATCGGCATCGAGAGATTGACGAATAATCAGAACTCCTTTGCGATGCGGGTCGCCGCTGCTCTGCGGGATCTCGATATCCGCCGCGAGTGATACGTCGCCAGAAACTTTCTTCCAAACGAAGTGAAACGCGTCTGCGCTGAACCACATGTTCGATCCGCCACCTTGAATGACGTAGCGAGCGTTCGCGTCTGCAACCGAAACTTTGCCGGGACGAGATAGAACTCCGACATCCGCGGTCCCTTCAAAAATGCCGACGGGAGCGGCCATCGTGCACAGAGCGGATAGAATAAGTGCGCCGCCGAACTTGCTTGGATTCATGGAGTCGCATGGTTACGGGTTCCAAGGAAACTAACAACCAGAAGTTCAACTCTCTTTCTCCGCCAACTGCGGCGCGGTTTCGACGGATTCGGGCTTTGGCTTCAGGAGCGAAGCAATCACAGAGATGGCGAGGATCGCCACCACAATTCCCAGGGAGACGAGCGTATCGATCTTATATGGAGTATGCCCGAGCAGCATTTTCACTCCAACAAAGGCGAGCACTACGCCGAGGCCAATCTTCAGGTAGTGGAACTTGTCCAGCACACCACCGAGGACGAAATAAAGGGAGCGCAGGCCCAGGATGGCGAAAACGTTGGATGTGTAGACGATGAAGGGGTCTTCCGTGACCGCGAAGATTGCTGGAATGCTATCTACGGCAAAAATGAGGTCGGTGAACTCAACCATTAACAACACCACAAACAAAGGCGTCGCCATGAGCAACCCGTTCTCGCGGACGAAAAATTTGTCGCCACGATACTCTGAAGTGACGGGAACGAACCGCCGGAAGAGTTTGACCAGAGAGTTGCGCTCGGGATGAATTTCTTCGGAGCGCTTCACGATCATTTTGATGCCGGTGAGAATCAGGAATGCGCCGAAAACATAAATGATCCACGAGAATTTAGTGATGAGCACTGCGCCGACGCCGATCATGATCGCGCGCATGATCAACGCGCCGAGAATTCCCCAAAAGAGAACTTTGTGCTGAAACTGCGCCGGGACAGCGAAATAAGTGAACAAAAGCGCGAAGACGAAGACGTTGTCCACACTGAGCGATTTCTCGATCAAGTAACCAGTGAAGAATTCCAGCGCTTTCTCTTTGCCGGAGAAATGCCAAATGCCCGCGTTGAAAATGAGAGCGAGCGTTATCCAAACGAGAGACCAGGTGATCGCTTCGCGGAATCCAACGGTGTGAGACTTGCGATGGAAGATCCCCAAATCCACCGCGAGCATCGCGAGGATGAATAAATTAAATCCGATCCACAAATAGGCGGTGTCTGTCATTCCAAAGATTGCTCCGTTGAAGATTTCGTTGGTGCTGGTGGAGGCGTTTTCTGTTTTAGGAACGTTCTGCGCGCGCTACGCAGCCTTTTGCGAATACAGATGAATTCCGTCGCGAGAAGGACGATTCCGATGGGAATGACGATCAACGCAGGACCGGGAAGGACGAGCATCAAAATGCCGGTCAGCAGCACCGCGCCGCCCAGCGCGGCAATCATGAGACGACGCAGCAGCGGGGAAGCGGGACGCGGGAACCAACGCGCCCACTTCCACATGCGCCGATAAACTCGCGCCGCGCGTGACATTGCGCATAGTTACTGACGCGCCAGGACTCGCGGAGTTGTTGATCCAAGCGAACGCATCGGAGCACGCGCGGTACGGGAAGTCTGCTTGAGTTCGCGAGCGTCGATGCACTCGTGCAGTTTGACGTCGGCCTTCATCCACGCAGCAGCCAAACTGTGATCGGAAGCTTGAACAACGATATCCGGACCAGGAGTGACCAGATGGACGAGAACGGAACAGGCGGGACTTTGCTGTGGATTCTCTTCCAGGCGGACGAACGCCTCAGTAATTGTTCTGCGTTGCCCGAGAAGTTTCAGGTGAGTTTGGACGACATGTTCAATCGCTTCCTTGCCGCGATAATGGCGGTGTTGAATGTTCACTCTCATCGAGAGCCACAGTGAACGTTGATCGCGGCTTCGACTAATACGAAGATCGTAATAGACGTTTAGGTTTTTTCTAACTATCCATCACACATGAAATGGCTCAATTACCACCATCTCCTTTATTTCTGGACGGTTGCGCACCAGGGGAGCCTGCGGGCGGCGGCGGACAAGCTGAACGTTTCACAGCCCAGCATTTCCGCTCAACTCTCCGCGCTGGAAGAAGCGCTGGGCCAGGAGCTATTTCGACGCGAAGGCCGCGGAAAAGCACTTACTGATGTGGGAAGAATGGTTCTCGGTTATGCGGACGAAATCTTCGCACTCGGCCGTGAAATGATGAATGCGGTGCAAGGGCAAGGAGGCGACCGCGTCCTGCGCCTGCAGGTTGGCGTGGCCGATTCGTTTCCCAAGTTGCTCGCGAATGAGATCCTGCGTCCGGTTTTTCAACTGAAACGACCGGTGCACATCATTTGCCGCGAAGGGAAACTCGACGACCTGCTGGCACAGCTTTTGACCCATCGTCTTGACGTGGTGCTGGCGGACGAACCGGCCACCGGTAATCTAAAGGTGCGGATTTTCAATCATAGGCTTGGCCAATCTTCTCTCGCCATTTGCGCGGTTGGTCCACTCGCGCGAAGGTTGCGACGCGGTTTTCCGAAATCGTTGAACAATGCCCCCGCTCTTCTGCCGGCCGCCAACTCGAGCACCGGGAGAAACATAGTAAAGTGGTTCGAGGATGTGCGGGTGCATCCGCGCGTGCTCGCGGAGTTTGAGGATCTCGCCTTGATGAAAGCAGTCGCTTCGGATGGAAAAGGATTTGTCGCCCTGCCCGCCGCGGAACTCGCTGAAGCGAGGCGGCATTACGGATTCCACGAAATCGGACGCACCAAGTCATCCGTTGAGACTTTCTACGCGATCACTGCAGAGCGCCGCATCAGCCATCCGGCGGTGGCCGAAATCACCAATCCCGCAAAATCGACGCTCGGCGGCAGACCGAAGAAGGACTAGACGGTCTCAGTTTCCGGCGCGTTCAGGGCGTCACGCAGTTTATCCATGTTCTTTCGGATAAATCGCAAGGGGCGAGAGTTGGAGGGGGTGATCGGACCGGCGGGGTTGAAGATGGTCCAATCGGTGAGGAGATCAAGGGAGTGCAGGCTGCGGTCGCCTTCTTTGAGCCGCGCAATATGAAAGGGCTGATTCAGCAGAGTGGCGTCGATCTGGCCGTCGCGGACCTCGTGGAAATGAAACCACATATGTTCGCGATCGCTCTCTTTTTTCGCGTCGTCGGTCGCATAGCCGATTTTCACGGCGGGCATGAATTCAAATTTCGGGAGATCGTTCTTAATCGTGGTGAACTCTTCAACGAGCTTCGTGAACAGTTCAAAGGATGAACGCGCTCGCAGTGACATTAACTCCGTCGCTTCTGTGGAAAAATGAATCAGGTTTCGTTCGTCGTACGGCTCCGAGAGAATTTTTGCGGGATGCGGCTTGGATCCGAAGAGCCCGAGCACGCCGGTTTTGGCGTTGCACAATACGACGCGGTTTTCCGCGTGATCACCATTTGCATCATCGCGAAGGGCGCGATCCGCAGCGGAGGCCTTCGCCATGAAGTCTCCGGCCGAGACGCAACGCATTTCACCGCTCGCGAAAACACTCACGGTGGCACCCGGCTTCAAGTCTCCTTCCAGGCTGCGGAAGGCAAGGCAACGCAACACATCCTGCGCGTGTTGATTAATATCTTCGTGCGGATTCAGCACATCAAAATCGTAGAAGCCGATTTCGCCCAAGCCGTGCGAGTGGAGCCAGACGCCGCGTTCGCCCTGATCATCGGTGACGAGGTGATAAGTCATGATGCCGTCGACGTCCAGGTCCGCCGAATGCGCAGTCTCAATCGCGAGCGCTTCGCGGGACCAGATTTTTAAACCGACGTGGTCCATTGCGGCCACGCCGTCGTCGCCAAGGATGGCATTGAGAAAAAACAGCGCATTTTTGCGATCGCGCAGGATGTTGTTCTTACGCGATTCCATGATGAGCTGGACCATGCTCCCGCATCTTTTTATTTCCTCCGCTTCGTCAGGGTTGAGGGTGGCATCCATATCCACGAATTCAGAGGGAGGCGGCGGAAGATTGCGCGAACTCATCAAGGTCGCTACGCCCCATTCGGGATGTTTCAGTTCAAGAGCCCAATGAGCTGTATCATTTGGCGGCAATTCGGTGAGCTCGATGCCGCGCGCGCGCAGGTGATCGAATCCATCTTTGCGCAAGGGCCACGTGCCGTGGAACAACGCAGAACCGTAAAAGGGAACATTCTTTTGCAGCCACGCGAACATCAATGAAGATTAGTGCGTCTAAAACGCGGGGCGAGCAAATTTGTTCAACGTCTATCCTCGTGCAATATTTCGATATTTTCGCGACCGCGAATTTCGGCAAGCACCGCGTCCGAGACGAGAATCTCACTTAAGTGCAACGTGTCCTTAATGCGAATCACGCGCGCTGTTGTTGATTCACGACAACCGGCACCGCGCAGCGCAATCGCGAGCGCATCTTTCTCCGTTTCAGCAACGACCGGCAACTTACCGCGCTCGAGAAAGCCGCTCGTGATGATATTGGTGTAGGTCGTTTTGAAATTGATCTTGTCGAACAACTGTCGCGTCACAACGTCTGCCAGCCCAATCCCAGTGGCGTTACCGTGTGATTCTTCGCTTAGGTCCGTGACGACGATCGATTTGATGCGGGGTGTGGTGAGTTCGGGTTCCCCAGCAATTCGGATGCGACCAATAACGTTGGTATCCATGCCGGTGCCGCTGATGTTTTTGCCGAGGCGATCCACGATCAAAACATCCAAATATTCAACGGGCAGTCGCGGCATGTTTCGTTTGGCGGCGTCCAACAACTCAGATTCACGCGTGAGAATTTGATTCGGCGGAATGGCTTCGATGATGGAGGTTTCATCGTAGGCATTTTCGACGATGCCGAGGCCGAGCAGGATCTTGCCGGTGGCGATGATTTCGATGGCTGCCTTGGGAACCAGGTCGCGCAATCCATGAACGCCAAAACTGTGGAAGGCGTGCGCCTGCTTCTCCTTGCCCAGGCCGATCACGATCATCTTCGCAACACCGCTTTCGATAGCACCGCGGAAATCGGTGTGCGGTTTGATGCGATTAATCACGACCACGCCGTCTGAATTCCAGGCGTGTTGATCCATATACAACGAGGTGCCTTCGATCTGCGCCACGTCCATCGAGGAACGAATCGGACAACCCATCGCTTCAACAGTCACACCGTAGCTCTCGAGCACGGCGGTTTGTCCTTCCGCGCTCGCCCCGCCGTGACTACCCATCGCCGGGACGATGAATGGTTCCGCACCCAGTTCGCGAAGATGCGCAACAACGGCGCGCGTGATGCCTCCAATATTTGCTATCCCTCGACTGCCGACTGCGATAGCAATCGAAGCACCGCGCGAGATGCTCAACCGCGTGTCGGCCAGTTGATCGCGGACCGTTCTTTCAATATTCGTGATGCGCGGACGTGGAAAGTGCTGACGGATCCGGTGGAATTTCACACCGGATTGTTGAACGCGCCATCGGAGCACGTCAACGGAGGTTAGGTTGCGTTTGACCGAAACAGCTTATCCACTTTTTCGCGCACCGCCGCGTCCATTTTGATGATCGGGGGCCAGTCCCGCTTGAACCCTTCACCAGCCAGCTTCTTTGTCGCGTCAACGCCGAGTTTCGAGCCGACCGCCAGGTCTGGTGTGGCGTGATCCAAAACATCCGAGGGGCCTTTGGTGAAAATGGCGTCGCGTTGTGGATCTGTATTTGCGCACAAGCGGAACAATACGTCGCTGGTGTTGTGCACATCGACATCGTCATCGACGACCACGATGTATTTGGAAAACATCATCTGTCCCATGCCCCAAAGGCCGTGCATGATCTTAAAGGCCTGCATCGGATAGGTCTTCTTGATGCTGACGAAGACCATGTTGTGGAATACACCTTCGGCCGGCAGAGCGATATCGATGATCTCCGGAAAATTCATGCGGAAAATTGGCATGAACAAACGAAGACTCGCGCTGCCAATGTAGAAATCCTCCATGGGCGGAATGCCAACAATGGTCGCGGGATACACCGCGTCTCTACGGTGGGTGATCGCGGTGATGTGAAACACGGGATAAAAATCGGGCAACGAGTAGTAGCCGGTGTGATCGCCGAACGGGCCTTCCATGCGCAACGGCTCGGTCGGGTCAACGTAACCCTCGATCACGAAATCCGCGTTAGCAGGAACTTCGAGGTCGTTTGTTTTGCATTTTACGAGCTCGATCGATTTTCGGCGGAGATACCCGGCGAGGAGAAACTCATCCATCCCGTCTGGCAGCGGGGCGGTCGCGCAAAAAGGATAAACCGGGTCGCCACCGAGAAACACAGACACCGGCATGCGCGTGCCTGATTCGTAATAGCGTCGTCCATGCCGCGCGCCCACCTTCTGCAATTGCCAGTGCATGCCGGTGGAACGTTCGTCGTAAACCTGCATGCGATACATGCCGACATTGCGTTCGCCGGTGTCAGGGTCTTTTGTCACTACGCACGGGAGCGTAATGAAGCGTCCGCCGTCCATGGGCCAGCATTGCTGGATCGGCAGGTCAAGCAAGGTGGGGAGCGGGCCGGGTGGCTTCTCACCTTTTAAACAATTTGGTGCTGGCGGCCATGAGGTGGCGCGTGAAGGTACATCAAATGTGTTCACCACCTCTTGGCATGCAGCTTCTTTTACGATCTTCGGGCGGGCGTGCCGCAACTCCAAAGCTGTTCCGAGCAGCTTTGCGGCTTCTTTGAAACTCGTCGGCGGCTTCGCTTTTAGGAGCGAGCTAAGTTCCTCCGCAACGGCGTCGATTGACTCCGCCTCCATGCTTAGGGCCATCCGCCGAAAGGAACCGAGTGTGTTGATAGCCAACGGGAACTGAGAAATCTTCCCGTTGATCGTCGGTTGCTCGAACAACAAAGCTTTCCCACCCTGGGGCTTCTTCATTTCCCGGTCGGCGATCTCCGTAATCTCAAGTTCGGTAGGGACCGGTTGCTTTATCCTCACCAACTCCCCCGCCGCCTCAAGTCGCTCCAGGAACTGTGTGTAAGATCGATAAGCCATTTGTTTACAGTTGGTCTAAAGTCGTCGGCAGAGCCTCCGATAATATCCCCCGAAGGACGAACCAAAAGTCGTCCAGGAACAACAAAATTGTTTCAATAGCGGTTGACAATACGCTGAGATTCTAATTGGATGGTGGGCGAGTGGTAGCGGGCTCCGGCTCCGATTAGGCTCTAAAGGAATCAATGCACTGTGAGCGTTGCGTTCTTCAGGTCAATCGTTCTTGAAAAGGAACTACCCTGAACAGGGAAAACTTACGAAGTAAGGGTTCGACTGCAAACTGAAGCTATTATGAAATTGAAAAAACTGACGACGCTGGGTGCCTTACTCGTGGCTGTAGCAACGCTGACGGTCAATTCGAGTGCGCTAACAACAATTCAAATTAAACAGATCAAATCTGAAGTCCTGGGCGTACCGGTTCCCGAGATGCCGGCCAAGGCTGCTGAATTGGTCAAAGCCGCTGACAAAAAAGATCGCCAGGCTGTCGCGCTGACCGCAGTGCGCGCCGTCGTCAGCAAGCATCGCGCTGCTGCCCCGCTCGTGGTGGCCGCAGTTTCCAAAATCGCTCCTGAACTCGCCCCGGTTGTTGCCGCGGCCAGCGTCGAGCTCGCTCCGGAGCAGAGTGCATCTATTTTGACCGCGACCGTCGCGGCGGCGCCTTCGCAGGCTTCTGTGGTTGAAGCTAAGCTCGTCACCATGCGCCCGGCGACGACGACCACCAGCACCCGCGCTTCCGCAAGTCCTGGACCTGGCACAGGCGGCACAGGATCGGTCTCCACCACCCCAATCGGTGGCGGCACCTTCCCGAGCACCCCTCCGACCGCTGTGGGCGATCCTCGTGTGATCTACAATCAGCCGCCGAACTAAGCTGCTGAACGCTTTCATGCAAACTCCTGCTGGGTAACCGGCAGGAGTTTTTTGTTTTTTCCCTCTACAGATTCTGCCTCCTTTTGCCGATAAACCTTTGCGGCTAATGCACAATCGCGTTCTCTTTGTGGATGATGATCCCGTCCTTCGGGATCTGTACAGCGGCATTGCTCCCATGCTTAAGGAGCAATTCGAGATTTGTACCGCGGCCACCGGCAAGGATGGCATCAAAGCACTGACCGAACGCCCCTTCGACGTGGTTGTTTCCGACCTCACGATGCCGGGAATGGACGGCGTTCAATTCCTTGGCCACGTCGTGCGGACGCAACCTGACGCCGCGCGTATCATCATTTCTGGTTATCTGGACCGCCTAAAAATTTCGCAATGTCTTTTCGTTGGCCACCGGTATTTCAACAAGCCGTGCGATATCAAAGCGCTCGGGCAACTACTGCTGCGCCTGGCGGATTTCCGGCAGATCGTGCAGAACCAAAAAGTGCGCAAGGTGATCGGTGGACTGGGTTCCTTGCCTGGACCGCCGGACACCTATGTGCGGCTCGAAGAAGTTTTGAACTCGGCGTATTCTTCGTTGAACGATGTCGCTGAGGTCGTGGAGCAGGATTTGCGAGTGACGGCGAAGCTGCTGCAGATCGTAAACTCCGCGCAATTTGGCATCGCTCGACAGATCGTCAGCCCGACGGAGGCAGTGCAGTTGGTGGGTGTGGAAGTGGTGCGTGGGCTGGTGCTCGGGTTGCAGGCGTTCACAATCTACAAGAGCAACAAGAAGGCGCCGCCGATCGACCTTTGGAATCATAGCTTGCGTATTGCGATGAACGCTCGGCGGATCGCGCAGGCGCAAGGCTTGCCGCACGAACAATGCGAGAAGGCTTTTCTCGGCGGGTTGCTGCACGATATCGGCAAGATCGTGCTCGTGGCGAACGTGCCGGAGGAATACAACGAAGTGAAGGCTATGGCGAAGAGCTGCCGAATGCCTCTTCACGAAGCGGAGTTCCAGCGCTACGGCGCGAACCATGCGCAGATTGGAGCATACTTGTTGGCGCTTTGGGGTATCCAGGAGGATGTGGTGAGGATCGTGGAGCATCATCACGCGCTCGATCGATTTCCGAACAGCGAAGATTTTCTGCCGCTGGCAGCGGTGCACGCCGCGCACGCGCTGGAGGCAAAGAAAGAAGCGGTCCCCTACCCTCTCCAACAAGAGCTTTTGGCCAGCAGGGGGCTTGAGGGAATTGAAAAAATCGAAGTCGAAGCTATCGGTTAAGGGTTCTCAATTTTCTCAATTTTCGTTTCTCCATCCACGTCAGCTTTCTTCCAATCACCAAGCGCGATAAAGCCGTCTTTCTTCTGCATCTGTTCCCATTTCGCAGTGAGACGATCGATACGTTCCTGCGAGGTGGGGTGCGTGTTGGCGAGGGCTAGTGTGCCTTCCATCACTGCGGCGCCGGAATTAGCGATCATGTCGCGCATCTTCTCGAAGAATCTGGTCATACCGCGCGGATCGATCTTCGCCTGGACCAAATACGACCAGCCGGTTTCATCAGCTTCGCGCTCGAAATCGCGCGAGAACTTTTGTTGGAGGAGATAGCGGCTTCCTTCGGCGGCAAGGCCGAGCAGGCCGCTCGTGTCGCCCAGCACCGCCTGGAGAACGATCAGGAGCCCAGCGGATTTGACGATGTTGCGGAGGGTATGCTGGCGGGTGACGTGGGCGAGTTCGTGAGCAAGAACGCCGGCAACTTCCTCCGGAGTTTCCGCGCTTTCCAGCAGACCGGTGAGAATAACGACGTGGCCACCGGGAATCGCGAACGCGTTCACGTTCGTATCGTCCATGATGTGGAACTTGAATTCGTAACCGGTGTCTTTCACCACCGGCAGCAGGCGCGCCGTGATGTTGCTGACCGGGCCGTCCCAAACTGAATTCGTCAGGACGGTTCCTTCGCTTTGAACAGATTCGTAAACCATGTCGCCAAATTTAGCTTCCCACTCCATGGGAATTTTTTTAGCGATGTAGTCGGCGATGTTGTCCTTGAGCGTCCAAAGGAGAACAATGCCGCCGAAGATTAGTGCCAGGAACGCGAGGCCAAAGATGACCGGTTTGGGAGTGGCGCGGCGGGAGCGATCGGCCGCGCGGAGTTGCTTCGCGATTTCGGGCCGGACGCGCAGGATGGGGTCGTTCACCAGCGCGGGGTCGGAACTGTAGATGGACCAGCCGGGCATTTGCGGATGCTCGAAGAAAATCTGCTCGCTATTGTGCCCGCCGCGGCGAATCACAATACCGTTCATGGGAAGCGTGCCGCTGGCTTCAGCGCCCTCGAAGCGGATGCCATCGATCGTCACGACAACGGCGCCCGGGTGGACTTTCGCGCCGGTTTGCGGGGCGAAAGCGTTGGCCTTGTATCTTCCGATCGACTCCATCATCGGCGAAAGCTGAGAAGAATTAGATTAAAGGCGCAAGCTTGTTTTCGCTCGCTACATGCGCGCTTCGGGCTGCTGCGACGGAGCGCCTTCACGATGGGAGCCGAGCCAGGCCTGGTGATCATCCTGCAGATGCCACAGCGTCAGTTTTGCATCCTGGTAGTCGTCCGCTTCGAGGTCACTGACGATCTCGAAAAAGCGATGGCCGTACGGGTCGCGGCCAGCTTCCTTGAGGAAAGTGAAGAGCGCATTGTCGCTGAGGTGCGAGTAAGCAGTGGGAGCAGCGACGGCCCAATGACCGGTTTCCTCGTCGAGCTTGGTATCCCAGGTGTTGAGGTGATGGACGAATTCGGTGGAGCGTTCGAGATCGCGCAGGTACTGAATGAGCGTATTAAAATGCTCGAGGTCGTCCTGGGCAGGTTCGGGGACCGGATTGCGAATGAGCGCGAGCAGTTCGGAAACTTTCTTCAGGCGAATGCTGCGCAGAACGGTGCTGTGCGCGATCGGGCCGGCGAGCCATTGGAGCGGTTCGGGAAGTTGCTCCGTGATAAAGGTTGTGCCGGTGGCGAGAATGATTTGATCGCGCTGTCCTTGTTCGAGCGTCTCCCAATCTGGAACTTTCCCGGCGATGTAACCTTTGAGAACGTGCCAGACTTCGGAGAAGAGCAGCCGCCGTTCGTGCAGTTGCGTGCCGACGAGGGGAAGCAGCGGTTCCAGGTGCGGATAGGCTTTCCAGAGATCTTTGATTTGCGAATCCCGGAAGCGATAAATCTCCGGCCGCGAAAGAATTTCTTCGGCGGTGTCTTCGGCAATTTCGAGACGCGAATGGCCAGTAGCCATCTCGAACATGGCGACGCCGGCGGAAAAAATATCCGCTGCTTCACTCGGCGGCAGGCCGGTATCCATGTTGGAAACGTCGATGAGCAATTCCGCGTAATCCGGCGTGGCGGTGTAAACGTATTTCTCCGGCGACTTGTGATGGCGCGGGGTAAAGAACGCGCCCATGTCGACGAATTTCACGCCGCGTTCCCCCACCCTCAGGATATTATCGGGCTTGAAATCGATCACCACGATGCCGAGTTTGTGGAACTGCGTGAGGATGGAAAATGCTTCGTAAATCGCTTCCTTAAATTCGTCGACCCATTCATCCGGATAACCTTCGTTCGCGGCATTATCGCACCAGGTTTGCAGATCTTCGCCGCGGAAAAATTCCATGGCGATGTAAGCATATTTATTTTCGTAGTTGATGCTCGCGCCGTAATAGGTGGGGACGAAACGGCGGAGCGAGTCGTGCTTGATGATATCCTCGAAGTTGGCGATTTCGAGGCCGAAGCGGGTGTAAGGTCCGTAAGCGACTTCGTCGGGCCGCTCGCTATCGCAATCGAGGTCGAAGACTTTAACGACGATGTTTGGATTATCCGAACGATAAATCGTCGTTTCGGTGGTTTGTTTGAAAATCTCGGTGAGCGCCAAGCGCCCGAGACCGGGGAGATCGATCTTAAGGCCGGCGAACTTCGCCGGAACCGCTGTTGCTTCGACAGGCATAGGACGTGTGGAAGAATCCCAACCGCTACCGACAATCAACGTGCTTTCAATGGGGAGATTAGCAGAGGTGGATGGGCTTGTGGAAGCGATTTTGTTCTGCTTTTTCGGCGACGGCCACGACGGGAGCGAAAGGGGGAAGGAAACTTCACCACGGAGGCACGGAGAACACAGAGAGGATGAGCAAGTGGAATTTGACGGAATTGGTGGAATGGCGGGGCATTTTTGGTGGAATTTAGCGGACCGAAATGGCGAGTGACGCGTGAGGGTTTGGCGATAAAAGGCGTTAAAAAGAGTTAAATCAGTTACTTGCGAGCGAAAAGTAGACTGGCTGCGAGCGCGCCGGGAACGATCCGTGCGAGTGCCAGATGCGGAGATGTTCACGTCGCGCGGGCGGCTAGAGTCGGCTATTGCAGGGGGTTGCGTCACAAATGTTGACTGACCAGAAAAATAAAAAAATTCCGAAAAACCCGAAAAATTTTCGTAAGTACCAGAAAACCAACAAATGGGTGGCGGTACAGGAAGCGGTACACCGCGATACAGGTAGTGCGTGACTTGTGGCAAGTGATGAGCGGTCGGCGTTTTCATTCTTCAGCAACTCTCTTTCGGGCCGGAGAAGAACTGCAATTTAGCGGTTGGGAAAACGTCCCGACCGCGCGCGCGGGCACACTACGAGCGTGCTTGTTTTTCGGGGGTGAATGGAAAGTCGCTTCCGAGCGAGGTTCTATTCAACCACGTGCCGTTCTTCTCAGGCGAGATGAGTTTGGCAGTTATTCAGACCTTGGGCAACCTCATTTGAAGGTAGAAAAAGCGATGGCTTGCAGAGGGGTTTGGAAGTGGGAGAATGGCGGTTGCATTTTCCAGGAAGCAAGGAGGGGAAGAATGAAAACGATTTTTCTGTTTGGATTAATGGCGGCCACGCTGGTGGTGTCTAGCGCGCAGCAGCCGGGGTTCACCGCGCTGCAATTGCTGACGAACCGCGAGGTGCGATTGCAACTGGCGAGCACGTCGCGGTACCGGATCGATTTCTCTACTAATCTGGTGGAATGGGGTCCGCTCTTAAGTGCGGAGCGGACGGTGAGTGCTCACACGAATGCCGGCGCGATTTACCAGACGAATGGTTTTTACGCGCTCCGCGAGTATGCGGATACGAACTTTATTACAGGAAATCATTTCGCGACGGACACTGGCGAAGTGATCGTGCGGCCGGTGAATCATGCGTCGTTCGTGATGCAGTGGAATGAGGTGATGATTTACAACGATGTGGTTGGGGCGAATTCGTTGTATTCCGGATTCAAGAAGGGGCAAGTGGTGCTGGTGAGTCACACGCACCAGGATCATTTCAACGCGACGACGATCAATTTTGTGCGCGCAACGAATGGCGTCATCATTGCGCCACAAGCGGTCTTCAGCCAGCTATCCACGACCTTGCGCGCTTCGACCATCGTGCTGACGAATGGGGCTTCCACCAATGTATTTGGAATAAATGTGGAAGCGGTGCCGGCGTATAACGGGAATCATGCGCGCGGGACTGGGAATGGTTACGTGGTGACGATCGGCGGGAAGCGCTTTTATATGGCGGGCGATACAGGAGCGATTGCGGAGACGCGCGCACTGCAAAATATCGATGTCGCTTTTCTATGCATGAATGTGCCGTTCACAATGACGGTGAGCGAGGCGGCGAGTGTGGCGCGGGATTTTCGACCGCGTGTATTGTACCCGTACCATTATCGAAACCAGGATAACAGCTACGCAAACTTGAATGAGTTGAAGCGGTTGGTGGGAACGGATTTGGGGATCGAGGTGAGGATGGGACGGTGGTATTAGGGAGAATGACCCAAATACCAAATACAAAGGAATGTTAAGGTTAGTGTGGTCAATCGTGGGCGAGTTCGTTCTTCAATGCATTGGGTTCTTTTTTGATTGGGTGCCTTACGCAATCGGGCGCGTCGCGCTGTTTATTTTGAGTCTTGGGCGACTTCGCTGTGAAAAGTGGGAGTCGCTGATTTGGGATACGGATCTGTTCGGAAAGCCGTGGTGGATGAAGGTTGATGGGAAGATTGTGGTGACGGCGATTGGGGTGCGTGCGGCGGGGTCCTTTGTCGTGGTTGGACTGCTGCTCGCGATTGCGGTGCCGGTAGGGTGGGTGATTACGCGATTCTGGTGAAGAGCTACTTTTGCTGGTCCCGGATTCTTCGGAGATAAACTGAATCGGCCTGGTCTTTTTCGCGGTAGGTTGATTTGCTTTCCAAAAGAGTTTTGATTCCGAGATATGGAATCTCAACGCCATCGACGACCGTGGTGAGCTTATCCGAAAACGCTTCGTTGTAACTGACTTTCCATGCGCGTGTGCTGACGTCGACTTCGATTTCGTCCGCGATTTTGATGACAAGGCTCGCTTCAAAATCTTTTGGGGTGAGTTCAGCAGCAGCTCCGTCCTGCAACTTTGCCAGGGCGTTGATGACGCGCTGGAGATTGTCGGGAGATTCTTCCACCAAGATATCGACATCTTCCGTGCTGCGGACGACTCCGTGCAGGATGCAGGCAAATCCGCCCACGACGATGTATTTCGCGTTTTCCGCATTGAGGAGCGAACAAACTTTTACGAGTGGCGGAAACATCACCAAAGCCGGGGGTTTTTCTGTTCGGCTTTCCACTTTTCGTAGTCTTCGTAGGTGCGGAACTTTTTGACGAAGCCGCGCGGGCGTGGATACGGGTTGAGGCGGTCCATTTGGTCGATGAGGGCCTGGGCACGGCGTAAATACTCTTCGGGTGAGTCGCCGCGTTTGCGATTACCGACTACTTTGGTTCGGATCGGTTCCACTCGAACAGGGTAATCAATTCGGCGGTTTCGAACAAACCAATTAGCGGATCCAACAAGCTTACGAAGTCGGATTGGCGATTTGCCCATCGATGAGTTGGACGACGCGCGGCGCGCGTTCGGCGACTTTGGGATCGTGGGTGGCGATGAGGAGAGTGGTGTTGCGTTCGGCGCGGATTTGGCCGAGGAGATCGAGAATGTCGCCGCCGGTGTGGGAATCGAGATTGCCGGTGGGTTCGTCGGCGATGATGACTTCAGGATTGTTCACCAAAGCGCGTGCGATGGCGACGCGTTGTTGCTCGCCGCCGGAAAGTTCGCGGGGGCGATGATCGAGCCGCTGGCCGAGGCCGACGCGATTCAGGAGTTCGGCAGCTCGTTTTTTGACCTCGGCGAGAGGATGGCGGGCAATACGGCCGGGGATGCAGACGTTTTCGAGGGCGTCGAATTCGGGGAGGAGATGGTAGGCCTGGAAAATGAAACCGATTTTTTCCGTGCGGAAACGGGCGAGCTTCGCGCCGGACATTTTGTGGAAGGGCTGGTTCGCGACGGTGATTTCGCCGGAGTCCGCAGTGTCGAGTCCGCCGATAAGATGGAGCAGCGTGCTTTTGCCCGCGCCGGATGCGCCGCGGAGCGCGACGAATTCGCCACGATTAACGGAAATGGTTACGCCCTGTAGCACGTTCACGTCGCGGCGACCCATTTTGTAGGTTTTGCGAAGGTCGCTGGCGATGACGAGCGGGTCGGTCATGTTATTCATGCCGGAGCGCATCGATGGGGTGAAGGCGTGCGGCGTTCAGAGCGGGGAGCAATCCGGCCAGGATGCAGATGATGAGAGATGCGCCGCAGATGATCGCCACATCCTGGGGGACGATAACCGCAGGAAGCTTGCTGAACATGTAGAGCTTTTCGGGGAAGAGCTCGAATTTAAAAAGGCGACGCATCGCGAAGAGGAATTCGTTGCGGTAGCTGACCGCGAGTAAGCCGAGGCCGAAACCGGCGAGGACGCCCATCACGCCGACCATGAGACTTTGGCTGAGGAAGACCCACATGATCTGAAGACGCGAGGCGCCGAGGGCTTTGAGCATGCCGATTTCGCGGGTCTTTTGGACGACGAAGGTGATTTGCGCGCTCATAATGCCGAACGCCGCGACGATCATGATGAAGAAAAGGAGATAAAACATCATGTTCTTCTCCACGACGAGTGCGTCGAGAAACATGGAATGATCTTCGAGCCACGTTGAGATGTAGGTGTCGCCGCGAATCCGTTGGATGAGTTCTTTGCGGACGGCGTCAGCATCGTAGGCATTCTTGATTTTAACGAACAGGCCTTCGACGGAATCGCCGTAGCCGTAGAGCTCCTGGGCTTCGACGAGCGACGTGATGACGAAGGCGGCGTTGTATTCGTAGTGGCCAATGTCGAAAATGCCGGCGACTTCATAGTCATCCGGAAGCGGGACGGCGGCATTCTCGTCTTTGCGAGCCTGGATGTGCTCTTCGATTTCACGTGTTGAAACCAGCAGGACCCGATCGCCCACGCGAATCCCGTTATTCCGCGCAGTGGTGATGCCGATCACAACCCTTTTGCCGCGAAGATTGAATTCGCCATCAACCATGCTCTTCGGAATAAGCTCGATGCCGGCGATGTTTTTCGGATCGACCCCGCGAAGATATTGCGGAATGTAATTCCGCTCTTCCCCGTCGGTATTTTCGACACCGAGAAGGATGTGGCTCTCGATGTAGGGAGCAACTGAAGTGACATTCGGATTCGCGCGAACTTTTTCGAGCAGTTCGCGATGGTCCGCGATTTTGGCGCGCGCATTGAAACTCGTGACCTTCAGGTGTGGATTGAAGCCGAGGATCTTTTTGCGGAGTTCCTGGTCAAACCCGGTCATCACACTGATGACAATGATGAGGACGGCGACGCCGAGCATCACGCCGATGATCGAAATGAGCGTGATGACCGAAACAAATGTGCGCTTCGGCCGCAGGTAGCGGAGCGCAAGTTGAAGTTCGAAGGGCAGCGGCGACATTTTAGAAGCCATCTCCCGAATCCGAAGCAGCGCCTGTCAGTCCTTTTAGCCGCCTGCTTCGTTGCTCCTCGGTTTGAGTTCCCAACTCCCACGAGTCAGTTGCCCAGACATGACGTTCGCTTCGCGAATCGTGGTCAGATCGCTGCGGATATGCGCCCTCGTCGCGACTCGCATCCAGCAAAAATTTCTCAACATTCGCAAGCTTCGTGTTCATGAGGTGGCTTCTTCTATTGCTTCGCCTCGATCTTCGCCCAGGCGTCCTTAAGGGTTACCGTGCGATTGAACACCGGTTTGCCCGCGGATGAATCCTTCGGGTCGACGAAGAAGTAGCCCATACGCTCGAATTGGAAGCGGGTGCCGGGCTGGGCTTCACCAAGGCTGCGTTCGAGTTTCGCGTCGCGGAGAACTTCGAGTGAGTTCGGGTTAATGAAGGTGGTGAAATCGCGACCTTCCTTATCACCGTCCGGTTCTTCGACGGTGAAGAGTCGGTCGTAAAGGCGCACCTCAGCACTGTGCGCGTGTTCGGCGGAAACCCAATGGATCGTGCCTTTAATCTTGCGACCGGCGGTGGCGCCACCGGCTTTCGACTCGGGATCGATCGTGCAGTGAAGCTCGGTGATTTCGCCGCTCGCGTCTTTAATCACCTGCTCGCACTTGATGATGTAGGCGTAGCGGAGCCGCACTTCCCCGCCCGGCGAGAGGCGGAAGAATTTCTTCGGCGGATTTTCCATGAAGTCGTCGCGCTCGATGTAAATGACGCGGGAGAATGGAACTTTGCGGGAACCGGCGTTTGGGTCTTCAGGATTATTGATGGCATCGAGTTCTTCGACTTTGCCTTCGGGATAATTCGTGAAGACAACTTTGAGCGGGCGAAGGACAGCCATGCGCCGTTCCGCGATCTTGTTGAGGTGCTCGCGGATGCTGTGTTCGAGAACGGCGATGTCCGTGAGACCATCGAATTTCGTTACGCCAATCGCTTTGCAGAAATTGCGAATCGAATCAGGAGTGTAACCGCGGCGGCGGAATCCGGCGATGGTCGGCATGCGGGGATCGTCCCAACCGGTGACGCGCTTCTCCTGGACGAGTTGAAGCAGCTTGCGCTTGCTCATCACCATGTAGCTGAGATTCAGCCGGGCGAATTCAATCTGCTGCGGGTGGCAGGGCGTCTTCAGCGTTTCGAGAAACCAATCGTAGAGCGGGCGATGCACCTCGAATTCCAGAGTGCAGAGCGAGTGCGTGATGCCTTCGAGCATGTCCGAGAGGCAATGCGTGAAATCGTAGAGGGGATAAATGCACCATTTATTGCCGGTGCGGTGATGTTCCACTTTGCGGATGCGGTAGAGGAGCGGATCACGCAGGTGGATATTCGGCGACGCCATGTCGATCTTTGCGCGGAGCACGCGTGAGCCTTCCGGGAACTCCCCTGCCCTCATCCGCGCGAATAGGTCGAGGTTTTCTTCAACGCTCCGATTCCGGTGAGGGCTTTCGGTCCCAGGGATGTTGGGTGCGCCGCGGTATTTTTGGATTTCGTCGAAGCTCAAGTCGCAGACGAACGCCTTGCCCAGCTTGATGAGTTGGACGGCGTAGTCGTAAATCTTTTCGAAATAGTCGGACGCGTAGAAAAGATTCTGGCCCCAATCGAAGCCCATCCACCGAACATCTTCCTGGATGGAATTAACGTACTCAACGTCCTCGCGAACCGGATTCGTGTCATCGAAACGAAGATTGCAATGGGCGTTCGGATATTCGCGCGAGATACCGAAGTTCAGGCAGATCGATTTGGCATGGCCGATATGGAGGTAACCGTTGGGTTCGGGCGGGAAGCGCGTAACGACTTTGTTCCCCTTGCGGCCGGTGCGGAGGTCCTCGTCAATGATTTCGCGGATAAAATCTTTTGGAGCGGGCGCAGCGGTTTCTGGCGTGCTGGCCGGAGCTGGTGGCGTGGCGGTATTCGACATGTTCTGCAAACGTAAAGCGGGCACTGTAATTCAAACAGCGACAGAAGTGTAGGAGAAAGGCGCTTGCCAATTGGAACTTTGTTGTCCAGGTCGGTCAGGGCACTTCTGAATGCAATAGGTGGTGTTTGGCGATGCGAAGTAGAGGCGCGGCACGAATAGGCACGCACTCGGAAGGTGCCTAGCATCGCCAGTATGACGTGTAGTTTTCGTCCTGCCCGAGTCTGGACGGCCCTGCTTACCCTGAGCTTTGTCGGATTTTTTGTTGAAGTTCGTTCCCAGGATGTCCCGCCGAAAAAGTTCACGGTCCAGGCGACGGCCACAGTCCAGGAATCCCCGCCGCGCATCACTCTGAATTGGCCGAATGAAGGAGACGCGAATTCCTATACCATTTCCCGGCGCACCTTAACTTCAGGCTGGCAGCAGCTCGCCTCGATCGGCGGCGGCGAAACTTCTTATACTGACGGTGGCGTAAGCATCGGAACCGCCTACGAATACCAAATCGTTAAACAAACCCCCTTCACCTACACAGGCTACGGATATCTGCGCGCCGGCATCCGCGTCCCGATGGTGGATGGACGCGGTAAACTCATCTTGATGGTCGAGAACAATCCCGCCAGCGCGCTCGGCGGGGAGTTGGATCGTCTGGTCCGTGACCTGGTTGCCGACGGCTGGGTGGTCATTCGCCGAAATGTTTCCATGAACGACTCGCCGCAAGCGGTGAAGGACCAGATTCGCTCCATCTACAATTCAGATCCGGGCAATACCAAAGGCCTGCTTTTGTTTGGTCATGTTCCGGTCCCCTACTCTGGCGATATCAAGCCTGACGGACACGCGAACCACCAGGGCGCATGGCCTGCCGATGTTTACTACGGCGACATGGACGGCAACTGGACGGACCATTCCGTGAACACCACCACCGCCGAGCGCGAACCAAATCGTAATGTGCCGGGCGATGGCAAGTTCGACCAAAGCCAGATTCCGAGCGAAGTCGAACTGATGGTCGGCCGCGTCGATCTGCACAACATGACCTGTTACGCGAACAAGGCCAATTCGCGTTCCGAAATCGATTTGCTCCGCGCTTACCTGAATAAGAATCACAACTGGCGCCGTGGCAACCTCGCGGTCGAACGGCGCGCCCTCATTTGCGATAACTTCGGCGATAAGGGCAAAGACCCAATCGGCGGCAGCGCCTGGCGGACCTTTCCCGGCGCCGTTGGCAGCAACATCCAGGAAGTCGGTTGGGACGCATATTTCCCCGCCGCGACCTCCGGTTCATATTTATGGAGCTTCGGCAGCGGCGGCGGAAGTTACTACTATTCCACCGGCGTAGGCACTTCGGACGATTTTGCGCTGCAGGAAGTGCGCGTCGTGTTCGCGATGTTCATGGGCAGTTATTTCGGCGACTGGAATAACGAAAGCAATTTCCTCCGCGCCGCACTGGGCTCTGGATCGATTCTCACTTCTTCCTATTCTGGTTTTCCGCAGTCGCTCTATTTTCCCATGTCCCTCGGCGAGCCGATTGGCCACTGCATGCGACTCGTCCAAAACAACAAAGAAGGTGGCTTGTATCCACCCTGGGGCCAAGGCACGGCCGAAGTGCATGTTTCGTTGCACGGCGATCCAACTCTGCGCCTGCATCCCGTCAAGCCTCCCGGCACTCTTAACGCGAACAGCGGAACAGGCGTCGCAAACTTAAGCTGGTCTGCATCGCCGGACAACAGCCTCGCCGGCTATCATCTCTATCGTGGAACCTCGCTCGACGGTCCCTTCAATCGCGTCACCACAAACCCGGTTTCGGGCACTTCCCACACCGACACTCCGCCCGCGCAAGGCACATACGTTTACATGGTACGCGCCATTAAACACGAGCAAACACCGAGCGGAACCTATCTGAATCCCAGCCTTGGCGTCCTGGCCTCGGTAAACGTCACCGGCACGCCTGGTGGCGGCGATCCAGACCCCACCCCGACGAACAAACCTCTGCAACTTTCAGTTCGCCGCACATCCCCGACCCAATTGATGCTCACCGTCCGCGGCGAAAGCGGCCAACGCTTCCGCGTCGATTGGTCCATTGACTTACGACGCTGGAGTCAATGGAGCGAAGGCGTGTTGATCGGAACAACGAGCGACATTCCGATCACCGTCGATGCAAGCAAGAGTTCGGTGGCGATCCGCACAACCAACTTGCCCTAAGGCATTCACGTCATCCGCTGACGAAAGAAATTTCGCCCAGTCGAGCACATCTGCTTTCCATCCTGCATCGCCCCGCTAAATTCCCGGCGCGATGCATAATTCATCGTTGCTCCAGGACTTGGCGGTGGTGATGGTGGTGGCGGGATTCGTCACCATCCTCTTCCATCGTCTGAAGCAACCGGTCGTGCTCGGCTACATCGCGGCGGGCGTGATCATCGGCCCGCACACGCCCCCGTTTCTTCTCATCCAGGACAAGCACACCATCGAGACACTTTCCGAACTGGGCGTGGTCTTCCTCATGTTTTCGCTCGGGCTCGAATTCAGCTTCCGCAAGCTCAAGGAAGTCGGCTCCAGCGCGATCATCGCGGCCATCATGGAAATCGTGCTCATGCTCTGGGTCGGCTACGAAATCGGCCGCTTCTTCGGCTGGAAAACCATGGATAGCATTTTCCTCGGGGGGATTCTCGCGATCTCATCCACCACCATCATCGTCAAAGCCCTAGAAGAACTCGGCCTCGCCAAGGAGAATTTCGCCAAACTCATCTTCGGCGTCCTCATCTTCGAAGACATTCTCGGCATCTTGATCATCGCGATTCTCTCCGGCGTGGCGCAAACCGGCTCCCTTCAAATAGGTGACGCGCTCGAAGCCGCCGGACGCCTCTTGGTCTTTCTCGTCATCGCCATCATCGTTGGAATTCTCACCGTCCCGCGCCTGCTCGGTTATGTCGGGCGCTTCCGCCGCACCGAGATGCTCTTGGTCACCGTCCTAGGCCTCTGCTTCGCCGCCTGCGTGATCACGCTCAAGCTCGGCTACAGCGTCGCGCTCGGCGCCTTCATGATGGGCGCGATCATTGCCGAAGCGCGCGAGATCGGCCGCATCGAAGAATTACTCGAACCCATCCGCGACATGTTCAGCGCGGTGTTCTTCGTTTCCATCGGGCTGATGATCAACCCGCGGCTGCTCCTGGATTATGCTTTTCCCATCGCCGTCATCTCCGTCGCGGTCGTCGTCGGCAAAGTTTTATCCTGTTCCTTTGGCACATTCCTCGCCGGTCAGGATGTGAAAACGTCCATGCGCGTCGGCATGGGTCTATCTCAAATCGGCGAATTCTCGTTCATCATCGCAGCGCTCGGGCAAACCCTTGGCGTCACCAGCGGCTTTCTTTATCCGATCGCCGTCACCGTTTCGGCCATCACGACGCTCACCACGCCATATCTCATCCGCGTCTCGGACCCCGCCGTGAATTGGTTCTACCGCGCCGCTCCGAATCGCCTGACCGCATTGCTGAACGTCTACACCACTTGGGTCGGGCACGTTCAGGAAACCCGCTCCAAAAATACCGGCCGCCTCCTCCTGCGGCGCTGGTCGATCATGATGGTGATCAATCTTCTCTTCGTCGCCGGTGTTTTCATCGCCGGCGCTTTCCTGGTGAATACTCAGCCCGCCTGGCTCGCCTCGCGCATTCAACATCCAGAAGCAGTGCGCGCCATCGTTTGGCTCACCGCCGCGCTCCTCTCCGCCCCGTTGCTCGTCGCCACCTACCGCAAGCTGCAAGCCTTTGGAATGCTCCTCTCAGAAATGAGCATCAGCAAAAATTCCGACGGCAAACGCAACCAGGCCGCCCAAACCATCGTTTCACACACCGTCTTAATTGGCGGAACCATCGTCATCGGCTTGTTCCTCCTGCTGCTTAGTTCCACCATTCTCCAGAGCGGCCGCGCCCTCTTGTTACTGCTCGTCGTCGTCGGTGTAGTCACCGCCATCCTTTGGCGCCCGTTCATTCGCATCTATTCCAAGGCCCAAATCGCCGTCCAGGATGTTTTCACCGCGCCGCCTCCCACTCCCCATCACCGGCAACTCCCCAACTTCCTGGAAGAAGCCGAACTGGAACGCGTCGAAGTCAAACCACACTCCGTCGCTGCCCGCAAACTCATCAGTGAAATCGGCCTGCGTTCAAAGACCGGCGCCAGCATCGTCGCCATCCATCGCGCCGGAAAAAACATTCTCAACCCCAACCCCTCCGAAGAAATCCTGCCCGGCGATTCCCTGCTGATGATCGGCGACAACGATCAATTAAAAGCCGCCACCGATTTCCTGAATGCCACCGACCCGAAGGAATAGCCTTTCATCGTCACTGCCGTTCGACTTATATTCGCATCGCTGAAAGCAACGATGAAAACGAGAACAACTCGCCACGCCTCCCGCAAAGCGCGCGGTTTTACCTTGATCGAGTTGCTCGTCGTCATCTCGATCATCACCATCCTCGCCAGCATGATGTTGCCCGGCCTCGCCGGCGCCAAAGAGCAGGCCCGCGTCACGCAATGCCTCAACAACATCCGCCAACTCGGCATCGCCATTAAGCTCTACATCGACGACAGCGATTTCAAGTATCCCCCTTCCCACGTCATCGATCTTGATGGCATCCCAAAAAATGTTTCCGCCGCGCTGGGCGGGCGCAACCCCGCCCCGAGTCACGCCCCCTATTTTGCCTCCGAGACTCGCCGCCCGCTCTACAGTTACATCCGCCCTTCGGAAGTTTACAAATGCGCGAAGGACAAAGGGCAGGTTGAATTCGGCTGCGGCATGCCCCCGCTCAAGCCCACGAATTTCGAGACAATTGGCTGCAGCTATAAATACAATGCCGGTGACCTCGCCTTGGTTTCCGGCGGCGGCTTCAAGCAGGGGAAGGACGGCGGCATGGCCAACCAATCGGAAAGCTACGTGCCGCAACCAGAGCTATACATCATGGCGCATGAACCGGCCGCGCGCATTTACGGCTGCGTCAATGCGTGGTGGCATCAGTGGCATCAAGCCCGCGGTCCTACCGATATTTCCGACGTCGTTTACTCCCGTCAGCGTTACATCTCCCCGGTCCTCTTCGTCGACGGCCACGCCGCCTCGCACAACTTTTCAAAAGCCTTGACCACCGACCCGCGTTTCCCCTACGAGCAGACAAAAGACTGGATGTGGTACAAGCCACTCATTGAACAACCGCTCCCGTAATGCCTGCCTCCACTCCCACCACCGAACTCAAGTCTGCGGAACTCCCCATCGACGCCTTGCCCAAGGTCTATTGGGCGATTGTCTCCAGTTCCACCTCCACCGAAGCCCAGTGGCAGGAATTGTGCAACACCCGCCTCTCCGCCGAATGTGCCGGCTGCAAGATCAAGCTCACCGGCCTCGAACTGCGCTTACTCGCCAGCGTGCATCACGAAGGCGAACAGGAATCTCCTAAACTCGAACGCCTCCGAAAAAACTACTGCGCCCGCAACACCTGCGAGAGCCGCTTCTACCGCATCGATGTTCTGCCCGATTCCGAGAAACATTGGCTCAGCATCAAGGAACAACTTCAAGTCGCCACCCCGGAAATCCGCGAAACCAGCGCCCGCAAAGAACGAAAGCCCTTTTTCGGCGGCGCCGGAGTCCCCAAGTTCAGTCCCGCCCGGCTCGTTGGACTTTTAGTGTTAGGCCTCCTCTTGTTTTTCGTCGTCCGACACTTCGTCTACGGCTCCCGGATTCCCCTCATTCAAAAGAAAAACGAATATCGCGTCATCCAGGCAGAATAGCGTCGATGACGCTTTAGCGAGAAGACGTGGTGGCTTGGATGGGGCGGTGGTCCGCGCCACGCCTCCTTTAAATCCACTCCCAGCGGAGCGTAATCCAAACCCGTTCATCCCGCCCTCCGTCTTCGCGGATTTCAAAAATGGAGCTCCCGTATCTTGCAAAGAGAGACGATCTTTCCATCCACTCAGTCCCTTTCGATTCAGCCATGCAAGAGCCGAGAGCGCCAATGCGGCAAGTCTGCAGGTGCAAATAACTCTGGTCTCAATTGGTGTCGCAAAGCGATGAGTTGCCGCTTGAGAAGGTGGGAAGTCGGTCAATACAAGGTATTGCAGGTTGAACCAGGTTCACGTTGAAAATAAAAAAACGCCCGCCAAAAGGCGGGCGTTACGGATTAAATCTCGTTGGAAGTGTCAGTCCGGAACAACTGTCTTGCTTGAAACGCGCAGCGCGGCTTAACTGTAACACTTCTAATCTAGGTCCTTACCTCCAGGGCAAAGTGAAGTCCGTTGTCCGCTCGTATAGCCAAGTGGCGTCTAAGGTATCCAGGGCTGCACTCGTTCTGGGCCTCGGTTGACCGAAAGTTTGGACTGCCGGTGACTTCCATTTTTTGATCTCCGAGTGGCCGTCCGCAAACGACAGGCCGCCTGCTTTGTTGTGGTAGGAAGCCGGATAGTCCACGAACCCTGTCTTTGACTCATGCACAAACCACCCGTCGTTGATCGAGGACGGATTCTCATCAACCGTCACCCACGTCATTGCAGGTCCAAGAAGAAAATCCCCTTGCTTGCGATACGTTTTACCCCTGGCGCGAGTCTCTCCGGGAAGGGGATTCATGAAGCAACTCATCGCGAGGCTGCGGACTTTGGGAATCCCTCCTCCGGTACCCCATGGGTTTTTCGTCGTCGCTCTGTCCGCGGGGCACTTGTAAACCGCCAATGAATTCACATACTTGTAGAGCAGCGAATCCTGGATCAAGATTGTATTGGTCCAACTTGGCCCTTGATGCATCGTGCCCATGCACCACTGGTTGAGGGGATAGTTTTTGGTTGGAGAATGGTTGGCCACCAACCCTCCCAACCCTGTTGATGGGCAGATCTTGTCGTCGTTATCGCCAGAATAAATAAACCATCCCAGCATCAGTTGTTTGCCGTTGTTCATGCAAAGGATGCCCTGCGCTTTGGTTTTAGCTTTGGCCAATGCGGGCAGGAGCATGCCAGCGAGGATCGCGATGATGGCGATGACGACCAGCAACTCGATGAGAGTAAAGGCGGCGAGCTTACCCTGGAGCCTCTTTTGGTTCTTCTTGTTCATAGAACATTGGGTCACGTCTGTTTGGGTTGAGGACTCGATTTAATGACGATTTTCAAATCTCGTCAAGTTGCAATCCGCACCAAGGCTCGCTTGCCGTTGACCTGCATGTATCCGAAAGGCGGAAAATCCGTTGCCGGACGCTCCCCTCACAGACGACGCTTTAGCAGGAGATGGTCAGCGCGGCGGCCTCAAACAACCAGTAGTGAGCGTAAAAAAAACGCCCGCCAAAAGGCGGGCGCTCTAATTCAATATCGACGTTAGAATGCGTCAGTCTGGAACGACGGTCTTTTCAGTTCTTCGCGGAGTAGCGAAGCTGTACCATCTCACATCAACGTCCTTGCCGCCAGGAGAAGTAATTCCATTGAAGGGTTGGTAATTGACGCCAACGACGCCGCCCTGGGCGCGCTTCCGCAGGTATGAACCCTTCCACTTTTTAATTTCGGAGTGACCGTCCGCGAAAGCAAAACCGCAAGCACCGTTGTGATACGCCGCTGGCGCATCGGGCGTGCTGGTTGCACTCGTCGGGGCAAAACAGCCTGCGTCATTGATACTGTCTGCATGTTCGTCGACGTAAACCCAAGTCCCAGAGGGTCCAGGAATCGTCAGATCGCTAACGCGAGCGGCTCCTTTATAAATAGTCAAATTGTTTGGCCCCCCCGCTGTGTAACCGTCTTTGCTGAGCCAACCGTTGCCTTCACCGACGTAAATATTTCCGGAAACACTGCGAACGCGCTTCCAACCTTTGGATTTTTGCTGAGCTGAAGCATAATTGTCCGCTGGGCAAAGATAGAGATTCCTGGTGTTTGCAAAGTAGCGGGCCAGCACCGCGTACTGCGGATTAACGAGATAGTTCTGGTTCGTGTTATCCGAACTTAAACTCCAGTCGAGCCATCCGGTTACCCACGGCCTAACCTTTGACGTGGCGGTCGGGATAAAACCGCCGTGCATAGCATTTGGAAATTTGTCGTCATTATCCCCCTGATACATCGCATTCGCCAACATCAACTGCTTTGTGTTGTTCATGCACAGGATGCCTTGCGCTTTGGTTTTCGATTTGGCGAGTGCTGGCAGGAGCATGCTCGCCAGAATCGCGATAATCGCGATCACGACGAGTAGCTCGATGAGAGTAAAGGCGGCGAGCTTACCCTGGAGCCTCTTTGGGTGCTGGTTCATAGAACTTTGGGTCACGTGTGTTTGGGTTTAAGGCATCTATTTAACGACCGTTTGCAATTCCCGTCAACTTGCAAATCCGCACCAGGCCTGACCTGCAGCTGACGTACATCCCGAGGGTAGCAAATTGGACGCAACCGGGAAGTGAGCGTCTGGATGCACATGCGGGCATGGTCGTACCTCCAGTGGTTGGTCTGCGTGCAGAATCGTGTGATGAGCCACTCCTCGGATTTTTGCCTGGCGGATCGCAATTTCAACATTGCATTTCGCCGAAGAATTTGCTCCAATCTCCCTAGCCTGCGAAGGCCAGCGTGGTTGATTAGACCTCCGCCTCTGTTGTCGAAGCGGACTTCTCATCACCCCCGAAAGACCACCAGCGCACCAACGCGCCTCGGTCACATCCCATTCGCAGGCCAGATATTATGAACCGCGCCAATTTTGCTGTAGGAGCCGACGCGAGGAGGCTTTCGCGCTCCTCGTACCCGACCGCGTCGAATGTCCCCGCGCACCCCTCCTCTCAACCCTTGTTAACGCTCAACTCTCAACTGCCCAATTTTTCGCGAGTTATCGCCTGCAAACCCTCACCAAACCCGCGTGTTTCCAGAATTTACCGGAATTTACCAGGATCAACCTTATATTCTCCAAGTGCAGAAAACAGCCTCCCGCAGCACGTTAAAACAGCCCGCCTCGCCCCGGGCGACATCGCCGCTTGCGTGATTTCCACGCATCAAAAAGCAAAGTCCCATCCGCTCAAAGCCACTGTTCCACCGTCACCAAACCCCCGTTGTACCTTGTCTGTACCGCGGACGCGTATTTTTTCTGCAGTCTACATTCGCGCCTCTTTGTCACAGCTCTTTTTGCTTCTGTCCTTCCTTTTTCCCCTCGCCGCCGCCGAACATCCCAACATCGTCCTCATTTACGCCGACGACCTCGGCTATTCGGACGTCGCCCCCTTCGGCGCCCGGAACATCAA
>DASVNK010000063.1:0-259418 GCA_036383895.1 Verrucomicrobiia bacterium | reverse complement strand
GGCTGGCGAGCGATCAGTTGTGCAGCAAGTTGCTCAAGGTGGCGCTGCCGGAATGGATCGAACATTACGAGCGACGTTCGGCGCCGCTGCCAGAAGCTTTTAAGGAAAAACTTTTAAAGATCAGCCCCGCGCAAATCGATCATCTCTTGCGGCCCGCGCGGGTGGCGCATCCGAAAAAGGGACTCTCAGCCACGCGTCTGGGCACGTTGTTGCGGCACGCGGTGCCGACACGTGGCGGTCCGCCCGACACGACCCGGATCGGCTCGGTGGAAGCGGACACGGTGGCGCATTGCGACGATTCGACCGAGGGCGATTATGTTAATTCCCTCACCTTTACTGAGCTTTACAGCAGTTGGACGGAGAACCGCGCGGTTTGGAACAAAAGCGCCGACGCGGTGCTGAAGCAATTAAAGGAATTGGAGAAAGTGGTGCCTTATGCCATGAAAGATTTCCACACCGACAATGGCGGCGAGTTCCTCAACTGGGCGTTGCACCGCCATTTGACCGGACGCCCGCTGAAGCTGCCCTGGACGCGCAGCCGGGCTTATCGCAAGAACGACAACGCCCATTGCGAACAGAAGAACTGGACGCACGTGCGGCAACTTTTTGGCCACGAACGCTTCGGCCATCCCGAGTTGGTGCCGTTGATGAACGATCTCTATGCCCAGGAATGGAGTCAGTTCACCAATCATTTTAAGCCCACTTTCAACGACTCTCAGAGCGAGACGCGCCATCTCGCGTTCCGAAGCGTTCTTACCCGGAGCATATTTTTGCGCGATTCCCCGGAGTAGAGCCAGATTCGCGCGATACACCTTCAACTTGTCCTCAGACCATTTCAACCGCTTCGAACGTTCCGCGAAGAACGGCGGATCCACCAATGGCGACGGCCAATACCATTCGCTTTCAAACGTAAAAATCCGCTGCAGCTCCAGTAGATCTTTCACCGCTCCCTCCGTCCGATCTTCGCCAAAGATCTCTTTACCAAGACGCCCCTCAAAATCCGCAAACTTCAACTGCGGGTCGCGTCCAAACTCGCGCACCGCTAACCGCTGCACCCGCGCGAGCAGCGATCGATACGGCATCCGTCCTTCGCCCAGCGTATCCAACGCAAACGCTTTCCGTCGCAGCCCCACCTGATTCGTTTCGCCCGCCTCCGCATGTTGCGTCACGTAGCTGAACGCTTCCAGCGAAGGCACGAACCCACTCACCCCATTATGCCGCGCGGCCAACGCCGCTTCCGCCACCCGCCGCGGCGTTCCCAAAATTGGCGCGTCACTCCAATAAATGCTCTCGCGCGCTTTGCCGATCAGCTCCGCGTTGAAGTGCGAACTATGCGGCGAAAACGCCAGCGCCCAACGCGCATCAAACGGCTGCCGCGCCGCTGTCGCTTCGAGCCCCGGAACTTTCTGGCCCGTGAAGTAGTGCGGAAACACGACAACCAGCGAATCCGGTTTGCGTTTCCAAACCTCCTCCGAAATCCATTTCACGAACCGGAACTCGTGGTCGTAATACTTCGGCCCGCACTTCGCGCATCGGCAAATATTGTAATCGGATGACTCAATCAGCAACCCATCTGCATTCGGATAAAAATCAAAAACCATCTCGCTGACGTATTCGCGCATGAACCGTTGCGATTCCTCTTCCGCCGCGCAAAGATTCCATCCCCAGGAGTGAATCCCAAATTGATCGACCGCCGATCCATCCGCCTTCTTCGCCTTTAATTCCGGATGCTCAAAACCATATCGATTCACCCCGTCATACCCAAACGGCGTAAACCCAAGCAGCACCCGAATCTTTTTCGTATGCGCATAATCAATCAGCTCCCGCCCGAAATCATTCGTTACATTCGCGTGCTCCTGATTGTATTGCCACGTGATCGGATACTTCTTCGACCGAAACCCACCCGCCGTCCAAAGAATCAACACATTGATCTCGTCCTCCGCAAAGCAATCAATCGCCTCCTTCCATTCCGGCAAACCCATCACCGGCATCCGCATGAACGTGACGTAATAACCCCGCAGCTTGAACGGTTCCGCGGAAGTCGCGAGCACTAGTGCGAAGAGTGACAGAACCGCCAAAAGGTGTGCAGATTTACGCCGCATCCACCAATTGACCTACAGGAATTCAATTGCGTTGGCCAGTAGGTCCGGCCCGCTATTCCACTACACCAACTCCGACTCCGCAAACTCCGGCGCCGTAAACAACGGCGTCCCATCATCCGCCTCCGGATACTCGAAAACTTTGCCTTCGAAGTTCCGAATCAAAATCCGTTCTGAATTTTTGCTCAGCACGTAATCCGGCGTGATTGGCACCTTGCCGCCACCACCCGGCGCGTCGATCACATACTGTGGGACCGCATAACCCGTCGTGTGCCCGCGCAAGCTCTCCATGATCTGAAGTCCTTTGTGCACGCTCGCGCGCAGATGCGCCGATCCCGCAATCAAATCGCACTGGTAGATGTAATACGGCCGCACCCGGCACATCAGCAGCTTCTGCACGAGCGCCTTCATCACCATGGGATCGTCATTCACATCCCGCAGCAACACCGATTGGTTGCCCAACGGAATGCCGGCATCCGCCAAACGACCCAGCGCCTCACGCACTTCCGTCGTCAACTCCCGTGGATGATTCGAATGCACGCTGATAAAGAGCGGATGAAACTTCTTCAGCATCTCGCACAACGCCGGCGTAATCCGTTGCGGCAGGAAAATCGGAATGCGCGTTCCAATCCGCAAAAACTCCACATGCTTGATCGCCCGCAGTTCGCCGAGCAGATAAGCCAGCTTCTCATCGCTCAACAGCAGCGCATCGCCCCCACTCAGCAGCACATCGCGAATCGTCGGTGTCTTGCGGATGTATTCAATCTGCTTCTCGAACTCCGGATGAAAATCGTAGCCCGCCGCGTTGCTCACCAACCGCGAACGCGTGCAATACCGGCAATACGCCGCACACCGATCCGTCACCAAAAACAGAACACGGTCCGGATACCGATGCACCAACCCAGGCACCGGCGAATGCGAATCCTCCCCGCACGGATCGCTCATCTCCCACGGGGCGCGATTCGTCTCCTCGATCCGCGGAATCACCTGCCGCCGGATCGGACACAGCTCGTCCGTTGGATCGATCAAATTGAAAAAATACGGCGGAATCGCCATCGCCAACTTCGAATTGGCCAAAATCGTGCCGGCCCGTTCCTCAGGCGTTAGTGTGGGAAGATACTTCTCGAGCTGCTCGACCGTCGTGATGCGATGCCTGAGTTGCCAGCGCCAATCATTCCAGTCAGCCTCCGAAACATCGCTCCAGAAACCTCGCCCGGCCGACCTGAATTCCTTGATTTTCAGGAGTTTAGGGTCACTTGGGGGCTCCTCCGCAGTCCCTTCCGAACCACTTCTCATTACGGGGCCACTATATTTTCAGCTTATCCACTGTCAAGGGTTCCACCCTAAAAAGTTTACCGACTGGTAGGTTTTTTTCGGGTACTTGCTCGAATCCAAGCTTCCTAGAACATTAGCGCCATGGAGGATGAGGTCAGGCCAGTTCCGTACACACCACTCTCAAACGCAGAACTCGCCGAACTGCGTTTCGCCAAAGGCCTCCTCGAAAATCCCGGCTTCACCGCCCGCCTCACCAGCATCCTCGGCAGCCCCATCGAGAAGGGCATGAAAATGCTCCCGCCCGATTGGAACGTCAGCCTTAACAAATCCGTCCGCCGCGCCCTCTTCAAATCTCTCGAAGTCGCCGTCGCAACCCTCGGCGCCAAGCAACCCGCGCGCGAATCCGATTGGCTCCACAAAGTCATGGTCGGCGCATCCGGCGCGATCGGCGGCGCGTTCGGTCTCGCGAGCGTCGCCGTCGAACTCCCCATCTCCACCACCATCATGCTTCGTTCCATCGCCGACATCGCCCGCAGCGAAGGCTTCGATGTCAGCGCCATCGAAACAAAATTGAATTGCCTCGAAGTCTTTGCCCTCGGCGGCCGCGCCAAATCCGATGACGGCAGCGAAAGCGGTTACTGGACCGTCCGCGCCGCTCTCGGCCAGGCCCTCAGCGACGCCGCCACCCACATCGGCCGCCGCGGCATCATCGACAAATCCGCCCCCGCCGTCGCCCGCTTCATCAGCGCCATCGCCTCACGCTTCGGTGTCGTCGTGTCCGAACAAGCCGCCGCCAAAGCCCTCCCCGTCATCGGCGCCGCCACCGGCGCCACCATCAATGTCCTCTTCATCGACCACTTCCAGGACATGGCCCGCGGCCATTTCATCATCAAACGCCTCGAAGCCAAACACGGCCGCGAAACCGTCGAATCCGCCTACACCCACATCCAATACAGGTAGCGCAAAGATACGTCGCTCACCGCGCGCCCGGCTCATCCGGCGGCAACGGCGCCTTCACCGCACTCTTGCTCCCATCATCATCATTCCGCACCCGCTTCCAAACTTCATTATAAGAATTCCCCACGCCGATCTGCGTCATCAACTCACCCTCCACACTCACGCGAAACGTCCGACTTTTTCCATTATCCTCAAACCACCTCGCATCCGAATGTTCCTGCGTCTCCACATACTTGTCGCCCACCAGCGTGTAGTTTCCTCCAAAAATCTCCGTCACAGATCCCTCTTCATTCACCGACATAACATTCCAATGCGTCCCGGTGCGATGCTTAAAACGCCCGCCCTTTTCCGGAGGTTCACCCACATTCCCGGGCGTGCCCACCTGCACCCACGTTCCGATCATATCCGTGGCGAGCGACTGAGAGCCCGCGGATACCGGTTGCACCTTTTTTCCGCAGCCGCCGAAGACCACCGCGGTAAGCAACAGAAGCAAGAGACCGGGTCTAATTAAATGTTTCATGGCGATAAGGGATGTCTATTGGATGCGGATGCCTACGGCAATGCATTTCAAGGTCGATCTGCGTCTCCTGCGTCGCTGCGTCCTTTGCATAAAACCAAAAACATTTGCCCGATTGACGCGCGCCGCGAATTCACTATGGTGCGTCCGTTCTTTGAAATGCGGCACGTTGTGCCGTTTGAAACGCAAGCAAACGTCTGGGAACCCCGTGAGATTCGGGGGCGGTTGCGCCACTGTAACAGGCTACAAACTCCCAAAGCCACTGATCGCTTCTTTAATAGCAGCGAATCGGGAAGGGGGAGCGAGGTTGATACCTGAAGTCAGGATACCGGTTTGATTGCGCTCGTCGTGATTCCGTCCGTTCTATTCGAGAACGCGCGGGATCGACTTCTCCGCAAAGAGAAGGATGAGGCCAGCCCCGCCGAACTGTCTTCGGTCGGACCGTTGAATTTGCCTTCATTCTCCGTGTTGCGGAGGTGAAGGTTTTTTGTTTTCGCGAACTAACTTCGCAGAGCAAAACATCCGCCTCCGCTCTGGTCTCCAGCATCAACAAATCATCCGGCCCAGCCGGTGAAAGGAAGACCAGAAGTTATGTCAGTTCGTTCGTTGTTCCCGTGCGCCTGCGTCGTCGCATGCGCAATTCTCACTGCCGCCGCACCTGCAGCATTCGCGGCCTCCACCACCGTCACGGAAGATTTTTCCACCGCACCAACCACTCGCGGCTGGGAAATTCACAACGATGCCTCGTTGTTCTTGTGGAATTCCACAAATGAGAATCTCGAAGTCACCTGGAATTCTTCGAAGACCAACAGCTATTTCCGTCTCCCGCTCATCCCATTCAGTTCCGAGAATGATTTCAGCGCCGCGCTCGATCTGAAAATGCACCACATCCAAATCGGCACAACGCCGGGCCGTCCCTCCACTTTCCAATTCGCCTTTGGTTTCCAACATCGCGCCAGCGCCGATGCCACCAACTTCATTCGCGGCACCGGCGCAAACACGCCGAACCTCGCCGAATTCAATTTCCTTCCGGACAGTGGCTTCGGCCCGACGACCTGGCCGGCGATGTTTCCGACGAATGGGTTAATGAATTACAGCGGCAACGATGACTTCGGCCTTTTCGAAATTCCGACTAATGTCGTAATGCGAGTAAACCTGAGTTACACCGCCACGAACCACACCATTGAACTGCACATCCTGACGAATGGCGTAACGATGGGACGCGTGGTGCGCGCACCGCTTACCGAGACCAACGCGAGTATGGGATTCACGCTCGATGCATTTTCCATCTCGAGCTACAGCGATGCAGGGCAATTCCCTGGCGAATACGAAGGCTCCATCTTCGCGCGCGGCACGATCGATAACATCGTCACCACCACGCCCGCGTCGCCGATTCACTCCGCGACGGGCGGTCTGGTCGACGGCCGCTGGCAACATCAAATCGTCGCTGAAGCTGGTTGGACTTACTCCCTGGAAGCCTCGCCTGATTTCGATTCGTGGTCGCAAGCATCGGCGCCGGTAGCGGGAACTGGCTCCGCGATTACGCTCACGTCGAGCGGGCCGGAGAGTTCGGCGTTCCGATTCTTCCGCGTTAAAGCAGTCCGCCAACCATAAAAAGGTCGCGAATATGAATCGATTTATTCTCCTCAGCGGAATGATTTTGGTGGCGGTGCTCTCGAAGTTTCTGCCGCACCCGGTTAACTTCGCACCGATTGGCGCCATCGCCCTTTTCGGTGGCGCAAACTTCACCAACAAACGCGCGGCCTACTTCGTGCCGCTCATGGCCTTGCTGATCGGCGATCTCATTACCGGATTGCACGTGCTCATTCCGTTCGTTTACGGCTGTTTCGCGCTTAATGTGTTGCTCGGTTTCTGGATCAAGCGGCAGCAATCAGTCCCTCGCGTCGCGTTCGCTACTCTTCTGGGCGCGATTGTATTTTTCCTCGTCACGAATTTGGGCTCGTGGCTTGCCTACGATACGTTTCAGAAGACAACTGCCGGGCTAATCGCATGTTATGCGGCCGGCCTGCCATACTTCGTCAACTCGCTCCTCGGCGATTTCTTCTACTGCGCCGTTTTGTTCGGCGGACTCGCCTTCGCCGAAGCAAAGTTTCCAACCGTGCGCCGGGCGGAGGTGGCGTTATGAAACCCGAACATCGCATCGTCTCGCTCCTTCCTTCCGCGACCGAGATCGCCTGCGCGCTGGGTTTGGGCGAACAGTTGTTGGCGATTACTCACTGCTGCGACTACCCGCCGGAAATCGAGGGCAAGCCGCGGGTCGTGCATAGCGCACTGCCGGTGGAGGAAATGACGTGCAACGAAATCGATGTGGCCGTTTCCGCTCGCTTGAAAGCAGGCGAAAGCTTGTATTACGTCGATGAACAACTTCTCCGCGAACTCGCGCCGACGCTGCTTCTCACTCAAGACCTCTGCCAGGTCTGCGCCCCAGCCGGTAACGAGGTTTCACGCGCTCTCGCCGCCTTGCCGGAGAAACCTAAAGTCGTCTGGATGTCGCCCCATTCGATCGCCGACATTCAATCCGACATCGCCGCCGTTGCGCAGGCCGCCGGCCGCGAGCGCGAAGCAGAACGTCTCATCATCCAAATGTCCGCGCGTCTCGCCCACGTGGCAGAGTCGGTCATGGATCTTCCGCGTCCGCGCGTTTTCTGCGCCGAATGGGTTGATCCACTTTTCTGTTCCGGACATTGGGTTCCCGAACAAGTCGAGATCGCCGGAGGCGTCGACGTGCTCGGACACAAGTGGAAGGATTCCGTTCGCATCACCTGGAACCAGGTGCTCGAAACACAACCCGAGGTGATCATTTTCATGGCTTGCGGATACAACTGCGACGAAGCGATGCGACGCGCGTCGTGGCTCGCGGAGCAACCGGGCTTTCACGATCTTCCCGCAGTTCAGCAAAATCGCGTTTATGTCGTCGATGCTGGATACTTCAGCCGCCCCGGACCGCGCGTCGTCGACGGCGCGGAATTGGTCGCGCATCTTTTACATCCCGAGTCATGCGCGTGGCTCGGTGCGAGCGAAGCGTTCGCGGACTTTCGTTCCGAAACATCCCGGGTCGCTTCATCGAACTAACTCTCAAAAAGATTTGGATAAAGTGAGTACGAGAGTCGCTGAAATTCGTTCCAAATCTGCTCGAAAATGAACGTTTTTGAACGCTTGACAGGGGCTGCCAATAAACTACTGTGCCGTCCCTTTTAGGATCGGAGAGCCACTTGCCGAGGGTTCGGTGAGCAGGCATCCTACAATACAGAGAGGAAGTGAGAAGCGCTTGACAGAGATTAAGTTACGTAAAGGTGAGTCCGTTGAAAAAGCCCTGCGTCGGTTGAAAAAACGAATCGATCGCGAAGGCACTCTGCGGGAAGTCCGAAACCATCGCCATTACGAGAAGCCCAGCGAACGCAAACGTCGTAAGATGAAGGTCGCCAGGTTCTCGGCGATGCTAAGCGCTCGCTACGCCGACCTCTAATTAGATTTTTACTTTCACGAAGCCGAGTGTCGTATATCTTACGCGCTCGGCTTTTTGTTTATGTATTCGCTATCAACGTGTTGGAACTCGCACCGGCATACAGATGGACGCGCCATGCTCCGCGAGATCCGCGAAATGGGGTTCGAGTATGCCGAGCTCAGCCACGGCATCCGCATCAGCCTGCTGCCGGGCGTTTTCGAAGCGGTGGAAGCTGGCGAAATCAAAATTTCCACACTCCACAACTTCTGCCCCCTTCCAATGGGCGTAAACCACGCAGCACCAAACATTTTCAAATTCACGTCCGACGACCGCCGTGAACGCGATAACGCGTGGAAACATTCCCTTAAGACCATCGAGACCGCTGATCGAGTCGGTGCCAAACTCATTGTGCTTCATATGGGTGCAATCGAAATGAAGGACTATACCGACAAGCTGATCGATATGGTTGGAGACGGCCAAAAGGAATCGCCTAAATACGAAAAGCTCTGCATGGAAGTGATTGAAAAGCGTGAATCCAAAAAGGACCGCTACGTCGATCTTGCCAATGAAATGCTGAAACGCATTGCAGAAGAAGCAGCTAAGCGCGGAATCATGCTTGGAATCGAAAACCGTGAAGCTCTGGAGGAGATTCCATTCGAGACTGATTTCACTTTCTTCTTCCGCGACTTCCAGGGAGAAACGGTTCGTTACTGGCACGACACGGGCCATGCCCAAATCAAACATAATCTAGGCTTTATAGATCACGCCATGCACCTGGAGTCGATGTCCGAGCATCTCGCCGGGTTCCACATACATGACGTGCAATTCCCCGGTCGCGACCATTGCGCGCCCGGTACTGGCATGATCGACTTCGCTGCGCTTAAACCACTTGTGCGCCCGGACCACATTAAAGTCTTCGAAATGAGTCCCGGCCTTTCTTCCGAAGAAGTGAAGGGCGGCGTGGCTCACATCAAGAGTCTCTGGGGAGAAGAGTAGGGGAATTCTCGCTCGCGTGAAGAAGCCGAGTTCAACGCGGAATTTCTGGAAGATCTTCTGGCGCATTGCTGTATGTGTCCTGCTGCTCGGCTGGATCTTCCAAGCTATCTTTTGGAACGAAGGTCGGCTGGTCTGGGAACGTCTCGGCCGGGACTGGGAAGGCCTCACCCGCCTCCAACGCCTGGAAGTCGCCTGGAAATTTGGCCCGCCTGGCCTTTGGGAGACACTTCATGGCATGGACCTTAAATTCCTGGTTCTCTCGACTGCGCTGATGGGAGTGCTGCTGCTGGTAGGCGTCCTTCGCTGGCAAATCATTTTAAAGGTGCACGGACTAAATCTCCCGTTGCGCCGCACCGCCCAAATCGCCCTCATCGGCCACTTTTTCAATTCCTTCCTCCTGGGTTCCATCGGCGGCGATGTGTTGAAGGCGTATTATGTCGCCCGGGAGACACATCACAAAAAGACAGAGGCGGTGGTGACCGTTGCCGTGGACCGGATCATCGGCCTTTTCTCACTTTTGATTCTCGCTTGTGCGATGATGTTGCCTGCGCGCGACTACCTTGCGGTAATGAATCCGAAATTGAAGCCGGTGATCTGGTTGATATTCGCGATGGCTGCTGGTTGCGCGGTTTTTATCTTCATTTCTTTCTGGGGTGGCTTGAGCCGAGGCGTGCCCAACGCGCGTTTATGGCTGCGAAAATTACCCAAGAGCGACTTGATCGAACGCTCTATCGAAGGCTTTCGCGAATTCGGTCGAGATAACACCTTCTTTTTTCGCGTTTTGCCCGTCTCAATGCTTGGGAACCTTGTCTGCATTTTGCATTTTCTCACGTTGATCTGGGGCTTTCATTTATCTGCGCCGGTCATCGCAATTGCCGCCATTGTTCCGATAGTAACCTGCATCTCCACATTACCAATCACCCCGAGCGGCTTGGGCGTCCGGGAGAATCTTTACGTCTGGTTCCTGTTAACTCCAGGGATTGATATTTTACCCGCGCAGGCTCTGCTTATTTCGCTTATTGGTTTCGGCACCAGCCTCTTCTGGAGCATCGTGGGGGGGGTGGTTTACGTGAGTGTGAAGGACCGCGAGCATCTGGAAGAGATCGCCACGGAAGCGGATTCAGCGCCTCTGCGAACGTAAGTTCGGGTCGGATTCAGGTTAAGAGTACACCATGATTTGCCGAAACAAATAGAAGCCGTCGGGTTATATTGTGGACAGAGGAAAAGTAATTTGGGAGTCGCAAAACTGACAATGGCACTCCCGGTGCTACTGAACCTCTCGTCGGTAGACAGCGCGGCAATACGTGAACGATTGTCGGAGTAATAAAATAACCGCCGTCTGTCTTGTTCACGCCGACTGCTAACAGAAAAGAAAGTAAAACTATGCGTATCAAGACAAACCGTAAAGCGGGTTTCACCCTCGTGGAAATCATGATCGTCGTGGCAATCATCGGGTTGCTCGCGGCTATCGCGATTCCTAACTTCGTGAAAGCTCGTCAAACAGCTCAGCGCAATGCTTGCATCAACAACTTGCGCCAGATCGACGGTGCGAAGGAACAGCATGCCTTGGAGCAACGCCTCGCGGCGGGTGCTGCCCCGGCTGACGCTGATATCAATGCGTACCTGAAGGAAGCTCCGACTTGCCCAGCGAGCGGCGCTTACACCTACGGTGCGATCGGCACTGACCCGGTTTGCAGCCTCGCTGCAGCGCCGGACCTCCACCTCCTGTAATCAGGGTAACTTCTTCAGCGAGCAGGCTTGCCGCTTAAAACGCGCAAGCCTGTTTTGCTAAGAAGGCCTCTACTGAAAGGACCCATGAAGATTACAAGGTTCCAAGCCAGCAGAAGGGGCTTCACGTTGGTCGAAATCATGATCGTGGTTGCGATCCTTGGATTGTTGATCGCGATCGCCGTGCCAAACTTCGTCAAAACACGCGCCAATGCGCAGCGCAGTATCTGCATCGAGAACCTCGCGCAGATCGAGTCGGCTAAGCAGATTTGGGGTGTTGAAGTTGGGCGCACTTACGGCGATGTCCCGACAGACGCGGACCTGATCGGTCCGACGCTCTACATCAAAGAGACTCCACGGTGCCCGGGTTCGGGTAACTATCGCTTTAACGCGATTGGTACAACTGCACAGTGCGATCAGCCGGGGCACGTGCTCTAAAGAGCGGGAAATCCAACGCAGAATTCACAAACACTCTCTTCGGAAACGAAGAGAGTGTTTCTCTTTGTATCTTCCGGAACGAACACCTCCTCGGGTTGCTATTCGCGCGCGGAGTTCCTTTTCGCTTGCGAACGGAAGCTGCCTGTACTTCCCTCGCCTTTCGCTAACATTAGAATGCGCAAAGGAACTCCATCGCAAAGCGTAGCAAGGGAATCACCACTGCGTTCGATGCCATCGAGAATCGCGATTGGGCTGATGTTTTTGTGGTCTGGAGCGGTGGCGCTGATCTACGAGGGCGTTTGGCAGCGGCAATTCACATTGTTGTTTGGCAGTTCGGCACCGGCAAGCGCAGCGGTGTTGGCCGCGTATTTTGCGGGGATGGGCCTGGGGGCAATGATCGTTGGCATACGTGCTGGCCGCTGGCGCAAGCCGCTGATCGCTTACGGTTGCCTGGAGGGTCTGGTTGCGGTCGGCGCGTTGCTGGTTACTCCGCTCATGGGAGTATATGCCAGTCATTACCCGCAATGGTTCGACCGCTGGCATGGTTCCGGAACTTTTCTTTGGCTCAAAGGCGCCCTTGCTTTCGTCTCAATTCTCTTGCCGACGTTTGCCTTGGGCGGAACGCTGCCGGTCCTGGCGAGGCTCTTCGAAGCGCGACGCGAAGAATTCGGGCAGCTCGCCGGGTGGCTCTATCTGCTGAATACAATTGGGGCGGCTGGGGGCGCGCTTTCCTTTCCGTTGCTGTTGCGGACCTTCGGCCTGACACACACGAATTTCTTCTGCGTGGTGGTGAATATCGTGATCATGCTCGCTGCGTTCGCTCAATCGCGCCGAATGAGTGAGGTGGAGGAAATCCAAAGCGGCGCGAACGCGTCGCGGCCGGCGCTTCAATTAGTGCTGGCGCTGGCGTTCATTTCAGGACTGGGAACGTTCGCATTGCAGGTCGGGTGGAATCGCGCGTTCGCACAAATCCACGAAAATTCAGTAGATTCTTTCAGCCTGATCGTTGGCCTTTTTATTTTGGCGATTGCCGCCGGCGCGCAGTTAGCGAGATTTTTTCTGAAGCGCGGATGGGCTTGGCGGAGAGTTTTAGGACGGTGTTGGCTGATCGGAGGACTGCTGATCATTTGCTCACCATTAATGTTTTTGGCTATCACGAATAATCTGAAGTTCGTGCCGCTGAATTCATCTTTGGTGCCCAGGCTCATTTTGCCGGCGGCACTGGTTTTCGTGCCAGTGATGCTGGTGGCGGTAAGTTTACCGAGCCTATTCCAGGCACTCGCGAGCTCATCTGGAGAATCGGTTGGGAGACTCACCGGAACGGTGCTGGCCGTGAATATCGCTGGTTCCGTGCTGGGTGCGCTTCTGGCCGGTTTTGTTTTACCGGTCTATCTGGGCCTATGGCAGTCGCTGATTGGAACTGGCGCGTTAATTACCATCAGTGGCGCGATTCTACTTTTCTCGAAAGTCGGCTGGCGAGTCGGCTCAATCATCGCAACCTGCGCGCTGGTCCTGTTTTTTTCGCGCGCGAATTTGCCGCGAACGAGAGTGGACGCGCAGCGCGGGGAGAATCTGCTCGCGTTGCGCGAGGGCGCACACGGGATTGTTGCTGTGGTGGAGCAGGGGCCATCGCGTCGGCTGAAGTTGAATAATCATTATGTACTCGGGGGAACAGCGGCAGTCGGCGATGAGCGGCTGCAAGGTCATTTGCCGCTACTGTTGCACCCCAATCCGCAACGTGTCGCCTTCCTCGGTTACGGGAGCGGCATTACTGCAGGAGCGGCGTTGTTCCATGCGTCCACGAACGTGCTCGCGCTGGAATTGGTCCCAGAAGTTGTTGATCTTGCCGCCATTCATTTCGCCGAGGCAAACAATCAATTTGGTTCGAAGCGGCGAGTCATCGTCGAAGATGCGCGGAATTTCATGCGTGGCACCACGGAGCGGTTCGATGTGGTTATCGGTGATCTTGTCGTTCCCTGGCGGCATGGCGAAGGAGCGCTTTACACGCTGGAACATTTTCAGGCGGTAAAACAGAAGATGTCGGGAGTTTATTGCTGTTGGGTGCCACTGTTCCAGCTGAGCAAGGACGATTTTGAAACAGTTCTACGGACATTTTTGAAAGTGTTCCCGGAGGCGCAAATCTGGCGTGGGGATTTCTCACCGCGTGAACCGGCACTTGGGCTGGTAGCGTACGCATCCGAAGCGAGCTACAAGGAGCATCTAGAGAACATGCAACCGGATCCGACTAATCCGCACCTCCGCTTTTCGTCTGCCTTCTGGATGCATTTTGTGGGTACGATCAGGAACCTGCCGGCGGGCGAACTGAATACGGAAGACCGGCCGATTATTGAACTGCGTGGGGGACCGTTGAACCCATTTGTCGGTCGAGAGTTGGCCGCATGGGAACGAGAGCTGCGGCGCGAGTCGACTTTCCTGGGCGCGCGGTTTACGCGCGATCAACAGATTGGTTGGGAAGGCGGGGAACTGATGCGGGAGTATGCGCTCTTGTATTCGGAAGGGCGCGAAGCTGAGGCGCAAACGGTCGCACGAGGGCTTCGTGCGCTGCTCGGCGAAGAAGCAGCGCAGGCCGTGTTTGGCCCGTAGAGCTAAACGCAATCAGGCTTCGATGCCTTCATTGATTCTGGTTTGAACCAGATCTTTCTCGGCGAGCACCCAATCTTCGCGAGTTAAACCGCCGTGCTCGAGTTTGTCGCGGTACAGGCGGAAGGCATGCTGGCGGACCATGCCTTTGGTAAGACCCGGGGTGAAGGTTTCCGGTTGTTCGATAGCGTTACCTTGTTCTTTCATAAATCCTCCGGTGATAAGTTAGGACTAATTGGGTCAGTTGCAAATGGATGGTAAAAAAAGAGAAAGGTGGCTTTTTGTTGAGGGCCTATGGCCCCAGCCACCTTTTCGGAAAGCATACCTTGATGCTCCGTCTGTTGTGTCGGGCCGCACATTGGAGGCCCAGTCACTGAAGGAAAATAGAACCGGGTGATGCGATTCGCTATGGGTACTCTCCCTGAGCGTATCTTCGAATTTTCCCTTCGGGAAACTGCATTTAGGTCAGGTTGCGCCCTGCTGCTTCCGCGAACGGTTTTAGCTCGCGCATGAGCTTCTCGAATATTTCGAGATTCACCTGCTGCGCGGCGTCACTTAACGCTTCGGCGGGGTTGGGGTGCACCTCGATCAACAGCGCGTCGGCGCCGAGCGCGACGGCACCTTTGCACATCGCGACCACAAGGTCAGCGCGGCCGCAGCCCTGGCTGGGATCGATGACAATCGGACAATGCGATTCCTTTTTGATGATCGGGATGGTGGAAAGGTCGAGCGTGTTGCGGGTGTAAGTTTCAAAAGTGCGAATGCCGCGTTCGCAAAAGAGGAGGTTTGGATTGTCGTTGGCGAGGATGTATTCGCCCGCGAGGAGCCACTCCTCGACTTTCATGGAGAGGCCGCGCTTGAGCAGGACCGGCTTGCCCGTTTTGGCGGCGGCGATAAGGAGTTGAAAATTTTGAGAATTACGGGCGCCAATTTGGATGACATCGGTGTATTCCGCGACGAGATCGGCATGATCCTGGGAAAGCAGTTCGGTGATGATCGCGAGGCCGGTTTCTTTACGCGCTTTGGCGAGCAGCTTTAAACCTTTTTCCCCGAGACCCTGGAATTCGTAGGGAGAGGTGCGGGGTTTGAACGCGCCGCCGCGGAGAATTTTTGCGCCGGCTTTTTTGACGGCGTGCGCGGTGGTGAGGAGTTGCTTCTCGGTTTCGACAGAGCAGGGGCCGGCCATGACGATGATTTCGTCACCGCCGATGACAACGTCTTGGCCGACGCGAATGCGGGAATTTCCTTTGTGCGCTTCGCGGCTGACGAGCTTGTAACGCTTCTGCACGGGCATAACGCGTTCGACCTGGGGCCAGGCGGTGAGGGTCTCGAGGGTGCTGTGGGTGCGCTCGTCGCCGATCGCGCCGATAACGGTGCGTTCGACGCCGCGCATGACGTGCGGCTTGTAACCGAGTTTTTTTATTTCTTTCAGCACGGCATCCTCGTCGCGTTTGGAGATTTCAGGTTTCAGGACAACAATCATAAGTTTCGTGAGTTCCGTTGCTTCAAGCCGCCTGGGCAAAAAAAGAGCCGCAGGCGTTCGACCTGCGGCACCGGTGAAAATTCGACATTTCAATACAGCCGGGTACGCAGGTTCGAGAGGCTAAAGTAGCCCCAATACCAAGCGCTAAATCGGCTGTAACGGTTCATTACTGCTGCTGAACGTAGCAAAGCCGTGATGCGCGTCAATCGCGGAGTGGCTGAGTGGCTTTTAGAATATCTCTCGCGAGTCTGTCTATTTGTTGGTGACGATCGGGAGGGGAAGACCGGGTGTTGGCGCAGAGAGTTGGGTGATGTTTGTGGTGAGGGCAGGTGCGCCGGTTAACAACGAACCTGGCACTACGATGACGGGTTTGTTGCGCTTGAGGGAAGTTGGGAGGAAGCGGTCCAGGATGGCCATGCGCCAGAGGGTGCCGAGCACGAAGGCGAGGACGAGCAGGGTGATGACGGTGTAGCGCCCGGCGTGGGATTCGTAGAACGGATCGTCGAGTTGGAGTTGGGCGTTGCGCGGGAGTTTCGCGGTTTTGGAAAGTGCGCCGCCGAAGGGGACGTTGATTTTCATGCGGCCGTTCACGGCCCATCCGTTCGCGTCGAGGATCGGGCCAAGGTTGCGCTGGCGGAGCTTGAGCCAGGCGATCAGCATGGAGGGAAGTGAGATGGCGAAAATAATTCCCGCGACGGCGAAGGGCGCCCACCAGCCGAGGTCGATGACTTTGGTGAACATGAGGCCGAGGAAGGTGGCCAAGCTGCCGAGGGCGACACCGAGCGCGGCGACGGCGCCGACGTCGACTTTCTTGGGATCAGCGGGTTTGGGTGGCGCAGCAGGGTCCGGCTTTATGAGGTCGGCGGTGGCGACTGTGGTGGCGGCGGTGCTGAGTTTCGCCTGCGAGGCGGCTTCGGCGGCGGCGGCGCGCTTGGCGACTTGTTCTTCGACCATGCGCAGAAACTTTTTGTAGGGACTCCAGAAGGCCTGGCGAATACTAATGGGGTTATCGACTATTTTGGTGATGGTGGCGTCCCAGTCGTTGCCGGCGCGGTCGTAGAAAACGCCGTTTCGGCCAACCATGAGATTGTCGGAGTCGCCGGCGGTGAAAGCAGCGGCGATGGTTATTTTCTTGCCGAGGCGCGTGCAATCGCAGTAGGCGAGGTACGCTTTGGAAAGGCCCGCGAGCAGGGCGTGTTTGGCCTGGTCAGCGACGTGAACGCAGAGTTCACAACTACGTGCGTCGAGGTAAAGGGTGCCGGCCTGAAAGATTGCGCCGCGGCGGCTGTAGAAATCCGAGAAAGAGACGAAGTTATTGAGGAAACGGATTAAGTCGCGGTGAATGCGGATTAGTTTTTCGATGGCTTTGAAGTCGTCGCCGGTGGGTGCTTCAGCAAGGTCTTGGGAGATCAGGCCAGTGAGCTTGGCGCGCACGCCCGAGTCGAGGAGTTGGCGGAGGCGAGGAAGGCCGAGCTTTTCAACGGGCGTCGGCGGCTTGGAAGCGAGCCAGGTTTCGTAGGCGGAGAGTTTGGATTGAATGGCGCGCCAATCTTCGCTGGTAAGGCTGTCGCGTTGCGTGGTGAGGACCGGGATGACGGTATTGGTGGCGAATTTTGTAACGGCGGCGGACCAGGCGGGGTTTAGGCCATTCGCAAGGGGAAGGGGCCGGCCGGGTTCGATGCGGGCGAGGGGGAGTTGGGCGATTTCGGGAGCGTCGGGGCGGAGATCTTTCGCGGCGAGAGCGATGAGTTCGGCTTCGGCGCGGTTTAGAATGGGGGTGGCGCGCGGGTCAAACGTGGCGAGTTGGGTGCGGGCGAAGTAGTCGTTGATCTTCGTGCGGAGCGCCTGGACTGATTCAGCGGCGGGTGCGGTTTTGTCCGCGAGGGGAAGAATGGCGGGATCAGCTTCTGATTTTTTTTGCCAAGCGAGGAGTGATTCTGCGTCGGTGAAGAAGGCGTCGACCTTGGCTTGGTTCACGCCGATTTTGCCGCTGCGATCGGGAACGCCGCCATGGGTCGCGATGATTTCTTCGATGGCTTTCTTGGTGTCGTCGTCGGGGGCGGAATCGGGCGGCATGATGCCGTCGCCATTCAGTTTGGCGGTGGCGAAGCTGTTGGTGAGCGCGGTGATTTCGGCGAGCGAGATGGCAGCGGCGTCTGGTTGCGGAGAGCGGGCGATGACGCGCTTAAATGAGGCGAGGATGGCTGCGCCGGGGGCAGTGTTGTTGTTGATGGCGGAGAGCGGGACGGTGTCGGTCGCTTTGAAGAGATCGTTGGGATTGGTGAGAACATCCTTCAGCCAGCGGGTGGTTTGAATGACTTCGGGCGCGCGAATGCGGCCGTCTTTGTCGATGTCGAGGACTTCGAGAGTGCGTTCGTCGAACTCGACGTTCTTCGTTGGAGAGGCGAGGGCGACCCAGAGCTTCTGGTCGAGTTGATCGAGGTTGATCACGTCCGCGCCGGTGCGGAAAACAACCTGAAGGACGCCGCCGGTGCGGATGAATTTCCAGCGATGCGCGGTGGTCGATTGATCGGCGTGAGTTAAAAGGCCCGGAGTGTCCATATTGTTGCGATCAGCAATCCCGCGGGAGGTTGGCAGATAGGGTTACCAAGTCAATTTGCGTTTGCTGGCTTGAATTATCGTTGGGCAGTTGGGAGAATTCGCGCATGTCCAAGATGTGGTTCAGCAAAGCAGCTTTGTTTCTTTCGATTTGCGCAAGCCTGTCCGCGCAGACAACGCCGAGTGCGACGGGATTGGTCGCAAGCAATTTAAAGGTGCCGAAGGATTTCCGCGTGGACATGATTTATGCAGTGCCGAAGGAGCAGGAAGGATCGTGGGTGGCGATGTGCATGGACCCGAAAGGACGGATGATTGTCTCGGATCAGTATGGGAAGCTGTTTCGGCTGACGTTGCCGGCGCTGAACGTGACGGCGGAACCGCAGGTTGAGACGATCGATGCGGAGATCGGTTGTGCGCAAGGGCTGCTGTATGCGTTCGACAGCCTGTATGTGATGGTAAACGAAGAGAAGTTCCAGGGTCGTGGGTTGTACCGGTTGCGGGACACGAACGGCGACGACAAATACGATGAGGTGAAGTTGCTCCGGAAATTACAGGGCGGCGGCGAACATGGGCCGCATGCGATCGTGTTGTCGCCGGACAAGCAGTCGCTCTACGTGGTGATTGGGAACCAGACGAAGTTGACGGAAATCAATTCGTCACGCGTGCCGTTGATTTGGTCGGAAGATCATTTGTTGCCGCGGATGTCCGATGGAAATGGATTTATGAAGGGGGTGCTCGCGCCGGGTGGTTGGATCGCGAAGGTGGATCCGGAAGGGCAAAATTGGGAGTTAATCGCGAACGGATTCCGGAATGAGTACGACGCGGCGTTCAATGCGGATGGTGAGTTGTTCACGTTCGACGCGGACATGGAGTGGGATTTGAATACGCCGTGGTATCGGCCGACGCGCGTGAATCATGTGATCAGCGGGGCGGAGTTTGGTTGGCGCAATGGTGCCGGAAAACATCCGGCCTATTATATCGATACGTTCGGCGCGGTGACGAATGTCGGACCGGGCTCACCGACTGGAGTGACGTTTGGTTACGGCGCGAGGTTCCCGGCGAAGTATCAGAAGGCTTTTTACATTGCTGATTGGAGTTTCGGGAAACTGTACGCGGTCCATTTGGAACCAAATGGGTCGACATATAATGGGGAGCTGGAGGAATTTATTACGGGGCAACCTCTGGCATTGACGGACCTGGTGGTGAATCCGAATGACGGCGCGATGTATTTCGCGGTGGGCGGGCGGAGGACGCAGTCGGCCTTGTATCGCGTGACTTACACAGGGAGCGAATCGACAAAGCCTGCGAAGCTCGAAACAAAAAACGATGGCGATCGCGAGAAGCGACGGAGGCTGGAGGCATTTCACGGGAAAAAAGATCCGGACGCGGTGAAGGAGGCCTGGAAGCATTTGGATTCGGAGGATCGTGCGATGCGGTTCGCGGCGCGAGTGGCGTTGGAGTGGCAGGATACGGCGTTGTGGCGCGAGAAGGCGCTGAAGGAAAAGGATGAACGGAAATCAATTGCCGCGCTGGTGGCGCTGGCGCGCGCGAGCAGCCGGGATGAGTTTCATCGGAAGGAGAATGATCCCAAGCCGGATGCGGCGTTGCAGGGACAGATTTTGACCGCGCTCGATCGCATTGAATGGAAGGAGCTGGATACCGAGCAGGACCGATTGGATTTGCTGCGCGCTTATACGCTGACGTTCACGCGGTTGGGTAAACCGGATGAATCGACGCGCCGGCAATTGGCGGCGAAGTTCGAGCCGCTTTATCCAGCGAGATCGCGGGAGTTGAATGCAGAGTTGGCGCCGATGTTGGTTTACCTCGAGTCGCCGACGGCGGCTTCCAAACTGGTCGCTGCGCTGCGCACTGCTCCGACGCAGGAAGAGCAGATTGACATCGCGCGGGCGCTACGCGTGGCCAAAACCGGTTGGACGCAACCGATGCGCGAAGAGTATTTCCGCTGGTTCTTGAAGGCAGCAAACTTCAAAGGAGGATCGAGCATGCGTGGCTTCTTGCGCGATATTAAGGCGGATGCAATGGATAATCTTTCAGAAGCGGACCAGCTCGCTCTCAAGCCGATTCTCGAAACGAAACCACAGGTCGTAAGTCCGTTCGAAGCGCTTACTTCGCGGGAGGTGGTGAAGCAATACACCGTGGCGGACCTCGCGCCGACTGTTGAGAAGGGCGTTAAGAGCAAACGGGACTTCGAGCGCGGTCGTGTTTTGTTCGGGCAAGCCGGTTGCGCAGCTTGCCATCGTTTCGGTGATGAAGGGGCATCAGTGGGGCCAGATCTAACGAATCTGGCCGGACGTTTCAGTGTGCGTGACGTGTTGGAGTCCACGCTCGAGCCGAGCAAAGAGATCAGCGATCAATACGGCGCGATCGTGATCAAGAAGAAGGACGGCGATGTAGTCGTGGGTCGCGTTGGAAACCTGAACGGCGATAACTTGATGGTGATCGAGAATATGTTTGCGCCGGGTGATTTCACGCAAGTAAAGCGCAGCCAGGTGGAAACAATCGAGCCTTCGAAAGTTTCGATGATGCCTGAGGGATTGCTGAACTACTTCAAGGAAGACGAGATTCTCGACTTGATGGCGTATCTGTTGTCACGCGGGGATCGGAACGCGAAGATGTTTTCGGTGAGGTAGAAGTTTGGTTTTTGCAAGCGCAGGAGGGCATCAATCTTCCTGCGCGACTTTGGCCCAACATTCAGCAAGGCCACGTTCGGAGATCAGTTGCGTGAGGCGTGACTGATCGATGTAGTTTCCCGACAGTTTCAGCATCAGGCGGACATCGCGCAGGTGTTTTTCGGATCCACCCTCCCGGAAGAACTCGAGTTTGCGGACGATCACGTATTCCGGTGGAGCTACGCGGATCTGCTCGCCCAGGAAGGGAAGTTTTTTTGCGTTTTGGAGTGCCCAGATGTGGAGTGGATCTCGGCCCCGGAAATAAAGATCTGCTTTGAAACCACTCGGGATGTGCAAGAGGTTGATGTGGCCGCGCTGTTCGCGGCGTGCTTCGACAGTGATTACGTCGACTGGCGGGCAGTAAAATTCCTCGCTGGAAAATGCGCCCATCAGCTTGGAGATGTTTGCTTCGCGAATGTCTATGACGACGTCGAGATCGTGAGTGAGGCGAGGTTCGCCGTAGACAATCGCGGCGATACTGCCGGTGACGACGTAATCGAACCCGGCTTGCTCCAGAGGCCGCGTGAAAAGCAGCGCTGCGTTAGGTTCGGGCATGGAGGAAAATGCGGGCGACTTCTTTTTGGACCTGGTCTTCGGTCCAATCCGGGTGGTGCATGCGAAGGCCGGCGGCTTTTAGTTCGCGGGCGGTGTTGTAGAGGTTGAAGGATGCTATGAGCTTTTGCTCGGGCGTCATGCGACGGAGGATCTCGAGGTGCTCAGGGCTGTAGTCTTCGTCCTTCACGGCGAAAGGTTAACTGGTGGGGAAGTTTATGCGAGAAACGAAAAAAGGCGCGCTGGCGCGCGCCTTTGAATGAGGATTTGCAGTTTAGACGATGGTGAGCGGCTTGGTGGAGTCGCCAAAGCGTTCGAGGTCTTTGACGCCCATGCGGTCGGCCATGGTTAGGAACAGGTTGGACATGGGCTGGCCGCCGGCTTTGACGTAGCGGCCGGCTTCGAGGGTTCCGCCGCCGTTACCGGCGAGGACGATGGGGAGGTTGTGATGGGTGTGGCGGTTGCCATCGGAATTGCCGCAGCCGTAAACGATCATTGAATTGTGGAGGAGGGAATTGCCGTCCACATCTTTAGTTTCCTCCATTTTGTTGAGGAACCAGGCGAATTGCTTCATGTACCAGAGATCGATCTCGCCGACTTTATCGACCATCTCCTGGTTGCTCTGGTGATGGGAGAGATGGTGGTGGCCTTCGGGGATGCCGATGTCGGCGTAGCTGCGGTTGTTGCCGTCGCCGGCGAGGAGGAAAGTGGCGATGCGGGTGCTGTCGGTTTGGAAGGCGAGCAACATCATGCTGTACATGAGTTGCATATGTTCCTCGAAGCTGGCGGGAATGCCGGCGGGAGTTTCGACGCCCGGGTTTGGAACGTCTTTGAATTTTTCGGCGCGGTCGATGCGTTTTTCGATTTCACGAACGCTGGTGAGGTATTCGTCGAGCTTGTCGACGTCCCGGCTGCCGAGTTTGCGCTGGAGGGCCTTAGCGTCATCCATGACGAAGTCGAGGATGGAACGCTGTTGGGCCTGGCGCATGGCAATGTTCTTTTTGCGTTCGCCCACGGAACCTTCGCCGAAGAGGCGCTCGAACATGAGACGCGGATTTGGTTCGGGTGCGTTTGGCTGGGCCGGGGAACGCCAGGAAAGATTGTGCTGGTAGGCGCAGGAATAACCGGAATCGCAGTTGCCGGATTTGCGAACGGCGTCGCAGGTGAGTTCGAGCGATTGAAAACGAGTGAGATGGCCGAGGCGCGTTGCGACCATGTGGTCGATGGAGACACCAGCGTGAATATCAGAACCTGCGGTTTTTTTGACGCGAACACCGGTAAGGAAGGTGCCGTTGGCGCGCGCGTGGTCGCCTGCGCCGTCCGGACCGGCGGTAGCGTGGACGTGATCGAGTCCGCCAAGCACCTGGACGCGATTCTTGAGCGAATCGAGCGGCGTCATTGTTTTGCTGAAGGAGAAATCCTTACCTTCACCTTGCGGCCACCAGTTTTCCTGGATGGCGCCGTTCGGGAAGTAAATGTAAGCCATGCGCAGCGGGGCGCCGGTGGATGTGGTCGCGAGGCCAGGCGCGGACGTAACGCTGGCGAGGGAACGGGGCACGAGGGATTCGAACGCTGGCAGGGCGAAGGTTGCGCCCAGGCCGCGCAGAAAGCGGCGGCGATTTACGCTCGTGTTCAGTAGTCCGGTTTTCTTTTCCATACGCTTAATTCTTTAAGGCGACTTTCTTGTTCTGTTCGGTCGAGGCGGTCTCGGCCGTCACGTTTCGCCGCTTCTGGAAAGGCGCCGATTCCACAATGCCGATGAGCAACGTGTTGAACCGTCCGTTGTCCTTGTCCAATTCTGCCACAATCCTATCTACTGTCGCAACATCGTAGAACTCCAAACCGCGGCCCAGGGCGTAGGTGAGGAGCTTCTCGGTGAAGCAGCGGTAGAAATCCATGTAGCGGCGGTCGGCGAGGATTTTTTTCAGCTCGCGAATGTCTTTGAATTCTTCGCCGGTGATCAATTTGCTGGAGGTGTCGATCGGCATGCCGCGTTCTTTGTCGCGATAAGCGCCGAGGGCGTTGAAGTTCTCAAGCGCGAGGCCGAGCGGATCCATGCGGGTGTGGCAGGAACTGCAGAGCGGTGAGCTGCGATGCAGTTCGAGCGTTTCACGGAGAGTCGGTTCACGACCATCGAATTTATCAGCGGAAGCTTCAAGTTCCGGAGTGTCCGGCGGCGGAGGAGGGGGCGGGGTGCCGAGGAAATTATCAAGGATGAAGAGGCCGCGCTTCACCGGTGAAGTGCGGGTGGGATTCGAGGTGACAATGAGAACGGAACCGTGGGTGAGCATGCCGCCGCGTGGGCTGTCTTCGGGAAGTTCGACGCGGCGCGTGTTTTTGCCTTCCACGCCGGGCAGTTCGTAAACTTTGGCGAGCTTTTCGTTCACGAAAGTGTAGTTGCTGTCGAGCATCTCTTTCACGCTGCGGTTTTCGCGCATGATGTATTTGAAATACTCCTGAGTCTCTTCCTGCATGGCGCGGCGGAGTTCGCCATCGAGTTCGAATTTCGGCTGGATGCGATTACCGCGGCGGCGTTCGCCGGGCGGTGGTTTGGGCAGGTCGCTGTCGCGGAAGGCAACCGCGCGTTCGTTGATGGCGATGCCTTCGACGTCGCGGACCTGGAGCCATTGGCCGGTGAAGTTCTCGACGAATTCCTGCGAGCGCCCATCGGCGAGCATGCGATTGACTTGCGCGCGGAGGTTGGAGCGGAGCTTGCTTTCTTTGGCGAGGCGAAAGAGTTCGTCATCCGGCATGGTGGACCAGAGGAAATAAGAGAGGCGCGAGGCGAGGGCGTATTCGTCGAGGGGCGCGACTTGTGAGTTGGGCGCGGTGGTTTCCTCGATGCGATAGAGGAAGCGCGGCGAAGCGAGGACGGCGAGGAAGGCCTGACGCACGCCGTCTTCGAAGTTTTTGCCAGTGGTAAAACTCTCTTCGGCGATGGCGAGAAGACGGTCGATCGTTTTGTCATCGACGGGGCGGCGAAAAGCCTTGGTAGTGAATCGGGCGATTACTTCGCGGGCGTAGTTTTTGCGGGCGATAGGATTGGTGGGCGCTTCGTCTTTGGTGAAGAAGCGATCGTAGTTCGGAGTTTTGGCCCAGTGCTTTGGATTAGTGGGGCCGGCGATGGTGATGGAATTGATCTTCAAGTCGACGAAGGTTTTCTTTTCCTCAACTTTGACGAGCGGTTCGAGAGTGAGTTCGAACTTGTGGTCGCCGGCGGCGAGCTTTTCGTTGTATTCGAATTTGTGCTTCTTGTTGTTCTCCCAACCGAACTCTTTGCGGAGTTTTTCCTGGCCGTCGATTTTGAAGACGACGTTGGCGCGGGCGGGATCGAAGTTGAATGCGCCGCGAACGTTTAGATCGAGGGTGATCTTGTAATCGCCATCGGTGGGCAATTTGGTGGAGTAGGCGACGTTCGCGGGTTTGTAGAAATCGAGTTTTTCGCCGGTGATGCCCTCGCCTTTGAAGCGCTCGCCTTCGCGCGATTTTACGGGCATGGCGCGAGCGACGATGGGAACGGCTTCGGTGACGATTTTTTGGGCGGCTTCGAAATACTTTTCCAGAAGGAGAGGTGAAATGGTGAGGACGTCGCCGATGTTGTCAAAGCCGTAGCCGGTGTCATCGGGGGGGAATTCTTCGGTGGTGTTGAAGTTGACGCCCATCAAGTCGCGGATGGTGTTTTGATATTCGGCACGATTGAGGCGACGGACGGTGACGCGGCCGGGGTCGGGATTTTTTTCATCGAGGCCGAAGGCGCTGGATTTGATCCAGGTTTCGAGAGTGGCGATTTCTTCGGAGGTGGGTTTCTCCTTTTTGGCGGGAGGCATGACACCCGCGCGGACGTTTTTGAGGACGCGGAACCAGAGGTCGTCAGCGGAGAGGACTTCCGAATCATTCTTGAAATGATCGAGAGCGACCTGCCCTTTTTTCATGCCGTCGCCGTGGCAATCGTAGCAGTACTTGGTGAGTATCGGTTTGACCTTGGAATCGAAGTCGGAGGCGGCTGCGGTCAGGCAGAGAAATAGGGCGGCGCAGGAAAGGTAGAGGGAGCGCTTCATTGAGGAGCGGCGGCGTGAGATGGATTGGGATCGCGGGGTCGACCGGGGCATCCGTGTAATGTCCCGCGAAATGGCAGAAATTCCAGCGGAAATCTGCGAAAAATGTGGCTGGCGCGGCTGATCCATCGACTTTATCGGACGGTTGAGAATGGTTGTTATTCAGGTGTTTGTGAAATTGGGAGTTAGTTTTCATGCGATGAACTCCTCTGGGAAGCGGAAGGGGAGGTTGTGGGCTTGGAGGATGGCGGCGTAGTCGGGATCGGTGGGCGCGATTTTCCAGAAGACAGGCGGGAATTCGCCGAGTGGGGCGGATTCGTGGATGGGGCAGGGGGATTGGTGGCCGCAGGGGCAGTGGCGGAGTTCGGTGACGTAGGTGGGTGGTGAGTGGCGGTGGGGCCAGGGGGTGTATTTTTGGTCGTGGGCGATGTGTTCGCGCATGCGGGCGGTGGTGTAGCGGTCGACGCGCTCTTTTGAGTGATGAGTGATGGGTGATGAGTCATGAGTGGGTGTGGACTCAACGGACGTTGAGAGGTTTTCTGCGGTGGAGGGATTTGAGGGAGTCGATGAAGTTGATGGGATAGTGTTTTGGTCTGCTGGGGCGGCGTTGGTTGAGTACGCGCGGAACCGCTCACCCTGGCCCTCGTCCGCTGCTGGGAGAGGGAAGCACGGCGGTTGCGGGTTTGGTGGGGTGGCGTGGGTCTCATCTTGCCGAACTGGCACCGAGACGGTGCCGTAACCCGCAGGCGAGGACGCCCGCGCTACATGGGAGGCCGTTTGGTCTGCTGGAGCGGCGTTGGTTTCCGTTATGGCGTCGCGCGAAAGCTCGGACGAGTCAGTACGGTTAAGGGACGAGCCGCTTCGCGGCTGGGCCTCGCACCACCGTGCGATGGCGTCGCGCGATGTTGAAGTGGGACTCGAATTGTTGTTGGGTGTGGTCCCGGGGTTAAAGCCGGGGATTGGAGGCTGGGCTGGGGTTGGGAGCGCGGGGACTATGGGTGGGAGGGAGCCGAAAAGGTGGCGGACGAGGCGTGCCTGATGTTTGACGTTGCGTTTTTTCCCGGGTTTGGGGTCGAGGTATTTTTTTTCGGCGAGGCGCTGGCGGCGTTCGGCGACGGCGGCGAGGCGGGCGTGGGTGTTTTCGCGGAGCTTGAGGTATTTCATTTTGTGTTCGTCGATGGCAATGCGGCGGGGGTGGTCGGAAATGCGGAGGAGGGCGGTGAGTTGTTTGGTGGATTGTTCGGGGAGCGCGGCGATTTTGAAGGCGGCGCGCTGGACGAGTTGTTGAGTGCCCTTGGACCAGGGGACTTCCTGACCGTTTTGAACGGCGAGGAGCTCGGTGAGGTTTTGTTTGTCGTCGAGGAGTGAATTGATTTGGTGGAGGACGACGGTGCGTTCGCGCAGGCGCTGGAGGGTGCTGCGGGAGGCGATGGTGTCAAAGCCGCCTTCGGCGCGTGGTTTGGCGACGCGCGCGGCGACAGAATCGTAGGTTTGGGAAGGGTCCATCAGCCAGTGAGAGATTTGCTCGCGATCGGCATCGGAGAGATGGGCGAGGGCGGGTTGGGGACGGAGTTTGTAGGTGGTGGTGATCATAGGTTTTGGTGGTTGGTGGTTTTCGGTTTTGGTTTTGGTTTTGGTTTTGGTTTTGGTTTTTGGCGTTAAAAGGCGTTAAAAGGCGTTAAAAGGCGTTAAATCAAGGGGTTTGGGGAATTCCAGATTGCAGAGTGCAGATTGGAAAATGGACGGGGCAAAGTGCCTGAGACACAGGTAAGTGACGAGTGATGAGTGATGAGTGATGAGCGGGCGGGAAGGAGCCTTGGGTTTTTGGACCGCGAATCCAAAGCGGGGCTGAGTGCCCGGTAGTCCAAAGCGGATTGACGCGGCACAGGTTGATGTGGCCTGGGCTACTTCGTGAGTGTCACCGGATCGGCGGGGCTGAAGTCGTGGGCCAGAGATGGCTCGCGGCTTGAGGCACGCTGAAAGCTTCGGTGACACAGAATATGTGTTCTGTGTCATGGATGTAAGTAGAACATAACGCAGGAATGTGGTCAAGGAGGATTTTTGGAGGGATAGGAGAGATGGGAGAGATGGGATTAGATCGGCCCTTCAGGCCTTGATGATTATTCGACGCGCATACCCAGGGCGTTGCCGCTGGGCTTCCTTAGTGCGGACCTTTGGTCCTGATGAGAGGGATGGGAGGAATGGGAGAATGCGAACGTATGGGAGGGATGGGCACGATGGGAGGCGATAGCAATGGGCAATAGGAAATGGGCAATAGGCAATAGGAAATGGGCAATAGGAAATGGGCAATAGGAAATAGGCAATGGGCAAGAGGCAATGGGCAATGGGCAATGGGCAATGGGCAATGGGCAATGGGCAATGGGCAATGGGCAATGGGCAATGGAAATGGAAATGGAAATGGAAATGGAAATGGAAATGGAAATGGAAATGGAAATGATATTCAAATCAACGTATCCGGATTGGATGATATTTTGGTCTTGATGTTTGTTTTTGGATTGTCTAGAGTGACGGAAGTTGGTTTTGCCATGAGTGATTTAGAGAAAGCCCGACGTGTACAGGAACGTGAAGCGCTGCTGCGGAAGGCGCTGGAGGAGAGGATTGTTATCATTGATGGGGCGATGGGGACGATGGTTCAGCGGTATGGGTTGGATGAGGCGGCGTATCGGGGGACGCGATTCCCGAATCCGAAGAAGGATTTGAAGGGGAATCATGACGTGTTGAATGTGACGCAGCCGGAGGTGATCGAGGAGGTGCATCGGCAGTATCTGGAGGCGGGGGCGGATATTATTGAGACGAATACGTTCAGCACGCAGGCGATTTCACTGGCGGATTATCATCTGGAGGAAGCGGCGTATGAATTGAGCGTGGCGGGTGCGCAGTGTGCGCGGCGGGCGGCGGATGCGGTGATGGCGGCGCAGCCGGGGCGGACTTGCTGGGTGGCGGGAGCAATGGGGCCGACGACGCGGACGGCTTCGATTTCGACGGACGTTAACAATGCGGGTGCGCGGAATGTGAGTTACGACGAGTTGGTCGCGGCGTATTTTACTCAGGCCAAAGGGTTGGTGGATGGCGGCGCGGATGTGCTGCTGGTGGAGACGATTTTCGACACGCTGAATTCGAAGGCGGCGTTTTTCGCGATTGAGAAGTTGTTTGATGAAATTGGTTATCGGCTGCCGATCATGGCGTCGGTGACGTTCATCCAGAAGGGTGGGACGCGCGGGGTGACGGGGCAGACGGTGGAGGCTTTCTGGAATTCGATTTCGCATGTGCCGCTCTTGAGCGTGGGGATGAATTGCGCGCTGGGGCCGGATGAATTGCGGCCGCTGATTGAGGAGTTGCATCGGGTGGCGCCGATTCCGCTGAGTTGTTATCCGAATGCGGGTTTGCCGAATCCGCTGTTGCCGACAGGATTCCCGGAAACGCCGGAGACGCTGGCGCCGAAGTTGGGCGAGTGGGCGCAGAATGGCTGGCTGAATATTGTGGGTGGATGTTGCGGGACAACGCCGCCACATATCGCGGCGATTGCGGAGGCGGTACGAAATGTTCCGCCGCGGAAGGTACAGGCGGCGGATCCGTATTTGCGCTTGAGTGGACTGGAAGCACTGACGGTTCGGCCGGATTCGAATTTCATTAACGTTGGCGAGCGGACGAATGTGACGGGGTCACCGAAGTTCTCGAAACTGATCCTGGCGGGGAATTATGAAGAGGCGGTGACGGTGGCGCGGCAGCAGGTGGAGAATGGGGCGCAGATCATCGACGTGAACATGGACGAGGGGATGCTCGATTCGGAAAAGGCGATGACGACGTTCCTGAATTTGATCGCGGGGGATGATGCAATCGCGAAGGTGCCGGTGATGATCGACAGCTCGAAGTGGTCGGTGATCGAGGCGGGGTTGAAGTGCATCCAGGGGAAGGGCGTGGTGAATTCGATCAGCCTGAAGGAGGGCGAGGAAAAGTTTAAGGAGCAGGCGCGGTTGGTGCGGCGTTATGGGGCGGCGGTGGTGGTGATGGCGTTCGATGAGAAAGGGCAGGCCGACAATTTGGAACGGCGGAAGGAGATTTGTCAGCGTTGTTATGACATTCTGACGAAGGAAGTTGGGTTCCCGCCGCAGGATATTATTTTTGATCCGAACATTCTCACGGTGGCGACGGGGATGGAGGAGCATAATAATTATGCGGTCGATTTCATTAACGCGACGCGTTGGATCAAGGAGAACTTGCCGCTGGCGAAGGTGAGCGGCGGGGTGAGTAATATTTCATTTTCGTTCCGCGGAAATAATTTGGTGCGGGAGGCGATGCACTCGGCGTTTTTGTATCACGCGATCAAGGCGGGGCTCGATATGGGGATCGTGAACGCGGGGATGCTGGAGGTTTACGAAGAGATTCCGAAGGATTTGCTGGAGTTGGTGGAAGATGTGTTGCTGAACCGGCGTCCGGACGCGACGGAGCGGTTGATCAAGCACGCCGAAACGGTGAAGCAGAAGGAGAAGGGGGAGAAGGTTGAGGATCCGTGGCGCTCGGGGACGGTGGAGGAGCGGCTTTCGCATGCGTTGGTGAAGGGGATTGTGGATTTCATCGAGACGGATACGGAGGAGGCGCGGCAGAAGTATGGACGGCCGTTGTTGGTGATTGAGGGGCCGTTGATGGCGGGAATGAATGTGGTGGGCGATTTGTTCGGCGCGGGGAAGATGTTTTTGCCGCAGGTGGTGAAGAGCGCGCGGGTGATGAAGAAAGCGGTGGCGTATCTGTTGCCGTTCATGGAGGAGGAGAAGCGCGTGAGTGGGAATCATCAGCCACAAGGACGCGTGGTGATGGCGACGGTGAAGGGCGATGTGCATGACATTGGGAAGAACATCGTGGGGGTGGTGCTGGGTTGTAATAATTATGAGGTGATTGGTTTGGGCGTGATGGTGTCCGCGGAGAAGATTTTGCAGACGGCGCGGGAAGTGAAGGCGGACATGATCGGGTTGAGCGGGTTGATCACGCCGTCGCTGGATGAGATGGCGCATGTGGCAAAGGAAATGCAGCGGACGGGATTGGATATTCCGCTGTTGATTGGCGGGGCGACGACGAGTAAGGCGCATACGGCGGTGAAGATTGCGCCGGCTTATGGCAAGGAAGTGGTGCATGTGCTGGATGCGTCGCGGGCAGTGGGGGTGGTGGGTTCGTTGATTAACCCGACGGTGCGGGTGGAATTCGCGCAGAAGAATCGCGACGAGCAGGAGAAGTTGCGTCACGCGCATGCTGCGACGCGGGAGCGGAGAGATTTAATCAGCATCGAGACGGCGCGGTCGCGGAGGACAAAGATCGAGTGGAAGCAGGAGGACATCGCGGTGCCGTCGTTTACCGGGACGCGGGTGTTGAAGAATTTTCCGCTGGAGAAAATCGTGCCGTTCATTGATTGGTCGCCGTTTTTCCATGCGTGGGAAATTCGCGGGCGTTATCCATCGATTTTTGAGGATGCGACGGTCGGTTCGAAGGCGCGGGAGTTGTTCGATGATGCGCAGCGGTTGCTGAAGAATATCGTGAGCCAGAATTTGCTGACGGCAAATGCGGTTTACGGATTCTTCCCGGCGAACAGCGTGGGCGATGACATTGAATTGTATACGGATGAGAGTCGCACGAAGGTGCTGATGACGTTCCACACGTTGCGGCAGCAGGCGCAGAAACAGGCGAATGAATTTAATCATGCGCTGGCGGATTTCGTCGCGCCGAAGGAAAGCGGGTTGAAGGATTACCTGGGCACGTTCGCGGTGACGGCCGGGGAGGGGACCGATGAGTTATGCAAGAAGTTCGAGCGCGATCATGATGATTATAGTTCGATCATGACGAAGGCGTTGGCGGACCGGCTGGCGGAGGCGTTCGCGGAATGTTTACACAAACAGGCGCGCGAAGATCTGGGTTACGGGAAGACGGAGAACCTGTGCAGCGATGATTTGATTAAGGAACGGTATCGCGGGATTCGGCCGGCGGCGGGTTACCCGGCGTGCCCGGACCACACGGAGAAACAGTTGCTTTGGAAGCTGATTGACCCGGAGAAGAACGCGGGAATTAAGCTGACGGAAAGTTGCGCGATGTGGCCGGCGAGCAGCGTGAGCGGATTATATTTTTCGCATCCGCAATCAAAATATTTCGCGGTGGGGAAACTTGGGCGCGACCAGGTGCTGGATTATCACGTGCGGAAAGGGATGACGTTAGAAGAGGTAGAGCGATGGTTATCACCCTACCTCAACTACGACCCAAACAACCACGGAACCAGTGTCAGCGGCGGAAATTGTGGATGTGGACGTCTCCATAGTTAGACCTCTTTTTCACCTTTCTTGTGTTCGGACCGGACTTGCAACGGCGAGCTGCCGACTGGCATGAGCTGGAGCTTCTGGCCGGGGTGGATCACGTCGGTTTTCATTTTGTTGGCGACCTTCACGGCTTGAATGGTGAGGCCGTGACTTCTGGCGATTTTGTCGAGCGAGTCGCCTGATTTCACGACGTAGATTTTCGGCGTAATTACTTTTGTTTTTGGTGTGGCTTTCGCGACGCGCGGTTTTGCGGGCGGTGATTGCTGTTGAACGACCGTGCGCGAAACGGGCGCGACGGGCTCAAGCGGTTGCGTTAATTGAACGGGCGGTTCGGTGACGGCAACTGGTTCCTGAGCGATCGGCGCCGCGCTTTCTTGTTGCGCTGTTTCGACCGGCGCCGCTTCTCCCGCGGCGGAAAATGGGTCGATTGGTTGTTGCGCTACTTCTGGCTGCGGTTGGATCACCTTCTTGGCGCGCGCGCTGGAACGGCACCCGGCAGCGATGAGCAGGACGACAAAGAGGACGACGTGAATTAAAATGACTGCGAAGACAGCGACGGGAATGTGCTTGCGGCCACGGGCGTCAGCAGAAAGCAGTTCGGTATTGAGTTGGGTGGTTTCGTTCATGGGCTTGGCTGTTTTGAATTCGCGAGAGGGTTGCTGAATTGGGTGTTAGTTGAAGAGAGGATGCGCCGCCCGTCGGCACAGAACGGCGCATCCGAGTTCGCAACCATCAGGCAAAATGAAAAATTGTTTGGCCGGCGCGCGTTGGTCATAGGTCGATCTCCTTGAGCACTTCGGCGGCGAGCTTTTTGTTTTGAGCGCGGACCGTGGCGCGCGCGTTTGGTTCCCAAATTTCGAATTTATCGAGGCGTCCCACGAGTTCTGCTTCGTTGGAAATTTTGAGCGCGTTGGCGTGTTCCTCGGTGATGCAGATGCGGCCGACCTTGTCGGGAACAACTTGGGCGGCGTTTTCGGCGATCTCCTGTTCCAACGCTTCGATGCGCGGATCGGAGAGGGAACGGGCTTTTAATTTGGAAAGCATCTCGCGCCAGCGTTCGGGCGGGAGAACGAGGAGGCGATCTTCGGCGCCAATCGGCCAGGGGATGACGGTAAACCTGGTGTTCGCGTCGCGCGGGCGCCACTTGGCGGGAAGCATGACGCGCCTGCTCCCGTCAATTCCATGGCGGAAGTGACCGGTGTAATCGACTGGCTCGGCAGATGGCGTGCGATCCTTCAAAGGCGCTTCTGTTCCGCGATTTCCCGTTCTTTCCCGTTTTCTACCGTTTATTACCCAAAAGTGTCAACGGATTTTTATTGCAAAACTTTAGCTAAATCGCTTCAGGGCCGTTTTTTACGTATTTGGCGGTGGATTAAACGTCGCAAACGCGGGCGGCATGGCGGAGGGCGGCAGCGCGATCCGGCCAGGTGGGAATGAACTCCTGGGCGACGAAGCCGGTGTAGCCGGTCTCAAGGATGGCACGCATGACCGCGGGATAATTGATCTCTTGCGTGTCGTCCAACTCGCCGCGGCCGGGGACGCCTGCGGTGTGTAGTGGGCGATGACGTCTTTGTATTTGCGGAGGCGGCGGATGACGTCGCCGTTCATGATTTGGACGTGATAGATGTCGAAGAGCAGTTTGAACTGTGGCGAGCTGACGCGATTGATGAGGTCCACGCAGAAATCGACGTCGTCGCCGAAGTAGGCGGGGTGACCTTTCATGGGATGGGTGTTGTCGCGGCTGTTCAGGTGCTCGAGGCAGAGGGTGATCTTCTTTTCTTCGGCGTAGGGGAGAATCTTTTTCCATGCGTCGATACAGTTTTTCGCGCCTTGCTCATCGGAAATGCCAGGCTCCCGCATACCGGTGAACGTGATGACGCTCTTCGCGCCGAACTTCACGGCGAGATCGATTCCTTCGCGCAACTTTTCCACGACGTGATCGTGATTGGCGGGATTGAACGGGCCGCGCGCGAAACCGTGGCTGCTGACGAGGGAGATTTCGAAGCCGAGTTCCTTGATCATCGGGTAATGTTCGGCGCCGACACCTTCCATGGCGACGAGGCCGATCGATTTGCAGAGCTGCGCGAGTTCGCGGGTGGGCATGGGATTGAAGGTCCAGCCCATGATCGACTGGCGGATGCGACCTTTGGTGATCTTGAAATTGTCGTTCTCGGTGGAGGAAATATTCACAGCGGTTGCGAATGCAGAAGCGGTTCCCACCAGGCCGCAAAAGCGGCGGCGATTGAAAGGCGTGTTCATGTCGCGAGATTGCCACCCGGCGAGCGAGGCGTCTACGCGGAGATCTAATGGAGAATTGGAAACGGGTTCGGTTTTTGGACGAGTTGGGCGTCGAGGTCGAGGTAGAAGTCGAGGCGGCGGTCGGTTTCGGCGTCATCGATGTTGCGGGCCATGAGGATGTAGGTGGCGTAGTGGTTGCCTTCGGATTCGACGAGGCTGCCGTAGAATTGGGCGAGTTCGGGGTCGCGTTCGGCGAGGGCCTGGGAGAGGAGTTGGAATTTTTCGCAGCTGCGGCCTTCGATGAGAGAGCAGCAGATGAGATGATCGATGGCCTGGTGGCGTGAGCCGTTGCGGATCGATTTCATCATGCCGCTGATCCAGGGGCTGGGATAGGCGTGGCCGAAGGGGATGTGGCGGGCTTTGAGGAGATTGAGGACGAGTTGGAAGTGTTGGAGTTCCTCGATGGCAATGGAGTTCAGTTCTTCGACGTGGGGATATAGATCCTTGTATTTTTCGAGGCAGAGCGCGGTGGTGGCGGCTTTGCGTTCGAGGTGCGCGTGGTCGACAAGGACCGCGGGCAGGTTGGCTTTGATTTTATCCAGCCAATCTGCGGGCGGTCTGGCGCGAAGCATTAACATTGCGGCGGGAATGTAATGCAGGAAGGCGACGCGCTGAAGAACGAAGTGATGAGAAGCGGATAGCCTGCTAGTGCTTTTTCGCCAACATGCGGACGAGTTGAAAGCCGACTACGACGCCGGCGAAGAGAAGCACTCCCCCGGATATATGCGCCATGCGGATCAATCCTTTGGTGGAAAACTTTCCGTGGCCTTTTGCGACGAGAAAACTGAGAAGGACAAACCATGATGTGCCTCCGATAAAGGTGCCGAGCACGCAAATGGCTTTGCTGGCCATCGTATCGTTGATCAGTTCGTGCGCCATGAAGGTCGCGGACATGGTGATCCAAAAGAGCAGCACGGCGGGATTGCCGAGCACGCGGACGAAGCCGATCCAGAAGGCGGTGTGGGGATGGAGTTTGTGTTCGACTGCTTCGACGGTGGGCGTGGTGGCGGGGAGGCTGGCGGTGAGGAGATATTTTAGGCCGAGATAAATCAGGAAAACGAAGCTCAGCAGTTGCATCAGCGCCTTCATAAACTTTGAGGCGAAGATGCTAGAGAACCCGGCGAAGGCGACGCTGCAGTAAATCAGGTCCATGACCATGGCGCCGAAGCCGATCATCAAGGCCCAAAAGAATCCGCGGCGGGCACCTTCGTTGATGATGGTGATGTTGATGGGCCCGACGGGAATGCAGAATAAAAATCCGCCGATCACGCCGGCGAGTCCCGCAGTCAGCAACTCCAAAAACGACTCCATTGTTAATTGTTGCGGGACCGCTCCGGCACTATTTCGTGAGAATGTTCCTCGTGTTCATCATCGTCATCCTCCTCGATTTCTTTACGCATTTCGCGAGAGATGCGCGGGCGAATGAAACCGTACGCAAGGTAAGCGGTGAAGATTGCCGGGAGGAGAACTGGGAGGATGATCCCGCGCAACATGATGAGCAGACCGACAAAAATGCAAAGGAAGACGATTTTCAGGAAGGGCTTGGTGGTGCGGAGATCGAGTTTCTTGAACGACGGATATTTCACCTCACTGACCATCATAGCGGAAAGGAAAATCAAAAGGACCGGCAGGCCATAGCGCCAATTACCGGTCGCGAAGCCGCGCTCATCGATCCACATGAGGAATAGAGTGAGGGAAGCGACTAATCCGGCGGCGGCGGGAATCGGAAAGCCCATGAAATCTTTCGTGCCGCCGCCTCCTGGCATCGCGGCGTAACAGTTGAACCGAGCGAGCCGTAACGCACCGCAGATTAAATAGACTGAGGAAATGAACCAGCCGACTTGAGGATGCTCGGTGAAAATGTCTCGAAACACAATGCGATGCACCAGGAAGGCGGGTGCAGCGCCAAAGGAAATCAGATCTGCGAGGGAATCGAATTCGCGGCCGAAAGGGCTTTCCGCTCCGCCCATGCGGGCCACGCGGCCATCCAGCAGATCGAAGATGCAGGCGAGGAGGATCAGGAACAGCGCATGGCGAATGACGGTATTAAAATTCGCTGCGAGTGGATCGGCTTCGACGATCTTGGTGAGCGCGAGAAAACCGCAAAACAGATTTCCCGCCGTCATGAGATTCGGCAGGAAATAAATTTTCAGCCGATCGGAATCTTCTTTTTTCTCCTGGATCGCCATGAGCGCGCAGGCCACGCCTGCACTTTTAGAATCGCTTACTTGTCGACGATCTCAAGCTGGTAAGTGGGGGAAAGGCGGCTGTCTTCGCCGGGGGCGCCCATGCGATCGTAATCGTAGAGAAATTTGTAGCGGTAGTAAACGTAGTTGGTGTTCGCGGGAATGGGAACCTGGGCTTCCCAGCGGTTCTTGAGAACGGGCGCGGGTTCCATCGGATAAAGTTGCGTGCCGATCATGATGAAGGGCTTGATCGTGTTATCGCGAACTGTTTTCTGCTTCGTGTCGAAAGTGACTTCGAATGGATAGAGGTTGTTCGCGTTTCGCGGGTGCTGGCTCGGCGTGAGATTCGTGATGGTGGTTGTGCAGCCGGAAAAAAGAATCAGGAACGCAGTTGCGAGCGTTGCCTGGATGATCCTTAACTTCATGTGGGGAGAGCGTATAAACGCACGGCAGCTTGTAAAGCGCGTTCGACTTTGCGCTCAGCGCGCGAAAGCCTATCGGAAGTTTCCTACAGCTGCCGGTTCTTCCACGGGCTCGGTGGTCGTCGGCGTATCGCTCCTGCTCAAGAATTGGCGGAGGAGAGCGATCACGGCGCATCCAAGAAGGATGTAAACGGAGACGACCTGGGAGAAAGTCATGCCGAGCGCGTAGACTTTGTTATCGGCGCGAAGAAATTCTGTCGCAAAGCGGATGAGTGCATAACCGACCATTACCATGAGAGCGACGTCCCCGGGTTTGGCCAGGCGCGGGCGGGCGGCGTAGAAACAGAGGAGGGCAGCGAGGACAGCTTCGTAGAGTTGAACTGGATGGACGGGTAGAGATTTGGATTCGGCGCCGGAGATAAGGCCGTGGCGAACGTGCTGTTTGTAGATAGCGCTTTTTTGGGGGAACTGGACAGCGAGCGGAAATTGTTCCGGCGAGATGGCGGGGAAGGTTTGAATGCGGAGGGCTACGGTTTGGTCCCTTAAAGAAGCGACCTGGGAGTGATCGATACAGACGTCCCCCCAGCAACAGCCGGCGAGAAAACATCCGACGCGGCCGAAAGCGAGACCCAGCGCGACGCTTGGTGCGACACAATCCAGCAAGCGGACCAGTGGCATCTTTCGGAGCACCCCGTAGAGAATTACTGCGAGCGCACTGGCGATGAATCCGCCGTAGAAAACCAGACCTTCGCCTTCCCAAACTTTGAGTGCTTCGAGGAGGGGAAGCTTTGCGTAAAACAGACGCGCGAAAAGACGCGCGCCGAAAAGGCCAGTTATCGGGAGGAGAAGGGCGATGTTATCGAGGTGGTTTTTACCGATGCCGTAACGTTCAGCGCGAGAACGGCAAAGGAGCCAGCCAAAGAAAAAGCCCAGCAAAAGAAGGACTGGGTAGGCACTGATGTGCGGGTATAAAAGTAGGGCCGGTTTCATTCACCCAGTTTCCCCGGTTTTCCTCCACAATGAGCGAAAACCCCCATCCACAATGAAACCGGCCCCAAAATCCTCCACTCGGCCCTTGCAGGAATTAATCCAGCAACCCGATGCACCGAATTCGCCGGAGGAACCTCCGAGCGGAGGCGCATTTAAAATTGGCGTCGAGCGCAATGGCCGAATGCGAATTAAGCGTCAGCAGCGCACTTGCAGCTGGCGTCCTCAGCTTTCGGAGTGGATGACGGATTGACGACAGCGAAACCGATAGCGAGCGCAACTGCGAGTTTTACGAGCAATAACATAAGTTTGGTTTTTTTTTAGTTTGCCGCGAACCGCTCACATCTTCAGGTGCGAGCTTCCAAGTTCCCGGCGTCCCGAGGCGTAGTAAACAAGAGGGGCAGGTTTGTAGATAGCGGGAGGGCACGCTAAAGAGAATTAGGGGTTTCCCCGGTACGCGACTTTCGCTACGCGATGCCGGCTTTTGTCTCGTGATAGCGGGCGAGGATCCAAAGGAGATCGGAGAGACGATTGAGATAGATTGCGATATTTCGATTTTGCGTTTCGCCGGATTGGAGGAGGTCTTCGACGCGGCGTTCTGCACGGCGGGCGATGGAGCGCGCGAGGTCGAGAGCGGCTGATTCTGGGCTGGCGCCGGGGGTGGCCCAATGTTTGAAGGAGATTTTTTGCGCTTCGATTTCTTTGATGGAGGCCTCGAGTTCCGCGGCGAGTTCGGGACCGATTATTTTGTAGCCGTCTTTGGTATAACGTTCGAGGTCGGCGCGGTCGGTGGCGAGTTCGCCCATGACGTCAACGAGGTCCTTTTGGATTTTGAAGAGGCGAAAGGTGATAAATTCGTCTTTGTTCGCGGCGCGCGCGATGCCGATGGCGGAGTTGAGTTCGTCGACTGTGCCGTAGGCTTCGAGGCGGGGATGATTTTTTGGGACGCGGCGGTTGTACATGAGGCCGCTAGTGCCTTGGTCGCCGGTTTTGGTGCAGATGCTCATGAAAATAAAAAAGGCGAAGAGCGCGTGCCCTTCGCCTTGAAAGAGCGCGTTGATTACGACGCCAAAGTAAAGGGCGGAAGTTTGACGATCTTGCCGCCTTTGAGGGCGGATTCGTGGGCGCAGAGGCCGACGCAGGTCCAGTTGGCTGATTGAACGGCGTTTGGCCATGGGTCGCGGTCTTCGACGAGGGCATTCAGGAATTCGTTGGCGAGGTGCGGATGTGAACCGCCGTGGCCGGCACCTTGAGTAAAGCTGAGGTGCGTTTTCTTGCCGAGGTCGTAAACGCCTTTGGTCGTGAACTGGCGGATTTGTTTTGGGAGCAGTTTTGCGTAGTCCGGCGACTTGACGAGCTTCGGTATTTTTCCTTCGGCTAATTTCGCACGATGCATGACCATCGGCTCGTGTTCGATGAGCGGCCATTCGATGGAAACTTTGGAGCCGTAAACATCGATGCTTTCGCGATATTGGCGGGCGGTGTCGAAGAGCGAGCGGTAAATGCGGGCGCACACATCGGAATCCTTGAATTTGATGTGGGCGGTTTCGACGGCGAAGGGAGAATTGTATTTCTGGACGAGTTCGTCACGAATGGTGCCGGAGCCGAAACAGGAGACGTATTCCGCTTCGAGCTTGGCGATTCCGCAAACGGGACCCACGCAATGCGTTGCATACCACATCGGCGGGAGGCCGGGCCAGTAGTTCGGCCAGCCGTCCATATCCTGCTGGTGACTGGCCTGGATGAACTGGAGTTTGCCGAGAGTGCCGTTTTCGTAGAGTTCCTTCATGTATAGGAACTCGCGCGCGTAAACGACCGTCTCCATCATCATGTATTTGAGGCCGGTTTTTTTCACCAGTTCGACGATCTTCTTAGCGTCCGCGATGCTGGTCGCCATGGGCACGGTGCAGGCGACGTGCTTGCCGGCTTTGAGCGCTTCGATCGACATCCAGGCGTGGTCGGGGATGGGAGAATTGATGTGGACGGCGTCAACTTCGGGATCTTTGAGGAGTTCGCGGTAATCGGTGTAGCGCTTGTTGATGTCGAAAGCATCGCCGATAGTCTCGAGTTTCTTCGGATCGCGCTGGCAGATCGCATACATGTTCGCGTTCGGATGCCGCTGATAAATGGGAATAAATTCCGCGCCAAAGCCCAGGCCGATAATAGCGATGTTGATTTTTTTCATGAATGAACCGCCGTTTATTAAGCGGTTGGCAACGAAACAATCAAGGCAGAAGCGGACGGGTTTCGACGGAGAGATGAGGGGAATTTTGAGGTTTCGGAGGGACCACCCGCAGCGAGGCAGCGACAGAGCGAAGTTAGCCAAGCTAAGCGAAACAGGTGTCTGGTAACAATATAGCGGAACATTTTTGGTTGCATGACACCACTCTATTTGGTACTCTCTTCATGATCACGAACACACTTTCGTGGTCGCTCGGTTCGTATCCGAACAAAAGCCTCGCTCCCTGCGAGTCTCCTGTTCGCCGACGCTTCCGGAGTGACTACTCAAATTACTCGACACGGATCCATTGCGTACATCTCCAATGTCGAAGCGAGGGGGGACCGACCCAGATCAACAGCCCTGCAAACACCCAAAACACCCGGCTCACACCCGGCTCACACCCGGCTCACACCCGGCTCACACCCGGCTCACACACAGCTCACACACAGCTCACACACAGCTCATTTGTGCAGATACCTTTCGAATCGAGCCACTTACGTCAACCAGTCAACAAAAACACACACACAGAACGATTTTCCATCTTACAAAAACCGCCCGCCGGTTTTCTTGGCCTTGGCAAACCCCATGCAATACCACTTTTGGGCACTACTCACATACCGCTCCTCCCTTCAGGGTTCTTATCCGTCACCTGTTATCCTCTCCTGCGAGCTCCCCAACTTGCGGGCGAAGCGAAAATCCAAAGGAGTAAAATGAAGTTAAAGTATCGTTCTAACCTGTTCACGCTTTGTGCGATGGTCCTCTCAATTAGTTCTTTCGTGCGTCCCCAGGCCGACGAATTGGAGCTTCTCTGGCAGCAAGCGCCGGACATCGGCGTTCCCTATTTGAGCGTGGATCTAAACTCTGAGCGTGGCGTCGCTTACAATCCTGCCACCGGCCACCTTTTGGTCGCGAGCCGCGCATCTTCTACAGGGGATATTTACATTCTCAATGCAGAAACGGGTGAATTGATCGGCAACTTGAGTCTGGGCACCGAGGGAATCGTTACGGGGGGAACTTTCGCGCTGAGCGAAATCGAGGTGACTGCAGACGGAGTGATTTATGCCGCCAACCTGACGACGAGCACGGCGACGCCAAATTTTCGGGTATACCGTTGGGAAAACGAAACCGCTGATCCAACGTTAGCCTACGAAGGCGATCCGTCTGGTGACGCGTCCGCGCCTCGCTGGGGTGATTCATTCGATGTGCGCGGAACCGGTACCAACACGCAGTTCGTGGCCGGTGCCGGAAGCGGTGCTACCCTGGGAGCCGTTTTTACGACAACAGACGGTCTCACCTTTACTCCCACAAAGATCACCAATATCTCAGCGAACGAAATTACCTTCGGAAAGGGTAATTCCGTCTGGGCGATGCGTAGCGGCGGCACCCTGCGCGTGATCGAATTCAACCTTGCCACCGGCGTCGGAACTGTGCGGCAGACGATCGCATCGACACAAATTCCCACCACTGTCATACCGATCAAAGTGAACGTGGAGAGCAATCTCTTCGCCGGCATTTCGATCAACACTGCGACCGACGATGTTCGTCTCTATGATATTTCAAACACAAACAGTATCATGATCGTCGACCAGGAACTCTTTCCCGCGAACAATCCGAATGCAAATGCGGTCGGCGCCGTAGAGTTGTACAATGATTTGCTTTTCGCCGTTAACGCGAACAATGGTCTCGTTGCTTATCGCATCCTCAAAACGGTTTCGCCGCCCGTTTTCCAGTCACAGCCCCCCGCGACCATCACCGTGCTCGAAGGCGGACCGTTAACTCTGACGGCGAATGTTAGTGGCACCGCGCCGATCACCTTCACCTGGCAACTTGAAGGCACCAACGTTCCCGGCGGCGGAAATGCGACCCTCACGATTACAAATATTTCGGCGGATAATGCCGGGACCTACACCTTGATCGCTTCGAACTCGGCGCAAAGCGTTACTTCAAATCCCGTCGTCGTAACGGTTCAGGACGTCGTGAATACCCAAGTCGCGGATCTGCTCTGGCGCAGAGCACCCGGCCAACTGCCGTTCCTCGGCATTTCCAACCTTGAGCGCGGCATTGCCTACAATGCGCTCAGCAACCACGTGGTCGTTGTGAGCCGTGCCGACGGAGTGAAACTGCACGTGATCGATGGCGACACCGGTGCTTACTTGTGGGAAATGCAGACGCCCACCTCGATCATTACGAACACCGCAAGCACTCCAGGCGGGTTTCGCTTGAACATGGTTGGCGTCGCCGACGATGGCGCGGTCTATGCCGCCAACTTGACCACGGGAGCTGGCGAGGGCGACGCAACTGCCTTTCGAATTTATCGCTGGGAGAATACCAGCTCAAACGCTGCGCCCGTGCAGGTCTACCGTGGCGCCCCTGTAGCGGGACGCCGTTTCGGTGATACCTTCGACGTGCGCGGCGCGGGCAATGACACCCAGATTCTCCTCGGGAACAATGTTGCCGCGGCCGAGCCGGACAACACCACCGTAATTATGACCACGGCGGATGCAGGCGCTACCTTTACGCCGAATGTCATCGTCACGCCGGGTGTGGATGACGATTTCTTCCGCCTCGGGATTGCTTTCGGAAACACGAACACCTTCTGGGGGAAAACTTCCGGTCAACAACTGCACCTCGTGCAATTCGATCTGAGCACCGGCACGGGAACGCTGTTGCAAACCTTCACCAACGTGCCGCTCTCCGGTGTATCTGTTTCCGCGCAGAGCAATCTGGTGGCGGTGATTACTCTGGAGAATCCCGACAGCGTTCGGTTCTACGAGCTGAATGCTGCCGGCGATACGTTGACCTTGGTGGACCAGGAAATTTATTTGGTTAAAAACGCCAACGCCAACGGAACTGGCTCGATCGACTTCGCTGGTGATCGCGTTTACGCCCTCGATACGAACAACGGTATACTTGCCATGGAACTGAGTGGTGAGGGAGATCCGCAACCCGCCGCACCGACCTTTGGCGCGGTCAGCGGAAGTGCGAATTCCTTGACCTTCTCGCTCACTGGCACGCCAGGCGCGACCTACCAGATCGAAGCGACCAACGACTTCCAGGGCTGGATCGATGTGCAGACTGTAACGATCGAAGGTGACGGTTCGAACTCGGTCACCATCGACAACAACGGCAGCTACCGGTTCTACCGCGCGGTCGCGGAGTAACTGATTTACATCGGGCACACGCAAGCTGGCCGGGTTCGCTCGGTCAGCTTTTATTGGTCAAGGTGTTGAAGCGCCTCTTGCAGCCGATGATCGATGTAGCGCTGTTGCTCCTCGGACGTGATCTTTTTCTTGTCCCAGGTCGTGATGTAGAACGTATCAACCGCTGCGCCTTTTTCAGTTAAGATCTTGGCCAGCGAGATATCCAGACCCAGGTCGGCGAGCGTGCGCGATACGTAATAGAGAAGACCAATGCGGTCCTCGGTTTCAATATCGAGGATGGTGCTGTTTTTCGAAGTCTCGTTATCAAAGCCGATCACCGTCGGCAGGCGATCGCCTTCCAGCGATTGATAAATGCGGGTGGGCCCTTTGCGTTTGGCGATGAGTGTTGGAAAATCCACGAGTCCCGTCGTCAGCGCCTGATTTAGAATCTTTTCAAAAGCTTCTTTCTCTTCCTTTTTCGCCAGTGCCGCGCCGTGCGCATCATTCACGAAAAACGTATCCAGAATAATCCCATCCGAGCGGGTGAAAATTTGCGCCGAAAGAATATTCAACCCCGCCGCGGCCAGAGAACCGGCAATCTTTGCAAAAAGGCCCGCGCGATCCCACGTGCAGATATGAATGGAGGTGTAACCGCGATCCGGTTCGTTATGCCAAACAATAATCGGCTCGAGCGCCTTGTCTTCCTCGGCAAGTTGCAGGTGCATGAAACGATGCGCGAGCGTGATGTCCGCCGAGATCTGGCGCGCCGTATGAATCTGAAAGTAGCGTGCTGGAAGATGCTGGAAATGCGCCTCAATCTCCTCCGGACTGAATGTGCTCGGAAGCAAACCAGTCACTTCCTCTTTGAGAAGTTCGAGCTGACGCGCTTCGGCGCGACGGAACTCAGTTGCTCCGGAAAACTGATCCATGCTGCGTGAGAAGAGCGTCCAGAGAAGAGAATCCTTGAAACTGTTCCAGAGTTGATCGCTGGTGCCCAGAGAGTCAGCGTAAGTCATGAGCGTCAACATCATCACGTTCTCGCGCGATTGAATCTGCTGCACAAAGTTCCCCACGACTTCAGTATCTTCCAGATCCCGACGCTGCGAGATTTGCGCCATCAATAAATGATTTTCTATCAGTAACCGCAAGCTATGCGCCGTCGCGCCGTCCAGCCCGAGCCTTTCCGCAACAGTGAGTGCCAGGTTCCCGCCGATATCTGAATGATCACCGGTATGATCAGCCTTGCCTGCGTCGTGCAATAAAAGCGCGAGGTAGAGCAGGAAAGGCCGTTCAATCTGGCTGAAAAGCTGGCTGTAGTGATTAATCGCCGGATCCGTGGCTTCCCAGATCTCATCCAGCTTCTGCAGGCAAACCAGCGTATGTTCGTCCGCGGTGTACTGGTGATAAAATTCATGCTGCACCAAACAGGTCAGCCGTCCAAATTCGGGTATGTACTTTCCAAGCAACCCAACTTCGTGCATCGACCGGAGGATTGGCGCCACGTTCCCACGCTGGTTGAGAATTTCGAGGAACGTCTCGCGAACATGTTCATCCTCTATGAATTCGCGATTCACCAGCGAAAGTTGATTCCGGATGGCTTGGGCGAGGTCTGGATGCAATCGCAAACCTCGCTGTTGCATATAGAGGAACAGACGCATCAAACGCCGCGGTTGTTCCTTAAAGCTGCGCGTCGTCTCAGAAATCTGTCCGTCCTGAATGACAAAGCCGTCCACGACTTGCTGCGTGACGCGGCGTTTGCCAGCGCGGATCAGATCCTTGAGGGAGGGAATTCGTTTGTTGCTTGGCAGTAATGCAAGGCGTTCTTCCAGGGTGCGGGTGATCAGGTAGATGTTCCGCATGTGCGTGTAGACATCGCGCATGAACTCTTCCAGGCGCTTGCTTGGGGAACGATCAGTGTAACCGTGCGCGTGGGCGATGGCTGGTTGGAAATTCTTGGTGAGCACATCAACCGCCCGTTTCGCCGTGTAGTGCAATTCATTGCGCGTCCACAGCAAAAAATCGTAAGCCGTATTGAGCTGCTTTTTTTCGGCCTCGGTAATGAGGTCCTTCTCTTGCAGTTCGTCGAGCGTGCGGGTGCGATATTTGAAAAACGCCATCCAGAGCAGGTTCTGGTAATCACGCAGCCCGCCGCAGCCGTTTTTAACATTCGGCTCCTGCATAAATGGCGAATTGCCGAACTTCGCGCGCCGCGAAGCCTGGTCCGTGACACGCGCCTGAATATAAGCGTCTTCGAATCCGCGCACGCACTTCGCAATGACCACTGAACGCATCCGTTCGAACAGTTCTTTATTCCCGCTCACGAGGCGTGCTTCGATCAGCGAGGTTTTGCTTTGCATGTCGCTGTTGGCGACCTTCACGCAATCTTCAACCGTGCGGACGGAATGTCCGACTTTCATTCCAAGGTCCCACAACGTATAGAGCAGCCCGTCGGTAAGCGCGCCGAGTTGCGGCTTGGCTTTTCCGCTCGCGCTGAGTTCCGTATCGTGCAGGAACATGATGTCGATATCGCTGAACGGATTCAGTTCGCCCCGCCCATAACCACCGATCGCAACCAGCGCAAAGTTGGGCAGGGGAGTCTTGTCCTTTTCGAGTCGCGCGTGAATTGGTTCCAGAATATGGCGCAGCAGAACATCCATCAGTGTCGCACGCGCCTGCGAAACCTCACGCCCGCTCGCGCCTGAACGGTGCAAAGTCTGCAATCGGGAATTCTCCAGCTTCAGGAACGCTTTGTAACGGGAAAGCTCATCCCCAGGCTGTTTATCTTCCGGCAGGACGAGCTTGGCATTCGCGTCCGATTCGATCTGTTCCGCTAAGTTCGCCATTCAGTTCGCGCGTAAGCTAAACGAAACCGAGATAGATTCGAGGAAAGAAGTGGACGTCGGAACAAAAGAAAAGAGCTACCCCAGCGTGAGGTAGCTCCTTACCGGTTCCTCCGAATCAACTTACGAACAACCGAGGCTTTCGCCGCAGTTCAGGCACTTGTAGCAAGCTCCGTTACGTACTGCGACGTGGCCGCAGCTTGGACAAGTGGGTGCATCTAGCTGGAAATGTGCAATGGTCGCGCTGAGCGTGGTCATCACCGGCGCGCGGTAGCTGTGCGAACCGTTGCCGTTGCCATTGTGGCTCCTCTGCGCGGCGAGCAATTGCGCGTCGCCCGATGGCGGGAGATCAGACACGGGACGATTCAATTTTTTTTTCATCTCCGCCTCGAGATCAGGCATCGGCAATTCCGTTTGCCCGCGGCTTGGATTACTTACTTCGCGATAGCCGGGGATGAATTCGATCGCCAGCCAACGGAAGACGTAATCAATGATCGAAGAGGCATTGCGAATGTCCGGGTTCTTCGTGAAGCCGGATGGTTCGAAACGTTGGTGCGCGAATTTCTTCACCAGCGCGTCAAGCGGCACACCATATTGCAGCGACATGCTGGTAAGCGTGCCGATGCTGTCCATGAGGCCGCCGATGGTTGAACCTTCCTTCGCCATGGTGATGAAGATTTCACCCGGCTGACCGTCTTCGAACAGGCCGACGGTGAAGTAACCCTCGTGACCGGCGATGTCGAACTTGTGCGTGATGGCGCGGCGCGTTTCCGGCAGGCGGCGGCGCAACGGCTGGCCTGCGGCTGCACGCCACTTGGCAACTTCCGCTTCCAATTCAGCAATTTGCTTCTGGAGCAATTCCGCTGCTGCCACTTCAGGCTTCGCATCGCTGCCACTTTCGTTCGTTTTCTTCGTGTTCAGCGGCTGGGAGCGCTTTGAGCCATCGCGATAAATCGCCACGCACTTCAAACCCATCTTCCAGGCCTGCACGTAAGCGTCGCGAATATCGGTCACGCTGCATTCGTTCGGCAGATTGACCGTCTTGGAAATCGCGCCGCTGATGAACGGCTGTGCCGCCGCCATCATTTTAAGGTGAGCCATGTATTGGATGCTGCGTTTGCCGCGATACGCTTTGAACGCGCAATCGAATACATCGAGGTGCTCCGGCTTCAAGCCGCTCGGAACGGTTTTGCCTTCGTCCTCGACATCTTCGATCGTGTCGAACTTCTCGATGTGCGCGATGATGTTCTTGATTTCTTCCGCGCTATAGCCGAGGCGCTGAAGCGCTTCGGGAACGGTGCGGTTGACGATCTTCAACATGCCGCCGCCGGCGAGGAGTTTGTATTTCACCAGGGCGATGTCGGGTTCGACGCCGGTGGTATCACAATCCATGAGGAACGCGATCGTGCCGGTCGGTGCGAGCACGGTAACCTGGGCATTGCGATAGCCGTGCTTGGTGCCTTTTTCCAGCGCGCGATCCCAGCAGGTGCGCGCTTCGTCTTTGAGATACGCAAATTCGCGGCTCGGTTGAATGCCTTCCACCGCTTTGCGATGGAGCTTAATGACGCCGAGCATCGATTCGACATTGTCTTTCTTGAGCGGCTTATCGACACCGGAGCAGCGCGCATCTTTGTAACCGTCGAAAGGCCCAACGATCTTGGAAATGTCAGCGGATTGCTCGTAAGCTTCGCCGGTCATGATTGAGGTGATGGCCCCAGCCAGCGCACGGCCTTCATCAGAATCATACGCCAGGCCATAGCTCATGATAAGTGAACCGAGGTTCGCGTAACCCAATCCAAGCGTGCGGAAGATGTGCGAATTCTCCGCGATCTCCTTGGTGGGGTAGCTGGCATTATCAACCAGGATTTCCTGCGCAGTGATATAGATGCGGACGGCCGCTTTAAAGCGCTCGACATCGAACGTGCTGTCGGCGCGCTTGAACTTCATGAGGTTCAGCGAGGCGAGATTGCACGCGGTGTTATTCAGGAAGACGTATTCGGAGCAGGGATTCGTCGAGTGAATCGGCTCCGTGCCTTTGCAGGTGTGCCACTTTTGAATCGCGCCGTCATATTGCATGCCGGGATCGCCGCAGACCCAGGTGCCTTCCGCGATTTTGTTGAGCAGCGTGTTCGCGTCTTTCTTTTCCAGCGGCTTCCCGCTCGTAACGGACTTCGTCCACCATTCCTTGCCGCTGAGCGCCGCTTCCATGAATTCATCCGAAGCGCGGACGGAGAGATTTTCGTTCTGATACATGACGCTACCGTAGGCTTCGCCATTGTAAGAACCGTTGTAGCCCTGCTCGATTAAGGCCCACGCCTTCTTTTCCTCGCGCTGTTTGCAATCGACGAACTCTTCAATGTCGCCATGCCAATCCTTCAGCGTGTTCATCTTGGCGGCGCGACGCGTTTTGCCGCCCGACTTTACTACATTGGCGACCTGATCGTAAACTTTCAGGAACGAGAGCGGACCGCTCGGACGTCCGCCGCCGCTGAGTTTCTCCTTGCTGGAACGAATCGGTGAAAGGTCTGTGCCGGTGCCGGAACCATATTTGAAGAGCATTGCCTCGCTGTACGCCAGGCGCATGATATCTTCCATGTTGTCGTTGACCGACTGAATGAAGCAGGCGCTGCCTTGCGGATATTCGTATTGGGTTGGTGCGCGTTCGGCCTGGCCGGTGCGAGGATCCCAAAACCAATTGCCCTTGGCAGAATTCTTGCCGATGCCGTATTGATGATAGAGGCCCACATTGAACCAGACCGGCGAATTAAACGCTCCGTATTGGTTCAAGCAGAGCCACGTGAGTTCCTCGTAGAAGATCTCGCCATCTTCCTTCGAGAAATAACCGTCCTTAATGCCCCAATCAGCAATCGTGCGGCTGACGCGGTGAATGAGTTGGCGCACCGAAGTCTCACGCTCGGAAGTGTTCTGCTCGCCGTAGAAATATTTGGAGACCACTACCTTCGTGGCGAGGACCGACCATGATTTCGGAACCTCGACGTTGTCCTGCTTGAAGATGACTTTACCGCTGTCATCCGTGATTTCCGCAGTGCGTTTATCCCATTCGATCTGATCGAACGGCTTCACCTTCGCATCACTGAAGACGCGCTGGATGGGTAAGGACTTGTTCGATTTCACATTCACCCGGTTCAGTTTACCACGAGAGACACCCTTCAGGCCGTTTTTTTCAGCGGCTGGGGTGGTGCGGCGGTTAGAGCGATTTTCCCGAGCGGCTGGGGCAGAGAGTAGTTCTTCGCGAGCGTCAATCATAGGCAGTGGAGTTGGAGTTTTGGGATTTAAACGGACTTTTTACTCGACTAAAGTTTCAAATATCCGATTGTGGCCAACTTGCGGACGGCGACCGTGTGCATACCCGTGGTTGCCCGGGTTCTGCACCCCATCCGTAGTGGAGTGTTTAGAGACTACCACTATGGATTGTGGCTGCAACAGTTTTTTAGAAAAAAATGAGGCACTCGAAAGTGCCTCGGTAAGAGAGGGTTGAGCCTTCGTTAGGAACCTAATTACGGTTCGCGAACTTCAAACGAAATTCTATTTTGGAAAATCCGCGGATTTTCCAAGCGTGTCGCTGAGTTTCCACGCACACGATAGAACCGCATATTACCCGAAAGTGGCACATCGAATCGTCCGGAACCAAAGAAATACACAGCGTCAGGTTCCACGATGTAGCCGCTCTGCGGGTTGTCAGAAGATTCCACAATCAGTCCGGAAGGAGGCGCCACCGGCACAAAAAGCAGATAGTTTAAAGCTATTTTCCGCACATCCTGCCCAGCAACACCGGCCATCTGCAAACGAAGCGTTTCAGTATCGGAGAGGCTGATGTTCGCCGGTCCACCCTGATCATTCAGGAGAGGGATGTAACGGTAGTTGTAACGCGTGAGTAAATTCGGAATTTGGAAGGTGCCTAACTTATTTGTCGTCTGTTCAGGCAGCGTGGCGTCACTCGTGACCTCATAGAGCTCCACCTCAGTAGCACCGAACGAAGCGACGCGCAGATAAACATTGAAGTTCCCGCTCCAGTTTGTGCGCGTGTAATTGAGCCACTCGCCTGGCTCCGTGCGATGAACTATGTACTCCAGCAAGCCCGCGTCGGCATACCTCTGGCGAATGTTGTCGCTGCGACGCACCGGCTCGGCCGCAGTTTCAATCAAGTCCTGGATCTCCGGATAGATTCCCGCGGAAATTCCAACCGCATCGCTGGAGCGATATTCACCACCCCACGGATTCTCAGGAAACTCGCGCGCGTCATCGAAATCAATGTCCGGCGTGCCGATCTGTTCCCAATATCCGACCCCACCGCCATTGACCGGCGTTCCATTCGTCGCCAAGCCCGAAACGGGGATTGGATCTCCTTGAAATTGGCCGCTGTTGTAATTGTATTCCTCGGCTTCGATCGTGCGCACCCCGGTGCTGCTCAGGTAGCCCTCAGAAAAAGTATCGAACCAAAAGGTGTTCGTCGACTTGAGCGTTCCCGAAATGTCTTCCAGTTCGATTTGTGCGGAATAGACCGTGTTCGAGCGAAGTGCGCTTCCCGGGAGCGTCACGCTGATGTTGCTGCTGTTCGCTGGCAAAACCAGTTGCGAAACATAGTTGCCATTGAGGCGCAACTTTGTCTCGGATGCATTAATCAGGTTCGTCGTGAAGGTTTTCCCGGAGAAGGTGATGCCCTGTGTTGGATTGTAGAAGTTACTGAATCGTTCCGCAGGTGTGCGGCTATCAACCGAAGGTGTGCCGGCCACCGGATGCGGTAAAGCGGGCGCGGAAGAAGCGTATGGATCCGCAGCGGCTGCGAAGTAGTTGTCGATTGTTACGTCCGTGGTGCCAGTCGTTCCCTGTCGGCTGAACGAGAGGAAGCCGCACACGCCACTTTTGAATCCGTCATCGAAGAAAATGTTCCCGCCGCCCGGTTGCGATCCCTGGACCACGTCATCTGCGCGAATGGTAACTAGAGGTTTGGTCAGATCATGCAAATCGTAAACCATCCCTGTGTATTGGGAGCCGACCCCCTTAAAGATGAAACGATACGGACGGCCTGGCTCGAGCGTTACTTCAGCGGTCGCGATCGTCTTGGTGCCAAAAGCCGGTTCATTCGTGATCATGTTGATCTGAAGCTGGCCTTGACGGCGGTCGGTCGGATTCTCGCCATACTGCGAGGCGTCATAATTCATGATGATACCAGTCGTGGTCGCAGGGTTTGCGCTTAAGTTCGCGCGCGCAATCAGGACCATGGCCTGGTTTTTGTCGGTCCCGGGCCAGTTCACGATGTCCGCGGCAAGATAGAAGTCAGTGTAAACCTCCGCTCGGTAAAACATCGCCGCCGCAGGCGCCGCGTTCGGAACCGGTGAAGCCTGGATGCGAAGCGCCCGCCCGCTCCCGTTGGTGGGGTAAGTTAAGTTTACCAGTGCGGCATTAAAATGCGATCGCCGCCAGGCGGGATCCAATGTGCCTGAATCGAAATTGTCCGATTGAGCAAACGATTCGAAGAGAAAAGTACAAAGAAGGAAGGCAGCAAAGCTGAGTAACTTCGAGTTCATAGGGTAGAGGGCATTCTAGGTGGGAGGTGACCAATTGCAAGAATCGGGCGACGGCAATTGTAGGAGATTTCCTACATGCTGACGGCTCGCGATAACGCAGCATAACCGCTCTGCATAATTATGAGCAGCTGCAGGAATAAAAGTGTATTGTGGACGCGCCTTCGCTCAATTAAGCGTCTTCAGTTTCCGATACGATTTACGTGGGCCGAATCCTTATCGTCGACGATGAACCTGCTGTGCGCGACTGCATGGGCATGGCTCTGCGGCGACACGGCCACGAAATTTTTCTCGGCGCGAGCGCTGCGGAGGGAACGACACTAGCGGAACAGCACGTCCCTGACGTCATCATTAGCGATATCTGCATGGAGGGCGGGGACGGCTTTTCATTTTTGAAAGCAGTTCGGTCCAATCCGCGAACAGGCGCCATTCCCTTCATCATTGTCACTGGCCACCCGGATACAGACGGGCAGATGGAAGGATTCAAAAACGCCGCGGATGGCTATCTCTCCAAACCCCTCTCGCTGTCCGTTCTGGTCGAAGCGGTCCAAAGCCGCCTGAAGCGCGAAGAATTAGTCCGGCGCGACGCGGTCGAGATCAAAGCGCAACTTTATCGGGTTCTCCAGGCCGCGCCGGATCTCATCGCGTTGGTCGATCCGGAAACTCTTTCCATTCACTTCCTCAACGCGGTTGGCCGCCGTATGCTAGAAGCGCCGGAACAACCGGATCGCCCACTCACCTCCTACTTCAGTGCGGCAGCCGCCGAAAATCTCCGCAAGCATGCCGCCACGACCGCTCTGAAAGGCGGTTGCTGGACGGGCGAAACAGTCCTCATCGCCCCTTCCGGACGCCGCTTCCAGGTTGAATTGGTTTTGCAGGCGCACAAGCGCTTCGATGGAAAGGTCGAATACTTTTCCGTCACCGGGCGGGACTTGACCGAGCGCCAGGAAAACGAGCGCGCGCTTCGTGGCAGCGAACATCGTTTCCGCTGTCTGGTGGATGCCCTGCCTGAAGGCGTGCTGATGCATGATGAGCACGAGCGAATCACCTTCTGCAACGCGCGCGCAGTGCAACTGCTTGGTTACGCTCCGCACGAACTGCTCGGCAAGACGCTCAACGCAATTATCCGTTCAGCAACTTTGGCCGAACACGGACCAGCCACTAAAAAGCAAGACACGAAAGCCATCCAACTCTCGCCGGAACATTTCGCGGTGCGTACAGATGGCACGGCGCTGCCGGTTTCCCTCTTTCGCGAACGCCTGCAGGTCGATGGCAGCGACATGGGCCTTTGCATTTTCCACGATCTCACGGAACGAAAACGCATGGAACGTGAGCGTCAGGAGTTCGAAGTTCAATTACGCCAGGCGCAGAAACTTGAATCGATCGGCCAACTCGCCGCCGGCATTGCGCACGAGATCAACACACCCACACAATACATTGGCGACAACACCCGCTTCCTGAAGGATGCGTTCGGCGCGATGGTGAAGGTGCTCTATCAATACGAGGCCCTCGCGAAATCCGCCGCCAGCGGAACGGTCACTCCAGATCTTCTGCAGAAAGTCGATGCCGCGCGCCAGGAAGCCGACGTTGAATTCCTACTTCAGGAAATTCCAAACGCGGTGGACCAATCGCTCGAAGGCATCGAGCGCGTTTCCAAAATCGTCCGAGCCATGAAAGATTTTTCGCACCCAAGCGGCGCCGAGAAAACTCCTGCGGACATCAACCACGCCATCGAAAGCACGCTCACCGTCGCGCGCAACGAATGGAAATACGTCGCGGACCTGGAAACAAATTTTGACAAGTCGCTCCCGCCGGTTCCGTGTCTGCCCGGCGAGTTCAACCAGGTGATCCTCAACCTGGTCGTCAACGCCTCTCATGCGATCAGCGATGTAGTTAAAGGCACTGATAAGAAAGGGAAGATTCGGGTCTCTACCTCGCGTATGGGTGATTGGGCTGAGATTCGCGTTTCGGATTCCGGCACCGGCATTCCTCCGAAAGCTCAACCGAAGATTTTCGAACCATTCTTCACCACCAAGGAAGTGGGGAAGGGGACCGGCCAGGGCTTGGCGATCGCACGCTCAGTCATCGTCGATAAACACGGCGGCACGATCGTGTTCGAAACCGAGCAAGGCAAAGGAACCACTTTCATCATCCGTTTACCGCTGACTCTTTAATATGACCGAACCAGCCCGCCTGAATATCCTATTTGTGGATGACGATCCACTCGTCCTCCAAGGTTTGCAACGCATGCTCCGCCCGATGCGCAACGAATGGGCGATGACCTTCATCGAAAGTGGCGCAAAGGCTCTCGAGCTTCTCGAAGGCGATTCGTTCGATGTCATCGTCTCGGACATGCGCATGCCCGCGATGAACGGCGCGCAACTGCTCAGCGAAGTAAAGAATCGTCATCCTCGCACTGTTCGCCTCATCCTTTCAGGCCACGCCGACAAGGAACTCATCCTCCAGTGCATTGGCAGCGCTCATCAATTCCTCGTCAAACCGTGCGATCCCGAAACCTTGCGCACTGCGATCGCCCGCGCCTCCACCTTCAGTTCATCCGCCAAGTCCGAACAAATCCGCAAGTTCGTCGCGCGCATGGACAGAATTCCGACCGTTCCGGGCATCTATTCCGAGATGGTCGAAAAGCTCAAACAGGAAGATGTCTCCATCGACGATATCGGTTCGCTCATCGAGAAGGACCCGGCCATCACCGCGAAGCTGCTAAAATTAGTGAACTCCGCTTTTTTCGGTCTTTGCCGCGAAGTCTCCAGCCCCTCCGAAGCGGCGGCCTATCTCGGTATCGACACCATGAAGGCGCTCGTGCTCGGAGTAAACGCGTTCCAGAGCTTCGAGGGAGTCAAAATCCGCGGCCTCGCCATTGATCACCTCTGGTCGCATAGCCTCGAAGTCGCCAGTGTTGCGCGGAAAATTGTCGAGAATTCCTGCGTTCCGCGCGTCTATGGCGATGAGAGTTTCGTCGCCGGCATGCTCCACGATATCGGCAAACTCGTCCTGGCGACCAACGCGCCAGCCGAATACGAGGATGTTCTGCGGCGCGCAAAAACCGAAGCGGCGCCGTTTCATCACATCGAAGAAGAAATCTTCGGTGCAAACCACGCCGATGTGGCCGGCCTCGTCCTTAGCCTTTGGGGTCTGCCAGGCCGCGTCGTGGAAGCGATCGCGCATCATCATGATCCCGCCGCTTCCGGCGCAAGCGGAATGAATCCGGTCATCGCGGTGCATTTGGCAAATGCTATCGTTCACGACAAAGAACACACCGGGGCCGCGGAACGCGTGCTGAACCGCGGCTTCCTGGAATCGATCGGAGTTCAACCAGAAATTTCAGAGTGGATGGAATTAGCGATATGAGTAGTGCGACACGAATTCTCTTCGTCGATGATGACGCCAATATTCTCTCCGGCTTTCGCCGAACGCTGCACAAACGATTCACCGTAGTCACCAGCACCAGCGGCGCCGAAGGGCTCGATCGCCTCGCCAAGGACGGCCCATTCGCCGTCGTCGTCGCCGACATGCAGATGCCCGGCATGAACGGCATCGAATTTCTCGGCCGGGCTCAAACGCTCGCGCCCGACACCGTTCGTCTCATGCTCACCGGCAATGCGGATCAGAAGACCGCCGCCGACGCCGTGAACCAGGGCCGCGTCTTTAGCTTCCTTACCAAACCTTGCCCGCAGGACCTCCTTGAAACCGCGCTCAACAACGCGCTCAAGCAATACAACCTCATCACCGCCGAGAAAGAGCTGCTCGAACAAACCTTAAACGGCGCAATTAAGGTACTTACCGAAGTGCTCTCCCTGAACGATCCGCAGGCCTTCGGTCGCGCCGAACGTTTGCGCGAAGAAATGCGCGCCATTGCCAAATGGTTCCAGGCGCCGCGTCCATGGGAACTCGAAATCGCCGCAATGCTTTCCCAGATCGGCTATGTCTCCCTTCCGCCAACCCTCGTCATGAAATCCCGCGCCGGTCTCCAGCTCACCGGCGCAGAGCGCGATATGCTCGCCCGCGTGCCGCAGGTGGGCGCGTCCCTTTTGGAGAATATTCCCCGTCTCGGCGCTGTCGCTGAAATTGTCCGTTACCAGCAAAAGAATTTTGACGGCACCGGCTTTCCGGTCGATCAAACCACCGGTGAAGGTATTCCCATTGGCGCGCGCATTCTCCGTGTGCTCAACGAACTCCTCGACGCCGAACTTGCCAAAAAATCCCGGCCTGACGCCTTTCGCGCGATGCGCCGGACGCAAGGCATCTTCGATCCCCAGGTTTTGGAGGCAGTCGCGGCCTGCTTTGATATCTACCTGGATGGAGGCGCGGAAGAATCGTGTAAAACCGTTCTCGTCAAGGTCGCGGATATGACCATCGGAACTGTCCTCGCACAAGACGTCACCACCCGCGAGGGAACCCTCCTCGTCCCGAACGGCACCCGCGTCACCCAACCACTCCTCCAGAAACTCCGAAATTTCGCCGAACTTTCCGCCATCGAGCAACCGATCGCGATTCTAGTCTCTTAATCTATCAACATTTCTTTTGCGCCTTCATTGAGCCGGTTGCACGCACGCTCTCTTTCAGGGAGTCTTCGGAGATGGAAAAGGAGATTCGTCCCATTCCTCCCATTGGAACGGGGGTGCGCATCGGGCATGTGCACCTGAAGGTAGCGGACCTGGAACGGGCGCTTGGGTTCTACCGAGATGTCCTGGGATTCGAAGTGACGCAGTATTATGGGAAGCAGGCCGCCTTTTTATCCGCGGGCGGCTACCATCATCACATCGGCCTGAACACCTGGGAAAGCGCGGGAGGAAGCCCGCCGCCCGCCGGAACGACCGGCCTCTTTCATTTGGCGATTCTCTATCCAACGCGTGCCGAGTTGGCCGACGCACTCCGTCGCGTCCTGGCAGCGGGAATCGAGTTGGACGGCGCCTCCGATCACGGCGTAAGCGAAGCACTCTATCTCCGCGATCCAGATCAAAACGGAGTGGAACTCTACTGGGATCGCCCACAGGAGCTGTGGCCCCGCGACGCCAGCGGCGAGTTGGCCATGTTCACGCGAGCCTTGGATTTGGACGGCTTGCTTCGGGAAAGCACTCAGCGCTAATTCCCAATTCGCCTTGCGCGACGCGCTCTCAGTTGCTTAAATCACCTCGCCTGATAAGAACGGCTCGTGGCTGAATAGAACTTCGCTCGGGAGCGAGTTTCCATTCACCCCCGCTAAAGAAGCACACCCATCGTGTGTACTCGCCGATCTCGGGCTTGGAAAGTGAGACGCCGAGCTATGTTGACGCCTGCTCTCGAACGCATCATGCCTGCCACCCCGCGTACCGCGTCCTGTGCCTCACCTCTGGATTGGTTTTCTGGTACTTACAAAGATTTTCCGGGTTTTTCCGAGATTTTTTCTTTCCTGTTTCAGTCAACATTTTCCACGCAAGTACCTGCAACGACCCTTTTCGCTCTTTCGCACCCACATCGCCCGCAGTTCCATTCGCCGCTGCAAGAGACCCATGCCGATTCGTTAGTTTTCCGTAGAACTTACAAAAGTTGTATCGCCATTCACGACATCGTTTCTGACCCTATTGTATCGCACTTTTTGCCTCTGTATCGCCAACTTAACATTTTTCGTAAGTCGAAAATCGCAACTCAAAATCTACTGCTCAATTGTCTGGGTGAAACTCCCGCTAGGCGATCGGTTCCAAGGAGTCTACATTTTTCCCGTAAGTGCTTCATTTCACTCTTTTTCACGCCAAACCGCAGAAGAACCTATAACTTTCGACGGTTTGACTTACTCGTAGCGAAGCGCCTGGATCGGGTCGAGTTTGGCCGCTTTGAGGGCTGGGAAGAGGCCGGCGGCAATGCCGACCGCGGCGCTGAAGAGAACAGCGAGCAGCATGGCGTCGGTAGTGATTTCGGGCGTATTGCCGGTTGGGGTGAGATATTGGAGAAGCTGGACAAAGCCAAGCGATACGACGAGTCCCGCCAGCGCGCCGATGATCGCGATGACGACGCTTTCGACGAGGATTTGCATGAAGACATCGAACCCGGTTGCACCAACGGCTTTGCAAAGGCCGATTTCGCGGATGCGTTCGTTGATGCTGGCGAACATGATGTTCATGATGCCGATGCCGCCCACGATCAGGCTGATGAGTGCGATGACGCCGCCACTCAGACGGGCATTGGTGATCTGGCGATTGATGTTCTCAACTTGGTTTTCCTGGGTGTCGAATTCGAAATCTTCGATCCCCCGATGCGTCATAAGCAAAACGTTGCGCGCCTGCTGAAGCGCCGGTTCGAGCAGCTTCATGTCGGCGACTTTAATGTCGATGTCGCTCAGGCGCGGATCGGGAATGTTGTTTGTGTCCGTCCCGCCCGCTTTGAATTTGATCCAGGCAGTGTTCAGCGGAATGTAAGCGGTCATGTTCTTGCGCATGAAAGCCCATCCGCCGCCGCGCGGGCCCCAACCGCGAGCGCGTTGCGGGCCGGATTCCTGTTGCTTCGGCTGAGTGCGTTCCAGTTCACGGAGTTTGCGTTCCTGTTCACTCATGTATTCGGTGAACATCCCAACAATCGTGAACGGCTGTCCGTTGATGTTTATTATTTCTCCGAGCGGAACAATTTCGCGGCCAGTTTTTTGCGGCGAACCGAAGAGTTCATCGCGAATTCCAGTACCGATGACGATCACGCTGTGGGCATTTTCTTCGTCGAGATCGGTGAAGAAGCGGCCGTATTGCAGCGTGTGGAGATTCATCTCAAGGACTTCGGGCCACGCGCCGACGAGTTCGGAGGGCATTACCGTTTTACCACCACGCGAGAGAACACCGCGAATTTGCATTTCGGGCGAGACGAGGCGAACGAGCGGCGCACCTTGTTTGAGCGCCATCACGTCGTGCATGGTGCGGCCGGGAGCTTCGTTTGCGAGATGTTCCTGCTCGGGCGGAACTTCGTTTTCATCGACGAGCACTTTGTCCGCTCCGCCCATCGCGACCATCGTCTCCTTCATGCCATTCTCCATCCCTTTGGTGAGTGCGGCCATAGCGACGAGACTCGCCACGCCGAGGATGATTCCGAGCATCGTGAGCAGCGAACGAAACTTGTGCGCCCAGATCTCCTTGAAACCGACGATGATGGTGTTGAGCAGGTTCATCGCGCGAGTCTAGTCGTAACGAAGCGCCTGGATCGGATTCAGGCGCGAAGCTTTCACGGCAGGGATCAGTCCGGCGAGAATCCCGATGCCGACGCTAAAGGCGAACGCGAGCAGAAGCGCAGTGGCGGTGACAATCGGCGTATTCTCCGTCGGGGCGAGTTTGGAAATGAATTGCACCAGCGCATAGGAAGTAATCATTCCAGCGATGCCACCCAGCACAGCGATGACCACGCTTTCGATGAGAATCTGGACAAAGACATCGGAATCAGTCGCGCCAATCGATTTGCGAATACCAATCTCGCGAACGCGTTCTGAAATGCTGGCGAGCATGATGTTCATGATGCCAATGCCGCCAACGAGCAGAGAAATGCCCGCGATGAGGCCGCCGCTGATGCGCGCATTCCGAATAAATCGCTGAATGTTTTCGGCCCAATCTTCCTGGGTGCGAAATGTAAAATCTTCCACGCCCTTATGCGTGGTCATCAGCACATTGTGGATCTGTTGAATTGCGGGCGTGAGCTGATCCAGATCAGTGATCTTCACTTCCAGACTACTCAGACGCGGATCAGCCAGACCGATTTCCGGTTCTCCGCGTCCTGGCCCACGACGTTGCCCGCCGCCTTGACCGCCGGGAACAAATCCGGCGCGGATCTTCATCCACATCGTGTTGAGCGGCATGTAAACGGTGTTGTTCTTGAAGCGAAAGACAAAGCTCTGTCCACCGCCGCCGCCCCAGCCGCGATCGCGGACGGGACCGGTTTGTTGTTGCTTCGGTTGGAGCGCTTCGAGTTCGCGTTTTTTCCGTTCCTGTTCGCTTTCGTAGTGCTGAAACATGCCGATGATCGTGAACGGTATTTGATTGATATAAATCGTCTCGCCGACCGGGATGATCTCTTCGCCTTTCTCTTCCGGCGAACCCCAGAGTTCATCGCGAATAGCAGTGCCGATCACGCACACGCTGCGGGCGTGCTCCTCGTCGATCTCATTGAACATGCGGCCGTGCGCAACGACATGTTCATTCATGCGAACCGCAGCCGGCCAGACACCCGCGAGATTCCACACGCGTTCGGACTTCCCGTTCGCCGAAACGCGTCCGCCGCCGGGCATGCGCATTTCGGGAGAATAATCGATGACGAGGGGAGCACTGGCTTGAAGCGCGTAAACGTCATTGATCGTAATGCCGACGGCTTGCTCGGCAAGGTGCCGCTGTTCCACGGGAAGTTCCTGCGGTTCGATGCGAATTTTCTCGAGGCCACCAATCGCGATCAGCGCCTCCTTCATTCCAACCTCCATGCCTTTAACCAGCGCGGACATCGCGACCAGGCTCGAGACGCCAAGGATGATGCCGAGCATCGTGAGCAGAGAGCGGAACTTGTGCGCCCAAATCTCTTTGAACCCGAGAACGATGGCGTTGAGCAGATCCACGCGAATCCCTATGAAGCGGCTGCCGGCGCGGCGCTGTGCAATCGATCGAGGCCGGCGAGTTTTGGATCAACCTTTAACGCGATTTTACCATCGCGAATCTCGATCCGACGCGGAGTAACCGCGGCGATTTCCGGATCATGCGTGACGAGCATGATCGTCCGACCTTGCGAACTCAACGAACGAAAGAGATTGAGGATCGCCTCGCCGGTGTTGGAATCCAAATTACCTGTAGGTTCGTCCGCGAAAACAATCTTAGGACTGTTCACGAGCGCACGCGCGATCGCGACACGCTGCTGCTGCCCGCCCGAAAGCTGGCTGGGCCGATGTTTGCTGCGGTTCTCAAGACCGACGAGCTTCAGAGCATCCATGGCCCGTTCGCGGCGTTCCTTGCCTCCCACGCCGCTGTAGATCATCGGCAGCTCGACGTTTTGGAGGACGTTCAGTTTCGGAAGCAGATTGAAAAACTGGAACACGAAACCAATCTTCCGATTGCGAATCGTAGCAAGTTCGCGAGCGCTCGCGTCGTGAATCATCGTGCCATCCAGCTTGATCGTCCCATGCGTCGGCGAATCAAGGCAGCCAAGGATGTGCATGAGCGTGCTCTTGCCGCTGCCGGAGGGTCCAATAATCGAGATGAATTCGCCTTCGTGAATGTCGCAGCTCACGTCATCCAGCGCGCGAATCTCTTCGCCGCCGAGATGATAAATCTTACTGACGTTGCGGAGTTCGACCAGCGCCATGCGAACTAACTCCGTGAAGTGTTGCTCTTCGTGGTCGCGCCACCACCGCCGCTGGTGCCGCCTCCGGAAGCGCCACCCCGTTGTCCGCCGCCGGTGCCGGTTGCTGGCTGGCTTCCCCGTTGTTCACCCCCAGGAGCGCTTTTATTCGCAAGCTTTGGCAGGGCGTCGGCAACGTCTTTCGGTGGTTCGAGCGATACAATTTCCCCAGCTTCAAGTCCGGCCTGTACTTCTGCGTAGAAAAAGTCAGCGACGCCGATTTTAACAGGCCGACGTTCGTTGCTCTCGCCATTCTTTACGTATACGTATCGTTCGGTCGCAAAAGTTTGCGGATCGCGCTCTGAAAACACCGCTGCGAGTGGAACGGAGACGACGTTTTCCGCGCTCGCGACAGGAATCTTGATATTCGCCGTCATCCCCGGACGAATGCGTTTATCGACATCTTTGAGGAGAATGCGAACCGCGAAGCCTTTGATGTTATTCCGAATGGTGGCTTGCGGCGCAATGCGTTCAACCGTGCCAACGACGTTCAATCCAGAAACAGCTTCCACCGCGACATCAACCTGCTGATCCTGGCGCAGGCGGGTGATGTCAGCCTGATTAATATGCGCATTGATGACGAGATTGTTCAGGTCTGCGATCGTAAGAACTTCGGTGCCGCTATTAAATCCGCCGGAACCCGATACGGCCTGTCCCATCGAGACGGGCCGAGTGAGGATGGTACAATTAAACGGAGCGAGGATTTTTGTCTTGGTTAAGCGTTCGTCGATAATCGCAATCTCCCGCTGAGACCGTTCGACGGCATTTTTGGCGAGTTCGTATTCAGTTTTGCTGTTCTCGTAGAGTTCCTTGGAAATCAGATTTTCTTCGGCGAGTTCGCCGGCGCGCTTGAAGTTGCGTTCTGCCTGGTCGAGTTGGAGCTTGGCGCGAGCGATTTCTGTTTCGCGGGACGCTTTTTCGTTACGAAGCTCCTTATCGTCGAGCGAGAAGAGGAGATCGCCCTTTTTGACTTCGTCGCCGATGTCGACGGGAAGTTGTTCAATGCGGCCGTTAATTTCAGGTTTTACCGAGACCTGTTCGGCAGGACTGATTTCACCGGCGGCCGGGACGCTGAAATTAATGTCCCGTTCTTCAACGACGGCGGTTTTCGGCCGGGACTCGACGCCGTTCTCCGGTTTGGCAGCGAGGTTCGGGCGTTGTTTGTAAAACCAGAATCCTCCCGCAGCGAGAACGAGCAGAATAACAATCCATTTCTTCATCAGCAAAATCTCAACGTGCCTGCCGAGAACGCGGCTGGCAAAATCTTTCCCCAAAAAATACGACGCGCCGCGTTACCGCAAAGTTACGGCTCGCGACTTTCGTAAGATACTGACTCGCAAGGTGGAGAAAAAATTCATATATTGTGCACGTGGTAAAGGGGTGGAGAGCGCTGGACGAGTTTTTGAGCGGCATTCTCCCTTTTATGCGTCGGCATCTGCGGCGCGCGCTGGACATCCGCGAGCGCATCCGGATCAACGAGGAAACGCTGCACCTGATCCTTGCAGGGGTGGTCGGAGTGATCGGCGGGCTCACGAATCTGCTTTTTTATGGGTTGTTCCAGCTGGTGATGATGCTGGGGATTGGGGAAATGGGGGAAGTCGTGGAGGTCGCGGGGGGAATGAGTTGGTGGGGCAGGCTGATAACACCGGCAATTGGCGGACTAGTTGCGGGATTGATTCTGTATTGGGGGCTGAAGCTGGTTCGGAACCAGGGCGCGAGCAACATCCTGGAAGTAGTGGTTTCGGGGAACGGACGTTTGCCCATGCGGACGGCGTTGGTGAAAGGACTTTCGTCGCTGGTGAGTATCGGGACTGGCGCTTCTATTGGACGCGAGGGTGCAATCACGCAGTTGGCGGCCACTCTTGGATCGAAGTTCGGGCAATTATTTAAATGGCCACCGTACCGACTTCGGTTGTTGGTGGCGTGCGGGGCGGCTTCGGGAATGGCGGCGGCTTACAATGCACCGGTGGCGGGTTCGATCTTCGCAGCGCATATCGTATTGGGAAATTTTTCCATGACGCTGTTCGCCCCGGTGATCTTCGCGGCGGTGGTGGCGACGATGGTTTCGCGGTATTTTTTCGGGTTTGATCCGTTTTACGAGATGCCGACATATGACTTTAAATTCTTGTCGCAGTTGCCGTGGTTCATTGTGCTGGGGGTGATCTCGGGAGTGATGAGCGCGCTGTTTTTGAAGGCGATTCGTTTTTCGGAGAATGCTTTTGCCCGGGTGAAGGCGCCGGTTTATGCGCGGACGGCTCTCGGTGGAGTTGTGGTGGGCGTGCTGGCGATAAAGATGCCGGCGGTGTGGGGGAATGGATATGGCGCGATCAATTCGATCCTGCACGATCCGGTGACGCATTGGACTTTGTTGTTTCTGTTTGCGGCGAAGTTTGTGGCGATTCTGGCGTGCGTGGGTTCAGGGATGGTCGGCGGAGTTTTTACGCCATCGCTTTTCCTGGGGGCGGCGTTGGGGAGTTTGTTTGGGTTGATTTTGAACCAAGTGAATTGGACGTCGATGCCGACGGGTGCTTACGCGATGGTGGGGATGGGGAGTTTGCTTGCGGGAGTGATTCATGCGCCGTTGCTGGCGATGATCATGATTTTTGAGATCAGCCTGAATTACTCGATCATGCCGCCGTTGATGCTGGCTTGCGCTGTTTCGACTTTGGTGGCGCGGAGGTTACATCCGGATTCGATTTATACGGAACCACTGCGGGTGAAGGGGATCGTGGCGGGTTTGGAAGAAGAGCGGTTCGGAGAGGCGACGCAAACGTTCGTGGGGGAGATTATGCGGGAGCCAGTGCCGCCGGTGCGCGAGAATGTGGGATTTCAGACGCTGGCGGAGAGGTTTCTGACCAGCACGAACAATTTCATTCCGGTGATCGATGGAGATCAGAAGCTGGTTGGGATGGTGGCGTTGCATGACATGAAGGAGTATCTGCATACGGGGCATGAGATGAACGGGGTGATTGCGTATGATTTGATGCGCGAGGCGCCTGCCACGTTGACGCCGAACCAGAAGTTGGTGGAGGCGTTTCCGGTGCTGCTGCAGAGCGAACTGCGGAATGTGCCGGTGGTGAATAACCGGATTGAGAACAAGCTGATTGGTTCTGTTTCGCGGGCGGAGGCGCTGGCGTTGATTTCGGAGGCGTTGGCGGCGCGGCGCGGGGAGTAGGGGGCCGATCGGTAGGACTCACAACGGAGAGAGCCTCGTGCTGCCCGCTCGACGTCAACGCTCGGACGGAGCCTCGCGCCACCGCGGGGGGAGTAGGGTCCAAAAGGACTCCTTACGTTGTCCCCTACAAGCTACTTCTTTTTATTTAGGCTGCGGGATTGGAACCAGTCCTGGAGGCGGTCGGGCCAGGTGGTTACTGGATCGGCGGTTTTGCGGAGGCCGTAGCCGTGGCCGCCGGTGGGGTAGATGTGGAGTTCGTAGGGGACTTTTTCTCTTTGGAGGGCGGCGGCGTAAACGAGGGCGTTTTCGGCTTTGACGGAATCGTCGGCGGTCATGGCGATGAAGGTTTGGAGGGTGTCTTTGGTGATGGTGAATTCGGGTGCGAGTTGGGTCGTGTCTTTATCGTTGATGAGGTAGCCGGGGTAGATGAGGACGGTGAAGTTTGGTTTGGCGGTGATGGCGTCGGCGTCGTCGACTTTTTCGTAGGTGCGTTCCTGCGGGCCGGCGCTGGTGATGGCGGCGAGATGTCCTCCGGCCGAGAAGCCGAGGATGCCGATGCGTTCGGGATCGATGTTCCACTTGGAGGCGTTCTGGCGGACGAGTCCCATGGCGCGTTGGGCGTCCTGAAGCGGGGCGGCGTGTTTCTCGATGCCGGCGCGGCGAGGGACGCGGTATTTGAGGAGGACGGCGGTGAAGCCCATTTCGTTGAGGCGTTCGCAGACTTCGGTGCCTTCCAGATCGAGGGCGAGGATGTGGTATCCGCCGCCGGGACAGACGAGGACTGCGCCGCCGTGCGCTTTGTCTTTGGGCGCGGGGTAAAGGGTGATGGTTGGGTCGGTGACGTTGCCGAGGCGGATGAGGCGTTTGCCGGCGACTTTGTTTTCGGTGTCCTTGGTCAGGTCGCGTTCGGCTTCGAGTTTGGGTTCGGGTCCGGGCGCGCCGTTTGGCCAGAGGCGGATGACCTGGTTTTCGGCGGCGAGGGCCGTGGTGGACAGCAGGATGGTGAGGGCCACGAAGGCGGGGCGGTGAATCATGCGGATGGGTTTAGAGCAGGGCGGGAGAAAAGTCGAGCTAGAGGAGCCGCTAACGTTAGCTGTTACTTTTGGACGGAGCGGGGCCTGTGAAATCGGATATATGAAGTTGGGGGTGAAGTGTTTAGATGTGTTTTTAGGCCGCAAATTATCTGTTATTATCTGTGAATTTATCTGTGAATTCACAGGTAATGTTTTTAGGAATTGGGAATTTAGGATTGCAGATTGAAAATTTACCCGGTTGGTTTGTTTAACGTGAAATTGCGTGAAATGAGGTAGTTGCAGCGGGAAATTCACCGCAGAGGAACCAGAGCAACGCAGAGGAAGGAGATGAAACCACGGAATACTCGGAATACACGGAAAAAGTCGAGAGGCTGTACGCATTGAAGAGGCGGTTCCTGAACGCTGGGCGTTATTAAGCGTTATTGCAGGCACTTGCGACGGAAAAGTCGACATTTTGGCCGGGAAACCACGAATGGAATCGAATGAACACGAATCCTGAGGCAGGTACGATTCTTCCCTGATGTGGGCAAGTTGGTCACGAGCTCGGCTCTTCATACCGCTGCGTTCTTTCTAGCCGGAGAAGAAGGGCTGCATGTTCGGGACGCGGGCGGCATCCCAACTATGCTTTGGGCACACTTCTGGTGTGCTTGTTTTTCGGGGGTGAAGAGAAATTCGCTTCCGAGCGACGCTCTTTTCAACCACGTGCCGATCTTCTCAGGCGAGATGAAGTTTGGCAGGAACGGGGGGTTGCTGCAAGGACAATTGGCCGGCAAAACTGACCGATACGAAGCTTCATAAATCAATCGTCGGCGGCAATCTCTTCTGTGACGATGATGCCGGCACTCTCGAACGCATTTTTGAGTTGCTTCAGCACCGCCGTCGCCTGGTGCTCGGGCACTGGGCCTATGATCCTGGTAGCCATTCTGGTGTAATCGTGGTCCTCGCGACCGTGCTCATACGGCGGAAAGGCGAGCCACACGCTGTAATGGCATCGTGCAGGAATTGAATCAACGAGGCCCAAAGAGAGCTTCAAGCGATCGCGAAGCAGGGGCTTTCTCGAGTAACAGTTTACCTCTGAAATTAAAATCACTCTGTTCATCCAGCCGAGTCGGCTTTCGCTTGGCCCCGTTCGTTTCGCCTAAGGCTCGATCGAAAAATTTAGTTCGTCCGTGAAATTGGTCCACAGTGGGACTCGAGAACCGATGTTAAGCCCCGGGAATCTCCTGGTCTCGCGGTAAATTTCCCAATTCACTTTGAGGACGTCACGCCAATGGTCGAATTGGTTCGGAACAAAATGATTGAGGATCGGAACACGGCAAAGCCCGTCTGTGGGGGGAGACACAGTGAAATTAGTGGACTGATGTTCTGCGAGATGAAACATCGCTGTAGGCGGCCAAGAAATGTCCTCAGGCCAGCCCGACGTTAAATGGACCTGAGGAACAGCGACAGAAAAGTCGACGGGCCGTGAATGTGGATTTTTTACTAAGAATACTGCAGCGGGTCCGCCTGCTGCCGAATTCGTGAGGGACACAAAGCTTATTGAAAGCATCGGGGTGGCCGTGGCAGACGCTGTCGGCAATAAGAAGGCAAGTGCGATTGTCCCAAGCACGACCAGGACGGCGACGCCGATAACTAGAAATCGCTTGGTTTTTTTAGCCATACTTTGCGCGACTCGTTCTCAACCCGAGGATGCGTCCGTTTTCGCCTCGCACGCAACATCCGGCAAAAGCAACGGAGAACCGATGCTTAGGACTGTCCCCTTGCCCCCCGCGACAATCAGTGAGAGAAACAAACGCGACACTTACAATGCTTGGAGGTAAAATGTCGGATGCCAACGAGGCGACCACCTTTTCTGTCAAAACGTGAAAGGATTCGATTGAACAAATCGTCCTCCTGATTCTCAAAGTACCTTCGCGTCGCGTAGGCGCAAAGATCAGCGATCTGAATCATGCTCGTGAGGCTGCTATCCACAAAAAGTGGCGTTTCAACGATTTGAGGAATCTTAGACCAAACAGTGCCCGTTCTGTGAAATTCTCGCATTAAGCCAGTTAAGTGCGTTTTTACCGTGTCGTTGTTATCCTGAATCAAAACTCCGTAGTTCCGCAAGAACTCTGCGTGGCCACGCTTCTCTCTTTCATTTTCTCTAATTGCTAGGAACGTGTGAAAGCGAGTAACAACCTGCTCAAATGCCTGGTTGTACATACCGGCTGTTCCAACGAAATGGTTTTTGTCGATTGCTTCAGCAAAAAGCCGACAGTCCCCCCATCCGCCGATCTCATCAGCGACTTGCGAAAGCAAATCAGTCCTTTGCGCATGACTTAGATGGATGTAGTCAGCCGTCATCCGGTACTTCTTCTTTAACTCCTTCAGCTTTTTATCTGACTTAAGGCCCGCTGTTTTTATCAACTCCTGCTCTCTGACTTTTTGTACGGCTTGAGTTCGCGCCGGAAAGTCTAAGCCCTCGAAATCGGAAACTTTCTTTTGCTCTGGAAATTGGCGCGCGAGATACCCGGTGTGGATTTCTTTATTTGATAGACCAAATTTTTGTTTGATCCTGTTAATTCGGTGATCTTTGTCAGCCCACATGTCTGCTGGGATTGCAAATCCCAGCAAAACAAAATGAGTTGTGTTCGCGCCAAGTTCAGGGGTGCCGGACTCGTCTAGGTAACAGAAGTACATTTAGAAGCAGGTGGGGAGGCATCTGGGGCAGGGCTCGAAAGCCCCGCACGAGGTACAAAGCATCTCAGCCCAGATACGGGTTATATATCGGTTTCTTTTTCGCAGATTCAAGTGAAAAAATTTTCCTTTTCTGATAGGCAAAGGCTCAGGGTGGCAAATTCACGATTTCTGCTAAGCTCCTGGCATGCCTTCAACGAATTCCCTGATCCGGAACCACGGACGCGTGTTCGCCCTCTTCCTTCTCCAATTGTCAGCTGATTCATTTGAGTCGATAATACATGCAGGCAGGTATACTGCAAGGAAAAACTTGTACGTGCTTGTAGGTATTGACTCTTGCCTTCCATGAAGTATTGTGAGCGACGAAATGGATAATAGTGAGCCCCAAGAATTAAGTGGCATTTCTGAAGTGGCGTCGAAGGGAGGGCGCGCTCGCGCCAAATCTTTATCCGCAGAGCGATTAAGCGAAATTGGGCGATTAGCCGTCCAGAAACGTTGGGAGAAAGCCGGTAAAGCTCCGCTGCCGAAGGCTACGCATGAGGGAATATTGAATATCGGCGAGGCCGAGATTTCGTGTGCTGTATTAGAGAATGGCCAACGTGTTCTATCGCAGGCCCAATTCTTGGAAGCCCTCGGAAGGCATCGCAAAGCAAACGTAAAGCGCACTGAACATGGCGAAGAGCGAGTGCCTGCGATTCTCCAAGGAAAGGCTATTAGGCCCTTTATTTCCAAGGAGTTACTTGAGAAAAGTCAACCGCTCGCTTTCCGCACCACAACGGGCGCAGCAGCGAACGGATATTTAGCTGAGTTGTTACCCGCTGTCTGTGAGGTATATCTCAAGGCCAGGGATGCCAAAGAGCTTCCTCAGAATCAGGAACACATTGCGAAGCAAGCGGAAATCTTGATCCGCGCACTGGCGACAGTCGGGATTATTGCTCTCGTCGATGAGGCTACGGGGTTTCAATATGACCGGCCTCGTCGGGACCTTGAAGAGCAGTTAAAGCGATTCCTTTCAGAAAGTTTGCGGCAGTGGGTAAGAACCTTTCCGGCAGATTACTTTAAACACCTTTGCAGGTTGCGGGGCGTGGAATTGCGTCGAGACATGAAGCTGCCACAATATTTTGGGACGCTCACGAATAACCTTATCTACCGAAGAATTGCGCCGGGGCTTTTAAGGAAATTGAAGGAACGTAGAATGGAACGAGGCACCCCGAGCAATAAGCTGACTCAATGGTTGAGTGAAGATATTGGTGTTCGCTCTGTTCTGGTGCACCTCGGCACTGTGGTCGGCTTGATGAAAATCAACACCGATTTCAAAACATTCGAGCGCCAACTTGACCAAATTGCCCCGATCTATCCCGAGACGCCGGGGCTGTTCGACAATCCGAAAGACTGGGAAGATCCTACGGCTTAAGATTAGCGGCAGGCGCATTCCCAAAATAGCGAGCGCGACGGCGGCCTATTGGTCCTGGAGCGCATTTAAAGCTTCGGAGCTTCGTTGTCGGTGCGGAGATTCATTTCGGCTTTTACGGCGAGGTCAATGGCATCGGTTTTTGGGTCGATGTTGGGGAGGATGCTGATCACGGGGCCAGTTTGGAGTTCGTGTCCGTTCGGGGCGTGGAAGGGTTGAGTAATGGAGACGACGCCTTGTTGACCGCTGAGGGTTAGAATTCGGGGGGCGGAAAGGATATCGGCGCCTTCGGTTTCTTTTAGTTGCTTGAGGAGATCTTGGGTTTCGTCGTTTCGGAATAGCTGGTGGGCGCCGTCTTGATCGCTGTTGGGGGGCGCGAATTTGCTGAGCCCGAGTTCGTCGGCGGCGGCTTCGGTGAGTTCGATTATGTAGGCTTCCATTAAGACCTGGTTGGCATTCGGATCGGAGGTTTTATTCCCGGCGGGATCGATTCTGGAGGGGGTGGTTAAAACGAAAGTGCGACTGCCTGGCTTGGTTTCCCAACCGCCTAATAACAAAGTGTGGCCAGCGGGAATGTTCGCGTTCACTTCCTGGCTGAAGTTTCGGACCCAATATGAATCATCTGTTTTGGTGAGGTCTGGTGGAGGAGGTGTGGTTTTCTGGACGCGGGCTTCGGCCAGGTCGCGGCGGAGTCCGGCGGTTTCGCCTCGGAGGCGGATTAATTCTCTTTGCTCCTTGCGCAAGCGGGCAAGTTCGTCGGGATCGATTCGCTCGTTTAGGAGGCGGGTATTCTCCTCTTGCAACGATTTCAGTGCTTCGCCCTGGACGCGCAACGCTCGATTCTCCTCACGCAGTTCTACGACGTGCCGATGTTGAATCACGACAGTGGCGACGCCCAAAAGGGCTGCGCCGACTGCAGCCAGTGTTCCCTTCATTTTCATTGCACTCATAAAAGATAAAAAACCGAACTTCGCTCCAGCCGCGGAGGCCGCGGCCAACGACAGGGCGGACATACCAACAGCCCAACTCGCTGGCGCGACGACTGCCGCCTCCGCGGAAAGGCCGGCAGCAAGAGCGCCGGTGGTGAGCAGCAGCCCGCGTTTCTTTAAGGCGTTGCGCAATTTCTCAACCGCGCGGCTGACGCGCATTTGCGCAGCGTCTTGGCTGACGCCGAGGCCAACGCCGACGGCTTGAAAACTTTGCTGCTTAAAGAAGCGCAGCACCAGCGCGTCTCGATCGGCGCGGTTTAATCGATTCAGCTCCGCGTCCAAGTGAGGAACGATCATTTCCCAGGGCGGTTCGTTGGCATTTTCGGGAGCGTTCATGTGCGTGGCGATGGTTTCACGTTGAAGGCGGCGCCGTTCCGTTCGGACCGCTTTGGAAGCGGTGAAGCAGGTGTGGCGATAAAGCCAGCCAGGCAACAGAACTTTTGCCGGGAGTGAATTGGCCTTGCGCGCGAGGTCGATGAAAACCAATTGGACGACATCCTTCGCCAGATGCGTGTCGCTGCCGACGACACGGAGCGCGGCGGAATAGACGAGATCGATATGGCGGCTGACCAATTCGCGAAAAGCGGTTTCGGAGTCCTCGCGGATAAAAGCATTCAGCAGTTCGGCGTCGTCGTTCACGGATATTTACCAATGAGAACCCGCCGAATGGGAAAACCAACAAAAAATCGGCGGGGGGGGTAGTGCGTTAAATCGGATACGAGCTCATGCGGTGGGTTTGAATTACGCAAAAAACAGATCGCGATTCAGTCGTCCCTTCGGGACTGGTGAGATTTCTACCGAAACCCGGCGTTAAAACGCCGGGCTATTTTCAAACGTCCCTCCGGGACTTAAAATGAAATCATTAGTCGGGAAACTAGCGCGACACGTTGTCCCTACTGTTTTGTTGGAGAGTTACTGATTTGCCGTCCATCGAGGTGACGAGTGTTTCGTTCGGGCGGAGGGTGATGGTGATGGCGCGGAGGTAGAAGAGGGTGGCGCCCGTGGATTCGAGGCGCTGGCGGAGTTCGGATTTGGGCTGGGCGGGTGTCGTTAAAATCCGAGAAAAAACCCGACTATGAGCAAAACGAAAACTAACAGGCATAGGCCCGGAAGAGCCAAACTCCAGCGCGCCGCTTTGCTTTGTCGCGCTCGACGGATAAGCATAACCGTAGAAGTGAGGAAGCATGCAATTCCGAGCGCAGAATACGCTAAGAAAAAGAATACGCCGAGGTGCACTCTTCGATGTTCTTCATCCAGATGCGGGCTGACGACTTTGCCGGAAAAGGGAGAATGAACGAGCAGCTCATGGAGAGGATAAAAGAGTAGGAAAGGGAGCAGAAATATGAACAAAGGCAGCTTTACTCCCTTTAGTTTTGCAAGGCGCTTTGCTTCTCCGTTTTCGGGTGGGGTAATCATAGTGCCTATATGCTTAGTTGTTAACGTTTCGGCGAAGGGTGACTGATTTGCTGTCCATCGAGGTGACTCGGGTTTCGTTTGGGCGGAGGGTGATGGTGATGGCGCGGGTCTCGTGGAGGTAGAAGAGGGTGGCGCCGGTGGATTCGAGGCGTTGGCGGAGTTCGGGTTTGGGTTGGGCGGTGTAGGGGTATTCGGCGGTGGCGAGGATGATTATTTTTGGTTGGATCGCTTGGAGGAGGTTGGGGTGGAGGGGTTCGCCTTGTTCGGGCATGCCGGCGATGAGGATGTCGGCCTGGAGGGAGGAATCTGCCGGAGAATTTTGGGAGGAATTATTTCGTTCGAGGAGTTGTTGCTGGCCGCGGGGGCCGAGTTCGGAGAGGTGGAGGATGGTGCAGCCGGCGATGGTGCGGCGGAGGACGACGGCGTTGTCATCGGCGCGGGGGAAGCCTCCGTCGTTACGTTCGGGATGGAGGACGGTCCATTGGTCGATGAGGTCGCCAGCGGCGATGCGTTGCCAGCGATTTTCGCTCTGATTTTCGGATTGGGAGAGGAGGTCAATTGCTTTGCGGTAGTTGGGGGAGCGCATGCGGGTGGCGCTGGTGTAGACTTTTTCGGGGGAGAATTGGTTCCACATGAGGTTGAAGCCGCCGACGACTTGGGCGTCGCCGTGAGTGATGAGGAGGGAATCGATGGAGCCGCGGCCGCGGGAGCGGAGAAAGCGTTTGAGCATGTAGTCGGCGTCGCGTTCGGAGGAGCAATCGATGAGGAGTTCGCGCCAGCGGGGTTCTTCGACGAGGGTGGGCGCGCCGGCGCAGGGGAGGATGGTAATGGTGGCGAGGGGTTTGGCGGCGTAGAGGGAGCCTAACCAGAACAGGGAGAGCACGGCGATGATTGAGGCGCTGGCGAATTTGCGTAAGCCGAGGCGAAGCGGCGGAATTAACACGACGGCGATGAGGAGTGAGTAGGCGATTAGGAAAAGCGCGTTCGGGCTGGGAACGTAAAAGTAGCCGAAGGAAAAGCTGCCGAAGGATTCCACGGACCAGATCGTGGCTTTCATCGCGAGCCAGGCGAGGTAGTTCGTGGCGGGAGCGAACCATGGAAGGAGAATGGAGATGACGGTGAAGGCAAGGGAGGCGCTGCTGAGAGGAACGGCAATGAGGTTCGCGAGCAAACTAATTGGGGTGACGGTGTTGAAGTAATAGGCGGTGAGTGGCATTGAGCCGATCCAGGAGGCGGTGGAGACGAAGAAATTTCCGATGAGTAGGCCGAGCGCCACGTTCGCAGTTTTCTTCCAGCGTGGAAGTAAATCGTAAGGCAGGAGTGGATCGACGCGGAGAAGTTGATGTTGCAGTTGGACGCGGGCGCTGGGGTAATATCGTTCGGTGAAAGTCGCAGCGAGCGCGATGACGAGAACGACGCTGAAGCTGAGTTGGAAGCTGGCCTGGAAGAGTTGTTCGGGTTGGATGAGGAGAATCAGCGCGGCGCTGGCGGCGACGGAGTTGACGAGTTCGGCGGGTCTGCGCACTACCCACTGGAGCATGAACACAGTGGCCATGACGGCGGAACGACAGGCGGAACTCTGCAGGCCGGTCGCGGCGGTGTAGAACCAGACGAGCGCGATGATGATGATTCCTTGCGCTGAGCGTGGCAGGCCGACAGCACGCATCAGAAGTGAAAAGAACATGGCGATGCACGCGACGTGGAGGCCCGAAATTGCAACGATGTGCAGTGTGCCGGTTTTCATGAACACGTCTGTCATTTCGCCGCTCATGGAGTTGCGGAGGCCGAGGGTCATGGCGGCGATGGTTTCGGTGGCTTCGTCATTCGCGGGGATGCCGCGCTGGAGTTGGCGGGCGGCCCAGCGGCGGAATTGTTCGGTGATGGGCATTGGTTCGAAGGAGATGAGGCGCCAGTCGTTGGTGGTGTCGTTTTTGAGCTGGTGGAAGATGCGGGTGTGGTGGAGATAGGCGCGGTAATCGAAGAGGCCAGGGGCAGGAGCTCGCGGTGGGAAGGCGATGACGCCGGTGATTTCGGCGGTGCGGCCGCGGAAGAAATCGGTGGTGAGTTCGCCGCGGAGGCGGGTGTTGATGCGGCCGGCGGCAGGTTGCCAGTCGGATTTGTTTTTCTGGAGGGCGGTGACCTGGAGGGTGGAGTAGCTGTAGGCGATTTCGCCTTTCGATGAATCGAATTCGCGGACTTCGGGAGTTTCGAGGAGCTGGCCGCGGATGGTGACGATTTCGGGTTCGCCGGTGAGAATGGTGCGGAGGTCGTTTGGAGCGATGCTGTAGCGAGCATTGTAGAGAGCCGCGCCGAGGAGTAGGAGGGAAGCGGCGGCGGCGAGGAGGCGGGTGCGCTTCCAGAGCAGGAATAGCGCGCAGATTGCGATGGCGATGAAGGCGGATTTCGTGGCGAGCTGTGCGTTGGGAGTTAAGCGAGCGAAGACGATGCCGGCCATCAAAAGCGCTGCGATCGCCACGAATGGGCGGCTTACCAGCGCCAGTTGGAACGATGGAGGCAAGAGGCACGATGGTAAGAAGTGGTTGCTGGGGAGGCAATTCTGAACGGATATGCGCGGAGAATGTTTGGCGTGGTTCGATGCGTGGCTGTCGTTGACGGGGATTATAGGGCCATCTAATCTGAGCGATATGACCGCACCGAATGCGCAGCCGCTGGCCAGTCTTGATGAGTGGGAAGATGATTTGAAGGCGCGGTATCCTGAGCCGAATGGGCCGGCGTTCAAGGCGACTGATCCGGACAAGAAGAAGGAGGAGTTTCGGAATTACGCGGCGAATACGCGGCCGAGTGTGCGGGAGTTTTATCGGCTGAACCATACTTACCAGAGCTACGATTTCGTTAAGGAGAAGAAGGCGGACTTTCTGAAGTTGAATCGCCGGCAGATGACGGTGTGGGAAGCGGCGGAGTATCTGAATAATTTGGTGGATGACTCGGATCCGGATACGGATTTGTCGCAGCTTCAGCATCTGCTTCAGACGGCGGAGCACATTCGGCGGGATGGACATCCCCGGTGGTTTATTCTGGCGGGATTCATCCACGACCTGGGAAAAATTCTTTGCCTTTATGGCGAGCCGCAATGGGCGGTGGTGGGCGATACGTTTCCGGTGGGCTGCAAGTTTTCGGATAAAGTTGTGTTCCCGGAATTTTTCGCGAGCAATCCGGATATCAACAATGAGCGGTTGAGTTCGCGTTTAGGCGTTTATGAAGAAGGATGCGGGTTGGATAAGGTGGATCTTTCGTGGGGCCACGACGAATACATTTACCACGTGGTGAAGGATCGGATGCCGGAGGAAGCGCTTTACATGCTGCGCTTTCATTCTTTCTACGCGGCGCATCGCGAAGGCGAATACAATTACCTGATGAACGATAAGGACCGGAAGATGTTCGATTGGGTGCGAGCGTTTAATCCATACGATCTTTACACGAAGAGCCACGAGAAACCGGATGTTGAAAAGCTCAAGCCGTTTTACATGGATTTGATTGAGGAGTATCTCCCGGGCAAATTGAGTTGGTAGGAGGTCGTCCTCGAGTTTTTATTTTGTGGAGGCGGTCGATTCGGCCGCCTCTTTTCTTTCGTCCTTTGGGAGAAATGGCCAGGAGCCGTTTCGGTATGACCAGATGTAAAATGCCACGATGCCCAGCGCGAGCATGGCAATGCCGGCGACGATTACTTTCAACCCGGTCGTTGCGAAGATGAAGATCCAGCCGGCGACGGCGATCAGGCAGGGCAGGGGATAGAGCCACATGCGGAAGGGGAATTCGGAAGATGGAATCTTGCGGCGGAGCAATACCACGGCGGCGGCCTGGCCGATGAATTGAATGATGATACGCGTGGTGATGAGTGCATCGATGACCATCCCCAGCGGGAACATCGTGCAGATGATTGAGACGACACCGATGAGCAGGAGCGAAATGTACGGAAATTCCTTCGTTGGATGAAGCTTGCCGAAGATTCTGAAGAAATAGCCGTCCTTGGCTGCGGCGTATGGGATGCGCGAATAGCCGAGCATGAGCGCGAAGATTGAGCCGACTGCGGTCCAGAGAATCAGGCCGGTGAACAGGACGGCCATGTCGCGGCCGACGAGGCGTTCGAGAAAAACGGAAACGATGAATTTCGAGGTGGACGTTGCTTCGGTGCCGGGCTGAATCACCATTTCGCGCCAGGGAATGACGCCGATGATGGAGAGATTGATTCCAATGTAAATGAGCGCGACGGCGACGAGGCTGATGAGAATGGAACGCGGAATGACGCGGCCGGGATCGCGGACTTCTTCGCCGATGTAACAGACATCGTAGTAACCGAGGTAGTCGTAAATGCCGACGCGCGCGGCAGCGCCGAGACCGAGCAGAAACCCCATAGAGAAGTTGAACGCGCCAGGTGAGAAATCGAAGGCGCGTTTTGCATCGAAGTTCAACGCGCCGAGAAAAATAACAATGCCCGTGGTGAGTAGTGTTCCAATCCAAAGCGTGACGGTAATTTTCCCGACGGAACCGATTTTGCGATAGAGCAGCGCGATGGTGATGATCGCCACCAGGATCGCGACGGGATCAATCGTTAAAAAACCAAACTTCGGAACCCACCGATTCGGCCAGATATATTCGAGGTAATTGCAGAAGCCGATGTAGCCGCTGGCGATTTCCAGCGGGCCGCTGAGAATGAATTGCCAGATGAAGAGGAAGGCCATGAGGCGGCCCCAAGTTTTTGGACCGAACGCTTCCTTGAGGTAAAGATACGAACCGCCGGAGCCCGGCATCTTTGCGCCCAGTTCGCTCCAGATAAGGCCGTCCGCGAGGCAGATGATCAGCGCGACGAACCAGCCGAGCAGCGATTGCGGGCCCATGAGCGCGGACATCAGGAGCGGAATCGTGATGAAGGGGCCGACGCCGACCATGTTGCTCATGTTGAGCGCGGTCGCTTGCAGGAAGCCGAAACGACGATGCAGGTGGGGTTGTTCGGGGGACATCGGCGCGAGGGTAGGCGGAAGATTTCTTCGAAAAAAGCGAAAAAGGTTCGAGCTGGAGTTTCGAAATGAAAGGTCTGGATTAAGAGCGCTGGCAGTTGGTAAACATCCGCGCATCGGACAGCGCGTTGAATACAGCACCGTTTAAACTGGAGATCGGAAGCGAACTGGTCCCGATTGCGTTTGCGCGCAATCCAAAAGCGCGCCGCTATATCTTACGTTTCCAAGAGGGCATTGCGCGCGTGACGATTCCGCGTGGTGGCACGTTGAAATATGCGGAGGAATTCGCGCAGAAGCATCGCGATTGGATTCACAAGCAGATGCGTCGGGGGCCGGTGGAGTGGGGAGACGGCACGATGGTTTGGTTCCGAGGTGAGTTGGTGCGCCTTGGGGTTTGCGAGGGCGAAGGAACGTTGCGGGTAAGCTTCGGGGAACAGGAACTGACGATTGCGCGCGGGGACGATTTGCGCCTGGCAGTGGAAGCGCGCATGCGGACACTCGCGACGAGAGAATTGCCGCCGAGAACGTGGATCACCGCACAGCAGCACGGATTGCAGGTTTCAGCAGTGACCGTGCGCAACCAACGTTCCAGGTGGGGATCGTGTTCGCGGAGCAAACGGATTTCACTGAACTGGCGATTGATCCAGACGCCTGAGTTCGTGCGCGATTACATTATTGTGCATGAGTTAATGCACCTGAAAGAAATGAATCACTCCCCACGCTTTTGGGCGCATGTGGAGAATGCTTTTCCGCTATGGCGCGAAGCGGAGAAGTGGTTAAGGCGGAATTCAGGATTGTTGCGCTAAGAATCGAAACGCCATTATTTTAATTCAGCGAACTTCTTCGCGAGAGATTTTTCGAGTTTGATCGCGTCCGCGGCGAAGGAGCGGATGCCGTCGGAGAGTCTTTCGGTGGCCATCTGATCTTCGTTGTGCAGCCAGCGGAAGGCGCTTTCGTTAAGGGATTGTTTTGGAAGGTCGGAGGCGGCGGCTTTCTCGGGGGTGAGTTTGCGAGTGACGGTGCCGGGTGTTTTCGCGAGTTCTTCAAGGAGCGAGGGGCTGATGGTGAGGAGGTCGCAACCGGCCAGTTCGAGGATTTCGCCGACGTTCCGGAAGCTGGCGCCCATCACCTCCGTTTTGTAGCCGTGCTTCTTGTAGTAGTTGTAAATCTGCGTCACCGAGACAACGCCAGGATCTTCGGGGGCGGGATACTGATCGCGTCCGCTGTTTTTCTTGTGCCAGTCGAGGATGCGGCCGACGAAGGGGGAGATGAGTTGAACTTCGGCCTCGGCGCAGGCAATGGCTTGAGCGAAGGAGAAGAGCAGGGTGAGATTGCAGTTGATTCCATCTTTCTTCAGTTCGCGGGCAGCGCAGATGCCTTCCCAAGTGGAGGCGAGTTTGATCAAAATGCGTTCGCGGCCGATGCCCGCTTTTTGATACATCTCGATGATTTCCTTGGCTTTGCGCACGGAAGCGGGGAGATCGAAGCTCAACCTTGCGTCAACTTCTGTCGATACCCTATTTGGGACGATCTTCAGGATCTCGATCCCGAACGCGATTGCTAAACGGTCAAAAGCGAGTTGCACGTGTTGACTTGCCGGGATTGAAGTGGTCTTTACTTCCCGGAGGACGCGTTGCACCAGTTCGCTGTATTCCGGCATCTCCGCTGCTTTTTGGAGGAGGGTCGGGTTGGTCGTGGCATCGCGCGGCTGGTACTTGCGGATACTTTCGAAGTCGCCGGTATCGGCTACAATGATGCTGAACTGTTTGAGTTGACTAAGTAATGAGTTCATTGAAATTCGTGAATCGATCCTCGCTAAAGGGAGCGTAGGACTGAACGCCCGGATTTCAACTAATAAATGGTCGAGCCTGCGGTAATGGATACAGGGAGAAAAGAGACTCCCGCGGCGGTCACCGAGCACAAGGCAAGAGTGCTGGCGGTGGACGATCAGCGGGATGCATTGCGGCTGCTGCAGATACGTCTGCAGAACGCGGGGATGGAGTGTTTTACCGCTTCGGATGGGGCTTCGGCGCTGCAATTTCTGGAGAAGGAACTGGTAGACCTGGTCATTCTCGATGTGATGATGCCGAACCTCGACGGCTACGAAGTTTGCCGACGGATCAAGGCGCAGGACCGCACGAAGGATATTTTGGTTCTATTCCTCACCGCGCGTTACGAGATGCAGGACAAGATCCGCGGTCTCGAAGTGGGCGGGCATGATTATCTCACCAAACCGGTGGAGCAGGCGGAGTTGCTCGCGCGCACCAAATCAGCGTTGCGCGTCAAAGTTTTGCAGGACCAACTTAAGGAGCAGCTTCACCTGCAGAAGACGATCAATCAGCTTCACCAGGAGATGCTCGGCGAGCATTGGCAAAAGACGCTCGGTCAACTCGCCGCAAGTCTCGCGCATGAGATCAACAATCCATTGGCCGCAGCGCTCGGCAGCGTGCAGTTGCTCTGCATGGATGACAATCTCGATACGAACACACTGAATCGTTTGCAGATCATCGATTCGAGCTTGCAGCGTGCCGGGCAGAAGTTGCGCAGTTTGCTTTTGATCGCGCAGAATAGCCGTCATGCAATTACGGTTTCGCTGGCACAATTGTTGGAAGATTTGCTCACGATGGTGAACTTCCAGGTGGTGATAAACAAGATCAGCCTGCGATCGAATCTTCCCGCGAGTTCCGATTGGGTTGGGCGCCCGAGCGAACTGGCGCGCGCGTTATTGTATTTATTGAACAATGCGATCGAGGCTGTCGGCGGCCGGCCGGAAGCTCTCGTGGACGTCAGGTTACAAACGACTGGCGATACGCATCGCATTCATATTGCGGATAACGGTCCCGGCATTGCGCCCGATCTACAGGAGCAGGTCTTTCGTCCGTTCTTCACCACCAAGCCCGCGCCGCACAATGGCGTGGGATTGTATCTTGCGCGCGAAATCGTGCGGTCGTTCGGCGGAAGCATTCACATGGCGATACCCGCGAGCGGGAAGGGGACCGAAGTGATTGTCACGTTGCCGAAGAATTCGGCTTCGGCGCGGATGGAAGCAACGCTTCCGTATACTGCAGGCACCTTGCCGCAGGCTCCGCAGCCGACGGGAAAATAATCGGCGGAAAAATTTCTGGTTCGCGGAGCGTTGATGGGTAACTTCTCGGGCGCGTGGTAAAACTGGTTTTGTTCGATATCGACGGCACTCTCATTCGCAGCGGCGGCGCGGGCGTGCGCGCGTTTGATGCGACTTTCACGGAAATTTTCGGGCTGAAGGATGCCGCGAAGCGAATGAAGTTTGCGGGCCGCACGGACGTTTCGCTCGTTCGCGAGGCGTTTACATTGTTCGGGGTGGAATGTGCCGAAGTAAATTTCCAGAAGTTCTTCGAACATTATCCGAAGTTTTTAACTGAGCTGTTGAAGAGTTGCACGGGCGGCGTTTGCGAAGGCATTCATTCGATGATCGATGAATTAAAACGCGTTCCCGAAAAGCCGATGCTCGGATTACTCACCGGAAATATTCGGCGCGGCGCCGAACTGAAGCTCATGCACTACGGGCTTTGGCATCACTTTACGACAGGCGCATTCGCGGATGATCATGAGGATCGGAATTGCATTGCCGGAATTGCACGGGATCGAGGGAGCGAAACACTGGAACGCAAACTGCGCGGGGAAGAGATCGTAGTGATTGGCGATACGCCGTTGGATATTTTGTGCGGACAATCGATCGGCGCGAGAGTATTGGCGGTCGGAACCGGCGAGTATAAGAAAGAGGAGTTGGCGAAAAGTAACCCGACCTGGGCTGTCGACCACGTTGGGCAAATTTCCGTCAGCGAGTTGCTGGGGCGCTAGTGGGCGGCGGGCCGGAAGTGTTCGCAATGTTCCATGCGCGCGAAAAGTTCGGGCGAGCGTTCCACGATTTCGAGCAGGGCGCGGTTCACCGCGGCGTGGAGGAGGTCCGGTTTTGTTTCCGCGCGCAAATTTAGGATTAATTCCGCGCGTTGCACCGGTTCTCGAATTTCGCCATGAAGTTCGGGCGAGGCGTCGCTGCGAACCAGGTTGGCGATCGCAAATTCCTCGCCTCCCTCGGAGTAGTCTTCAGCACGGAGAAGAATTTTGAGATGTGCAATTTCGACCGCGTCCTGCTTGAGGGCAGACTGGATAGCGGTGGCAAGATCGGTAAGGAGTTTGGCGCCGTCAAAATATCGCACCGAGGAGACGTTCACGGTGCAATTCAGCCAGCCAAGAAGCGCCTGGGCGTCCGCGAACACACCGCTGTCCAGAGCCGAAAGATGCGCGGTGGTGTGCTGTTTCCCGGTAAGGCAATTCAGCCATTCGTCCAGTCCGGTCGCATGCCGGTTGGAAACGTCCAGCAGGGTAGCGTTCGGCGCGAGTTCTCCGATAACCTCGCGTAATTGCGAGAGTTGCGCGGCTGGAAACAGATCGGTTTTGTTTGCAACGAGCAGTTCGGCTTCTTCAATTTGCTTGCGATAAATGTAAGCGAGTTTTTCGGAAAAACCGCCGCCGGATTGCAGGCGGAGAACGCGTACGGCACGCACCGAATCAAGGACCACGCTGAGCGGCGCGATTTCGAGTGCGTCGCCGAGTTCTGCCGCGAGCACATCGAGAACCTTGGAGCGAAGTTCAGCAGACGTGCCGGAACATTCCGCAAAGATGATCTGGCAACGTGAATCGATCAATCGGCGAATAGCCTCCACGAATGGACTCATCTGCGAAGCGAAGGTTCCGCCAGAAATTTCTTCGACGATAAAGCCGGCGGTGCGAAGTTGGGGTGTATCGACGAGTTGAGTTCCTTCGTCGTTGGTGATCACGCCGAGCGTGCCAGCGGTGGGACCGAGACGCTGGGCGAGCTGGAGAATGCTTGTGGTTTTACCTGCGCCAAGGAAACCGCCGATGAGAATGAACCGTGGCTTTTTGGCCTGGGGATTCTCCAGTTTCATGCGGTACCGATAACTTTGCTGCGGGAAGATGCATTACGCAACGGCCAAATCCATCTCGCGCGTAAAATAAAGAATTCGGCTGCACTGGGGGCAGGTGACGATTTCCTGCTGAGCCTGGCAGGAGAGAATCACTTGCTTCTGCAATTTCATATGGCACCCGCCGCAAAATCCGCGATCAATTCCGACCACCGTGTTTGCGCCGCGTTGCTTGCGGAGGCGAATGTAACGGTCGCGCACACTTTCCTCGACCGCTTCTTCGAGCTTCGCGTAATCGGATTTCAATTCGGCCAGTTCGCGCTTCAGGCGAACTTCTTTATCGGCGAGAGAAGTGCGGGCCAGTTCCACGTCTTTTAGAACTGCGGCTGCTTCCTTCGTGACTTCTGTGGCTTCGCGGTTGGCGACGTCAATCTGCTCCATGAGGGCGAGCTGTTCATCGTCCAATTTGGAGATCGCCTGCTTGCACGTCTCAATTTCGTGCGCGAGGGCGCGATACTCTTCGTTTTTTTTCGTTTGAAATTGTTGGAGGGAATATTTCTCGATCAATCCCTTTTTCGCTTCCACGTCGAGTTCGAGCTTCTTGCGGTCGGATTCGAGCTGCCTTGCTTTGGTTTTTCCGGCATCGGCCTGGGTCTTGGCCCGTTCCGCGCGCTGGTCGAGCGCAACGCGTTCCGGCGCAAGGTTGGCGAGTTCCGCTTCGATCCGCATGATTTTACGGTCGCGTTCCTGAAGGACGAGAAGGTTTTCGATAACAGGGAGCATCGTGCTTTGTAGCGGCACAACGTAACGATCAGCGCGCGGTGCGTCAATGAAAGGCTCAGCAATCATACCAACTTCCACCCCTTCCGGTATTCGCGCCGCAGGAAGCCGGTCGCTTCTTCGGAGTTGGTGAATTTGAGTTCCTTCGGATCCCACAGCAGGGCGCGGCCAGTGAGTTCTTCGCGCAGGTCCGGTCGCAGCGCGACATTTCCGAGCAGCACCGCTTCAGTCAGCGGTCCCGCCCAATCAAAGTTCGATCCGCCCGGCGCGCCCCCCTTGCAGGCTTCAATCCATTCTTTGTGATGGCCTGGGGAACGAGGAAGTTTCTTCGGCGGTTCACCGTAATCGCTGGCGAGCTTGTCGGGATGCAAACGCCATGGTCCGCCGGAATTCAAGAGGACGCCGCGTTCGCCGATAATCATCGCGCCGGTCGGCCCCATCTTTTTGCCCGAAGCGATCTGCTCCGGACGCGGCGGGCGCAACCCGCCATCATACCAGGTGAGCTTGAGCGCCGGGAAATTGCCGCGCGCGGGGAATTGGTAGCTCACCATCGAGGCGAGGGGATAGGTCTCCTTATTTACGCGGGAGGAAGTCGCCTGGACGCTCGTCGGGTGGCCGAGTTTCAGCGCGCGGAAGACCGGGTCAAAAGAATGACAGCCAATGTCGCCAAGCGCCCCCGTTCCGAAATCCCACCAGCCGCGCCATTTAAACGGAACGTAAGCTGGATTGTAGGGACGCTCGGGCGCGGGCCCGAGCCATAGGTCCCAATCCAGGGTGTCTGGAATATTCGGAGTTTCTTTCGGACGCCCCACGCCCTGCGGCCAGTATTCGCCGAAGAGTCCCTGCGAAGGGCGATCGGTCCAGATATGTGCTTCGTGCACCGCGCCTATCGCGTTATCCAGGATGTATTCAGCGAGCTGGCGCGTGCCTTCGGAAGCCTGCCCCTGGTTCCCCATTTGCGTGGCGACTTTTTTTGCGCGGGCTGCTTCGGCAAGCTGGCGCGCTTCCCACACGGAATGTGTGAGTGGCTTCTCGCAGTAAACATGTTTGCCGAGCTGAATCGCGTGCATCGATGCGAACGCGTGCATGTGGTCCGGCGTGGCGACGATCACCGCGTCGATGTCTTTCTGCTCGTCGAGCATCTTCCGATAATCCTTGTACTGTTTCGCTTTCGGAAATTTTTTGAACGTCCCTGCGGCGTGACGCCAATCCACATCGCACAGCGCCACGATGTTCTCGCTGCTCATGCCGTTGATGTCCCCCGCGCCCTGGCCCGCGCAGCCAATCGCCGCGATGTTCAATTTTTCATTGGCGGATTGCGCCCCACCCAGCCCGAGCACATGCGAAGGCACCACCATGAACGCGCTCGAGGCAATGGCAGTGCGGGTGAGAAATGAACGACGTGAAAGGGATGCTTTCGTTTTCATGGATTCGTGCAGAGTTTAAGAAGTCTGTGGACGAATGGAACTCCAAAACTCGTTCTCGTCGCTGTTCCCTCAGGTGGTAAATCCTTGCTGATTTGTTTGGTTCAGTTTGTATGACTCGTATTGCCATGCGTTTTTTCGTCTCCTCGATTTTTGCGGCGGCTCTCTGGTTAAGCACCACGGCAAGCGGCGCAGCCGAATCGCTTTTGCAGATCGGAGTCGCGGAGATCGATATCACTCCGGATTATCCGGTGCGTCTGAGCGGCTTCGGCGGAAGGCGCACGGAATCGGAAGGCGTGACGAAGAAGATTTGGGCCAAAGCACTTGCGTTTAACGACGCGCAGGACGGTCCTGCCATTCTGATCACCGCGGAAAACCTATGCGTGCCAGACGAGATCACCATGGAGATTGCCCGGCGGCTCGGGCCGAAGATCAAGCTGCGCAAGGAACGGTTAACGATCACGGCGACACACACGCATACCGCGCCGATGCTGAAGAATGTGTGCCCAACGCTTTTTGGCGTTCCGATTCCGCCCGAGCACCAGAAAAATATCGATCGTTACACCGTTGAGTTCATCGATGCTCTCGAGAAAGTTGCGCTGGAAGCTTTCAAGGACATTCGTGCGGCGCGCGTCTCGTGGGCCACGGGCACCGCTGGTTTCGCAACGAATCGTCGCACGAAGGGCGGGCCGGTTGATCATGACCTTCCGATGCTTGCCGTTCATGAGCCGGATGGGAAGTTGCGTGCGATTTATTTCAGCTACGCGTGTCATTGCGTCACGCTCTCGAACAATAAAATCAGCGGTGATTGGGCCGGCTTCGCGCAGGATCGGATCGAGGAATTGTTTCCAGGCGCGATCGCGATGGCGTCGGTCGGTTGCGGTGCTGACTCCAATCCGAGTTCGCGTGCCACCGGCGATAACATCGAGGTGTGCGCGAAACAAGGCGATGAGATAGCACAGGAAATCAAGCGGTTGGTCGAATCGAGCCTCCAACCGATCACAAGCCGACCGAAGATCCATTACAGGCGGGTCGATCTGCCGCTGGCTCCGGCTCGTTCGCGCGAAGAATGGGAGCGCCGCGCCAGGCAACAGGATGCAGTTGGTCATCATGCGCGGGTAAATCTCGAGCGACTCGATCGCGGCGAACCGATTCCCGAGAAGATCATTTATCCGATCCAAACGTGGGTTTTCGGGAACGACCTGGCGATAGTTTTCCTCCCGGGCGAAACGGTCGTCGATTATTCGCTGCGCCTGAAGCGCGAGTTCGATCGCACGCGCTTGTGGGTGAACGGATATGCGAACGAGGGACGTTGCTACATTCCGAGCGAGCGCATTCTGAAGGAAGGCGGATACGAAGGGGGCGACGCGATGATTTACTACGATTTTCCGCAGAAGTTCTCGCCCGGCCTTGAACAAATCATCATCAGTGCGGTCTCAGCGCAAATTCCTGAGACATTCAAAGTGCCGCCTGGAACGGAAGGCACCCGACCGCTTTCGGCGGCCGATGCATTGCGCAGTATTAGGACCAAACCAGGTCTGAAGGTGGAACTGGTCGCCGCCGAGCCGCTCATTCAGGATCCAGTCGCGATCGATTGGGGCGCCGACGGCAAGCTTTGGGTCTGCGAAATGCATGATTACCCCAGCGGCTTGGATGCGAACTGGCAACCCGGCGGCCGCGTAAAATTTTTGGTCGATGAAAATCAAGACGGCCAATACGACCGGGCGACTGTTTTCCTCGAGAACCTTCCTTTTCCCACCGGAGTGACAGCCTGGGACCGCGGCGTCTTCATTTGCGCCGCACCGGACATTCTTTACGCGGAGGATACCAACAACGACGGCAAGGCCGACAAAGTGGAGAAGCTCTTCACCGGCTTTTTCACTGACAATTACCAGGCGCGCGTCAACAGCCTGAACCTCGGGCTCGACAACTGGATTTACGGGGCCAATGGGCTGCTCGGCGGAAAAATCGTCTCTTTGAAAAATTCACTGTTTCCCGCCGCGCCGGAACCCGTCGACATCCGGAATCGCGATTTCCGCTTTCATCCCGTCAGCGGCAAATTGGAAACGGTCGGCGGCCTGACCCAACAGGGCCGAGTCCGCGACGATTTCGGCAATTGGTTCGGCACGGACAACAGCCGGCTGCTGCTGCAACACGGAAGCGCCGATAACTACATCCGCCGGAACTCGCACACGCCCGCGCCCGCTTCCACTCGCGAATTGACCGCGCGACCTGAAGGCAATCGCCTTTTTCCCACCAGCCCCACATTGGAACGTTTTAACGATCCCGGCCACGTGAATCGCACCACCTCGGCCTGCGGCGTTGGCATTTATCGCGATACGCTCCTGGGCGAAGAGTATTACGGAAACGCGTTCACCTGCGAACCGGTCCATAATCTAGTCCATCGCGAAATCGTTCATCTGAATCTCGCCATGACCAGCGAGCGTGCGGCTGATGAAGAGAACTCCGAATTTCTCAGTTCGCGCGATAATTGGTTTCGGCCGGTGCAGGCTCGTTCCGGGCCGGACGGTGCGCTTTACATCGTCGATATGTATCGCTTTCTCATTGAGCACCCGCGCTGGATTCCAGCCGGACGACTCTCGCAGATTGACATGCGCGCCGGCGCAGATCGCGGACGCATTTACCGGGTTGTCCCAACCGATCGTTCGCTCCGCCCGATTCGCGATCTCACAAAGCTCAAAAGGGCCGATCTCGCCGCCGCGCTCGACTCTCCCAACGGAATCGATCGCGATCGCGTTCACATCGAACTCATCACCCGCAAAGACAAAAACGCGATTGCTAAACTGCAAGAGCTCGCCGCCAGCGCAAAACTCTCGCAAGTTCGCTTGCAGGCGCTCGCGGCGGCGGACGGCATTTCCGGGAACGACTGGAAACAAATCCAACGCGCGCTCAACGATCCAGCGTCCGAGGTTCGCGAACATGCCCTTCGCCTCGCTGAGCCGTTCCTCAAGAAAGGCAACGCTCAAGCTGAAGGCGTCCTGCAATCGATCCTGACGCTCACGAATGATCCTTCCCTTTTGGTTGTCCGCCAATTGGCGTTCACTCTCGGCGAATCGCCCGCGCCGCAAGCGGGACAAGCGCTCGGCAGTCTCGCGAAAGCATGGCTGAACAACCTCGAGATTCGCTCTGCGGTTCTCAGTTCTACCGTCGATCATTGCGGCGAAGTCCTCACCGCGGTGATGTCCGTTGAGGAAACCACTCCGGGACGCGCCAATTGGATTGCTCCGCTCGTCGCGACCGCCGCGAATTCGGCAGACCCGAAGGTTGTTCAGCATGCGATTGCTGCTTCGCTGCCGATACGGAATGTCCCCCTGGACGAAGGCCAGATGTCGGCCTTGGCGACCTTACTCGAAAACGTGGAGCGACGCGGAAGCCGAATTGAAAACCTGCTCGATGCTTCGACGAACGAACGCCTGCAGGCCGCCACGACCAGCGCCCGCAAAATCGCGCAGGACAACGATGCCAGCGAAACGAAACGTGCCGCAGCCATCAAACTTCTCGGTCGTGTGTCTTCAGACGAGTCTCTCGCTGTCCTCACCCAAGCCGCGCGCAATCCTTCTGAGATCTTACGCCGCAGCGCGCTCGCCGCTCTCAAGCGCCAGAAATCGCCGTCAGTCGCAAAAAGTATTCTCAGTCAGTGGCCGGATACTGCTCCCACCGCCCGCGCCGAACTGGTGCGGCTCCTGTTGGAACGCGAAGAATGGAGCAGCGCATTGCTAAAAGCCGTTCAGGAAAACATTGTCGAACCGCTTGAAATCAGCCACACCGACCGCCAGCGGCTCGCCTCGATCAACAAACCGGAAATTCGCGATCTTGCCGCAAAAGTTCTTCCGGTCGAAGCCATCACTGGCCGTGCGAAGGTGCTGGAGGACTACAAAACCGCGCTGACTCTCGTCGGAAATCCCATCGCCGGCGCTGCCATCTTCGAGAAGAATTGTGCCTCCTGCCACGCCTTGAACGGCGTCGGCCACGATGTCGGTCCGGACCTCGCTCCGTTGCGCGCTCGCGATACGGAATACTGGATCAAAAACATCCTCGACCCGAACGCGGTCATCGAGCCCCGCTTCGTTCATTACCAGGTCGACTTGAAAGATGATCGCAGTCTCAGCGGCATCATCAAAAACGAAAACGCGAATAGCCTCACCCTGATTTCCGGCACCGGCGCTGCTGAGACCATTTCGCGTGCGGACATTGCCACCATCCGTGCCTTGTCTCTTTCACTTATGCCCGAAGGACTGGAGCAGGGGATCGCCCCGCAGCACATGGCCGACCTGATCGCCTTTGTCCGTTCTGGAAATACCCGCAAAGAGATTCCTGGCAATAATCCGCAGCTCGTCAAAGCCGGCCCGGATGGTGCGCTCCTGCTCGCTGCCGCCAATGCCGAAATCTACGGCGACCAAATCACTTTCGAATCAGCCTACCGGAATATCGGCATGTGGCACAGTGCGGATGATCAAGTCGCCTGGTCGTTCCAGGTTGATCAGCCCGGGGCTTACGATGTTTATATCGACTACGCGTCCGCGGCGAATGCCGGTGGCAATAGCTTCATTCTTAGTGTCGCCGATGCCTCCTTGAATGGAAAAATCGCCACGACCGGCGATGATTGGAGCAACTACAGACAAATCCACATCGGCGCCCTGACTTTGACCGCCGGCACGCACCGCGCGATTTTCAAACCGCAAGCTCCGATTCGCACGGCGCTCATTGATCTTCGCACGATTGCTTTCACGCCTGCCGGGAAAAAACCGAAGTGGCCCATCGCACGACAGGAGGCGCAGATCGCCTCCGCCTCCCCCGGCAGCGACGAAGTCCTGCGCGATCCGGCTTCCGTCGCGCGCTTCATTCTCGATTCGACTCGCCCTGAACCCGCGCGCGCTTCCGCCATCAATGCCAATCCCCAATTCGCCGCCGCGCTCATCAAAGAAATGACGCGCGATCTCAAAACGGGCACCCCAGAGGAATATGTGCGCGTTCCATGGATCTGGCGCGTGGCCATCGCTTGCGGTAAGCGGAACGATGCCGCCCAAATAAAACAGGTCTTCGATGTGTCTCTTCCGCTCGAGAATGAACCCTTGCGCGATTGGCAGGCTGTCGTCATCGGCGGCGGCATCATCAACGGCGTCAGCCAGCGCGGTCTCTGGCCCGCCGAACGAATTGGCGAGATTCTCTCGGGCGACAATTCCCTCCAGGCCCGATTCACCCGCGCCCTGGATCTTTCCGCCACCATGGCTGACGACGAGAAAGTCCCAAGTGGCACCCGTTACGACGCGCTCCGAATGATCCCGCTCCAGGGCTGGGAACGCCGCGGTCCGCAGCTTGTCCGCTACCTCGTCAAAGTTACTCATCCCGAATTGCAAATGGGCGCCATCAGCGGCCTCGCCGATATCAACTCCCCCGAAGCCTCTGCCGCACTTGAAGCCGCGCTCAGCCACCTGCAAGGCGAAAACCTGAAACTTGCTAAAGAGGCTTTGTCGCGTCGCAAGCGCTGAAGGTCCGGAACCGCCCGGCCGTCCTCAAAGTTCTGCTCATGGGTGCTCAGGTTTTCCCTGATTTTGTATCTAGGTATTGATTTGAGTTTTCGCGAATGGCAGCCTCATGAGTCCGCACTCTCCTTTGGGTCGAAGGACGAATGCACACGGACCATGGTCTCTACAGAGCAATCTCACCTTCGAGTGTTTCTCGCCGAAGATTCCGATGACGATGCCTTCTTTTTTGATCGCGCCCTTCGAAAAGCGAATGCCGGCTGCTCTCTTTTGCGCGCGGAGAACGGGAAAGTTGCTATTGAAATGCTCAAACGAGAGAAGGCGGCTTCCGGGCACTGGCCGGTTTTAATCTTTCTGGATCTGAAAATGCCGGTGACGAGCGGCTTTGAAGTTTTGGAGTGGTTACGCGCCTCCGAAGCTCAATCTTTGCCGAACGTGATTGTGTTGAGCGGATCGAACGATCACGACGACATGCAACGGGCGCTGAACCTGGGAGCAGTGGAGTATCTCGTCAAGCCAATCTCCGCTGGGATCCTGAGAGAAAGGATTTTAGGTCAACTGAATTTGCAGCGCGAGGCGCGAGCGGAAACGAGAGTAGAAACGAGGGCTGGCCTTTGAGTCCGGACGTGTCACCGGAGTTGCAGCGGGAGCTGCTGGATGATTTTTTCACGGAGTGCGAAGAACACCTCGCGCACATCCGGGAATCGCTGCTGATGCTCGAGCCTTCGATCGGCAAGGCGCAGGCGGATCGGACGGTGATTGAAGCATTGTTTCGCAATTTTCATTCCTTCAAGGGCATTTCAGCCATCGTCGGCCTGCGCGTGGCGGAGGAACTTGCGCACGCGACCGAAGAATACCTGCGAGAAGTGATGCGCGGTTCTCTGATATTGAGCGCGGCTGGCGTAGAGTTGCTGATGCTCGCGACGCAACGGCTTGAGCAAATCGCGAGCGCGTTTCGCGCGGGGCAGTCGTTACCGGGCACCGACGTGTTGGTGGAGAATTTGCAGAAAGCGTCGGGAAAAGCCGAACCGGAACCGGAGGAGGATGCGCCTGGCAGTGCGAGTCCTCCTGCTGCTTCCGTCGAGGAAGCGCGCTCGCGTGGGCTGGTGCTTTGGAAGTTTACTTTCATCCCGTCAAAGCAATTGGATGAACGAGGTATAAATATTAATTCAGTGCGGACGCGCCTGACGGAGCGCGGAGAGGTGCTTCGGGCCACCCCGCAGGTGCGTGGGGAGGGAAAGGTGGCGTTCGAGTTCATCGTTGGGATGAAGGAGACGCCGACGGAGATCGCGAGTTGGGAGGCGGACGGGATTACGCCGGAGTTGGTGGATCAGCCGAATGTTGCCGCTCAGCGCGCAGAGGCCTCTCTTCAGGAGCATAATCCGTTTATCGCGCCATCGCATGTGGTCCGTGTGGATCTGCCGAGGCTGGATGACCTGATGCGTATCGTTGGAGAGATGGTGATCAAACGATCGCGCTTTGAGGAGGAAGTGAACCGGCTTTCGCGAAAGGGGGAGTTGCTGGATATCGGCGTGCTGCGGGAGATCAACACCGGTTTGGGGCGCTCACTACGGGAATTGCGGGAAGGAATCATGCGCGTGCGCATGGTGCCGGTGGCGGAGATTTTTGCGCGCATGCCATTCGTCGTGCGCGATCTGGCACGGGAAAGCCAGAAGAAAGTCCGCCTCAGAATGGAAGGACAACAAACGGAGATCGACAAGTATTTGATCGAGCAGATGAAGGATTCCTTGCTGCACCTGGTGCGGAATTCTTTCAGTCATGGGGTCGAGACGCCGCAAGAGCGGCGGGAAGCGGGGAAAGCTGAGGAAGCGGTGATCAGTTTGACCGCGGCCACGAACGGAGATTCCGTCGTGATCACGGTGGCCGATGACGGCCGTGGCATCAGCGAGAACGCCGTTTTGCGACGTGCGGCGCAATTGGGGATTTCAGTGCCGGAGGTTGTCGACCGCGCCGCGCTGCTGGAAATACTTTGCGCGCCTGGATTTTCGACCCGCACGGACGCTGACCGCGTGGCCGGGCGCGGCATGGGGATGGCGGTGGTATGCAACACGGTCCGGGAACTTGGCGGAACGCTGTCTCTGGAGACCGAAGAAAAAAAAGGATCGCGATTTATTATTCGCGTTCCACTCACTCTGGCGATCGCGGAAACGCTGATCGTTTCGGCTGCGGACCAGACGTGCGCGGTTCCGCAAAATTTTGTCGCGGAAGTAATGCCGGTGACCGAGGAAGAAATCCAAATGGTGAATGGGTTGGAAGTGATTCCGTATCGTGAAGGGGTGCTTCCGATAATTCGGCTGTCATCGTTTTTTCGTCTGGCGCGCCGAGCGCAGGAAAGGATGTGCGTTCTCGTTTTGAATTCCGATCGAGGTAGTTCCGGACTTGTGGTCGACCGAATTCATGGTCAGCGCGAGATTGTCGTAAGGACAATTCGCGATCCGCTCATCCAGGCCCCGGGAGTGGCTGGCGCGACTGAACTCGGGGATGGCCGGCCAGTTTTGATTCTGGACGGCGCAGCCTTTACGAGTGGCGCGGTGCGCCCGAACCTGGAAGATACTTTTGTGGAGACCAATTGATATGACGGCGCAAACAGAGACCTATGTGCTGTTCGAAATCGCTAAAGCGATTTACGCGATTCCTAGTACGAGCGTGCAGCACATAGAAATGCTCGAGCATGTGACGCTCGTCCCCAACGCGCATCGCGCTATCGATGGCGTGGTGTTTTCGCGCGGGCAGGTGATTCCCGCCCTCAATCTTCGCGTCCGCTTCGGGTTTCCGCGCCAGGAGCCAGATCTGCGGACACGGATCGTCTTCGCCCAGACTCAGCAGAGAATCGTCGGCTTGATCGTTGATAGTGCCCGGGAGTTCAAGAAAGTTCCCGCCACCGCGATTCGACCCATTGAGAAAGCGCTCACTGGGGTAGCCGGAAATTATTTGAAGGGACTCACCACCATCGACGGCCGGTTGATTTTAATTCTCGATCTGGACGCGGTCTTGAACCTCGACAAGGACGAATCACTTGCCAACTCGCTTTCTGAAGTAATCGCTCAGGCCGCTACGGAACCTAGCCCGGCTGCGGCCGCAACTCCATAACCTATGCAAAAGCCAAAGACATCTTCACCCAACGGCCAATCACATTCTGCCACGCCCAAAGGTTCTGCCAGCAACCTTGCTGTGGAAGAAATCCGCTCGGTCATCATACGAATTAACGACGGTCTTGAGGTGCAGAATCGAACGCTGGAGGAAGCCACGACCGAGACGAACAAGATGGCGACTTCGCTGAAGGAAACAGCGGGCCAGGCCCAGTCCGTCGCGACCGCCGCCGAACAAATCGTCTCCTCCACCAACGAGATTGCGGCTTCGGTCGAACAGGTCACCGCGAATATTTCGCAAGTTGCGACCGCCACTGCTCAAACGGTCGCCTCCATCAAGAGCACCTCCACTTCGATTCAGGGGGTGACTGCCGAAGCGCAGGAGATGGCGACCTCGGCGCAGGAGGTGACTTCCGCGATCACCGAAGTGAGCGCGTCCGTGAAGCGGATTAACAAGGATGGTGAAGATTTGGCGACGGCGATTACGGAAACAGCTGCCTCCATCGAAGAGATGAGCCGCTCGATTCAAACCGTCTCGGGCGGCGCGGATGATTTGACCACGGCAGCGGAGCAGACGTCATCTAGCATCAACGAAATGGCGGCTTCCATCGAAGAGGTCAGCGGGATGTCCGAAAGCCTCGCCACATCGGTTGAGGAAACAGCGACGTCGATCGAAGAGATGGCCCGCTCGATCCAGGGTGTGGCGCAAAGCTCCGAAAAGATTACCCAGGTGGCCGGCGACGCCGCCACCAGCGCCACCGAAATGGAGCGTTCCAGCCGTTCAGTAAACGATCTGGTGAAGCGGACTGAGGAAACGAGCCGGCGGGTGTTGCGCCAGGCGGATGAAGGCGGCCAGAAAATTGAGCAATCGATTCAGGGCATCGCAAAGGTTTCCGCCGGAATGACCGGAACAACGAACGTCATGCGCGAATTGAACAAGCGGACTCGGGAGATTTCGGGGATTGTAAACACGATCACTATTATTGCCGAGCGCACGAATTTGCTTTCCCTCAATGCCTCCATCGAAGCTGCTCGCGCTGGAGAAGCGGGGCGGGGCTTTGCGGTGGTGGCGGAGGAAATTCGGAATCTGGCTGATCGTTGCGCGAAGGCGAGCGCCGACGTCACCGAGATGGTTCGTGGATTGGAGGATGTGACGCGCGAGGCGACGGACGCAGCGGCGGCCAACGCGCGCCTGGCCGATGAGAGCAACCAACAATCTGAAGCTGGACTTGCGGGTTTAAAGACGATTCTCAGTGGCATCAACGAAAGCTCAACCTTCGTTGCGCAAATCGCCCGAGCGAGCGAGGAACAGATTATCAGCGTCAAGAACGTGACGGAGGCGATTAATACGACGCTCGGTCAGGCGCGCCAGATTGCCACCGGTTCCGCCGAGCAGGCCCGGGCCGCGAATCAAATCGTTCAGGCCACCGGACACATGCGCAAAGGCGCGAAGGAAGTTTCACAGGCGACCGCCGAGCAAGGCAAAGCCGCTCGCGAAGTGATGAAGGCTGCGCAATCGACCACTTCGATTGCCGGTCAGTTCCGCAAAGCGATGACGGAGCAGGCCAATGCCGCGGGACAAATTGCGCAGGCCGTCGCATCCATGCGGCAAGGTGCGACCTCCTCCTCTCGTGCTCTGGCCGAACAGGCCACTGCCACCGAACAGCTTTCCCGCGAATCTGACCGCCTGGCCGGACAGATAAGTCGTGTTACCAAAGCAATGGCTGAACAAGCCCGCAGCGCGCAGGAGATCACCACTGCTGCAGACGCTTTGCGACAGCAAACCACCCAGGCCGCGCGCGCGATGGAAGAACAAGCCAGAGCGGTGAAAGAAATCCATGCGGGCTCCGCGGATATCGCAAAGCAGATCAAACTGATTACCCGCGCCAACATCGAACATTCCAAAAACGGCACGGTCCTTTTGCAAAAAATTCGTGAAGTTTCCGATGTTTCCGCCGCAACCTCCAGGGAAGCACGCGCTATTAGTAAGAGTGTTGGAGATTCGGCAGATCAATCCTCGCCTGGAAGATCCGTTTCCTCGCAAACGCCCCCCGGGCGCCGGCGGACGCGCAGTCCAGTGAACCCCACGCAGGGACCCTCGATTTAATCGGGGTTGCCAATGGACGTCGCCACGGGTCGAAAATTACTGGTTCCCGCGGGAATCCAGCCGCTTCTCAGGGATTTGATCCATGAACGTACGGGCATTTTCTTTGATTCGGGCCGTCTCGATCTGCTCGTCGAAAAGATCGAGCCGCTCGCTATCGAGCGTAATTGTTACTCGCTCCTGGAATATTATTATCTCCTGAAATACGAAGAGAACGGCGTGGACGATTGGGCTCGCGTGATGGATGCCTTGTCTGTCCAGGAGACTTACTTCTGGCGCGAGATGGCGCAAATCCACCTGCTGACCAGCGTTTTAGTTCCCGAGTGGTTTAAAAAGACGACCGCCCCTCTGCAAATTTGGAGTGCGGCCTGTGCTACTGGCGAGGAGCCTTACAGCATCCTGATCGCCCTTTTGGAAGCAGGATATGAGGGTTACCCCATCGAGATTCGCGGCAGTGATGGCAGCGAATCGGCTTTGGAAAAGTGCCGAGCCGCTATTTACCGCGAAAAATCCTTCCGCTGTTTGTCGCCGGATTTAAAGGCAAAATATTTTGTTCCGGATGGGAACGCATGGCGTCTCCGGCCGGAGATCGCTCGGCGTGTCACTTTTCAGCGGGCGAACCTGCTGGCCACCGAGGAGATTTCAGCGTTGGCGCGGGCGCCGGTAGTCTTCTGTCGAAATGTGTTCATCTATTTTTCGCCGCACGCCATTCGCCAAACCGTGGCCACCTTTGCCTCGCGCATGCCGCCGCGTGCTCATTTATTTGTAGGCGCTTCTGAATCACTCTTGCGATTAACCGCCGATTTCGAACTGAAAGAGATGGGAGACACCTTTGCGTATGTCCGAATTTGAACGCTCCCGCAGTTTAGTGATCCGCACGCTGATCGTGGACGATTCAGCCTTCGTGCGAAAAGTCGTGCGCGAGATGCTCTCCCGCAGTCCGTTCATCGAAGTCGTGGGGATTGCACACGATGGCGCCGAAGCGTTGCGCATGACCGCTAACCTGAAACCCGATGTGATCACCTGCGACCTGACGATGCCGAACATGAGCGGGGTCGATTTTGTTCGCGAACAAATGGCTCGTGCACCGGTGCCCATTCTAATTCTAAGCGCTTCGGCGGCGGACGGCGAGATGGTGCTGGAAGCAATCAACGCCGGTGCGGTCGATTTCGTCCGCAAACCCAGTGCGCTCGCAACGGACGACCTGCTCAATGTCCGGGAAGAACTGACTGAAAAGATCAAGGGCGCGGCGCGGGCTCCTTTGAAGAACCTTCACATCACTGCTCCGTTTAAAGCCTCTCAGGTGGACGCTCCCCGGAATATGCGCGTCGATGTGGTCGTGCTGGGGATTTCAACTGGTGGTCCCCAGGCTCTTCGTTATCTGGTGCCTCAATTACCGGCGAATCTTCCGGTTCCGCTCTTGATCGTCTTGCACATGCCTCCCGGTTACACCGCGCTCTTCGCGGCCAAGCTGGCGGAACTTTCCAGGATAAAAGTTCGTGAAGCACAGGACGGAGACCTCGTCGAGGCCGGAACCGCGATAGTGGCCCAGGCCGGTCGACACCTCGTGCTGAGAAGGAATGCATCCGGGCAGACGCAGATCCGCCTTGCAACCAATCCCACCGACAAGCCGCACCGACCTTCGGTGGATGTGCTTTTCCGATCCGCGGCCGAGATTTATGGGTCGCGCACCCTTGCAATAGTGATGACAGGGATGGGAGATGACGGTAAAGAAGGAGCTGCGTGGGTGAAAGCACAGGGGGGTAAGGTCATAACAGAGTCGGAAGAAAGCTGCGTCATTTACGGAATGCCACGTACCGTTGTCGAAGCCGGCCTCAGCGACATCGCCGTGCCTTTAACCTCCATGGCCGAGACTATCATGCGACACTTATGAGCGCGAAAATTCTTATTGTGGACGACTCCGGGTTGGCGCGCCGTTTGACTCGGCAATTCATTGAGGAACTCGGCCATTCGGTCGAGGAAGCAAGTGATGGCGCGCAGGCGCTTGAACGCTACGTCCTCAATCGCCACGATCTCGTTATCCTGGATATGGTGATGCACGGCATGTACGGCCTGGAGGTCCTCACCAAGCTCCGCGAATTGAACCCGGCGCTTCCAGTCGTGGTGGTGACTGCGGACATCCAAAAATCAACGCGCGACGACGTCAAAGCCGCCGGGGCAGTCGGGATCATAAACAAACCACTGAAGCGGGAGGAACTGGCCACGGTGCTGGACACCGTTCTCGCGGGAGGAACGGTATGGAGTTAAGTACGAGCCAGAAAGACACCCTCACCGAACTAATCAATATCGGCTACGCCCGGGCCGCGGGCGCGCTCTCGGACCTCACACGCCATCGAATAACGCTGGCTGTGCCGGAAGTCGCCATTCACGAAATTGAAAAAATTACGCCGCTCCTCAAAGACGTGGTGAATGGGGAAATAACCAGCGTTAATCAGTTTTTCAGCGGTTCGATCACAGGCAATGCAATCCTCCTGCTCGACAAATCGGCGGCCTTACTGCTCAACCGTTTGCTCACGGATCGTCCGGAAGCCGGTGAGCTGGATGAATCCGCCCGCGAAGTCATCATCGAAGTTGGAAACATCGTTCTGAACGCCTGTCTGGGGGTTTTCGGTAATCTGCTTCACGTCCAGATCAGCTTTTCAGTGCCGCACCTGGAGGTAGATGACATCGAACAAATCATGCGATCCGTTCGCATCGAGGATCAGACTTTTCATTATGCTCTGATGATTCACACGCGGTTTCACCTGCGCGCCAGCGATGTGAGCGGCTATCTGGTCATTATCCTGGGGGTCACTTCCCTGGAGCGCGTTCTGCTCGAGCTTCGGAAGTGGGAAGAAAGAGAACTTGGTTGATCCCGTTGTATGAGTGGCGGACAGGAAGCGAACGATCAAGTACAAGCGGCCACCCTGGAGTGGATCGACCGGTTTGCCCCGTACGGTGTCATCGCCACCGATCGAGAGTTCCGAGTCTGCAGTTGGAATCGCTGGATCGAACAGCATAGCGGCATGGAGGCCCAAGCAGTCTTGGGCCGCAAGCTGACCGACCTTTTTCCCGATCTTAAAGAAAGACGCCTTCTCCGGCAGTTAGAACGGGCGCTCGAGGGCGAAGTAAATGTCGTGTCCACCGCGCTGCATGGTTGGCTCATTCCGCTGCCGACGGTCACCCGCGAGAGTGACTCTCCGTTCATGAAGCAGACCGCGCGGGTCGCGCCCTTGATGACCCGCAATCAGATTCACGGGATCATCATTGTCATCGAGGATGTCTCTCAACGGGAATGGCAGTCCGAAATTCTCGCTCGACAACATGCGCGCGACGAGATTCTTGCCTGGGCACTGGCACATTTAATTGAGGCGGAAGACCCCCGCCGCATTACCCGCGACGTGTTCTGTAAAGTTGCCGAACACCTCGACTTCGATACTTTCCTCCTTCATCTCTACGAGCCGGAAACCGCGACTTTCCGCCTTCACTCCGCCGGCGGCATTGAACCGGGAAAGGAAGATCTGATCCGCGTTGTTCCGGCCCAGGCTATCCCTTGGATCTCCAACGTAAAGGAGGGAGAGACAAAGGTCCGCGAACACGTCCAGGATTCCACCGATCCCGTCCTCGCCCACGCGCGAAAACTCGGTTTTCACGCTTATGTCGTGATCTCATTAGGAGTGGGTTCCCAGTTGCTTGGCTTGCTCTGCTTTGCGACGCGCACCCGCGATACCATCGCGCCGCCGGAAACGGAACTGCTTCGCACCATTGGAAAATATCTGTCCATGGCTCTGAGTCGCGAGAAAACTGATCGCGAGCTCCGCGCTGCCCAGAAAAAACTGAACGAACACGCGCACGAGCTCGAGCGAAAGGTCGCCGATCGCACCGCTTCCCTCAAAGAAATCATCGCTGAACTGCAAACGTTCTCCTACACCATCGCGCATGACCTCCGCGCTCCCATTCGTGCGCTGAAAGGCTACTGCGAAGTTCTGGTGGAGGATTACACCGATCATTTGCCGGCGGACGCGATTACCATCGTCTCCCGTTTGCGCAACTCCTCGCTCCAGATGGATGCGCTCACGCGGGATCTCCTCGAATTCAGCAAAGTTTCCCGTCAGGACCTTAGCCTCGGCCCGCTCGACCTCTCGTCGGTGGTCGGCGACACGATCGCGCTCGGTGGCGCTCGCCTGGGCGCTTGCGTGTCGGTTCAACAACCACTTCACTCCGTCGTCGCGAATCGCACCCTCGTCGGCCAATGCGTTTCCAATCTCCTGCAGAACGCTCTCAAGTTTTGTAAACCCGGCATCGAGCCGTCCGTGAAAGTTTGGAGCGAGCTGATTTCTGTAAATTCCAGCCGTCCTGAAAATGAAACCAGCCAGTTCAGCCGCTCCCGTTATTCTCTTTCGGATTCAGGCTTCAATGCGGATGGAGATGAAAACCCTTCGCGAGTCCGGCTCTGGTTTGAAGACAACGGCATCGGCATCTCGCGCGAGGCCCAATCGAAGATATTCGGAATTTTCGAGCGAGGCGATCGAGCCGGGGAATACGAAGGCACCGGCATAGGCCTCGCGATCGTTGCCAGAGCCATGGAACGAATGGGCGGCCAGTGCGGCGTTGAATCCGCGCCCGGCGAAGGCAGCCGCTTCTGGTTGGAGTTTCCTGCCGCAACTCGGAGTGCATAGTCCGTTTCCTGCTCCCAGGTGGAGCGACGCTCCCGCGGAGCTTTCCCCGAATTCGCAATTAGTATTCCCAATTCGTAATTCGTAATTTCCACAGCCCCGCCCATCGCCACCGAACTGCGCGGACCAGCATTCGAGAAGTCCGTCGAAGATGCATTATCGAACCACCGCGAGGCGCAGGCGGCTGATGCCGGCAATCCAAGTGATCAATCCTTCGGCCATCTCGTCTCGCGAAACCGATCAGGCCAATTCGAGGCCGCGCATGGTGCCGGTCGCCGAGGCGAAGCGTTCAGTTTCCAGGCCCATGCGCTGGAGCATGGAGATGAACAGATTCGGCAGCGGATAGTTGTGTTGCGTGTCGAAGGCGAGATGCTGGCCATGTCTGAAGCCGCCACCCGCAAAAATCGTCGGCATGTTCGTGGTGACGTGCGTGTTCGCGTTGCCAAGGTTCGAACCGTACAAAATCATGGTGCGATCCAGGAGCGATTCGCCATCTTCGCGAACGGCCTTAAGTTCTGTGAACAGCTCGGCGAGCAGTTTCATGTGCCATTCGTCGATCGTTTTTAACTGCGCGAGCTTTTCCTTTGATTTCCCGTGGTGCGAAAGATTGTGGTAACCATCGCTGGTTTTCACCTCGCCGAATTCAATGGCGGGTGAATTGACGCTGTCCAGCAGAAGCGAAATGGAGCGGGTGGAATCGGTCTCGAACGCGAGGCGCGCCATGTCATACATCAGCTTCACCTTGTCCATGTAGGCTTTCGGGTCCGCCGGGTCGAGCGGCACGGGCGCGCTGACTTTCGGCTTGGGCCGGTCTTCCCATTCGCGCGACATTTGCAGGCGCTGCTCGAGGTCGCGAACGCTGGTGAAATATTGGTCCAACCGGTCGCGGTCGCGCGCTCCGACGCTGCGTTGTAGTTCTTTGGTCTGGCCGGCGACCGCATCCAGGATGCTCTGCCCCGTCTCCAGCTTGCGAATCTGGGTTTCGGTTTCGGCTTTGGTGCCTTGCAAAAACATGCGCGCGAAAACATCGGCCGCCTTTTCTTCGCACGGAATCATCACGCCTGAACCGGTCCACGAAAGACTGCGGATGCCCTGCTGCACGTTCACGCCCAATGTGAGTGACGGAAATCGAGTGAGATGCCCAATCCGTTCGCCGATGTATTGGTCGAGCGAAACGCTGTTGCGGAAACCGGCGCTGCCGGGATGCGGAGCGGCCGTGAGAAAGCAATTGTCGGCGGGATGACCGCCATCGACATCGGGATGTGACACGCCGCTGAACACTGTGAAATCGTTGCGATGTTCACGCAGCAGTTCGAGGTAGGAGGAGAGTTCATAATCGAGCCCGGCTCCTTTTGGGAAGAAGTGTTCCGGGAGCAATCCAAGGTTATTGCAGATGCCGAGCATTCGGCGCGGTTTGCCGCCCGGCGTCTCCGAAGCTTTTGGCACGAGGGACGCAAATGCCGGGGTCATCGCCTCCAGCAACGGCAGCGAAAGAACGATACCCGCGCCACGGAGAAACTTGCGGCGCGAGAGGGATGCCTGGGTGGAAATGAACGGTCCGCTCCTGGAATTGTTCGTTCTCATGGCTGAAGTCTAAATATAAGATAAAAGCCCGCGGGAAGTCGAGCTTTCAGGCTGAATTTCTAAAGCGAGGAATCTGTCGCATTAAGGTCATTTCTTCAAAAACAGGTCACTTTGCACCAGTTCATGAATGATGCTCCGGACGCCATAATGGCTGGAAGCAGCGCGTTCCAGGACTTGTTCGATTTCGCCGCGGTCGGAGAAGCGTATGGGAGCGCCGGTCGCGTAAACGGCAAGTTGTCTGGCGAGGTTGCGCGCGCCCTGTTTGTCGTTGGTCAGGAGGAGTTGTTTGAATTCCCGGATATCACGGAACTTCCGACCGTCGGGCAGTTCTCCACTGGCATCGACCGGCAGCGCGTAGTGGAAGGCGAATTTCTGTCCGCTCTTGGCCAGGCCCTGCGCGAGTTCGCCGCCGGACTCGGAACGGTACCGTTCGCGCCAGCCTCCCATCACATCGAAATTCTCCAGGGCGAAGCCAGGCGGATCCATCTTCACGTGGCAGCTGTTGCAGCTTTCGAGGGTTCGATGTTTTTCAAGCTGCTGGCGGATGGTGACCGCGCCGCGAATGTCCGGTTCAACCGCGGGAAGATTGGGCGGCGGCGGCGGCGGTTTCTCGCCGAGAATGCGTTCCATGATCCATGCACCGCGAAGGACCGGGGAGGTGGTGGTGCCATTGGCCGTCACTTTCAGAACGGAAGCTTGCGTGAGAAGTCCCCCGCGCACGCTGCCGGAAGGCAGCGCTGTTCGTCGAACCGCGACTCCCTGGACGGGCGGCAAACCATAATGCGCCGCGAGGCGTTCGTTGAGCATGGCAAAGTCGGAAGCGATGATGTTCCGGGCCGGCAGATCACCCCGCAGCAATTCGGCGAAGAACGCGCGGGTTTCCTCCAGCGCCGATTCGGTGAGCAGGTCGTCGAGGTAATAATCTGAGTAGAGCCGCTCGTCCGGCGCGGTGGCCTTGATCCGGCGCAGTTCGAGCCAGTAATCCAGGAATGCTTCGACGAAGCGGCGCGATTTCGGATCGGCCAGCAGGCGCTCGGTTTCCGCGCGCAAGGTGTCCGGCTGGTGAAGTTCATTCTGCGCGGCGCGACGACGCAGTTGCCCATCCGGCGGTGAATTCCACAGGAAGAAAGAAAGACGCGAGGCGAGTGCGTAGTCATCCAGCCGGCCCGGTTTCTCATTGAGATAAACGAATTCGGGAGAGCAGAGGACCGCGGTGTAGGCGGCAATCATCGCGTCGGTAAAGCTGTTTCCCTTGTCGAGCGCCGCGCGAACGACCGGAAGGAAACGTTCACGCTCGGTGTCGGCGACCGGCCTTCGGTATGCTTGCGCGAGAAAGCCCGCCAGCAGCCGCTCGGCATCGGCCATTTGATTTGTGGATATGACTTCCACGCCGGGAGCCGGCCTGAAACGCGGCTGCCGTCGGCGATTGGGGTTGCGCCGTTCTGGCTCCTCCGATTCCGTTGCCGCAACGCGATTCGCCATCGGAAGATCGCCAAACATCAATCGGTGCCCAGCGGCAGGCCATTGGTCGTAAATCGGTCCCTCCACTTCCATCCACCGAAAGACCACGCCCGGCTGGCCATCTTTTTCGGCCAGCGGATTCTGCCAGCGCGACGCGCCCGGGCGCGACCGGAAAAGGCGGCCGGCATCAGGACGGATCACTTCGCCCGCCAGCAGGTGAATATCGAGTTCATGAATGCCGGGGTCGGGCAGCACATCGAAATCGCCCAGGTGCCGCAATATGAAGGGCGGAAGTTCGGCGGTGATCGCCACCGGTTCGTCCCGGCGGCCGCGCGAAATCTCATCCAGGTTCGGGATGTACCATCGATTACTCTCGCCCGGACCGACCCAAACAGTGTGCGCGTTGAAGCGAAGTTTATACTGTCCCGGAACGGGCGCGCGGAATTGGTTGAACTTCGGCTCGATCGGCTCGTAAGCGCTGGCCACGACGCCGACGCCTTCGAGCTCGCGGAGTTCAGCATTCGTTTCGCCAACGGTGATCGGCGCTTCGCCCCGGCGGACGTCCGGTTGGCCCTTGAAACCGAGCACCGGGAAAGTCGCGCGCTCGGGCGCGGTGTTGAATTCGCTGAACTTCATCGGGCCGGTGAAGCTGCGCTGGTCGCGGGTGTAGTAGCGCTGCGTTTTTGTCTCGGGCCGCTCGGCATGGGTGGCCATCGCCTGCCGCAACGCATAATCCGCCGCGGCCATGTAGCGCGCCATTTGCACATGCGACATGTCGAGCGCTTCGCCGACCTTGTTGAAGCGATCCACTTCGCCATCCTCCGGCAGCGCGTCGCGAATCTGCAGCCAGGGTGCCTGCAATAAGTCCCGCAAAGCATTCTCGTATTCGTAACGATTGAGGCGGCGACGGGCGGCGCGCCCCTCCTGGGCAATCCGATCGTGCTCGGCCGAAATCAACGATGCCGAGAGAGATTTTGTGAAGGTCTCCAGGTCGGCAAGGTTCGGCCGGGGTTTCTTTGCCGGCGGCATCTCGTGGTTTGCGATCCGGTCGTGCACCAAAACCCATTTGGTGAAGTTCGCTGCGTTGGTGGGTGCGAAATCGAGTGCGCTTAAATCCAGCCCGCCCTTTTTCAAATCGACGTCATGACACTCGAGGCAATGCTGCGTCAGGAAAGCGGCGCTTGGCGTCGGAAGGTCCGCGGCCAGCACCGCGGCCACGATCGGTAACGCTGTAGCCACCGCCACCACTAAAATGAGGCGAGCGATTGCTGCGACACAGTTTGAATCCATCGTTTTCACAGGGATCATTTCATTCAAATCCCAGCGCGAACCGAAGTCAACGCCCATGCGTTGTCCGCTGGGAATATCGAGTTTAGAGAATCGGCACCGTGAACTGTATAGTATTTGAGAGGTAGTGGCCCGAAGGGAGCGGGCGCTGCGCGAGTTTTGAGTTTTTAGCGGCGGTGGCGCGGTTGGTTTCTTTTTCGCGTTGGAAGTCGAGGGTCTTCTCGCGGAGGGCGAGGGTGCGGTCGGCGATGTCTTTTTTCACCGTGATTTCTTGGTGGCGGAGGTCGCATTTGCGTTCCTGGACGTGGGCTTGGCGTTCGCGGACGGAAGCGTTGCGCTGGCGGCAGAGGATGGTGCTGACGCGGTTGAGTTGGTCGAGGTGGGCGACGTTTTCGCGCGCGGTGAGGGAGAGTTTGAAGGCGGTTTGTTCGAGGACGCGGAGGGTGGCGTCGGTGAATTGGTGTTGGTGGCCGGCGAGGTGTTGGAGGAGTTCGTCGGCAGCGGCTGCGGTGTCGGGTGTTTCTTCGAGGTGAAGGAGGAGCGCGGTGCTGGCGTGGAATCGGCCGAGGGCGGAGTGGCCGACGGTGACGCCGAAGTTTTTTTGGATGAGGTCGATGGTTTGGGCGTAGGTGTGTTTTTGGATCCAGGCGATGATTTGATGGCGTTGTTCGAGGGGGAGATGGTGGAGGGTGGAATGGAAGGGGTTGGGAGGTTTCACAGAAGCACACGAAGGGAACGAAGGGGAGGCGGGGTCCGGTGTGGGTTGGGAGGGAGACGCAGGATGGGAAGCATGGGAGGGATGGGAGGGATGAGATTGATCGCCTGCGGAGTCTGCGGGTTTGGGCGTGGTGGATTCGGCCGGGCGCGGGGTTGCGTTCGGGCCGGTGGTTTCGTTGGTTGGGAGGAGGATGAGTTGGTTCATAGGTTTTAGGGGTTAGGGGTTATTTCTGCGAGGTGAGGAAAAGGGATTTAAAACCGCGGAATACGCGGAAAGCAAAATTATCAGGTGCGCGGGAAATTTTTGTAAGCCGCGGGAAATCAAGAGTTGGGCGGTGGACAGCCGAGAGGGTTTCGGGTGGTTTGGTTCGGGAGCGGCGCAACCCGGTTGGGCAGGCGGCTGTGCGCGATGCGAACAGGCGCGCGCAGTGGGATGGGGCGACGGGTGGGTAGAATTCTTCCGTGGCAGAATTGCGTGTGGGTCGGCCGGGTGGTGGAACGCGAGTGTTAAGTGATCAGTGGTAAGTGATAACAACCGGCGATGTACGCAGTTCTCCTGCGGCAGGTGCGTCTGTGGGTCACCCGGCGGGTGAATCGGAATGAAAGGCTCGTATTGGAGGGCTGTGGAAACAACCTTCGACTGGACGAGACTTTTATTCGGAGTCAGACCGAGTGACCACGAATAGTGATTCGTGATCATGGGAGTGTTTTAGCAGAGTGCTTTCAGTGTGTCAAGGGATTAAGTTGAAGGTTGGTTGAGGCTCTCAGTTCGGTTGGATAAGCGACAAGTAGCGGGCGACCTGTTCGTCCGTAAAGGGGTCGTTTTTCCGGGGATATTTGTCCGATATTCTTTCAGCCACCGAATTCGACTCAGCCACTGCATGTCTCGCGCAGAATCCGGTGTCGCTTCGGTGACTGCTCCGATGTACATAATTTGCGTGTCCAACTCGCTTTCTAAAGTTTCGATGGCGCCGTTTGTGTCACCAGCGCGCAGCGCCTGCAATACGCCTGCAGCTCTGGAGAAATCTGCCAGCGCACGCCGAACTTCAGGAGTGCTTGCTTGAGCCAAGTATTTGTCGACGTTGCGTTTTGATTGCCACCGGCCAAAAAAGAAGCCAACGAAAAGCGCCAGAGCGATGAGGATGACAGGAATTAACAGCTTCGGTCTCATGGAGCAGCCGAAGATGGTAAATCAGCGGCTTTTGAAAGAAAAGGAGTGAATGAAGCGCGCACGATGTATAATGTTCGATTCTTCCACTTGTGAATTCGGCTGGCAGTTAGTCATGAAATTGTAGCTTAGAGGAATGAGCGCAGCGGAGATCATCGAGGAACTGCTGAAATTATCTCGGGAGGAGATGCGGTTGGTGCGCGATCGGATGGTGGAGTTGGCGGCGGAAAATGGAGACGTGGCGATTTGCAATAGCGCGGCGTTGGAAGGGGCGATGATGCTGGATCGCATGGAGGAAGAGAATGCGCGCGGTGAGTCGCGGTGAAGTTTGGATGGTGTCGGCGTCGGACGGTGCCTAAACTGAGACCTCTTCCTCCTCACGATTTTCTTTCCAAAATGAAGGCGTCACCCGGGGCCTCTTTCTTGTAAAACGCAAGGCGTCCGGGGATGCATGAAACGACCGACCCGAACTGATGCGACAGAACTCCATCGAGCGCCTCAAACAACGGCAGGTCCAAGCCATCCAATTCGCTGTTGTCGGCGATGACGTGCGCTATATCGCCCGCGCCTTTAGCGCGAAGCAAACGCTCCAATTCTGAGGCGAGGCGCCAATTGGAAGTTGTGGCGAACTGCGGCATGATGTCGAAGCAGTGATTGAGGCGGTCAAGGATCTCGCGGCGGCGTTTAGGCTTGGCGAGCAATTCCAAGTAGCGGGCACGTTTTTCTGGAACGACAAATGAGGAGATGAGTTCTGTCTCGTGGTTCATCGCAGGTTCGCGTTTCATTGATCCCAAATGACGGGTCCTACTTTCGCTTCGACTATTCGGATAGCGTCGGAAAGGGTTTCGCATGTTTCTCCTCCGGCTGAGAAGCGCTGACCGCCGCCGGCTGATTGGAACCAGATCTGGTAGAAGATTCCGCCAACGTCTTCTCGTAGTTCCGGAGGATCTTCATGGTCGCCGGAGCCTGGGCGATAATCGGTCTGACATATCTTCACGCGGCACTTGGCCGCGTTGTCGTATATGAATGAGCCTTGTTTTACGATCCTGCCGTCGCCGTCGTTCATTTGGTCCACATACCCGATTAGCTCGTCGCCCATCGTAATGTCAACATAGTGGGGCTCGAAGAGCGTTTCGCATACTTGCCCTCTGGCGGGCAACTGCTTTTAATTGCCTGACGAGCTGTGGAAACGTCGGAATCGGTCATCAAGTGAACCAGGCGAAAAGTGAAGGCGTGAGAAATCGGCGCACATGGCCGGATCGGATCATGTTTTGTTTCGCGTCGATCGTTGCGGGATTTTTGGCGTTCGTTATGGCGTACGCGACTTACGGCGATTCGCAATCGATATGGACCGGCGTTTTTGGCGGTCCGGTTCGGGCGGCGGTGATTGTGTTTAGTTTGGTTTTTCTCATTCTTTGGGGGCCGTATGGGATCTCTAAGGTTGTGTTCGGAAATCGAGCAAAGTAGGATGCGGGAGCTCCGTTAAGGTTGGGTTTTCAGCAGCAATTGAACGAGGTGGAAAAGAGAAGTGAAAGTAGCCGCAATCATCGCACTCGCAGTTATGCATTCTGGCTGCCAGAGGAGTAGTCGCCTGCACACTCAGTGCTTACCGCCTCAGAATGCTTCGTACACGAATTCTGAGACCCACGCCGCGGCATCCAAATTCAGAAGCCCAATATTATCCGAGGGGGAAGCATTGGAAATCGGAAGGCGATTCGCTGATGATCAGAAGTGGCAGCTTAGGTATGCTCCAAAGAACGCTAATTTCTTTGGTGGAAAAGGGGAGTGGCAAATGTTTTTCGGCATCGTTGGTCGCCTAGGCGGGCCGTATATCGTCTACGTGAATGATCGCACGAAGGCGACTCGGTTCGTCAAAGGCGAGTAACTCGGGGCGCGAAGTGAACCAGAAGAAGAAAGGGAAAGCGTGACATTGGTTGCGCGAATCGTTTCATTCTTTGGAGGCGCGCTGTTTGGAACGTTAGGGGCGCTGTTTTTGCTTTGGCTGTCGGACTCGGAGGTTTGGTGGAGTGTTGTTGTGTTGGCGGCTTTTGTGATGGGTTTGCTGGCTGCGGCATTTGGGGGAAAGTTTTGGCGCGCCGCGATTGGCAGGTGGCCTTTTTACGGCGCGTGAAACGCCAAGTGAATTTAATGAGGGAAGGACGGCGTGAAACCTGGGAGCAGAGTTAGATTCGCAAAGATGCCTGACTGGGTTGCCGGACTCGCCGCGTTTTCGAATTTTGCTATGGCCGGTCGTATCGCATTCAAGAAATCGACGAGAATGGTTTATGCGTCCTAGACGTGAGCGATGACGTTGATGATCGGTTCGGTGGGGTTATGACATTCGACTTGAGCCGGAGTATTTGGAGGAGGTTTAGCTGCGAAGAATAAGTTACGAACCCTGCCTTGGGCGGGGGAAAGTGATCGGGCACATGCCGCTCCGCTGGAGCGGGAGGTTAAAGGGCGGTCGGGAGCTATAAACATGTCGCTCCTCTGGAGCGAAGAGCGAGCGTTCGCCAAACGCTGCGATTAGGGTTGGCCGCGCACAAATGAAACAGACCCAGAAGAAATGAGCCTGAAGGATCTAGATTACATTCGTCCCGAGTGGCTGATTACGTTCCTGATCCTCGTCGCATACATTGTGTGGTGCGTCTTCCGGCCAAAGGGCAAAAAACCAGGTTAGGCACTGAGAATTTAGGGGGTGCGATTACCGGTGCGGGTGGCTTCCGAGCAGAGCCGAGGAACGTAATTGAGGAAAGCGCTTCTTACGCTCGATGGTTCACGACTGGAGCGAGCGCGTCGTACGCTCCGCGGCGCGCTGAGGACAGCGCGCCCTACCAATTCAATGGAGCAGCGCGCCCCCCTCAGCGTCGTACGCAAGCAGAATTGACCCGCAGTTGTAATTGCACAATTGCACCCCAATTCAGATAACCGCTTGCTCTCTGGGGGCTGAAGGCTTTAAATCGCCAGCCTTAATTTTAGCCATGGCTTACAAAGATGTGACGCCGCCGAGCGGCGGGAAAATTTCGATCCAGAACGGAAAATTGAACGTTCCGGAGAATCCGATTGTGCCTTTTATTCGCGGGGACGGGACGGGGCCGGATATTTGGGCGGCGAGTGAACGGGTGTTTAACGCGGCGGTGGAGAAGGCTTACGGCGGGAAGCGGAAGATCGCGTGGTTCGAAGTGTTCGCGGGTGAGGCGGCGAAGAATAAGTTCGATAATTGGCTGCCGGACGAAACGGTGGAGGCGTTCAAGGAGTTTTTGGTGGGGATCAAGGGGCCGTTGACGACGCCGGTGGGCGGGGGGATTCGGTCGCTGAATGTGGCGCTGCGGCAGATGCTGGACCTGTACGTGTGCTTGCGGCCGGTGCAGTATTTCACGGGGGTGCCGTCGCCGGTGAAGCATCCGGAGAAGGTGGATATGGTGATTTTCCGCGAGAATACGGAGGATATTTACGCGGGGATCGAGTATGTGGGCGGTTCGCCGGAAGCGCAGAAGGTGCTGGATTTCTTGAAGGCGAATTTTCCGAAGGATTTTGCGAAGATTCGGTTCGGGAGCCAGGAGGCGATGGCGAGTTACATGAAGCTGGCGGCGCCGGATCATAATGTTGGGAATATGCCGATCCAGGTGGGGATTGGGATTAAGCCGGTGTCGAATGTGGGGACGGTGCGGCTGGTGAAGTCGGCGATTGAGTATGCGCTGCGGCACAAGAAGAAAAGTGTGACGCTGGTGCATAAGGGGAACATCATGAAATACACGGAAGGGGCGTTCCGTGATTGGGGTTACGCGGCGGCGGAACGGATTTTCAGCGACAAGGTTTATACCTGGGCGCAGTGGGAACGGACGAAGAAGGAAAAGGGAGAAGCGGCGGCGAATGATGAGCAGAAGGCGGCGGTGAAGGCGGGGAAGGTGATCGTGAAGGATGCGATCGCGGATATTACATTGCAGCAGGTGCTGACGCGGCCGGAGGATTTCGATGTGATCGCGACGTTGAATTTGAACGGCGATTATTTGTCGGATGCGCTGGCGGCGCAGGTGGGGGGAATCGGGATCGCGCCGGGCGGGAATATTAATTATGTGACGGGGCACGCAATTTTCGAGGCGACGCATGGGACGGCGCCGAAGTATGCGAACCAGGACCGGGTGAATCCCGGCAGCGTGGTGTTGAGCGGCGAGATGATGTTGCGGTATATGGGTTGGGAGGAAGCGGCGGATTTGATCATCAAGGGGCTGAACGGTGCGATTGGTTCGAAGCGCGTGACGTATGATTTTGCGCGATTGATGGAAGGCGCGACGGAGATCAAGTGCTCTGAGTTCGGCGAGAATATTATCAAGCACATGTAGTCGCGAGGATTTGCGTACGGTTACGAATGGCGGGAGTTCGTGACGTGGTGGAGGTTTCTTGCGATGAAAAGGAGGCGAGCCCGTCTCCCGGCTGAATCGCTGGGCTCACCTCCCAATTTGGAGGGCTCAACCGAACAATGACCAAAAAGACGGTTGAGTCTCCGTGCGTGATGTTCGCACGGAGGGAGCAGTTCACAATGCGGGTTTGACCCGTATTTGCGAATCGGGGTTTAAATCGGGGTTCGCTTCGCGGAGGATCTTCAGAATTTCGCCTGCGGCGTCGGTTGGTGAGATGGAGAGCATGCAGCGGAAATCGATGGGGCATTCGCGGCGGAAGCAGGGCGCGCAGGGAGCCTGGCCGAGGATGAGGCGATGACGTTCGTCGCCGGGAAAGCCGGGGCCGGTGAGTTCGGGCGAAGTGCTGCCGAAGGGAACGACGACGGGATTGCCGACGGCGGCGGCGAGGTGCATGGGGCCGGTGTCGTTGGTGAGGACGACATCAGCGGTGGCGAGGACGACGCAGAGTTCGCGGAGGGAAGTTTTACCGGCGAGGTTTTGGAATTTGTGGCGGGGCGCGGAAGGGAATTGTTTTTGAAGGGCGGCGAGGATTTCCGTGCCGAGGGCAGTGTCGCCGGGCCCGCCGGTAATCAGCCAGGTGCAGGGATGTTCGGCTTCGATGCAGAGCGCGGTTTGAATGAAGCGGTCGGTGGGCCAGCGTTTGGCGGGGCCGTATTCCGCGCCGGGATTGATCACGACGACGGGAAAGTTGGGGGAGAGATTTAGCTTTTCGCGGAGGGTGGAAATTTCGTCGGATGTCACCGCGATGCGCGGAGGCATGGGCGAGGGGTTTGCGCCGAGTGCGGCGATGAGGTGGAGGTAGTTGTGGAGGTGGTGGCCGGAGTGGGGAAAGCGGTCGCGCGGTTTTTCAGGAGAATCTTTGACGAGTTGGAGCACTTCGCTAGTGGTGCGCTTGTGCATTTCGATGTTCGTCGGACGATTTAGCACGATGTGGGTGAGCAACATGCCGCGGGCGTGGCCGCCGAAGCCGACGCGGGTGGGAATGCCGGCCATCCAGGATTCGCAGGCGGAACGGAATGAGTTGGGGAGAATGATCGCGAGATCGTATTTGCCGGCGCGAAGACGTTTGCTGACGTTGCCGATGCCGTCGGCTTTGGTGAAGGTGACGACTTCGTCGATGGCGGGGTGGGCGGACCAGAGATCGGCGAGTTTGGCCTGAGTGAGGAGGGCGATGTGGGCTTTTGGTTTGGCGTCGCGCAGGCGCATGAGCGCGGGCGTGGACATGATGGCGTCGCCGAGCCAATTGACGCCGCGAACTAGAATTCGATCTTCTTTTCCGAAGTTGATTGCAGATGATTTTGCAGTCGACATTAGGGCGTTCGCACCTGTTCAGCGGCGATAAACACCTCACGGACATCGCCAGTATAAAGGAGATCTTCAAAGATGCGAGCTTCGCTGACGAGTCCGGAGTAGGTGAGAGCGAAATAATCGGCGTGGAAATCGGGGGCGAGGGCGCCGAGTTCATGCTGCTTGTGCAAGGCGGCGGCGGGATTGGTGGTGACGAGGCGGAAGATTTCTTTTGGTGCGATGGTTGGGAAATTTTTTGCGAAGAGCCGCATTTCGTCGCGGAGGCTCAGCTCGGGTTCGTGGCCATTCGTTTTGCGGGAGCTGGCGAGGCTATCGGTGCCGAGGCAAACGTTCACGCCGGCTTTGGTTAATTCTTCGTAGCGGAAGGGGGCGTGCTGGAAATAATCGTGGCTGCGGGGGCAATGCACGACGGAGGAACGCGAGCGGGCGAGGAGGTCGGCGTCGCCGGGCGCGAGATAATTTGCGTGAATCGCGATGAAGTTCGGTTGGAGGATGCCGTATTCGTGAGCGAGTTGGACGGGAGAACGTTTGCGGCAATCGGCCATGCTGCGCTGGCCCTTGAGCCAGTCGAAGAAGGGGCCGGCGGCGTCCATGAACATGCGGAACTCGGATTCGGATTCGGAGAGATGAGTGGAGATGAGGAGATTTTCTTCGCGAGCGAGCGCGGCGGCTTCGCGGATTAGTTCGGGACTAGTTGAGTAAAGCGCGTGGGGGGAAAGAGCGGCTTCTTTGCCAGGAAGCTTGGGAAGATTTTCGCGCCAGGCGAGTGCTTCGTTGAGCAATTCGCGCGGGGCGCGTTGGGATTTTACGCCGGTCATCTCATAAAATGAAACGATGCGCAGGGGCGTGGCGTTCCAGGTTTCGGAGGGGAGCTCGGGAACGGCTTCGATATCGGCGACGGTGGTGGTGCCGGAGTTGAGCAACATGCGCGCGCCGCGCAGCCACGACTCGGCGTATTCGCTGAAGCTCCAGTGCGCTTTGAAGGAGAGGATGGTTTTGACCCAATCGGGAAAATCGCGGGGCGGCGGGATTTTGCCGGCCATGTTGGTGTAATCGAGATGGCAGTGCGCGTTGATGAGGCCCGGGAGGAGCGCAACTTCGCCAAGATCGACGACTTTAGTTCCCGCCTCGACGGGACATTCTTTCCAGCGGCCGACCCATTTGATGCGGCCGGCTTCGGTGAGGACTGCGCCGTTTTCGATGGGCGGATGCGAGATGGGTAAAATGCAGCGGGCGCGAATGACCATGCGGCTGGTACAAGGAAACGGCTGAAGACTGGGAGCCTTCAGCCGCTAAGATTGATAATTACAGAGCGCCTTCCTGAAGGGTGCGCTTCATCTTGGAAGCTTCGGTGTGGTTGCGCGCTTTGAATTTGTTATGGCGCTTGCGCATCTGGGCTTCGATTTTTTTCGAAACGAGGTCGATAGCCGCGTAGAGATCGGTTTCGGCATCTTCGGCGAAAAGATCCGGGCCCGGTTCGGTGATGCGAATGGAGCATTTAAACTGGCGTTCGGTAACCTTGGCGTGGTCGTGCTCGATGACCACACGCGCGTCGATGGCGCGCGGATCGAGATGCGAGAGTTGCTCAATGCGCGAAACGATGTGCGACTCGATGGCATCGGTGAGCGTCACGTTGTGCGAAGTTAGAATTAACTTCATGCTCCCCGCTGTGCCGTTGTTGCTGGCCGCCTTGGCTTTGGCTTTTTTCGCTGCCGGCTTCGCGGTAGCCCCTTTTTTTGACGATTTTGACGTATCTTTCACTTAATTCCCTCCTTAGTCACAAAGTCTCGATGACGAACGAACATATCACGCATTTTCAGAGAAAGCTCGTTTTGAAGCTCCTGTAATTCTGCGTAAACTGCGACATTTTTTGCAATTGGCTGCGTTGTTTCCGCGCGGTTCAAGGTCACGAATTGATTGGTGATTTCTTGAATCGAAGTTTTTTCCCCGGCGGAATTGCGCCAGCACCAAAGCGCCTGGAGCGCCGCGCCGTAAGCCGCGCCTTCGCTGACTTTGAGAGTGACAACTTTGGCGTTGAAGACATCGGCCATGATCTGGCGCCAGAGTTTTGATTTTGCGCCGCCACCCGTGGCACGGATTTGGGTGGGTTCCACGCCGAGGTCGCGCAAGCGGCTGAGGCCGTAATTCATGCCGAGCGTCACGCCTTCCATCGTGGCGCGGGCGAAATGTTGAGCGGTGAACGTGCGGGTGTTCACGCCGAAGAAAACGCCGGTGCCCGCGGGGACGTTGGGGGTACGTTCGCCTTCGAGATAGGGAAGAAGAAAGAGGCCATCGCAACCCGCGGGGGCTTTGGCAGCGATGGAGGTAAATTTATCGTGGTCGAGTTTGAAGTCGTTCCGGACCATTTCGGTGGCGACGGTCACGTTCATGGTGCAGAGGAGCGGGAGCCACTGGTTGGTCGAATCGCAAAAGGCGGCGATTTCCCCTTTTGGATCGATGACGGGTTTTCCGGCGCAGGCGTAGATGGTGCCGCTGGTGCCGAAGCTGGCGGTGATGACGCCTGGCGAAGTGTTGCCGGTGCCGATTGCGCCCATCATGTTATCGCCGCCACCGGCGCTGACGACGATGTCGCTGCTGAGGCCGAGTTCTTTGGCGGTGCTGGCTTGAAGTTTGCCCGCGGGTTGATCACTGGAGATGAGGGGCGGCAGTTTGCTCTCAAGTTCGGGATCGATGGCGTCGAGGACAGGACGCGACCATTTTCGTTTGCGAACGTCGAGCAGGGCAGTGCCGCTGGCGTCGCCATATTCCATGAACTTTTCGCCTGTGAGCCAGAAATTCAGGTAATCGTGCGGGAGCAAGACCGACGCGAGGCGGGCGAAGTTCTTGGGTTCATTCTTTTTCAGCCAAAGGATTTTGGAAGCAGTGAAACCGGGCAGGACGGCGTTGCCGATTTCGCGGACGGTGGCTTTGAATCCGCCGACGCGCTCCATTATTTCGTCACACTCGGCTGCGGTGGCTGTGTCGCACCAAAGCTTGGCGGGGCGAATCACTTCACCTTTCGCATCGAGGGGAACAAAGCCGTGCTGCTGGCCACTGACGCCGATGGCTTTGACTTCGCCGGATTTGGCGCCCGCTTGCTTGAGCGCTTTCTTGATGGAGTTCGCGGTCGCGCGACGCCAGGTTTCGGGATGCTGTTCCTTCGCGCCGGGCGGCAGTTTGGGAATCAGGTCGTAAGCTTCAGAGGCACTGCCCAGAACTTTGCCGTTCTTCGCATCAACGACGAGCGCCTTGGTGGACTGGGTGCCGCTATCAACACCGATCAGCAGGGTTCTCATTAAGGCGATGGGGAATTAGAGATCCGTTTGATCGACGAACTTGCGGAACTTGTCGAAGTTTTCGGCGTTGAAGTCACGCACGACCACGCCGTTCTTGCCGGTGAGTCGGACATTGACGGTCCTGGCGCGTGAAATGCGATAAATGTCGTCCGCGGTAGCTTCGTAGCGAGCGCTTTCGAAAACGGCGCCGTTTTCTTCCTCCTTCGAGAGCGAGCCGAGGCCGACAAAATTCATTTCCTGGCCATCAGCGACGATGGTGAGCGAACGGCCGGGGCCGACATCAAGATAACCAGCTTCCTCCCGGGCGCCGTAGATGGCTTCGAGGTAATATTTGAAGCGGTATTGGTCGGAGAAATCGCGATACGCGTTGAGCCAAAGCATTTCGCGGCTCTGGCCGGGAGCGTCGAGAAGGTTTTCGGCGAGAACGTCGGTGCGGCGGCCGCTGACGGGATTAACGTAGGAGGTGACTTCAGGGGTAGAGCCGCAGCCAGTGAGGACAGCGGCGAAGACGGCGGCGCTGAGCGCCTGGGCGATCTTGCGGAAACGAATTCGCATGCGCGAAAAGCTAACACGCACTCGCGCGGAAAGGCAATTTCGAGTTTCGGGCAAGTGCGAGCGATTTGGAGTTGATTCGGCGGCAGGCGTAAAACAAAGCTGTTGGCGATGGATAGCATCCAAGAACCGCGCGGACGCCGAAGACGGGAACGATCCGGGGCCCGAAAGGCGGCGAAGATCCTGGAAGGGGTGGGCGGAGTGCTGATTTGCGCGCTGGTCATCGCGACGCCGTGGATGTTTGGCACGACTGAGGAGTGGTCAGTGCGATTGATGAACATTGGGAGCTATTGCGCCGGGACGATTTTCCTGGGGGCGGCGATTTGCAACCGGGTTGCAGGAGTTCAGCGGGAAGAGGAGAGGAAATGGTTCCGGCGAGGGTTCTTTGCGTTGAATGTTGCCGTGCTGCTGTTCTGCGCGGCGGCCTGGTGGAACTGGCGGGCTACTTTTTCGGTGGAGACGCGCAGCTTTACGTATCGCGAAGAGGAGAGTTTGAAATGGCTGCCGACGACCTATGACGCGGATTTAACTCGAGAAACATTTCTCACGCTGCTGGCGTGTTGTATCGCATTTTGGAGTTTGCGCTCCTGGATCGCTGGAGGAGAGCGGCGTTCGACTGACGCGGAAGATTCAGCGGTGTTTCGGAACAGACGATTCCAGGCGATTGCGTGGGTGCTCGCATTGAATGGACTGGCGATTGCCTTACAAGGGATTTTGCAACGGCTGAGTGCGAGCCCGAAGCTGTTGTGGTTTCGCGACTCGTATTCGGGGTTTGCGACGGGGTGCTTTGGGCCGTTTTCATACCGTGGAAACGCGGCGGAGTACATCAATTTGTTGTGGCCGGTGGCGTTGGGTTTGTGGTGGGCGCTGACCCGGGAACGAAAACGAATTCAAGGGGATGGGCGGCGATTCACGGACGGACCTGAATTGATGTTGATTCCGGCGACGCTGGTGATGATCGCGGCCTCGATGATTACGTTGAGCCGTGCTGGTGCGGTCGTGGCGGTGGCGATTTTGTTTTTGATTGCGGGAATGTTTGTGTTGCAAAAGCGGCTTTCGAAAGGAGTTCGGCTGGGCATTGCGGTTTTTGTTTTCGTGGTTTTGGGTGGAACGTGGCTGCTGTATTCGAAGGAACTGAAACATCGATTTACCGCGGCTGGAGTGGGCGACATGAGCGGCCGCGCTGAGATTTACAAAAATGTGGATCTCATGATGAAAGATTTTCCGGCGTTCGGCAGCGGACCGGGCACATTTCGATCCACTTACCAGATGTATCGGCAGAGCCCGACGGACGTGTGGCACGGATTTCTGCATGATGATTGGACGGAGACGCGAATCACGTTTGGATGGGTTGGCTTCGGCTTGATCGTGGTGAACCTGTTGGCCCTGGCGTGGTGGATGTTTGCCCGTGGGCGGGCTCCGGTGCCGCGAGAATTCACGTGGTGCGCCGCGGCCGGGCTGCTGGGCGCGCTGGTGCATGCGAAGGTCGATTTTCCGTTTCAGACGTATTCGATCCTGTTCACGTTTGTGGTGATTGCGGCGGTCTTGACGACAGTTTCGCCGGAGAGGCGTTGAGGCGATGAAGATTATACTAGCATCTGCGTCGCCGAGACGCTCGGAATTGCTGAGCGGGATGGGTGTGCACTTCGATATCGTCGCGAGCAAAGCCGAGGAATTGCACGATGCGAAGCTGCGCGCCGCCGAGCTGTGCGAGATCAATGCACGGCGGAAGGCAGAGGAAGTTGCGCAGGAGTTTCCCGCGGCGCTGGTGATCGGCGCGGATACGCTCGTCGCGCTGAAAGATAGAATTTTTGGCAAGCCGCGCGATTTAGCGGAGGCGAAGGAGATGCTGCGTCAATTATCTGGGAAGAAGCATGAAGTGGTGACTGGCGTCTGCTGCATCGCGAACAAAGAAGAGCGAGTCTCGGTTTTCCACGATCTAACGCACGTCACGTTTCGCGATCTTACCGAAGATCGAATCGCGGAATACGTTCGGATCGTGCAAGTGTTGGATAAGGCCGGCGCTTACGGAATCCAGGAACGCGGCGAACTGATAGTAGAAAGGATTGCGGGTTCCTTCAGCAATGTGATGGGTTTGCCGGTAGAGAGGCTCGCGCAAGAGTTCACGAAGTGGGGGATTCCACATCATGTAATTCAAAGCGGGGAGAGCAAGGTCAGTTGCTGCGCAGCCGATAAAAGCGCCGGCCTGCGCCCACCGGATCAACAAAGCTGACAACGCCATTTTCGTCCGAGGCGGTGGTCAGCGTCTCCCAATTCGTTAGATCCGTCGAATACTCGACGGCGTAGCTGCCGGACTGCGGGGCGGGAATACTGGCGCGGAATTGTCCGTTCTGGAGGTGGATCGTCGGATTCGAAACTCGCGGGCTGACGTTCAGGCTAATCGCTTGCTGAATGGTTGCTGAACCGATTGTCGAGAGATTCCTAAACTCTACAGAGCCGTTGTACGCTCCGGCTGCGAGCGTATTGGCTGCCGCCGAGACGCCGAGTTGAAGACTCGCAGATTGTCCGGGGGAAAGTTGACCGGAGGCTGGGTCGAGTTGAATCCACGATTGGTTGGGCGTCGCTGACCACTGGAGCGGGGCGTTGCCTCCGTTGCGGACCGTGAGGCTGATCGGAGCCGGACTGAACGGGCCGCCGGTGAGGCCCGAAAACTGAGCGGAGTTTGAGGGGGTAAATTCAAGGATAGCGACGCCGCCTCCTTGAATTCGAACCGTAACCGGAATGGAACCGGAACCATTGTCGTCGGTTGTATTCTCGACGTTAAGGGAGGTTTGGTAATCGCCCGGGCTCAACGCGAGGCCCGCGGCGCTGAGTTGCACCTGAACCTGCTTTTTCTCGCCACCGGCGAGAGAACCGGAGCCGGTGTTCACGGTGAGCCAGGAATTCGCAGGTGCGATGGTCCAGTTGAGGGAAGCGTTGCCGGGGTTTTCTAAATCGAGCGTGAGAGACGGTGAAGCTGCGCCCTGGGTGAGATCGAACGCGAGGTTGCTTTGCTGGACGATCAAGTAACGGAACGGACGGCTGCCAGCGCGAATGGCGCGGCTGGCCGCGAGCACGACCGGCGAACCGTTGTGGGAATAGAGCGCGGCAACATCGCCGGCTGGGTTCTCCAGGCCGACCGTGGCACTACGCCCGCCATCAGTGGTCTGATATTGGAAAACGATGGCATCGGTTCCCTCCTCAAGAATTGCTTGAAAGCTTTGCAAAGCCTGATTCGCAACACGCGGAACGTTTCGCCAGGTAACGACGAATTTACGATTTGGGGCGGTGCCGGTCGTTGTGACAAAAACGCCGTTTGCGGAGGTGGTGCCTGCAGGGTTCAGATCATCCCAATAGGGAGCGATGATCCCGTTCGGCGCGGTGCCGCTCGGAAGGCTGACGTTATCTTTGCTGGCAATCCCATCCGTGCCGAAGCTCAGAAATCCGTTAGCGGAGATGTAGACGCTGCTTTGAGGAACTCCGTAAAAGTTAAAGGCGAACGGCAGGTTGTGCGGACCGGAACTTCCGTTATCGGTCAGGGCGACCTTAGTTGTACCCGGAGCGATCCAGGAGTACGTCGCCGAACTCCAGGCGTAGTTCGAAACGACGCGCACGACTTTCGTCATAGTATTCACTTGGCCACTCGTGCTGGTGACGCTGAGGCGGACGTTGTAATCGCCGGTGCGGGTGAAGATATGCTTCGGGTTCATCTCGGTGCTCGTCGGAGAACCATCGCCGAAATCCCAAGTGTGACCTGTGATTGGGCCGAGAGAAAGATTCGTGAGCGACACAACCAGTGGTGCTTCGCCGAGCAGTTTGTTAACACCGAAATTTGCCCAGGGATTTGGGCCAAGGGCTTTGTTCAGGTTCAATCGTCCACCCGTGCGGCAGCGCCCCGCCATATTGGCAATTGGATCCACGTTCGTGAGCAGACGATCGATGATCTGCACCGTAGACAGATTGGTGAAGCGGGCTTTCATCAGCGCGAACGCACCGGCGACATGCGGGGCGGCCATAGACGTTCCGGAAATCGATTGATAGGCAGTGTCTCCGCTGCCCCAGGTGGAGAGGATCGAAGTGCCGGGCGCGAAGAGTTCCACTTTTGTCGCGCCATAATTGGAATATTCGGTATCCCACTGGTCGTCGCGTGTGCTTGCGCCCACGACGACTACATTGTTCAGGCCGTAGTTCGCTGGGTAGGTGGGAGTTTGATCAATGTTGGTCTGCTCGTTACCGGCGGCGGCCACAAAAATGATGCCGGCGTTGCGGGCCGCCTGGATCGCAGTGAACATGGCCTGAGAGAACTCGCCGCCTCCGAAGCTGGCGTTGATCACATCCGCTCCGTTTTCGACCGCATAATTCACGCATTCCACGCCGTCGGAAGTCCAGCCGTAGCCGTCCGCGCCGAGAAATTTGCAGGCCATCAATTTTACATTCCAAGCAACGCCGGCGATTCCTTTCCCATTATTTCCCACCGCTCCGACGATACCCGCGACGTGAGTGCCGTGGTTGTTGTCGTCCATCGGATCGCCTGTGTCGCGGACGGCGTTTATTCCGTAGACGTCGTCACGCAAACCGTTTCCATCGTCATCGATGCCGTTGCCGGGAGTTTCGCCGGGATTACGCCACATGTTGTCGCGCAAATCTTCGTGAGTGTATCGAATGCCGGAGTCAATTACCGCAACGATCACTTCAGGAGCGGTTTTGGTAATGTCCCATGCGGTCGTGGCACTGATGTCCCGGCCGGAATTGCGCAAGGACCATTGGGCGCCGCTGTTAAAATGGGGATCGTTCGGGCTCGCGGCGATTTTAAGAAGATGATCCGGTTCGGCGAACTCGACCAGTCCGCTGGCGCGATAACGAGCGAGTGTTTGTTCGAGCTCGTCGGCAGAGTCCAGTTGCACGACGCGCATGCGGTTGAAACCTTTAATGTGCTTCAAAGTGCGGCGATGGCCCTGGAGAGCATTGATCTCGTCCTGCGACACTCCAGCCTTCGGCTGAACGATGATACGATCAGTGCGCATCTTCGCCTTAACCGGCTGAGCGGCAGAGATATTTGCGGTCAGGAAGAGCAGTGCGCCGACAGCAAAAAGCGTCCTGAGCAGAGAAATAGAGTTGTAAAGTGAGCCGTTCAAGGTAAACAGGGCGGAATCTTACCATCGGTTCCGGTTTCGCGCCACCCTAGAAACCAAGAAATTTTGGGGAAAGTATTAGCAGGGCAGGTCGGTGAGGGAGCGGGGGACAGTGGTCCCAAAGCGACGAATGCGTGAAAAGCACGCTTAGCGCGTGTATTTACTACGTATTTACATCTTGACTGGTTGCACGGGTTGTGAGTAATTACATTGTAAATACCATGAGTCAGCGGATACACTTCGGCTTTTGAGCTCTCCGTATGGAGTTCGATTGGGAGAATCCGCCGTTTGAATGGAATAGTTCTTTGACTCCACGTGATGTGGAAGAGTCGTTCGAAGATCCGTTTGCGATTCGGTTGTTACCCGATTCGGGCCGGTTTGCTGTGCAATCGCGGTATTTCAACCTGGGCCGGAGCGCGAGTGGATTGGGAGTTTTCAGCGTTTACCGCACGAACGGGCGGCAAATCCGGGTGGTTTGCGCGCGGCTATTCACTCCTGAAGAGCAATTTTTCTATCAACGTAAGTTAAATCAATCCCTGAGCTAACGCAGCGATGGCGCAAATCACCAATTGGGAAGAAGTGCCGATCTTCGACAGCGAAGAGGCGGAGGCGTCGTTCTGGACGGAGAACGCGGTGGACGTTCGTTTAATGGAGAACGCCGTTGCCTCGAGCGCGGAAGGGAATGAGTCGGTGACGATTACGCTGCGGATCGATCCGCGAATGTTGGCACGGATTAAGCGAGTAGCCCGGGAAAGATATTTAAACTACCAGAGCATGATAAAGCAGTGGTTGAGCGAACGGATGGAGCAGGAATTAAAGGGACGATGAATCGCCAGTCGAATAGTCAAAATGTGAATCGGATCGCCGGAAGGATGGGCGAGACGGCGGCGTTTACGTTGATTGAATTGCTCGTCGTGATCGCGATCATCGGGATTTTGGCGGCTTTGGTTATACCGTTGTCCGGGATTGCGACGACCAAGATGCGGATTGCGCGAGTGCGGACTGAATTGAATGTCTACGTCAACGCGATTGAAAACTACAAGTTGGAGACTGGGGAGTATCCGCAGGACAACGCGTTGATGAGGGATTCAGTTACTAATAGTGCTGCGCTACTAAACGAATATCGAAAAAATGCCGCACTGAATCCGCTATTCTATGAGTTGACTGGAACGGTTTTCACGAACAGTCCAGGAACCGGGTTTGTGAAGCTGCACGATGGCGAGTTCGTGCCTGCCACTGAAATTACGAAGGCTTTCGGCAGATCCGGGCTGCGGAATTCAGCGCGGAATAAACACGACATCGATTACAAGGGTTTCACAGTGAAGGAGGCGCAGATTGCGGAGTTGAACCCTACACACGTACAAGGCGCCCTGGAAATCGAGATTCTTTCGGTGCCAGTGCCTACTCCGAGGCAAACCGCAGCCATTCCGGGTTACCCATACGATGCGACGCCGCTTGGTTTTGAAGGGCCTACAGGAAAGAAGATCAATCCGTGGTTTTACGACGCGTCGAGCACGAACCGGCACAACAAAAACACATTTGATTTGTGGGCGGAAATCGAGGTCGGAGGAAAACCGCAAGTGATCGCGAACTGGAAGAATTAATCGAATCGCTAAAGGCAATATGAGAACTCAAGGGAAACAGTTGGAAGTGCGGTGGTCCACAGAGGAATGGACGCCGACTATCACACTAGTTATGAGTGCGCTGAAGGGAAAAACGGGGGCTGAAGCGCTCTCTTTAGAGTTGCCGTTGCGCAAGAGACGTGTTCGCCGGCAGAGGCCGGTTTTATGGACACGGAACGGCGCGCTTCCTGGCGGATTTTCAGGATTAAATAATTCGAGGACGAGTTGGAGATAACATGAAACAAAGACGATTCATACGGGCATTTACCTTGATCGAGTTGCTGGTCGTAATTTCGATCATTGGTATTTTAGCAGGGATGTTGCTGCCGGCGCTCAGCAGGGCAAAAGAAAAGGCCAGAGTTGCCAAGGCGCGCACGGAGATTAAAGGGATAGAGACTTCGATTAAAACTTACTACTCCAGCTATAGCCGCTTACCGACGGCGCAGAACACTCGGAAAGCAGGAGTTTCGCTGGCGAACCCTGATTTCACTTACGGCACTGCTTTCCCGAACAGCCAATGGTATACTCCGAAGGGTGGACCGGTGATGATTCCGCGCACGCCGGGACCTGTCATGACAAACAATTCCGAAGTCATGGCCATTTTGATGGACGTTAAGGATTGGATTTCGCGCGCTAAAGGCCACCCGGAAAATCGCCAAGGCACGGTGTTCCTGAATGTTAATCCGGTGGCAGGAACAAACTCGCCCGGGATCGGTTCGGATGGGGTGTATCGCGATCCGTGGGGCAGTCCTTACATTATTTCATTGGACCTAAACTATGATAACAATACGCGTGACGCTTTTTATCGTGCCAATCTAGTCAACGAACTAAATGGCAAGAACATCACGGGGGCGTTTCGAGCTGGTAACGACAGTTACGAAGTCAAGACGGACGTGATGGTCTGGTCGCTTGGTCCGGATCGTCAGGCCGATGACCGGCAACCCGCAACCGTGGCGCCTAATAAGGACAATATCTTAAGCTGGAACGCACAATGACAATCTTCCGCCAACGCCGTTATAGGATTCGACGGGCTTTCTCGCTGGTCGAGTTGCTGGTCGTGATGGGGATCATCGCGCTCCTAGCGGCGATCGGTATTCCGGCGCTCAAGGGTATCGGCGGAACAAATGACATCGGCGCGGCGGTCCGGCAGTTGGTGGATGATCTTTCTTATGCGCGCACCAAGGCGATCAACGAGCGCACGACTGTTTACGTTGTTTTTGCGGGGCCCAGTATCTTAAACCAGGGGTGGTCAAGTACAGAGCGGCGGGAAGTGGCCAAGCATGCGAATTTGCAATTCACTTCTTATGCTCTGTTCACCACTCGCAGTCTGGGAGATCAGCCCGGGCGAAACAATCCCCGATATTTGACCGACTGGCGAACGTTGCCGGACGGGGTTTTCGTTCCGACCAATAAGTTCGACCTAGAGAAGTATAACGATCGGACAAAAATGTTAAACGAGACGCTGTTCAACCGCCCATTCTTTTTTAGCGATCCGCCGGATGATTACCCGCCGCGTGGTCCTGGCGCGACTGCAGAGAAATACTTGTTTCCGTTTCCGACGACCAATAGCACGCAGAGAATCCCATTGCCGTATATCGCGTTCGATTTTCAAGGGCGACTGAAACTGCCTGCGAGCGGCTACTATACGGACGATGTGATTATTCCGATTGTGAAGGGCAGCATCATCTACCCGCAAGAAACTCCAGGCGGCGATCCGGAAAGCATCACAGCCGCCGAAGTTATAGAAACACCGAAGGGGAATGCGACGAACAACCCTGCGATTCGGATTGATTGGTTGACCGGCCGGGCGCGTGTCGTTCGCCCCATGTTGCCAACGGACAAGTTTGCCAGCCTGCAATACATGAATTATGCGGAAAGAGGCCAATAACAATCATCGCTGCCAAGCGGGACCGCGCGGTTCGCATCGCCGAAGTGAACAGGCGTTCACCATGGTCGAGATTGCGTTGAGCCTGGCGGTGGTGGCGTTTGCGTTAGTGGCGATTATCGGGGTGCTTCCGTTAGGTATGACCGTGCAGAAGGACAATCGCGAAGACACTTTGATGAATCAGGAGGGGCGCTACTGGCTCGAAGCGATCAAGAGTGGGGCGAGCGGCTTACATGACCTGACGAACTACGTTGAAGAAATCAGGATTACTTCAAACCCGTCAAATCGACCTCCAGCACTGGTGATTGTTAACAATACCGAGCCGTATCTCACTGGTTCGGAAATTATCAGCCTTTTGAGTATTGCTAAGCATGAGTTTATTGCAGGCCGTTTGGTGACGAACCGAATTACCGCTCGTGTGCGGGCGATCACCGGCCCGGCGACAGACCAGTCGCCCTTCACAAATACCGTCCAGAGTACGTTCCGCTATGAGTTGCAGTCGGAGCTTGTCCCAGTGCGGCCGTTACCTGACGGGTTCGTTGCCAGACTAATGCAAGATGACACTAACAATTTACCGACGCTGCTGTTTAACGAAGCGATGGCGACAAATTTGTGGGACGTGCGGCTGATTCTACGCTGGCCGGTGGTAGAGCGGGGGAATGGTTGGTTTGTGGGCAATAGTCGGAAAACCTTTCGTGCGCGAGTCTCCGGTGAGTTGCTGGTTGCCACGAACACGAATCCACAAAAAATCAACAATGATGATCGTGCATTGCGCCGCTTTGCGCCCAACCAATTCAATGTAGCTGGGCTGCAGTAACAGGATACGAGATGATCCGCGAGCAGAAATATAAATTACAGACGAGACAAGGCCGGCTGGGCTTCACGGTTATTGAGTTGATGCTCGCTATCGCGATTCTGGGGGTAATTATTTACGCTCTTTTCAGCGTCTTCAACCAGACGCAGCGGGCGTTGCGCCGGAGTGAAACCAATACCGATGTTGCGCAAAAGGCCCGCGCCGTAGCGGAAATGATCGTCGGCGAACTGGAACAAGCTCAGCCGACAATGTCCTTTCACCTGCTGGATCTCGGTAGCCGGCGGATTGCGATCAATGAGATCAACATGCTCGGTGGCATGGAGCGCGAGTTCGCCCCGAATAATTATGTGATGAACGCTGCGAACCCGATCCTTCAACGCACGAACTTCATTCACAAAATTTTCTTTTATAACAATCGCACCAACGGCTGGCAGGGGATTGGTTATCGCGTAGTCGATTTCAATAATGGCGTCGGATCGTTGCAGCGCTTTGAGACTAACATCTTCGGCCATCGCCCGATTTCCAATGAGCTCTCCCGCGCCTTTGTATTCACTCCTCTCACTAACCGCGTTGGCCTTCCAGAAGAGATCGGTCGTCCTCACCGCGCGTATCGGCACATCGCTGACGGCATTGTGCATCTCACCTTCGTTCCGTTCGACCGAAATGGTCGCAGGCTCGGTTGGGATACAGAAAGCTATCAGGATGGAAGTTATACCAATGACTATGTCGCAGCGCGCGCCCGGTTCACGAGTAATACAAACATTTTCCCGAATCTGATGAATCCCGGAACCGATTTGCCGTCCGGCGAAACAAATGGGTACAACGCGCTCCTTCAAGAAGGCGTTCCCACCGGAGTAAGTGATCCGCGTCGGCCGGGCGTTCCAAATATTCAGTATACCACCACGTTTCAGTTCCTAACGAACGTCATGCCTGCTTACATAGAAATGGAGTTTGGGATGCTGGAGCCTGATACGCTGGCGCAGTATTATACAATGCTGGATGACCAGAACCCCAACGCGGCGAAGTTTCTGCAGCGGCAGATCAGCAAAGTACATCTCTTTAGGCAACGAATTACCATCCGGACAGCATCGCAATGAATTGTCGGTCTACAGTTAAGCAGAAGGAAAAAGGTATCGCCCTGGTTATCACGCTGGTGATGCTGGCGGTGGTGACGCTGATGGCAATTGTGTTTCTCGCGGTGACTCGGCGAGAACGTTCGTCGGTGATTGTCACGCAAGAGACCGCGATTGCGAAGGACATGGCGGATGCCGCGCTGGAGCGGGTGAAGACCGAAGTTCTGGCCCGGATGAATTCCAGCGGTTCGCGCCTGAACTATGATATCTTTAATTCCCAGGCCTATTACCATCCCAATTGGTTTAACGCTGGGCTGGCTCCGACAAATGTGAACGTTGGCCCGCCGTGGCAATGGCTTTCGCTGAATAACGCGGAATATCTGGAGTTATTATCGAACCTACAGTACGACCCTGCCGTCCCCGTTTTTATTGAAACGAACCGTAATGGGCTGGGGGACTTGCGATTCTATCTTGATTTCAATCGGAATCGCCAATTCGAGACGAATGGCACGTGGCCGGTAAGAGACCTCAACAACAATCCAATTCTCGATGCAAATCGAAATATTATAACGAACCATTTCGTCGGCGATCCTGAATGGATTGGCGTGCTGGAGCGGCCGGATCTTCCCCATAGCGAAACAAACCGCTTTGTCGGTCGGCTTGCTTATCTCGTCCTGCCAGCAGGGAAAACCCTCGACCTCAATTTTATTCATAACCAGGTAAATGGCACTGAGGATCGCCTTGATATCACGACTACCGGGAACAGTTTCAGCCGCAGCCAGGGAGTTGGACCGTGGGAAATCAACTTGGCTGCATTCTTTCGTGAGTTGAATACAAACAATTACGCGTGGTTCCCGGCTAGCTATCAATTTGGATTGCAGCCCAGCGGCTTCTTTCAGGCATCAGGCGAAGCATTCGACGACGCCCGCACCTTGCTTTCGTACCGCTATCCCCGACGCAGCTTTTTGGAACCGATGCGGAATACGCTGGTTCGTGATAATCTACTTAACCCTGCACAGGACCCGACTCGTTTCGCAAGTATCCATGAAGCTAACTTCGTGCAGGATTTCAGCGCTCGTCCTGTGGTAAGTATCTCCTCTGGCCAGCTTCGTCCATTCTTCACTCCCGGGATCCTTCCGGACAACGAGGCAGGACAATCGGGCACGCGAGGATGGCCGGGCAGCTTAAACACTAACGCATTTACTGACATTCAACAGTTGTTCAGCATCGATGCAACGTCTCCCAATTTTGTGCAGCGATTGACGACGCCAGGCCTGCGCGCGGCGGATGGCGGCAGTGGAACCAGCGGTAATAGTTCTTACGACCGATATACTTTCTACCGACTAGCCTCGCAGCTTGGGACTGACTCGAAGCCATGGCTTGACGGCAAAGTTCATTTGAACTTCAAGAATCCAGTCGGGCAGATCACGAATGTCACCGAGCGATGGATCGACGGGACCAATGGATTGGTGTTCTTTCTCACCGCGGCGCAACGAATGCTGGAGGCAAGTGTTGAGGGCAGGGTGGTTATCAGCAATCGGCAGCAGGAACTCAGGTTCAACCGGCCGATGTATACTCCGAGCGGCAACCCAAATGCGCCTGTGCCCACTGAGTATAAGATTATTGGAGATACATTGGTCCGCTCCGATTTTAATATTACTAATATTCAAGTCTATGGGGTGAGCCCGCGGATGCCACCGGGGACGGTGATCAATGAGTACACTCCGACGATCCATCGGATCCTACAGTTAGCGGCGAATATATATGATTCGATGACCAATCGGCCATTTTCGCTCCCTTCCACGTTTATGCCAGTCTTTACGAACAAGCTAACGAACATTGTGGTATCGGGGTTTGTCGAACTCGGCGGCAACGACTCCGTTTTTCCTGTGCTTCGTGCGCCCGATGTGCTCGCGCGACAATGGCGCACCTTCGAGGATGTTTTTACAAACCGAGTGAACTCGTCACTCTCTATTTACAACTTTTATGGCCAACATATTGTCATTGGAGCCAAGAAGGGACACCCCAACCTTAACGAGTTAGCGCTAAATTCCACCGTAGAATTCTCGCGTAAACTGCGCCTGACAAAGAGTGACCCGAGCAGCACGAACATCACCGCAACAAACCAGATGTTTCTCGTGGGGTTGCAGCAACGCTGGGGAATGGAAGCCTGGAACTCCTATCGCGCCACAAACAATCGGCCAATGACTATTGACGGTGAAGTGTTTTCCACGGTGGCGTTACGGGACGGCACGAATATCTATGATCCTCCGGTGTTTCGAACGAATTTCACCTCGGCAAACAGGTTTACTGCGGCGACGGATTGGTCAGGGGTAGACCTCCGTTTTCCGCAGCGGACTAATAGCTTTAGAGTCTTAATAGACCACCTACGGACGTTGTTTGAGGATCGTCCTTATAGCGCTACAACCTTGACCGGGGGGACGATTCCTCCTGGCCCGGCTCGATTCCGCAATCCTACGGACTATACCTCGGTAGTTGAACAACCACCAAACTTTCTTCTCTACACTACCAACCGGGTCAAATATTGGGTGATTGATGACAATACTGGGCGGTTAGTGGATTTTATCTCGTTCGACCGACTTGTGACCGAGATGGATCTGCGGGCGGAATTGAGGAAAACCAATAATCTTGCAACGTCCGCCTCGCGCAATCCCCAACAGAAGCCAACGGCGCTGGACTATTGGAACACCAACTTAGTCAATGGCGGGCCGGTTACGGTAGGTATGACGAATCAGCTGGCCGTCTCTGCCGGTCTCGTTGACGAGCCAGAATGGAATAGTTACAGGTCGAATTTGCCGAACAAGGAAGGTGAAATTTCCAAGTTCCGGGTTTTTATAGGCTTACCGCCGCGCACAGGAGTAGATACGAACGTCGCGAACTACGGTTTCAGCCACCAAGCACCGTTCACGCCTACGCGCCAAGTGATCCAGAGACTGAGTTGGCAAGTAAACGACCCGCTGGTGCATTACATGGCAGAAGATTTGCGCAGGGATCGAGCGAACGAGGGTCCTGAGTCGTTCGATGTTCCGCTTAATAGGGATACTAATTGGAATATCGGAAAACTTAATTTTGCCCGGTACCACCCGTGGAAAGGCGTAACCAGCGACAGCGATACGACCGATCGGTTCAGTTGGAATTGGGGATTGATGGATCCGGATATCCGGAGTTCTGACGACTGGGATTTCTCGCCGCGGGCAACGAACGTTTATCAGTTTCCGAACATCGGGGTTCTCGGGCAGGTGCATCGCGGTACTCCGTGGCAGACCATTTATTTGAAGTCGTTTTATCGCAACATGGGGAACGGAGTGTTCCGCACGAACAGCCCGAGTCTGTGGTACGATTGGGCGGGCTCAGTTGGCACCCACCCAATGCGCGATTGGCGATTGCTGGACGTGTTTACCACCGCGTTGAATGAGAATTCCGCTCGGGGGCTGCTCTCGGTCAATCAAACGAATGCTGCTGCATGGAGTGCTGTTTTGAGTGGCGCGTTAGCGCCGAAGAGCACAGTTGACTACAACACCGCGCTCGGGAAGCGAACTACAGGTACTGACCCGAACACCTCTTATATCGCGGACGTCATTCAACCAGGGTCGCGCGAAATTTCGGCGATCGTGGCGAGCATCAGCCAGGCGCGGACGAATCAGTATTCGATCATTCGAAATCCAAACCCGAACGCGAACCAAAACGCTCCGTATATCGGAATATTACTTACCAACACGCTCTCGGGCAGACTGGCGAATACGTTCCGGAGCATGGGTGATATTCTGGCAGCGCCAGGATTAAGCGTCGAAAGTCCGTTTCTCGCTCAAGGAAATGAGCAAGTCCAAGCGGTCTGGACCGATCGCGCGGTGGAATACATTCCGCAACAGATACTCTCGTTGTTGCAGGCGGACGATCCGCGGTTCGTGGTTTATGCTTTTGGCCAATCACTGAAGCCTGCGCCGCGTTCGCTGACAACTGATCCGAATTATTATCACATGTGCACGAATTACCAGATCACCGGCGAAGTGATCACGAAGACGACCTTCCGGGTGGAAGGCCAGCCTCGCGACACCAGCAATCCGTTGCGCGCCGTGATCGAGAAGTATGAGGTCGTGCCGCCACTGGAGTAAAGTATGGCAGGGAGGCAAAAGATTTTTGGAACATCCGGCGCCAACCGTGCTATTGTGATTGGTCATCGCTATGCGTTTTAGTGCAAGAACCTGGTCCCTGCTGAGCGTCCTTCTTTTTGTGGCGGCGGCTTTCTTTTGGTTAAAGGGCAATGAAATCGAAGCGCGCAAACGCAGCGCACCCAAGGCGGTGGCGACGACCAATCCGCCGACTTCGGCCCTGGACCTTTTCAGCACGCGCTCGGGCATCGCACAGTTGGCTAAGCTTTCGACTGCTGCAGAAGCGTTTTCGCCCGCAGAGATTACCGCCGACTCAATCCAACCCGGTGGAGAAGTGGAGCCGGAAGCGATCCGCAAACGGTATCCGTATCGATTGCGTAATACGCAAAAGACGCTCAAGGAACTCGTCCGTGACGATCGCGCGGTCTTACTCGCGAACGCGCTGATTGATACGAGCGGGGAAGCTCCCGAGATTCCGGAGCATCTGCGCGCTGAGGGGGATCCAGGCAGTTACATCGTTCAATCGACGGGCGCGCCAGATTCGGATTTTCGTGCGCGCCTGAGTGAAGCTGGCGCTGAAATTATCAGTTACGTTCCGAATAACGCTTACTTTGTTAAATTGAACAAGTCTGGCGCGGATAGTCTTATAGCAGCGCAAGGAATCAGCAGCGTTTTGCCATATCAGCCGTACTACAAGCTGGACCCAGCTTTGTTGGGGTTCGCTGTCAACCAGGAGCCTTTGCCTGAAGGGGCGATGCTGCGCGTAACGTTTCTGCCCGATACAGAGAATCTCTTCGAAGAAGTCGCACGTTTGAATGTGCAAGTGCTGGCGCAGGAGAAATCGCCTTTTGGTCCTCAGTTGATTCTTCGTCCGGGGACGGATGACCTGGTATCACTAGCGCGACTGCCCTCGGTGCAAGGAATCGAACGCAGCTCCCCGCGCATGCCGGCATCTGATATTTCCCGCGTGGTCATGGGGGTGGCTACGAATGGTGGAGCGACAAACTACCTCGGCCTGACTGGGCAAGGCGTACTCGTGAACATCAATGACACTGGTATTCAGCCGAACCACCCCGCGTTGAGGGACACGACAATCTATTTGCCTGCGCCGCCTCTGGGCGGATTGATGACGGCGAACGACGATCCGGACGGGCATGGAACGTTTGTGGCTAGCTTAATCGCTGGCAGTGGTAATGAATCTCCAAGCACCTACAGAACAAATTCAATTGAAGGAACGAACGGTTCACCCTCGACGAACGTGATTGTGCAAGTCCTTCCAGGGTCGGACACGAATGCGACACTCCGCGGCATGGCGCCCGCTGCAGACCTGCTTGCGTTACCGCTTGATCCGACGGGCTCTGCGTCGGACGTGAATATACATCTACTCGACAGCTGGTTGATCGAAAGCGCTGCGCAATCGAATTATGTCACATTGCGTCGGACGAATTCGCTTATCTCAAACAATAGCTGGACCTACGGAATAGAGACTTACGACAGTTCCGCAGCGCGTTTTGATCAGGCCGTGCGAGATGCTCTACCGGCCGCGCCGCATGAGCAACCGTTGTTGTTTGTCTTTGCCGCGGGCAATGCCGGCTTTGGCGATGAAGACGGTCTCGGCGGAAGATTCGACAGCATCGAATCCCCCGCTACCGCGAAAAATGTTATTACAGTGGGCGCTCTCGAAACGCCGCGTTTCATCACGAATGTTTTTTATACGCTTACGAACTATTTCTACACGACGAACGTGGATGGCACGCTCAGCACAAACGAGGAGGTTGAATTCATTTATCCATTCGCTAATTCGACAGACAGCGAGGATGAGGTGGCCTCCTTCTCAAGCCGTGGGAATGTCGGAATCGGGATCGAAGGAGATATTGGACGCTTCAAACCAGACGTCGTTGCTCCCGGCACCATGCTGATTTCGGCGCGTTCGGGAGGTTGGGACTTCAATGGGTTTGATACAAACGACGCAAATTTCGGGGAGCTCTATTTCAATTTGCACACCAATTTGCAGCCGTATCGTTTCGATAGTGGCAGCACGTTCGCGGCGGCAAATGTGTCCGGAATGCTCGCGTTGATTCAGGAGTATTTTTTGGGTAAAGCGCCGACCACTGCCCGCCGAAACTTGAGTCCCGCATTGATGAAGGCGCTCGTAATAAACGGCGCACGCTCTTTAAGTCGAAGCTACGACCTGGCTGCGCAATCGGCAGCGAATTACCAGGGTTGGGGCCTGCCGAATTTGCCAAACAGTCTTAGCTCCTACAGCACAAATGACCACAGTTCGATTGATGCGCGGAAACATAGGTTGCGTTTTGTTGAGCAATCACCGGACAACGCACTCGCGACCGGACAAAGCCGAACTTGGAACATTACGCTGAACAGTAACGCGGTTTCGTTTCCGCTGCGCACGACGTTGGTCTGGACTGATCCTCCCGGCAATCCGGCCGTTGCTGTAAAACTCGTTAACGACCTCGATCTCGTTATCACGAATCTCGATACGGGCTTCGTGTATTGCGGAAACAACATTCCTGTAGGAAGCGATGAGACGGTCCCCGTTGATCCCGCATTCGATCCGATAATCACTGACGTGATCAACAACGTTGAGCAGGTCACTATATCCGACCCCTCTTTGCTTGGTGATCGCTTTTCGGTGACGGTCCGTGCTCGTCGCGTAAACGTGAATGCTGTGCCTGGGTATCTTGCCGCGACAGGCAGCCGCAACGATGTCGTGCAGGATTTTGCGTTGGTCATTTCCTCCGAATTGGGCGCGAACCCCGAGATGAACGATCCAGACCCGTCTAATCCAAACGGCTACTTGCCGAACGTCAATGTATTCGACCTGTTCGAGCGAGTTGCCTTGGTTAATGTCGAACCTCGCGCAGCGCTCACGCGCATAACCAATGGTCTGCCACTGCTGGACGAGCGCGTCGGCGCGAATCCAACACTCCTGAGCACGAATGGCGCTGTTGGTCAGTGGAATTTCTATATCTTTACGAATATTAACGAAACGAACGCGCTTGTGACAACTCGCGCCGGCTCAAACGTGGCGTTTGTCACCTTTAATCCACCGAACCTTTCCAAGCCGCGGAGCATTGAAGCCGATATCGACTTGTACGTTTCAACAGACCCGCAGCTTACAAATCTGAGCGCTAATGCAATAGCGACGGCTTGGAAGTCCACGCTAGCTGGCGGGACGGAAAGCGTGATCTTCACAAATGCTGCGATAGGTACTGTGTATTATCTCGGCGTGAAAGCAGAGGACCAGCATGGAGCGGAATTCTCTTTGATTGGCGTCTCAAGCGACGAGCCATTTGAGGAAGAGCGTAATGGACGCATTTACCTGAACGGCGTCCCGTTCGAGGCGGCGGTCCTCGACGGAAACCCACGTAAACCCACAGCGGGCACTATGCTTGCGATTGGATTGAGCAGTCGGCGCGTGGCAAATGCGCAAGTAAGCGTTACGACCTTTCATGAGAATTTCCCCGACTTGGTGGGTGTCCTGAGCAAGCAGCAGCAACGCGTTATACTCAACAATCATAATCTTGGAGCAACTAACTTCGGGATTAACGCGTTTACATATAATGATAATATAATGTTTGATCAGGTTGGGACAATACAGTCTGATGGTCCCGGTTCCCTTAACGAATTTGCTGGTTACAAACTAGTCGGGCCCTGGTTCCTTGAAATGATCGACGATGCACCGTCGCACACTGGTCGTGTGCAGCGATTTGAAATCGTGATTGATCCTTTGCGCGAGAGTATTCCTATTGACGGCCCGATCAGTGGCACGGTCGAAGGGGGGAGAATCGTTTATTATCCGTTAGACGTGCCGTTCGGTGTAACCAACGTAAACTTTGATTTTACAGTCAATGGGCAGCTAGAGTTTTATTGGCGCGAGGGCTTATTGCCGACGACCAATGAATTTGATACTAACATCGTGATTAATCCTCCCGGGGCGAGATTCGATTTATCAGTGGTTGGCGGGCGAACTTACTACATGGGTTTAAGAAATCCTGGAAGTGGCATTGTCTCATTCACCTTAACTGTTACGCCCTCCTATGCTGACGCGAACTTCAACCGGTTCTTCTCGCGTCGACTCTTGGAGGATGTTTTTGATGTCGCGACAACTAATAGCATCATCGATGTTCGGGAAGATAAGTTGGTCGGTGATGTTAAGGTCGGAATCTCGATGAAGCATCCAAGGTCCTCGGACATTGCGTTGACCTTAGTTAGTCCCCAAGGCTCGCGCATTCTGCTTTCGGAGAATCGCGGTTACACAAACGCTGGCGGAATCGGTGGGACCATTACTTTAACCAACCGGTCCACCAACGGTTCGATTACCGTCATCACGCAGGGGAATTACGTCATCTTTACCGACCGTACGAACCTGGCTAACACTCAAGTCAAATATGCAAATCCGGGCTCGAGTAACTCGCTGGGTGCAGTGGGTATCGCGTTTGCGAGCGGATTCGAAGGCTCCACACAAGTCGGGAATTATACGCCGAATCAGCTTTTGATGGACGGTTGGCGCGTGCAGAACGGGCAGGTCAGCATCATCAACTCGCCAAGCCTCGCACACACGGGCGATACCTTGTTGTCCCTGGGTATTGGTGGAATCAATCGGCAGTTTGCCATCAGCCAAGGGCGCTCATATCGTTTGCGCTTTTATGCGAAAGCTGGTGAGAGGTTGGACTTCTACAGCACCGGCGTGGACAACTCGCGCTTCCCGCTCGCTCCGGGATTAGTCGACCCGCACTATCAACGCTTCCCGGGTTCGATGTTTGTTCTGCATACAAACGAGCCGCCGTTCTTCCCGCCAACATCATGGACGCCAAATACGAATGGGTTGTCGCAGTGGATTGCTCCCTATCCGGTGGTGCCAACGAATGATGCGACTGGAATCTTCGTCGTCCGCACTTACATTAATCTTTACGAGAATAATCCTGCCACGTATTTCCGGCAGTTTAAATGGGCTGCTGATGACGCAGGGCCGGAGATTCGCATTAACGGTCGCTTCTTTACAGCTTGGCCCGCGGCCGCTGCATCGAACTTCAATGCGGCGCCTTTTAACTTTTTGCCGAACCCAGTATTGGAATTGGGTATCAACACTGTCGACTTCGTTCTCAACGATGCTGGCGGAGCGGAGGGATTAAGAGTCCAAGTTGATCCTAGTTTTACGCCACTAACAAACACCGCGAATCCAACAGCAAGTTCGACCATCGGCGGGGTATCAACGCCCATCAGTGCCGGGCCCAATTGGCAGTTGAATGAGGTCGTTTTCGTCCCTGGCAGCAGCACCGAAAGTCTAAGCTTCAATAGAGGCAATGGTGAAGTCTGGATCGACACCGTTTCGGTTGAATCCAGCGGGGATGTTTTCCTGCAACCTGAGGAACCATTCGAACTGATCGAAGGTGAACGCGCCATGGGCGAATGGCGTCTCGAAGTCCGCGACACCCGGACGGGCGCGGTGCTCCCCACCAGTGAAGTGCTCAATTGGAGCCTTGAAATTGCCTTCGTCGACACCCGCAATCCTGCGGACACAATGGTTGCTGGTGACTCGCTCGGGACGATTACGCTTGAGGATGACCAAGTTCATTATCTTATCCTTGACCCCTGCGCCGGCGCGACCTTCGCGCGACTTGAATTAGAGGGCATCGGCAACTTTGACAAATTGCTCATCTTTGCCGACCACAGCGGTTTCCCCACCGGTAACCCTGAAACCGATGATTTCATTCCTATTCCAAATAGCCAAAATCCCGGCCAGGCGAATGGCCGTGCGACCTTGGACTTGTCCACTTTGCTGCCAGCGCCGGCTCGTTTGACGGGTAAACCAATCTACGTCGCGATCATCAACCAATTCCTTGAATCGACGAATAGCTACCGCCTGACATTCCAGGCCGACGGCAGCTGCTCCAGCTCTGGCCCGCCGCCGATTCTCACGCCCGAAACTCCCGCGGTGGGCGATCTCGAACCGGATCCGGGCACCGGCGGCACGAACACGAACGACGGTGTGTTCCAATTCGTTGTTCCTGCGAATGCACGTGCTGCGACGGTAACCGTCGTTTCCGATGGCGACGTGACGTTATACGGGCAAAAAGATTCCATCCCGACGACAACCACGTTTACGTATCGCGCGAACGGCACTCTCGGGCCGGGAACGGAGTCCCTTCGAATTGATCAGTCCAGTACACCGCCGCTGACGCCTGGGATTTATTACGTTCGCATTGCGAACAACACGTTGCAGCAGGTGAGCTACACGGCAACTCTCACACTCGAGTTCGATACCACCCAGGTGCCGTTCTTCGTGAATATCATCCGCACCAGCGACGGGAATTTGCAGCTGCAAGGTCTGAATCTCACCGTTGGCGACACTTATGCCGTCGAAGCGACGAACGATCTCGGTGCTCCTAATTGGATCACAGTCACGACGCGCACCGCTGCGTCGCCCATGGAAACATTCGCGATCCCACGCGACCTCGCGGTCAGGCACCGCTTCTTCAGGTTGCGGAAGATCTAAGACGCTGCTTTGAACGATCGGATAGAAGCGGGCAAGATATCAGCCCCGCTTTTACGTGCAGGCATACTTACCCGGCGCTGGAGGACCGAACCTTAATTTAATTCACCGGAACAAGGTGCGCTAACGAGCCGGGGGCGCGCGGAAGGATATCGGAACTAAAGGAGCTGAGTTGAGTGAACCCCGCCGGTATCCCTCGAGGTCGAGAGTCACGTGAATGTATCCGACCTCGCGAATTGTGCCGGCGAGATTTGCAAAAGCATCGCTAGAAAAAAGCTTCGGGATCTCTGCGGGACCGATTTCTATTCGCGCCAGATGCCCATTCTTCAATTCATGATGGCGAACGCGCACATCGTAAAAACCGGCGTTACGTAAAACCTGCTCCGCTTGCTCAATCATGCGCAGCTTTTCCGGCGTCACGTTCTCGCCGTACGGAATGCGCGAACTAAGACAGGCTAGTTGTGGTTTCTCAGCGGTCGGCAAGCCGAGCTGAGCTGAATAGTCGCGAATCTCTTTCTTGCTGAGCCCAGCTTCCTTCAAAGGCGCGCGCACTTTGAATTCACCCGCCGCAACCGCGCCCGGACGATGATCTCCAACGTCGCTCGCGTTTTCGCCGTATGCGATCACCGCAAATTTTTCGGTCTGTGCCAGCGGCGCAAGTTCGGAGAAAAGTTCGTGTTTGCAGAAGTAGCAGCGGTTGGTCGGATTCGCCAAATACGAAGCATTGTCGAACTCATGAGTGTGGACAACGCGCACTGGGAACCCAAACTGCTCCGCGATCTCCAGGGCTTCCGCAAGTTCGCGCCGCGGGAGGCTCGGTGAATCTGCAATCGCCGCCAAACTGCGATCGCCCAAGGTCTGATGCGCCACATACGCTAGGAAAACCGAATCAACCCCGCCCGAATACGCCACCAAACAAGATTCGTAAGACCGCAAGATCTGCCGCAATTGAGCTAACTTATCCACCTCCCGGAAAATGCCACTAGACTCACTCATTGTCGAAGCCGATTTAGGCGCAATCAGCGGAACCACTCGTCACGATGCTCCGCAACAAACGAATCATCATTCAACTCTGGATACGCACCGTAAACGCGATCGATTTCATTACACTGACCAGGACCTAGCGTCTCGGTGGGATCGAGGCACCATCTCCCCGCAAGCATCCCTTGCCGTCGCAGCACTTCGTGAATGCCTGCAATACACCCGGCGTAATTATTTGCCGCGTCAAAGAACGCCGCGTTCGCGTCCGTAACCGCTACCGATTTCCGGAGCAACTCTCTCGGAACCGCTGCACCCCCCTTCGCAACGCAGTGACACTCCGCAAGCAGTTCCACCGCGCGCTTTGTCCACACTGCCCAGTGTCCCAGCAATCCGCCCACGATCCTCCGCTCCACCGGCCGGCCATGCACCACGAAACGATACGGCGTAATAAGATCGAGCACGATATTATCATCGTTCCCGGTATAAAGGGCGATGTCTTCGCGTCCAGATTCCGCAATCGCGCGCACCACATCGATCGTCTGGTAACGATTGAACGGCGCGATCTTAATTGCGACCACATTGGAAATTTCCGCAAATTTCCGCCAGAAAGAGTAGGGGAGTAATCGCCCGCCGGCGGCCGGTTGCAGATAGAACCCAACCAAAGGCAACACCTCCGAAACTTCCTGACAATGCTCAATCAACTCCCCTTCCGAAGCGTTCCCCAATGCCCCAAGGCTCAATAGCACCGCATCATATCCAATGTCCCGTGCGATACTCGCTTCGCTGACGGCCTGTTTCGTCTCTCCACAGGCACCCGCGATCTTAATCAAAGGTCGTACGGCGCTCCGAAACTCGGTCGCGACAAGCTCCAGCACCGGTCGATATAACGCATGCTCCCGAATTGCGAACTGCGTCGTATGAACTCCCACCGCGATCCCACCCACTCCCGCCGCAAGATAGTAGCGGACCAGCGCCCGTTCATACCGCTCATCGAATTGCCGCCTGGCGTCCAGAGCCAACGGACAGGCGGGGATCACTGTCCCGCGCTGAAGCAGTTCCTTAACCGCGGCGTCCATCAGTATGTTCCATCGCGTACTTCAAAGTGGGTTGGTTTGTTCAAAGTTCTCCCGCCTTTCCGCACCCAGTTCGCCGTCCACTTCAGCACTTGCTCGAACCGAGTTCCGGGGCGACCGAGCGCCTGACAGATCCGCGAAGGATCGCCGATCAGCGCCGTTGAAGCTTCTGAATCCGCAAACAGCGGCGGGATGTTCATGTGTTCCCCAAGTTCTACTGCCACGGAGCGCAAAGAGTAAACCTGCGGCTGGCACAGGTTGAATCGCGCCGGCGGTGCCGCTGCAAGCGATAAACTTCGAATGATCATCTCATTCGCGTCACCTTGCCAGATGCAGTTAAAGTAACCGTTCGCGAGGCTGATCGGCTCGCCGTGGACAATTTTCGTCGCTAGATCCACCAGCACGCCGTAACGCAACTCCACCGCGTAGAACAAACGGATCAGCGCCATCGGCGTGTTATTCTGCCGCGAATAAAACTCGAAGATACGTTCCCGGGCCACGACTGCGTTCGGGTATTCGCCAAGAGGTGTCAACGCATCCTCCTCCTGCGAACCGAGCGTGTTCACGTTGCTCAGTGGATAAACATTCCCCGAGGAAAGCGCGACTGTTCGGGAGCCTGCATACCGCTGCGAAACGAGGGCCGGCGGAATGGTATTCATCGCCCAAGTCATCGACGGATTTTGCGCCGTGCCGAATTTCAGTCCAACGAGGTAAATCACATTGGCTGAATCCGGCAGTCGATCTAAATCTTCCCGCTTCAACAGATCCGCGTCGAAAGTGATTACCCCGCGCTTCTCAAGCCACTCTTTGCATCGCGCATCAGAAAACCGGCTCACCGCGATTACATCCAGATTGTGCCGCGCCTGTTCAGCCGCGCGCTTCGCCAGAACGCAAAGGGTCGGCCCCATTTTCCCGCCCGCCCCAAGAACCACGAGCGGCGATGCCACGCGCGTGATGAATTGCACCAACGATGGTGCCGGCTCGGTCAGAACATTCTCGAGCTCCTCCTCCGTTTTAATTTCCAGCGGCAGCGTCATCCCAGGTCAGAGAACCGGAACTGTAAGGTAAATCCGGATCGAAAGCATCCATTCTAAACGATTTTTCGAGCTTTTTTCCGAATCAACAAAAGCCTAGTATTCACCCATGTTTTCCAAACTTTGGCTGCTGGTCGGAGTGTGCGTCCTCGCGTGGTTGGTGCGCGCGTCTTTTGCTGCGGATGCAAATTATGACGAATCGAAAGTCGGCGACTACAAATTGCCCGATCCGCTTGTGATGGAGAACGGCGATCCGGTGAAGGACGCAAAGACCTGGAAAGAAAAGCGACGGCCGGAATTACTCCGCCTCTTCGAAACACACGTTTACGGTAAAAGCCCCGGCAAGCCAGAGAAGATTTTCTTCAAGAGAACTTCCGAGGATAAAAACGCCCTCGGCGGTCGCGCCACCCGCCGCGAAATCGACATCTACTTCAACGAGGACGGCTCCGGCCCAAGGCTCGGCCTTCTCCTTTACCTCCCAAACTCCGCGCAAAAACCCGTTCCCGCTTTCCTCGGATTAAACTTCGATGGTAATCACACCATCAACAAAGATCCCGGCATCAGTCTCACCAAGAGCTGGGTTCCAAATCGAAAAGACAAAGGGATTACCGAAAACAAAGCCACTCTCGAAACCCGTGGCAGCAGCACCGGCCGGTGGGAAGCCGAGAAGATCGTCGACGCCGGATTCGCTCTGGCCACGATGTACGCTGGCGACATCGATCCAGACTTCGACGACGGCTTCACCAACGGGGTCCATGCGCTTTATCGCAAAGGAGACAACAAACCAGCCCCGGACGAGTGGGGCACCGTCGCCGCGTGGGCCTGGGGTCTGAGCCGCGCACTCGATTATCTGGAAAGCGACAAAGACGTGGACGCGAAGAAAGTCGCAGTCATCGGCCATTCGCGTCTCGGTAAAGCCGCGCTTTGGGCCGGCGCTACCGATGAACGCTTCGCCATCACCATCTCGAATAATTCCGGTTGCGGCGGCGCCGCACTCAGCCGGCGTATCTATGGCGAAACCGTTGCGCGCATCAACACCAGCTTCCCCCACTGGTTCGCGGATAATTACAACAAATACAACAACAACGAAAACACCTGCCCGGTCGATCAGCACGAACTCATCGCATTGATCGCGCCGCGCCCCGTTTACGTGGCCAGCGCCGAAGAAGACAAGTGGGCCGATCCGAAAGGCGAGTTCCTAAGCGCACTCCATGCCAATCCCGTGTACAAACTCCTCGGCACCGAAGGCCTGCCCGTCACCGAAATGCCCGAAGTAGACAAGCCGGTCACGGGCACCATCGGCTACCACATTCGCACCGGCAAACACGACGTCACCACCTACGATTGGGAGCAATACATCGAATTCGCGAAGAAGCATCATTCCGGCGCGAGCATATCCGGGCGTGATTGAATAACTCATCGCACCGCAGAACGTAATCGAAACGCGCCACGTTCGCGTGAGTCGCTCGCGTGATCACATCCAGCCGCGGAGCGATTCCAGCAGGGTTGTGAGTGGAAGGCCGGGATCGCTCCCGGCCTTCGCACTTTAACCATGCAGTGCGGCCAAACCCGCACGCGCGAGAAGACTCATTACGGGCGAATTAAGCACACGAACCTCTCGGATTCAGTGCGCGAACTCAGCCTCGAGGAACGGTAATATCTACTCAGACCTTGGATTGGAAGGGGAGTCGGATTGACTGCTAACCGTAACAAGAACCACACGAGTTGATTCTCTTGTTGGAAAAGAAAAAGGCCGGGATTGTTCATCCCGGCCTGGTGATTCTTGGATCTGGAACGGCTTACTTCCGGACGCGGAAGAAGCGGTTGCCGGTCGGAGCCGGCGCGGTGTAGTCACCGTCGCTGTCGACCACTTGCCAGTTGGCCTGGTCGCCGAGCAACTCGGTGGCTTCGAGTGAACCGCCATTAACCCAGACGATGTGGATGTCACCGTTTGCGATGCGCATGATTTCGGTGATGCGAGGCTGGTCAACAGGTCCACCGCTCACTTCGAAGTATGCTTTAACGGCGTTCGGGTTATCCGAGTTCACGGGGACCTTGGTATTGTTCGGCCCGTAGGTGAACAATTCCAGGTTGCCGCCGCCCGTGCCTTGCCACCAGACGATGCGGACCGGGTAAAGGCCTGCTTCGGGGACAACAAAGGCGAATGGGAAGTCGGTGGAACCGCCGCCACGATCGCCGGTGCTGAAGACAACGAGCGAGTTTGTCTCGCCGGATTTTCCTATTTGCACGCGGAAACCGTCATCGCCGTTAATGCCGAACTTCTGGTAGCCTGCGGGCAGATCCAGATATCCCGTAATCTCCGCAGTGAAGTTTTCCCAGCGTGGGTTGCCGGTGAGGTTTGTGCCTGGCAGTCCCGGGATTGGGAGTTCCGGGAAGGTGCTCCACAACGTGTTGAAGTTACCATTCTGGTTGGTCGTGCCGGCGTTTGCGCTCATGTTGAAGTTGATGATGTTCGTATGGATGAACGAGCCATCTGCTTCTGTGCCGGGCAACGCGACGCTAGCCGGTGTACCCTGGAGTTGGTTTTCCGCGCGAGCGACTGTGTTCGCCTGGCCGGTGGCAGCCTGGGCAACTTTGACTTTGAAACCGCGCTTCGAGGCGTCGGCTGTTGCATCGACCTTGTTGGTTGCGTCGACGATCACGTTGGTGATCACCGAGAAGGTCCAGTAGCTTGTTGTGCCGCCGTAGATCAGGCCCGCGACGTGGTTCGACGAGGGCGAGAGCGGCGCAGACGGGGTGTAGAGGACCAACTTATCGCTGGAGCCAGCAATATCGGTAACGGTTGGAGTGACGCTTTGGCCATCGAGCACCATGCCGACGGAACTGGTGCCGACATCGGCGACGATAGCGCCGACTGCGTCGCCGAAGGGACGAGTGGCGGTGCCGGAATTTTGGTGTTCACCAGTGTTCCAGCTTCCGTTCCAAAGGCCGAGCAGGATCTCGATTGGGCCGGGGCCGCTTTGTTGGCGGCGATTCTGCCAGAGAGTCACGGCGCCGCCGGAGGTGTCGCGCGGTTCAGTGGTGCCGATGTAAGGCATGGGGTAGACGGAGAACTTCGTCCATGGACGAGTTGGACCGGTGTAAGTGCTGTAGGCCTTGATCTTCGAGGCGAGTGGCAACAGGTTTGCGTTTCCAACCGCGACCACCGAGGGGAATTCGCCAAGCATATCGTTGACGAGAACCTGCGCGCCGGTGTTGCGCTCGATTTCGAAGAATTCGATGTTGATACCGCCACCGCCTTGCCACATGAGAAGGCGGAACGGATAAATGCCGTCTTCAGGGACGATGAGGTTGAAAGCAGCGTTGGGGTTGTTTGCCGGGCTGCCCGCGTTACCGCCAGGAGCGTTGCGGAAGCCGACGAGTGTGCCGAGGGTGTCCTTCGCATTTGGAGCGGAGGTGAGCACCCAACCGTCGTCGACGTTCACGCCCATTACATACGCGCCGGCTTTTAGCTCGAGGTACGTGAGGTATTCGTGGACGGAGTTATCCATGCCCTGATTGCTGGTGCCGGTGCCGGGAATACCTGGCAGTTCGACGTCCGCGTTGAAGATTCCGGAGTTCGCAGCGACGCCGCCGGTGCCCGCACCAGTGTTGTGGTTGGCGTTCAGCACGCCAGGCACGGTGTACACTCCATTCACCGAATCAGTTGGGTCGATCAGGTTCGGGAACGTGAGGTCAGTCACGGGGTCAATGTAACCGCCGGCGAGTTGGATTTCTGGTCCAGGCATGTTGTTACCGGTATCGCGTCCGCCGTTGCCCTGGTTGTTGCTGAGCGAGCGATCCATGAGATTCGCGCGAACCGTGAAACCTTCGCCGCTGACCTGTGAGGCGAGCACTTTGTTACCCGCGGGAATGACGCGAGTATAACGAGGAACGGTGAAGCTCCAGTTATTGGTGGTCAATACAGCGCTGCCACCGGTGGGGGTGTAGCTGTAGACGAGGCTTGCGTTCACGACGCCCGATGGGAGGAGATTGCTGACGGAACTGTCGCGCACGAGGGTGGTGACTTTCCCAGACTTCGTCGGGGTAAGTGTTTGAGCAACGCCATTGAGGGTGAGGACGGCAGAGCCTGCGTCGAGCGGAATTGCGCCGTCGGTGATGTCGATGATGATATCTTCATCCGCGATCGCGTAGGTGTAGTTCACCGCAGGCAAGACGCGGGAGATATAAGGACGGCTTTCAGGGCTGTCCTGGTAGGCGTTGATTTTGATCAACGCATTCGGGTCGTTGATGAGAGACTTCTCGCCGGTAGCGAGATTCACCACGAAAAACTCAACCGCAGCGCCACCGCCCGTTTCAAACCACATCAAGCGGACAGGATAAAAACCGTCGGCAGGGATCATTGCGTCGAGGAATGAATCGGTCGGTCCACGTTCGCCGGCAGTTCCGAGTTGGGTGCCAACGACATCGCCGGGGCCGCGGCCAATCGAGAGACGGAAGCCGTCGTCGCTATTCACGCCGAAACGAATTGGTCCGGCTTTCAGTTCGAGGATCGTCTCGATCGATTGCACGAAGCGATCGGTGCTGTTTTCGACTGTGCCAGCGCCAATGCCGGGAATTGCAGTATCGCCAGGGAAACTGCCGATGTCCGCGACGTCCTGGTTCCAATTAATAACGCCGGGAACGGAGAAATATCCGTCAGAATCTGCTCCGGTGAGATCGGCTGTGTTCGGAAAGGGCGTGCCGGTCGCGGGATCAAAGTAGCCGTTCGCGATCTGGCGTTCGGAGTTGGGGACCGGTGCTGTGCCAGGATTCCGGTTTGGGCTCATTTGATGAACTTTGACCTTGAAGCCGGGCTTCGAGGTATCGACTGCGGAGAGCCGGTAGCTGTCCTGCGGAATCGGGTAGTTGCTCACCGTGAACGGCCAGCTATTGGTGTAGCGAGCTCCGTCTGCGGTTGCATATACGAGGCGGTTGGTATGAACCGAGTTCGGGTTGAGCGTAGGCGCCTGCACGGTGATGGTATTCGTGTTGCCGGACTTGGTGGTCGTCGCAACCAGCGGGTTGCCGTCCAGAGTCCAAACCACAGAGTTCGGGTCGAGGGCGCTGCCGCCGTCGAGCATTTCCACCCACATAAAGGGAGCGGGGGGAACGGGGCCGCCATTTCCTTTCAAGTCGAGGTAAACAGTCAGGTCCGGCCAGGCGTTGAGCACGCGCGGCGGATTGCCAGCGGGGTCGGCGTAGGACCGAATGGCGTTCGCTTGTGAGCGATCATTGATCAGGTAGCGAGTGCCGGCGGTTTGGCCTGGTTGAAAGGCATAGAATTCAACACCCGCGGTACCGCCGCCCCGTTCCCAGAAAATCAGGCGGAACGGATAAATACCAGCGGTGAAGCTGAAGTTGCCTTCGGTATTTGCGAAACCACGCGTACCGTCGAGCACGATTAATTGTTGCCTGCCGATGCCGGGCTGGTTTTGATCGCCGATGGTCAGGCGGAAGCCGTCATCGCTGTTTACGCCGAACTGCACGTTGCCTTGTGGGATTTGCAGGAAGCCGGTGAATTCAACAACGTAGTCGTCTGCGCCGCCGTTGACCCCAGGAATGCCTGGCACTGCTTCGTCGGTAATGTTCAGCGGGGCTGCGGCAGTCGAGGAGAAGTTTCCGCCCGCTGCGTTTGGATCGTTGGGAATCTGATCGTGCAGGTTGATGGTGGTGAGCTGGTAGTGGAAGCTGTTATCAGCCGGGTTCGGGGTCGCATCATTCACGAACGGCTCGTTCGTTTGCGGATCGATCGCATGGCCGGACAGGAGACGTTCGGCGGGAATGATCGCGTTGGGTTGGAGACGGGTGTTACCCTGGAATATCCGCACGCGGAATCCAGAACTATTGGTATCTACCAGTGAGGCGGGAACTGCCAGGTTGGCAGGAACAGCGGTCTGGGCATGGACCAGGGGAGCCGCTGCAAGTATTCCCGTGCCCACGAGTAATGCTCGGAGTGTTGGGTTCATTTTGTCTATCGGTTAGAATTCTAATCCACCAGCCTTTGATGAAGGTACGGCATTGCGTTACGACACAATTTTGCTGTGCCTTTTGGGTCATCTGGTCAGTGGACGGCTAATGGTTAGCAAGAATGATGCGGAAAGGAAGGTCGTTTTCGTGATAGACGTAACATGGAGCTGCGACTGGAACCCTCTGCCAGGTCCTTCCTTCCGTTGCCCCTCACTTTAGAACGCACCCCGGTGCGAGAGGCCGGTTGACACTCCTACCTTGAGTACCTAATTTAGCCAGCTTGTTCCGCTGCGGTAGCGGAGCTTTTCTGGTAATTCTGAGTAGTTTCCAAAGGTTTTGAAGTGAATGTAACGATTGAGAATCTGGCGGCTTGCCGGAAGGTTTTGAAAGTGGATGTGGACGCGAAGACGGTGGATGACGCGTTTGAGCGGGTAACGAATGAGTTTCAGCGCGGCGTGAAGCTGCCGGGGTTTCGTCCGGGCAAAGTGCCGCGGGAAATTATCACGCGGAATTACGCGAAGGATTTGGAAGCCGAAGTGCGCCGTAAGATCGTCAACGATTCTTACAAAAAGGCGTTGGACGATCATAAGCTGCATGTGGTGGGTTCGCCGGAAGTGAAGGAAGGGAACTTCACGCGGAACCAGAATTTCACCTTCGATATCACGGTGGAGACTGCGCCGGATTTTGAATTGCCGGAATACAGAGGTCTGGCGGCGAAGAAAGAGAAGCGGACGGTCAGCGATGAAGATGTGACGCGCGCGCTAGATGTGTTGCGCGAGCGGATGTCGAATTACAACGATGTGGAGCGCGCGGCGAAGACGGGCGACATCGTGGTGGTGCATTATAGCGGGACTTCGGAAGGTAAGCCGTTGACCGATTTTGCACCGACGGCGCGCGGTTTGACGGCGCAACAGAATTTCTGGCTGGAGATTAAGCCGGACCATTTCATTCCTGGATTCACGGAACAGCTCGTGGGCGTGAACAAAGGGGACAAGCGGACGGTGACGGTGCAGTTCCCGGAAGATTTCGTGACACGCGAATTGGTCGGCAAGCAGGGTGTGTTCGAAGTGGAAGTGGTGCAGGTGAAGGAAAAGGCGATGCCGGAGCTGAACGATGAGTTCGCGAAGCAATGGGGCGCGGAGAGTTTGGAGAAGTTGAAGGAGGGCGTGCGCAGCGACCTGGAAGCTGAACTGCAAGGAAAGCTGCGGCAGGCGGTGCGCGGACAATTGGTGCAGGCGCTCAGCCAGAAGTTGAACTTCGAATTGCCGGAATCGCTGGTGCAGGGCGAAACGCGCAATGTGATTTACAACATTGTGGCGGAAAATCAGCAGCGCGGGGTGGCGAAGGAAAACATCGAGGAGAAGCGCGACGAGATTTTCAATTACGCGGCCCAGAGTGCGAAGGAACGATTGAAGATTAGTTTCATGTTCGGGCGCATCGCGGAGAAGGAAGGGATCAAAGTGACGCGTGATGAGATCACGCGGCGCGTTTTACAGATGGCGCAGCAGCGTGATGTGAAGCCGGAGAAGTTGATCAAAGATCTGGACAAGAGCGGCGGCTTCTCGCGGATTCATGAGGACATTTTGATGTCCAAGGTGGTCGAGTTCCTCGAACAGAACGCGCAGATTGAGGAAGTGGAGCCTTCGGCTGAGCCGGCGAAAAGCTAAATAAAGTTAACGAAGGTTTCGACTCGGCCGCATTAACCCGTGCGGCCGAATTTTTTTTCGAGTTCACGGAAGTTCATTTCGATGAGGGTGGGGCGGCCATGGGGGCAGGTGTAGGGCATGGCGCAGCGGCGGAGGTCGGCGAGGAGATGTTCGAGTTCGGGTTGGGCGAGGGGATCGTTGGCCTTGACGGCGTGGCGGCAAACGGTTTTGGCGACGACGTCTTCGCCGAGACGCCAGGAGTTGACTTCGTTGCCGGCGGATTTCAGGCCGTCGATGATTTCGAGGACGAATTTCTTGGGGCTGCTGACTTTGACGAAGGCGGGGAGCGCATCGAGGAGAAAAGTGCGGTCGCCGAATTCGCTGAGGCCGACGCCGAGTTTGGTGAGGACGGGCATTTGTTGGCGGAGGAAATTGGCGTCGCGTGGGGAGAGCTCGACGGTTTCGGGGAGGAGAAGGCGTTGAGATGGGGCATCGCCTTGTTCGACGCGATTGAGCATCTGTTCGAAGAGGATGCGTTCGTGCGCGGCGTGTTGATCGAGGAGAACGAGGCCGCGATCGGATTCGAGAATGACGTAGAGTCGGCCGATGACGCCGAGGATACGGAGGGGAACTTCGAGGAGCGGGACGGGTTTGGGTGGGTCGAGTTGAATGCGGGGGGGCAGGGGAGTGGGATCGGGACTGGCGGGTTCGGTGGGAGGCGGAGCGGTGGATGGTTCGAGGGGAGCGTTGGAAGAAGGACTCCTCACGTCGTCCCCTACCGGTCGTGGCCAGTTGGTGAGCGGCTTGGCGGATGGTTGGGGAACGAAGTTGGGGAATTGGCGGGTTTCGGGGAGCGGTTCGGGATTTTTTAACGCGAAAGAAGCGGGAGCTGGTTTCTGAGTTGCGGGAGTTTGATTTGGTTGCGGTGGAGTTGGAGGGCGCGAGGCGGATTGGCGATTGTGATGTTTGAGGAGGGCTTTGCGAACGGCTTCGGTAACGACGCGGCGGATGGTTTGCTCCTGGCGGAATTTCACCTCGCGCTTGGCGGGGTGGATGTTGACGTCGACGAGCGCGGGGTTGATCTCGAGGAAAAGGCAGCAGAGCGGGAAACGGCCTTTCATGAGCATGGTGTGGTAACCTTCAACGAGGGCGAAGTTGAGGCCGCGATTTTCGATGGGGCGGCGGTTGACGAAGAGGTGTTGGTCGTCGCGAGTGCTGCGGGAGACGCCGGGCGCGCCGATGACGCCCCAGATTGAAACGGATTCGGGACCTTCGACGATGCCGTCTTCGTCGACGAAGCGGTCTTGAATGTGGGTAGTGAAATCGACGGGGATGAGCGGAATGTCGCGGGAGTAGAGGGAGGCGAAGCGTTCTTCGACGGCGCGGATGCGGTTCTCGGTGGATTGCGCCCCGGCGACGGCGGGGAGTTGCCAGACAACGCGGCCATCCTGAATGAAGGTGCAGGCGATGTGCGGATAGGCGAGCGCGACGAGAGTGAGGTAGTGCTGGATGTGGGTTTTCTCGGTTTCTTCGCTGCGGAGAAATTTTCGGCGGGCGGGAAGATTGAAGAAGATTTGGCGGACTTCGAGGGAGGTTCCCGGCGCGCAACCGGCGGCTTTTACTTCGAGAATTTTGCCGCCGTTGATGATGATTTGAGTGCCTTCGGGATTTTCGCTGTCGCGTTCGCGGGTGGTGATGGTCATGCGACTGATGCTAGCAATGCTGGGCATGGCTTCGCCGCGGAAGCCCATCGTGGAAATGCTGGTGAGGTCTTCGGCTTTCTGGATTTTGCTGGTGGCGTGGCGTTCGAGGGAGAGGAGGGCGTCGTCCCGATTCATGCCGATGCCGTCATCGGTCACGCGAATGAGGCTGCGTCCGCCGGCCTGGATTTCCACGGTGATGCGGGTGGCCTGGGCGTCGAGGGCGTTTTCGACGAGTTCTTTGACGACGCTCGCGGGACGCTCGACTACTTCGCCAGCCGCGATTTGGTTCGCGACATGTTCGGGAAGCAGGCGGATGCGATTCATCGGCGCAAATGGTCGTGGCGCGATTTGCGATGTCAACGGCGTTTAGTTGGACTGGCGTTTCGCGAGGTCGAGGGTTTGGGGCGGAACCCAGCGGGTGTTGTATTTGCGATGGAGTTCGTCGCTGGGGAATTTTGGGCGCGGCTGGTTTGGGTAGAGTTGGTCGTCCATGCCGTGCCAGGGGAGCGGTTCGATGGTGGTGCCGGCGCGGACGTGGAAGTCGGAATCTTTATCCCAGCCGTCAGTGTAGATGAAGAATTGGCGGGCGTGCCCGGGCGTTTTTGGCGGAAGGCTTGAGACGGCCCAGCGGAGGGTGAGTTCGTCGCCGCCGTTCATGACGACCATGCCTTCATCGCGGCGGGCGATGAGTTCGCTGACGTCGCCGTAACGGGTGCACCAACCGCCGGGGGTGATGCGCCATTTCGGATTGGGTTCGACGCGATTGTAATCGGGCGTGAGCGGCCAATCCCATGACAGATCTTCGAAGACACTGAAACCGCGCCAATGGAGGTCGGTGTGGTCCGGGGCCAGGTGAACGATTTTGAGTTCGGAGTCATTGGCGCGTTCGAAAAGGGCGATGCGATCCCAGTGAATTTCGAAGGCGGTGGTGAGGCGAAGTCGACGTGCGCCGGATGGGAGTCTGCCGGTGAGATCAGCCATAATGGTTTTTGTTTTTCCGGCTGGGGCGCCGACGGTGACTTCGACGGGTTTCCATGCGCCGTTCACTTCGGCTTCCAGTCGCGGGAACGGGAAGGGGAGGTTTGGATCGTGGGAAGCGTTGATGTTCGCCATGCCGCCACCGAAGCGGAGCCAGCCGTTGAGGACGAGGACGAGGGGGCGGTCTGTTTGCAGCGGACCGAAGTCGAGGATGACACCATGGGTTTCGGCGAGGCCGCGTTTTTGCGGATCGCGGAGTTTTTCGGGCGAGACGCGCCTGGTATCTTCGAGTTTCAGGAGATCGGTTACATCGCGGCCCGAAAGCGATTCTGCTTTGAGCAGCGGGTGCTCGTTTTGCACAGCGGCGAGGGTGCTGGGCGGAAACGGTTTCCGGGGCATCAACTTGTCGGTGGGATGAACTTCGGTCTGCGGGGGATGATCGACGACGACGAGTTTCGCGTCATCGAGATAGAGTGCTTCGCGGAGTTCTTCGGTGATTTGGACGGTGTAGTAGCCGTCTTTCGCGACGAAGTTGGTTTCGTTGCCGATCCAGGCGTATTCGTCGGGATCGGATTGGATAATCACGCCGTCGGCGACCGGGAGGCCGATCGGTGCAGCGCCGAGGAGATCGGTGACGAAGCGAAATTTTTTGCCGTCCCAGGCATACATGTAGGGGCAGGAACCTTCGGGGAGGATCAGTTCGAAGATCGCGAGTTGCTGAGTTGGTTCAACTGGAATGTCGACGTTGGAGGCGGCGAGATTGAACCAGTGGACGACGACGGATTCGAGATTGGTGTTGCTGCCGACGCCGATTTCGACCGGGAGTTTTTGGACGGTGCGGATGAGACGCAGGCCACCGGAGGTGACTTCGACTTTTACGCCGAGGGCGCTGGCGTTGGAACGATTTCCGAGCAGGCGAAGTTTGAGTTGTTTGTTGGCGTTACCGCCGTCGTTGCGGAGATATTTTAAGCCGCCGCCTTCGATAGTGATGATTGCGTCGCTGTCTCCATCGACGTCGAAGTCGGCGAATTCGATGGAAGCGAATTTGCCCTGTAATCCGGCGAGGCCGAGATCAACGGCTTTCAGACCGAGTTGGCCATAGTTTCTGAAAATGGTGATTTGGTCGCCGATCGCCCAAACATCGAGCCAACCGTCGTTGTCGTAATCCTGCACGGCGAGCGCGCGGACGTTTGCGTCCGGGCTGCCAAACTCTTTCTGCTCGCCGGTGCCGTGAAAAGTGACGCGGAGTTTACCCCCGCTAAAGGAAATGAAATCTGTGCGGAGGTCATTATTCAGGTCGCCAGTCGTGACGATTTGGGCTCCGGGCCAATTTGCGACGTTCGTTGCGACGAGCAGGCCGCCGCGTTCCTTTGCCAGCAACAATGGCGCAGCGCCAGTTCGCGTTACGATCACATCCATCATTTCATCTTTGGGCCAGTCATCAATGGCGAGACGTAGCGCGCTGGTGAGGTTGGCGGGAATGCCGGAAGTGCGGGTGATATCGGTGAAGAGGAGGGGGCCGAATTGGCGGTAGAGACGCACGTCGTTGGTGTTTGCGGTGACTGCGAGGAGGTCGAGTTTTCCGGTGAAATCGAGATCGGCGAGCGCGCCATCGGTCGCAGCTAAACCTTGCAGTCTGCTGAAAGGCGCAACATCCATGGCCATGCCATTGGTCGCGAATTTAAAAATGTGCGCGCCGCGGTCGCTCAGCACGACGACGTCTTCGAAGCGGTCGTTCTGCATATCGCCCACGAGCATTTTGGTGTACTTCGCTTCGGGATTGTGCGGATATGGCTCGGCATCCGGTTGGAAGACAGCATTTGAATTCCAGAGGAGGCGGAAGCCCTGGCCCGGTTCGAGGACGAAGAGGCTGTTAGTGCCGGTGTGATTCGGATCGAGCACTGCGATTGGGCCGGAGTATTTTCCGGCGTCGGCTCCGAACGCTTGTTGAGTCGCATCAACGAATTTAACGGCGATGCCGTTCTCTTTCGGTTGTTCCAATACGAAAGGAACGCGGGCCTGGGTGAACTTGCTGCGTTCGAGTTTATCCGGGGTGATTGTTTGGCCGGCGTTTTTCTCGGCAATCTGTTGATGCAGTGCGAGAGATTGTTCGGCCTCCTGCTCGCGACCGGCGAGTCGCAGTGCCTGGCTTAAATGAAAATGGGCGGAGGGATGTTCCGGTTGATCACGCACGGCATCGCTCAAGGGCGTGATCGCTTCCTCAAATTGTTTTAGCTGCAGGTGCGCGTAGCCGAGTTGAAAGGCACCGGCGGGTTCGGATGGATCGAGGCGATTCGCAATTTGCAACGACTTTACGGCTTCCTCGAAGTTCTTGAGGCGGATGTAAGCGGAGCCTTTGACGAAATGAGCGGCGGCGGAGTTTTGGTCCAGCTTGAGGACTTCATCCGCGGCGGCGATGGCCTGCTGTGAATTGCCGGCGCGGAGATGCGCGTTGGCGAGGTTCAGGTGGGCGTCGGGATCCGTGGGCGTAAGCTTTACGGCCTGTTGAAAATTCTCGAGAGCCTTCTGTGCTTCGCCCTGGTCGAGGTAGTTCTTCCCCGAGTTCATCAGGCGGACGTACTCGTTCTGAGACGCACCGGAACCGGACTGCTTTTTGCAACCGAGCGAAACGAATAGCAGGAACGCAGCCGAAGCCGCAACGCACGCGCGCACTCTCATAAGTTTGCGGCGAGGGTAACGGGAGAGGGGTGCGGCGTCAGCGAATTTCCAACGACGATGGGTATGCGCGCGAGCCATAACGTTATTGTTTTGAAGATTTTTGTGTTTTTTTTGTGGGTTGGCGGTTGTTTGTTGGTGGTGGACAGGTGGTTGTGAAGGATTTTGCTGGGTGTGTGCTGGGTGTTTTTTGTGTGTGAGCTGTGTGTGAGCTGTGTGTGAGCTGGGTGTGAGCTGGGTGTGTGGCGGGTGTGTGGCGGGTGTGTGGCGGTGCAGATTCCGGGCGTGGTGGTAACACGAGTGGAATGGATCAGGGATACATTTCCGGGCTCGGCGCAGTTGGTCTTCATGGCACATTCGCTCACTTTCCAGCCGGAGAGGATTGGCGCATGGACACACCACGGGAGTGTCGAACTTTGGCGGGGATGAATGGAAATTCGCTTCCGAGCGAGGTTCTATTCAACCACGTGCCGTTCTTCTCAGGCGAGGTCAATTAAAGCAGATTCCGACCAGGACGGCAAGTCCTTAATCGAGTCGAGAGCGAGAATTTCAGGCGCGATGATTCCCTGGTGAGAAAAGCATGACGGTTTGATTACGCCCTTTTTTACGCCCAGGGTTTTTGGATGAATAATGATTTTCTTACGCCCGCGGCGCGCTGGGACAGCGCGGCCCTACCCTTGGCGCCCAATTGGGAGAAGGTGCCACAGTGAGGGGCAGAAATACGGCCTCGAAATCGTATTACGAACTTATGGCGGCGGATTACTTGCCGTTGATCTGTTTTTCGAGGTCAGGGTTGGCGGGTTGGCCGAGAGCGAGGGCTTTGTTGTAATGGAAGCGGGCCAACTCGGCGAAGGGGGGGCGTTGCGTGGCGTAGACCACGGCGAGATTGTGATGCGCGCCGGCGTAACGCGGGTTTAAGAGAATCGCTTTGCGCAGCGCGGCCTCCGCTGGTTCGCGCTGGCCTTTTTGGCTGAGGGTGATGCCGAGATAATTTTGTGTTTCGGCATTCTTGGGATCGAGTTGGGCGGAACGGCTGAGCGAAAAGAGAGCCTCGTCGTATTTGCCCTGCTGGAACTGGAGCATGCCCATCAACGAAAGTGCATAGGCATCATCGGGGTTGCTCGCGAGGGCGCGTTTCAAATTGGATTCCGCGTCGTCGAGCTTCTGGAGTTCGAGTTGAATCGCGGCGAGGTTGGCGAGGCTCACGGGATTGCTCTCATCCAGTTTCACCACTTGCTTGTATTTATCTTCCGCTTCGGTGTAGCGGCGAGAAGCGAAGGCGCGTTCCGCTTCTGTGACCAGCAACGCGCCTCCGGGAGGAAGTTCCCGCTTCTTGGCTTGTTTGGTTTCTTCGCCCGACACGGCGGCGAGCTTCGGGGTGCTTTTGTCCATCAACGCGAGTTCCTCCCTGGTGTAGGGAGATTTGCGCGCTTCATAAACTTCGAGGCGCGCGCGGAGGTTCGCGAGTTGGTTGGTCAACGTTTCGAACTGTGGAATCTTTGCGGCGTTTTTCGGGTCGATGACCGGCACGGCCGTGGATGAGGCTTGCAAGCGCTGGTTCTCCATGGTGAGCGTAGCCACCGTTGCGACCTGATCGCGGAGCTGCTTTTTGGTGGCCTCAAGTTCATTTCGCACTTGATCCAGCATGGCGGCATCGGCGGCCTGGGGATGTTTGGCCTGCGCTTGTTCCAGGCTGACGCGGAGCAACTCTTTCTCTTTCTCAAGTTGCGTGACGCGTTCGCGAGTGCGGGCGAATTCAGTGGGGTCGACTTCCGCTGGACGCGCGGAGAGAGCTTCCTGGAGTTTTGCGTTTAGATTCGCGTTCTCTGCCTCAAGCTGCGCGATGCGCTGTTGCAATGCTTTTGGATCGTTTGGATTGAGCTGAGGCAGGGGTTGAGATTTCGGTGTCTCGGCAGATGCGGGGAGCGCTTTTAGTTTCTCCTGCACATATTCCATTCGGAATTCGACGGCATTTTTGCTGTAGGTGGGATGCGTGGTCTGGAGTTTCTTCAGGTTGGTCTGAGCTTCGGCGTAACGTTGGCGGGCGAGCTCGGTCTGGCCGGTTTGTTGCAAGGTGTCGCCAAGTTGAATGAGTTCGTAAGCCTGCAAATACAAGTCATCCGGGTGAGCATTTTGCGCGGCTGTATTGAGCAGCAGCGTGGCGGAGGTCGCCAATGCGACGAACAGAGAACCAACTTTCATGAGACGCAGAATATAGGAAACGGCAATTGGCTTTGGCAACTTAATCCAAGCCGAATCGCGGTCTATTGTTTTGGCCGGCGCCTGCGTTTGTGGGGCCGTTTATCGGGATTTACGGCGAAATACATTTCGCGGGCAATGATTCCGCAGAGGACGAGCAAAGTGATGGCGATCGCGATGAGCAACGCGATTTGCCATGGCTGTAGTCCCTTGAGTGCCGGCACGCGATAAGAAAAGCTGAACGCGTTTGGAAAGGCCAGCGTGAAAAGCGTGGCGCCTAATGATTTTCGCTGATTTAGGAATGCACTTCTCATGCGCGGCTTCGTCAGGAACAATGAGCGGATGGAAAATCGACCGATCCGCTGGTGGCCTGCTGGAATGATCGGAGGCATGGCGCTCGGCGCGTTGCTGGTGGTCTGGTTGTGGCCGGACGCATCGCAGCAGGAGCGGACGATGCGGACGGGAGGAACGCTGCTGATCACTGGTGCGTTGCTGGCGATCTGGTGGATCGCGTTTTCGCGGACCAGGTGGCGAATGCGTATGGGAGTGGCGGCGATGGCGATGATTGGGGTCGCGACGCTCGCGGCGACATTTCGGATTCGGGGTGTGGACGGCGATTTGGTGCCGATCCTCGAACCGCGTTGGAGAGCAAAGCCGCAAATTCGTTCTGAGATTTCGCGGGTGGATGTTTCTGCGGATTCGGCGGAGACGAAGAGCGGACGCTTCGAAACTGACTTTCCGCAATTCTACGGACCAAATCGGAACGCAGTTCTCGATGAACCGAAACTCGAAACGAGCTGGTCGGAGCATCCGCCGAAACTTCTGTGGAGGCAGTCGATTGGTTCCGGTTGGGGCGGGTTCGCGGTGAAGGATGGATTTGCGGTGACGCAGGAACAGCGCGGGGAAGAGGAGGTGGTTGCGTGCTATGAATTACTCACGGGGCGGACAGTGTGGGTGCACACGGACGCTGCGCGTTACGCGACGACGATTGCGGGTGAAGGTCCGCGGGCGACGCCAACCATTGCGACGATTGTCGATGACCGGGTTTATACATTTGGCGGGACTGGGATTTTGAATTGCCTGGACCGGCGTTCGGGAAAGCTGATTTGGCGAAAAGACACGGCGAAGGAGAACGACGCGAAAGTTCCGGATTGGGGTTATGCAAGTTCGCCGCTGGTGATAGAGGGCAAAGTTGTGGTCAGCGTCGGCGGAAGCAAAGGTTCGCTCGCGGCGTATGACGCGAATGACGGAAAATTTCTGTGGGCCGAGGGTCATGGCGGAGCGGATTACAGTTCGCCAGTGGAAGCGACGCTTTGCGGGGAACGGCAGATTCTTATTTTCAACGGGTCGGGGGTGAACGGACATGCGCTCGACGGGAAGGTGCTTTGGAATCATCCCTGGCGCGGCGGACACCCGCACGTTACTGCGCCGTTGGTGATCAGTTCGAATCAGATTCTCATCTCCAGCGGCTATGGAACGGGCGCGGAGTTGGTGAAGGTCGAGGTCGATGCGGAAAAGAAATGGGCTGCCGAGCGGGAGTGGAAATCGATGGGGCTGAAATCGAAATTCGGGCCGATCTTTGTAAAAGATGGTTACATCTACGGGTTCGATGATGGAATTTTCACGTGCGTCGAACTGAAAACGGGCGAGCGAAAATGGAAGGAAGGGCGGTATGGCCACGGGCAGGGATTACTGGTGGCGGGGATAATCCTGCTGACGAGCGAGAAAGGGGAAGTGGTTTTAATTAAGCCAGATCCAGAAAAGTTGGTGGAAATTGAGCGGTTTGCGGTGTTTAGTGATAAGACGTGGAATCCGCCTGCGCTGGTTGGGGAATACCTTTTGATGCGAAATGACAAAGAAGCGGCATGCCTCCAGCTTCGAATTCAGGACGCTAGAAATGTCTCTCTTTCAGTTGCAAAATAGGATTGTCGTCTGTAACATGAACGTTATGCTTGGTTTGACCCAAGTTCCGCATACTCCGATGTATTTTTGCCGTAGCACTTTGTCCCTTGCACCTCTTGTTTCGCTCGGTGGGGCCGCGGATTTTCAGATTTCGGGTAGTCTCGATTTAATCGGGACCGAGGCATTTTCGGGTAATTTATTGGTGATTTAAGCACATTAGAAAGCATGGGAACCTGCCTAGCCCCAGCCAAATCCCCGCTTGACGGTGTGCCAGTGCGCGAGAAAGTTCGCGCCTTTTGTAGTTAATCAATCAGAGACCAGAACGCGACTATGGTTAAACCCTCAGCCAAACAGGCGGCCCGCTCCTCGGGTGCAAAAACAACACGCAAACCAAAATCCAGCAGGCCTGCTCCTCCGGATCGAAATACGAAGAGGCCGGAAGCGAAAAAAGCAAAACATCTGAACGGTGAGAAAGAGAAGGCGGCGCCCCGTGCCCCGGCGCCAGTTTCCAAAATAGCAAGTTCCAGAACAACGGTTCGGTCGGTGGCGGTAGCGTCCGCACCGGCTACCCCTGCGAACGTTCATACGAACGGTCATAATGGCAACGGCGCGACCAACGGCCAACCAGCGGCCAATGGACAACCGGGGCAGCCCGGTGCGAATGGCCAGCCTGGGGCGTTTGATCTCAATGAGAAGGTGAAGGAATTGGTTCGCCTTTCCAAAGAGCAGGGCTACCTCACATACAATGATATTAACGACGCGTTGCCGGACAACGTCGTTAATCCAGACGACCTCGATGAAATTTACACGCAGCTGCACAACCTGGACGTAGAGATCGTTGACCAGGCTGAAGTGGACGTCGTTAAACAGCCGGAGCCGGAAGAAGAAGAGAAGACGGAAGATCCGAAGATCCGCCTGGATATTTTGGATGATCCGGTCCGGATGTATCTGAAGCAGATGGGCCAGGTGCCGCTGCTGACGCGCGAACAGGAGGTCGAAATTTGCAAGCGCATCGAGGAAGCGGAGAACCAGGTCAAAGCGATTATCTACAGCTTCGGCTTCACCGGCAAAGAACACATTGCGCTGGCTGAGAAGCTGATTTCAGAACCGCCGAAAGAACGTTTCGATCGCGTGATCGTTGATAAGAAAGTCGACAACCGCGACACGCACTTGAAAGAGTTGCGCCGCCTCGTGAAGAACGTCCGCAAGATGGATACGGAAGTGGACGAGAAGTACGCCGCGTGGCAACTCGCCAGCAGCAATTCGGATCGTACCAAGAAATCGAACGAGTTTCTGAAGTCGGATGCGAAGTTGCAGCGCACGTTCGGGAAGTTTTTCTATAAGCAGAAGGTGCTCGAAGAAATGGCGCTGGTGGCGGATAACATCCACGACAAGATTCAGGCGAGCCTGAAGGCGATTGCTGAATTCCAGAAGGAACGCGCTTCGGCGCAGCGCGGGATGTTGATCCAGGGCGAGGAAAAGAAAGTCAAAGCGCTGGAGGAATTCGTGCGCATGCCGAGCGATAAGTTCCTGCACGCTTACAAGCAGCTCAAGCATTTCGCGGATAAAGCGCACCAGGCCAAAACCGAAATGGTGGAAGCCAATTTGCGCCTCGTGATTTCGATCGCGAAGAAATACACGAACCGCGGTCTGTCGTTCCTGGACTTGATCCAGGAAGGGAACATGGGCCTGATGAAAGGCGTCGAGAAGTTCGAGTATCGCCGCGGTTTCAAGTTTTCAACTTACGCCACTTGGTGGATTCGCCAGGCGATCACGCGTTCGGTGGCGGACCAGGCGCGGACGATCCGCATCCCGGTGCACATGATCGAAGTGATCAACAAGCTGATGCGCGTGCAGAAGCAGTTGGTGCAGGATTACGGGCGCGAACCAACACCGGAAGAAATCGCCGACGAAATGGAGATGCCGGTGGAACGGGTGCGCGCGATCCTCAAGATGGCGCAGCAGCCGATCTCGCTGCAGTCACCGGTGGGTGACAGCGACGAAGCGAACTTCGGCGACTTCATCGAAGACAAGAAGGCCGAGAACCCGATGGACATGACGAGCTACAGCTTGTTGAAAGGCAAGTTGCAGGATGTGCTCTGCAGTCTCACGGAACGCGAGCGGAAGATTCTCGAATTGCGTTTTGGCCTGGTTGATGGGTACGCCCGGACGTTGGAAGAAATCGGCAAGCAGTTCAAGGTTACCCGCGAACGCATTCGCCAGATTGAAGCGAAGGGATTGCGCAAACTGCGGCACCCGACGCGTATTCGCCATCTCCAGGGCTTCCTGGAATCTGACGAATCGATGTAAGCTTCCAGATTAACTTCTTTTGCGAACGGCAGAACTCCGGTTCTGCCGTTTTTGTTTTTACGAGAGTAATGGAGTCGGTTCCGGATGGTTCAGGCGGTAATTTCGCTGTACGGCATGATCGACCGAATAGCGGCCTGCACCGACGACGGTGAGCACACTCAACAGGAACAAAACAAGTGCGGTGAACTCAATGTTCTGGCGAAGTTCGAGCGACGCGAAGCGCGGCATGTAGACGTAAAACAATGCGCCAATCAGCAGCGGCAATTGGGCCATCGCCGCGCCGCGCGTGATGAATCCCAGGAGCAGCATTGCGCCACCGGCGAGGTGCGCTGGTATGACGTAGTGGGCTACGGAGAGGATTCCAATCGGCATGTTGTTGTTTTCGAGAAGGCGCCCAAATTCCTGCTGATTGTTCATGATGTAGAGCCCCTTGATGAATAGGCCGATACCGAGGTACATCCGAATCGCATCGAGGTAGAGGTCTGGATGTGCGTTGGACCAGGTGCGAAATTGTTTTGGCGCGAAATCCATTTTGTATCCGAAGCGTTCGGCGAGGCTGAACGGTCCAGGGCCGGCGAGGGCAATGACCGCGAGCAGGAACAAGACAAGCGCGGAGAATTCCACATCTTCCCGAGCGGCCATGCTCTGTCCCATGTAGGGCAGGTGAATGAAACTCAGCGCGGCGAAAATAATCGGCATCTGCACGATCGCGGCGAGGCGCGTGAGCAGTCCAACCGCGAGCAGCGCTCCGCCAACGATATGAATGTATGGGACGATCGGCGCGATGGACGTGAGCCAATTCGGTGTGACCGATGGCGCGATGAGCGTCGAGTTCATCAAATAAAAAATGCCTTTGATGATCAGTCCGACGCCGAGGTAAATACGAATCAGGTCGAGGATATGACGCCGATGCGTCTCGACCCAGGCGGTGAAAGAATTCCACGTCATAAGCTTCTCCGGGTTCTACTATCACTTGAGCAGAAACGCTGGAGAAGCGCAAGTCGCCAGAGCCGATGGCTCGCGCCATCCCAGCCACTGCAACTCGACCGCGTTACGAATGAAACCGGCTAGATTAGCGGCTCACCGGCTCGTCGCGAATAAAGCCGGGCGGGTAAAGGGATTTATCGACTGAAGTGCCGACGTCAACGCCCATGATGCCAAGAAATGAGCGGTCGAAAGCTGCGCGCTCGTCATCGGTTAAAAGTTTCTGCACGGCACCCGTGCCGCGACGATCGAGTTGATGACGTTGGTCGACCCAAGCAGAATCCTCCGCCGGCCGAGATTGAAGGTTGAGGCCCCTTCGGTTTGCGTTTTCGTAGACCCGTTCAATGGTGCTACGAATTTGTTCGGCTTTCTCGGGATCAGTGATTCCGGCGACTTCCTGGATCATGGCCGCCTGGAAGGCGGCGAAGTCCCTGGGATGAGCTTCGAGCTTCTCCAGCTCCGGTTTGATTGTCTTTAACCATTCCATTTCTTCTGGGCTGAGCTGGCCACTTCGAGCCTTCGCGCGTAGCGCTGCCGCGAATTTGCCAACGGAAGAGTGGTCGGGAAACGAGTCCGGTATCGGCGAAGCTGGGGGGCTGGCCGACGCATTCGCAGCGAGAGCTTTCTGTTCTTCAGCTCGGGCAGCCACTTGCTTCCGCAAGGTTTCGTTTTCCGACCGCAATTGGGCCACTTCGCCCCGCAACTTGTGGATTTCCGCCGCGGTCGCTTTGTATTGATCACGCTCAAGCTGCGCCGCTTCAACCTTCTGCTGGAGCGCATTGCTTTCGGTGAGCGCCGCGGATAGTTCGCTGTTGTGTTTACTGTCTGCGGCAGCGAGCGCTTTTACCTTCAGTTGCGTAGCGGCTAAAAAGGTGATGAACGCCGCGGCGATTGCCGTGCACGCGAGTTGGAAGAGTAATTTTAAATTCATGCGGCTATTCCACTACTGAGCCCGAAAGGGAGGGCGGAGCCCCGGTCATAAGCTCTCGGGTTCAACCAACAGTTCAGCAGAAACGTGAGAAATCGCAAGATGCTTTAAAAACGAAAGCGGTCGGAAGTTGCTCCGAACCGCTGTTCATGTCCCCTATTTACCCCAACATGCTGTGGATAGAATAACAATGGCCTGGCCGCTTAAAATCGGGTGCCGCCCGAGAAAAGCCTACGGTTCATCTGCAAGGCGCTATGTGCAGACCTGACAACTCCGGTTGCAGTCGTGGTCCCGCCGCTCGACGCTACGACTCGGAAGAATTGATGCGGTTGCGCTGCCGGGACGTTGAAGCGGACGCGGGTTGGGGAAACAACTTCAACGCTGGTGGATGCAGTGGACCAATTCCCGTCGAGATTGGTTTTGGATTCCAGCGTCCAGGCGGCCGGTGCGGAGCCGGAAAGTAAATCGACTTCGATTGTGGCAGTGCCGTTGGCGACCGCAAAGCTGCTGACTTGAATCGTGGGTGGTGTGGTGCTCTGCTGCACGGACCGAACATTGAGCGGCGGACCCCAGGGAAGGAAATCGTGGCCGGTGCGGGCGCGGGCCTGAAGGACGAAATCCGCCTCTGCCGTGGGCTGGAAGGTGAAATTCGGCGTCTGGAGCACACCGCTTTCTTGCGCATCTATAATCTGATGGGCGCCATCCATCCATATATCGTCGATGAACCAGCCAGTTTCGTCGTCCTGCGGCCCAATGAAATTCGGGCCAGTGGGTAATAGAGCGAAACGCAAACGAATGGTGGATCCGTTAAAAGGAGAAAGGTTGACGGTTCGCGCCTGAAAAGTGCTCTCGCCGGAAGAGCTCGTGCCCGGCTGACGATACACTTCCTGCCACGTTAATCCATCATCGGTAGAAACTTGGACGAGCGCGGAGGTAGTGCTCGTAGCCCAGCCTAAACGACTGCGAAAACGAAGGGTTGTACTGCCGTCAACAACATACCTGGCGTTCAACACAAACGACTGTTCACGAACGTCCGGCTGCGCGACAGTCAACAGATTGAATGCTGAACTTCCGCTGAACTTTGTGCGCGACTGTGCCAAACTGAAGTTTCCGGAGATGTTAGCCGTTACGTTGGCGGCGCCGTTTTCCGCACCTTCAACTGTCGCGGGCGTCAGTTGATAGCTCCGAAATTGATAAGCAGTGGCGCCGCCCACCGGGCTAATCGAGTAGGCATTTTGAGTGTTGATCTGAGGAGAGGTAGAACCACTGATTGTCGGCGGAGTATACGTGGGCCGAAAATCAACTTTCCTGTTTTCGGCGTTCGCGACTGTCACCTGCTGAACAGAGTCATTCAACCCAGGTGTGCTGAACGTAACGGTATAAATTCCATTGCCAGCCACAGGAACGGCGTACCCGCCGGAACGCGAGGTGATTCCCTGCGTTGTGGTGCCGCTGACGTTGACGGTAACGCCGCCAATTCCTTCGCCCATGTCGTAAAAGCTGTTTCCATTCAGGTCGTAATAGGCCACGCCGGTAATAAACGGCCGATTGCTTTGAGAAATCCCAAAATTTTGAGTTACGAGTTGCGGGCCGACAGCGGTGGTATCCAAGTCTTCAAACAGCACGCCTACGCCAATTTCGCGGAAGTTGCGATTGTGGATAGCGTTGCGATGTCCTGGCGGGTTTTGAATTCCACCAATCGCGCCGTCTTCCAGCCTGCCCCAATCAACTTCAAACCCAGCGTGCCCTTGGAACACGCTCTCTGCGTAAGCGAAGATATTTTCGCCGACGCTGCTGTAGATATACCCTGCGTCGCGAACTCGAGTACCGGGAGTGGAGCCGTCGCTGCCGGTATGCTGCTGGAAATCATGACTGCTCATGTCGGTACTATGGCGAATTGCTGCGTTTCGAAGGAGAGCGTTTGGGGCAAGAGGAGGTGCAGGGAGAATGGTGGCAAATTGCGCCTGCATGAGCCCCAGATCGACATTGAAGAAATCGTAGGCATCCAGAATAGCCTGGTCGGAGGTGCTTGCGAAGAGAGTTGCTTCGGCGATGGGGTTGGCCCGGGCACGGTTGATAAATTCAATGTAAAGCTGTTCTTCGGGCAGGGGATCGCCGATTGAGTATTGGGTAGCAGCGGCGCTCAAATCCGGCCCGGCGGGGACGTCGGTGGCAGGGCGCTCAATGACCACTGCGGGGGGCGGAGGCGTGAGCATCCGCGCGGCTGTGCCCGCCTGGGAAAAAGTATTGAGGATGGTGCAGGTGGTTAGCACCGCGAAGGGGATCGCGTTAATTCCGTAGTTCATGTGCAAATTGCCTCTGAGAGTGGGAGGCGAATATAATCGCACATTATCAGGGAAATTCCACGGCTGTAGAGTGAAAAATTTCAGGTGCCGAAAAGGAGGAAGCAGGCGGCGGCGATGAGGGTGGGGATAAGCGCGCCGAGCGCGAGGTAGAGCGGGGAAACGGAGTCGTCGAAGAATTTGCCGAGGATAGAAACGCCGGCGGGGTTGGGGGCGTTGGCGATGACGGTGAGTCCGCCGCCGGTGACGGCTCCGGCGACGACGGCGTATTTGAGTTCCGAAGTTAGGCCCGGGACGAGGGAGGCGAGGTAGGTTATGGCGGCGTTGTCGTTGAAAGCGGTGAGGACGGTTGCGCCCCAGAAGAGAGCGTCAGAGCCGAGTTTGGCGAGAAGCGGCTGGATCCACCATGATTGCAGGCTCCCGTGGATGACGAGGCCCGCGAGGAAAAAGGCGACGAGGAGCGGACCGCGGAGGCTGAGTTCATCCTGGTGATGAGCGGTGGCCTGGGTGAAACCGATGAAGAAGAGAAAGCCACCGATAAAGAGAACGGGGTGATGATTTGTAAAGACGGTCCAGGCAAGGAACGCGATGTGGATGGCAATGATCGAATTGGGCACTGGGCGGCGGAATGATTTCTCTTCGGCGGAGCTTGGCTGGTGCAGATTCATTCGGGCGAGTTCCTTCCGGAAAACCAGCCAGAACAGGAGATTGGAAATGACGACGGCGAGGGCGGACTTCCAGCCGAAGTGAAGGAACATGTGTGGCATGTCCCAGCCCCACGTGCCGGCGACCATTAATACGGGTGGAGCGGCGAAATGAGTTAGCGTGCCGCCGATGGAGACGTTGACGAAGAGCAGGCCGAGGGTTGCGTAGGCGAATTTTTTTGAGGGGAAGCGATCGTAGAATTTTTTGGCGAGGAGCATGGCCGAAATTGTCATGGCGGCGGGTTCGGTGATGAAGGAGCCGAGGAGCGGGCCGAGGGTGAGAATGGAAAGCCACCAGGCGGCGACGGAATGACTTCCGAGACCTGCGAAGAGAGACATGACAGATTGGGCGAACACCAGAACGGGCCGGCTCGCGGCGATGCTCATGATGACGAGGACGAAGAGAGGTTCGGTGAACTTGAGGCTGTTGAGGTGGTTCACGGTGTTTCCCCAACCGTGGAAGTAGATCATGCCGAGCATGAGCGGGAGAACCCACAGGCCGAAGACGACTTCGATTTCGCCGAGGAAATGGAAGAGCTCGGCTTTGAAGGAAACTTCGTGGCGGGCGGTGGCGGCTTCGGCAGCTTCGGCGACATCGCCGCGGCGGAGGAGTTGTTCGCGGTGTTTGTGCTCGAATTTGTGCGCCAGCTTCATGAATTGCGCGGCAAGAAAAGTGTGAATGATGGCGAGGGCGAACATGGCGGTGCCGAAGTAGTTGAAAGCAGCACCAGACGAGGCCGCGATGGGGGAGGCTTGGGCAGCGGCGGCGGCGAATAGCGTGACCGGCAGCAGCGAAAATAAAATGTAAAAACAGAGACGTCGTCCCTTTTGTGAGGTTACTAAACCTGACATCGCGGAAAACATAGGTGTGGAAACGTGAACGATTCAACTCTCAATCCGAAAAATCGAGAGTTGTTGCTGCGCTAGAGCCTCAGCCAGACGGTTTTGAGGTAGGCAGGTTCGTCGCGAGTGACTGGGAAATCCGGAGGTTGTGGGGCGTAATGCTCTTGCTGGATGGGGCGGTGCGCCGCGGCGGCAGATTTGTGGAGTTGAGCGAGGAAGTTTTCGGGTTCGAGTTTGTGAGCGTTGGTAGAGGCAAAAAGAATTCCGCCCGGGCGGAGCAGGGGGAGGACGGTGGTGACGAGTTTGCCGTAGTGTTTTTCGGCTTGGAAAATGCCGTTCGTTTTCGAGTGCGAGAAGGTGGGTGGATCCAGAATGATCAGATCGAAGAGGCGATCTTTTTTGGCGAGGCGCGGCGCCCAGTCGAAAAGGTCGCCATAGATGAAATCGTGTTCGGCGGGATCGAGTTGATTCAAAGTAAAGTTGCGTTTACCCCATTCGAGATATTTTTTTGAGAGGTCGAGGCTGGTGGTGCGCGCGCCGGCGAGCGCGGCGCAAACGGAGAAGCCGCAGGTGTAGGAGAAGGTGTTTAGGATTTCCTTTCCCTTAGGCCCGCCAGCGAACAGTTCGAAATTTGGCGCGACGTAATTTGTGAGAAGCCGGCGGCGATTGTCGCGTTGATCGAGGAAAAGTCCGACGCTGTAGCCTTGCTCGAAGCTAATTTCGAAGCGGACGTTATTCTCGGAGATGGTGAAATTTTCCGGCGCGGGGTCGCCGAAAATGAGCTTCGGTTGGGATTCGTCGACGCTGGTTTTTCCGACACCTTTATTGAGGCGCTTAAGATAAATCGATTTGGAGGTCGGCAGGGCAGGGGAGATGTCGTGCGGGTTTTCGATTTGTTTTGGAAATTCTCGCGCGGCGCTTTGGAGTAGAAGGTGGTTGGCCCAACGTTCGGCGTAGAGGTCGCGCGAATCATCGGCGGCACCGTGGAGCAGGCGGAAGGCGTTTGTGGATTGGTTGTCGAGGAGAGCGGCGCGGAGGGCTTCGGCGGGTGCGCGGGCGAATTCGGGCTCAACGCAGAACGTGACTTGTTTCGCGGAGCCCGGGTGGGTGAAGGTGATTTCTTCGGCGTGTAAACAGACCCGTTGGAATTCTGCGCCTGAATACGCTTTGTCGCCGAGGATGGGAATAGCGCTGTATTCGGCGTGAACGCGAATCTGGTGGGTGCGGCCGGTGACTGGTTCGGCTTCGACGAGGTACAGCCGGCGGTTGCCGATGGAGACTTCGCCATCGTAACGGAAGAGCGTTTCGGCATGCTCGCCATGAGCGCTGCGGGTGTAGCGTTCTCCGGTGCGAATGATCCCGCTCTGAACGTTGAACTCCTTTTTCTTGGGGTGCTCGGTGGTGAGAAGGACGTAGCGCTTGTGAACTTTGCGGTCGGTGAATTGCTGGGTAAGGGAGTGGTTCGCGACTTTGGTTTTTGCGAAGACGAGCAGGCCGGAGGTGGCTTTATCCAGGCGGTGGATGATGGCGAGGTTCGCCCAGCGGGGATCGCGATGGCGGAGCCATTCGTAGATACCTTCGCCAGCGTACGGGGAGGGCGAATGTGTGTTCAGACCGGCCGGTTTGTTAACCACCAGCAGATGCTCGTCCTCATGAACGAGGCAGGGCAGTCGCTCTGAATTCTCCCAGCGTTTCACAGCTCCCTGTGCGAACCCGCACGAGTGTTTATTGTAGGCACTCGGCGGAAAAAGACACGTGGAAAGATCGTCGCCGCGGCGAATGTCCAAATACCAAATACCAAATGCCAAATACCAAATGCCAAATACCAAGGGCAGAGGAGCGAGCGGATTGGGTTTTTGCACTGCGTGTTTGGGACGCATTTTGTCGGACCTAGATTTAGACTTACGAAAATTCTCAAAGTGGCGATAACGCCAGGACGGATAAGAGACTGGCGCTTCGCGCCCGGCGAAAAAGTGCGGTATAATAGGGTCAGAAAAGGGGTCTGAGGAGGCGATAGAACTTCTGTAAGTTTTGGACCGGGAAATGACAATGACCAGGGCACAAATGACTAAGGATGTCCCGAGGGGGAGTATTCAGGATGGAGGGAAAAAATTTTTGATTCCCGTGCAAACGCGTGCAAACGCGTGAAATCAATGGGTTGCGGAGAGTGAAATCCGTGAAATTAACGGCTAGCGATGTGGAGTTCAGGTGAAACGCGCGGCGAGGCGCAGTGAATTCGGGATGGGCCGGATAACTCCGCTTTGCCGGCGCTATTCCTCTTGTTTGTCGATGAAAAGTAGACTGAAAAACGAGCGGTGAATGCTGTTTTCGGTGGCGTGAAGTTCCGTCAGTTCTGGCGTTCATGGCAGTCTTCTTTCTGGTTTCTGCCTGATTGAAGCGGACACCGCCGGGCACACCACGGGTGTGCTCGTTGTTTCGGGGATGAAGAGAAAATCGCTTCCGAGCGAGGTTCTATTCAGCCACGTGCCGTTCGTCTCAGGCGGGGTGAAGTTTGGCAGGAAAACGTGGAGATCCGCAAGTCGCGAATTTAGCGGCGGAGACAGGAGGGGGAATTACCGGGATGTTCCGTCAAAGGTTCGCAAGGGCAACGCGATCACTCCCCGGCAATCGGCCGGGCCCATTCCATATGCGGTTCGTTGTCACGATGCCAGCGCATGCGATGTTCCGGCAGATTGCTGAAGAACAGAGCTTCCAGTTTTGGGTCCTCCACATGCCCGTCCGCGAAGACCGTATTGTAGACTCCCTTGTGTCTAGCCTTCGCGACCTTCAATGAGTTCGGAACCTTGGTCCATTCCGGCGCCTTCGTCGCGGTTCCCAAGTACCAGTCCTGGAATGAGAGCTCTCTTGTTTTTGAATTTAGAATACGTGCTCCGCCATCGGCAAAACCGATCATGTTCGAAGGCGCGGCCACTTCGGACTCGCGCACTGGATGATATGTAGGCTGTGGGACCTGGGGGATTTGTTTCACCGCTAATCCGAGATAATGCCAGTGCTCGAATCCCGCTGCATTGTGTCCGTAATCGTAAGGATCCCCGCCCTTATTAAGCCCCGGGTACTTTGCCGCCGGACATTTCGTGACTACTGACTGCGGGGTGGGCCCTTTACCAACGCTCCAAGCAGTCTTCGAACCGTAAGGCTCAAGAAGCGTTGGCCAACTCGATCCCCCGGAGCCGGATATGCCGAACGGAAACGCTTCGTAATCGACCACGTATAAGGCCTGCGCCAGTCCAATCTGTCGTAAGTTGCTTTTGCACTTCGCCCCTTGCGCGGTTTTCTTTGCTCCCGCGAGTGCTGGCAGCAGCAAGCTGGCAAGGCCAGCAATAATCGCGATGACGACCAGCAACTCGACCAGAGTAAAGCCACGACGCCAGGATGCCTGCATTAGGAAATCATATTTCCCGAATGCGACGCGTCAATCAGGGGGGCGGATTTTTCCGTTTCTCGTCTCCGAGATACAGAATGAGAGCCGCTGGCGACTAACCGAATTTTTATTGCTGCTGCAAACGCGTGAACGCACCCTCTTCATGATGCGGATAGCTGCTTTGGTTCGGATCTGTTTCTGAGTAGGTGCCGGTATCGAGTGCGGTGAGCCCAATAACAAAGTAGCGGACGAGATCGGGCGCAGGTTGCGTGTAGGTGAGGATCAGGCGAAGGCGGTCTCGACGTTCCCATTGGTCAATTGTGAAATGGCCGCCCCCAGCGAAGGTGTTGTCCGAAGCTCTTCGAGCGGTGAACTCGGTGCCGGTGAAAGTGATCAAGACGGGTCCTTGTGACGTCTCCATTGTCCAGGTCCCCTGGATGAGCTGGAGCGGCATCGGCATCTGCTCAAGAACAGTGATATGAATACTATTACTTATATTTGTCCCAACTTCGTTGCTAACGCGCGCGGAGTAGGCTCCTGCATCTCCTAACATTACGCTGGTCCAGAAGGTGGCATTGGTCGCGTTAGGGATATCCGCGCCGTTCTTCTGCCATTGAAACCTGATAGGTCTTGTTCCATACGCACCCGCGCGGATAAAAAGGTTTTCGCCGACCAACCTGATTGATCCATCGACATATATATAAGCGGTCGGAGGAACAGGAGGGACCATTCGCAATGTAAAACCGGTCTCGGCCGGCCAAACTGTTCCAAATGCGATTTGATATTGGACGTCTTTTTTTACGAAGAATGCGTGATTGGCATGGAGGTCATCGTAGGTGTCCATGCCACTGTCCCAGACCCTCACCAACTCCGGAAGCGACCCGCCGGTATAAACGGCGATGCCGGACTGCCCAGAGACTTCTGCCGGCCCGAGTTCGATTCGAACCGCACCATCGATGGGCGCTGTCCAGCTCCACCAGAGATTTCGTCGATAGTTCTCTGAATAATCATCGTAGAGCAGGTCCAGCTCGTGCCCCGGCTCCGATGTCGCAGCAAAAGTGCGCGTAGCGACGCTGACATTCGTTCCAGCGAGAGCAAAGCGGTTGTGAAAATCGTCGTTAGGAGGCCGGTACCCGGAGGGTGCTAGCCACAGCGGAATACCAGGGATGGGATCATACGAATATTGGATCAGCGGTTTCGTCGTTAGCTTATCGTAGCCACTCTTCTCGACGGTAATGGTTCGAAGGGGGTGATCCCCCGCAAAGGTCTTCTGAAATGTTCCGGTGTGGTCGGTGTGGAGGAAAAGATCCGAGAGCGGCGATGGCATATGATTGGAAAACGTGACCTTGGCCTGTTCCACTGGAAGGCCGGTTTGAAGATCCCGAACGATGCCCTGAACGGTGATTGTATAATCGATCGCACGGTAAAAGCGGTGTGATCTCGGTCCGTTGGTATTGGAGAAAGTGAGCGGCGTGTTTGGCGGCCAGAGACCTTCGTAGGTCCAGTCTTTCAGGTCGGCAGAGGATTCGACGAAAACATTAAATGGCTGGGAGGAGTTAACCCGGAATTCGATGGGTTCGGCTCCGCGGGAAGAAACATTAACCAGTTCGATTGTGGCGGGTGAAACGTCAGTCGCCACGGGGCTGTCAACACTGCTCTCTTGAACTGACCGCGTTTCAACACGCGCAATGAGGCTAATGACCGGTACCAGGAAGAGCGCCAGATTGATGGACCGGATTTTCATCTGTGGTTCGGAGTTCTTCTGCAATGTGAAAGAAAGCCGAGGTCCCGATTGTATAGTGATGGGACCGGATGCGCAATGAAGCCGGAAGCGTCGCGGAAAAGACTGTTCTCGGTTCGCGAAATGCCATTCAGGCGAGGTGAGTTTGAAGGTTTGAAGGATCTACCGATATTTCAAGCCTCCGGATATCTAGGCGGACTCGACGGTTTTGAATTTTTCGACGGCGGCGACGCGGAAGCGGTCGCATTTCGGGCAGTGGACCATGATGCGTTTTCCGCGGGAGGCAGCTTTCCAGCGAATGCCGCCGATTTCCCAGTAGGAGCGGCTGGTGCCGCAGGTGCAGCAGCGGATTTGCCACTGCATCGATTCGGCGCGCATGGATTCCGCCCAGCGCCTGGGGAGAGCGGCCATGAAGAATTTTTGGATGGTGCTCATGGTATCCGGAGGAAATGGTCGTTCAGCGTGCGGCGGGCGGCAATTGTAATAGGGCAGGATTTTTGTAATTCTCTCGCGAGGGAGGACTCCTTACGTCGTCCCCTACAAAGCGGGTACGAGGAGGCGTTTTAGGAATGGATAGGTGCTGAGGTAGAAGACGGCGATAATGGCGAGTTGGGAGAGGATAACGGAGCCCCAGATGGCGCATTCGAGGAGGCAGAGGGCGCGGAAATGTTTGTGGCCGCGGTAGATGACCCAGGCTTCCATGTCGTCCATGAAGAATTCGGGAAGGGTGACAAGGAAGGGTTCGCCGTTGAGTTTCTTTTTGAGGCGGGCGCGGAGGAGGAGGGCGAAGAGGATGGGGACGCCGATGGCGATCGGGACTGGAAAGCGGAGAAGCGCGGTGAGTAAGCCTTCTGCAAGGACGGCGAGGAAGGCGAGGGGAATGCCGACGATCATCAGCCCGAGCCAGATGAAGGCTCGGCCGACGTGCCATCCGTATTCTTTGCTGTAGCTGATTTGCAGGAGCATGGCTTCAGCGGCCGTGTTCGCGGATTGGGATGGAACACGGCGGGTTAAGCGGAGTATCGGATGGAGAGAGGAGGGGGTTGAGGAAGGTCGTTGAAGCAAAGGCCGGAACTGGTTACGTTAACGCTATGCCGCTGACCTTAGATCAGATCGTCGAAGAGACTCAACAGATGCCGCCGGATGTTGTGGCGGAGTTGGTGGATCGGATCATGATCGCGCGGCATGGTGGAATCGACTCAGAAGTGGAGTCAGCGTGGAGGGTTGAGGTTCAGCGCCGCATTGAAGAGATTCGATCTGGGGCAGTGAAAACAATTCCTGTTGAAGAGGCGTTGGCGCGGGCGCGGAAGATCGCCGGGCTGTGAAGTATTCGATTCACCCTGCGGCCAATGAGGAACTCGCATCGGCAGTTTCTTATTATACGAAGATCGAGCCGGAACTTGGCGTCAGATTCTATTTGGAGATTGAACGGCTCATTCGAGAGCTCTGCGGGGATCCCAAACGTTTTCGAAGGTTTGATCCTCCTGCGCGCCGTCATTTCAGCCACTGGTTTCCCTATGCAGTGATCTATTTGGTGGAGGGTGAAGAGGTCGTGATCGTTGCAATCATGCACATGAAACAGCGGCCGGGTTATTGGAAAGGGAGAACCTAGCCGCCGCTTTCAGCGCTAGTTTCAGAAAGAATTTAGGCGCCGTTTTAACATTGGTGCCACTATTCAGGTTTAACAAAACCAATCCAGCAGGAGACTCTCTGTTTTTTGCGGGTTGGGATTAACGGGATGCCAAGGACGTGCTTGAATCGCCAGACTGCGATCTTCTCATCGTTTCCGAGTTTCTGCATCTCACATTTTAGCTGCTTTTTAGTAAGAGTGTCGTGAGCGATGGTCCTTAGCTTACTCCGATTTCCGTCGAAAAAGAGGATTGTTCCCGGCTTACTGTTTTGGAATTCCAAGGGTGAATAAAAGCCGCCGTCACCGACGATCAGATCCAACGGTTTCGTTATTTTATTCAGGTCAGATTCCGTTGTGAGTATGTGTAATCTCGGGTCTTTGGGATTCGTGAGATTTTTCTGTAGAGCGTTTAAACAAAAGTCATTTGATTCGGTTGTGAAAACTGTTTTTGCGCCGTAGTTCCCCATCAGCATCATCTCAGTCATTGTGCCGATTCCTGCACCCAGTTCGAGAATGTTCACGGGACGAAATTCTCTTAGCAGAGCCGCAAACCAACGAAGCGTCGAGGGGTTTGCAATGTGTTCTGAGCCTTCGTAAGCAAGGAACCGCTTATAAATTTTATTCGCGATTTCATCGTCCTCGGGAGTAACCGAGAATCGGCTCAACACATCGTTCGTCATGAAGTGCAAAGCCTCAGAATTAGGGGAGAGCGCGTCAAGAGATGAAATTGCGCGGTTGTAATTGGAAAATCGTGTTTATGCTTAAATCCGTTCGAAGTAGCGGATTTTTTCCCAGTCGGTGACGGAGTTGTTGAAGGCGTGGGCTTCGAGGGCGGCGGTGTGGGAGTAGAAGTCGATCACGTCCTGGCCGAAGGTTTGGCGGGCGAGTTGGCTGTTGCGGAGGAGGTCGATGGCTTGTTCGAGGGAGTTGGGGAGGGCGCGGAGTTTTGCGTCGACGTAGGCGTTGCCGCGGTAGTCGTCACCGCAATCGAGGTTTTCGCGGATGCCGGCCATGCCAGCGGCGATGGTGGCGGCGAAGGCGAGGTAGGGATTGGCGTCGGCGCCGGGCATGCGGTTCTCGATGCGGAGGCTGTTGCCGTGGCCGACGACGCGGAAGCCGACGGTGCGGTTGTCGTGTGACCACGCCATTTTGGTGGGGGCCCAACTGCCGGGTTGGTAGCGTTTGTAGGAATTGATGGTGGGGCCGAAGAAGTAGCAGAGCTCGGGCGAGTATTTGAGGAGGCCGCCGAGGAATTGGCGGAACAATTTTGACTGGCCGTCTTTGCCATCTTTCTTTTCGGCGAAGGCGTTGCGGCCGTCTTTCCACAAACTGCAGTGGATGTGGCAACTGTTGCCGGCTTCGGTCATGGACGGTTTGGCCATGAAGGTGATGGAGCGGTTTTGTTGGGCGGCGATTTCCTTGATGCCTTGTTTGAAGACGACGTGCATATCGCCGACAGGAATGGGATCACCGTAAACGAAATTCACTTCGTGCTGGCCGCGGCCCCACTCGCCTTTGCTGGATTCGACCGGCACGCCGGCGGCGCACATCTGGTTGCGCACGGCGCGGAAGAGCGATTCTTCGCGGGCGGGCTGCATGGTGTGGTAATCGATGCGGTAATCGCTGGAGGGAGTGAGATTGCGATAGCCGGCGGCGAAGGCGTCCGAGTAGGAATTATTGAAGAGGTAAAATTCGAGTTCGCTGGCGGTTTTGCAGAGGTAACCTTGTTGGGCGAGCGAATCGATCTGGCGGCGGAGGACGGAGCGGGGCGCTTCGGCGACGAGTTCACCGGAATCGCGGACGAAATCGCAGATGACGAGAGCGGCGCCGGGTTGCCAGGGGAGAATGCGGATGGAGGAGGGGTCGGGACGCATGGCGAAATCGCCGAAACCGGATTCCCAATTGGCGAGCTTGAAGCCGTCCATGGGATCCATCTCGATGTTCACGGTGAGGAGGTAATTGCAGCCGTGGGTGCCATGTTCGGCGACGCTTTCGAGATAGAACTTGCCGGTGAAGCGTTTGCCGACGAGGCGGCCGAAGACGTCCGGGAAGGCGACGATGACGGTATCGATTTCGCCTTCTTCGATGCGGGCTTTTAGGTCGAGGGGGGTCATGATGGCTGGTGGTTGTTATTGCGTCGCGCGAAAAAGAAGTGGGACTCGCGGAGCTCGTCCCTCCGTAAAATGATTTTTGGTTAGTCGGCGAAGTAGATGTTTTTTAGTTCGGTGTAGCCTTCCATGGCGTTCATGCCGAGGTCGCGGCCGAGGCCGCTTTGTTTGAATCCGCCGAAGGGAGCTTCGACGTGGACGCTGTTGTTGCAGTTGATGGAGAGGACGCCGGTTTCGATTTTGCGCGAGACGCGAATGGCGCGCTTGAGGTCGTTGGTCCAAATGGAACCGCTGAGGCCGTAGGGCGAATCGTTCGCTTCGGCGATGACTTGTTCTTCGGAGTCGAACGGGCGAATGCAGGCGACCGGGCCGAAAACTTCTTCGCGCCAGACGCGGTCCTGCAGGTCGGGTTCGGTGACGACGGTGGGCTGGAGGAACGCGCCTTTGTTGAAAACGCGTTCGCCGCCGAAAGCGATCTGGCGGCCGGCTTTACGGGTGGCCGTGATGAATTCCTCGACGGAAGCGCGCTGGCTGGTGGAAACCATGGGGCCGAGCTGCGTGGTTTCTTTGGCGGGATCGTCCACGGTGAGCTTGGCGGTGGCAGCGAGGAAGCGTTCGGTGAATTCCTTGTAGATGCGGCGTTCGACGAAGATGCGGCTGCGGGCGCAGCAATCCTGGCCGGTGTTGGCGAAGACGCTGCTGGGCGATTGGGCGGCGGCCTGGTCGAGATCGGCGTCGGCGAAAACGATGTTGGGCGATTTGCCGCCGAGTTCGAGGGAGATGCGCTTAATGCCTTTGGCGGCGAGTTCCATGATGCGCGAACCGATTTCGGTGGAACCGGTAAACGAAATTTTGCGAACGAGCGAATGGGTGACGAGTGCGTCGCCAACTTTTGATCCGCTGCCGGGGACGACTTGAAGAACGCCGGCGGGAAGGCCGGCCGCGGCGGCGATTTCGCCGAGCATGAGCGCGGTGAGGGGAGAGAGCGAGGCGGGTTTGAGGACGACGGTGTTTCCGGCGGCGAGTGCGGGCGCGACTTTCCAACAGGCGATTGGGAAGGGGAAATTCCACGGGACGATGGCAGCGACGACGCCGAGCGGTTGGTGGAGTGTGAGGTCGAGTCCGCCGCGCGAGACGGGAATGGTTTGGCCGTAGAATTTCGTGATGGCGCCGGCGTAATATTCGAAGACGCGCGCGCCGAGAGCGATTTCGTCGCGGGCATCGGCGATCGGTTTGCCGATGTTCGTCATCTCGGCGTGGGCGAGTTGCTCGGCGTGGGCACGGATTTGTTTGGCGATGTTAAAGAGAATTTCGGTGCGCTTGCCGGGGGTGGTGTCGCGCCAGGTTTGCTGGAAGGCACGCTGCGCACCTTCGACCGCGAGATTGATTTCCTGAACGTCGGCGGCGAGGACATCGGTAATGACTTCGTCGTTCGCGGGATTAGTCAGGCGGAGACGTTTGTCGCCGGTGGGGCGGCGGAATTCGCCGTTGATGAACAAGTTGGTGGGAAATTGGTCGTTCATAGCGCCTGATAATAGAGGTCGCGAAGATCGGTTTGGGTGACGGGAACGGGATTGGTGTGGTGACAGCCGTCGGCGAAGGCTTGCGGGACCATCAGCTCGATGTGTTGTTCGGTGACGTCGTAATTGCGGAGGCCGGGGCGAATGCCTAGGTCGTGGAGGAATTCGGAAACGAAATCGATGGTGGATTGATCGGCGTCGGCAGGATCGGAATTCATGACGTCGAGTCCGCAAGCGATACCGACGCGGCGGTAAAGTCCGGGTTTGCGCTTGGAGTTAAAGCGCATGACTTCGGGGAGGCAGAGTGCGTTCGCGAGGCCGTGGTGCATGCCGCAAATCGTGGAGAGCGGATGTGCGAGCGAGTGGGTTGCGCCGAGATCTTTTTGGAAGGCGACCGCGCCCATGGCGGCGGCGACCAGCATTTTGCCGCGAGCGTCGATATCGTTGCCGTCGCGGTAGGCGCGCGGGAGAGCCTCGACGATGATGTGGATGGCTTCGAGCGCGATGCCTTCGCAGAGCGGATGAAAGACCGGGGAGGTGAAGGATTCGATGGCGTGAGTGAGAGCATCGGCTCCGGTGGCGGCGGTGAGTTTTGGCGGAAGGCCGCGAGTGAGTTCAGGATCGAGGAGGACGAGATTCGCGAGCAGGCCGGGATGGAAGAGAACGGATTTCTTTTGGGTCTTTTCGAGAATGATGACGGAACTGCGGCCGACTTCGCTGCCGGTGCCGGCGGTGGTTGGGATGGCAACGCAGGGAGCGAGGCCGAACCAATCATCTTTCCAACTGAAGTCGGCGAGGTTGTAGCCGGGCTTTTTTACCAGGAGGCGCACCGCTTTGCCGGCATCAAGTGCACTGCCGCCACCGAAGGCGATGACGCCATCACAATTGTTGGAGCGGTAAGCTTCGGCGCCTTTGACGACGTCCTGCTCGATCGGATTTGGATGGACGCTGGAGAAAACGAACCACGATCGATCGCGCGCCGTTGGGCCGAGGGTGTTTTGGACAGCGGCAAAAGCATCGGTGTGGATGAGTCCAGGATCGGTGACGAGGAGAGGCTTTTGAATTCCGAGGCCGCGGAGGCGCTGGGGCAATTCGCTGATTGCGCCTGCGCCGAAGATGGTGGTGGTAGGAAACGAGAAGGTGGAAACGATCATAGAGGATGCGCCGGTGCTTCCGTGTGTCGTGACTCCTTGGCGCTCACGGAAGTAGGAATAGCGAGATTCGCGGTAAAAGGCAAACTGCGGAGGGTACTTACCTGCGTAAACTATTTCCTACTCAGGTTTTGGGTCGCGGAAGGCGGAATTCGGGAAGATTATGCTGCTCCTTATGCCAGTCGCCCAGCGCTACGAAGAAGTCCTGAATGCGTTCACAGCCGAGATGCAAGCGTATGTGAGTGAAGGGTTTTCGGCGAACGACTGCTTTCCGTTCGTTTTCGAGAACCTGATCAATTCGACCGGCTTGCCTTCGGCAGACCATGCAGAACTTCGCCGCGAAATGATGGAATGGACCCGTAAAATCATCTAGGCGCGCACCCTTCTTCTTCCGGCTTTTTATTCTTCTCCGCTGAGGATCTTTTTTTGGCTTCCTTGCCGGTTTTCTACATAAGAAGCCTTCCCGCAACAGTTTGCAGCGCGAGAAGTTTTTTCGTGTTCGTGAAAGATTTTCGGTTTTTCGCCCGTTTAAAATAGAAAGTGAACAACCTTGATCCCATTTCACGTATGAACTCTCTGATACTTGTTCAGTCTTCGAGTGCAGCGTCGGAGGCTGCGTTCGCAAACAGTTGGGAGACGATCGCGTCCCAGTGCGAGTACCGGGTGCACCGGATCGCGGAGTTTTGCCACGTATCGACGCGCACGTTGCAACGGCATTTCCGCAGGAATTACGATACGACGATTTCGCATTGGTTGCGCGAGGTGCGGCTGGAGAAAGCGCGGACAATGCTGCGCAACGCCACTTGCATCAAGGCGGTAGCGTTTGACCTGGGGTATAAGCAGCCGTCGCACTTCACGCGGGACTTTAAGCAGCGCTTTGGCGTGCCGCCGAAGATGTGGGTTTTGGAAACGCGAGTTGAGCTCCCGCTTACGCAACGGCGAAGTGCGCCAGTGCGAGTGGATCGCGATGTTGAACGAAATCTGGCAGATTTGTTCCCGCAGAGTTAAAAGGCGGACGAGAAGCCGGCTTGTAATTTGAGTGCCTTGACCGCGGATGCGCTTGCAGTCAGAACTTGCGGGTATGTTGAAGAAGGAGAAAAGCAGCACGCCCGCGCCGGGGAAGTTGCCGGGGCGGTTTCTAAAATTTCAGAAGAATTTTCCGGAAGTTTATCAAGCGTACGATGCACTCGGCGCGGCGACTGCGAGCGCGGGGCCACTGGACGGCAAAATGCGGGCTTTGGTGAAGCTCGCAATCGCGGTGGGCGGACAGATGGAAGGGGCGGTGCATAGTCACACGCGGAGGGCGGTGGAAGCGGGATGCACTGCGGAGGAGATTCGTCACGTGGTGCTGCTTGGGACGACGACGCTCGGCTTCCCGAGCATGATGAAGACGCTCTCCTGGGTGGAAGATATCGTTGGCTCAAAGTGAGGAAGCGGCAAGATAAGACGCACCCGGTGAAAACGATCTACTATCATTCCCGACTGTTTCTGTTGTGCTGGCTGGCGTTGAGCAATGTTTTGGTTCGTCCGGCGGAAAACAGGCCGAACATAATTTTCGTCCTCGCAGATGATCTGGGTTACGGCGACCTGAGTTGTTATGGCGGAGAGGTGCCGACGCCGAACCTGGACCGCATGGCGCGTGAGGGAACGCGGTTCACGCAGGCGTATGTTGCTTCGCCGATTTGCTCACCTTCCCGCGCGGCGCTCATCACCGGGCAGCATCCCGCACGATGGCGCATTACGAGCTACCTACAGACGCGCAAAGGAAATCGCGCCTGTGAAATGGCCGATTTTCTTGATTCGGAGGCACCATCGTTGCCGCGCGTAATGAAGGAAGCTGGTTACCGCACTGCGCACGTGGGCAAATGGCACCTCGGCGGTGGACGCGATGTGACTAACGCGCCGCCCTTCAAGAATTATGGATACGATGTTGGGTTCGGAACTTACGAGAGTCCAGAGCCGCACCCGAGCATCACCGCCACGAATTGGATCTGGTCGGCGCATGATCCGGTAAAGCGATGGGATCGCACTGGATGGATGGTGGATCGGACTTTGGAGTTTCTCTCCGCGAATACGAACAAGCCCGCCTTCGTGAATCTGTGGCTGGATGACCCCCATACGCCGTGGATTCCATCGGAAGAGGAGATTGGCCAACGCGGTGCAGCAAGCGAAACTCGAGGGAATTTGCGTCGCGTGCTCGTGGAAATGGACCGACAGATCGGGCGTATGCTCGCGCGAATTCGCGAATTGAAACTTCACGGTAACACTTTGGTCGTGTTCATGAGCGATAATGGCCCCTTGCCGACGTTTCGCCAAACGCGAACGGCCGGGTTGCGGGGCAGCAAATTGAGTTTGTATGAGGGAGGAGTTCGCGTGCCGATGATTGCGTGGTGGCCGGGGAAGATTCCGGAGAGCCGGGTGGATGAGAAAACCGTAATTAGCTCACTCGATCTGTTTCCTACGTTCACCGAGCTAGCCAGTGGCAAGCTTCCGACGAATTACGCGGGCGACGGTGCGAACGCCAGCGCGGCGCTGCTTGATAAAACGATTGAGCGCAAGAAGCCGCTGTTTTGGGAATACGGGCGCAATACGAATTCTTTCGCATTTGGGCGCGGGGCAAATCGCAGTCCGAACCTGGCGATGCGTGACGGTAATTGGAAATTGCTGGTGAATGCCGACGGCACTGACGCGGAGCTTTACAATCTGGAGACGGATGCGCAGGAAGAAAGAAATGTTGCGAAAGATGAAAGTGTGCGCACTGCAGAGATGAAAGCGGCTGCCCTGCAATGGAGAAAGACTTTGCCGTGAAGTGGTGGATCGGGTGGGACTTGAACCCACGGCCAATGCCTTAAAAGGGCACTGCTCTACCACTGAGCTACCGATCCGTTCGAAGAACGAGCGGCGAAAAGTAATCCAACAAGTTGCGTGCTGCAAGCCCCTTCCGAGGCTTTTTGCGGTGCGCGTTAAAACTAATATTTACCGACTTCTTTGCCTTCGGCACCGGCGCTGATTTCGCGCGTGAGTTCTTCCGCGGACCATTCATTGCCGATGAAGATTTGGCGAATGACGCCGTTCTTATCGACGACGGCGGTGCGGAGGTTGTGATTGATGGTGCTGTTTTCCGCAGCGAAGTAGACGCCCATTTGCTCGGTGATGGCGTCGATTTCGATCATGGAGCCGGTGACCCAGCTCCATTTCTTCGGATCAGGATTGTATGTTTTGGAGTATTCCTTGAGACGTTCGGGAGTGTCGAAATCGGGATCGAAAGAGATGCTGATGAGGTGCCAGTTGGTGGGCGCGTTGGCGTTATTCTTCAGGTTTTCGTAAGCCTGCTGGAAATTCACGTTCATCTTCGGGCAGAAGGTGGGGAACGGGCAGCGGGTGAAGATGAAGGTGAAAGCGTAGGCCTGGCCGGCGAAATCTTTCAGTTCAACTTTTTGGCCGAGGCTGTTCGTGAAAGGGTAATTCGGCATTTTGTCGCCGACGGAAAGCGGTTGAACGTCGCGAACAAGGCGGGTTTTTGGGCGGACGGGTTGCGCCTGGGAGGTGACATCGGCGACGCCGATCTTTTTGATATTCTCGATCCAGCCATCGTCATCAGTGACGATCATTTTGAAACTCACCTGGTCGTTGGTGGAAATTCCGGCGAGTTCGTTGGTGTTTTTCACGTCGAACGGCATGGTCATGGCCGGCATGTAATTGGGAATTTCCTCGTGTTTGATCACGACTTTCTTTTCGGCTGCTTCGATTTTTGTGACGACACCGCGCACTTCGAAGACGAGCGGATTCTCTTTGGTGGGCTTTGGGAGTTCCGTTGAGGCGCCGGTGACGGATTGTTGGGATGATGGCGCGTTGTTGTTTGGCACCGAGCGATCTGAACAACCCGCAAATATAAATGAGAGTGCAAGCAGGCTGACGGCAAACGCCCTGGTTCTTCCTGCCCAACTTCCGTCTTGTTCAGTTTTCGCTTTGACCTTTGTCATTTGGCAATAATCTACGCGCGATGCGAACTGTTCAAGTTCCACTTGGGACCCGCACTTACACAATTGTGGTAGACCGCAAGCTGCTCAGCACGCTGGGGGAATGTTGCGGCAACTTCGGTTTGGCGGGGCGATGCGCTTTGATTACCGACCGGAATGTGGGGGAGCATTTCGCGCGAAATGCGATGTATTCGCTGAAGAAGGTGGGGATCGATGCGGTGCAGATTACGATTCCGGCGGGCGAGCGGTCGAAATCGCTGAAGGTGGTGGAGAAGTGCTATGCAGAGCTGGCCAAGCATCGGCTCGAACGAAAGAGTTTCATTATCGCCCTCGGTGGCGGTGTGGTAGGCGATTTGGCGGGATTTGTCGCAGCGACTTATTTGCGGGGAATTCCGTTCGTGCAGGTGCCGACGACGTTGTTGGCGCAGGTGGATAGTTCTGTGGGGGGGAAGGTGGGAGTCAATTTGCCCGCGGGAAAGAATCTGGTGGGGGCGTTTCATCAGCCGCGGCATGTGCTTTGTGACTTAGCGACGTTGGATACGTTGCCGGACCGGGAGTTTCGTGCGGGGCTCGCTGAGGTAATTAAGTACGGGATCATTTACGATGCGGCACTGTTCCAGAAGCTGGAGACCGACTTGCCGAAGATCGTGAAACGGAATGAAGAGGCACTGACGGAGATTGTCGCGCGGTCGTGCGAGATTAAAGCGGAGGTGGTGGGGCAGGATGAAACGGAGACTGGGCTGCGGGCGATCTTAAATTTTGGGCATACAATTGGGCATGGGTTGGAGGCGATTTCGCGGTATGGGAAGTATCTGCACGGGGAGGCGATTTCCATTGGGCAGGTAGCGGCGGCGGTGCTCTCGAGTCGGCTGACTGGTTTGCCTCAGATTGACCTGGAGCGAATCCGCGCCTTGTTCAAGCGGGCTGGATTGCCGACGACAGTGCGATTGAACAAGCTGCAACGGAAGCAATTATTCGACGCGATGCGGCTCGATAAGAAAGTCTCGGGTGGCGAGATCAAGTTTGTGCTGGCGCACGCGATTGGGAAGGTGGAGTACGGGGTCAAGGTGCCCGAGGCGGAAATCGAGGCGGCGCTCGACGCTGTCGCGCCTTAGCGGCCTTGCATGAAGACGTGCCACTTGGGGCGACGCCAGCTTTGGCGGAATTCTTCGAGGGTGGAAATTACGGCGCGCCTGGATTTTTCTTTGGCGTCGAGGAACTGAACGAGTTCGAGTTCCTGTTTTTCCGTGCCGTAGGTTTCATCGAAGTGGCGCACCATTAGATTAGCGGGAATGACTTTGCGGCCGAGCATGGTGTCGACAGGAAAGGAGAGGCCGGCGCTTTCGGGGTTCGGTTCGTAGGCTTTGCAGACCAGTTCCGTGCAGACGAGCGAAGCATCGGTATCGAAGTCGAAATTGAAATCGTAAGGACGGCCGGCGTAATGAAAGGCGCGGAAGATCGCGGCGGCCTTTTCTTTCTTTGTGCGCCTGGGGCGGAGGGCCGCCATGCTGTCTGCGCCGGCGGAATGTTCGAGCGTCGTGAAGGTGACGCCTTCGCTGATGGCCTCAATGACTCGGTAGGCGTGGCCGTCTTCGGATTTACTGGTCCATTCGTACGCTTTGGGGAATTTCGATTGAAGGAGTTTTTCGAAATCGCCGGAGGGTTCGCCGTTTTTCTTCACCCAGGCGATTACTTCAGGATCATTGAAAAACGCACGGCGTTCTTCGGGCGTGCCGATGTAGAGGGCGGCGTGGGGCCAGTAACCGGGCAGGCCGATGTTGGAGAGATACCAATCGCGGCGCTGGAGCATGATGTCGCCGGGGCTGAGTTTAAGGGCGGCAATTTGATCTTCGGTGATGAGTGAACTGTTCACGCGATAAACTTTGGTGTCGCCCATCCATTCGGAAACGCCGGTTTGAATCGGGAGCCAAGCATTGAAGCCGACTTTGCGAACGATCTTGCCGGCGTTGGCGAGAGTCATTTGTTGGCCGCGGCCTTTGCCCATGGCCCAAACGCGCCTGGAGTGCGACTTGAGAGCGGCGGCGTTGGGGGGCGCTTCTTTGCGGGCGTAAGAGGCGTAAACGACTTCGCGGGCGGCGAACTCAATTCCGCGGCCGGCATTGAGAAATTGGAATTTAAACTTTGAATAGGCGTTCGCATCCAGGCCGATATCGGGAACTGATTCGTCGAGGAGTTTATCCAGCGCGGAGTTGTCGCGGGTGATCTCGAGAAATTCGAGTGCGTAGCGATATTGGGTGAGCGACGCGGAATAGCCGCTGAAGAAAGAGGCGCGCTCAGCCTTGCCATCGAGTAGATGATATTTGCTGTGGACCTGGGCGACGGCTTCCAGGGCGATTTGGTAGTCGAGGAAACGTTTCCAGGTGTTCCAGATCTCACGTTTTTCTTCCAGCGTGAGGAGGTTCTCCCGTTGTTCCCGGAAGAGTTCCGGCTTGGAACGCATGAACTTGATGACCTCGGCCAAGCCGGCATCACAGCGGGCGATGATCTCGGCATCCGAATGCGAAGTAGTCGGCGAGGAAGGGGTGGCTGCGAGGATGGGCAAAGCAAATGCGAAAAGCAGAATTGCCGCGCGAATCAACATGGCGGGACTGTAAGGGATTGTGGACAGGATTAACAAGATTAACAGGAGGGGAGGGGTGCGATTGAGGGGCAACTCCCCTGTTGTGAGGCGACGAAATTCTGGTCGAAAATTGCTCACCCTGTCCCTCGCCGCAGTGGGAGAGAGGGAAGGAGCGGCGGGCTTAACATCAGAGCGTTGATGTCGTTGTGTGTGTTTTTTGTGTTTTTTTGTGTTCATAAATTTATAAAACGTTGCGGACCAGTGGTTAGTCGGCGCTGAAGCCGGGTGTGCGCTGTGTGTGCTGTGTGTGAGTTGTGTGTGAGCTGTGTGTGAGCTGTGTGTGAGCTGTGTGTGTGCCGGGTGTGTGCCGGGTGTGTGCCGGGTGTGTGCCGGGTGTGTGCCGGGTGTGTGCGCACGTTCGGGCTGGGAAGGGAAAGGGGAGTAGCACAGGAGGCCAGGGGACACAGGGGGGACGCAGAGAGAGCACAGTCTGTGTGTGACTGGGTCCCGGAAGTGCGGGTGCCACAGGTACGCGATAGGGCGGAACTATGACTGCAATGATTAGGTGGTCACTTTGGCGTGGACGAACAGGAGACTCGAGAGCGAGGCTTTTGTTCGGGCACAAGCCGAGTGACCACGAATGGTTGTTCGTGATCATAGGTAGAATTTAGTAGGATGAAGACTAATGCGTCAACAAAAATGTTGCTATTCTTGCAGCTTCGGTGAGGCCTGCGGCTGGAATGAGCTCGCTACGAAGGCGGCTGTATGAGCAGGCTCGCCTGCAATGTTGCAAATCCCTGGTGGGATTGTAATCACGCGTCCGGTGGGCGGGGTGGATAATGGAAGCATGTGGTTGCGGATAGCGATTGCATTTTTAGCGATGTGCGAAACGATCGGCGCCCTTGGGGGCGCGGGGTCGATGGCGCATAAATCTTCGAATGTCACCTACTTTCCGGCATACGAAGGGTGGCAAACGCATTTCTTGGTGGTGATCGCGTTGGCGGAAGTGTTTGGGATTTATTGCGTTTATAAACTTTGGCGGCGGAGGGATTACGAGAGCGTGGTGGTGAAGGTTTTCAGTAGTTTGGTGTTGCTGGTGCCGGTAGTGGGGCCGGTGTTTTACTATTTTGTGAAGATGGAGCCGGCGCCGAATTACGGAAAATGAAAGTTCGATGGCGCGTGGAGGAGCCGAGTCGTTTGCGGAACCCCTACAGGGTTCAGGAATTGTTTCGAACGTGAACCCAGGGTAGATCGTGCCGATCAACCCTGGGCTTTGGGGCGGAACCCCGTTGGGGTTCGAGGCGGCGAGGTTAGATTGAAGTGAATTTGCAGGACGGACATTGAATATGGCGACTACGAGTCAGATGGAATTTAAAGCGTTCAACGAAGCGCAGGCGGATGGGGAGCGGGAGATTTGTGAGGTGCTGGCGGGGTTGATTGAGCAGTATTTGCCCGGGGCGGAGGGGAAGATTTGGCATCGGCACCCGGTGTGGTTTTTGGAGGGGAATCCGACGGTGGGTTACAGCAAGTTGAAGGCGGGAATTCGATTGATGTTTTGGAGTGGGGCTGATTTTGGGGAGGAGAAGTTGAAGCCGGGAACGGGGAAGTTCAAAGATGCGTCGATTGTTTACACCTCCGTGGCGGAGGTGATCGAGAAGGATTTGAAACGGTGGTTGAAGAAGGCGACGGAGATTCAGTGGGATTATAAGAATTTAAGGAAGAGGAAGGGGAGGTTGGAGCGGGTGAGGTAGAGGCCGGTTTCGTTGGCGAATTTCATTGCCTATGATAGTGCAGCAAGGTAGGTAAAGGAGGGGTGACGGGACTCGAACCCGTAACCTTGCCCGCCCAGTGTACTGGTCGAACGGGCACGTTCAATCCACTTGAACTTCACCCCAATACCCACTTGGCCGACACCAAGTGGGAAATTATTCGAGACTCCCCCGCTTCGTGTGTGTGCCTAGTTGCTTAATGCCACCGTCTTCCGCGTTCCCTCCTGTCGGATCTCAATTTCTGATCGTCTCGCGAGCTTATACAACGCAGTGTCGACCGCGCGGGGGCTTCGCTGAAGGAGGCCCGGGAAATCCGCTTGGATGCGCTTCTTAATTTCCTCGACCGGCAACTGTCCTTGTGAGAGGTAGCGCCGAATTGCGTCTCGAACGCCGGTATTCCCAGACGGGAGTGAGACGGTCACGATTGCCGCTTTCGCGGGCGAGCCGCTGCGAACTGATACGTTCGCGCTTTCCAAAAGATTAATCGATTGTTCCAGCGCAATTCTTTCGCGATCAATCGCCGCGAGTTTTCGCTTCAAAATTGCGATTTCATCCGCAAGCATGCACCCAGGGTGCCACCCGGATCTCCCGGCGGCAAGCGAAATTTCACCCTGTTTGCACCCTCAGCCAAAAATCGGCGGATTGGGGTGCATAATCGGAGCGCCGGGGCATACTTTTCCGAACTCTCGCCATAGAATCGGTTAGTTTCTTCTTTCCTCATTTGCCGACGACAGGTGCCTGCCCAAGTCGCCGCTTAAGGTCGCCGCACTTGTAAAGAACGTAGTCCATTTCTTTGTCACACTCTCTTACGTACCGGTTAGATCGTCGGTCTTCGGGAAGTTCAGGGATGCGATCTGCAACCGATCGAGCAGCCTGCTCAATCTCGTCAACCCACGCGACTTTTAGCTTCGGACCGAAACGGTTTATAAAGCGAGTGTAATTGATAGCCACGCGGTAAGGATAATGTAACCGTTCATCCCGGATTTGGCGGTTGATTATATCCCGGGCTCTCCTAAAGCATTCCATCGCTTCTTTTGCATCTGGGAACTCTACGGCGGTTTCTAGTAAATACCGACAGTAATGATTATCCACTTGGTATGCTTCTATCCCTTTCTGACGAGCGATAGAATACGCTTGATCGAAATATTTTTTTGAACGTTCGCTTTCGCCAACCGTTAACGCCGCGATCGCGTATTGAAGCCAAAAATGAAAATTGTGTGTACAACCATCCAATTCTTTAATGTTCTCGTAGTAGGTTAGCACGATCGCCAACTTGCCTTCGTGCGGGAAGAGCCTTTGAACGATTGCGAATCTCTGAAGGCTCTCAAATAAGACGCGAAAGAACGGATTTCCAGCGCGATGCTTATTCGCGCGCGTCGCAAGCTTCCGGAGCACTTCCAGCGTTACCGACTTTTGTGCCATTTTCGTTAAATAGAAATGAGCTACGGTCGATGACCGAATGTTGACTGTATAGGAATCAAAACCAACCAATTGGCGAATCCGGGGTTCGGTTCGAAAAACGTCACCCGCGAAAATCTGGCCGCCGACGATATCTTCAAGGAGGTCAACGCTAAGAGAATGGCCTAGAATCGAGACAATCATTATGCAGGTAAGAATCTCTGAATAGCTTTCGTTAGCTGTTAATGGAGAGAGTAGTTCTTGAAGTCGGCGCTGAATGTCTGGAGATTCTAATAACTTAATCAGAATTGCATGTATTTGCCCGTCGCAATCTTCGCGCAAAATACGAGTCTTTATTCGCTCTGGGGAGCCCGCTTTCTCTCCCCACATGCCATAGCGATTAAAAAAGCGGAGAAACCACTCGATCTCGTTCTCGTCCAGGACATCCAATCGCACTTCAACGACTGAGACTTTCTCTAGCATCTCTCTCAACTTGTCCGAGAAGATATCGTGAACCGATGTCCTCGCAGTGAGAATAAGCGCACTTTCTGAGTGCGCATGTATAGCGAAAGTCTCTATAAGCGGCAGTCGATCTGGATAATTCTCCAAGAAGAATACTTTCTTCCCAGGTTGCGCCGAGATGCGACTGATTTCTCGCTGGGCCTCCTCGCCGTCTTCACGGATCCAGAAAACTTCCCAACCTGCTGCGTGTAACTCAAACTGGAAGGTTTGGAGGAACAACGTCTTTCCGTTTCCGAGTTCACCAAGAAGCGTGAAGACCCGCTTGTTTTCGTCGAGGTGCTTAATGATGTGTTTCATCTTCGTGCGGCGCAACACGAACGAGTCTTTATTATTAAGTGCAAACTGAATGTTTGGTGGACTTATTACGCCCTGAAGTAATAGTGCCCAGACATTTGCGTCCGTTGGAGCAACGCTCTCATCCGGAGGATTGAACTTATCAAGGGTTACTAACGATTGTGCCTCTTCAGGTAATCGATTCGGCTTGCTGCCTAACTGGTTAATAACATAAGCCAAGTCTTGAGCGGATAACGGAAGCGTCGATCCGTAACGTTGAATTTGCTGCTGAAGCAAAGTGTTTGGACTAGGTCCAAGGAGGAAAAGAGCCTTGCTCTGTATTATTGGGATATCAAGCAGCAGTTTCCGGATTTCAAGATCGTAAAGAGAGTAGCCAACGAAAACTACAGCTTTACACAGGCGCAGATCATGACGAAGCAGGATTGCCCACTCAGAGTCGAGGATACTGCCGGTGACATAGCTAGAATCGGTCAATTTCAATTCTGAATCCACCGTTGATCGATTTAGCCTCGCTACGTACCCATTCAGGTGAACGCAACAGCGTTTGTCCTTAGGAATGTCTCTCACGCGGTCTGAGAGTGTGGTGGAGAAAATAGGAATACCGGCGGATTCAGAGGCTTTTTCGAAGAGATCATCGTAATTCGTCGTGTAGGTGCGCCTCCATGGCAGTTTAGCGATTGTGGCATATTCAGGAGCGACCGGAGTCTTGCTCGTGAACCTCGGTTTTACGAGATCAATCAATGCCTCAGTTCCGTGATTGTCACGAAACACCTCAGTGGCGAGGGTTAAGGGGGTTCCGGCAGGCAGGCTCAGGGAAGTGTTTAGTTCATCTGCAAACTCTTTGCTCGTACAGAACTTCTGATCCTGAATGTTGATCGCACTTCGCGAGAAGCCGGCTCCAAGGAAAAGTAAGGCCTCTCCATTGATCCCGTGTTGTGCTGCCGTCTTGAGATCCATGTTAGTATGCATATGGTTAGATGGATGAGATGCAGATGGTGATGTTTGAAATGCACTCTATTGTGATTGTAAGCGGTCGCAATCGAAAATAGTACTGCCGAGAGTGAGCGTACGAGTGTTATGGCGCACTAACAACTGTGTCCGATGGCGGCGGTGATGATGGAGTGTTCGGTCCAGTCGCGGGCGGGGCGGGAGGCGACGATGCGGCCGCGGCACATGACGGCGATGGTGTCGCAGACGCCGAGGAGTTCGGGGAGGTAGGAGCTGACGAAGATGATGGATTTGCCGGCGGCGGCGAGTTCGCCGATGAGTTCGTAGATCTGGGCTTTGGAGGCGACGTCGATGCCGCGGGTGGGTTCGTCGAGGAGAAGGATTTGGGAGTCGCAGTGGAGGAGGCGGCCGATGGCGATTTTCTGTTGGTTGCCGCCGGAGAGTTCGGAGATGGGCTGGAGCGGGTCGCGGGCGCGGACGCGGAGGCGATCGATCCAGGTGGCGGTGGTGCGGCGTTGGTCGGCGCGGTCGAGGATGGCGGCGCGGGTGAATGGTTTGAGGCGTGGGAGGGTGAGGTTTTCGGCGAGGGAGAGGTTGAGCATGAGGCCTTCTTCTTTGCGGTTTTCGCTGAGGAGACCGAGGCCGCGGGCGAGGGAGCGCGGGGGGGTGGGGTGGAAGGGTTCGCCGCAGGGGCCACCAACGCTCGGACGGAGCCTCGCGCCACCGGGGCTGGTAGCCGCTTCGCGGCTGGGCGGCGCGCCACCGGGGCTTGAGCCATCCGAACTCGGCGGGAGAGGCGCACTTGTTTTGTCGATGGGTTGGGGACTTTGGGGCAGTCGGAGGGAAGGACTCCTCACGTCGTCCCCTACAAAGGATGCGGAAGGACTCCTTACGTCGTCCCCTACGAAGGATGCGGAAGGACTCCTTCGGTCGTCCCCTACAAGGGTGATTTCGCCGGAGTGGAGGCGGTCGAGGCCGAAGAGGGTGCGGAGGGTTTCGGTGCGGCCGGCGCCGATGAGTCCGGCGAGGCCGAGGATTTCGCCACGGTGGAGGGTGAGGGTGGCGTCTTGCGGGCGGCGTTTGCCGGCGAGGTTTTTTATGCGGAGGATGGGTTCGCCGATTGGGTGCGGGATTTCGGGATAAATTTCTTCGAGTTCGCGGCCGACCATGTGGTGGATGATTTGGTTGAGGTCGGCGCCGGGCATTTCGCCGGAAGCGATGGTTTCGCCATCGCGGAGGACGGTGTAACGGTCGGCGATGCGTTTACATTCTTCGAGGAAATGGCTGATGTAGATGATGCTGACGCCGCGTGATTTGAGGCGGGCGATGGCGCGGAAGAGATTTTCGGTGTCGACCTGGGTGAGGCTGCTGGTGGGTTCGTCCATGATGAGAAGTTGGGGCGAACCGAGGAGTGCGCGGGCGATTTCGACCATCTGTTGCTGGGCGATGGAGCAGGTGTGGATTGGAGCTTCGGTGGGGAGATCGGCGTGGTTGAGTTCGGCGAGGACGCGGCGGGCGGCTTCGCGGCGGGCGCGGCGATTGACGAAACCGAAGCGGCGCGGCTCGACGCCGAGGAGGATGTTTTCTTCGACGCTGAGGTGCGGGGCGAGGTTGAGTTCCTGGTAGATCATCTCGACGCCTTTGCGGCGGGCGTGGAGCGGATCGCGGGGTTGGTAGACGGCGCCGTTGAGGAAGATCTGGCCGGCATCGGGTTGGTAAGCGCCGCTCAGAATTTTCATGAGCGTGCTTTTGCCCGCGCCGTTCTCGCCGATGAGGGCGTGGACTTCGCCGGGGGCGACTTCGAGGGAAACGCGCTTGAGGGCGTGGGTGCCGCCGAAGGATTTGCGGATGTTCAGGACGCGGAGGCGAGCGCTCATCGGCAATGACCAAAGACCAAATACCAAATGCCAAGTAAGGTGGAATTACGAAGAGGACGCAGAGAAAAGAGGGAGGAAAGAAAACTGTGGTTCATATTGAATGCGATCCTGGCTGAGTCGTTTTGGTCGGTGTTGTTGATGATCGAAATTACCTTGTGGTGAAGGAGCGGTGCCAGAGAAAAGAAGAAGAAGCGAAAGTAGTTTTTAAATGGTGCGCGAGAGAGGACTTGAACCTCCACCCCTTACGGGACCAGATCCTAAGTCTGGCGCGTCTGCCATTTCGCCACTCGCGCAAACGCCGGAGCCCGAAATTACCAGATGGCGTTCGCCACGCAAGCGAGTGATGCTCGCGCGCGAAACTTCATCTGGCGACAGGGGCGCTTCGGTTGCGCAAACTCTCCAATGCCACCGCGACAAAAATGATTCCGCTGGTCACCATCGGATACAAATACGGATCGGCATTCATGATCACGAGGCCGTTTTCGATCGTTTGAATGAGCAGCGTGCCGAGGAGCGCTCCCGGCAGAACGCTTCCGCGTCCGCCAAACAGGCTCGTTCCACCAAGCACAGCGGCGGCAATGGCAGCGAATTCTTTCTGCTCGCCGAACTTGGGTGAAACTGCTCCGAGTTGGCCGAGCGTAATGATTGCGGCGGCGGCGGCGCACAACCCGCTGATTACATAAACAGCGGCCAGGATTCTTCCGGTCTGAATGCCTGCTTTGCGGGCAGCTTCTACGTCGTGGCCGACTGCCAAAATTTGTCGGCCAAGCGGAGTGCGTGTCACTACCAGATGGCCGACGATCAGGACGGCGAGGAAGATCCAGGCTGGAATTGAGACACCCAAGAACCTTGCTGAACCGATCTCCAAATAAATCGCTGGAAGATTCATCGCGCGCGTTTCGGTGATCCACAAGCTGAGGCCTCTGCCGACGAAAAGCATTGCGAGCGTCACCACAAAAGCGACGACTCGCAGTTTCGTGATGAAAAATGCGTTCACGCTTCCGAATAACATTCCCGCCAGGAGCATGCAGGGCACCACCACGTGGACTGGGGTTCCACTGAGCGCCAGCTTCCCGGCAATCGCCGCGGTCACAAACATGATCGCGCCGACCGAAAGATCCACTCCGGCGGTGAGGAGAACGAACGTCATTCCGACCGCCAGAATTCCAGTCGAAGCAGATTGCGCGGCGATGTTCGCCAGGTTGCGTGGATCGAGGAAACGTGGTGATTGAAGGCCAAAAAACACGAGAACGAGCACGAACAGCAGCAGCGGCGAGAACTGCAAGATGCGATGGGCGTTCCGGTTCATGCCGCCTTGAGCGCAGCGCGCAAAATTCGTTCGCGGTCAAACTCGGCGCGCGCCAGTTCATCCACGATCGTTCCACCGCGCATCACAACAATACAATCGGACAAGCCAATCAGTTCTTCGATCTCCGACGAGATCAACAGAATTCCCATGCCTTGTCCGGCGAGTTCGCTGATGAGTCGATAAATTTCCGCTTTCGCACCTACATCCACACCGCGCGTTGGTTCATCCAAAATGAGAATTTTCGGGTTGCGCAAAAGCCATTTGCCGAGAACGACCTTTTGCTGGTTTCCACCGCTCAAGGTGCGAATCGGCTGCTCGGAACGCGCTTTCGCATCGAGGTGCACTTCGCCGCGCATCTTTTGGACCGCCGTCCTGATGTTTTCGCGCGAGAGCCAGCCGCTCGCGTGTTTCGAGTAAATTGGAAGGGCGGCGAGCGTGAGATTCTCGGCAATGGAGCCATCCATACACAAGCCCTCGGACCTCCTATTCTCGGTTAGAAAGGCCAGCCCCCGACGGATCATCGCGCGCGGTGAACTTTTTCGAACTGTTTCGCCGTGAATGCGAACTTCGCCAGAGCTGCGCCGATCCAAACCGAAAATTGCGCGCGCCAATTCAGAACGGCCTGCGCCCATCAACCCCGAAATGCCCAGGACTTCTCCTGCGCGCAACGAAAATGAAACATCGCGAATCACCTCACCGCGCACAAGCCTTCTCACTTCGAGCAACACTTCGCCGCTCCGAGTTTTTGCTCGGCCAGGAAAGACTTGTTCGAGCGAACGTCCCACCATCAATGAAATCAATTTGTCCGTCGAAAAAGTTTCTGTTGCATCGTGTGCTACCACCTCGCCGTCGCGCAGCACGAGAATATCATCACAGAGGCGAAAAACGTCCTGCAGTGCGTGCGAGATGTAGATCATGGTCATGCCCCGCGCGCGCAGCTTCGCGATTAACGCGAACAGAACTTCGATCTCACGCGAAGTCAGGGACGTGGTGGGTTCATCGAAGATGATGATGCGCGCGTTGAAACTGAGCGCCTTCGCCACTTCCAAAAGTTGACGTTCTCCTGCCGACAATGTTTCCACGCTTCGATCCGGCGACACATCCAATCCAACCTCCTTCAACAACTCCGCCGCGCGGCGATTTAGTTCTCCTCGCTTAATCCACGGCAAACCACCCGCTCGCGGGAACCGCGTCAGAAACAAATTCTCGGCGATGCTGAGATTTGGAAATAGATTCAGTTCCTGGTGAATGAATGCAATGCCGCGGCGTTCTGATTCACGCGGATCGGCAGCAACGAGCCGTTCGTCACCGATGAGAATCTCCCCGCCGTCGGCGCGCAAATTCCCGCCGAGAATATTCATCATGGTGGATTTACCCGCGCCGTTCTCGCCCACGATTCCGAGGATTGAACCTTCGGGCACGCTGAAGCTGATCCCCTTGAGCACTCGCACGCCGAAGAATGCCTTCTCAATTTTTCGAAACTCGAGGATCGGCTTCATGCAAACGCCACAAATCGCCGGCGCGTCGCATCAATGACTGCCGCGAACAAAATCACCGCGCCTTTCGACATCGTCACAGCGAATTGCGACAGGTTCATCAGGTTCAGCGCCGTATCGAGCACGGTCAGAAACAAAACGCCAAAGAAAGTCCAATAAATGCGCCCGCGTCCGCCAAACAAACTCGTGCCGCCGAGCACCGTCGCGCCCACCACGTCCAACAACATCTCACGCCCGAGCACGGGTGATCCTGTCTCTAGCCGGCCGGTAAGAATGACTGATGCGATCGCCGCGCAGAATCCGGAAAGAACGTAGGTCGCGAAAGTAAGTCGCTGAACTGGCACGCCCGAGATGTGCGCGGCGACGGCGTTCTGCCCGAGCGCGTAGATCCATCGACCAAAGATCGTGCGACTCAGCAGTAGATGAAAAACAACACCAATTACCACCGCAGCTGTCAGCGCGATTGGCAGTTGTTTTCCAAGCGCGAGATAATTGGCGGGCAAATCGCCAATATTACTCGATTGCGTAAACCACACCGCGAATCCGTTAAAGAAAAGCATCGAAGCGAGCGTCACCATGAAAGCGGGCAAACGCAGAGCAGTGATTAAAACACCATTGAACGCGCCAATCGCCGCTCCAACTCCAAGCATGGCCCCAACGCCAACCGCGACGGAGATGACCGAACTCTCTCCCGTCATCAATCGCGCGCCCACCACGCTCGTCAGCGCAATCACCGCCGGGATCGACAAATCAATTCCGCCCGTGATCAGCACAATGGTCAGCCCGGTGCCCGCAATGAAGAGGGGAATCAGATACGCAACGATGTTCAGTGCGCTTTCAGAACTTGCCAACCCCACTGCGAATGGAGCTAACGCAACAAAGAGAATAACCGTGAGCAGCAGGACGAAGTATTCGGAAAGAAACGCGCCAGCCAGCGGATTGCGCGCGAGGACGTTCGCTCTCATTTGTGTCGCGCGTTCCGTCCCGTCACTTTGCTTCTTTTCATTTCTTCACGTTGGCACCCCACATGCGCTGCGCCTTTTCTTTCAAGTTGCCCTGATGAATCACAAAGCCAGGATCCAAAATCATTTCGGGCACTTCTTTTCCTGCTCGCATATCCAGAACCGCCTGCACCGATTGTTCTGCTTCGAAATAGACGTCCTGGACGCCGGTGGCATCCAAATATCCATCCACCAGCATCTGGTAAGCAGTCGCGTCTCCGTCAAACCCGCCGAGGATCACGTGACCTGACTCGCCGATCTTCTTGTATTTGTTCGCGGCCTTCAGCGCGGAGACAATTGAGGGGAAGAGGAAATCCGATGAAGTAAAAATAAACGAGATGTCGGGGTTTGCCTGCAACGCATTCACCACGCCTGCTTGTGCCTTTTCCTGGTTCCATTCCGAAGGCACGCGCGCCACCACCTCGATAATTTCCTCGTTCCCTTTCACCGCAGCTTCGAATCCATCCCGCCGACCTATTGCGTTGATGTCCCCCAAATCGCCCAGAATCACCATCGCCTTGTGTTTCTGCCCGCTCTTGCGCGCCTGCTCGATCATGTAAGCGACCGTTTCCTGTGTGAGCTTCGTGTTATCCGCGACGACCGCCACTGATTTCGCATCGGACTTGTCCGCCGGCCGATTAAACAGCGCGATCGGAATCTTCGCCTCGTTCGCGGCGCGAATCATGGGGATACAGGTCTTCGCGTCCTTCGGCACCATGATGATTCCATCCACCTTGCGCGTGATGAAATTCTTAATCTGCTGCAATTGTCGGCTAGCGTCCTGATCCGCCGTCGCCTCGAGCACCTGAATATTGCGCTTCTTCAACTCGCTTTTAATCGCCTCAAATCCCGCTACCCAATATTCCGTCTGCAATGTCTCAAACGAGACTCCGATCGTGAGCGGCTTCTCCCCACTTTGCGCTACCGGCGCATCACCTTGTTGTTTGCTGCAACCGATCAGAAACAACATCGCGTACGCGAAAACGAGTTGATTAAATCTCATACAAATAGAGGTTTTAAATATTCCAAGCTGGCATTCGCCCAATCGTTCTCCTTTGCGATCGTTTTCTCGATCTCAGGCTCCGGAATAGTCCATTGCTCCAAAATTGCAGTCCTGCATTTCCCGAACTTTCCCAATCTTTGCAATAACCAAGGCACGTCCAGCAACCCTTGTCCCGCTGGGCAACCCGTCACAGTAAAGCCCATCAGATGCGGCAGCCGCTTCACTTGGAAATCTTTGATGTGCAGATTTAACGTCACCAGCCCGAGTGCTGCAACAACGGTTTCCAGTCCTTCGCCCGCCCCTATTGAATTGGCTGTGTCCAAACAGATCCCCACGCGATCGCTGCCAAGGTCATCAATTATTCTTCGGAAATCCGCGGCGTTGAAACGATCGTGATTTTCGATTCCTAGCTGCGCGTCTCCGATGAAGGGTAAGCTGTCCCTCAGAATCCTGATCACCTCAATTGTGCTCGGATGGTAATCACGATCATCAATCACAAATCGAATCAACTTCGCCTTTAAGCCTCGAGCGATTTCCGCATATCTCTCGACATTTTTCGCAGTCAGTTTCCGCGCTCCAACCTCCAAATCAATGCCGTTCTCCGCAGCTGCACTTCCCAATTCGTTTAACCGCGTTTCGCTAAAAGTATGCAGCGGTAAATTGTCGCCAATCTGCAGCAGCTTCAGTCCATGCGCTTGCACCTTTTCGATCAGTTGATGCTCATCAAGCGGCTTCGCCGGCATGTGACCGGCCACCCCTACTGCCCAGCCGTACGTGTAGCTGCTGAGGCCCAGCTTCATTTCTTCGTGATGTCCCGCACTTGCTCGCGAATATCCGCCATCTCAAAAATCTTTTGCCAACCTTCCTTGAACAACACCGGTTTTGCGCGTTTGCTGATTTTATAAGCGGCATCCGAAAATGTCCCATTTACTTCGCCGAACAGCACCGCGATTTGGATGCGCAAATGTCCGAGCACAAAATCCCGCGCCGCATCTGGCGGGACTCCCTTCGCTACCACGCGGTCATATCCCTCCTTCACAATCTCCATGCAGGTCTGGGCGAGCGTTTCAACCAGCGCCGGTTCGAGGATCGCCATCTGTTCCACCGTCACGCGATGAATCCGCGACACCGGCTTATAGATCAAGCGCGTCAACTCCACGCCTACTTCGTAGAACTTCTCGGCGCCATGCATCAAGGCGCACACCGCCGCCTGCTTCGCCGTAATGCCTCCGTAAAAGTCGCGGAATGCCTGCTCGCTCGGTTCCCAATTGAAGACGGATGGATGGCACGGGTGCGCGATGAAATATCCAAGATCATCGCGATGGGCGATCTTCCCATCGAGAGGGGCGGCCGGATCCAGCAGCACCACCAGAGCGCCCTTTTTTAACTTCGGCACCATCTCCTTCGTCACGGCTTCCATCGCGACATCCGGCACTGCAAAGATTGCGACGTCCGCAGCCGCCAGCGCTTCATCCGCGGGCGAAGTTGATACGCCACAGTCCGCGAGCCGCTGCACACCTGCCGGAGCGCTCTCCACATAAAAGACGCGCCAATCGCTGCTCTTAACGTTATTCGTTATGCGGCAGCCCATCTTCCCGCCCGCGCCGACTAGTGCCAAAGTCTTCATAATTCAACCGCCTGCTTGCGCGCCGCCGATTCATACGCGGCGAAAACCAATTCCAACGTTTTCAAATTATCGTCCGCGCTTGTTTCGGCTTTGGAGCCGGTTTGCAGTGCGCGGAAAAGGTGGCGATTACATTCCACAATGCTTGAATGCACAAGCGCGTATCGCGCATCTGCCCATGAATAATGCGGCGGCGGACACCTCCGCGCCTGCGTGCCCGCTTCCGACGTGACGCGAATCCAATAATCCGGCGCCAGTTCCACGGACCCGCGCGTACCCTCCACAAAGACAAACGCCTCTGGAAACCGATCCTGCTCCACGCGACTGGCGTAACTCAAATTGCACGTGACCGTCGCCCGAGAACTCGTCTCCATCATCACCGTCGCCGCATCCTCACCTTTGATATCGCGATGCACCTTGTGGGGCTGGCAGTACAAACGGTTCGCCTCCCCGAATAAAAACCGGGACACATCCAGGATATGCGTTCCCATGTCCGTCAGAATGAATTGCTCCAACTCCCTCAGGAACGGCTGATTTTCGAAGACCGGAAAGCTGTTGCAGTAGTCGATCCGTGCGCGGAATACCTCGCCAATCGCCCCGCTCTCGAGCGCTGCCTTCAATTCTCGAATCGGCCGCTGCCAGCGCCAATTCTCGTGCACGAACAACGGCACGCCCGCTCTGCGGCATATCTCCAACATCTCCCGCGCTTCACCTAAACTCGGCGCCAGGGGCTTTTGGCAAATTACCGGAACCTTGTGCCGCGCCGCGAGTTCCGTGAACAACTTGTGCGTGCCGACGTCCGTGATGATGTCTACAAAATTCAGTTTCTCGCGCGCAAACATCTCCTCTGCGTTTTCGTAAATTGCCGACACGCCAAACTCCCGGCCCAGCTCCTCCGCTTTGCTCCGCGTCCGATTACAAAGCGCCACACACCGCGCTCCCGCCACTTCGCCCCAGGCCGCCAACTGGTACCGCGCCCAAAACCCTGTGCCTATAATGGCGAACTTAAGTTCTTTCATTCCGTGTGCGGAAGCGGTGACAATCCTGAAAGTTCAGAATGCTTTCAAGCCAATCTCCTCAAAAGGGTTGAACCTGCTTTCCCTCCTCGCTTACAATCCGCGCATGACTCCACTGAAGTTCCTGGTCACCGCCGCGCTCGCTTGCGCCGTTCTTTCCACCGCATCTGTACTACGTGCCGCCGAATCCCTCGACATCGCTGTCATTCCGAAGGGCACCAGCCACGAGTTTTGGAAATCAATCCACGCGGGCGCGCTCAAGGCGCAGCAGGAACTGGCAGGCAAAGGGCAGCCGGTGAAAATCATCTGGAAAGGGCCACTGCGTGAGGACGACCGCGAGCAACAAATCCAGGTCGTCGAAAATTTCATCGCGCAGCGCATTGACGGGATGGTCCTCGCCCCCTTGGATAACCGCGCCCTCGTCGCGCCCGCCGAACGAGCGATTCGCGCGCGAATCCCGGTTGTCATTATCGATTCCGCGCTCAAATCCGAAATGCCGGCGAGCTACATCTCCACGGACAATTTCAAGGGCGGCCAACTTGGCGCGCAACATCTTTCGAAAATTTTGAACGGCAAAGGCAACGTCATCCTGCTTCGTTACCAGGTGGGTTCGGCCAGTACTGAGGAACGCGAAGCTGGTTTCATGGACGAAATCAAAAAGCATCCTGGAATCAAAGTCATCTCGCAGGATCAATACGCCGGCGCGACGCGCGACTCTGCCCAAAAGGCGGCGCAGAATCTGTTCAACCGCTACAAAGAGGTCGACGGCATCTTCTGCCCTTGCGAACCGGTGACCATTGGTGTCCTCAATGCTCTCAAAGACATTGGGAAAACCGGCGCCATCAAACTGATCGGCTTCGATTCCGGCACCCAATCGGTCGAAGGCCTGAAGAACGGCACCGTTCACGGACTGGTCGTGCAGAATCCGCTCAACATGGGTTACCTCGGCGTGATGAAGATCGTGGACCACATCAACAAAAAGAAGATCGAGCGCCGGATCGACACTGGAGTGACCGTGGCCACGCCCGAGAACATGACGACCCCCGAAATCACGGAGCTCATCTACCCGCCGTATGACAAGTATTTGAACGCGAAATAAGAATAACGTTTCGTCGCGTTGTTGTTGCCGATGGTTATTTCACGGTGAGGTTTTATCCAGATCTTTTAGAAGGTGCTCGGCGTAGAAGGCGGCGTGGGTGTTGGTGGATTGTGACCAGTGGCGGATCTGGGGGAGGAGAGGGGCTAGATCGGAGGCGGAAAGGCGATCGCGTTGTTTGGCGTTGAAGATGGCGCCGATGGTGTTTCCGGGGATGGGGGAGAACGGACCGCGAGTGGTGGCATATTCTTTTTGGTTGGTGAGGCAGACCTGGAGGGCAGGGATGGCGGCGGGGCCAATGTCTGCGAGTGCATTGGGAATATAGCCGGGTAAACGTTCGACTGAGGCGAGCAATTCCGGAATGGCCGGCTCGGCGATTGGTCCCAGTATTTGAAAGCAAAAGGTAGCTCGGACAATTCGAGTATGACTGTCCAGAAAACGTGCCTTAATAAGACTCTGTTTATCGAGGAGACTGTTGATGGATGAGCGAAGAGTGTCTTTGTCTGCCTGATGAAGCTCGTGCATCAACCAAGGTATGCTGTTGGTTCCGATGGCGTGGATGGCTCGGACTGGCGGCATATTTGAGTGGTAGCCCTGCGGAAGGGCAGCGGTGCGAAGTTCATCGAGCCATTGAGACAATGATTTCTGCTGAAAGGCCGGTTCTGGAATGACGGTGAATTTCCAGACAATCCCGCCGGTAATGAGCACGAGCAGGAACACGCCGGTGAGGGCGCGGATTTTGTATTTGAATACTCCCGGTTTGCCGGCAACTGGCGCGCTAGTAGGAGAGTTCACAAGCGATCAGACGAGGTTATTGAGGTGTCTCTTCAAGCGGGGATGGGCGGTTCCGTAGAAGTATGCATTGTGTAGTGCTCGGAATCGCGCCGGTTCGGAAAAGCTCTCTTGGTTTTCTGCTGGTTGGCAGGCACAGTGCGCGTGTGCCTGAAGGCTTGGAATCACAAAACGAAGCGAAGCTGGATTCGCACGCGGAGTCTTTTCTGACGCACCTGGGGGCTGATCGCGCGGCGAGTGAATACACGAGCCGGAATTATCGGCAGGCTTTGACGGAGTTTACGGCGTGGCATCGGACGGAGAGAGGCGGTGTGCCTAGGTGGGGAGCGTTGCAGAGGGATGATTTTCGGGTGTATTTGAGGTTCTTGGGAAGGGAGCAGGTGGCGCGGGCAAGTGTGCGGTTGAGGTTTTCGGGGTTGAGGTCGTTCTACAAGTTTTTGGTAAGGCGCGGGGTGGTGGCGACGACGCCGATTAAGAATATTCAGTTGCCGAAGTTGGAGAAGCGGTTGCCGCGGTTTTTGAGCGCGGAGCAGATGAACGCGCTTTTGAATGCGCCGATTTTGGAGTTTGCGGAGCAGAGCAAGGCGGCGAAACAAAAGGGGGAGGGGAACTTTTTACAGAAGGGAACGAAGGGAACGAAGGGGGAAGGAAATTCCAAGTTCGAAATTCGAAGTCAGAAGGAGTGCAGGACGGAAATTGATCGGACAATTTATTTCCGCGATGCGGCAATTTTGGAGACTATTTATTCGTGCGGATTGCGGATTAGCGAGTTGTGCGGGTTGCGGGTGGAGGATGTGGATTTCGCGGAGCGGGTGGTGCGGGTGCGCGGGAAGGGGAAGAAGGAGCGGTTGACTCCAATTGGGGAGCATGCGTTGCAGGCCATGCGGATTTATTGGAGGGAGTTGGACGTGGAGGGTGGTGTGCCGGCGCGGGGTGAGCCGGTGTTTTGGTCGGGGGGTGAGACGGCCAGGCCGGTGGCGGCGCGGGTGGTGCAGGCGCGGTTGAAACGATATTTGGCGCGGGCGGGGTTGGATCCGGAGTTGACGCCGCATAAGTTGCGGCATAGTTACGCGACGCATTTGCTGGATGGGGGCGCGGATTTGCGAAGTGTGCAGGAGTTGCTGGGGCACGCGCATTTGGTGACGACGCAGGTTTATACGCATGTGTCGATTGAGCGGTTGAAAAAAGCATACGACTCGGCTCATCCTCGTGCTTGATTTTACCGCAGAGGACGCAGAGAGAGCGCAGAGGAAAGGTGAGGGAATGACCAAAAGCCAAATGCCAAATACCAAGGAATGACCAAGCTTCTGTGAATGGGAGAGATTCTGAACATTTGTTTTCGCGTTGGAGAAAGATTGCAGGCGGGCTTTTTGTTTTTTGTGCTCTGGCGGATTTTTGGCCCCTGCACGGACCGCCTTTTTTTCGCTACACGGGTTCGGACCCGGCGGTGGATGTTTGGAATTTGGGGTGGCCGTTGGTGCTCGTGATTTATGACTCGACGTCGGGACTGCACATTGGGCCATTCGTGTACGCGGTAATTCCGGCTCAGGTGCTGGTTGTTGGATTGGCAACTGCCGTGGCAGTGATTCGGAGGCGGCAAGCGCGCGTAGATTAGGAAGAAATGATGAAGAGAGCGGAGTGGATTTTTCAGAAGGGAACGAAGGTAACGAGGTGGTTCGGTCTGTTGGAGTCGTTGGGTTGACCGTGTTGTGAACCCCTCACCCTAACCCTCTCCCCTGCTGGGCGAGGGAACGGAGGGCGATTGTCCTGCTGGTGTGGCGTCGGAGGGAGTGGTTGCGTGGCGCGATGTTTAGTGGGACGCGGAACTCGTCCCCCGTTGCTATTCGTTGAGAGTTGATAGGCAATTTAAATCGAAATTTTTAGGTGAAGATTTGTTATCCAGTTGAGCTGCCGATTACCTCCCGCAAAGAGGAGATTGTTTCTTTGTTGCGGGAGAAGCAGGTGTTGGTGCTGGCGGGGGAGACGGGCTCAGGGAAGACGACGCAGATTCCGAAGATGTGTTTGGAGGCGGGGTTCGCGAAACGCGGGATGATTGGGTGCACGCAGCCGCGGAGGGTGGCGGCGTTGACGATTGCGCGGCGGTTGGCGCAGGAGTTGGAGGTGAGTTACGGGCGGGAGGTGGGGTCGAAGATTCGGTTCAATGACGAGACTTCGCGGGAGACGCAGATCAAGGTGATGACGGATGGGATGTTGCTGGCGGAGATGCAGGGTGATCCGGAGTTGCGGCAGTATGGGTGCATCATTATCGACGAGGCGCATGAGCGGAGCTTGAACATCGATTTTCTGCTGGGGCATTTGAAGCTGCTGCTGCCGCGCCGGCCGGAATTGAAGTTGGTGATCACGAGCGCGACGATCGAGACGGAGGCGTTCTCGCGCGCGTTTAATGATGCGCCAATTGTGGAGGTTTCGGGGCGTTTGTTTCCGGTGGAGGTGATTTATCGGCCGTTCGATCACCTGGCGGAAGAGTTGGGGGACATCACGTATATCGAGGCGGCGGTGTATGCGGTGGATGAGATTATTGAGGTGCATCCGCCGGGGGACATTTTGATTTTCATGCCGGGCGAGAAGGACATTCGCGAGACGCGCGACATGTTGCAGGGGAGATATTCGGCGTCGCATGAGATCGTGCCGTTGTTTGGAAGGCTTTCGGGTGCGGACCAGGATCGGGTGTTCGCGCCGGGAGCGATGCCACGGATTGTGATCGCGACGAATATTGCGGAGACGTCGCTGACGATTCCGCGAATTCGGTATGTGGTGGATTCGGGGTTGGCGCGGATGAGTCGGTACAGCCCGCGGACGCGAACAAAGCGGCTGCCGATTGAAGATATTTCGCAGAGCAGTGCGAACCAACGAAAGGGGCGATGCGGGCGCGTGGCGGAGGGAGTTTGCATTCGGCTTTACAGCGAGGAGGAGTTTGAGAAACGGCCGGCTTACACGCAGCCGGAGATTCAGCGGGCGAATTTGGCGGAGGTGATTCTGCGGATGAAGGCGTTTCACCTGGGGGACATCGAGACGTTTCCGTTTTTGAATCCGCCACAGCCGGCGGCGATCAAGGCGGGGTATCAGCTGCTGCTGGAGTTGAGTGCGCTGGATGAGAAGCAGGGGTTGACGCCGCTGGGTTGGGACCTGGCGCGGTTGCCGGTGGATCCGGCGATCGGGCGGATGATCGTGCAGGCGGTGCGGGAAAATGCGCTGGCGGAGGTGCTGGTGATCGCGGCGGGGTTGAGCGTGCAGGATCCGCGGGAACGGCCGGTGGACCAGAAGGAAGCGGCCGAGCAGGCGCATCGGCGATTCGCGAATGCGGAGTCGGATTTCCTCACGTTGCTGAGTATTTGGAATGCGTATCACGACGAGTTCGAGCGGTTAAAGACGCAGGGGCAGGTGCGGCGGTTTTGTCGGTCGCATTTTTTGAGTTATTTGCGGATGCGCGAGTGGGTGGATGTGCACGCGCAGTTGGAGGATGCGCTGGAGAATGTGGATTTCACGTCGATCGGCGAGACGTTGACGACGATCAAGGCTCCAGCGCCGCCGGATGTGAATCGGAAGATGGATGCGGCGCTGTATGCGGGGATACATCGGTCGGTTTTGTCCGGCCTGCTGGCGCACATTGCGACGCGGAAGGAGAAGAACATTTATTCTGCGACGGGAAATCGGGAGGCGATGATTTTTCCGGGGTCGAACTTGTTTGATAAAAATGAGTCGAAGCAGAAGGGGGTGCAGCGACAGGAGCAGGGGAGGGAGGAGAAGTCATTTCAGCCGAAGTGGATTGTTTCAGGCGAGATTGTGGAGACGTCGAGATTGTTTGCGCGGACGAATGCGCGGATTGATCCGACGTGGATCGTTCAGTTAGGCGAACACATTTGTAAGTTCACGTATCACGCGCCGCATTGGAGCGCGCAGCAGGGGCGGGTGCTGGTAACGGAGAAGGTGCTGCTCGGCGGGTTGGAGATTCACAATCGGTTGGTGCCGTACGCGAAGGTGAATGCGCGCGAGGCGACGGAGATTTTTATTCGGGCGGCGTTGGTGGAGGAACCGATTGCGGCGCCGCATCGTTTTTTGGCGGAGAACAAGAAGTTGCGGGAGAAGATTGAGACCTGGCAGACGCGTTTAAGGAGCACGGCGCTGCCGAATATGGATGAGGCGCTGTTTCGGTTTTATGCGAAGCGGCTCGAGAATGTTTCGTCGGTGCATGATTTGAATCGGTTCGTGCGGGAGGAAGGTAAGGGGGATGGAAAGTTTCTGATCGCGATGGAAGAGGATTTGATTGGCGATCGCGACTTGCGGCTCGATGAGACGAGTTTTCCGGAAAGCGTGGAGATCCATGGGCGGGCGATTCCGTTGCAGTATGCGTATGCGCCGGGGGAGGAACATGACGGGGTGACGGCGAAGGTGCCGGTGACGCTGGTGCAGCATTTGCGGCCGGGGGCGTTGGAATGGGCGGTGCCGGGGTGGCGCGAGGAGTTGATCCGGAATTTGTTGAAGGCGTTACCGAAGAGCTTGCGGGTGCCGTTGATGCCGCTGGAGCCGAAGGTGGCGGAGATCGTGCGGAGTTTGAATCCGAGTTCGGAGTCGTTGTTGCAGGCGTTGAGCGAATTCATCCAGAAGAATTATCGCGTAGAGGTGACGCCGGCTTCGTGGCCGGCGGATGCGTTGCCGTTGCATCTGAAGCCGCGGGTGGAGGTAACGGGAGTGGAGAATAAACCGGTGGCGGCGGGTCGGGATTTGGGGGCGCTGAAGGCGAAGTTGCGGGAGGCGGAGCACAAGGTAGAGGCGAACGCCTGGGATGCGGCGGCGGCGAAGTTCGAGCGGTATGATCTCGAGGCATGGGACTTTGGGGATTTGCCGGAGCAGATTGAAATTCGGTCGGAATCGGGATTGCCGTTGCTGGGTTATCCAGCGTTGCAGGTGGAGAATGGGGATGTTTCGTTGCGGCTGATGCGGAATCGGGAGCAGGCGGTGGCGGCGAGTCGGGCAGGGATTGCGGCGCTGGCGGAGCTGGAGTTGAGCCGGGAATTGGCGTGGTTGCAGAAGGATTTGCGGGCGCTGAATTCCGTTAAGGATCTTTACATTACGCTGGGTTCGGGAGACGAGCTGGTGGAGAGCGCGGATGCCGGAATACGACAATATTTATTTTCGCACGACACGATTTACCCGCTGACGCGGACGAGTTTTGAGCGAGTGGTAGCGAAGGGGAAGGAGCGTTTGGCAAGCGGGTTCGTGCATGGGTTCGTGACTTTGGTGATGGAGGTTTTGAAGCGGCGACAGGAGATTCTGCTGACGAAGAAGCAGTATCCCGGGATGTTGCAGGATTTGAATCGGATGGTTACGGCAGGGTTCCTGGCAGCGGTTCCGTGGGCGAACTTGAAGGAGTTTCCGCGATATCTAAAGGCGATGCAGATGCGGGCGGAGCGTTGGGCGGTGAATCCGGTAAAGGACCAGGAGAAAGCGCGGCAATTATTGCCATATCAGCAGCGGCTGACGGCATTGCTGGGGCGGAAAGATTTGTCTGCCGAGCAGGTGAGGGCGCTGGAGGAGTTTCGTTGGTTGATTGAGGAACTGAAGGTGTCGTTGTTCGCGCAGGAGTTGGGGACGGCAGTGCCGGTTTCGCCGAAGCGGGTGGAGAAGTTTTTGGAGGAGAAGAGGATTTAGGTCGAAAGCTCGGCAGTAGCCGTGCTCCACCGCCCGAAAACTCGGCAGACGCCAGTACCGAAGAGACTGGCGCTTCGCGCCCGGCCTCGCACCACTTCCTTGAGAGAGTCGGGAGTTACAGTTTGGTGCCTAAGGAGAAACCTTTTTGTAAATAGGGCTACCTACCTATTGTGATGGCTACGTGGATTTGGAATGTTGTGGCGTAGTTAATGCTAAGTGCCCACTGAACCCTTAACCATCGCAAAGAAAATGTTGTCGCAGCAGAAAGTTTGGGAGCGCGGACCATTGAAGAAGTTCGCTGAAGCGTCCCTTGAGAAACCGGGAATGTATCTGATCGCGCTCCGCGCCCATTTGAGCAAGGGCAAGACGATGATCGGCGAGGCGCTTGAATCCGTGGCAGATGCGCTGCCGAAGCCGGTGAAGGCTCGCTCGCAGGTTGATTGATTTGATTTGCCGACGCGGCGAAAGGAGAGCTGCGATGCGATTCACTTTTGTCAGAACAGTTTACAGCGGGAATCTGCTCCAGGTTTCCGCACCGGTGCGAACGGTTCTCGCGGCTGAGAGGGATTTTCACGCGGAACGCGCGCGCTCGAAACGTCCGGCGGGCGGGCGACGCTTCAAAGACGCGCAGTTTTTGAGCGCGAGTTGATGCATGCCCAGGACGAGATCCTGGAGTTGATTTCCAAAGGCAGTTAAGGAGTATTCCACATGTGGGCGCTTCGTTTCGAAGTCTCTGCGTTCGATCGCGCCGTCGAGTTCGAGTTCACGGAGTTGGGCGGTAAGGACCTTCTGAGTGATGGCAGGGAGAGCGCGACGGAGTTCGGCGTGGCGTTTCGGGCCAGCGAATAGCTCCCTGAGGATCAACACCTTCCACTTTCCGGCGATCACCGCCAAGAGGCGTTCGACTTCACATTCTACGGTTTTGTCTTTCATTTACAGGCACTCAAAGGTGCCTAATTGTTCCGAATCAAATTGAAGGCATGATAGAGCCATGATGACGATCAGAAAAGGAAACGAAAGAGGCCATGCAAACCATGGATGGTTGGATAGTTACCATACGTTCTCGTTCGCGAACTATCATGACCCAAAATGGATGGGTTTTCGGACGTTGCGGGTGATTAATGATGACAAAATCGCGCCGGGAATGGGTTTTGGGACCCATCCGCATCGGGACATGGAGATTATCAGCTATGTGTTGAGCGGAGCTCTGGAACATAAGGACTCGATGGGGAATGGACGAGTGATCCAGGCAGGCGAGTTTCAATACATGGCGGCTGGGACGGGTGTCGCTCATAGCGAGTTTAACCCTTCGGATAGCGAAGAGGGGCATTTGCTCCAGATCTGGATTATGCCGGACAAGCGCGGGGCGAAGCCGGCGTATGGCGAAAAGTCGTATGCGAAGGCGGAGCCGGGCAAGTTGCACCTGGTGACGAGCAAGGATGGACGCGATGGAAGCATCGCGATCAACCAGGATGCGGACTTGTATCTCGCAAAGTTCACGAATGGACAGGTGGTTTCGCATACGTTGCGACCGGGGCGACATGCGTGGGTGCAAGTCGCGGAAGGCAACGTGCGGGTGAATGGCGAGGAGCTGAGCGGGGGCGATGCGGTGGCCGTGAGTGAAGAGTCGAAGATTGAGATTGCCGGCGCGGGTAATGCGCAGGTGCTGGTTTTTGACTTGAACTGAAGTGAACGAGTCGGGAGGCGCAGGTGTGTCTCCCGATTTTTGTTTTTAAACGAGGTTGTGGTTCGTAATGTCAGAGCATTCCGATGAGAATTGCTCTGGCGCTAAGTGCTATCTGTGCTGTCGCGTTCGGCTGTGGACGCCCTCCCGCGCCCGCGGTGCCGGTTGCACCCGTTGCGACTGCGAAAGCCGCAGCGGCAACTTTAGCGAAGACCAATTCGTTGAAGCTTGAAATTCGGCCGGCGAGGTTCGTTGAGGCACCGGTTGGTGGGGAGTTGTTCGGGAACCAAATCGTTTGGGAGCTGAGGTATGCTGAATTCAAGGAGGAGGCGATCGAGCGGCACGGTTTTAAGGAGATGTTCGGAGGCGGCGGGGAGAAAAACGCGCTCATTCGTGAGGAGGCGGAAAAAAGTCCGCTGGTGGCGCTGGCTCGAAAGGATACCAATATCAACCTGACGCTGCGGGCTGGAGTTTATCCGGGGATCGTTTCAGTCGCCCAGTATTCCAATCTGGTAAGCCATTTAGAGAAGTCCGAAGGTGTGGACATACTTATGCCGGCGAAGGTGGTCACTGCCGGCAACCAGGAAGGGATGATCCAGGTGACGAGCGCGGCGACGGTGGTGGTTGCAGGATCGTCAGCGAACGAGGGTGGGCTCGTGACGAAGACTCTGGATTTTGGACAAACCGCCAGCGTGCGTGCGTTGGAAGTCACGGCGAATTCAGTGAGCATCGAGATTGCGTCCAGGATGGAGGAATTCGGCGGTTACGCGGGGGACGGGAAGCCGGGTGCATCTCCGAACTTTGATGTAACGGTGGTGGCTTCGCGGGTGAAGATGGGACGCGATGAGGTGCTGCTGTTGGGATCGCCGATGCGGATGCGCGTGACGAAGTGGAAGGAGAAAGTTCCGTACCTTGGGGACGTGCCGGTGCTTGGACGCTTTTTTACGAAGTCCGGCGCGGAGACGAATTTTTATCGCCTGGTGATGATCGTGCGGCCAGTGGTGAAGTGATGAATTAGGTTATTTATCGATGTCGTTCTCGTGATCGAAGAGTACGCGCTCGTTAAGGACGCGTGCGGCGACGTCATCGGCGAGTTCGTCGTCGGAGATGGTTGTAATATCGAGCAAGGACTGCGGAGTGCCGTTTGTTGTCTCAACGGAACGCAATTGTTTGTGGATGGCGCGGGTGCGGACTTCGGTTTGTTCGATCTGTTTTCCGGCTTCGTCGAGTTTCTTTTTCACCTTGGAGAGGACATCGCCGAATTTTTCGAATTCGTTTTTAACGCCGGCGAGCACTTGCCAGACTTCGCTGGAGCGTTCCTGGATGGCGAGCGTCTTGAAGCCCATTTGTAAGCTGTTGAGGAGCGCAGCAATGGTGGTTGGGCCGGCGATGACGACGCGGTAATCTGATTGAATGCGATCCCATAGTCCCGGGCGGCGGAGCGCTTCGGCGTAGAGGCTTTCAGAAGGAAGGAAGAGGATCGCGAAGTCGGTGGTGTGCGGCGGTGCGATGTATTTGTCGCGAATATCTTTCGCCTGAGCGCGGAGACGGGTTTCGAGAGCCTTGCCTGCCGCGCTGATTGCATCGGCGTCTGCTGCTTCGGAGGCTTCAAGGAGGCGTTGGTAATCCTCTTGAGGAAATTTGGCATCGATGGGAAGCCAGACTGAACCTTCGGCGTCCTTGCCGGGAAGGCGGATGGCGAACTCGACGCGCTCGGAGGAGTTTGGTTTGGGCGCGACGTTGAGGGCGTATTGTTCGGGAGTGAGGACTTGTTCAAGGAGCGCACCGAGTTGGATCTCGCCCCAGGTGCCGCGGGTTTTCACGTTGGTGAGGACGCGTTTGAGGTCGCCGACGCTGCTGGCCATGTTCTGCATTTCACCGAGGCCTTTGTGGACCTGTTCGAGGCGTTCGCTGACGAGCTTGAACGATTCGCCGAGGCGGCGTTCGAGGGTGCCTTGCAGTTTTTCATCCACGGTTTTGCGCATCTCTTCGAGCTTGGCTTCGTTCTTGGCCTGAAGTTCGTTGAGTTTGCCTTCTATGGTGAGGCGGACTTTGTCGAGCTGCTGGGCGAGGACTTCGTTCAGTTTGTCGAGGCGTTCGGAAAAGTTTTTGAGCTGGGTGCCCTGGCCGTTGGCGGCGTCGGTGAGGGCGGTTTGGACGGCGGTGCGGAAATCCTGGAAACCCTGGCGCATTTCGGTTCGTGACTGGGAGGCGCCATCGTTGAGTTCGCTGCGGAGGCGAGTGAAACGAGTGTCGTTGGATTCGGCGGATTCGCGCAGGCGGGTGTTTACTTCTTCGCGGAGCGTATGTGCATCGCGCGACATCTCACCACGTTGGCGGGTGAATTCGTCGCGGAGACTCGCTTCGACCCGGCGGGTTTCGGCGTTCACTCCTTCGATCAGGGGCCGGAAACTTTCGGGGTCGACGGAGTTCTTTCGCCGGAAGAGCGCGATGAGGATGGCGAGGTTGAAGAGGAGAACGGCGATGAGGAGGATGGTATCGGTCATTGGAAAAGGTCGAGTTGGGGTGGGGGAGGGAGGTTCTGGAGTTTCTGGCGGTCGCGATGGCGCGCGGACGATTTGGCGCGGCCGACTGGTGTGAGTTCGGATTCTTCGAGGTTGCTCAAAATTTCTTTAGCGCGTTCAAGGACATGTTTGGGAACGCCTGCCAGGCGCGCGACTTGTATTCCATAACTCTTATCCGTGCCGCCGGCGACAATTTTGCGCAGGAAAATGATTTGGTCGTTCCACTCGCGGACGGCGACGTGGAAGTTTTTGACGCGAGGCAAACGCGCGCTGAGTTCGGTGAGTTCGTGATAATGCGTGGCGAAGAGCGTTTTTGCGCCGATTTGGTTGTGGATAAATTCGACGATGGACCAGGCGAGGCTGAGTCCATCGAAGGTGCTCGTGCCGCGGCCGATCTCGTCGAGGATGATGAGGCTGCGTTGGGTCGCGTTATTGAGGATGTTGGCGGTCTCGCTCATCTCCACCATGAAGGTGGATTGGCCACGGGAGAGATCGTCGCTCGCGCCAATGCGGGTGAAGATGCGATCGATGAGATCGATGCGCGCGTTGGACGCTGGAATGAATGAACCTGTGTGCGTCAGCAGCGAGAGCAATGCGACCTGGCGAATGAAGGTGCTTTTGCCGGCCATGTTCGGGCCGGTAATCAGGACGAGTTGTTGTTTCGTTTGATCGAGGTCGGTGTCGTTCGGGACGAAGCGCTCGTCGAGGAGCCGTTGATCAAGGACGGGATGGCGGCCTTCGCGAATTTCGATGACGCCTTCTTCACCAACTTCCGGGCGGCAATAACTTTGGACGCGGGCAACTTCGGCGAACGAGGAGAGAACATCGATCTGAGCAAGTGCGGAGGCGAGGCTCTGAATTTCTTTTAGCTTCCCGAGGACTGCTTCGCGGATTTTCAGGAAGATTTCGTATTCCAGCTTGGTGCTGCGTTCCTCCGCGCCGAGGATTTTGCCCTCCATCTCTTTCAACTCTTGCGTGATGAAGCGTTCGGCGTTGGCAACGGTTTGTTTGCGGACGTAATGCGCCGGAACTTTGTCGAGGTGGCTCTTGGTGACTTCGATGAAGTAACCGAACACGGAGTTGAAACGGATTTTGAGGGTGCTGATGCCGGTCTTCTCCATCTCCTGTTGCTGGAGACGGGCGATCCAATCTTTGCCATCGCGTGTACCGGAGCGAAGTTCGTCGAGGTTGGCGTCGTAGCCTTCTTTGATGAGGCCGCCGTCCTTGAGCGCGAGCGGCGGTTCGTCAGCGATGGCGCGTGAGATGAGATCGATGAGTTCGGGGAGATCGACGAGGTCAGTGCAAAGAGTTTTGAGGAGATCACCGCTTTTGGTAGAAAATTCTTCGGCGAGGCAGGAGGCGTCTGGAGCGCCGGAGACGATTTGGACGATGTTGCGTAAGGCGGGGACTTGCTGGAGAGCAACGCGGATCGCGACGAGGTCGCGCGCGTTGCCGGTAGCGACGGTTAAACGACTCAAGGTTCTTTCGAGATCCCGGACTTCGACTAGAGCGCGGCGGAATTCGTCGAGGTGCGAAGGATTTTCGAGCCAGCGTTGGACGACGCCCTGACGTTCGCGGATGGCTGCGGCGGAGGAAAGCGGTTGCGTGAGCCAATCGCGCAGGCGTCGCGCGCCCATGGGAGTGACGGTGCGATTCATCGCGCCGAAGAGCGAGGCGTCGCGCGGGGAATCTTTGTGCAAGGGCTCCAGCACTTCGAGATTGCGGAGCGTGGCGGAGTCGAGGACCAAAAAGTCGGTCGCTTCGTAACAGGTGAGGCGCGTGAGGTTGGAGACATCACGGCGCAGGTTTTGGACGAGATAATGGATGACTCCGCCGGCTGCGCCCATCGCTGCGCCGCGCTTCTTGAGGCCGAAGCCATCGAGGGAGGCGACTTTAAAATGGTCGCGGAGAGTGAACTGCGAAGTTTCGGGGGCGAAAACCCAATCGTCATAGTCGATGAGAATTGAGTAATAGGTCTGTAGCAGCTCGCGCAGGGCCTTTGCTTCGCTCGGGTAAATGATTTCGGACGGACGCAGGCGTTCGAGTTCGGCGAGCAAGGTGGCGTCGCCTTCGAGTTCGGTGACTTTGAAGTCGCCGGTGGTGAGATCGACGACGGCGAGGCCGTAGGATCTGCTGAGTGGATAAATCGACGCGAGAAAGTTGTTTCGCTCCGCGGTGAGCATGCGCTCATCGAAGTGCGTGCCGGGACTAAGAATCTGTGTGACCTCGCGCCTCACGAGTTGGCCGGGCTTCGCGTCTTCGACTTGATCGCAGATCGCGACTTTTTTCCCCGCCTTCAAAATGCGAGCGATGTAACCTTGCGCGGCGTGAAAGGGAATGCCGCACATCGGAACGAGATTTCTTTTCGTGAGCGTGACGTTCAGAATTTGCGCGCCGAGTTGCGCGTCTTCGAAAAATAATTCATAAAAATCGCCGAGACGAAACAGCAGCAAAGCGTCTTTCGGCAGTTCGCTTTTAATGCGGCGATACTGCGCCATCATTGGCGTGAGTTGAGCTTCGCTGGCCATCGCGCGAGAATTTACGCGAGAGAGGTTTGAAGTGAACAGCAAAGTTTGTGATGTTTTTGATTGCAATTTTGTTCAAACAGAAAGAAAAAACAGAAAGACAACTGAAAATATTTGTCGCAAATTTTAATAAAATTTTTCATGCGCGATGCATGAACAAAAAAATTGATTGGAGGTGAAACTTCATGGCAGCAGCTAAAAAGAAAGCTGGTAAACCAGCAACCAAAGCAAAATCAGCAGCGAAGAAAACCACTTCCAAAAAGAAGAAGTAACGCTTAGATAACAATGCACCGGGGATGGAGCTCGCCGCTTGCCAGGAGCTTCATCCCCGCGATAATTTTCAGACTGGTTCAAGCTCGATTCAGCTCGCGATGGCAACGCTCGTTTTCGATATCGAAACTTCCGCACTTCCGATCGATCACTTCGATGAAGTGCAGCAGGAATATCTTTTCCGCGATGCGAATAAACTTCCCGATCCGGTGGCGCGTCATGCACGCAAGGGCGAGCTCGAGATGCAGATGAATTTGTATCCGTTCACCGCGCGGGTGGTGTGCATCGCAATGTTGAATGCGGATTCGCAACGCGGGCAGGTGTTGTTCATCGCGGACGATTACGACGAGAAGGAAGAGAACGAGGCGGCGCCCGTGCAGTTCGTGCCGTGCATGGATGAAGGGGAACTGCTGAGTGCCTTTTGGGAGGTTGCACCGAAGTACGATTCGATCGTGACGTTCAACGGGCGCGGTTTTGATGTGCCGTTTATTTATTTGCGATCGGCGCTGTTGAATGTGCCGATCACGCGCAAGGACTGGCTTGGGTATCGTTATCAAACCGCGCCACATTGTGATCTGGCAGAGCAACTTACGTTTTATTGTGTCAGTGGACGGGATGGGGCAGCTCGGCGATTTAATTTGGATTTTTACTGCAAGGCGTTCGGGATTGAATCCCCCAAAGCGCACGGGGTGAGCGGCATGGATGTGAATCGTTTAATGGCGGCGGGACAATTTCGCGAGATTGCTGATTACTGTTTACGGGATGTGCAGGCGACGGTCTCCCTTTACCAGATTTGGAAAGAGCGGCTTGGTGGCATAAAATAGATTTACGATGAAAGCGCACGAAGCAGCGCGAGCGGGAACGGGATCAACGCGATGAAACGTTGGGGACGAGCTTGCGGATTTGTGATGCTCGTCCTGGTTTTCGTTCTTTTCGGAATAGCGCTGCTTGATCAACCGGCGGACCCGGTGTTCGAAGGTAAACTCGCGAGTCAGTGGTCTCACGAGCTTCTTAATTCCAACGCCGCGATTCGGGAGAAGGCCGAGGAAGCGCTGAAGGCTTTTGGTGAACCGGGCGTTCCCCAACTGCGTGCGTTGTTGCGGCGCAGAAACGGACCGTGGGAAAAGCCGCTGCTTGTTTTGAACAGGTTCGTTCCGTTCCTGAACTACTCTGCGGTGAATGCGGATGCGTGTCGCGTGGCTGCGGCGCGAGTGTTGGGGAAACTTGGAGGAAGGGGACATGCGGCGGCGCCAGATTTAGTGGCGGGGTTGAGGTTCGAACTATCCGCGGCGGAGTCTGAGCGCGCGTTGTTGAGCATCGGCGCCGCCGCAATTCCCGCGGTGGAGGGTGGAGTATCAGCACGCGATGTGCAGGTGCGGTTCCGTTCAGCACGTCTGCTGCGGGAGTTCCACGCTGCGAATCAAAGTTCAATTCGCGTGCTCGTTGATGCAACAAGTGACAAGTTTTCCCGGGTGCGGCGTGAAGCCGCGGCTTCCATTGGTGAGATCGTTGCGCGAAATCGAAATCTCATTTGCGATGATCGTTCTGCAGTCGAGGCAATCGTGGCGCTGGGTGAGGATTCGGCGAGCGAAGTTCGCGCGGGGGCGATGCAGTGCTTGGGGCGAATTGGAATAGACAACCCGCAGGTGATGTCTTCCTTGCGCAAAGGTTTATGCGATGACGATGTGGAGGTGAAACTCGAATCAGCGAAAGCGCTTTGGGCTCTCTGTAAGTTGTCGGAGGAGGTTTTGCCGGTTCTGATTTCGGTTCTTGAAACTCCGGAACGATGGCGCGCGGCGTATGCGTTGGCAGAAATGGGCTCGAGCGCAGCGCCGGCGATTCCTGCGTTGTTGAAACTGCTCGTCGAGGAGCGCGTGCCGCGCCCGTTTCGAACGCCGCCGAGTTCGGCGCTTGCCCTTGGGAAGATCGGAGCAATGGCGGTGCCGGAACTGGCGAGGACGTTGGAAAATCCTGATTCGGGTGTGCGGATGAATGCGCTGATGGCATTGAACTTCATGGGGGCGGCCGGGCAAACCGCGGTTCCGAATTTGATCCAGTTGCTGGAAGACAAAAACGCGGAGATCCGGCACACGACGGCGCTGACACTGGCAACGATCGGAGTCGAGCCGAGTGCGATCATCGCGGGGCTGAGTGATTGTCTGCAGGCGGAAGATATTTACATGCGCTCGGCGGCAGCGGCACATCTTCGGAGAATCGCGCCTGACCAGAACTGGGTTGTGCCCGCCGAATGAAATTATTTCGGCAGCGGGGTGCGTCCTTCGTGTATTTTATAACCCCAGGAACGAGCTGCCAGTTTTTCAGGACGTTTGCCGTGGCGGATCGCACCGGAAAGAGGGACGTATTCGAGTTCGCGGTTTTCTGCGACGCAACGGAGCAGGAGTCCGCCGCGGCTCATATCTCCACGTCCAACAAAGCTCGACGGAAAGAGCAGAGAATCGCCAAAGAAGTCCATTAACGGTTCCGCATATTTCTTGGTGCCGATACTTCCGAGCAAAACGACTTCGCAGTTTTTTCCGATTCGTTTGACAATCTTGCTGGCGTCCGCCTGAAGCGGTGCAATGTAGCGCGGTTCGTCTGCTTCAATGGGAACTGTGCCGAAGTCAGCCAATTCACTGAGGGAGACAGGTTGTTCCACGGGCATGAAGCCGCGGCTGCTGGTAATGACGTACGCGCCCTCCGACCGAGCAGGGGGACGGGCGAACGTAGTCGAGTAAACGTATTTTCCACGAAAGTACAGACCGCTCAGAAAGGAGAAGATCTCGCCGAGCGGAGCTTTCTCGCCGCGCTGCATCCGGCGCGCGAGATCGAAGCGCGCCTTCGGGTTGAAAATGAGTTGCGCTCTTTCGCCGCTGGAATTCGCGGGCGAAAGAAGGAAAATCCGGTGCACGCAAGAATCTATCTCTCGCGGGCCTGACTTCAAACTGGTGAAGCGACTTTAGCGGCGGAGCTTGCGCTTAATTTCCCAGGCTGGATAAACGAAGGTAAATTCGCTGCGGTCGAACTCCAATGGACTGTAATTGGCGTTTTCGCTAACGAGTTTGACCCGGGACCCTTCGTGGCCGGTGCGGTAGAAATATTTGAAGTAGACCCGCCCGTCGTTGAGCTTCGCGACCACGGCATCGCCATTGCGCGGCTCGGAGTTGGGCGCGAACACCACGCGATCGCCCGCATAGAACTTGTGCTCCATGCTGTCGCCTTCGATAATGATAGCGAAGGTGTTAGGATCCTTGCAGTCGGTTTCGACGGTTTCCTCGATCTGGTTTGCTAAGTCTTCGTAAGCCCGCGCCACGCCAGCGGCGGCCCAGCTCACTACCGGTGCGCGGCGGGCGGGAGGTTCCGAGACGAGGGTGGTAACATTCGCGTTGCCGGCCTGACGCCAGAGACTTTGCGGTGACAGGCTCTCGCGCTCGGCTTTATCCATGAAATCCAGGATAGAGCGTTCCAAGCGAGGGGAAGGAATCTTCTTACCTTTCTCAATCAGAACGAGATAGGTGCGGTGAATGCCGAGCACAGAGGCCAACTCCGCCTGGGTTAATCTCAACCCTTTCCGGAGTTTCCGGAGCTTTTGAAGGTCGAGAGTCTGGCTGTTACTGTCTGCAGCCGTGGAGGGATCCTCCTGTCCTTCATTGTTATTAGGGAGCTCCTGATTCGGATCGCGTTCGTCCATATATATTTCAGCGGCAGGCAAGCTTAGACAACATACAGGAGGATTGCTCAACGGCGCAAGTAGAATTTGTCACTCAGCGGGCGAAGGAGGAGATTGGTTTCAATTTCTTGGTTGTCCTTTGACAAAAACCGGGTTCGGAGGAAAATCGTCGCTAAGGAGAATGATTTGATATGGGGGAACATCAAGAGCTTATTGATATTCTGAACGAAGCCATCTCGTTGGAATACACTGCAACGGTCCAATACAACCAACACAGCATGCTGCTCACCGGGCGCGATAAGGTCCTTTTTGAGGATCTTTTTAAAGATGCCGCAAAAGAGTCCCTGGGCCACGCGAAGATGTGGGGTGATCGCATCGTTTATTTGGGTGGAGTTCCAAAGGGCGAAGTCGGTTCCATTTTTCAATCGTCCGATGTCATGGAGATGATCGAGAAAGACCTCGAGATCGAACGCCGCGCCGTTGAGATTTACACTCGAGCCCATCGGGTTTGCAAGCACGAGCCGACTCGTTATATGCTAGAAAATCACATCCTCGACGAAGACAAGGATGTGGAAGAACTTCAGAAACTGCTCGGGAAAGTTCGAATTGCGGAGAGCGGCGGGGGAGAACGCAAGGTTTCCTCAGCCGGGCGTTAGTCCGCGATATCTGCGTTACTCAAGCCCGGGAAGGGAATAATATCTGCGAATTCATCTTTCCGATTGACCGAGCGCATTTCTGCAACTGCCTGCTCCAAAAGTGGTAGTTGGTGCAACGGCAGCATTAAGGAACCGGAAGTGTACCACCCGAGCTTCTCGTCAAAGCTCTCGATACGGATTTTCAAGCGTTTGCCATGAGGGTGCGGCAGCATCTGCACTTGCACGCGTTGAGAATTCTCGACTGCACTGGCTGATTCAACCATGGGTTAGAGACTAAGGGCCGGGTCTGCGAGACCATTGGATCTCGATCGGACACACAGCAATCTTAAGCTGCTCATAGGATACTGAGACTCATTCTCAAATCAAGAACTTTCCAGAACCTTCTTTTGCCTTCCCGTGAACATTGGTTGTCCTGACCGTTGTCGTGGGGACGGTACCCGAAGGGGGGCTCCCTTCCCTGATAACGATGCCTAAACAGTTCTCAGGGAAGTAGATGTTAGAAAAGAATTTTGTTCCGGATTGGCTTCTGAGTAAGGCGTACAGGGATGTGGTGGAACCTTCGGCGCGTCAACGGTTTGTATTTTCACGTGGAGGCGGAGGATGAGATCAGGGGATGTTCCTATTAACTTCTGGCGAATTGCTTGCTGGAATCACGCGACTTGAAAATGAATTGGAACAACGGGAACAAATGGGTGACTGCGGCGCTCGCAGTGTTAATCGGGTTCAACTTGGTTGCCTGCGGCGGAGGGGGAGGCGGTGACGACGACGATGACGGTGGCAGTAACGATGGCTCTGCGGCAGTCGCGCCGGAATCGATTGGCGGAAATGAGTTCACGTTCTACTCGGGCACGCTCGGGACCCGCACGGTTGCGTTTAATACCGACAATGCTACCTGGAGCGAAGTTCGTGATGGGGCGACTGTAACCGGCTCATACCAATATATTCGGGCAAGCACGCCAAACGGCGCGCAGATTGTTTTGAATGACCAGGGGCAGGATCAAGCGATCATCCTCAATTTTAACTCACAGAATACCGGCGCATTCGCGTTTCGAGACCAGCGAGACAACGGGACGTTTGAGATGCGCGCGAGCAACAATGGAGGCGGAAACGAAATCCCACCGAACGGCGGGCTCGCGGCATCCTCATTGGCGGGCAAAACAATGTACGGCACCCGGACCTACACCAGCACTGGACCGGTGGGGCAAACGCATACATATACCTTTTCGGTAAACACGTTTCACGATTCCGATCCGCCGGAGGAAAGCGATGGTTCGTACCTTTACACGCCCAATGGAAACGATGCGACGCTCGACCTCAGTTACCACTCTCCGGCGGGATTTAACGGTGACAAACACACACTAAATATGAAGTTCCATACGGAAACCGCAGGTGTGTTTGACTCTACCTACACGCGACGGGATGGAACGGTGATCCAGATCAACGGGACGTTCCGGATCGAGTGAGAAGGGTGGAAGAAAGTGCACTCGGCCGCTGGAATGCTCAGCAGCCAAAGCTCTTTAGCCGAGGGTAGTCGTGCAAACGGGAGTCGCGGGAATACACCTGGCCTGACGCAGGGTGGCGAGGGTCTGGAAAGCTTTCTGTGCTTCGGTCTCCGATTGGACGCCGTGAAGAGCGATTTCCAGAGGGGCATCCTGGTTTTCCATGCAGAGGCTGGCGTAGAAAATGCCGTTGCGGTTCAATATGCCGCAGCTTGAGACTGATGGCGTATTGAAAGCCGTTGCAAAGCTTTCTGTTACGTTATTCACGGGGACGCAACGCATACTGCTTTATCTATCGGCGTCTGGCAATAAACTTTAAGCGACAATCGTGAAAAGTCGGCACAAATATTGAAAAATGGATTGTCAGAGGGGGGCTTTTTTGGCTGAGGTATACCTATGAACATATTTGGCCGAATTGCGTCTGCCGTTGTGGCTTTCGTCCTGGTTCTTGCGAACTATGGCCATGGTGTCAGCGAAGACATGGCTGAAGCGGCGAATGCGTTTCTTGCGTCGTTGAGTGAAGAGCAGCGCGCAAAGGCGCAGTTTGAGTTCAAAAGCGAAGAGCGGTTCAACTGGCATTTCATTCCCAAGGCCCGGAAGGGACTTTCGATAAAGGAAATGCAGCCGCACCAACGAACCCTTGCGCACGCGTTATTGAGTTCGGGGATGAGCCATCGCGGTTATTTCAAGGCGAGCACGATTATGAGCCTTGAGCAGATTCTCCACGAAATGGAGAACAAGAATCCTACACGTGACCCGGAGGGATATTTCGTTTGTGTGTTTGGTAAACCAGAGTCGCACGGCAATTGGGCGTGGCGCTTCGAGGGGCACCACCTTTCTTTGAGCTTTGCGGTCGCGGGCCACGACGTTGCAGTTACTCCGAGCTTCATGGGGACGAATCCCGGTGAAGTGCGTGAAGGACCGCGCAAGGGGTTGCGCGTTTTGGGGCGTGAGGAGGACATCGCGCGGGAGTTGGTGACGAGTTTGAACGAAGAGCAGAAAAAAGTGGCGATATACGATGCGAAAGCGCCTTCGGATATTATCACGGCTGCCGATCGAAAAGCGCGCGTGCTGGACCCGAAAGGAATAGCGAAGGCGAAATTAAACGCCAAGCAAAAAGAGCTGCTCACGTCTTTGATCGAAGAATATCTTTACCGTGCGCGTCCTGAAGTTGCGGCCGCCGAAATGAAGGAGGTCGAAGCTGCGGGAGAGGAGCAGATCTGGTTTGCGTGGGCCGGTTCTACCGAGGTGAAACAAGGGCATTATTATCGCGTGCAAGGGCCGACCTTCCTGCTGGAATATGACAATACGCAGAACAACGCGAACCATGTTCATGCGGTTTGGCGCGACTTGAAGAACGACTTCGGCGAAGACATCTTGCGTAAGCATTATGATGAATCGCATTCGAAATGATCGCGGCTGAAGCTGGGGCTCGGCTCGAGGTTGGGCAGCGTTGCAGGTTACGGATCACTGATATCGCGTTCGGTGGAGAAGGTGTCGCGAGGGTTGGTGAATTTGTCGTCTTTGTTCCGTTCGTAATCGTCGGCGAGGCGATCGAGGCGGAAATCACTGAGGTCAAAAAGAGTTTTGCGCGCGCGAAGTTGCTGCGCGTTTTGGAGCCATCGGGCGAACGGGTCCAGCCGCGGTGTCCGTATTTCATGGCGTGCGGCGGTTGCCAATATCAACACATCAGCTACGCCGAACAGCTTGAAATCAAACACAAGCAGATTTCTGATTTGTTCCAACGAGTAGGACGTTTGGAAACGACCATTCAACCTGTAGCTGGATCGCCACGCGAGTATGGCTACCGTAATCGAATCATGGTTCGGACCCAATGGAACAAGCCGGAGCAACGCTTGAACATCGGGTTTATTCGTTACGACAATCGCTTTGTCGAAGATATTGATCATTGTCCGATTTCCGAGCCTGAAGTGAGTGAGGGGATCAAACGGGTTCGCGCGAATCCACCGCCGAAAGGCGGGTTGAAAGTGGTGCTCCGGAAAATGCCCGAAGGCTGGGATGTTCCACAGGACTCGTTTTTTCAGAATAATTTTTTCCTACTGCCGGAACTGGTAAGCACCGTTCGCACTTTCTTCAAAGACAGCGGCAGCCGTTTTTTGATCGATCTTTATTGCGGTGTGGGTTTCTTTGGAATCGAGTTGGCGGACCTGGCGACGGCATTCCTCGGCGTTGAGCTCGATAAGAAAGCGATTCAATCAGCGCGAAGGAACGCGGCGACCCGCGGAATTTCAAACGGCGATTTCCAAATTGGCCCCGCGGAAGAACTGCTTCCGCACATTTTGAAGAGTTTTCCACCGTCCAGCACCACGGTGTTGATTGATCCGCCCCGGACTGGTTGCCCCGCTGCAAGTTTAGAGCTTTTGCGCGAGACAAAGCCGCAGCAGATCATATATGTTTCGTGCCATCCGGCGACGCTCGCGCGCGACTTGAACGTCCTGTGCGCGGGTGGAGTCTATGAAGTAACGCGTGTAAAGCCGCTCGACATGTTCCCGCAAACCCAGCATGTAGAGTGCGTTGCTGATGTCCGACTGCTCCGCGAAATACCCCAATAAGATGCCTGTATCACCCGAAACGAACTTGCCAACATCCCGGCGTATGGTTTCAACTGGTTCTGCTTCAAGTATGTCGAACGATGCGAACCGCCTTGGGTTTGTGCAGGGAAGATTGCCGTGGATCATTGGCGCCGGATCGCTGGTTGTGTTTCTTCTTACCTTGAACCAGTGGGTGAGCCTGCGAAGCCTCGGGTACGTTGCGCGAGTGGTCGGTTGGGAATCCGAACTGCCTATTGTGTGGCCGCTCTTCTTCGCGATTACTTTTCCGTTCCGCTTTTTGCCGGCAAACCTAGCCCCGTTGGCGTTGAATTTGTTCGCGGCGGTTTGCGCCACCTTGACAGTCATCCTTCTGGCGAGGTGCGTGTCTCTACTACCACACGACAGAACTCATGATCAGCGTATTCGCGAGCGGAGTGAATACTCTCTGCTGAGCGTGCGGTTCGCCTGGGCGCCGGTGATCCTCGCGTGCACAGCTTTGGCGTTCCAAATCTCCTTTTGGGAGCATGCAACCTCTCTCACGTCGGAGATGCTGGATTTGCTGCTTTTCGCTTACGTCGTCCGCTGCCTCCTTGAATTCCGTATTTCACAACGGGACCGTTGGCTGACCAAAATGGCGCTGGTTTACGGGTTGGCGGTTACGAACAACTGGGCAATGATCGGATATTTTCCGGTGCTGCTAGGCGCGGTGATATGGATCAAGGGAATTCGTTTCTTCGATCCTGGTTTTCTGATGCGGATGGTGTTTTGTGGTCTCGCCGGTCTGCTCCTCTATTTGCTACTTCCTATCGTCTGGAGGGTTCAAGGTGGGGAGCACAGCTTTTGGCAGGTGCTTTTGGCAAATTGGCTGAATCAGAAGCAATATTTGATGGAGCCAACGATTCGAAATCGATCCTTCCTGCTGGCGCTGACCTCAATTCTGCCAGTCGTGCTGATGGGTATCCGCTGGCGCACGCACGAAGGTGACACGAACGCGGCGGCCTCGACTCTGACGAACTTCGCGTTTCGAGTGATTCACTTGTTCTTCCTCGTGATTTGCATCTGGATCGTGTTCGATCCGAAATACAGTCCGCGGTTCCTGGGGCAGGGCGTGCCGTACCTGTCCTTCTATTTCCTTGGAGCGTTGGCGATCGGCTACTACGCCGGCTATGCGCTTTTGGTGTTCACTGATCCGCCGAAGCGTGGTCGATTGAACGACAGTTCGATCAGCAAGCTTCTGAATCCAATCGTGACGTTTGCCGTGGTCGCCGCAATATTGCTGGTCCCCGCCGGTCTTCTCTACAAAAATTTCAGCCGCGTTCGTGGAGATAACGGGAACATTTTAAAAACCTTTGCGACCCGCCTGGTTGAAAGCCTCCCCGCATCGCCGGCATATCTTTTCGCAGACGATGGGACGGTTTTATCTGTGCTTCAAGCGGAACTTGCGAATCGTGACAAGTCACACCAATACGTTTTCGTAAACACAGCGCTGCTCGAACAGCCGAGGTACCATCAACGTCTGCGCCAGCGCCACGGTGACCTGTGGCCGTTCAATGTGGCGGACGACGAAACTCTTAACGCGAAGATCGCGCAGACGGACCTGCAATACATGCTGCAGACGCTCGCCGCGTCGAACAAGGTCGCGTATGTGCATCCGAGTTTTGGTTATTATTTCGAGGTGACCTACCCGGTGTTCAACCGCGAGACCTACCACCTTGAGCCGTATAAACGCGAGCAATACTTGCCACCACAGTTGTCGGCGGAGCGGTTAGCGGCCAATGAACAATATTGGAAAGGCTCAATGGAGTATCTAAGGAGCCTGGGCAAGCTGAAGCAAGAGGAAGCTTTGGATGCTTTGTGGGTCTCCCAGTACTATTCGCGCGCGCTCAATACGTGGGGTGTGGAATTATTGCGGAACGGCAAAATGGAAGAAGGCGCCCCGTATTTCACCGAGGCGGTAAATCTTAACAGTAACAATATCCCGGCACGATTGAATGTGGAGTTAACAGTGGCACTCCGTTCCGGAACATTACCACCACCATCCGGCAAGACCCTCGAAGAGCGCTTCGGCGAGTACCGTTCGTGGAACCGAATCCTGGCGGATAACGGCCCTTTCGAGCATCCCGCATTCTGCGAGCCGTACGGAACCATTTTGCTTGAGCAGAGCCAATTTCGCCAGGCGGCATTGCAGTTGTGGAGGGTGGTTCATTACCAGGCGACTAACCTTAACGCACGTCTTGGCTACGTGAGCGCTCTGATCGGAGGCGGATGGATTGACCAAGGACTGGCAGAGATCGACAAAATGGAAAGAGGTTTTGCTTCCACACCCGCGCCACGAAAAGCTGAACTCGCACGAATGCGCGCGGCAGCTTATTTCGCGCGGCAGGACCTGAACGCGGCAGAGCAAACGCTCAAGAAAGCGCGCAGTGAAATACCAAACGACAGCTCCCTGGCTGAATCATTGTTTGCGCTTTATCGCGACACCGGAAATTACACGAATGCCATGGCAGTCGTGAATGAGCAGCTTGCGCGTTCTTCGACCAATGTGGTGACGTATCTCCAAAAAGCGGAAGTGCAATTGGCCACGCGTGATTTTACTGGTGCTCATCAAACACTTGATCGCGTTCTAGCGATACAGCCAAAAAACGCGCCTGCGCATCTCTGGCATGCGTATGCGTATATCGAGGAACGCGAATTCGATAAGGCGATCGCCATTCTTGATCGCTTGCTGCGTGACGATCCGGAAAACGAGCAAGCGTTGACTTACAAAGGAAATGCGAACTTTCAGAAGGGGGAGCTCGACGCCGCGAGAAAGACTTTCGATACGCTGTTGCTGGATAACCCGGATAATCAAGCCGCACTGCGCAACCGCGCGGTGATTAATCTCAAGGCGAAACGCTGGAGCGAAGCACGTGAGGATTATGAGCGATTGCAAAAGCTCGCGCCGCGTTCGCACTTTGTGATGTATGGCCTGGCCGAAGTAGCGGCCGAAGAGGGGCGCAACGCAGAGGCGATCCGCTACTACGAAGCGTATTTGAAATTTGCGCCCGCCCAGGGCGGTCCCGAGTTCGATGAGGAAAAGCAGCGGGTGCGCGAGCGCATCGAGCAGTTGCGGAATCCGAGCAAATGAACCCGGGGGAGGGTGCGCGCGCGGCAGTTGGCGATGGCGCGGTCCGGCGCCCGGTTCGGGTTACGCACGTTATCACGCGCTTAATCGTTGGAGGCGCACAGGAAAACACGGTGTCGACTGTGCTTGGCCTTCAAGCAAAGCCGGAATTCCAAACAGACCTGGTCACTGGGCCGACCTCCGGTCCGGAAGGTTCACTCGAAACTGATTTCCGGCGGAGATCCGATGCATTAACCGTCTTGCCCACAGTGGTGCGGCCGGTGCGACCTTTTACAGATTTTAGAGGGTTGGTTGATCTTAAACGACTTTTTGCGCGAACAAAGCCGACGATCGTGCATACGCACAGCGGGAAGGCCGGAGTGCTTGGACGATGGGCAGCACATGCGGCAAAGGTGCCGATCGTGATTCACGGCGTGCACGGGCCTTCGTTCGGGCCGTTCCAGGGAGCGATTGCGAATGTCACGTTTCGAGCCGCGGAGCGATCGGCAGGAAAGCGGACGCACTTTTTCGTCGCGGTTGCGAAAGCGATGATTGATCAATATTTGGCTGCGGGCATCGGCCAGCCTCAACAGTATCAGAGGGTATTCAGTGGCTTTCCACTGGAGCCGTTTTTAAGCGCGAAGAACGATCCAGCCTTGCGCCAAAAACTCGGAATTGGCATTGCGGATTTTGTCGTCGGCAAAATCGCCCGACTCGCGCCGCTCAAAGGGCATGAGGATGTTTTCAAGATCGCTGAGTATTTGGCCCTGGAAATTCCAAATGTGAAGTTCCTGCTGATCGGTGGCGGGCCTCAGGAGGAGTATTTCAAGCAGATGGCCGCGAGCAAGGGGTTGAGTAAATATTTTGTGTTCACGGGTCTGGTGCGGCCTCATGAAATTCCTGCGCTTACCGGGATAATGGATGTTTTGGTGCACTTGTCGCGTCGCGAAGGATTGCCGCGCGCACTGCCGCAAGCGATGGCTGCCGGTAAGCCGGTGGTTGCGTTTGATTGCGATGGAGCAGGGGAGGTTTGCATGACAGGGCAGACCGGTTTTCTCGTAAAGCTGGACGATCACCGCGGATTATTGCAAGCGTTGGAGACACTCGCGGGGAGCGTCGATCTGCGGCAGCGGTTGGGAGAAGATGGGCGGGCCTTCGTGAAGGAGCGCTTTCCGGTGGAGAAAATGGTGGAGGACACCTACGCAATCTATTTGCGGTTGCTGCGTGAACGGGGATTTCTGGGCAAACACTGATGGCGTTTCCATTCAATGTTTATGTAGCCGCTTTCATTGCGGCTCTGATTTCCAGCGCGATGTCGTTCGCGCTTTGGAGGCGACTCTGCATCCGGACCGGGCATGTGGATGATCCGGGACATCGTAAGATTCATTCTGCGCCGGTGCCGCTTGCGGGTGGGTTGACTGTGATGACGGGGTTCTTTTTGCCGGTAGTGATCGGGGCGATGGGAATTCTTTTTTGGGAAGGCGGCAACGCAGCGGCGCGCGTGCAGGATCTTTTTCAGTACGGCTTGAATCGGCGTGCGTTCCAATTGATCGCGGTGCTTGCCGGAGGGTTTGGGATGGTGGCGCTGGGCTGGTGGGACGATAAGCATGAGCTTAAGCCGCTGCCAAAGTTTGCGGGGCAAGTTATCATCGCGCTTCTGGTCGCCTGGAGCGGAATTCGCATCACGGTTTTCATCCCGAGCGAAATCGTGGCTTACGTGCTCACTGTATTTTGGATTCTCGCGCTGACCAATGCGTTGAACTTCCTGGATAATATGAATGGGCTTTGCACCGGGCTCGGGTTCATTGCGGCGTGGAGTTGCGCATGGGCGGCGGCGATTCAGGGACAGTATCTTGTGGCGACGTTGGCCTTTTTGGTCTGCGGGGCACTCCTGGGTTTTTTGCCGTTCAATTTTCCGAACTCGAAAGCTTTTCTTGGCGATGCGGGGAGCCATCTGGTCGGTTTTCTCGTGGCGGTGCTGGCGATTTTGCCGAACTTTTATTCGGAACAAACGCCGCATCGGTTCGCGGTTATCAGTCCGCTGCTGATACTTGCGGTACCTCTCTACGATCTGGCAAGTGTCGTTGTGATTCGGTGGAAGAAAGGGCAGCCATTTTATGTTGGTGACACGAACCACATCTCGCATCGGTTGACGCGCCGCGGGTTCAGCCGATCGCATGCGGTTTTGCTGCTACTGCTTGCGCAGGCAATTTTCGGCGCGATTGCGGTCGGCATTCTGCCGCGTCTTTAAGCAAGGGCTGGAACTTCTTTTACCACCTCGCGCGGATCTTTGTCCTCGCGCAGTCCGAGGAAAACAGGTTGGCGGAGATGGCCGTCACGGGTCCATTCGGTGAAGCGAACCTGGCAAACCAACATCGGTTCGGTCCATTTACAGAAACGCATTTGTGATGGGCCGATTACGCCGCCGCGCTCCGGAAGATTGGCGAATGGGCATTCGGTGGTGCGAAGTTTCTGGAAACGCTTATAGAGCGACTCGAGCAGCTTTGTGTTGAAACCTGTGCCGACTTTCGCTGCGAAGATCAGTTTCGAGGCTTCATAGTAACCGACCAATACAGAGCCGAAGAACGGACGTGATCCTTCCGGGTCGGTGTAGCCGCCAATGACAAATTCCTGTTCGTGCGCCCATTTGAACTTGATCCATGAACCGCTGCGCGCCCCGATTTCGTATTTGGAATTGCGCTTCTTGGCGATCAATCCTTCGAGGCCCATCGGCTTCATCACCGCGCTGAGTTCTTCGATGTCGCCGTTCAAGACGTCGGAGTAGCGGATACAGTCGGACTGGCCTTTGATCAAGATCTGAAGGAGCGCCTTTCGTTTCATCAGCGGCAAGGCAGTCGTGTCGCGGCCGTTTAAGTTCAGAATGTCGAAGACGTAGAAGAACAATCCGGCACTGTCGCTTGCCACTTCGCCGCCGCCTTGCAGCAATTGAAAAGACGAGCGCCCTTGTTCATCCAGCGCGACCAACTCTCCATCCAGTAGCAGCTTCTCGCACGGAAGCTTGCGTAGTGCAGAGATAACTCCAGGAAATTTCGGTCCGAGTTCGCGGTTGTTGCGTGAGATGAGCCGAACCTCCGATCCGTTTTTGAGAGCGAGCCCGCGAAAGCCATCGAACTTGATTTCATAAACCCAGTCTTCGGAAGTCGGCAATATCTCGGAAAGGCGGGCCTTCATCGGCTCGACAAACTTCAGGGAACTGGACGGTAGGTTCTCGAGCGAGGATTGGCGCCTCGGAGCGGACTTGGAGGTGGCCTTGCGTTTCGCATCACTCGCCTTTTTCCGTTCAGCGATTCCTTTCATTCCCAGAATAGAATCAGCCGAAGCGCGGGATTCCGCAACTCGGCTCAATGGCAATAAAAAGCGGCCCCTGGTAGTGGGGCCGCTGCTTTTCTATGTGAGGGGAGGAGTTTACCTCACGCGGCTGCTAATTCCGATGTGGCGGATGTTGGGTCCGAGCTGCCTGATTCTTCGGCCGGGCTTTGGCCAAAAAGCTGGAGAACCTCTTCGCGGGTCAACGTCTCATCCGTCAGCAGTTTTTCCGCGAGCAGTTCAGTTTCCTTTCGGAACTTGTGCATGATCTCGTGCGCGGTTTTCATCGCATCTTCGAGGAGCGAATTGATTTCGCGTTCGGCATCATCGCGGCTGGGCTCGTAGTAAAGTTTCTTACCCATGCCCCAGTCATGAATCATTTTCCGCGCGATATTTTTCGCGGAATCCAAATCGCCATTCGCGCCGTTGGTCATGTCACCGATGAAGATATTTTCCGCAGCGCGTCCGCCCATGAGAACGGCGAGCTGTTCGACGAGAAACTTGCGGCTGTGAATGTTCTGGTCTTCGCGCGGCATGGTTGTCGTGGTGCCGAGCGCCTGCCCGCGGGGAATGATGCTGACTTTGTGCAACTCCGGAAGCTGTGTCATTTGGAGATGCACCACCGCGTGACCGGCTTCGTGATAGGCAACCACCCGACGTTCATCGGCCTGAAGAATCATTGACCGACGCTCTTTACCGAACCGCACTTTGTCGCGCGCTTCTTCCAGTTCAGTGAGACTGATGTGCGTATTCTTTTTCTGCGCGCTGATGATGGCCGCTTCGTTGATGACGTTCGCCAGCTCGGCCCCCGACATACCAACCGTGGTCTGGGCGAGCACCTGAAGAGCGTACTCAGGAGCATGAATCGGCGCTTTGCGGCCGTGAGATTGCAGAATCGCTCGGCGACCTTTCGCATCGGGAAGCGGCACAAAAACTTTGCGATCGAAACGGCCGGGGCGAAGCAATGCTTCATCGAGGTCTTCAGGACGATTCGTCGCGGCGACGACGATCACGCCTTCGGAGCTGTCGAAGCCATCCATTTCCGTGAGCAGAGCATTGTTCGTCTGCTGCATTTCACCGTTCTGGTCGGTCTTGCGGTTCTTTCCGAGACAGTCGATTTCGTCGATGAAGATGATGGCGGGCTTTTGCGACCGGGCCTGGCGGAAGAGATCGCGGACACGTTTTGCGCCGACGCCGACATACATTTCATTGAAATCACTGCCGCTCGCGCTGAAGAAATGTGCGTTTGCTTCGCCAGCCATCGCGCGGGCTAGCATCGTTTTGCCGGTTCCGGGAGGACCGATGAGAAGGATTCCTTTCGGCAAGTTGCCACCAAGTTTCTTGTATTTCGCGGGGTCGCGGAGAAAATCGATCACTTCCTGAACTTCGGATTTCGCTTCCTCAATTCCAGCAACGTCGGCGAAACGGATGCTCGGGCGCTGACGGACTTTGTGGGTGCCTTTGCTGCGACCGATGTTGGTGTGATAAATTAAGAGGCAAATAACAAGGCTCGCCACGATCAGAGTACCCGCGTGTTCGATGAATCGGCTTTTGACACTGGCGGTTGGCACCTGCACGCCCGAATTGGGCCGGTCGAGAAGCGCCTGGATTTGGCCTTCGGTAAGGTGAGTGGTAATGCTGAAGTCAACCTTCGGGCTGGTCATCCCGCGTTGGTAGGTGCCTTTGACTTCGTAGATGTCTTTGTAGGCTTTCGGAGTAAGATTTGCCGAACTGATTGCTTTCTGCTCCATCAATCGCTCGAGCTTCGCGCGGCCGATTTCCTCGACCGGAGCTTTCGGGTTCGGTTGCCAGAGCAGCACCAGAGCCGCAACGAAGGCAACGATCAAAACGGGCAGGAATCGTTTAAATTTATCAGACATTACTCGTGTGTTTTTTGCTCCTGAAGGGCTTGAGCAGGAAGCGTGCTAAATCAAAACCGATGCTGACCAATGCCTTTCCGGAACGATGGGTCAGCGCCGATAAGGTGGCGCAGAACCGGTTTGAGTCAACCGTTCGGAGCGAGAAAACTGCTCTTTTCTCCGTTCGAACAGCTAGTAGAAGGCCCGATGCGTGCAAATTTGTCGGGAATTGGTAAATGCGCTTGCTCCGCAGAAGGTGATTTTCTAAAAGCAGCCGCATGTCAGTCGCGGGCAGAATTGCCAAAAATGCTAAAGAATTCGATTTGAGTTCTTATTTGCTGGAATCCACAGATGCGGTGAACGCCGCGCTGGATAGTTTCCTGCCCAAGGCAAAAACAAAGCCGTCCACTATTCATACAGCGATGCGCTACTCGCTTTTTGCCGGTGGCAAACGGCTGCGGCCGGCGATTTGTTTGGCGGCTGCGGAAGCATGCGGTGGAAGTAGAGCCGATGCGATGCCGTTCGCTTGTGCGGTAGAGTGCATCCACACCTACTCCCTGATCCATGATGACCTGCCGGCGATGGACAATGACGACTTCCGCCGCGGCAAACCGACCAACCACAAAGTTTATGGCGAGGGAATCGCCATCCTCGCTGGGGATGGATTGCTGACTCAGGCTTTCGAAATCGTTGTTCAAGGCAGGGCAACCAAACGGTATCCGCATCAGACCATGGTGCTGGAACTCGCCCAGGCATCTGGTTCTTTGCAACTTATCGCCGGGCAAGTGGCTGACCTTGAGGGTGAAGGGAAGAGAATCTCGCTGAAAGAGCTGCAGTACATCCACGAACGAAAGACCTCTGCGCTGCTGCGTTGCGCGGTTCGGTTGGGGGGGATGAGCGCGAACTGTTCAGAGGCGCAACTGAAGGCTCTTTCGGATTTCGGATATTACGTCGGGCTCGCGTTCCAAGTGATTGATGACATTTTGGATGTGACCCAAACGACGGAACAGCTCGGAAAGACTGCGGGAAAAGATGTTACGGCGCAAAAGGCTACTTACCCAGCGATTCTAGGACTGGAGAAGTCGAAAGCAATCGCGTTGAAGCTGACGAGCCAGGCGTACGATTCATTGAAACCGTTCAAAGGGAAGGCGGTCGCACTCGAAGCATTGGCGAAGTATTTGCTGGAACGAGACCGGTAAGTCCACTAGCGCGCCATGCGAAAGGCGTTGCGTCTGGAGGGGTTTACATGGAGATTTCCGGCGTTCGAATGGGGTCAGAAACACTGGTCATCATCCCGACCTACAACGAGCGGGAGAATTTGCCGCAGATTCTGCAACGATTGTTGAATCTGCCGGTGAGCCTGAATGTTTTAGTGGTGGATGATAGTTCACCGGATGGCACCGGAGAAATCGCAGATGAATGGGCGGCGAAGGATTCGAGGGTCAAGGTGCTTCATCGGAAAACCAAAGATGGATTAGGCCGAGCCTATTGCGCGGGGTTTTTGTGGGCGCTTGAGCGCGGGTATGAATTTGTCTTCGAAATGGATGGAGACCTGTCGCACAATCCTGATGACATTCCGGCGTTCTTAGCGGCAGCGAAGGATGCGGACCTAGTGATCGGTTCACGGTATTCAAATGGAATTCGCGTGATCAATTGGCCGCTGAATCGGCTCATTCTCAGTCTCGGCGCGGCGAAATACGTGCAGATCATCACTGGAATGCCGTTCAGTGATCCGACTGGCGGCTACAAGTGTTTTCGGCGCAAGACGCTTCAATTGCTGGAATTGGAGAAAATCCGTTCCAACGGCTACAGCTTTCAAATCGAGATGACGCACAAGGTTTGGAGGCAAGGGTTAAAGGTTGCTGAGGTGCCCATCATTTTCACGGATCGGTTTCAAGGGCGTTCGAAGATGTCCACGAACATCGTGGAGGAAGCGTTGTTGATGGTTTGGCGGTTGTGGGCTCAGAACGGATTTCGGCGGAAGCCTCGCAGGCCGGACGATTACTGATTAGGCCCGGCCATCAACGAGTTCGTTGGGGCGAAACTTTTCCAGACATTCAACGACCACGCGACCGAGGCGTTCCCGAGGGATTCTGCCGTAACGAACTTCGGCGAAGGAGAATGCGCCGAGGCCCACCAATCCAATGGCAATAAAGCCGAGCATCATTGGTCCAAGCGGTTGGCGAGAGATGATCTGCAACGCACCGGCTTGGCCTTCCACCTGGTGCGGATCGACATTCCAGCCTGCGAGGACGAGATAATATCCAATCACGAGGAAGATGATTCCGCGAGCGGCGCAACCGAGTCGGCCCATGGCGAAGGTGAGTTTGCGCTGTCGGTCCGACATTTTTTCGCAGTGGAAAATGCCTTCGAAATTCCCGCGGCACATGCGGTAGAGATAGTAGCAGCCCGCGATGGAAAACCCCATTCCAGTGCCGAGGACAATCGACCAGCCGAAGGGAAAGCGGATCACAACCGAGGCGGCTTCTTCGGCGAGTTTTTCACCGGACGGAACTGAGACGTGGAACAAGATGCGGAAGGCGCAGATTGGAACGGCAGAGTAAAACGCTGCACTCAGCAGATAGCGAAAGCGTTTGCATAGGCCGATAAATGAGCGGCCTTGACCCTCGAGATCCCAGAAGGCCTGCAGCAATCTCCAGATCACCAGGCACGTCGCGCCGAGCCCGACTGCGATGAGGAGCGCGGGGCCGAGCGGTTGTTCCCAGAGCGCGCGGACGGCAACGCGGGCATCCGGTGCTTCACCTCGGATGCCAAGAGCAAGGAGCCCGGCGAGGAAGCCCATGGTGACGTAAAGTACAGCGGCGGAGAGATGTCCCGCGCTGGGCAACGCGCTAATTACGGCAACAGCCTTCTCTTGCTCCTTCACCAATCATAAAATATGAGCGAAGCGCGACGGCGGTAGGTGAGGGACGGCGGGTCGTGACTTGAGGAAGAACCCGAGGGGAATGACCAAAAGCCAAATTCCAAATACCAAGAAGCCCTTAGGCGCTGATGATCGTGGCGAGCGGACCTTCCGGGGTGGCGACGTTCAGTGACTGGCCCACGGAATTCGCTTCTTTGCGGACGTAGGCGAGAGCGACTTTAGCGCCGTGTTTCGGGGAGAGAGTGCTGCTGGTGATGAAGCCCACTTCTTTGGCGTTGTGGAAAAGTTTTTCAGCCTTTGTGGGGAGGTGTTGCGGCTCGTCGGGCAAGCGAATGAGGCGGAGCGCTTTTGCCACCTGACCGTAGGTGCGAATGCGGGCGATCACTTCCTGGCCGATGTAGCAACCTTTGGCATAGCTGATGGCATTTTCGCGGAGCGCTTCGGGCGCAAGGTTGGATTCGTCCATGTCGATGCCGAAGCGCGGGATGCCGTTTTCAATGCGGGCGATTTCGCACGCGTTGAGTCCGGCGGGTTTGATTGATGAGGCGAGTTTCTCGGCGACGCTGTTTGTGTCGGCGGTCGGGACGAAAAGGTCGAACCCTGGTGGGCCGAAACGGCCGTTCGACATGAGGTAGAGATCGCCATTTGGATAGGTGGTTTTTGTCCAGGTCAGAGCTTTCGTGGGAAGCTCTGGAAAGAATGGTGAGAGCACTTCCGCGGCGCGCGGTCCCTGGACGGAGAGAAGGGTGTAGTGTGGAGCGACGTCGATAATCTGAACGTCTTCGGCGATGATGTATTTGGAGAGGCGATCGGTAATTTTCTGAGTTAATCCGGGTTCAAAATCGAGGAGCAGCTCGTCTTGAAGTTTGTAGATGAAGAGGTCGGTTTCGAGTTTGCCCTTGTGCGTGACGAGGGCGGCGTAGGTGCCTTCGCCGACTTTGAGGCGCTGGACGTCGTTTGTGACCTGGCCGTGGAGGAATTTCTCCCGGTCAGAGCCGACCAGGCAGATGCGGCTGCGGAAGCTAAGATCGATGAGGGCGGCCTCGCTGGCGAGGGCGTTGTATTCGGATTTGCTTGAGCCGTAGGATGTTACGGCTTCAGCTCCGTTGTAAACGGAGAATTGTGCGCCGCGAGCGGCGTGAAAATCGTGCAAGGCAAGCATGCCATGCGATCGTGCTCAATGGTGATCAAACATGCTCAATAGTGATCGGCGGCGGTTTTGTCGGAGGGTTGTTTGCCGAGCAGCATGAGAATGTAATAGAGGATGAAGAAAACGCCGGCGAGGCCTTTGGCGATCCCCTGGGTGATATCCAGAAACTTGCTCTGGCCGTGCCCCGCGAACATTGCCCCGAGCCCAATGGCCAAGAACAGGAGCGATAACAACAAACAGATCTTCTTCATCTTCATATTCAACCGGGCGAGTTCTGCCCGCTGTGCTCACTAAAGTATGCCAAAGGCTGCCAGCGCGCTTCAATCCTTTTTATCGAATTGCGAGTAATGGCGAACTTGCGTTTCGGGGGTTCCTGCCGCGGATGTTTGAATTGTGAGAGCGAACACGCTGTTCAATCCGCTGCGCTTTCTTGAGAGCATCCAGCATGGGTTGGCAGATGACGCGGTCGAGGCGGTCTTCGCATTGGGAGAGTTCCCAGAGACCCATTTGGGTCCACTTGGTCGGTTCATGCCATTCGGGCATGCCGAGGATAGGATAGAGGCAGACGCCTTTGAGCGGGACGCCCTGATCGAGGAGGATTTCGGTTTGGTCGGCGACGTATTCCATCCATTTGGGGCGCATGTCGTCGACGTGGGCGGTTTCCGTGATGAGGAGTTCGCCGCCGTAACGTTGATGAACGCGGTGGACGAGTGCACTGAGGGAAGCGCGACGCGGATCATCTTCGGCGAGGGGGCGTTCATCGCGGCCGAGTTCCCATTGATTGGTCCAGTAATAATTGATGCCGACGATATCAAGATGTTTTCGGCTGCCGCCAAGGTCGGGCATGACTTTGCCGGCGAGCATGTCCCATGATTCGAAGACAGCGTTGGCGTTGAACCAATCGGCGTCCCACTCAAGTTCCGGGCGGTCGGAGGGCGGCACGACATGGCAGAGTGGATCGACGTTGACGATGCGCGCATTTGGAACGGCGGCCCAGATCGCGTTGATGCCTTGAATGGCCGCTTTGATAAGGGCGCGTTTTAGTTCCACCCCTTTGCCAATGCAGTGTGGAGCGAATCGACCAACGGTGCCCCCGGCCCAGGAAAAGAAGGAAGGCTCATTGACCGGCGTGAAGTAGCAGCGGCCGTAAGAATTTGCGCACAGATAAGTGGCGGCGGTGTAGCAGTAATCTGCGAAGCGCTTCGGAAAATCTTCCGAGAAGAGATCGAGATCATCGGGATAGCCGTAGTGGAATAGGTCCCAAATGACTTCGATTTCGTGTTTGCGGCTGGCGTGGATGAACGGGTCGGCGCTGCTGAAATCGTATTTTCCGTGCCCGCGATCAACGAGCGGCCAGCGAATGGCTTCGCGCGCGGCGTAGATGCCGACTTCGCCGAGCCGTGCGTAATCTTCATCGGCGTGCTTATCGTGGTGCGTGGCGGCGACCTGGTCGATCCATTCACCGCGAGCGTTGTAACCCGTGGCACATTCAAATCCGGCAAAGAAAAAACTTCTAAACATCGTTTTACCTCCGTTCAGCGTGGGTTGAGTTGATGTTAGCAACCGAAGCTGCGCCTCCCGCGACGAGGGCTTTGAACTCGTCGACAAGCGGAGTGCGCACGCGATTTAAATTTCCGTGATCGTCGGCCATGAGATCCCAGAGGCCCATCTGTTTTAGATAGTATTCGGGCGGATGTGTTCCCTGGCGGTAAGCCCAGGTGACGAGGGCGAACAACGGCCACCAGGTGTAACCAACGATGGGTATGCCGTTCTCGCGCGCTGCGCGAAGCGATTGGACGGAATCTCTAAGCCAGGCGCTGCGTTTTTTAACGGAACCGAGAGATGCGGTCTCAGAAACGAAGACAGGAACCTCGTAGCGTTCGGAATACATCTTTCCTAAACGCGCGACGATATCGCCACCAGCGTAGGGCATTTGAATGCGAAGGTGCGGCGAACGCTTAAGAACTTTTTGGGAGAAGAGCGGGTAGAGATTGATGCCTATAATTTCGAGGCGAAGTGAATTTTCGCGGAACCAACTCAGGTCTGCTTCGCGAACGCCGTTTTTCAGGAGCCAAGGATAAAGCGAATGTTCGGCGGTGACTTTGCCGCTGACGAGGTCGAGCGCGAGGAAGACGATTTCCTGCCGGCGCGTGACCTCATCTTGAAGAGATGGATCCGCGGATTCGTAAAGATCAGTCGCATCGACGTGGACGAGGAGATTCTCCGGATCAACATCCTGAATCGCTTTGCCGGATTGAACGATTCCACGACAGACGCCAATGAGAACCTTGAGGAAGCCAGTCCAGCCACGCAGACCCGGGGGCCACCAGCCGAGTTTGCCGCAATACCAGGCAGTAACGCGCGGTTCATTCAGCGGGGTCCAAAGTCGTATTCGATCTTTGAAGCGTTCGGCAGCTCGGCGGGAGTATTCCGCCATATAGAGAGGGAAATCGGGATTCGCGTAGGCGTTTTCGATCCACGAAGGCAAACCGTAATGAACCAGGTCGAGAATGGGATGGATTCCGCAATCGAGCAGGCGGTCTATGGCACGGTCGGCGAAGCTCCAGTCCCAAGTGTTGGCGGTGGGGTTGATGCGGTGCCACGGGATGCCGTAGCGGGCGTGCCGAATGCCGAGATCCTGCATAAGGCCGATATCCTCGAACCAACGGTCGTAATGTTGAGTAAGTTCGTATTCGTCGAGAGTGCGGTTGGTTTTGGGGAAAGGAGCGGTGATGAACGTGTCCTCGATGCCGGCGGCCCAAAAGAACTGCTCGGGGCCGATCAGTTGGTCCAAAGTTGATTGTGCTGCGTTCATCAAGTTTCTGTTCTCGGGCGTTGTAATTGCCCGCCCGAAATACATTTTCGTCGCGCTTTAAAATCGGTCGTCGCGGATGGCATGTCGACCCCGTGGGCTCCCCGAGATGTGGGTAGGGGCCCGCCATTAGAGCCGGGATAAGCCGGCAATAGGTCAGGTCACATGAGGCGAACGCGCAGGTTGAGCTCGCGTCCCCGGCGGGCAATCTCCTGAACGAGAGGGAGGTCCATCGATTGGTCAACGAGGGTAAACACCGTCGGTTCGTTCTGTTCGATGGGACCGCGGTGTTCGTAGCCGTGTTTTTGGAGCAGGTCGCCGAAGATGGAGAGGAATTTTGCGCGGGCAGTGTCTTTGGTGGGGGCAGAATGAGCTTGTCCAGCTTGACCGGAGACGGACGAGAGAAGTTCGTTGCGCAAAAAGTTTAGGTCCGAGGCGTAGACAATTGGCTCGGCGGAGAAGGGGAAGTCTTCGGCATGTTGCGTGATGTAGGTGATCGGTTTGTTGAGAGCGCGGGCGTAACCAGTGAGGAAGAGCACGTTCGGGTTGCGAGCAGTGAGGTCCGCGATGACGGAGGTGGAGTTGGCAAGGTGTTGGAGGGTGGCCGTGAGCTGGGGCTCGGTGAGGTGAGTGGAAATGCGGGAGAGTTGAATCTGGTGCGTGGACAGAGGGGCAATTACTTCGGCAAAAAGGCGATCGAAGAGTTTTCCTGCAGGAAGGATAATCGCGATTTGTTGCATCATCGTTGGTGAAGTCAAAATGCCAGTGATTGAGGTGCGGTTCAATGGGAGACGCGAGGAATGAGACCTTCCAAGCAATCCGTGGCAAATCTTTGTTTTGACTCGGGACGCCAAAGTGCTAGCACAGAGATATGCCCAGGAAAATTATTGCTGCATCGTGCGATTGTTGTGACGCCTTCCCGTTTTCGCGCCGGAAGTTTTTGAAGAGTGCCGCAGCGGCCAGTGTTTTGTTGCCGTTCGGTTCGGTGGTGGAAGCGGCGGATAAATTGAAGGCGTCCGCGCCAGCGGAAACGTTGGTGACGCAGCTCTACAAAACTCTAAACGAGAAGCAGCGAGGGGAGATTTGTTTTCCGTTCGGGCATGAGCTGCAATCGAAGATCGATAACGCGTGGTATATCACGAAGCCAAAAATCGAGGGGATGAGCAAAGAGCAGCAGGAGTTGATTCGGGAGATTTTTATCGGGTTACACAGCGAGGAATACGCGAAGCCGGTATTGGAAGCGGTGGAGCACGACAACGGCGAAAAGGGTTTTGGCGATTGTTCGGTGGCGCTGTTCGGCGAACCGGGCACTGGGAAGTTTCAGTTCGTTTTCACCGGGCGGCATGTGACGCGCCGGTGTGATGGCGATTCAGTGGCCGGCGCGGCGTTCGGCGGACCGATCTTTTATGGGCACCAGGCGGGCGACAAGGATGCCGAGCCGGCGGATCATCCCGGGAACGCTTATTGGTTCCAAGCGAAGCGGGCGAATGAATTATTCGCGGCGCTAGATGGAAAACAACGCGAGACAGCGTTGAAGGACCGGGCTCGTCCGGAGCGCAAGGAGCAAACCGTGAAGTTGAAGGGGACAACGAGTGGTTTGGAAGGAATTCCGATCGGCGGGCTGACCCGCGACCAGAAGGAACTCGCGCGGAAAGTGATGGCGGATTTGCTGGCGCCCTTCCGGAAGGCGGATGCGGAGGAGTCGATGAAGTTAATCGAGAAAAACGGATTCGATAACTTGCACATGGCCTTCTATAAGAACCATGATTTGGGCGACGATAAAGTTTGGGACGTCTGGCAGATCGAAGGGCCGGCAATGCTTTGGTATTTCCGCGGTGACCCGCACGTGCACACCTGGGTGCATGTGCGAGAGTCCGCAGTGTAGTTCCTCGGCCGCGATGCTAAAATTTTGACAAGGGTTTAGGCGTCCTCCACTCTCCACCCATGGCCAAACCAGCTTTGGGTCGCGGGTTGGGTGCATTGATGGGCGGTTCTCCCGGCAAACCTCCGGCGACGACGACAACGCCTCCCGTTTCAGCTCCCGTCAGCGCAGCAGCATCAGTCCCGGCGAAGCCCGCCGGGGAAGTGGTGCAGCGTATTCCCGTGACCCGGATCGTTCCCTGCCCATTTCAACCGCGCAAAGATTTCAGCGACGACTCCATCAAAGAATTGGCGGACTCAATCAAGGAGCAGGGCGTGCTTCAGCCGTTAATCGTGCGGGCGAAGAATGGTTCGTTTGAATTAATCGCCGGAGAACGGCGTTGGCGCGCGGCGCAGGTGGCGGGGTTGACGGAATTGCCCGTGCTGGTGCGCGAGGCGGACGACCGGAAAGTTTTGGAGTTGGCGCTGATTGAGAATCTACAGCGCGAGAACCTCAACGTGATTGAGGAGGCGCTCGGTTACGCAAAGTTGATTAAAGATTTTTCGCTGACCCAGGAAGAGGCCGCGCAGAAGGTGGGTAAGAATCGCGCGACCGTTGCGAATGTTCTGCGGCTGCTGCAATTGCATCCGGACATCCAAAGCTACGTGCGAAATGGATTGCTGACGTTTGGTCATGCACGCGCGATTTTAGGAATGACCAGTCCGGAATCGCAGAAGGTGATTGCCGAGGAAGTAATTCGCGACGGGCGCAGCGTGCGCGAGACGGAGCAGTTGGTCAGCGAACGAAGCCAGCAAACGAAGGCAGCGCCGAGCGCGAATGGATTGGCGACGAAGCCGCCTTTTACGCCGGATGTTCATATCGCCGAGTTGCAAACGAAATTGCAGGAGCGATTTGGGACGAAGGTGTTGGTGCGGTATCGGAAGGGCAAAGGCGCGGTGGAAATTCGATTTTTCAACGATGATGACCTGGATCGCGTCTTGGACGTGATCGGAGTTAAAATGGATTAGGGGGTCGCAGGGGATGAAGCTGCCAATTGTTCAGTATGGGCACCCGGTGTTGCGTCAAAAGGGTGCGCGCATCGAGAAGATCACGCCGGAAATCGAGCAACTGATTCAGGACATGCTCGACACGATGTATCACGAAAAAGGCGTCGGACTCGCCGCGCAGCAGGTGGGACGCGCGCTGCAGTTGACCGTGATCGATGTGCGCGAGGCGACAGATCGCCCATCAACTTTGGAGCTGAACGGCGCGCCGGCAGATCCGGCATCGATCATGCCGCTGGTCTTGATCAATCCGGAATGGAAAGCGGTGAACGATCCAGTGGCCGGGCCGGAAGGATGTTTAAGTTTTCCGGAAATTTACGCGGACGTTTCGCGGCCGGAGTCGATCGATGTAACCGCAATGAACGCGAAGGGCGAGAAGATTGAATTCCGCGCCGGTGGCTTACTTTCCAGGGCGGTGCAGCACGAATATGATCATTTGCACGGCGTGCTGTTCATCGACCGAATGGAGAAGGCTGCGTTGAAGAAGATCAAACCGGAGCTGGATGGATTGGTTTACTCAACGCGCAATGCTTTGAACAAAGCTCGCAGACGCGGCTAATCTCGGCGCATGGACCCAAAGAAGCAGCGCCTGTCGATGATCCGGTCCTACACGCTGGCGGATTTGCTGACGCTGGGGAATGCGAGTTGCGGAGCAATAACGATTTTCCTGTGCCTGGGATATATCGCGCGGGAGCGCGCCGCAGATCTTACCGCAGCGTTCATTCTGCCGATTGTGGCGCTGGTCTTCGACGCGTTGGATGGCTACGTCGCGCGGTTGAATAAGCGCCGGCAATCATTGCTCGGCGCGGACCTGGATTCCCTCGCAGACATTGTTTCATTCGGTGTGGCGCCGGCCGTCATCGGGTTCACCCTCGGCCTACGCGGATTCTGGGATGTGGTTTGCCTCACCTATTTTGTTTGCTGCGGCATTAGCCGGTTGGCGCGATTCAATGTGACTTCCGCTTCGCTAACGAACGTCGAGACGGGGAAGGTGAAGTATTTCGAAGGCACGCCGATTCCCACCAGTGTGTTCCTCGTCATTCTGATGGCGGTGATCTATCGCATGGGGCTGACGGGGGAGAATATATGGTGGGGCGATGTGATGTTGCTCGGGAAGGCGTGGCATCCGTTGTCGCTGTTGTTTGTGGTGAGTGGGAGTTTGATGATTAGCACGATTAAGGTGCCGAAACCGTAGATTCCGCTTCAGAGTGCGATGGTCCACCACGGAACTCAGTAATATTCCTGAGATAAGTTCGTGAAAAGTCCGGGGCGTATAGTCCGGTGGTTCTACACTTGCGGAATCCACCTCTTTTTCCGCAACCTTCGCGGACGGAGAATATGGCCAAAAAAGCGCTGATCACAGGGATCACAGGACAGGACGGATCTTACCTCGCAGAATTGTTGCTCGAGAAGGGATACGAAGTGCACGGGATCGTGCGCCGCACCAGCACGTTTAATCGTGGTCGCATTGACCCGATCTACACCGATCCGCGCCTAAAGGAAGGGCGCTTGTTTTTGGAATACGGCGACCTCGCCGACGGGAGCGGGTTGGCTCGATTGATCGCGAAGATTCAGCCGGACGAAATCTACAACCTCGCCGCGCAGAGCCATGTGCGCGTGAGCTTCGATTGTCCGGAATACACGACCGACATCACCGGTTCGGGGACCGTCCGCCTGCTCGAGTCAATTCGCCAAGTCGGTTTGAAGCCGCGGTTTTACCAGGCGTCATCGAGCGAGATGTACGGGAAGGTGCTGGAAGTGCCGCAAACCGAGGCGACGCCGTTTTATCCGCGGAGTCCATATGCCTGCGCGAAGGTCTATTCGTATTTCATCACGATGAATTATCGCGAGTCATACGGAATGCACGCGAGCAACGGGATTTTGTTTAACCACGAATCTCCACGTCGCGGTGAAACATTCGTGACCCGCAAGATCACGCGGGCCATTGCGCATATTAAGGCAGGTTTGCAGGACAAGTTGTATCTCGGGAACTTGGATTCCAAACGCGACTGGGGTTACGCGAAGGAATATGTGGAAGCGATGTGGTTGATGTTGCAACAGCCCGAGCCCGATGATTACGTCATTGCGACGAACGAGACACATACCATCCGCGAATTTCTCGATTTGTCCTTCAGTCACGCGGGATTGGATTGGAAGAAATATGTGGAGATCGATCCGCGTTATTACCGCCCGGCGGAGGTTGATTTGTTGATTGGCGATTACAGCAAGGCGAAGAAGAAGCTTGGCTGGGAGCCGAAGACGAAGTTTGCTGATCTGGTGAGATTGATGGTGGATGCGGATATCCAGTTGCTGCGCGACCATCGCGAAGGTCGCGCGAAGGTGACTTCGTAAGCCGATGCAGTTAAACCTCCGGGATGCATTTGAAAATTGCCGATGCCTAAAGCGCTGATCACAGGCGTGACGGGCCAGGACGGCTCTTATTTAACTGAACTTCTCCTCAGCAAGGGTTACGAGGTGCACGGCATCACCCGGAGCACTGAGGACCTGGAGCGGTCATGGGTTGGGCGTTTGTTTCAGGATTCAACGACCTACAAGAAACGTCTTTTCTTCCATCCCGGCGATTTGAGTGATCCAGCCGGGTTGCGCGCAATGATCGATAAAAGCAAGCCGGACGAGATTTATCATTTAGCCGCGCAGAGTCATGTCGGCCGCAGTTTCGAAGATCCCGAAGGCACGTGCGAAGTGACCGCAATGGGGACACTGCGTTTGCTGGAGATCGTCCGCGCAATGTCGAAACCAGCGAAGTTTTTCCACGCTGCCTCCGGCGAGATTTTCGGAGACGCCCAAGAGAGTCCGCAGACGGTCGATACTCCGATGGCGCCGGTGAATCCGTATGGCTGCGCAAAAGCGTTCGCAACGCAGATGGTGCAGGTGTATCGGCGCAGCTTCGGGATATTCGCGAGCAACGGCATTCTCTACAATCACGAATCACCCCGGCGCGGAGAGAACTTTGTCACGAAAAAGATTTGTCGCGCCGCCGCGGCCATCAAGTTGGGAAAACAGAACGAGCTGTTGCTCGGCGATACGAGCGCGAAAAGAGATTGGGGCCACGCCAAAGATTACGTCCGCGGAATGTGGCTCGCTCTGCAACATGAGCCTCCGGAAGATTTCATATTTGCCACCGGCGAATTGCACAGCGTGCAGGACGTGGTGGAGATTGCCTTCGCTTCAGTGGAGTTGGATTGGAAGAATTACGTGAAACAGGATCCAAAGTTGTTTCGTCCAACGGAAGCGCAGTGCCTGGTGGGTGACCCGAGCAAAGCGGAGACGGTGCTGGGTTGGAAACGCGAGTTTCAATTCGCCGATATCATTCGCGAGATGACGCTCGCGGAGTTGGAAGGGTAAACCCGCTCCTCTACTACGACGCTTTTTCTTTCCAGCCTTCACGGGCGGGAATATCACAGTGCGCGTGGCGGATGCATTCGTGATCGGGATTGATTTTGGGACGTTGTCTGCGCGGGCGGTGTTGGTGGACGCGCGGAATGGGCGTGGGTTGTCGACCGCGGTGCACGAGTACGCGAGCGGGGTGATTGAAGGGAAGTTGCCCGGCACAAAAACGGAGTTAAAGGCGAAATCGGCGTTACAGGATCCGGCAGATTATTTGGCCGCTCTGGAAGCGGTAGTGCCGGCGGTTTTGCGCAAGGCAAAGGCGCGCGCCGAGAGCGTGGTGGGCATCGGAACAGATTTTACGTCGTGCACGGTGTTGCCAGTGAAGAGCAATGGCACGCCGCTTACTTTCGATCGACGATTCGCGAAGAGTCCCCACGCGTGGGTTAAATTGTGGAAGCATCACGCGACGCAACCCGAGGCCGATACAATCAACGAACTCGGGCGCGCGCGCGGGGAGGAATTCGTGCGGGCTTACGGCGGGAAGTATTCGAGTGAATGGTTTTACTCGAAGGTGCTGGAGACGGTGCGCGAAGCGCCGGAGGTTTATGAGGCGGCGGATTTTTTCATTGAGGGGGGAGATTGGATCGTTTGGCAGCTAACCGGTGAACCGACGCGGAATGTTTCGGCAGCGGGTTTCAAGGGAATGCGCGTGCAGAGGAGTGGAGAGGGATGGGAGTATCCGAGCGAAGCATTCTTTCGGGGATTGCATCCGAAGTTGGAGAACGTGGTGGATGAAAAGCTGCCGGGCGAGGTGATTCAGCTTGGCGAGCGCGCGGGTGGATTGACGGCGGAGATGGCGCGACGATTGAAGTTGCGCGAAGGGATTGCGGTGGCGGCGGGCAATATTGATGCGCATGCGGGTGTGCCAGCGTGCGGTGTCACGCGACCGGGGACGCTGGCGATGATCATGGGAACTTCGACGTGTCATTTGTTGATGTCGGAAGAGCGCGTGGAGGCGGAAGGAATTTGTGGCGTGGTGCTGGACGGAATTGTGCCGGGGTATTGGGGGTATGAAGCAGGGCAGAGTGGCGTGGGAGATTTATTTGCGTGGTATGTGGAACATGGTTGCCCACGCACGGGAGGTAAGGATTTACATGCGGAGCTGTCGAAACAAGCGGCGAAGTTGCGCCCGGGGGAAAGTGGGTTGCTGGCGCTGGACTGGTGGAATGGAAACCGATCAATTCTGGTAAATGCGGATTTAACGGGCGTGTTGATGGGGCTAACGATTCAAACGCGGCCGCATGAGATTTACCGGGCGTTGATCGAAGCGACGGCGTTTGGGACGCGGAAGATTGTGGAGGCGTTCACGAACAAGGGAGTGGAGATTCGGAAAATTGTGGCCAGCGGCGGGTTGGCGCAGAAAAACCCGGTGCTGATGCAGATTTACGCGGATGTATTGCAGCGGCCGATTGAAGTGGCGGCGGCGCACGAGACGAGCGCGTTGGGCGCGGCAATGTGGGGAACCGTGGCGGCCGGGGTGCACAAGGATATTCACGCGGCCGCGAAGAAAATGGTGCGTGCCGCGAAGGAGACGTACCGACCGGAGCGTCGGCACAAGGATGTTTACGATTCGTTGTACGCGGAGTATTCGCGGCTGCATGATTTGTTCGGCCGCGATGAAGGAAGTTCGATGCGAAAGTTGAGGGAGCTACAACTGAAAGCACAACGATGAGCGCGATTCGAATTCGTCCAGCACAGCGGGAGGATTGTCCGGGTATTCTGGAGATTTATAACGACGCGGTGTTAACGACGACAGCAACGTACGATTACGAGCCGCGGACCATGGCGCAACGGCAGGCGTGGTTCGATGACCATCAGAAGACAGGCTTGCCAATTTTTGTGGCACTGGATGGGACCGGAAGGATTGTGGGTTGGAGCGCGCTCAATCGGTATCATGATCGGATGGGGTATCGCTTCACGAGCGAGAACTCGATTTACATCGCGGCGGATCATCGCGGTCGGGGGATTGGGAAGCTGTTGCTAGCGCCGTTGATTGAATCGGCGCGCCAAATTGGCTTGCATGTGATCATTGCGGCGATTGATGCATCGAATGAGGCGAGCATTCGGCTGCACGCCAAGTTCGGATTCGAGACGGTGGGGCTTTTTAAGCGGGTGGGATATAAATTCGGGCGGTGGCTGGACGTGGCCTATATGGAGTTGTTGCTGCCGGAGCCGAAAGTTGAAGGGAGATAACGCCGTTTGACACCGCCACTCTGGTGCGAAACAGTCGCTGCGTGCCGCTGCTCGCAATTCAGGATTTGACGCTCGATTTCGCGAGCGGCGGGAAATCTGTTCGCGCGCTCGATCATGTTTCGCTAACGGTGAATGAAGGCGAAACGGTTTGCCTCGTCGGAGAAAGCGGCAGCGGGAAAACCGTTACGGCCATGTCGGTCGCACGTTTGCTGCCGACGCCGCCCGCACAATATAGCGGCGGAAAGATCGTCATCGGAGGAGGGGATGTTCTCTCGATGACGAAACGCGAGTTGCGGGCGGTGCGTGGGGCAGTTGTAAATTACGTTTTTCAGGACCCGGGCGCGGCGCTGAACCCGGTTTTTCGCGTGGGTCAGCAAATCCTCGAATCACTGAAGCTGCATCAGCCCGAGCACGCGACCGAGGCGGAAGTGATTCGGCTATTAACAATGGTGGGTATTCCAGCGCCGGAAATACGCGCGCGTTCGTATCCACATCAGATGTCGGGCGGAATGCAACAACGCATCATGATAGCCATGGCGATTGCGACGCGGCCAAAGCTGTTGATTGCGGATGAGCCGACGACCGCGCTTGATGTGACCATTCAGGCACAGATTTTGAAGTTGCTGCGCGATCTTCAAAAGCAACTTGGGATGGGAATCTTGCTGATCACGCACAATTTGCGAGTCGTGCAGGAAGTCGCGGATCGTGTTGCTGTCATGTATGCCGGGCAAGTGGTGGAGCAGGGGAATGTCGCGGAAGTTTGTGCGCGACCGCATCATCCGTATACGCGGGCATTGTTAAAGGCAGTGCCAGAAATCGGTGCGGGCAAAGAACGGTTGCTCGCGATTCCTGGAACACCACCGCAACTCGGGAGTTGGCCGACTGGATGCCACTTTCATCCGCGCTGCCCGCAGCGACAACACGATTGCGACGAGAAGGAGCCAGCGCTGATTCCAACGTTGGGCGAGCGCCGCGCCCGGTGCATGTACTGGGAACTCACTCCGGCACCAAACGAAGAATTTCATGGTTGCGGCGACTAAAATTGATCCGTTGCTCGAGGTGAAAAATATGCGGGTCTATTTCCCGCATCGACACGGCATCTTCTCGCGCACGAGCAGTCACATCAAAGCGGTGGATGATGTGTCCTTCGAGATTCATCCGGGCGAGACGGTGGGGCTCGTGGGTGAAAGCGGCTGTGGGAAATCGACTCTCGGCCGGGCAATTCTCCGCTTGATCAAGCCGACGGCTGGCCAAGTGAACTTTGACGGGATCGATTTTCTCGCGCTCGACAAGCAGGAACTGCGCGCGAGACGTCGCGATCTGCAAATCGTTTTCCAGGATCCTTACAGTTCGCTGAACCCGCGCATGACTGTGGCGCAAATTATTGGTGAAGCGCTCGACATCCATCAACTCGCCTCGGACCAGGAGGCGCGTGCGAAACGGATCACGGAACTGCTCCAGCAAGTCGGATTAAATGCAGAACACGCCAGCCGTTACCCCCACGAATTCAGCGGCGGACAACGGCAGCGCATTGGGATCGCGCGGGCGCTGGGGGTGTCACCGAAGCTGATCGTCTGTGACGAGCCAGTCAGTGCGCTCGATGTTTCGGTGCAAGCGCAGGTGGTAAACCTTTTGCAGGATCTGCAAGCGCAGCTTGGACTTACATATTTATTTATCGCGCACGATCTCGCCGTGGTGGAACACATTTCAGACCGGGTGCTGGTCATGTATCTCGGGCGAATTGTCGAATGGGGACCTGCCGAGAGAGTCATTCGAAATCCGCGGCATCCGTATACGAAAGCGCTGATTGCGGCGGTGCCGAAAGGTCGTCGTGAAGAAAAAGAATTGCTGAAGGGCGATTTGCCGTCACCGCTGAATCCGCCAGGCGGATGTCCGTTCCATACCCGCTGTCCCATTGCTGAAGCGCGCTGTCGAACCGAACGACCGGAGGCGAGGCGAGTTAATGACGCCCACCACGTCGCCTGTCACTTCGCTTGATTTACTTCATTGGGAAGACCGTTGCGGCGATCCACGTGACGATCAACCCGACGAGGCTGTTCACTGAGACCACGACGGTCCAGGTTTTCAAAGTTTCTCTTTCGGTGAAGCCGCTCAAACGGCCGACCACCCAGAAACCACTATCATTCATCCACGAGAGCATCATCGCGCCGAAGCCGATCGCGCAGAAGATGTAGACCGGATGATACGGCAGCGCAGTGCCAGTGAGCATGGGAGAAATCATGGCTGCGGTGGTAAGCATCGCGACGGTGGCAGAGCCTTGCGCGATTCGAATGACTGCCGCGACAAGCCAGGAAACGAAGATGAGATTGATGTTCCTGCCTTCCATTACGGCCTGGATTGCGGACCCCACGCCGGCATTCTTGAGCATTAAGCCGAAGGCGCCGCCCGCGCTGGTGATGAGAATGATCATGCCGGCGGTTTCAAGGGGCGGACCGACACGTTCGAAGATTTCAGAAAGGCTCATTCGTTTGAGCAGAAGCATAACGGCGAAAATTGTGCCAATGATCAGGGAAACGTTTCGGTTACCGACGAATTGGACGAAATCGTAGAGCGTACGATTGCCGGTCTTCAGCGACTTAACCGCATCGAAGGTGGAGGCGAGGGAAATCAGAAAGATGGGAAGAAGCACGGGAACGAGCGACGCGAAGAGGGAGGGAAGTTCGTTTTCCGGGCGTTCGGTATTCTTCTGCAGATCGGCCAGCGTAGCGCCCGGAGTTTCGCGCAGCGGAATTTCCATTCGGCTGTTGATCCATTTGATGGTGTACCAGGAAGCGAGAACCGGAAAGATGCCGATGATCAATCCGACAATGATCGTGCGCCCAACATTCACGTTCAGGATTTCCGCCATCGCGAGCGGACCGGGGTGTGGCACGAGGAGCGAGTGCGTCACCACGCCGCCGCAACAGATCGCCATGGTGTAGAGGATGTAATCCTTGCCCGTGCGGACTCTGAGTGCGCGTGCGAGTGGCAAGAGAAGCATGAAAAATGTGTCGAAGAAAATTGGGATGCTCATCACATAACTGCTCGTGGCGATGGCGTCCCCGGCGCGTTTTTGCCCGAACAGTCGTAAAAAGCGCCGCACCACTTTGTCGGCGGCACCGCTTTCCATGAGGCAGAAACTAATGATCGCAGCGAAGGCAATGACGGCTGTGATCTTTCCGGCGGTAACGCCGAATTCCGCGGTGCTCAATTCGATGGCCTGCACCCAATGGCTTCTCTCCTTCGTAGGATCGGCGGTCGTCCCATACTCGCCCGGTAATTTTTCGGCGAGGATACCGGCGAGGAATGCAGCGAAGAGCAGCGCGACGAACGCGTGAATCCGCAGTTTGGTGATCATGATGATGATCGCCGTTAAACAGATGGCGAGCACCGCAAATGGCCACATCGAAGCACTCGGTGCTACCTGCGCAAATAGATGCATGAGCTTGGTTTTTGTTGGACGGGGCTACTCCAGCGATTTGAGCGAGAAGCGTCAAGGTTATTGAACGGCGCAGAACTCATGGGGCGGACGGCGAGTGGCACTTTGGTGTTCTCGAAGATGGTGGTTAAGGATGTAAGCTAATCGCGTGAATGTGTTAAAGCAGGTGGTTGAAAACGTTTGGGAAGCGAATGCTCCGCTCAAGCTGCCTGGCTTGCGCATGGATCATCGACTGACGGTGCTGCGCTTGCACAACGGCGAACTGGTGGTGCATTCGCCCATTGAGTTTTCGGCGCCGTTGCACAAAGCGCTGCTCGAGGTGGGACGTCCCAAATGGTTCATCGCGCCCAGTCGTTTTCACGACATGTTTTGGCCGAACTGGTTTCGCGCGTTCCCGAACGCTCGTTTCGTCGCAGCGCCTGGAGTGAGGGAGGATCACCCAGACCTGCCGTTCACCGATGTGCTCGCTGGCGGCGCGAATTATTGGGAGGACGAACTGGTTCTGCTGCCAATTGGTGGAATGCCGAAAATCAACGAAGTAGCGCTGCTTCATCCCGCGTCGCGCAGCTTGTTGATCGCTGACCTGATTTTCAATCTCGATGCTGCGGCGCAGAATCTTCTTGGGCGGCTCTTTCTTAAGGCCAACGGCATTTTCCAAACCGCAGGTATTTCGCGGATATTCCGCTCATACATCAAAGATCGAGCAGCCTTCGTGGATTCAATAGATGAAATCCAATCACACTCTTTCGAGCGAATCATCCTCGGCCACGGCGGAAACCTTGCTGGGAACGAAGCGTTGCAAGGCGCATTGAGTGCGGCCGGATTCGCTGATGGAAAAAGCTTACCTGCGAATGCAGGAACTGTGGCGAGGTCAATTTGAAGGAGCACCTACAATTTCGTTCGATTTAGAAGCGGGAGTGTGTTTAAGTAAGCGCGTCCTCGGTGCGCATCCGTAGCTCAATTGGATAGAGCTTCTGACTTCGGATCAGAAGGTTACAGGTTCAAGTCCTGTCGGATGCACCAAATCGCCTGCTGCCGCCCAGTTCTCGCCGAGCGGAAGGGGGCTTGATTCATCGTCTTGGTCGGGCTGGAGTTTCTAATTTTATCGATAAAGTCTCTATTTAAATGCGCAAAAACAGGTCCAAGCGTTTCAAAACTGCGCTAATCTGCCATCCACACCTTGCCAAAAAAATACTCGGCTTGACGCCTCAACTCATTTTTCCTAACGTCAGCTACATATTCGGTTTGTGATTGAGCAGAGTCGGAATCGGTTCTGCTTTTTTGCTTAATGAGCAGGAACTTAGATAAAATCGTCGGTGCGTTTTCAACGCAGGGGGTCGCATGGATTTAAAAGATATCAAAGCCATCGTCGACCTGATGAAGAAGAACTCGATCTCCGAGTTCGAGCTCGAGAAGGGCGAAGAGTTCAAAATCCGCCTAAAACGGACCGCCAACGGGCACGCCGAGGAGGCAAGCTTCCCGATGTATCTTCCTCCGGGAACGCCAGTTCCAACGCAGATGGCCACTGCGACTCCGTCGGCCCAAGCCGCCGCACCTGCCCCGGTCTCAAACGAGGTCGAGATCAAGTCGCCCATGGTCGGCACCTTTTATCGCGCTCCGTCCCCCGAAGCCGCGAACTATATAGAGATTGGTGCTGAGGTACATCCAGATACGGTCGTCTGCATCATTGAGGCGATGAAGGTGATGAACGAAATCAAGGCTGAGGTGCGAGGGGTGATCACCCAGTTGCTGGTCGAGAACGCCAAACCGGTTGAATATGGGCAGCCGCTGTTCAAGATTCGGCCGTTGTAAGGCCTTCCAGCCGTCCACTTTCCATGTTTGAAAAGATTCTGGTCGCCAACCGAGGCGAGATTGCTGTTCGGGTGATTCGTGCTTGCAAAGAGCTCAACATCCGAACCGTGGCTATTTATTCCGAGGCCGATGCAAACTCCATGCACGTCCAGCTTGCCGACGAGGCGATCTGTGTCGGCAAATCTCCGAGTAACGAGAGCTATTTACGCATTGACCGAATCATCAGCGCGGCGGAAATCGCGGACGTAGACGCCATCCATCCCGGCTATGGCTTCCTCTCCGAAAACGCCCATTTCGCCGACGTCTGCGAGAACTGCAACATCCGGTTCATCGGCCCTAACTCGCGGGCAATGAACGCCTTGGAGAACAAGTCAACCAGCCGGAACCTTGCGAAAAAGGCCGGCGTACCGACGCCCCCTGGTTCCGAAGGCCTCATACAAAACGAAGAAGAAGCACTCTCGACCGCCAAGCGGATCGGTTATCCCGTTATGATCAAAGCCATTGCGGGTGGCGGCGGCCGGGGGATGCGCGTGGCCCACAACGACATTTCTCTCATTAAGGGCTACCACACCGCCCGCAGCGAAGCCGAGAAAGCCTTTGGTAATTCTGCCGTTTACATCGAGAAGTTCATCGAGAACCCGCATCACATTGAATTTCAGATTCTTGCTGATACCCGCGGAAACATCATCCACCTCGGCGAACGCGATTGCTCCATCCAGCGCCGCAACCAAAAGGTCGTTGAAGAAACGCCATCTCCGTTGATCGAGAACAAATTCAAAGACCTCCGCAAAAAGATGGGCAAGGCCGCCGTGAAAATCGCGGAGGTGGCTCATTACACCAACGCGGGGACGGTTGAGTTCATCGTTGACGACCACGGAAACTTTTACTTCCTCGAGGTCAACAAGCGCGTCCAGGTGGAACATCCCATCACAGAAGAAGTAACGGGCATCGACATCGTCAAGCAGCAGATTCTCATTGCCATGGGCGAGCCGCTGCGGATGTCGCAAAGCGACATTACTTTCAAAGGGCATTCCATCGAATGCCGCATTAACGCCGAAGATCCATTCGACGATTTCCGCCCGAGCCCTGGCCGCATTGAAATGTATTACGCCCCTGGTGGCCGTGGCGTGCGGGTTGATAGCCATGCGTATGCGGGCTACAGCATCCCGCCGCACTACGACTCGATGATCGGCAAGCTCATCACCTACGGCAAAGACCGCCGCGAAGCGATGGACAAAATGTATCGGGCCCTAAGCGAATACATGATTACCGGCATCAAAACCACCATCCCATTCGAAATGGCCATTTTGCAGGACCCAAACTTCCGTCGGGGCGTTTACTCCACAAACTTCATCGAGCAGCTTCTAGGCGGCGGTCGTCGTGGTCTGATCGACGATAAAGCATAAAAATGTTCCTATGAAGCCGCTTGCCGAATGTGTCCTCTACACGTTCATCGATTCGGCATATCAACACGGCCGCGACGTATCCGACCTCGCCCGACAACTCTGCGAAGGCGGTTCCGACTTGATCCAGCTTCGCGCAAAAGATTGGCCTCTGGAGAAAATCGAAATCGCTGCGCGTCAGATCCTCTCGGTCACTCGCGATCACGGCGTTGGACTCGTCATCAATGATCATCTTTCAATCGCCGAGAATGTCGGTGCCGATATCTGCCATCTCGGGCAGGAAGATTTCTTTGATGCCGGTCATCAACACGTCTCACAATTACGTGCGACTGTCCGGGTTGGCTTGAGCACTCATGCTCCCGAACAAGCAGAGCGCGCTACCAGAGCCGGCGCGGATTACATCGCAATCGGTCCAGTTTACGCGACTGGAACCAAGCCAACTGCGAAGCCGGTGACACTGGAATACGTGCGTTGGGCGGCAGAAAAGATTGAGACTCCGTGGTTCGCAATCGGTGGTGTAAACCTCAATTCGATCGACGACGTGATTGCCGCAGGCGCGAAACGTGTCTGCGTCGTTTCTGCAATCCTCAATGCTGCTGATGTGAAGGACGCCTGTCGCGAGTTCAAACGCCGTCTCCAGTAATCTCTTGTCACTAGCTTCCGCAGCTTGGCAAGCTCCCACCCGCGAGATGAACCGGATCACGGAAAGATTTGAACGCTTAAAACGCGAGAAGAAAAAAGGCTTCGTCGTTTACATAGGAGCAGGGGATCCGCATCTCACTGCCACTCGGGAACTCGCTCTCGCGTTCGATCAAATTGGTGTAGATGTCCTCGAACTTGGAGTCCCCTTCAGCGACCCACTTGCCGATGGTTTAGTGAACCAACTCGCCGCCCAACGCGGCTTGGAGTCCGGCACAACCCCGTCCAAGGTTCTGGAAACGGTATCGGAAATCCGGAAGGCATCGCAGATCCCGATCGTTCTCTACATCTATTACAATTTGTTGCACCGCTGCGGCGTAGAAGAATTCATCGCGCGATCGACGCGGGCGGGAGTTGATGGATTACTCGTCCTCGATTTGCCTCCCGAAGAGTCCGGCAATTACGAGGCGCTCATGAAACAGCATGGGCTCGCTACAATCTACCTGGTTGCACCAACGACCCCAGAGGAACGCATCGGGCTCATCGTAAAGCGCGGCACTGGATTTATTTACTACGTTTCGCGCGAAGGCGTGACCGGAATGCAAACCACTCTGGCGCAGAATATCGGAGACATGACCGGGAAGATTCGCGCCCACACCCCGCTGCCCGTCGCGATTGGTTTCGGCATCTCCAATCCAGACCAGGCGCGCGCCGTCGCACAACATGCCGAAGCAATCGTAGTGGGCAGCGCTGTTGTGAACCAAATCGCGGAGCATGGGAAATCGGCAGACCTGGTCGCAAAAGTCAGCGGCTTTACGAAGCAGTTGGTGGATGCCGTGAAGACCGTTTAGCTCAGCGATGAAGGAGATTGTTCAGCCGCTGCTTGAACTGGCGCACGCGCTGGGAGCGCCTGATTTGGCGATTCTGGGCGAAGGGAATGTTTCGGCCGCAGTTTCAAAAACGGAGTTCCTCGTCAAAGCGAGCGGCTCGTCACTCCGGACAATGATCGAGAACGATCTGACGCTCTGCAGGCGCGAGCCGATCATCGCGTTGCTGGATCGGAAGACCATTTCTGACGCTGACGTGCAGACCGATCTAATGAGCGCGCGCGCGCGTGCTGGCGACAGAAAGCCCAGCGTCGAAGCTGCATTCCACGCGTGGTTGTTGACCATGGAGAACGTTTCGTTCGTTGGGCATTGCCATCCAACGGCGGTGAATCAGGTATTGTGTTCGCCGCGAGGGAGAGACTTCGCGGAGCGGCGTTTATTTCCCGACGAGGTGGTGTGTTGCGGGGCGGCCTCTGTATTCGTGCCTTACACCGACCCGGGCGTGCCGTTGGCGCGCGAAATCCGAGAGCGAACGTCGCATTTCATTAAACACCACGAGTTCGTTCCCCGGTTAATCCTGCTGCAGAATCACGGGATCATTTCGATCGCTTCGACAGTCGAAGGAGTTTTGTCTGCAATCCTCATGGCCGACAAAGCGGCACGAATATTCGTGGGCGCGGCTGCGCTGGGCGGGCCCAATTTCATGGCGCAGAAAGATGTGGACCGGATCACGCAGAGGCCGGACGAACATTACCGCCAGGAGCAATTAAAGCTCGGCGTCCGCTGAGACACCGAGCTTAGCGGAAGATATTTATTCCGAGGGAAGTTTACCTTCCTTGTAGGCCTTAAGAGTTTTCTCGTATTGGGCTTTCTCGGATTCCGGAGCAGCGGCGAGAGCTTTTTCTTCAGTCCGAATCGCTTCTTCTTTTTTGCCGGAGTCGAAAAGAGCGCGGGCGTAGGTGTCGATGATGTGAGGGGCTTTCCATGCAGAGTCTTCCACCGCCTGCTTAGCGACTTTAAGCGCGAATTCAACGTCCCGCTCTTTAAGAGATTTCTCAGTGAGAATTGCCCACGCGATGTTGTTCGAAATCTCCGGATTTCCTTTCAGTTTCGGCGCAAGTTCTTCGCCGAGTTTTTTGTGATCGGCCGATTCGCCCTGGCCGCTGATGGCCTGAAAGTAAGCGCCCGCCGCTTTGTGCATAGCCAATTCTTCGCGCATTTGTTTTGCATCAAATGTCGGGTCCAGCGCCTTTAGTTCCTTCTCAAACTCAGCAGCCTTCTCAGATTGATTCTGCGCTTCGGCTTGGCGATACATTCCCTTCAGCGCCATGATGCGAATTTCCTTCTTCGCTTTTTCGGCATCGAACGGCTGGTCGAGAGTGCCGTCTTTGGCAGCCGCCTGCAGCTCAATGGCGAGTTTGTCCGCCTTGGCGTTGTCGCCTTCGGCTGCTGCCTGCTGGAATTCTTCGAGAATTGATTCGGCCTTGAACCTGGCCTTTGCTTTGTTGATGTCGTATTTACCGGCAACGACTTCCTCGAGAGTTTTGTCCAGGCCTGCCATTGGGTGGCCGTGCCAAATCACTTTTTTATCCTGAACGATGAAGGCATGTGGAATGCCGTTGATGCCATAGGCCTGCATATAACCCTTGGCGGTTGCGCCTTCATCGATCGCAACGCGGTAATCCATTTTCGAACCGAGATTGTTTACGAAGGGTTTCACTGTGGACTCTTTTTCATCGGTAATGCCGATGATGGTGACGTTTTTATCTTTGAAGCGGTTCTGGATTTCGGTGAGGTGCGGAATGCTGGTGCGGCATGGTGGACACCAAGTCGCCCAAAACTCGACGACGTAAATATGTTTGTCGCCGCCATCCGATATTTGGACCGGTTCGCCTTTGACCCACTTGGCGATTTTGAGTTCTGCGGCTGATTCGCCAAGGTCTGCGGCTTGTGCGGCCAGAACGAGCAGCGCAGCCCCTAAAGACAGAAGAATAGATTTCATAAGATGTCCCTTCTTGCAGACATCCCACGCCTTCGCAGCAGAATCGTCAAGGGGTAAACGGCGCCTCTTATGCAGCCGTCGGGCGATGGCGCTGCATCATGAAGTCCAGGTAGAAAATGAGGCGATCCTTCATTTCTTTGCGGGGAACGATCGCGTCGATCAATCCGTGATCGAGGAGGAACTCGGCGGTTTGGAAGCCGGGAGGAAGTTCAGATTGCGTGGTGTCTTTAATGACGCGGGGGCCGGCGAAACCGATCATCGCGCCGGGTTCGGCGAGGTTAAGGTCCCCGACGCTGGCGAAGCTGGCCATGACACCGGCGTAAGTTGGATGCGTAAGAATGCTGATGTACGGAAGGCGAGCTTTCGCGTGATAAGCGAGCGCCCCGCAGGTCTTGGCCATTTGCATGAGGCTGAACATCCCTTCATACATGCGAGCGCCGCCGCTGGTGGAGATGATGATGACCGGGAGAGATTTGGCGGTGCCGAGTTCGATTAGCCGAGTGAGTTTTTCGCCAACGACCGCGCCCATCGAACCGCCGAGGAAACTGAAGTCCATCACGCCCAGGGCAATTTTGTGCGAACCGATTTTGCCGGTGCCGGTGATGACGGCGTCCTTGAAGCCAGTGGACTTTTGGTAGCTCGCAACCTTTTCGGGATAGGAAGGGAACTTGAGCGGGTCCTGGCTGGACATCTGCGAATCCGTTTCCTCGAAGGAGCAAGTTTCGACGAGTGAATGGATGCGTTCGCGCGCGCCGATCGGGAAATGGTGATGGCAGTGCGCGCACGTTTTCAGATTCTCATCGAGCTCCTTGTCATAAAGCATCGTGGAGCATTTCGGACACTTAACCCAAAGGCCCTCGGGAATCTCTTTTTTTCGCGACTTGGAAGTGGAGAGCTTCGGCTTGCGAGCGAACTGGTTATTCGCGGTGGCAGGTGGTGGAGTGACGGCCGGTTCGACGCTTTCGACGCCGAGGGATTTCTTGGTGAAAGAAGTGGTGGCCATTTTATGTGTCACAAGATTTTGGGTTAGCTGGTGAGTGAACGTCGGCGGCGCGGGAACGGGTTAAACTCGGGCAACTTGAGCGCGACCACTGCATGTCTTGTTATGGGCGCGCATCATACTACTTCCATAAACCGCGGGCAACAGTCCAAACGTCAACAAGGTCTGCGCCATTCTGCTTCAACAACTTAGCACAGGCACTGGCGGTCGCGCCGGTAGTCAGGACGTCATCGATGAGAATGATGTTTGCGCCATCGAGGGTCTGTTTGCCAGAGTAAGCGAAGGCGCGTTTGACGTTCTCGGTGCGCTCGGCTCGGCTGAGGCGAGTTTGGGTGTGGGTCGGTTTGATGCGTTTGAGGAGTTTTGGTTGAAGCGGGATGCCGGTGGCTTTGCTGAGCCTGCGGGCGATCCGTTCGGATTGATTGAAGGTGCGTTGGTGCCGTCTGCGCCAATGAAGCGGGATCGGAACGATGTAGTCCCATTTCTCGGTGGCTAGATCTTGTTGTGCGGCGGCGGTGATGAGTTCGCCGAGGAATGGCTCGAACCACATTGCGTGATTGTATTTGAAGCGGTGAATCGTTTCTTTTACCACGCCGGAGAATTCGGCGGCGGCGCGTGCGTGACGGAAGTGAAGTTCCTGTTCGTGGCAGTTGGAACATTCGAAGGTGACGGTGATCTCGCCCTCGAACGGAAGGCCGCAGCAATTGCAGAATGGAGGTTCGATCGGTTTGATGCCCTCTTTGCCCGTGCGGCAAGACTGGCAGAGGTACGATTCGGCGGAGGTGGCTTTTTGCGAGCGGCAAATCTGGCAGAGATCGGGATAGAAGAGCGCGAGGAAGCGGGCGGTCGCGTCTGTGAAGAGTGATGTGATAGATAGGCTCGCGCTCATTCGGCCGAAGCTGGTTTGGGCGGCGCCATCGTGCGCTCGATCAAAATGAAAACGAGAACGAGGATGATGGAAGTCATCCAGCCATCGTAAATTTTGTCGGTCCCCCAAAATGCGTTTGCGTTTTTTGTGGGGTTCGAAACGAAGCTCAACAACTTGATCCAAAAGACCAGGCCTGAGTGAAGGGCGATGCAAGGAAGTAAAGAGCCGGTTCTCTCCCGCAGAAGCGCGAGCAAACATCCGAGCATCACGAGATTCACCACGACGGGAATCATTGATTTAAGATTGGCCAGCCCGGCAAACATCTGACCGAGCACAATCAGGCCGGAATTCCATTGCACCCAGCGAGTGGCGTATTCCGGTTTCTCGACAAAAAATGCCAGCGCGTAAACAGCGCTGCTCAGAACCGCAGCTTTGAAGAATGAACCACGAGGTCGCAGAGCGCCAAAGAGTGCACCGCGGAAGATTAACTCTGCCAGAATTCCGATGATCAGCGCGAAGAGGCACGCGTTCCGCAGTTGGCGAATCCAACGTTCCGCGAGGTGATTCGTTTGAAAAGTGCGCGCTTCGAAGGTGATGAGAACGCAGGCGAGCAAAGCCACGGCAACAAAACTCCAGCCGAACGCGAGCAACGAATCGCCGCAATGGCGACGCCTCCAGTCGAGGCGAAGAACCGAACTGGAGTTCAGCCCGAGATTTTTTACCAGCCAGGGAAGCGCGACGACGGCCAAAAGTATGAGCGAACCCATGACAAAATGATGGAACGCCCGGTCCGCCAGAAACGAGAAGCGATAGCTGATCGATTCGAGAAATTGAGCCGCGGCGTGGAAACGAGGCGCGGCGAGTGCTCCGCCGAGAAAAACAAAAATGAGATACCCGAGAATTACCGCGACGGGAGAGGATTGCCGCGCGAGCCTGGATGGCTTCGGCGCGGATTCAGGTTTCAGTTGGGGCGGCTGCTCCGTCGTAATCACGAATTTCTGCGGTTGCGCGTCGCCTGGTTTTCGGGGCGTTCGGCTGGAGGTTCTTTGATTGGCCAGAGAGGCGAATCGGTGCGCTCGCGGCGAAAGAGAAGTTCGACGTGTTTCACAACGGAATGATTGGATGCCGCGATATCGCGCTTTTCCGCAGGATCGAGTTGGAGGTCGTAGAGTTGGATCGGCGCATCCAGGCGCTTCAAGCGAATGCCTTTCCACCTGCCGTCGAGGATGACCGCCTGGCTGAAACCGCCTTCGTGGAATTCGAAGTAAAGAAAACGGTGCTCGGGTTGGGCACGCCCGACGTTTGCAACAGCGCGACCCGCGTGATTACGCGAGCGGAGCAGGGTGGGGACGATGCTGATCGAATCCAAGTTTTCGGGAGGTGTGGTGCCGGCGAGTACCGCAAAGGTGGACATCATGTCGCCAAAATAGCCGACGTGAGGTGAAACTGCGGGCTGCACTTTGCCTGGCCACCAAGCGATGAACGGCACGCGAATGCCGCCGTCCGTCAGATCGCGTTTGAAGCCGTTGAGCGGGCCGCTCGGATTAAAAAAGTTTTCATCCTGGCCGCCTTCTTTGTGCGGACCGTTGTCGGAAGAGAAAATGACGAGCGTGTTCCGATGAATGCCGAGCAGTTTCAGCTTTTGCAGGAGACGGCCCACGTCGTCGTCGAGGCGAGTGATCATCGCGGCGTGACCTTTAGTGGCGTCATCCCATTTTTCGTCGGCGTATGGGCCGAAGTCCGGAACCTCCATGCCGTTGCCGAGGGCGCGTTTGCGCTCGTTGTTCGCGTGCGGAACGACCGGCGCGAAGTAGAGAAAGAAAGGCTGGGCGGGGTTGTTGGTAATTCCTTCAATAAAATCGAGCGCTTCCTCGGCAAAAAGATCGCCCGCGAATTCCACGGCGTTCGTCGCGTAACCAGCCCCTTCGCCTTCAGGTCCCATCGGAACGACGCGATTCCGCAGGCGGACCTTTTCAGAATTGCGCCAGAGGAAATCAGGAAAATGGTTATGCGCGTGAACCTGGCTTAGGAAACCAAAGAAGTAATCGAAGCCCTGCCGATTTGGGTGGCCTTCATCGTTCATGCCAAGACCCCACTTGCCAACCAGGCCGGTGCGGTAACCAGCGGACCTAAGCACTTCAGCGACGGTGACGTCGTTCGAGCGAAGCGTTTGGGGGCGGCGATCTTTCGCGCCGGCGTTCCCACGAACGGTAGTGCGCCCCGTATGCTGGCCAGTCATCAAAACGCTGCGGCTCGGCGCGCAAACCGTTGACCCCGCATAGAAACGCGTGAACCGAATCCCTTCGCGCGCCATCCGATCGAGGTTGGGAGTTTTGATTTTCTGCTGGTCGTAGGAGCCGAGCTCCCCGTAACCGAGGTCGTCGGCGAGAATGAAGATGATGTTCGGCTTTACGTTCTGGGCAGCCGCGGAAACATCCGCCAGCGAGCACAGAAATGCGGCGAACAGAACAAACGTGCGATGAAAAGTCCTCCTCATTTTAGATGCGATGCGTCTGATTCTGGCAGGAAAAGCGAGGCGGAACAATCCCGGAGCGGAACTTTGAGAGAAGTAGTGAACCCTCCCCGGATCGAAGACCACCCAGGCCGAACGTCGAAGGAAACCACGGAATAAACGGACACACGGAAAGGGGCGCGCCTTCGCGAATTTTGAATTTTGAGTTTTTGGTTTTGAGTTGAGGAACATCGCAGGCCAGCCCACCAAAAAATTCGCGTGTGTTTCCGCGCGAAATTGCGTGTGCTTCGTTTCGAAAAACACACGGGGTTGAAGATTGCAAACTCTGCGGAGCCGTTTCCGGTGGCACAGAAGGGAACCAAGCCGAACCGTTCCCAATGCGAAATGGGAGGTCCGAAGTGAAAAGGAGGCGAGCAACATGAAGGAGTGTGTACCGTGCCCCTCCCCCCCTTCGCAAATAGCGTGGAAAAGCGTAGAAAATCGTAGAAGAGTGTGAACGCTTCCAATGACCAAGTCCGAAGTGCGATCTGAAGACTGTAAACCACGGACCACACTGAATACACGGAAGCGGAGGGAGCAAGATGAAGAAGGAACCATGAATGGACACGAATGAACGCGAACCAACGACAAAGTGATGAAAACGTCTTCACCGCGAAGAGCACGAAATTCACGAAGGGCGGGGACGGGGCTGGAGGGCGGATCGGGGGCAGCAGTTTCAGCGCGGAACGCGGGATGATTTGTTAAGATCATGCGTTAAGAATGCGGAGGTGACTACGCCATTTATTGACCGACCCCCACAGAATAATTACGAATTACGAATTACAACGTAAAGGAGAGTTGCACCTGGCTCCGCTGGCCGCCACGAGGCAGGTTACCCGAGACACGATGTTCGCTGAAGCGAATGGCGCTCCCCAACGCTGTCTCGAATGTGTTCCTCGGAAAGGTTGATCGCGATGGATTCGAGAGGTGGTCGAAATGCGAAAGTTCGAAGTGCGATCGTGCGAATTCACAGATTCGAGCATTCTCGCCGCGCGAACCGCGGAAGCAGGAGAAATCTCGTACCGCAAGATAAAGTTTGCGATCCGTTGAGCGAACCCGAGCCGCAATCGATCACAATATCGCTTTAGTGCAAGAAACGAGGCGGCAGTTGGAACGGCTTCGAAACGTTAAGAGCGTGCGGTGCTTAAGGATTAGCTCCTCCTGGGCTGGTTCGCGTAGCAATCCCCGGATAGGCCTTGGGCAGGTACTGAGTGCTTCAGGAGACTCCCTGCTGCCGGTGATCCACGACCCATTTGCATCCGCTCTATTCTTTGTTTTGAATGCGAGAATTAACCTTTGCGAGAAATCTTCCGAGGAAATTGCTTCTTCGGATCAGGATTGAGACTCGAAGCGGACAATCGTGCCGTTCTGCACAAAGCTCAATTCAAATTCGCGGGCGAAAGCTGCTACGAATTCCATGTGTTCTGCGCCGACGTCGCGAAGCTCCGGGCCTGAGGGTGCGGCGGAAGGTATCGCAGTCGATCTGCCACATGGGCGTGCGGGTCGAAGTCCAGTTTATCGATGTGCGTTTCAAGCAACCTGAAAAGAAAAATGCCAAAAGTGAAGGCGGCAGCAAATTGCTGAGCATCCCGATCGTGATTTCATAGGCCGCCGGAATGGGTGTCGGGGCGCTAAATCGAAGAGGCCGCTCCCCGCTTGCAACGGACTGGAGAGCAGCCCAGTTTCCGGGCTTTTCCTACCGCTTAGTTCCTTCCATACGGAAACTTAAATCTTCGTGAGCAGACGGCTTTTTCATTGGGTGAGGGTCCAGGGTAATCAGGTTACCTTCTTCATTTCTCACGACACCCAGGCCGCGGACGGTAGAAGCGATCTGCATGACATCCTCG
>DASVNK010000062.1:0-72925 GCA_036383895.1 Verrucomicrobiia bacterium | reverse complement strand
AAACTCGATCCGAAGAGGGCGGTCACGCTTCGTGATAGCGGGCATGAACACCTGACGCTTTAACCGAAAAATTGTTCAAATCCCCCACAATATAACTTCACCCAAAGGTGAAACCTTCAGCGGCTAGCTAAGGATGGGGGTGAGGTTAAAAATTGCCGGTCAACTGGATGACCGAATGATAATACCCGCGGGCCATCTCGAACAAAGCAGGACCGACTCAGCCGCGCCCTTAAGGAAGAAACGCGCTACCGTCAGATTCAGCCCGTTCGGTTCTTGACAAGTTGTGCTCGGAAGCGAACTTCCGCGCTTGTTCATGAGACCAATTACGTCCGCCCTTCTTCTCATCGCAACGCTTTCGACTGCCCTTGCGCAGGAGGCGGATGCTCTGCATATAGAAAACGCCACTGTTGTCAGCGTCGAGACGAGTCCGAATACGCGCCACGAAGTTGAACGATCCACGGAGTTGAATAGTTGGGATTCGTTCACAACGTTGAAAGGGGATGGCCAGGTTTGGAGCAACACTTTCGTCGGCGGAAGCCGTTCCTTTTTCCGGCTAAAATCGGAGAACTATCCAGTTCTTACCGGGCTCTCGATTGCATCCGGAGCTGCGCCGGTAACTCCTCAATTCGACGCATCCATTTACCATTATTATTTCCGGCTGCAGACCCAAAGCGTTCAGCTCAATGTTCAGTTCGATCCCGGGCCGATCGCTAAGGCGACGCTGAACGATTTGCCAATCACACCAGGCATTCAGTTGTTGCAACTCTCGACCAACGATCAGATCCAAATCGTTCTCACATCGACCAACCAACTAACGACACGCTACGTCCTGGAAGTCGTGCCCTCCTCATTTCCGAAAATATCCGTAACGAATTTCGTCAGACCATCTGAACCGCAGGTGACTTTGATGGGCGCGAAGGCGACTGGCCCCGGTCACTACCTGATGGTCATCGATGACAATGGCGTGCCGATCTGGTCCAAGGGGGTGCCACTGGGGCACAATCTGCAATTGCAGAAGAACGGCCTCATTTCTTATGTCGTTTTCACAGGCACAAATTCCGCTGGAGAACAATTGTCGCATAACGTCGTGATGGACCCGTTCCTGAATGAACTCTTCGCGATAAAGCCAACGAACGGTTACAATAACGACGTCCATACGTTCACAATGACGCGCTCCGGTTCGTACCTGCTGCTCGGGTTTTCCAATGCAGTGCACGAAGTGCAAACTCCAGATGGCTTAACCAACACCACTATGCGCGATGCCGTCGTGCAGGAAATCAAATGGCCCAGCGGCGAGCTTCTCTTCGAATGGAACAGTTGGCGGAAGTTCGACCTCGATAACGTGAAGTATCCCGAACCGGCGGATTATGCGCATATCAATTGGATCGACGAAGATACGGACGGCCATCTCCTTCTCTCGGCACGCTCGCAAAGCCAGGTGATCAAGGTTCATCGCACGACTCGTGAAATCATGTGGCGACTCGGGCGCGGCGGCCACTTCACGTTCATCGACGATCCGAAGAACGGATTCGCTGGCCAGCATTCAGCCCACCGACTGCCGAATGGCAACTTGCTGATTTTCGATAATCGAAACTTCGCGACCACGAACGCCGTAATCGCTTCTGAAGGTCCTTCGCGTGTGGTCGAATACCGCCTGGATGAACAGGCCAAGACCGCCACGCTCGTTTGGAGCTATTCGCGCGACGGGTTCCACACCACTTCCAATGGTGGCGCTTACCGCATGGAGAATGGCAACACACTGATTTCCTGGGGCAGAACACCGCCAGGCTTCATTACTGAGGTCGATCCTTCCGGCGCGATCGTCACGGATATTCGAGTCGTTGATGATGCGAACCGCGACATGATCGGCTACATAGCCTATAAATTTCCCGCATCGCAAATGCCTTGGGCCCGGTGGAAAATGAATTGGGGCCCGCAGTAACGGAACGGTGGAAATGATTTTCTGACCGGGGTAACTTTCTTGGGTGAATAGTCACGACTTGATTCGGCTGGGAGTGCCGCGCAGCGCGCATAAACGCGCCATCGATTTCATCGCGGCGTTTCTGCTGAAGGGCGGCGACAAACATCGCCTCGAGGAAGAAATCAAAGCCGTTGTGGAGAACCCCGCGCTCTTTGCTGAAGATCCGTTGCGCAAAGATTTCGCGAAAGCGGTCGTGAACTCCCCTCCCCCGCCGCGCATTAAGGCGGTGAATTACCGGAAGTGGGGCGAAGGCCTGGAGCCGGACGCGATACGACAGATGAACGACGCGTGCACGTTGCCCGTTGCCGTCGCCGGCGCATTGATGCCGGATGCGCATGTCGGCTACGGATTGCCGATCGGCGGCGTGCTCGCAACGGAAGGCGCAGTCATCCCATATGCGGTTGGCGTTGATATTGCCTGCCGCATGAAGATGACCGTGCTCGATTTGCCCGCGGATCATCTCGAACGAAAGCAGGAGAAATTAACGCGCGCCATCGAGGAAGAAACCCGCTTCGGCGTCGGCGCCGTTTTTAAATCGCGCCGCCACCACGGAGTTCTCGACCAGGATTGGACCTGCAGCCCTATCACCAAGCAAAACAAAGACAAAGCCTGGTCGCAACTCGGTACCAGCGGCAGCGGAAATCATTTCGTCGAATTCGGAATCTTCGAAGCGAAAGAAGAAATCCATGGACTCAAGCCCGGCAAATATCTCTCGCTCTTGAGTCACAGCGGTAGTCGCGGGACCGGTGCTGCTGTGTGCGACTACTACAGCAAACTCGCCGCCAAGAAACACCAGGATTTGCCTAAAGAACTTCAGCGTCTTGCCTGGCTTTCCCTCGATGAGCCTGAAGGCCAGGAATACTGGGCCGCGATGGAACTCATGGGCGAATACGCCGCCGCCAATCACGCGCTCATCCACCAACACGTCGCCCAAAATCTCGGCGCGCAAGTTCTCCTCGATCTCGAAAACCACCACAACTTCGCCTGGAAAGAAACGCACGTGATCGATGGCAAGAAACGCGATCTCGTCGTCCATCGCAAAGGCGCCACGCCCGCGGGCAAAGGTGTGCTTGGGATCATTCCCGGCTCCATGGCCACCCCCGGCTTCGTTGTCCGCGGCAAAGGAAAAGATGAATCACTTCATTCCGCTTCGCACGGCGCTGGCCGAGTAATGAGCCGCACCCGCGCGACGCAAACTTTCAACTGGAAGGATGTAAACAAATTCCTCCGCGACCGCGGCGTGACCCTCATCTCCGCCGGCCTCGATGAAGTCCCGATGGTTTACAAAGACATCCACACCGTCATGTCTGCCCAAACCGACCTCGTCGACATCATCGGCCAATTCGACCCCAAACTCGTTAAAATGGCCCCACATGGAGAACGTGCCGAAGATTGATTCGCGTTAACAATCGTTGCCGTAGCGACTTCAATTTCCGGTAAGCCGCCGGGGCGGACTCTCCTTGCCTTCGCAAAGGTTCTGAAGAAAGATTTCCGCTCCATGAAGAAAGCCGCGAAGAAAGATAAGACCGCCGCAGATGTGAATAAATCGGACAAATCGTTGCACCGGGTTCATTCCTCGCTCGTGCTCGATGGGCCGGACCGCGCCGCGAGCCGCGCGATGTTGTATCCGGTTGGGTTTAAAACTGAAGATTTCAAAAAGTCGCTCATCGGTATCGCCTCCACCTGGAGCATGGTCACACCGTGCAACATGCACATCGACAAGCTCGCAATCGAAGCAGCCCACGGCGCGGACGAAGCGGGCGGCAAAGCGGTCATCTTCAACACCATCACCATTTCTGATGGTATCTCGATGGGCACCGAAGGGATGAAATATTCGCTCGTCTCGCGCGAGGTCATCGCCGATTCGATTGAAACAGTCATGGGCTGCGAAGGCTTCGATGGCATCGTCGCTGTCGGCGGCTGCGACAAAAATATGCCCGGCTGCATCATGGCCATGGCGCGGCTGAATCGTCCCGGCGTTTTCGTTTATGGGGGCACCATTCTCCCGGGTTGTTTCCGTAATCAGAATGTCGATGTTGTCTCCGTCTTCGAAGCGGTCGGCAAGCACGCCAAAGGCGAGATGAACGACGCCGACCTCGCCGAAATCGAAAGTTGCGCGATCCCCGGTGCTGGTTCCTGCGGCGGCATGTATACCGCGAACACCATGGCTTGCGCCATTGAAGCGCTCGGCATGAGCTTGCCCAATAGTTCGGCTCAAGCCGCCATCTCCAAAGAAAAAATGGAAGATTGCCATCGCGCCGGTGCAGCCACACTGAAGTTGCTCGAACTCGGAATTCGCCCCCGCGACATCATGACGCGCAAAGCATTCGAGAACGCGATCACCGTCGTGACCGCGCTCGGCGGTTCCACCAACGCGGTCCTCCACCTCCTCGCCATGGCCAGCGCCGCCGGCGTGAAACTTTCCATCGACGACTTCACGAAAATCGGCAAACGCGTTCCCGTCCTCGCCGACCTCAAACCCAGCGGTCGTTTCGTCATGGCTGAGCTCGTGAAAATCGGCGGTCTCGTTCCGCTCATGAAGCGCCTCCTCGATCGCGGTTTGCTCCACGGCGATTGCATCACGGTCACCGGCAAAACCCTCGCGGAAAATCTCAAGAACGCACCCAACTACCCGGCCGGCCAGGAAGTCATTCGTCCCTTCGATAATCCGATCAAGAAAGACGGCCATCTCGTTGTCTTTTACGGCAACCTCGCGACCACGGGAGGCATCGGCAAAATCAGCGGCAAGGAAGGCCTGCAATTCACCGGCCGCGCTCGCGTCTTCAACTCCGAAGAAGCAGCCATGGCGAAAATTCTTTCCGGCGGCATCAAGGCCGGCGATGTGATCGTCATCCGTTACGAAGGACCGAAAGGCGGACCCGGCATGCGCGAAATGCTCGGCCCCACCGCCGCGGTTATGGGCCGCGGCCTCGGCAAATCTGTAGCGCTTATCACCGATGGCCGCTTCTCCGGCGGCAGCCACGGGTTCGTGGTCGGTCACATCACGCCCGAAGCTTATGTGGGTGGCGCGCTCGCGATTGTCCGCGACGGCGATTCCATCACCATCGATGCGGAGAAACGCACGCTCGACTTGAACATCCCCGCGAAAGAAATCAAACAACGCTTCGCCGCGTGGAAAGCCCCGCGCCCACGCTACACCCGCGGCGTCCTCGCCAAATACGCCCGCCACGTCAGCAGCGCGCACCTCGGCGCCATCACCGACGCCGATCTTTAAGCAAACTCCAGTTCAATAGACGCGCATGAGGTCCTCTGGTTTCAATGCCCGAGGACTTTTCGTTTCTGCATGGCGACTCCCATTGCACCTTCCGCCATGTTGTTTCACGATTCTCCAATGACGTGGATGATTTACGTGATCAGCGCCGCCTTGGCCCTTGCCGCAGCCGACGTTTTCGTCAAAGCCGCCACCGGCAAAATTCCGAACAGCTTCGGCATGCTTCTATACGGCAGCGTGCCGTTCGCCGCGGGACTCTTTTGGTGGCTAATCGATCGTCGCAACGTCGACACGGCGGCGATTACCACCAAAGGAGTAATCCTCGGCCTGAGTGTCGGAGTCATGTTCGCGACCGTTACCTTCTGCATGTATGCCGCTTTTCAGCGCGGCGCGCCCATCACTATCGCCTCTCCTGTAATTCGCCTCGGCGGATTGGTAGTTGCTAGCATTGTGGGGGTTGCGCTCTGGCGGGAGCCTGCCACGCTGCGCTACTTCGCCGGCATGTTGATGATCTTCCTGGGAATCTATTTGATGCTTACGCGTTGATTACGCTTTGCCCAATGAGCGCCAACCAATCGGAACTTACAAACGTATTACCAAAGTGTAATGCAACAATTCCGAAATGAGTGGTGTCTTTACGGGCATGAGTGCGACAGCTTGCAACTTACAGGAACTTGAACTTAACGATGTCGATCTACACGACAGAGCGATCTTCGCGCGCGGCGTTAAAGCCGAAGCCGAACGCCGCTGCCCCCACTGCAATTCCGTGGTCTACAGCCGGCGCCATAAACTCTGCGGCGTCTGCGCCGAACCATTGCCAGATGCCTGCCTCTTCACCGAAGCTCAGGCGCAAAACGTGCGCTCTCTCGTCCAAGAGGAACGCGCTCGTCATCGCGTGTGGCTGCAGAAATTTTGGAACTAATGGGGAAATCCTACGGACGTGCTTCGACGATCTCTATAACTCGATTAAACGCCAACCCAGTGCTGACGCTCTGTTTAATTCCGGAAGGCCAGAGCACTTCAATGCGGCTAACCTCCGCGTCATCGCCGAGGCCGAAGTAAAGTGGCAGTGCGCTTTGCGAAAGGTATCCGGATTTCCCATCGTGAAATTGTGTCAGCGTTCTTGTAGGCGTAATCACTCTCACCGTCGCGCCTAGCCCGTCGCGATTCGACGCCGTTCCTCGCAGTCGAATTTTCATAAACTTGAGTGGGCGCTTTTCCGAAAGATTGCTCGCCAGGACGAGCGGAACATCATTCATATTGTTCACGACCAGATCGAGGTCGCCGTCGTCATCCACATCCGCAAACAGCGAAGAACGTGAACTGGTGCTGCCCTGCACAACCACCTTTCCGCCCTTCCCCTGGCAAAACGGATGGCCCTTATCCGCTCCGTCGCACTCCATCATGAAATAATCGATCAACACTTTCCATTGCGGACGCGGTTCCACACCGAGAACGAACTCACTTTGTAAAAATCGTTTCCCCGCATCATTCAGGAGCATCGAGTTAACGCCGTAGCGCAACGGATAACCCATCCCCGCCGTGACGAACGCATCTTCAAATCCATCGGCGTTCACATCCCCAACACTGATCCCCCAGGGCCAATACGTTTCAGCACCGAGCAACTCGGAGGATTCCTTGAAACCGCCCTCCGAGTTACGGAATAAAGCATTTCCGAAAATAAAATTCGTCGTCGCGCCTGGCCATTGGTTCTTCACCCACTCCGCGGAACACCACGCCTCGCTTTTCATTTTCTCAAATTGCTCGGTGCGATTCGTGGTGCTGATCTGCAATTGAATCGTGTTCATATCCGAGTGCATGTCCGTGATGAACAGATCCTGCCGCTGATCCTGATCGAAATCGAAAAACTTCAATCCCGTCGCGCCCCACGGTGTCCGACCGAAAGTCTCGCGGGTCACGTCGCGAAAAGATTTCCCAGCTTCATTTCGGTAATACGCATTTCGCCCCGACATCGAGATCGCGTACAGACCAGGGAAGCCAGTCTGCTCCAAATCGCAAAACGTCGCGTCCCCCGTCCACTCGCGATGTTCCAGGCCAACTTCCTTTCCCACATTCCGAAATTTGCGATTGCCCAAATTCTGGTAAAGAAAACTTGTCTCCAGCCGTTTTTGATCAAGGAAACCGGTGAAAGCATCGTCGAGCGCATGAAAAGAACCGTCCGGCGCTTTTCGGTCCGTCGTAAAGACCCCCACGTTGCATACAAATAAATCCAGCAATCCATCCCGATTAAAGTCGAAGAACACCGCGCCCGAGGAGTGTCCAACTTCGCGAATCCCGGCCGATTCCGATATGTCCTCGAATCGTCCACCTCCAATATTCCGAAAGAGATGATTGCCCATCTTAACCGTCGTCACGAACAGATCCGGCAACCCGTCGTTGTCGATGTCTCCAAAGGATGCGCCGACGCAGATTCGATCCTTCAACGCGACGCCGGCCCGCTCCGTTACATTCTCGAAACGCCCTCCTCCCAAATTCCGCCAAAGCTCATTCCCACCCCGTTGATTGACAAAGAATAGATCAACTTTGCCATCCGCATCGACATCGGCCGCCGCCAGCGCAGTACCATGATCATAATGATTTGGCTTAAACCTCTTCCCCGCTTCCTCCACCACCTGGTGCCGAAAAGTGATTCCGCTCCGCGCCAGCGCGTCGCTGAAGCCGAATTCATGAAACACCCCCCACCGTTCCGTCGAGCGAACTTGCCGCTCCTTCCGCGCCTCCAAAGCCTGCAACGTTTGTTCCGCGGTCTCCCCCGGCACACGAATCGTCCGCGGCGCATCCTGCACGTTCTGCGCAAGACCTGCGCAAATGCAGAAGCCCACAAACAGGCCGCGCACGAATAACCTCGGTGAAATCACGATCCTTCCAAGAACTCCCAACAAAGGAGCGGATGCAAGTCTTAACTGCCGCGAGCGAATCCCCGACTACTTCGGATCAGCTCTGAACCGATACAAATGAACTTGGTACGGCTCGAAACGCTGCCGCAATTCTCCGTCCGAGATCTTCATTTCACGCGATTCACCAATCGCCTCCACCTTCCCAACTCTCGCCAGCTCCGCCGACTTGATCGTCACCTCCGCCGCGCGGTTCTCCATCGACACCGTAAATAAGTAATTCGTCCCGCCAAGCCGCTTCACCATGCTCGCAATCTCCACCTTCGGCTCCGTCTTGATCTCAAACTCTGACTCAACCGCCGGCGAATTGATCACCGCCGCAAGTTCCTTCACCTCCGCATTGATCTTCGTCACGCCCGCCAGCGTCACCGGATCTTCCAACAACGACGCCTCAACAAAATTCGGTTTGAACTGATGCACGAAATAAACAATCCCGCGCGACCCGCTGATAATCGACATCCACACTTCCGAACGAATCTGCTCCGGCGTTGCTTTCACATCCGGATTGTCCACCCGCGCCGCTTCGATGCAGTTCCACACCATGCGCTTTGATTCCTCCCCCGCCCATTTCCGCAACCGCTCCACCCCGCGCCCCACAAACTCCAACTTCCCCGCCACCTCTTTGTTGTCGTGCACCACCGGGTAAATATCGAACGACACAATGTCCGCCCCCTTCACATACTCTGGATAATCTTCCGGATGATTTCTCCGCACGCCCCGCCCGATCCAATGATCCCACGCCACCCCCTGCCCTAAATTCAGAAACACCGGCCGCGTTGGATCCTTCGCGCGAATTTTTTCATAATCCTCCTGAATCACCACAGGCAACACCGGCGGCCCCCAACCCTTCTGCCCTTGCGGCAACGGTTGCGCATTATCCGGCTCATCATCATGCATCCACGCAACAATTGTTGGATCATCCTTGAAAACCAGCGACCGTTCACTCTGCCGGCAAATCACATGCATCCCATGCTTCCGCAACATCTCCAACTGCTCCGCGGTCGGCCCGCGATATAAACCTATATACAGATTAATCCCCGCCTCCTTGAACCGCCCGGCGTTATTCGGATTCTGCAACCAAACCGCAATCGGAAAAAAATTCTGATCATCCAGAACGTTTGTTCGCACCACGCCACTATCCACTCCGTGAACCCGTAAAAACGGAACACAACTCAGTAACACCGCCAGCGTGACAACAAACCTCAAATGCATGATCGCAATTTTACTCCAAGCGCAACCGGTAGAAAAGATGCGACGCCGTTTTGGAAACACTGAAATCCACTGGACCGTTCGTATTCGAAAAAGCTTTCACCGTCGTCCAGGCAGTCAGGTTCGATGAACTCTCCAGCACATTCGATCGCCCCGCGAAAAGCTCCAATGGCAGGCTCAGCTCGTTGTTCATGAAGAAAATCGGCGCCGTAAAGCGAGGTTCCCTCACCACCCGACCGCTCACTTCCACGTAGTAGCCATGAATTTTGCACCGACAGAAAACTGCGTATAAATTCTCCTCGTCAGCTCGGGCAACCACCACCTCGTAACTCGTTTCCGCAAAATCAAAATCAACCCAGCTCGCCGGAGCACTCCGGCCTGTGTCTGCCCGACAAAACAAAACCATCGGCCGGCCAAACATTGGATAATTAAACCGATTCGTCATCTCCGCAAAGTTGCCCGGCAGCACGTCGCCATGCTCCGTTGCCCAACTCCTGGCCAGCAAGCCGATTTGACTCAAGTTAACTCCGCAAATAGTTCGCGACCACTCGGCAGTATCTAACGCTTCGTCCCGAATGCGCAGGCTCGCCCGCCGCGACAAAAGCCGCCCCAGCGAATTGCTCACTGCCACTGCATAGTAAGCCATATCGTTCGTCTGCAGATTCGAAAGCACCACAAACGAATTCGTCTCGTTCGCCAGCGGCGTCACGCTGAATACCGCTGTTCGATTCGTCCGCAAAAATCCGCCCGCCTCCCCATCCTCAATGAAAACAAGATTCGTCACGTAGGAAAGATCCTCGCGTCGCCATTGATAACTTAGCGGACCAGCCGCCGTGATCGGATCGATCACCACTTCAAACCGCGCTGATCCTCCCGGAGTCGTCACCTGCCCAATCGGCCCAGCCATAAAATACGGCCAGCCATCCCGCTCCCGCCCCAACACGATTTCCCCATCGAACCGCGCCACAGAGGTGTGCACCCGGCACTCCACCGCCGCGCCCTCCTCTCCCGCGCTGGAACCCTTCCACACGTAATCGATGTCCTCCCACGCAACATCGTTCCAGTTGGTGACCGCCGGTTCCCGCAGGTGCGCGGGACAATAAAACACCTCCGCTGAAGACAAACGATTCGTGAAATCGAATAACGATCCAGGAACTTGCCCGTTGTGTTCAATGGACCACATCCGCGCGGCGTAATTGATATCCAGCAAATTTCCAGAGCACTGGAGGACCAAGCTCTTCTGCGTCGCGAAATCCAGCCCAGGCAATGGCAGGAAAACATTCGCCGCCCAAACCCCCGGCCACACACTCACCAAAAGGAGCGTGGCAAACCTATACAATCCAGTGCGAGGTGACCGTAGCATAACTTTGCTGCCCAAATATCGAATCCCGAGCATCGCACCTAAACCACCCCTCAGCAATATCAGTCAGCTGAATATTTAGGAGTAAAGTCAGGATTATTCTCCCGCTTGGCTTCCCTTAGTTCTCCTGCTAACCACTCAATCACTTCCCCCGACAACTCGCCCAAATAAAACGGCACCGTTTCATGCGCCGCCTTTGCCTGAATTAAAATCCGATTATCTCCCCCGCTCCCTTCCACCAGCTCCCGCACCTGATTCAATGTCGCGATCCGATCCGCGCCGCCCGCCACAAACAAAACATCCTCTAGCCGACCATCCACCCAGCAACCCGGATCCATCTCGCACTCCTCCACCTGCAGCAACTCGGGCAAGCGCTGCACCCCAGCCGCAATAAACCACGTCGGAATCCATCGCGCATACTGCCGCCGAATATTCTGAATCGCCTCGCCGAGATCCGCATACGGCGCCATCGCCACCACTCTGCCCACGCGCGCATCCTCCAACTTCCACTTCAACGCCAGCACCGCCCCGAACGAATGTCCCACCACATGCACCACCTCCCCTTCCCGCTCCAATCGGTCCAACACCGCACGCAAATCAATCACCTCCTGCGCTCCAAAATAAACCCGCTCCCCCGTCGAATTCCCATGCCCACGCAAATCCACCAACACCACGCGCCAGCCCTGTTCCGCCAAAACAAAGGCCCAAGGCAACATCGCCGCCCCGTCCACCCCATACCCGTGCACCACAAAAATCGTCCCGCGACCCTCCATCCTCGCGTCGCCCGCGGCGCTCACATTACGACTCGCGCCCGCAGCTTCCGCGCTGAACCGCAACGTCAATTCACCCCGCGCCTCGTCCAGCACATTCGTCCAACGAAACCCATAATCACCTGGCGCCAGCACCCGATAAAATAGCTTCGCGCGCGGCGAATCAATTTCCACCGTCCCATTCGTCAGCAACGTTAATAAGCTCGCGCTAAACCCGATCGTCACCGGCGCTTCCGGCGCCAGCCATTTCGGATACGTATTCGGCGCCTGCGCAATCCGCCTCGCCGCGAAACCTCCGCATCCCACCCCGGAGAAAAAAAGCAGCACCCACAAAACAACCAACCAGCTTCGCACCCCCGAAATGTAGCCACTAATCCTCACACTGCCAGCGGCTCACGACGTTCGCCTTCGTTTCCCCGAAACTTTGAACTCTTGGCGGCACACCTACAAAAAGACTGTAGCAGCTCGGAACAAATGCGGTGCCGACGACAAAAACATCGAAGGCACCGCCACCATGCAAACACTCACGGGAGGACCGTGACAGAATCAAAACGGCACCCAGTCGGGTGCCAGAACAAAAGACCAGCTACGTTATTCCTCCCCTACAGTCAGCTCGATCGTGATGTCCTTCTCTAGAACGATTTCTTCCAGATAATCCGGAAACAACTCGCCCGGTGCGAACCGGAACGTGCCTCCATAATGAATCGTGTGATGTCCCTTCGGAAGTTCCAGCATGAGAAAATATCCGTCACCAACTGCTGTTCCGGTACCGCCTGTTTCACCGAAAATCCAGGGAGTGGGCGCAGTAAACTCAAACTGCGGCGTTGAGAAACGGAACTCTTCCAGGTTCGTAACAGGCACTCCATTAATCGTCACAAAAACACTTTCGATGAGATCGGCGTACCGGGTCGCCTTTTCCCGTTGCTCTGCCTCCGTCGCTCCGAAAAATGGCTCTGCCTCCAAACTGGAGACATCGACGTCGCGGATCGTCAGGAAAAGCGCCTTCCCCGCGGGCATCCGGACCGTGCGCGTCATTGGCCCCTCGGGAGCGCTCCAAAACCAAACACTACCTGACTGCCCCGCGCTAAAATCGTCATTCGGCCCAGCCGCAAACGGGTGACCTTCTACAGGGAGCGCAAACGCGTATTGCCAAAACGCCGCCGCGCACTCGCCATAAGTTTTTCCATGGTACTTTGCATCCGGCGGCACGATCGTCACCGCCTTTTCGTCCGCCCGCACCGCAACACTGCAAAGCAACAGTCCGAGGGACGCTACTGACCCGATTAGTTTTAGATAATTCTTCATTGTAGTTTTTGTTTCTCGCCTCGAAATGAAACGAGTTCCATCCACTGCTACGAAACTTTTCCGTCGCCGTTACAGAAAAAATGCAGCTGCTTCTCCTCAATTAGAAGGTGGCAAAAAGGACAGGTTCAGTAGCGCGCCGGGCTAAAGGGAAAACAACCTTATGAGTTACGGCGTCAGCAAGAATATGGCAGGAGTTCTCTCGACAACCGCTCCAAGAATTTTTTCCAACACACCTTAGTTGGTTCAGTTAATCCTTATGTTGCTTGATAAGGGCCTTGAAACTCAGCCAGTCGGGCATGTCAGCAGCGCCCACATTCGTCACGAAGCCGCCGTTTTTTGGAGTTCGCCACTTGTAGTATTCCACATGCCCATCCGCAAAAGAAAGGTTCGCTCCCTGGCTGTGACGATCCGCAGGCTGGCTCCACCATTGTGGACCTGGGGGATTTAGAATCGTGTCGGAGTGATCGGTGGGTAGACCAAAGAGAGAGTCCAGCATCGTGAGCGGAGATTCGTCAATAAAGACTAGGCTACGAACAGGGTCAGGCTGCTTAATGGCGGTTAACTTTCTGAACATCGGGATTGCTGCATAGACGTCGGGGTTGAAGTCGGGGAACCCATTTAGGGAGAGGCTCATGGTGTAACTTCGAGCGCGCAGCGGACCGGGACCACCTCTTGCGCCAGGAACCGGATCAAAGTTACCGTCTTTGCGCGGTAATTGACCGTCCGCGCCATACACCAGAATCGACCGATCTGCCGGACAATGATAGATCCCGAGAGAACCATTGTATTGAAATAAAAGCCCATTCCGCACGTTTTCCTCAGTTGGCTCCGCTAACGCCCACGAAGCGCCCGCGGATTTCATGTCACCACCCACGGAATTATTCGGAACGATTACGTCGTCATTATCGTGAGCATACATTAGCCAGCACTTTACCAGGCTTCTTAGATTGTTATTACAGGCCGTAGTTTGCGCGCGGCTCTTGGCGCGACTCAACGCCGGAAGCAACATACCCGCCAAAATCGCAATAATCGCTATCACGACCAGCAACTCGATCAGCGTGAAGGCCGTTTTATTTTTCATAGTTTTTTTAGCCCGTCAGTTCGTTTTGCATGTAAAAGTCTCTATCTTATGAATCTTTCTTGCCTCATTTCGGAGGCGGCTCCGCCACCGTAATATGGTAAGTAACGTCGATCGTTTCAGGCGGCAGGTCTATCGTGTCCTGCGGTCTGGCGAATTTGAACTTACCGCCCATCCGTAGAGTGTGCTTCCGAGGCGATAAAGGCGCTAACAGGACATAATATCCATCCCCAGTGGAAGTTCCCCTCCCACCCCCTTCTCCCAGGATCCATGGCCTCGGTGCATTGATCTCTATTTGCGGGCTCAGCACCCGAAACACCTCAAGGTTGGACAGTCGAACGCCATCCAACTCAAAAAACATCTCTACAGCGTGATCTGTCCAATACTGCGCAATCACCGCTTGCGCACTCTCCGTCGCTCCATAGAAAGGGGGCTCTTCGATGCTCGAGCTCTCTGCCGAAAGGATTACCGCAAACAGCTCCACCCCATACGGAATCTCGCAATACCGCACCGTTGGCGGCGAATTTGTTGTCTCTAGAAATGGAGAGCCGATGAACCACAAATTCGAGCTCTGGGACGTTCTGATGTCGAACCGCGGCGTGTCTTTCCACGTGTGGATCGCACCGACTGCATTCGTCATCGGCATTTCCAGCGCCCACTTCCACCACGCCGCCGCCAACTGTTCATAGGTGCGCCCATTCAGCCGCGGATCACCCGGCGGCACGACGCTCGGAATCTCGTTCGTTATCGAAGTAAATCGAGCGCGGTTCTCTCTCGGTATCATCGTCCTTGTGATTTGCGTACTCCGGAAGAACGCCAGCATGTCTCGCATTCGCCGTTCGGACTCGCGCGCCTCCATTTCCTTCGCCTGACTTCTCTGCTCGGCAAGCAACGCATGGTTGCGCGCTTCCCGTTCTGCGAGCCACAGTCCCAGCCCTAGTAACAACGCTGCCGCGACAGCGAGACTCGCAGCCACAACAGTTCTGTTTCGTTGAATCAACTTCCGCATTCGATATACCTGGCTCGGAGGTCCGGCGGTGACCGGTTGGCTTTCCAGGTGGCGCCGCACATCCATCGCGAGCCCGTTGACTGTTTCGTAGCGTCGTGTTCGATCCTTCTCGAGGCAACGCATCACGATCCAATCCAAGTCGCCACGTAATTTGGAAACCAGTGCCAGCGGCGCAGAATCACGGTGGCTCGCGGTCGTCGTGCGCTCCTCTGAGGCGAGTGAACTCACGCGGGTTGAGGGGCGAATTGGCTCTTCTTCCCGGATCAAGCGACGCATCTCGTCCAGTCCGGCAGACATCAATTTCTTCTGGTCGAACGGCGTTCGCCCGGTGAGCAATTCGTAAAGCAGCACCCCAAGACTGTAGATGTCACTGCGCGTATCAATGTCCAACCCGCTCATCTCCGCCTGTTCCGGGCTCATGTATGCCGGCGTCCCAATGAATTGCTCGAACGCTGTGTAAAACGTCAGATCGGTCAACCGTTGGTCTGTCGTCGCTTTCGCAATCCCAAAGTCGATCACCTTCGGCACCGGGACTCCGTCGTGCAATGTCACCAAAATGTTCGAAGGCTTTATATCCCTATGAATTATACCCTTTTGATGCGCATGCTGAATCGCCGAACAAACCTGTATAAAAAGCCTAAGCCGTTCCTCCGTGGACAAATGATTTTTGTCGCAGTATTCCGTGATCTTAATTCCACGGACGAGTTCCATAACGAAGTAGGGACGACCCTGTGCCGTCGCCCCTGCATCGAGCACCTTTGCGATACTGAAATGATCCATTAAGGCCAGCGCCTGTCGCTCGGCGTCAAAGCGAGCAATCACCTGCTTAGTGTCCATCCCCAACTTGATCAGCTTGACTGCGACTCTCCGGCGAATCGGCTTTTCCTGCTCCGCCATGAAGACGATGCCGCAGCCGCCCTCGCCGAGCTTCTGAAGGACTTTAAACGGCCCAACTTCTTGAAGGGATTCCGGAACAGCTATCTCGAGAAGACATGCCGGACACGCATCCTCATGTATTCCTTCGAGCTCCGCACCGCATTTCGAACAAATCTGTTCGGTCTTCATGCTTTTACACTCGCTTCTACGGATCGCCGGACTTTTTGTTACATGTTTTTACGTTCGCAAGACCGTGATCAGGTAACGGAGTTCGTCGTCTACCTCTGCTGGGGATTCCACGGTCGATGCGACTTCTGTGCGTAAGACCTCTCGAAAGCTTTCGCGCAACCTATAAACTGCCACTCGGGCCGCCCCTTCAGACATCTTTAGCTCCGCGGCTGACGTTGCATACCGCGCCTCTTTCGAGTTCTCCAGAATGCAACTGCCGAAAACGTTGAAGATCTCTCCTTTTCCGTCATCGAGGTATTTCTTGCGGAGGCGCTCCATTGCTATATCAAGCAAGGTCGCTGCCCAGCGTCTTTCATAAACATGCTCCGGAGTTAAGCTGTCTGCCGGCTCGGAGAGGAACCTCAGTTCCGTGTCTTGCTCATCAATCGAGAGGACCGCTACCCCATTGCCCCTTTTTTGGGCCTGCCCTTTCTTCCACTCACTGGCCATGAAGTTTTTCAGCGAGCAGAGTAGGAACGTTCGAAATCGTCCGCGCGCAGGATCCGCGAGATTTAGAAATTTTTTCTCCATCATTCGTGCGAAGAACTCCTGCGTGAGATCTTGTGCGTCGTGGGCTGAGCGCCCTTGTCGACGAACATACGCGTAAAGGGGATACCAATAATTCCGGCAGAGTTGCTCCAACGCGGATCTGGATAAAACGTCGTGGTCGTTGGCAGCTCGAAGTACCAGGCTCCAATGCGTGGTCATGAACTCACGCGGCTGACTGCAGGGCTCATGAAGTCCTTCAGCAGGGATCATTAGGGAATCTTTACAAACTTATCGCCGCTACTGCAACCTCGTATTCTTCCCCATTGACACATACCAGAGCGACCCGCCATTCCGCCATTCTCCACTTACTCATAAGCCCAGTCAGAATACAGCCCTGATACCAAACTAATTCCTTGTAACACCTGTCACAATTTCCCGTAGCACCTGCCAAAGCCAATCGGCCAAATACAAAAACATGAAAACTAATATCTATTCCCAAAAAACAGCACGCGGTGCGTTCGCATTGATCTGCGTCATCGTATCCGTACTCACCCTCAGCTCGCTGCAATCCGCTGCCGGCGTCATCCCCGTCAACGCGAAAGCTCACGGAAAAAGCTACGGCGAGTGGAGCGCTGCCTGGTGGCAATGGAACATGGAACATCCCCTCGAAGGACATCCTTCCATTGACGATCCATCCTTCGACGTGACCTCAGGTCAGACCGGGAACGTCTGGTTCCTCGGTTTTCCTTTCGGTCCTGGTGTTGAACGCCAGATCACCATCCCTACCGGGACCACCTTATTCATCTCGTTGCTCAACGCCGAAGCCTCCGATCTCGAAGGCTTGGGCAACACCCCTGAAGAGCGACTCGAGAACGCGAGCTTCCTCGCAGATCACATCCGGAACCTCTCCGTCACCATCGACGGAGTATCCGTCAAAAACCTCCATCGTTTCCGCGTCGTCTCTCCTGAATTCACTTTCACCGCACCCACCCCGTGGATCTTCGGCGAGACCGGCGGCGAAGGAACCTCAGTCGGTGACGGTTATTTCCTGCTATTAACACCGTTCAGCGCTGGAACTCACACCATCCACATCGGCGGTGACTTCCATTTCTCAACCGCCGAAGGCGATCCCTTCGATTTCGATGCTGTGGCAGATATGACCTACGTCATCACCGTCCAATAATCGTAATCGTCACGATCCAAGGGTGAACATCGCCGGCGCAGCTCCTCGAGCATCGTCAGAACGAGAGCGCGCCGGCGAACCATTCCTCTCTCTGAGCCGGCTATCCTTCCGCAACACTCCCGCGTTTCTCGCGAAAGTCTGTCTACGAACCTTCCCTAAACTCGGTTCTTCGTTGTTTGAAACTCCTCAGTCGTGTGCGGGCCGAACCTCCGCGAAATATTCCGCGAACACTTTCGCCAGTCCTCCTCCATACTTTTTCCAATGCGCCGCGGTCGGCCTCTCGTTTATCCCCGCAATCCAGTTGCAATTGAACTCATGCACTGCCGCATCGATTCCGAACCGCTCCAGCCATCCATCGCCCAGCGTCCCTGAATTTCGGAAAGATCCCTTCGTGCTTCCCTCCGTAAACCACGTGTGCTTGCGCAGCAACCCCTCCAGCACCTCCATGCGCTTCAAATGCCGCTCCAACTGCGGCACCGGCGGACGACTAATATGCAGCAAACCACCACCGTCATTATGCAGCTCCAGTGCAAGGTGCGGCTTCTTCCCACTGGCCATCATCCGCTTCAACCATTCCTCCAGCGCGTAATTCTCCGGCGCCAATTCTCTGTCCGACCGCTTGTCCCAATTCCGATTCAAATCCCGGCCGCGCGAATTAAACCGCGTCCTTCCACGCGCCACGCCATCCTTGTTCGCCATCGGCATGATCCACACCCCGTAAATCTTTAAAAACTCCTTCGCGCCTTCATCTCCGCGCAGCAATCGTTCCACCAATCCTTCCACCACCCAATTCCCGCCTGCTTCCCACGGATGCGCCCTCGCTCGCACAAAAACATTATAACGCTCCTCACCACTTCCAATCCGCACCATCTCCAGCGGCCGCCCTTCCGCTGTCCTCCCGATCACCTCCACCTTCACCAACGCATTGCCTCCAATCCGCTTCAACATCCGTTCGAGGTCCGAAATCCTATATGGCTCCACCCGCGCCACAAACAGCCTGGGTCCCGGCATCTTCAAATTCAACCGCACGCGATTCGTCCCAAAACTCTCGATCGGCACACTCGTCCAGTTCACTCCATCCTCGGAAATCACCGCCGCTTTCAATTCACGCGCCACGGATCCGGCCCTGCCGTTCCAAACGTTATCCAGGTTCTTGAACTCCAGCTTCAGTTCCGTCCCGGTCTCCGCGTGCACCTGGAAATGAAAATGCCCCGCGGCACGATTCGGCGAAGACCGCTCATGATCGTAGAGCAAATGCACTTCGATCATCCCATCCTCACCCTCCTGATACCAAACCGGTGACGCGTTCTCAAAACTCGCGTCGATAAACTGCAGGCCCTCGGCCCGACACACCACGAGAAACACGAATGCAGCTACGATCGAATAAACGTTCCGCATGCCGTCACCGTACCACGCCCACCGCTGCTCGCACCACCAAACTACCAACACACGAAACGGCCTATCTCTCCGGGGCGAGCAGAACGAAGCCGACAGGGTGAAGCAACACTCCTACCCCGAGCGGGAATGAACGACGCTCCCGCCAAATCTCAGTTTTAAACGGTTGGCATGATTGCGTGGCAAACTCGCCGCAGCGCCTAATCCGGCATCCCACTCCGCAAATAAAACAGCGACTCCCACAATCGTCCCGTCTCACCCCGCCTAATCAAGTCCGCCGGCGTCTGCCCCTCAAACTCCTCCATATCGCTCAACAACCACCCGCCGATCTCCGCCGGCTTCATCAGTTGCTTCAACTCATTGAACACACTCTGGATCTCCCTCAACTTCGCTCCATACACCGCGCTCATCAATTCCCCCGATTCCCAATTCACAATCGCCCGATCAGAAGCATTCATCACCCGTCCCAGTTCCGCCCGGCTCCAGCCCAGGTCCGCTCGCAATTTCGCCAGTTTCGATTCGTCTGTTTGCTCCTTCGCAACTTGCGACCGCGCTCCGGGAAATCCCATCCCGCGCCGCGGCTTCTTCGCCACCGCCCGGTTGTCCGACTTCGCTTTCGCGCCGCGCGCTTTAACCGCCAAACTCATGTCCTATCTATCGGCCTGTTCATGAACTATTTCAAGAACTATTTCTATTCACCGATGCTCAACTCCGGCGCGCTCAAGACCTCTCCTTTCTGCAGATTCCTTGGAAAAAGCACCACATTTCGGCCGCCCTTCAAGGCCTGCGACATCACCATCAAACCCGAAAACTTTAACTCATACACCGCGCGTCCAATCGCCTGGCTGACAGCTTCGCGCGTTCCCTGGACTGTTCGCCAATGTCCTTTCTCTCCCTCCAAATAAATCCGCACCGCCTTTTCCACCTCTGCATTTGTCCCGTCCAACAAGTTGCCCACCTTAACTGTGACCGCCGCCATCACCATCGGCAGCGCCTTGTGATCCGGGATCTTCATTCGCCTCCCGCGCGCCAAATATTCCTGCAATGCCGCCTCTGCCGTTTCGCAAAGATACACCGTCGCAAAGGAACCCTTGGGGGTCCATCGCGCCCCGTACAGTTGGCTGCCTAAACCCGAAACGATCTCGTTCGCAAACTTCGGCTCCGTGCATCGATAACACACTGCCGAAAAAGAAACCCCCGAAAACCGTTTGATCCTCGCTTTAATCTCCTCGAATTGCGGATGCGCTTCCACCATCACCGCGCATATCAATGCCCCCTCGTCTTTTCTTTCGCAACAAGAAGCCCAGGAAACGTCTTATTCAGCCAGGTAAAAGCTCGTTGCGTAGAGCCAATAATCAAAAATCTAATCCCGGACACAACGAACAGATTTTGCGTGAGAAACAGGGCCATCGAAACGGAACGCTTTTGTTTTAAGTGGTTTTTCCCCGGGGCCACCATAACTGAAGTTCCATCCCCAGGCTTTTCCCTCCTCACCCCCGGGTGTGGATGTCCACCAGAACCCCATCACACCCCGGACGTCATAACCACCATCTCTGCGAATACCTCCGGGAAGCGCGTTAAACCCGCTGCTGTCAGTGCCGTTGCCGTTTTCTATCCAGCCACTCACGCTTTTCAGCGCTTCGCCGGCCTTGTCCATTCCACCGAAATGCGTCACCAGCATAGACCACTCGCTATCCGTTGCTAAGTGCCAACCTTTTGGGCAGGCCTCTTTCGCTGCTTCCCAGGTGTAAAGCAAGCCAAGCTCTTTTCGATGACTCTCTTCGTCATCATAAGCGTAGCTCCCCGGCACTTTGTGATTCAGGTTTTGGGCCATCCACGTAACCGTGGTGCCAGCATTTTTAAAGCTGAACGTTTTATAGGTTTGCCCATCGCGTGAATCCGTAAAGGTGCCGTGCAATTCGTCTCCTTCGAGGACCAGCGCGCCCAATCCGCTCCCACTGATCTTCTCCTTCCCCAGCTCGTAGCGATTCGGAGCGGCTTCAAAGCTCTTTGGCGCCTCCCCGTCACCGTTACCCGTGGCCAGGGTCAATCTCCCGTCCTCAACCTTGAAGATCGCCACCACCACTGCGCCGCTATTTTCCGGTTGTGGCGGACCATCGTGACTATCTTTGATCTTGGCGTGTAACTGACGCGGGGTTGTGCCTGCCGGCAGTGTAATCGCCGTCTTCCACCAAAAATTCGTGTCCCGATGAAAATGCAGTGAATTACCGGCGATCGTGATGGTGATTTTTTGCTGCGCCGTATCGCCCACCAGCACTCCCTCCCATGTTCCCTGGAGCAGTTGCAGTTCCGCATTGAGTGGTTGATTGACGATGCATTTGCCAGTGAGTTGTTCGCCAGCGTGAGCGATGAAAGTCGCCACGAGCCAAACAAGCGTGATCATCTGTCGAAGGAGTTTCATGGCGTCAAGCCTGAGGCGGCTGACTGCGCAGGTCATCAGAAATTTGAAAAAAGATTGTCATTGTCCGTTCCTACGCGGGCGCGAGGAAACGCCAGATACCCTCCGGGTAAGAATTTAAGATTTACGACCTATCTTTTGCGGGGTCTTTCGAGCTGGAAGGCAAAAGAAGCTCCCGGTGCGGGATTCATGTAGGAGAGGGCAGCTTGACGATTGACGATCAAATCTCTATGCCTCAAGGAGGCGGCGACAAAACATTTCCGCATCAATGAGGTTACTAACCGCGTTCATTTTTGGAGTTTTACTTGCTGGTTGCAACACTACGCCAAAGACCAATCACGAACAAGCGTACGAGGCGAGTTTGGCAGACGGCAAAGTAATGTTGCTGACGCTTCAGACTCTCGACACAGGGTGATATTGGAAGAACAAGAAGGGTCGGAATGTCCAGCTTGCACGTTACACTTTCGATCCTCGCGAAGTCGGCTACTCGGTTCCGGCCGCTCCCACAGCAGACGGATGAGGGCCTTACTCTTGCGAGCGATGCTTTGGACTACATGCTCAAGCACCGAGAAGAACTGGATCCGCGACATCCGACGCTTAAAATCGGAATGCAGGCCTTGAAACAGATTTTGACGGACCCTGAAAGTGTTCTTCGGGTTTCAGAGCTTTCGGAGTATTTGGCCGGGGTGGAGAAAAGAATGTCAGACGGGAAGCAGTAATGACCGCGCCGAGATCAAAGCCCAGGAATCCGTCAAACGCGCCCTCGAAAAAAGCGCCGCCGCTGGAGAAACGATGAAAAAGAATCCGTACTATGACCCAGAATTTCTCGCCGAGCGTAAACGGATGGTAGAACGGTTGCGTTCCGGTCCCGAGGTTTTACCACCTTGGGTTTTCGATCCAGATATCGAAAAGTGGAAACTGCTTCTCGGTCGAAACGATAGATTAGATTCGCACTTCTTCGACTGGCAAACCTGGCTTCCGTCCTTGGATCCGGCAGCTCTCAGCGATTACCAGAATCGCTATCCCGAACCCGAAACATTTCGCGGCATTTACAAACAAGCCTTCAAGATCGGACGTCGCAGATACCCGGCCGAGATTTGCGGCGATGCCTATTGGCAGGCGTTGTTAGCCGACTACGAAGAAACCTACGGCACGCCGTAACCGCTAACTAAAAAGCGGCTGCAGCGGCCGTTCAAAACTTCTCGGCCGCAGACTCAGGATGATCTCGTCCACTTCGTTGCGTCACTGAGCCGACTGGCCGCCTCTGAGCGACTATGTTAAACATTCGCCGTGATTGAAGAACAAACGCAAACTCCTCCTCCGCCTAACCGCCGTCACTGCCATCCTCAGCATCTACCCACTCTTCGTCCTCATCTACACCTAGACCTGCGTTTACCGCTCAGCCTTCGAAGTCGCCCCCAACTAAAAATTAAAAACTAAAAACTAAAAACTCGCGTGGCGCGCCTACCGCCACGCACTCGCCAGCGCAGTCGTTTCCTACACGCTCGACCAGCGCGCCGTAAACCTCGTCACCCGCCTCATGGAATCAAAAGGCAAAAACTCCAACACCATGGATCGCCACAACAACCGCATCGGCTCCCAAATCGGCGCCACCTCAAAATCCTTCAAAGAATTAGAACCGACTGTCCTCGAGTCCGTCCAAAACGGCGCCGTCAACTCCACCAACACCAACCAAATAACCTGGCTCCCAAAAGAAAGATGGCGGAAAGCACGGCTTTGGTAATCGAACGATCACTCTTTATCTTCCTTTTCAAAGTTCTCGGCCCTAAGTCGTGCAAAACCCTGCGGATTTCGTTCGCAATGGTAGATGTAATGGTTCTTACGCGCTTCTTCCTCTTCTACGCGCTTACGATACCGTCCGTAAGCCGGAATCCATTTCTTTGGATTTCCATAGATCTTTGTAGTTTCCCACGCGAGCTTCGCGACAGCAGTCCAGAACGCGATCCGCGATATGACCTCGATTTCAGTAATTAACAAAACTACCAAGGGGAGAATTACCCAGCCCGTGAAAGCGATGAATCGAATGATTCGGGCATTCAGTTGAAGTCGGGTTCGCATCGCCTGCTTTTCCGGCTCACACGGGATCCGATGTTCTGCTATCTCATTCTCAGATAAATCGAATGTGCTTCGGTGCACCGATTGCGGCTGCCCGCAAAATGAACATGTTTCGTTCCAGTCGCCTTTGAAAATGCCCGTTCGTTTGATTCGCTTCGATCCGACAGGACGCTGAGAAGGAGAGTTTACTTCCACAAGGTCGAAGTTTATAGCTGCCGTTACTCGGCCACTTTTACAACGTTGCGCATTGATTATAAACGCTCAGCTTGGGATTCCGCGGCTCGACGGGTCTGTAAGTCACTTCTTGTTCCCAACCAGAAACCCAAACATCACCATTCGCAGAGCGCGAGATATCCTGCCACGTCCGGGTCTTCACCCATCCGGGCGAATACTTCAATGAGCCAGTTCGGGCCAGGTCTTGAGACGCCCCTCGACGCGTAGTGAGTTGCAAAAGGCAAGACAGGTCCTTATCCCAACTTCGAAGAAGGCGGGGCCACATCTACTGCTTTCTCCCCTCTGCTTGAAAATAAATATCCCACCAAACGCCAATTCCCAATGTTCCCAGTTTGAGCATTTGTTGCGGCATTAGCCAGGGTCCCCCGTGACCGACAGAAACCCAGTAGGTAGTGATATCGATTTCGCAACCATCCAGGCGAAGCTTCTTAACCGCTCCTTCTCGTCCGTCCAAAGCGCGAAGGATAAGATCCATGTGGCGGCGTGTGTCTTTCGATTCAGATAGTTTTTCGGTGGAGTAAAACCACCCGTTGGCCTTGCGTTTCAGTTTCCCTTGACTGTGGCTATCACCTTTCTGAAAGCGATCCGTTGGTTGGATCTGTAAAAGCCTAGTGATCTCCTCTGGGGGAATGTTATCCGAGAAGATGCGGAGAGCGGAATATGTCTCCACACACGTCGAGTAGGAATCGTCGTATTGATATTCTTCCATCGGTTTTACTCCTGCATTCGATCCGGCACCAACCGCTTTTCCATTTTCAGCTTTCATCCTTCAACCTTCACGCCGGATCGACCTTCTCTTCGGAAGGAGCACCTCGACCGCCGCACCTACTGCTATTCCGAACGGGTAAGCCAGCAAGTCTGGCGCATGAAAGGTTGACCCCAGGACCCAGTGGCCGGGACGTGTAGCTCGGATCGCGTCGACCCACGGCGCGTGATAGAGCTGAAAGAATTCGACTGCCCAGGCGAACACGATCGAGATCAACCCAAGCCGGAAGGTATTCACTCGGGTGAACAGAAATCCGAAGCCCACGAACGCAGCCAATGCCCACAGCGCGACGCCACCATATTTGATCGCGAAGTCGGAGAGCGGCACAAACCCCGACCGTAAAAGAAGACCTGCTAGGATCACCAGGCACAGCGTCACAGCATACCAGCAGCGGCTGCGTTGATGCCCCTGTCGCGCCTTGGCAATCATCTGATGAGTCGTATCTCGCCTGTGTCGAAAGTCGGTCGCACGATTCCCATCGAGAATATCGTAAATCACCACTGTGTCGATCAAACGGGGCACCCGGGCGCGGACGCGAATACCGGGCAACATAATCGGAGAGAAAATTAAACATGCGGAAGCTTTCTGAGGCCGTTGGTTGACCGAAAAAAGGCCGCTTGACTGTGCCCGAGATCATCAGCTATTCTACATACCATGACACAAGACAACATTCTTGTGTCACCGACGCCTTCAGCGTGCCTGAAGCCGGGAGTTCAAACCGCTCCTGCCTTCAGACCTTCTGAGGCCGGTGACACTCGCGCCGATATAACGCCGGTTTCCAACCGGCGAGTTCCCCCCTTTTCCCCCGAGACTCATCACCCATCACTCATCACCCATCACTCATCACCCATCACTCATCACCCATCACTCATCACCCATCACTCATCACCCATCACCCATCACCCATCACCCATCACCCATCACTCATCACTCATCACTCATCACTCATCACTCATCACTCATCACTTCTTCCCAACGCACACCCACACACCCTCCGCGCACACAAAAAACACCCGGCTCACACCCGGCTCACACCCGGCTCACACACAGCTCACACACAGCTCACACACAAAAACACCCCAAAAACACACATCAACACCCAGTATTTCACCACCAATTCTGGCCCTATCCTCCTCATCATCAACAACAAAGCGTCAAACAGCCGCCCAAAATGAAAAATTTCATCAACACAATAACGTTACGGAGTGCTGCTGTCCTCCCCTGCCTCGCCCACACCTTTCCAGAAACCCATCACTCATTACCCATCACTCATCACTCATCACTCACCAATGCTTTGCCTGCCGCCCTCCGTTACGCTATGCTCCCGCGAGGATTTATGATGCGAACACGATCGATCTGGAAAGCGGTTGCGTCGCTTTCAATTGCACTTTTCACCATGAGCACGGCATTCGCCCAAACCGAGAAGCCCGAAACCAAGGCAACCCCGCCGAGCACCAACAAAACCGAGATCATCACCCTCGGCGCCGGCTGCTTCTGGTGCACCGAAGCGGTCTTTCAACAGATCCCCGGCGTCGTCTCCGTAAAGCCCGGCTACATGGGCGGCAAAACCAAGAACCCCACCTACGAAGACATCTGCACCGGCACCACCGGCCACGCCGAAGTTGCCCAACTCGTCTTCGATCCACAAAAGGTAACCCTCCAACGCATCCTGGAGATCTTTTGGAATTCGCACGACCCCACCCAACTGAACCGCCAGGGCAACGACGTCGGCACCCAATACCGCTCCGCGATCTTTTACGAGAACGACCAGCAGAAAGAGATCGCCGAGAAATCAAAAGCCGCCGCCGGCAAAGAATTCTCCAAACCCATCGTCACCGAAATCACGAAGGCTCCAACCTTCTACGTCGCGGAAAATTACCACCACGACTACTACAAGCGGAACAAAAACAAGAACCCGTACTGCCAGGTCGTCATCGCGCCCAAGCTCAAGAAGCTCGGCCTCCAGGAGTAAGATTAACCCTGCTCCGGCGGCGTCGCGCTCAACGACGGCTTCGGTTCCGCCGCCAGCCGCTCGCGCAACGCCTTCAGTTCGGCCGCATGTTGCGGCGCCGCCGCGATTGCCTTGTCCAGCAGCGCTTCCGTCCGGGCCTGATCACGGATCGAATACTGCCGCGCAATGACTTCAACGTAGGGCAGGAAATTTTTCTTATCCGCCTTCTTCGAAGTCAGCCGCGCAAACAAATTGTCCAGCCCCGCATCGTTTTGCTCAAAGTGAACCGCCGCCAAAACGGCCAGCGATTGCGCCGTGGCCATCGCCGATCCACTCAGCTTTTCAGTAATCGCAATCGACCGGAACAGCGCCTGCTCCGCTTTCGCGTACTCGCGTTGGCCGCGATACGCCTGCGCGAGATTGCGTTCGATGTTCGAGGTATTCGCCTTAATAAAGTTCATCTCTCCAGTCGCACGCTCCCGGCCCACGCTCTTCAGCGCATCGCGAAACGCCTTCTCCGCATCGACGTAATTGCTCTGGCTCAGGTGAAGAATACCCGTCGTGTTGAGAATGCTCGTCTCCGTGCTGCGCATCCCGCTCGGCGCATACGAAGCAGCTTTCACCGCCCGCTTCAGCAGTCGCAACGCTTCATCCGGCAACTTCCGCTCAATGTAAACGCCAGCCAGGCCTTCCAGCGCCTCACCAAGTTGTGGATTGCTCTCACTCCCAGGCCTGTTCTCCACGTAATCAACGGCCTCCCGGAACGAAAGCGCTGCGTCGTCCAGACGTTTCGCATACATGTGGGCTTTGCCAATGGCGATTTGGAAGGCGACTTTATATGGAGCTTCAAGACCTTTCACCGTCTGCATCCGGTCAAGCGCCGCTTCATACATCTCGATCGCTTCGTCATAGCGGCGGAACTGAACGTGGAATTGCGCCGCCTCCCCAACCGTGTCGAGGAACCGCATATCCGTCCCCTTAAACGCTTCCGATGCTTCCTCGAACGCCGCTTTGTATTGTTCCAGCGCCGCGTCGTAGTTGTTAGCTTTCGCAGACTCCCGCGCGTTTTCACGCAGTTTGCGCCATTCGCCCGCACTGGCGGCGAAGCATTCGCCGGTCGAAAGAAGGAATGCGAGTGAAAGGAAGATCAGGACCTTCGCTGGAAGACGAGACGTCAGGTTCATTGCCGTGTAGCGCCGCAAGCTGTCGTAACTCCCAGCAAAAGTAAAGCTGAACCCAACGCGCGCGCAGGCGAAATTGCTGGAATCTGCAGCCGCTTTCGGTTAGCAGAATAAGGCAAGCAGTATGAAGTCAGATACAATCGTCGTTTGCGGCGGTGGCGGGTTTATCGGGGGCCACCTCGTCGCGGATTTGTTGCGCGAAGGGCACACCAATATTCGGTCCATCGATGTAAAACCTTTCGACGAGTGGTATCAGCTTTTCCCAAACGTCGATAACCAGCAGTTGAACCTCGGCGAGAAGGAAGCCTGCGAACGCGCGCTCAAAGGCGCATCGGTTGTCTACAATCTCGCTGCCGACATGGGCGGCATGGGCTTCATCGAAAACAACCGCGCCCTCTGCATGCTCAGCGTCTTGATCAACACGCACCTTCTCATGGCGGCCAAAGACGCCAAAGTCTCCCGCTTTTTCTACGCCTCCTCCGCCTGCGTTTACGCCGCCGATAAACAAACTTCCCCCGACGTCATCGCCTTGAAAGAAAGCGACGCCTATCCCGCCATGCCTGAAGACGGCTACGGCTGGGAAAAACTTTTCAGCGAACGGATGTGTCGCCATTTCCGCGAAGATTTCGGTTTAATCACGCGCACGGCCCGTTACCACAACGTTTACGGGCCGAACGGCACATACAAAGGCGGACGCGAAAAAGCACCTGCCGCAGTTTGCCGAAAAGTGATCGAAGCAAAACTTTCCGGACGGCATGAGATCGAGATCTGGGGCGATGGCAAACAAACCCGGAGCTTCATGTATATCGACGATTGCCTGAAAGGCACCAAAGCCATCACGCAAAGCGATATTCTTGAGCCCCTCAACCTCGGCAGCAGCGAACTCGTCACCATTAATGGCCTTGTGGACATCGTTGAAGACATCGCCGGCCTCAAGCTGAAGCGGAACTACAAACTCGATGCGCCCAAAGGCGTGAACGGCCGCAACAGCGACAACACTCTCATCAAAAAATATCTCGGCTGGGAACCCTCCATCCGTCTGCGCGACGGCATGGAACGCACCTACCGCTGGATTTACGACGAGATGATCAAAGAGCAGCCGAGCGCAAAAAAAGTCGCCGTCGCAACTGCGTAATCATCGCGGAACTTCGTTAATTCGGTGCAGTTCTCGATCATCACACCGAGCTTTCGCGCCAGCGCCTGGCTCAAGCTTTGCATCGAGTCGGTCGCCGACCAGGGCGTCGATCTCGAGCACATCATCCAGGACGCCGTCTCTGACGACGGCACGATGGACTGGCTTCCGCAGGAGAAACGGGTCAAAGCGTATTTCGAGAAAGACCGCGGCATGTACGACGCCGTGAACCGCGGGCTCCGCAAAGCGAAAGGAGACATCCTCGCCTACATCAATTGCGACGAACAGTACCTCCCCGGTGCGTTGAAGGCGGTGGAGAAATGCTTTGCGGAAAATCCGAATGCCGAAATGGTTCTCGCCGATAGTCTCGTCATCAACGAAGACGGCTCACTGAATTGCTTCCGCAAAGTGCACATACCGTGGGAAAGCCATACCCGCCTCGATTCCCTCTGCGCCCTCACCTGCAGCATTTTCTTCCGCCGCTCGCTCATTGATGACCGCAAACTTTTCTTCAGCGACAGGCTGCGCGATCTCGGCGACGGTGACTGGATGGTCCGCGCCCTCCGCGCCGGCGTCCGGATGAAAGTTCTGCGCTACTACACCGCCGCTTTTACTGAAACCGGCGCGAACATGAATCTCAAGCCCAACGCCATTCGCGAAAAAGCGGAGTTCCGTGCCGCCGCCCCGCTCTGGATGCGCCTCGGCAAGCCGCTCCTCTCCCGCGCCTACCACGTCAAACGGCTCTTCGAAGGCGGCTACTTCGAAAAACCCCTCACCTACGAAATCTACACCAAACAAAGCCCCGCCAAACGCGTCCGCTTCGAAGCCCCCAAACCGAGCCCCTTCTGGAAGCGCGTCCCGCTGAAAGCCGAGCACACCGGTGCCGAAGTCCGCGCTGCCGGTTAATAACTCCTTCACAGTTTCCACCGCAAACCCATTGCGTATCTCCTCCATCTCTGCCTAAAATCCCGCTTCAATTTTTTTGGAATAAACGACGAAGCCCCTTCGTCCAAGTTAACGGTCGGATCGGAATGCACAATATGTCTGGCAGTTATCGTAAGCTTTTTCGTGAATCGCATCGGGATTTAAGGTTGCGCCAATGGCAACCCGGGAGTGACACTCGTTTTGAGGTCCGGCCTCTTTCCTTGACGCCGGCGTCCTCGAAAATTATGAGGATCAAAGACACTCCCGAAAATCCCAATGAACGAAAATAACTCTCCCGCGGGCGCTGATTCACGGCGCAGTTTCCTGAAGAAATCTTCTGCGGTCGCTGCGGCTACCATCGCGGCCCCCTACATTGCGCTCTCGCCGAATTCCTTTGCGAACAGCCAAACGCTCAAGATCGGCCTCGTGGGTTGCGGCGGGCGCGGCACAGGCGCCGCGCGCGAAGCGTTGAAGTCCGACAAGAATGTGGTCCTTACCGCCGTCGGCGACATTTTCGACAAACAGATCGATGGCGCGCTGCAGAATTTAGAGAAAGAAGTCGGCGATAAACTGAAAGTTGAAAACAAATTCGTCGGCCTCGACGCTTACCAAAAAGTCATCGATAGCGGTGTCGATTTCGTCGTTCTCGCCACGCCTCCCGGATTCCGCCCCCGTCACTTGAAAGCCGCCGTCGCGGCCGGCAAACACGTTTTCTGCGAAAAGCCCGTCGCCACCGATGCCGCCGGCGTGCGCATCGCTCTTGAAGCCGCCGCCGAAGCGAAGAAGAAGAATCTCGCCCTCGGTTCCGGTTTCTGTTGGCGCGCGAATCTCGCCGAACGCGCCCTCTTCGAACGCGTCGTGGGCGGCGAGATCGGCGATCTCCGCGTTTTCTACGGCACGTATTACACCAGCCCCGTTAAACCCATGCCTCCGGCCAACACCCGTCCGCCCGGCATGAGCGACGTCGAGTGGCAACTCCGCAACTGGTATAATTTTGTCTGGCTCTCCGGCGATGGCCTCGTCGAGCAGGCGGTGCACGCGGTCGATTGGATGTGCTGGGCCTTCAAAGATGTGCCGCCTTTGAAAGCAGTCGCGGTTGGCGGCCGCCAAATTCCCGCGCACGGCGGAAACATATACGACCACATCGAAGTAAATTACGAATTCGCAGATGGCGCCCGCGGCTTCCTCGGCCAGCGCCAGATCGCCGGCTGCGCGAACGACAATTCCGCCACGATGTATGGCACCAAAGGCATGGCCCGCGAACTCGGCTTCGCCGGCATGCCGTGGATCAAAGGCGAGAAGAACTGGCGCTATTCCGGCCCGCGTCCGAACATGTATCAAGTCGAGCACGACGATCTCTTCGCGTCCATTCGCGCGGGTAACCCCATCAACGACGGCGTGAAGCTCGCGAACAGCTCCATGACCGCGATCATGGGCCGCATGGCCGCCTACACCGGCGCCGAAATCACCTGGGAAGAAGCCCTCAACTCCAACGAATCTCTCGTCCCCGAAAAGATCGAGTGGGATATGGATCTCCCGGTTGCTCCCATAGCGATGCCTGGGCAGAACCGCGTTGTCTAACAAGACCTTTACCGGAGTGGCTGCGTGGTATGCATCCCAAGCCACTCCCAATCTTCGCGAGTGCCGTCGTAAAAGCCAGGTTAGGAACCCCCATGGCTTCAATCTCCGGCTGCTTCGCTATCGTGCCATGTGGTTCGCGCATCCAATTCGCGCTTGATAAGAAACGAACCACAATCCGCAATGAATCATCGCAGCGCCCCGAGAGCTCCATCGGTATAACCGCTTGCCAAAAGAAGTTCGATGCGTAGATTTACCGGCTTCAAAACTTGAATGATGGCCTTTGCTGAATTGACCGTTTTGTTTGCGCAACAGACTGTCCAGGACCCGCGCGCTGGAATGGCCCAAACCATTGGCCTGATGGTCTTTATGGGCTTGGCCATGTACTTTCTCATGTTCCGCCCCCAGCAGAAAAAAGCCCGTGAGCACGCTGAAATGCTCAAAACGATCAAGAACGGCGATCGCGTCGTTACCACCTCCGGCATTCTCGGCACGATCGTTGGTATCAAGGACAAATCGGTTTCTCTTCGTTCCGCCGATACCAAGCTCGAAGTCCTCAAAAGCGCCATTACCGAAGTCACAGAACGCGGCGCTTCGGCCGAATCGTAATTCGCTCATCCGCTAATCGCTTTTCCAATCTTTCCAAACAAATGAATCGAAACACTTTCTGGAAATGGGCACTCGTCGTTTTCGTCGTCTTGTGGGCGCTCTACGAAATCTATCCCCCGCAAGGCAGGCCACTTCTCGACCAGTTCGTTGAGAGCAGCGCGAATTCTCGCGACACCAATTTTCAGGCGATCGTCACCCGCGCCCGCGAACTCCAGCAGCAACGCCCAAACCGTGATTACCAGAATATAGTCGATGCAATCGGGACTAACAATCTTCGCGCTTTCTTCCCGCAATTCCGTGTCGCAGAGAACGATCCAAAACCGAACCGGACCATCCTGAACCGCCTCCAACGCGAAGCCGCCGGCCAAATCAAACTGGGCCTTGATCTCCAGGGCGGCACCGCCTTCATGGTTCGTATGCAGCAAGTCGATCGTCCTGCCGGGACCAATGACGTCGACGAGATCGATCGCAATGCGCAGATCGATCAGGCCATCGAGGTTCTGCGTCGGCGCGTCGACGCGTTCGGTGTCGCCGAGCCGATCATTCAAAAAGGCGGCGAAGATCGGATTCTGGTTCAGCTTCCTGGGCTTTCCGAAGCCGAAATCGAAAGCGCTCGCACCGCCATTTCCAAACCCGCCTCGCTGGCCTTCCGTCTGGTCCATCCCGAAAGCGACCAGTTCCTTCAGCAAGGGATCATTCCTCCCGGCTATGAACGTCTCACCCAGCGGCGCGCTGCCCAACAACCTGGCCAGCCGGAGCAACTCGTTCCTTACCTCGTCAAGAAAGGCGCTGAACAAGGTCTCATCGGTAAATACGTTACCCGCGCCGGCGTCATTCGCGACCCAATGTCTAACCAACCACTGATCACGATGCGTTTTGATAGTGAAGGCGCCCGGCTTTTTGGAGACGTCACCCGCGCGAACGTGGGGCGTTTGCTCGCGATCGTGCTCGATGGTGAAATCTATTCCGCTCCTCGCATTAATGGCCCGATCACCGGCGGCAGCGCGCAAATTGAAGGTGATTTCAGTCTCAAGGAAGCGCTCGACCTTTCGCACGTGCTCATGAACCCACTCGAGGCGCCTCTCCAGATCGAAGAGCAACGCGCAGTAGACCCGAGCCTCGGCAAAGATTCCATCCGCAGCGGTGTCACCGCTTCAGTCGCTGCCGCGGCGCTCACCTTTGCGTTCATGTTGTTCTTCTATTTCCTCGCGGGAATGGTCGCCAACGTCGCTCTCTTGTTAAATGTCATCATCCTGCTCGGTTTCATGTGCTCGATCGATGCCACACTCACTCTGCCCGGCATCGCCGGTATCGCGCTGACCATCGGTATGGCGGTCGATGCGAACGTTCTTATCTTTGAACGTATTCGTGAAGAAATCGCCAAAGGCAAAAGTCTTCGTGGCGCTCTCATCGCGGGTTATGATCGCGCCTTCGGAACCATTTTAGATTCGCACGTCACCACCTTGATCACCTCTTTAATTCTGATCTGGAAGGGCACAGGACCTATTAAAGGGTTCGGTGTCACGCTCGCGATCGGTGTCGCGGTCAGCTTGTTCACCGCGCTCATGGTCACTCGCCTCATCTTCAACGCGATGATCGAACGCAATCTGATCAAATCGCTCAAGATGATGCCCATCGTAAAAATTCCCGCGATTGATTTCTTGAAAGGCGCGAAGTTTACCGCCATCGCCAGTATTGCCATCATCCTGGTCGGCGTCGGCTACGCTGCCTTCGGCCGCGGCGCTGATGTACTCGGTGTTGATTTCCGCGGAGGCGACGGCACTACCTACCGTTTCGCGCAACGCGTCGATATGGACCGCCTCCGCAATGAGTTGGTGAAGCTCAATGTGGGCGACCCGCAAATCCAATATCAACGCAGCGTCGTGGATCAAAGTGAAACCTTGAACGTCGTCACCGAATATGGCTCCGGCCCGCGGGTTGCCACCGCCCTTCAACAACAATTCCCCGACGCAAAATTTCAACTTGTTGGAAACGATCAAGTAGGCCCGACGGTCGGAGCGGAGATTCAGAAATCTGCGATCATTTCGGCCTTGCTCGCCTTCTTCGGCGTGTTGGTTTACGTCGCCATGCGCTATGAGTTCGGCTTCGCGATCGCCGCTGTTGTCGCCACATTGCATGACGTGCTCGTCACCATGGGTATCTTCTTCTTAATGGGGGGAGAACTCAGTGCGCCGATGGTTGCAGCCGTCCTCACGATCATCGGTTACTCGGTCAACGACAAAATTGTTATTCTGGACCGTATTCGCGAAGACTTGAAGCTCGGCGTTCGCGGCAGTTTCCGCGACGTTATCAACCTCGCCTTGAATCAAACGCTCAGCCGAACTTTGATTACTGGCGGTTCCGTGATTTTGGCCACACTCGCGCTGTATCTCTTCGGTGGCGGTATCATCAACGATTTCGCCTTCACCTTCCTGGTCGGTATTCTCGTCGGTACATACTCCAGTATCTACATCGCTGCTCCATTGGTGTTGAAGTGGTATAAAGGTGAAAAACCTGGCCTGGCGAAAACGACGATCATTGAAGAGCCAGTTCCTGTTCGCGCCTAATCTTTATGCCAGGGCTCGGCGTTTCAGGGTGGGACTGGGCGATATTCGTCGGCGCCGTTGTCATTTTTCTTTTGCTCGACCTCGGCGTCTTCCATCGGAAGGCGCACGAGGTAAAGTTTAAGGAAGCCCTCGCCTGGAGCACCACCTGGTTCATCCTCGCGTTCGTCTTCGGTTTCTTCATCGCGCCGCACATGGCCGATGGCTGGACCAGCGTCGAGCGCAACGAATTCATCACCGGCTACATCATCGAGCTCTCCCTCTCGATGGACAACGTCTTCGTTATCGCCCTTATTTTCCAATACTTCCGTGTTCCTCTGAAATTTCAGCATCGCGTGCTCTTCTGGGGCATCCTCGGTGCGCTCGTCATGCGTGGCGTCATGATTTGGCTCGGAACGGAACTCATTAACCGATTCCATTTCTTTCTCTACATCCTTGGCGCGTTCCTCCTGTTCACCGGCATTAAAATGATTTTCGCCGGCGACGATGATGAGATCCAGCCTGAGAAGAATTTTTTCGTAAAACTCACCCGCCGCTTTTTCCCAGTCACCACCACCTACCACGAATCGCACTTTGCCATTAAAGAAAATGGTCGCTGGGTCCTCACTCCTCTCGCGCTAGTGCTCGTGATGGTCGAAACGACTGACCTCATCTTCGCCGTCGACTCCATCCCGGCGATTTTCGGCGTCACCACGAAACCGTTCATCGTTTTCACCTCAAACGTCTTCGCCATCCTCGGCCTCCGTTCTCTCTACTTCGTCCTCGCCGGCGCCATCGGCTTCTTCCGCTATCTGAAGGTAGGCCTCTCGCTCGTGCTCTGCTTCATCGGGTTCAAAATGCTCGTCGCCAAGTGGCACCACATTGATACGAAAGTTTCTCTTTTCGTCGTCGCTGCAATCATTGGCACGAGTATCATGATGTCGCTGATCGCCTCCCAACGCGAAGCCCGCGCCGAAAAACGCAAAAAGAAAAAATGACCGCGCGCTGGCATTTCGCGCCGCCCTCCTCCGCCATTTCGGATCTGGCTGCCGCAGTCGGCGTTCCTCCACTCTTCGCGCAATGCCTGGTGAATCGCGGTTGCAGTGACGCGCAGGTTGCTTCCGAATTTCTCTCGCCAAAGCTCGCCCGCCTCTCTGACCCATTCCTTCTCCCGGACATGGATCGCGCCGTTGACCGCTTGCTGCTCACCCACAAGAACTCCGAACCATTCGTCATCTTCGGCGACTACGACGTCGACGGCGTCACCGCCACTGCGCTCCTCACCGAATTCTTCCGTGCCCTTGGCTGGCAATGTTCTTATTACCTTCCTCACCGCCTGGAGGAAGGCTACGGCCTTTCCGCCGACGGCGTGGAAAACTGCCTCACGAAGCACCCGGTCAAACTGCTCCTCGCGGTTGACTGCGGATCAAGCGCAGCCGACGTGATAGCCTCGCTCGCAGCACGCGGCGTTGAGGTGCTTGTGCTCGATCATCATCAGGTGAGTTCACTGGCCCCCGCGGCTCACTCGCTGGTGAATCCCCAACTGCTCACCAGCAACGCCCACCTGAAAAACCTCTGCTCCGCGGGTCTCGCCTTTAAACTTGCTCACGCCATTCTCAAGCGTTGTCGCGATCTGAACTGGCCACAAGCTTGCACCCACGACCTCAAGCAATACCTCGATTTCGTGGCGCTCGGCACGATCGCCGATATCGTCCCGCTCAAAGACGAGAACCGCATCCTCGTTCGCTGTGGCCTTGAACGCCTTGCCCGAACAGCTCGCATTGGCCTCAAAGCACTCAAGAAAGTCGCCGGCCTGAACGGCAGCATCGATTGCTACGGTGTTTCGTTCCAACTTGCTCCCCGCCTGAACGCCGCCGGCCGACTTGAAACCGCACTCGATGCCCTCGATCTACTCCTCACCACCGAAGAAGCACGCGCTGAATTTCTCGCCCAGGCTCTCGACGCACAGAACCGGGAACGCCAGTCCATCGAACGCAAAATCGCCGACGAAGTCATCGAAGCTGTTCGCACCCGCTTCAACCCCGCGGCCGATTATGCCATCGTCGAAGGTGACGCGTCTTGGCACCTCGGCGTGGTCGGCATTGTTGCTTCACGCGTCGTTCGCGAGTTCCATCGTCCCACCCTCATCCTCGGCAGCGACGGCACGGACAATTGGCGCGGCTCCGGCCGCAGCATCGACGGCTTCGACCTGGCCGCAAGCCTCCGCCAATGCAGCGACCTGCTCGTGAAGCACGGCGGCCACGCAATGGCAGCCGGCGTAACGATCCTCGCCACAAAACTCCCCGACCTCCGCACTCGCTTCAACGAGCTTGCCCGCACCACGCTTTCAACTGAAGCGCTGCTCCCGCTTCTCAAACTCGACGCGGAAGTGCGTCTCAGCGACCTCACCTTTAGCTTCCTGAAGTCGCTCGAACAAATCGAGCCATTCGGCCAAGGCAACCCCTGCGTGCAATTCGCCGCGCGCGGGCTCCGCTGCACCGGAACAATGCGCCGCCTCGGTTCAGCCGAACAGCATCTGCGCTTCAACGTCACGGACGGTTTTGCAACGCAACAGGCTGTATGGTGGAACTGTGAATTAACTGAACTGCCCGCCTCCTTTGACCTCGCCTTCGCGCCGGAATTTAGCGAATACAACGGCACACTCGCCATCCAACTAAGAGTCCTCGATCTGAAGCCTACGTAAGCATGAGCTTTGTAACTGCCGTCATTGTTGCCGCAGGCAAAGGCACTCGCATGGGTGCTGACATCGACAAGCTTTTCCTCGAAGTCTGCGGCCGACCAATCATCGCGCACACCTGGGCAGCATTCGACAGTTCTCCAGAAATTAACCACATCGTTCTCGTCGTTCGTCCGGATCTCCGGCCTGAGTTCGACAAGATCGCTGCCACTGACCACTTTAAAAAACCATTCACCTACTCCGAAGGTGGCGCGGAACGTCAGAATTCCGTTTGGAATGGATTGATGCGTGTCCCTCCGCAAACCGAAATTGTTGCCATCCAGGACGGCGCGCGCCCCTGCACCACGCACAAAATTATTTCGGACTGCATCGCCGCCGCTCGAGAAGTCGGAGCCTCCGTCGCGGCACAACGCGTCACCGATACACTCAAGGAGATCGGCCAAAACAGTTTAATCGAGCGCCATCTCGATCGATCAAAGGTGTGGTCCGTTCAAACCCCGCAGGTGTTCCGGAAAGAGATTCTCACGCGCGCACTCGCCGAAGTAGCGAAGCAAAAACTTTCAATTACTGATGATACGGCCGCATGTGAACTAATCGGGCAGCCGGTGAAGTTGGTCGAATCAATAACACCGAATCCAAAAGCAACTTCGCCCGCAGACCTCCCGTACCTCGAAGTGCTTTTGCGCAAATCAGAGAGCCCGATTACTCCGCGCTGATCTCGTCCTTTGAACGCGAGCTGGTATGATCGTTCGTGCGAACCTCGCGCACTGTCTCCAGGCAGCGAATCATTCGCGCGAGGCCATCCAGGTCGTTTCGCTTGATGTAGTAAGCGTTCGCGCCGCGATCAAAAGCATCCTGTAGCGTCTTATTCTGATCCGGGTCGACCAGAATGATCACCGGCACGTTGTTGAACTCCTCCTGCCGGCGAATCCAACCGAGAACCGCCAGCCCGCTGCCATCTGGAACCGCGAGATCAATGATGATCAATCCGGGTAAAGGGTAATGCGTGCGATCGCTGTAAATTCCTACTCCCTTTAAATACAGAATCGCTTCGTTACCGTAACGGGCCACTCGAAGTGGATTGACGATCTGCGAACGGCGAAACCCTTGATCCATGAGGAACAAGTAGTCGGTGCTGTTCTCAAGCAGAAATATGACACCGTCTTTTTTCACCGTTGCAGCTGGCCTGTACCGGCCTGCTACAAAGTAACCACTGCGTTCAGAATTTCAGCAGGGGCTCGCCCTGATTTCTACGTGAGAATTCCGGAAACGGTGTCGGGGTTGCCCCGAGGCCTTTATTCCGAACCGAGCCGCTCATAATAACGGCTAACCAAATCAGAGTACTTCTGCGGAACCGGATCACGGTCCACGGGGACGACTGCCTCGCGAGGGCCAAGGCGCGCAAGCTCTTCAGCTACACGGTTCTGGACAATCCGCAGCGGGTTGATGACCGATTCTTCGAGCAAATTCCAATTCGGTTCGTTGGCATGCCGCTTCTGCTCGGCCCGCCAAAGGCGCGCTTGTTCCCGCACCCGCGCCACATCCAGCCGGAGCCGGGGCGTTTGGAGAACTTCTTCGACGTCGCGGAGACGGTCCGACCACTGCGTAAACTCCCGGCCAGTCATTGGCCCCTCGATACCGCCACCCGGCCCGGAGCGAGCGGCATCGCGTCCAGGGCGCAATTGATCCATGAGATTCTGCTGGCCGCTTTGTGCGCGACCTCCGGTGGGAGCTTGTCCGGGATTCTGCCCGGGGTTCTGGCCTTGCTGAGGTGAATTATTTTGGGCAAGAGCGGATTGGCTGTTCTGTCCCTCAGTTGGTTCGCCCTGTTGATTCTGATTCTGGCCGTCGCGCGGTTGACCTTGCCCGCGTCCCTGCCCTTGCCCTTGCCCTTGTTGCTGAGATTGTTGTTCGGACTGCTGCTGCGACTGTCCTTGCCCCTGCTGCCCTTGTTGACCTTGCTGGCCCGTTTGTCCTTGTTGCTGCCCCGGTTCACCACGTTGTCCCTGTTGGCCTTCTTGTCCTTCTTGCCTCTGCTGCCCCTGTTGACCAGACTGTTCCTGGGCGTTTTGTTCGCTGCGCCCACCGGGTTGTTGACCCTGTTGGTCTGAAGGCTGGCCGGACTGCTGTTGACCCTGTGATTCCTCGCGATTGCCGCGCTGATTAGACTGCTGCGAAGGACTGTTCTCTTGCTGCTGACCTTGCTGATTCGAACTATCTCCGCGCTGTGACTGTTCTGAACCTTCACCGGATTGCTGTTGTTCGGTTGACTGGCTCGATTGGCGCGAAGCCCTGCCCGAGCGATTTGTCGAGTTCGGATCCAAAAACTGGGACAGTGAATTCGTGTTTCCACGTCCGCCGGCGAACGCGCGCGCGTTGTTCGTGCCATTCGTAGAAGAACCGCTGGCCGCGGCCATGCCTTGCTCGAGCTCGCGTTGGACACGCTCCGCAAGTTCACGTAGCTCGTTTTCTGCAAAACGGAGAGAATCCGCTTCGCTGCCAAGAACACTTTCCGCCGCGCGTTCCACACTCTGCTTTAGCTCCGCAATGGTCGGCTCGACGCGATCGTGGAACCGGCGCGCCTCAGGATAGAAATTCCGTTCCAGCGCCTGCTGCGTCATGTCGAAGTTTTTCTCTCGTTCTGGCGCGGTTTGACTCGTTTTGCGAAGCGCATCATAAAGTTGGCGGTGAAGGAGCGGCTCGGCGTTTTCAGATTGCTCGGTGACCTTCCGCACTTGAGAGAGAAGATTCGTAAGCGCGGAGCGTTCCTGCGCTAGTTGCGCCAGCGCTTCGGCAGCCGGGCCTTCTTCGCTCAACGAACGTCGCGCCGGTTGCTCGACCTGGTCCAGCTTCTCGGCAATTTCGTTATGCTTCTTCTCCAGGTCGCGCGCTTCCTGGCGAAGCTGCCGCATTTCCTCGGCGAATTGTTTCGACGTTTGCTCGCGGAATTTATCGCTGAGTTGCTGAAGCTGCTGTTGCGCGCGCGAGGAGGAACTCAGCGCCTGACTTAACTCGCGATTCTCCAGTTGTTCGGCGGCTTCGCGGCTTTGCTGCCGCGTTTGATCGAGTTGCTGGCGCGCTTCGGCCATGCGCGATTGATTCTCCGGCTGCTGCATGCGTTGACGAAGTTCGTCGGTATCCTGAACGATCTGCTGCTGCTCCTCTTGCAAACGCTTGAGCATCCGCTCTAAATTTTCCTTCTCTTCCTTCGTCTTGGCTTCGTTCAGCGCGGACTGGAGTTCCTTAATGCGCTCCGACATATCCTGCTGACGGCGGGCCAGCTCTTTAAGCCGGTTCAGAACCTGCAGCGCCTCGCGTTGCTCCTGGTCCTGCATGGGGGAGGCCTGCGATTGTGTTTCGTAACGGTTCTCTTCCTCCTTCAACTCAAGCTGATCGAGCTGCTGCTGGTTGCGTTGTTGGCGGCTGCTCGCACTCTGCGACTGGCTTTGGCTGCGACTCACCTGATATTCGCGCGCTTGCAACTTCAACAGCGCCTGGTAAGCGCTTTGTTCAAATTTCAGCGCCTCTGGCAATGGAGTAACTGCGTTCTTGCTCTCAGCCGATTCGAGCTGATCAAGAGCGGACTTCATGGAAGTCATCGCGGTCGTCACCAGCTTGACCATCTTGTCATCCTGAATTTCGCCCGCCATTTCTTCCGCCTTCTCAATGGCTTCCTGCTGCGACTCCTTGACCACCGCAACATCCTTCTTGTAGTTCGGAGATACCTTGGCGGCGTTTTCGCGGCGGCGGACATTCCACGTGGCGGTAATAATTTCCTTCTGCAGTTCAAGCAATTCACTCGCCTGCCCACCACCCCCTTGTTGCTGCTGTTGTTGTTGCTGCGAACTCGAATCGCTATTCGCCTGCCGGAAAATTTCTTCGAAGGGGCGCACCTCCGCGAAGAACATGTCGCTTTCGGACCGTCGTGCTTTTCCGTCGGGCCCAAGATCGTCCGCCCAAAGATAGTAGCTGACCAATTGGCCGGGTTCCGTCTGCAATTTCTCCATCGCCAGCATCCACGCGAGCGTCTGTGCCTCGTTGGGCTTGGAGATCATGCCACGAATCGCGCTGTTGGTAGTCGAGGCGAGGCTGAACGACTCTGTCTTTCCGTCAGCCAAAGTGTAGGTGAGTCCATAATCCGCGAGGCCAAAATCATCTTCTGCTTTCGCGTTGAACCGAACCTCTTGAATCGCGGAGACACGTTGATCGCCGCGCGGCGTTTCAAATTTCAATTTCGGGCGCTGATTTGGAAGCGCTACAAACACAAAATCGGGCGCCACTTTGTTCGTGCGCCCTTCGTTGTCGATCAACTGAAGTTTATACGAGCCGCTTTCCAGAAGCGGAAAGGCCGTCGCATATGCCACTGCGTTCTGCGTGGAATTCGTGAGAACAATTTCCGTGTCGTTTGTCCCGATCAGGCGGGCACTCCGCACCGGCTTGTTCAGGAAGAAATCGTATTTAACGTCCGTGCCTTCCACTGCGGTGACGCGGCGCGTGTCCTCAATCTTTTCCGGCGCCTTCGCAGTATATTCCGGAAACTTCAGATCAGCGTCGGCGCGTTTCAGATCGGGAAATTCGAAAATGGACGCGACGAACTTGTCGGAAGCTTTGCCGCTGTATTCAATCCGGTAGGTCGTGTCTTCCTGGAGATTCGGAATGGTCGCTCCGAAGAGCGGATCATTCAAACTGCGCGCCATGGGCAATCGTTGCTCAGCGCCGCTCGGCGTTTTGAAGACGAGATGAACATCCGCCGGCGCGCGACCGCGGAACTTCGCCACGATCGCGAGGGAGTTACCTTTCTCAACGGACACATTGCCGGGGGTTATTTCCAGACCGCTGCCGCGCTGGATTGCAGCGAGATTTCGTTCGGGCGGAACGGCTAGAACGAGACCGAGCAGAACAATGGAGCAAACAACGAGCGTTGCAAGGTGGCCGGATTGCGCCCAGAAAAGGCGCTCGTTGAAACGCTGGCTCCACGGTGATTTGCGGTTCGCCTCAAGGGCTTCGCTGATGACCCGAAGTTGGAGGAAGTTGAGTTCGCCGGTTTTAGCGTCGGGTTCCTGTTCAGCGGCGGCGAGCAGCAGCGTGTTGAGTTTGGGATCATCATTCTCGACCTGCCGTGCGATTTCGCGCAGAGCGACAGAGGAACGGCCGCCGCGAATGAAAACGACGATTGCGGTCACGAAACCAATTCCGAGCAGGCTTGGAACGGCGTAAGGGAAAACGATGTCGGTCGTCCAATAGAGAAGCAGCAGCGCGCTGGCGATGACCGCGAGTATTCCCCAACAGAACGCGAGGGAGCGGAGGATGCGGTAACGACGAAAATCGGAGGCGATTTTCCCAAGCTCCTTTTGAACGGGTGTCGAGGCCATGGGCTGCTTCTGTTCTTCTACACTTGGACGGGTTAAAGGGCAACCGTCCTGATGGTGTGACGCCTATCAGCGCCAAATAGTTACGAAATGGACTCTCCGTGGGGTAAAGAGCGTAGGAGAGGTTCAGCCTTACTAATCAGGAAATTGACTGATACCGAAAAACCAATCGCTGAGTACCTTTGGCGGACACGGATATGGGTGAGTTGGTCAACGTCCAGCCAAGCGAGATTCGAATCATGTCGATCGAGGGGAGGCGTGTGCGCGTGCTGTTGAAAGACGACCGCGTGATCGAGGTGATTTATTCGTCCATGAAGGCTCTGGACCACGACCTTCGGGAATGGGCGGCGAAGACCGGTTACAACCTCCCCGAAAGCGTTCATCATCAAAACAGCAATGACATTGCTGGCTACGCGCCGTAACGTCCGCCCTTCGAAGAGCTTCCACTGACCGTTAGAAAAGAACCAAAGTTCAGGTTGCACAGTCCTGAGCAGGGGCTACTGTTTCCCCTTACTTTGGTGCGATGACAGAAAAGGCTTTTTCCCGCCGGTCGTTTATGGCCGGGATCACTGCTGCAGGTGCGCTCGGCTGGTTGCATGATTCCGGATCGCTGAGCGCGCGCGTGTTGCGCGGCACGATCAAGGATTTCCAACGCGACGTAGTGCGGATCGCGCCGGCCGATTTGACGGGCTGGAGTGACAACACTGTGGATGTGTGCTGGGTCGGACACGCGACCGTGCTGCTGAATTTCTACGGCGTGCACATCCTGACGGACCCGGTCTTGTTCGATTCGGTGGGGGCGCAATTGGGAATTACGACGCTTGGACGGAAACGAATCGTTGGTCCGGCAATTGATCCGGCGAAATTGCCGAGGATTGATCTGGTGCTGCTTTCGCACGCGCACATGGACCACATGGATTTGCCGTCGCTGGAATTGATTCCGGCGAAGACCGCAGTGGTGAGTGCGCCCGCAACATCGGATATTGTGAGGGATTGTCGCTTCGGCGCGCCCGGCGAATTGAAATGGGGTGAGAAGTCGTTGGTGAAAACTGCTTCCGGAGATGTGGAAGTTGAGGCGGTTGAGGTGAAGCATTGGGGCGCTCGCTGGAAGGTGGATAGCCATCGCGGGTATGTAGGTTACCTGCTGAAGCGCGGCGGGAAGACGATTTTGTTTGGAGGCGATACGGCATACACAGAGGCGTTCGCGAAATTGAAGTCGCAGCGCATCGATTTGGCCGTAATGCCGATCGGGTCCTACGGAAGCAAGAGCGGGAACCATTGCACGCCGGAAGAATCGGTGAAGATGCTGGACGCATGTGGGGCCAATTACATCGTGCCGGTGCATCACAGCACTTTCCCGCTGGGGATTGAGCCAATCGAGGAACCGTTGGCCCGACTCGAGGAAGCGGTGAGAGCCGAGCGGATCGCGATTCGGCAAATTGGTGAGACCTGGCGGTTGCCGGTTTAAGGAAGCGAAGTGGCGCAATAGCGAGTTGAATTCTTAGTTTTTAATTTTTAGTTCGGCGTTTGATGAATTTGTTGAAGCAGCTATAGGCGGTGTGAGAACCTGGGCGCGGCGCAAAGTAATGATGTGATTGCTGAAAGTTGGAAGGTTTTCTTGAATCGGTTAACTCTAACCGAAATTCTTTCGTTTCTGCTGAGCAAGTTGTGAGACTCACCAAAGGCACGTTCTCGGAAATACTTTGAAGCGGCTCAGTCGTTGCTACATTCGCGAACAGGGAGCAACCAAATAGTGAACCGCGTTGTCCGCAGAAACGCTCAGTGGAATTGTGCGAGGGATGATTGCGGAACACGAATCCGCGCTGGCTTATGGCGACATGACTTCGATCGGGATGCCAGCGTGAGTGCGGAAACGGAACGTTCGACATGAATTGCTCTTTCAACGTCTTTCGTTAATGTCACGCGCGAACGGAATGTTCCAGAATCTCGGTGAGATGTTGATGCTGTTTGGGCGGACGTTGCGCGCATTACCTGCGACGTGGCGGCACCGGCGGAAGGTTTTTGAACAGTTGTTCGAGATCGGGAACGCGAGTTTGTTGATGGCGTGCATTCTGTCGCTGTTTATCGGCGGGGTGATCGCGCTGCAGAGCGGGCCGGTGTTGCGGGAGCGCGGGTTGGTGAGCGCGCTGGGCGGGCTGGTGGGGCTGTCGCTATGCAAGGAACTGGCGCCGGTGATGATGGCGGTCTTGATCGCGGGGCGGATCGGCTCGGCCATGGCGGCGGAGATCGGGTCGATGGCGGTTTACCAGGAGATCGACGCCCTGCGGACGATGAATATCAATCCGATGCATTATCTGGTGTTGCCGCGAATGGTGGCGATCAGCATCGCGCTGCCGGTGCTGGTGGTTTTTTCGATTTTAGTGGGGTGGTTCGGGGGAGGATTGGTGTCGGCGTTCAACGAAGAGATCGCGCTGAGTTTTCAGACGTTTTTTAACAATTTGGAAAGTGTGGTCGGCTTCTGGGACGTGATGAATGGCATCATCAAGAGCTTTGTGTTCGCGGTGGTGATTGGGTTGGTCTCCTGCCACCAGGGTTTGCAGACGCGAGGCGGGCCGCGCGGGATTGGGCGATCGGTGACAAAAGCGGTGGTGAATTCGATCGTGTTGATTTTGATCCTGGATTATTTCCTGACGCGCTTGCTGTTGTATTTCGATCTATGAGTGCGCCGACGCAGAGCAAACACGGGATCAGCGTGGAGGTGCGCGGCTTGCGGAAGACGTTCGGCGGGCAGCAGGTCTTGAAGGGCGTCGAGCTGAAGGTCGAGCCGGGCGAAATCTTCGTGGTGATGGGCCCGAGCGGCAGCGGCAAGAGTGTTTTACTGAAGCATATCATCGGCCTGGAACGGCCCGACGAAGGCGATATTCTGATCGATGGCAAAACGCTGCTCGATGAAGAGAACGAGGTGCTTTCGAATTATCGCGTGGCGATGGTGTTCCAGTCGGGCGCGCTGCTGAATTCGCTGAGCGTGGGCGAGAATGTTGGGCTGTATCTTTCGGAACATCGCACGCACAAGCCGGAGGAGATTCGGCGGATCGTGGCGGAGAAGTTGGAATTGGTGGGGTTGAAGGGAATTGAAGGAAAGTTGCCGGCCGAATTGTCCGGCGGGATGAAAAAGCGCGTGGCGATTGCGCGGGCGTTAGTGATCGAGCCGCAGCTCATCCTTTACGACGAACCGACAAGCGAGCTGGACCCGATGAGCGCGGTGACGATCATCGAAGAGATTTTAAGTTTGAATCAGCGGATTGAAGTGACGTCCATTGTGGTGTCGCATGATCGGGACCTTGCATTTGGCATCGCGGACCGGATTGCAATTATCCACGACGGCACAATATTATTCGCAGGAACACCCGCGCAGGTGAAAGCAAACCCAAACCCGTTGATACAACAGTTCATCACCGCAGATTTTAAGAAAGAATCGCTCTCCGTATGAGAAACACCTTGGAAACCCGGCTCGGACTTTTCTTCGCGCTCGCGCTGATCGCGGGCGTGGTCATTTTGGAACTCGCGGGCACGCGCGACTTGTTCAATAAGGGATATCCGATCCGCGCGCAGTTCGAGAATATCCAGGAACTGAAGGAAGGCGACCCTGTGAAGATGGCGGGCGTGGAAGTGGGGCACATCGAAAAAATCCAGTTGGCCAACAACAGAGTGGAAGTGGTGCTGAGCGTGGATAAGAAAGCCAACGTGAAGACCGACAGCAAAGCGTCGATCAAATTCGTGGGGTTGATGGGGCAAAATTACATTTCGCTGACGTTTGGTTCGGCGGGGGCACCGACCGCGAGCGCGAATGCGTTGCTCGAGACGGAAGAACAGGCAGACCTGAATTCGCTGATGGTGAAGTTGCAGAATGTGGCGGAAGGCGTGGAAGGGCTAACTAAAAATTTCAGCGGGGAGAACTTCAGCAATTTGCTTGGGCCATTTACGGACTTCCTCAAAGAAAACAGTCCGCGCCTTTCTGCAATACTCGGCAACTTGCAGGTAGTGTCCACGCGTATCGCCCGAGGGGAAGGGACAGTTGGGCGGATGATCAGCGATGACGCTCTCTATTTCTCAGCATTGAACACGGTAAGCAACTTGAACACGACGGTTGCGGATGCGAAGCCGTTGTTTGACGAATTGAAGCTGACGCTGGATCAGGCGCGGAGCGTGGTAACGCAGGTGAATGAAGGTCAGGGAACGATCGGGAAGCTGATCAAGGACGAGAGCCTTTACCGTGAAACGACGACAGCGATGGTGAATCTGCGCGAGATTTTACAGAAAATTAACCAGGGGCAAGGTTCGGTGGGGCAACTCGTAAACGATCCGGGGTTCATTAACAACGCGAAGCTGACGTTGCAGAAGGTCGAAAAGGCGACCGAAGGGTTGGAAGATCAGGGGCCGCTGAGTGTATTGGGTATCGCGGTGAACAGTTTGTTCTAGGCGGCCGGTGCGGGGTTCTCTCTGGCGGGATTCTTGCCGGCAACGATGTGCGGAAACCGGCGGGCGAATTCCTCGTCTGAGATAAGGCGGAGACGGCAATCTTTTTCCCAACGTTCGGAGGCGGCGATCTCGTTCCAGCCGTAAGCGACTGGCTGTCCGTTCTCGTCGACAATGCTCATCCAACTGCTTATCGGAGGCGGTGGAGCGTAGTGAAGTGCGGGAAACTTTGAGAAGCCGGATGGACAACCCGGTCAAATTGTGGTGAAACAAAAACGAACCTTTCGGGGTTTGTAATCGTAAACCTTACCAGTTATGGCCAACTCGGGTGCGGCGCCTGAACGACAAGCGCGACGATGGATTCGTGTCCTCTTGGTTTGCAGTGTTGCCGCTTTGATTGGCATCACGCTGCTGATTTCCGCCGCCATAAACTGGGCTAAGTCGACCACGCACGGCAACTGGCAATTAGAACGGCGGCCGATGGTCCTCGCGAAGGCGGACTTCCCCCCACCCTTCGAAATGCCGGCGAGCTTCGAGACGAACGCCATCCTCGCGCCAAAGAATGCAAAACGCGGGCCCGGCGATGACATCTTCGTGGACTGCGTCATTCCGAAGATTGAGATCACGGTCGAGGGCGATGAGATGAAGAAGCTGCGCGCGAATGAGCGGAGCTATGTTTTGTGCACGATCACGGAGGGCGAAAAAAAATTCACGAACGTGGCTATCCGGCTCAAGGGAGGTCCGGGCAGCTTTCGGCCGGTTCATGATCAGCCATCGTTCACGGTTAATTTTGACAAGAACGTTGAAGACCAGACTTTCCATGGATTGAAGAAAATTCATCTGAACAGTTCCGTGCAGGATCGCAGTTTGCTGGAGGAGAAGATCAGCCGGGAGTTGTTCAATGCCGCGGGTGTGCCAACGCCGCGCGCCGGACACGCGGTGGTCACGTTTAATAAGCGGCTCATGGGCGTGTATGTGTTGGTGGAAGGCATCAACAAGCAGTTTCTGAAGCGGCATTACAAAGATCCCGACGGCAATGTTTTTGACGGGAAGTCCGGGAACGATGTTTACACGAGGATGCGGGTGAATTCGGGAGACAACCGCAAGGACCGCGCGCGGCTGGATGCACTGGCGGGCGCAATCCGCGATCCTGACGTCGAGCAACGCCTGCAGAAACTCGACGCGACCCTCGATATTGATCGGTTCCTGTCGTTTGTCGCGCTGGAGATGATCCTCTGGCATTGGGACGGATACACGGTCGGACGAAATAATTTTCGAATCTTCCACGATAAAGCGACGGATCGAATGGTTTTCTTCCCTCAAGGCATGGACCAGACCTTTAATGAGGCGGGACGCTCGGTGATGCCGGAGAATCCGAATGGCGCAGTGGTTCGCGCAGTCATGGAAATTCCGGAGTTGCGGTCGCGTTACCGCAGCCGCGTGGCGGAGATCGCGACCAACGTTTTCAAGGCGGATGCGATCTCGAGTCGGATTTACGAGGTGTCTGTCAAAGTGCAGGAAGCATTGGCGGAAATCGACGGAGAGGCCGCGAAACAACATGCGTCGATGGCGAATTCGTTGCGGCGGCGCGTGCGAAATCGAGCCGATTATCTGGAACGTTTTTTAAACCCAGCCAAGCCGGTGCAATTCGACGGAACGGGAGTTGCAGCGCTAAAGAACTGGCGACCAGTGCGAGATCTCGGGGAAGCAGACCTGACACAGCTACGCGAGGAAGGGAACACGCTCCTGCGCGTTGCAACGGAGAAGGGTTGTACCGCATCGTGGCGCAACACTGCGAGGTTACAGCCGGGCAAGTATCGACTCGAGGCGCGCATCAAGACGCGAGGAGTGGTTTTCGATTCAACGGACCCACGCGCCGGAGCCGGATTGCGCGTCTCCGGCCATCGCGAAGGCCAGAAGAATGCGGGCGACAGCGATTGGAAGTCGATTGCTTTTGACTTCGAAGTGACCCCGGAAAAGCCGGATGTGGAGTTGGTTTGCGAATTGCGCGCGAACGCAGGTGAAATTCTTTACGACGCGAGTTCGATTCAGTTGAAGCGGCTTTGACTAGGAGCGTGGTTTACGGCGCGAGATTACGTAGCTAAGCACGGAGAACAGTCCCGAGAATCGGAAGGTGGGGTCTACGTAACGTTGGATCACATAGAACGCAAAGTAGTACGCTCGCGAGAAGGACCAGATTACGAGCGCCACCAACACGACCGTTTGCCAGGTGGGACTCGCCGCGATGAGAAGGCCCGCGGAGAACAGGCCGATGAAAAGGAAGAGCGCGGCCTTTAGATACATCCATTTCGGATCGACGAGGTCTCGCATGAAGGAGTGATTACCTGTTCGGCACCGAAATCGCGACTACAAACCAGCTCCGCTCCTCTTATTAAACGTTCTTGTTTGCGCGTGAGAATTTCGCAACTCTACACACACAAGGATATGACGCTGACTCGCTTCTTCCCAGTTGTCTGCGCGGCAATTTCAACGCTCTTCCTCTCGTTATCACTAACGCTCAGCGCGGCTGAAGCGACCAATCAGCTTACCCTCACCACGAACTGGCACGACCTATTTAACGGCCGTGACCTCACCGGTTGGGACAAACATCTCTCGCGGTCGGACGGAAAGGACATCGTCCCGAACGAAGATCCGAAAAACGTTTTCAGTATCACGAACCTTGCTGACGGCGCGGCGATTCACGTGAGCGGCGAAGTTTATGGGGCGATCACCACGCAGGCTGAATTCGAGAATTTCCATTTTCGCATCGAATTCAAGTGGGGTGAAAAGCGTTGGCCCGCTCGGCAGAACGTCGCCCGCGATACCGGGATTCTTTACTGCTGCGTCGGCAAACCGAATCCGGGAACCGGTTGGATGACCTCGGTGGAAAACAACATCATGGAGAAAGGAGTCGGCCAATGGTGGTCCGTGAACGGCGCGATCATCGACGTGGAAGGCGAACTGATCAAACCAGAGATGGAACTTTACATTCCTTACAAGAAGGAAGGTTCCGGCGAACAAAACCTCGTCTGGCGTCGTGGCTTGCCACTGATCACCGCACAACCGCACAACGGGATTACGCCCCCGTTCGATACGGAATATGTTTTTGGAGATTGGAATACGGTGGAGGTGATTTTCTGGGCGGGCAATTGCATCCACGTTTTGAACGGCGTGCCGAATTTGGTCGCCGTAAACCCGCGGCACAAGGTCAACGACCGGTGGCATCCGCTGGAAAGTGGGAAAATTCAACTTCAGTCCGAAGCGGCCGAAGTGTTCTATCGCAAACCGCAGATTCGACTCGTTACCGAAATTCCGCACGAATATCTGGAACTGATCCCCTCCCCTGTTAAAACGACGGACGGCGACGAAGGTTTTAAAAAACTTTTCGAAGGCGAAGATGTCATCACCTGGAAACAAGCAGGCCCCGGCAAGTTCACGCTGGAAAATGGCATTGCGACCAGCAGTGGTGGGATGGGTCTGTGGTGGTTTTCGGATCGGCAATACGGCGATTTTATTTTGCGCGGGGAGTTTTTGCAGGAACAGGAAGCCGCAGATTCGGGAGTCTTCCTAAGGTTTCCCGATCCGGGCAACGATCCGTGGGTCGCGGTGAAACGCGGTCACGAGATTGAGATTGGCGATCCCAAAGCGGGCAACCCCACCTGGCATACCGGGTCGATCTATCCGTTCCAGGCCCCCGTCCAAAACGCCTCCAAGCCCCCCGGTGAATGGAACGCATACGAAATCGTCGCGCGTGGCCATAACTACTCCGTTCGGCTCAATGGCAAACTCGTGACCACCTGGACTGACCCGGAGCGCCGTTCGACGAACGGTTTCATTGGCCTCCAGAGTTACGATGACGGGAAAAACGTCCGGCACCGGAACTTACGCATTAAACCATTGCGGCCGACCGCCTCCCCGTAGTCAAAATCAACCGCAACCTCCGTTTGCGCGCGGACGGTCTTGTGCTATGTTCACGGTCTGTTTTGGGTTCGTGGCTCGGCTGAGTAGTTCAGCGCCTGACAAACGGCTTCTTTTCGAAGGAGTTTCGGCTTGTCAGGAGAGTTCCCATGGTTACCCTTTGCGCCCTTTGTTATGAAAGCTGATTTACATCCGAAGTATCAAGACTCGGAAATTCGTTGCGCGTGCGGAAACGTCATTAAGACGCGTTCCACCAAGCCGGTCGTGATCATCGGTATTTGCAATGCGTGCCATCCGTTCTACACCGGCACCCAGAAATTCGTCGATACGGCCGGCCGTGTGGACAAATTCCAGCAGCGCCTGGCGAAGACGCAGGCTGCGCAGGCGCAAGCCGCGGAAAACGCCGCGAATAAAAAGAAGCGCAAGTAGTTATCTTTTCAGAACGCCCGCCGAGTCACGCACTTCAGCGGGCGTTTTGCTTTTATGGGGGGCCTCGATCTACGACCACATATCGAGAAGTTCAAGCGACGCTTTGCCGAAGTGGAAGCGGCGTTGAACGATCCGAAGGTTTTTGAGAACAACCAGCGCGCGCAGGAATTGTCGCGTGAGTATGCGCGTCTCAAGGACCTGGTCGCGTTTGGCGAGGGGTATCTGAAGACGCTGCGCGACCTGGAGGAGAACCGAAAGTTGCTCCAGGGCGATGACGCCGATCTTGCCGAAATGGCCAAGGAAGAAATCGCGCGGTTGCAGGCCGACGAGAAGCGTTTCGAAATGGAGTTGCAGCTCGGAATTATTCCGCCCGACCCGAGCGATTCACGGAATACGATCATCGAAATTCGCGCGGGCGCAGGTGGATCGGAATCGGCGCTGTTCGCGGCAGATTTGTATCGGATGTATACGCGCTACGCCGATTCGCAGGGTTGGAAGGTGGAGTCGATGGATGCGAGTCCCTCTGATCTGGGCGGGTATAGGGAAATCATTTTCAGCGTCACCGGGACGAATGTCTTTAAGCGCCTGAAGTACGAGAGCGGGGTGCATCGCGTGCAGCGCGTTCCGGCGACGGAGGCCCAGGGACGCATTCATACCAGCACCGCGACGGTGGCGGTTCTTCCGGAAGCGGAGGAAGTGGATATCGAAATTCGGCCAGAGGATTTGGACATCAGCGCGTGCCGTGCGTCGGGTCCCGGGGGACAAGGCGTGAACACGACAGATTCGGCGGTGCAGATCGTGCACAAGCCAACCGGCATGATGGTCCGTTGCGCGGATCAACGCTCACAGTTGAAGAATAAGGCGCGGGCGTTGACGATCTTGCGCTCGCGTTTGCTGGAGCAGAAAATCGCCGAAGAGAACGCGAAGTATGCGGCGCAACGGAAGGCTCAGGTCGGCACCGGCGAGCGCAACGAACGCATCCGCACTTACAATTTTCCGCAGAACCGGGTGACGGATCACCGGATCGAACTCACGAATTACAATTTGCCAGCGTTTATTGAGGGCGATCTGGATACGCTCATCGATCCGCTCATGGCGAATGATCTGCAGGAGCGGTTGTCTTCGCTGAAAATTTAAGATGCGCGAAATCAAAGGAATCATTTTCGATTGCGACGGAACCCTGGCCGACACCATGCCGCTGCATTGGAAAGCATGGCAAGCAGTGACGAAGAAGCACGGGCTGCATTTTCCGGAAGATCGGTTCTATTCGCTCGGCGGAGTTCCTTCGCGCGATATTTTTCGGATGCTTTGCAATGAGCAGGGAAAGGAACTGGATTGCATCGCCCTGTCGGAAGAGAAGGAGTCGGCTTACATGCCGTTTCTGCCGGAAGTGAAGGCCATTGAAGTGGTCGTCGCCGTAGCGGAAGCCAATCACGGAAAGCTGCCGATGGCGGTCGCTTCCGGTGGCCAGAAGCACATCATCGAGCAGGTGCTAGAGCATTTAAGAATCCGACACTTCTTCGATGCGGTAGTGACGAGCGAAGATGTGAAGAATCAGAAGCCGGCGCCGGATATTTTCCTGGAAGCCGCGCGGCGGATCGGCGTGCGCCCGGAGAATTGCCGCGGTTACGAGGATACCGATCTAGGCATGCAAGCGATTCGCAGTGCCGGGATGGAAGCTGTCGATGTGCGGGATCTGCTCCTGCCTGCGCACGTTAGGTAACGCGAATCTCCAGCGGCGTCCTACAGCGCCACGCTTACTTCACCATTCTCCACGCGCACAGGATAGGTGCGCACTTCGTGGCCGGGAACATTTCGGCACGCACCTGATTTAAGATCGAATTCCCAGCCGTGCATCGCGCAGATCACCGCGCCGTTCTCAATGCAGCCGACCGCCAGCGGAACGCCCTTATGCGGGCAAAGCGCATCGGTGGCTGAAACCTCGCCATTCTGCTGCCGGAAAAGGCAAATGCGCGCGCCCTTCACGATCACCTCTTTCCCGCCCACCGCGGGTAGTTCTTCAATGCGAGAGACCGGAACGTAATCACCCATTTTCTTTCGAAGGTTGCGTTGTTGCGGGAGGCGAATTCTGTTCCGTGGCATGCGCACCGCCGATCGCTTTGTTTTTCTTCCAAGGCATCTCCGGCATCTTCACGGGACGCGGCGGCGGCGGTGGCGGTTTCGCCATCTCCAGTTCAGGATCGCCGGTGGCAGCAGCAGGAGTCCCCTGCTGTGCTTCTGTTCTCCATGATGCGATGCGCGCCTGCAAACCGTGATGCTCCGCAGTCTTTTTGTCGCCCGACTTCATGTAAAACAGCGACAGATTTGTATGCACGAGTTGTTCGTGCGGCTTGAGCTTCTCAGCCTTATGCCCTTCCTCGATCGCTTTCGCGAAGTCGCCCTTGCGATAATGCGCCATCCCCAGCGCGAGTTGCGCGTCGAAGTTCACCGGGTCGGCCGCAAGTATGCGCTCGAACTTCGCAATGGCGGTTTCATATTCGCCACGCGAAAAGTCGAACATCGCATCGTCGTATTGTTCCTGGGGCGACATAACCTTTGACAACGCTCCGTATACTGCCATTTACAGCTTTACACACGAGGGTTTTCGCCTGAAAAAACTACCGTATTTCGGCTTGGGGGCTACCCTTTTCCGCAGATTTGTTCGGTGAAAATGTTTTTATCTGTATATGAAATCTGACGACATCGACGATAGTCAGTCCTCTGCAGGCTATTTCAAAAGAGTTTTTTTGCTCGCAGAACGACTCGCCCGCACCGGCATCACCGTATACGAACACAAATTCGATTACATGGCCTTTGGCAGCTGGGAGATCGTTGCTGGAAGAAGAAAAAAGATGCTTCGCTTCAATTACGACGGAAAAGATGCGTATTTATCTTGGTGCGATGCTGCCGTGCGTCCAAAAACGCATACGGAATTGGAGCACCGCATCTTCAAGACGCACGAAGGGGAGGAGCCGCTGACGTGCGTCGCTGAGATATTGGAGAAAGAGTTCTCATCTTGGCAGAAATAATCGGATCGTTGACATTCGCTTCTATCGCACGAATGTAGTTGCCGCGCAAGCTAGGGCGGGCGGAACGAGCCGTTTCGCGCGTGTTTCCGGCAGGATGAAACCACCCATTAAATTAATCTCAACCGATTTCGACGGCACTTTGCACACGGATTTCGAGACTCCGCCCGTGCCAAAGGAACTGGAGACGTTGATCGGCGCGCTTCAAAATCGCGGTGTTTATTGGGTGATCAACACCGGCCGCGATCTCACGAGCTTGATGGAATCGCTCACCAAGGCAGGCCTGAGCATTCGCCCGAATTTCGTGGTCGTGGTCGAACGCGAGATTTACGAATTAAAAGAAAGCGATTACGTGAGCGTGCGCGATTGGAACGATCGTTGCACGCAAATGCACGCGGAGTTGTTCGAGAAGATGCGACCGCACCTTCCGCGGATTAACGAGTGGGTTAACTCGCGCTACCAGAAAGCGCAGGTTTACGAAGACCCTTATTCCCCGTTTTGCCTCATCGCGGAAAAGGTTTCCCACGCTGAAGAGATTCACGATTACCTTGAAGTGGCGTTCAAAGATGTCGGTGATCTTGTCGTCATGCGGAACGACATCTACGCGCGCTTCAGTCACAAAGCTTTCAACAAAGGAACCGCCCTTGCCGAGATCGCGCGCCGACTCAACATCATGCCGGACGAAATCGTCGCGGCCGGCGATCACTTGAACGATCTTCCCATGCTTTCCAATGAATTCGCGCGCTGGCTCGTCGCGCCGATGAACGCGATCCCGCAAGTGAAGGAAACCGTTTTACGCCAAAATGGCTACGTCAGCGAGAAGCATTGCGGACACGGCGTCGCCCACGGAATTTCCCAAGTCCTGAAGTCGGTCGGATACGCGCTGGAGAATTTGGCCGAGAAGATCTCGCACCCTTCAAAGTAATTTCTGTAGGGGACGACGTGAGGAGTCCTTTCGTCCTTTCTCCGCCACGAACGATTCCGTTTACTTTCTGAGCGCTTGCCGTGCCCCGCGTGCATCGCGTTAAATCGCGCGCGTGTTCAGCCGAATGGGACGCCCGGTGCGGAGGCGGCTCGCGTTTTTATTCGCGGGCAACCTTATTCTGCTCTTCACGATTTTTGCGCTGCTGAAGGAAGGCAGCTCCTTCACAGAAATCCTCGGGCGCATTGGTCCGGACATCGCGCCCGCCGCTCTCGCAGCCTTTGCGCTCACCGGAATCATTTTCACCGGCGCGATCGATCTTTCCATCGCCTCAATGATTGCACTCGCGGGAACAATCTTCGGCTGTTTTGCAACACGTGGTTATTCTCCAGTTCTGTCCTTCGCGATCTGCGCGGCTTCGGCGTGGTCGCTCATGTCCTTCAACGGTCTTCTCGTCACGCGCCTCAACATGCCGGCGATCATCGTCACCCTTGCAGGACTGCCGCTCTACCGCGGAATCGCTCTGATTATTGCCGACTCCTTCATTCCAAATTTTTCTGGAAACATTTCCGTTCATTCAGATGCCTACCATTCACCCGGCAAACTTTATGGCGGCTGGATTCTGCTCGTGGGCGCGAGCGTTGCGATTATGTGGGAATCATTCGGCAAACACCCCCGCCTCTGGCTCGCGCTCGGCAATTCTCCCGAAGCGTGCCACCTCATGGGTCTGCAGCCGCGCCGCATTCTTTCCAGTTCCTTCGTTCTCGGCGGACTTTTCTTTGCCGCAGCCGCGGTTCTTTACGCGACGCGCGTCCAGGCGGTGGAACCAGCCCGCATGGCGCTCGGTTTCGAACTTCAGGTCATCGCCGCGGTGATCCTCGGTGGCACGAACATTTTCGGCGGTGAAGGTTCGTATCTCGGCACATTTCTCGGCGTCCTATTCCTTTATCTCATTTCGCAACTGCTCATCTACGCGGGGGCGAGCGCTTACCTGCAGGATGCGCTCACCGGCGCCATCATTTTGATCATCATTGCCGTCGATTGCGCCCTGCATCGCCCGCTCAAACGCATGGAGGAACTCTCTTGAAGCGCGCAACAATTCTCCTGCTGATCCTCCTCGCTGAAATCAGCTTCTTCACCGCGCTTTCGGGAAAGCAATTCTCGTCCGCCGCCGACCTCCTTCCATATCTACAAAGCTATTTCGCGGACCTCTTCATCCAATCAGCGCCCATTCTGATTCTAGCTTTTGGGATGACGATCGTCCTCATGACCGCTGGTATTGACCTCTCCGTCGCCTCGATCGTTGCTCTCGTCGCGTGCGTCATGTCCTCCTTTCCTGCCGGGCCGAATTTCTATTGGACCGCTCTCCCGGCGGGACTCGCGGTTGGCATTTCCGCAGGACTGCTGAACGGTATCCTGATCTCGCGCCTCGATGTCCCACCGATCATCGCGACGCTCGGCACGATGATCTTCTTTCGCGGCCTCTGCTTCGTGATTATGGGTGACCTGGAAAAATCCCCTTTCCTCGATGTGCCCGGCTACCACGTTTTCGGCGAGCCCCAGGGAAGTCTCGCCATTGTCATCGCGCTGTTCGTCGCAGGCGGATTGTATTTCGCAAATTCACTGTGGCGCCGCGAACTCCTCATGATCGGCGGCAATCGCATCGCCGCGCGCTACGCCGGTCTCCGCGTCGAACGGCGCCTCCTGCAAATTTACGCCCTCGTCGGTTGCCTCGCCTTTCTCGCTGCGGTCTGTTTCACCGGCCGTAATGGCTCCGTCAGCGCCAGCGCACTCACCGGCCTGGAACTCCACGTCATTGTCGCCGTCGTGCTCGGCGGCACTCGCGTTCAAGGCGGCAATGGCACCATTATTGGCACCATCTTCGGCGTGCTCTTCATCGCCATCATGGATGAAGGCCTGCGCGGCGCCGCAATCTGGGGCGCGCGCAATCTCCCCTTCAAAATCAGCCACCTCGAATACGTGATGCTCGGCCTTCTGCTTGTCTTCGGCGTCTGGCTCAACAATCTTCTGCAACAGCGAACGGTTCATAAAGCCGCCCAGCATGGATAAACCGCAAACATCAGCGCTCGCCCGCTACAGTTCGATCTACGCCGCGCTTTGGAAGTATTCCGTCGTCCGCGAGATGCAGTTCAAGGTGAACTTCATCCTTTGGATCATCGTCGAACTGCTCTGGTTCGCGCTGCAACTCACTTTCATCGCGGTCATCTACAGCCACACCGACCGCATCGGCGACTGGTCCAAATGGCAGGTGGTTTTCCTCATGGGCACCAGCACGTTCATCCAGCAACTTTTCTCGGCGTTGCTCCTCACCAACCTGGTTCAACTCTCCGAACTCATCCGCAAAGGCACGCTCGATTTCATGCTCCTGCTCCCGGTGAACACTCGTTTCCTGATTTCATTTCGCCAGGTGGATCTCGGCGGTTTCTTTAACGCCGCCGTGGCGTGTGCGGTGATGGTTTATTCAGCGATGCAATTGAACCTTTCGCCTTCCCTCACTCATTTCGTTGGATTTCTTCTCCTCGTTCTCGCGGGATTGGTCATCCACTACTCGCTCCTGCTAATGTTAGCCTCTTCCAGCTTCTGGACCGTTCGCGCGCAGGGAATCGTTTGGGGCTATTACAACCTCTTCAACATCGCCCGGCTGCCAGACGCTGCTTTTCGCGGCACGTTCAAGGCGTTCTTCACCTTTGTGCTGCCGATGCTGCTCGTCGCAAATGTGCCCGCGAAGTTGATCACCGAGAAATTGCGCTCGCCATGGGAAATGCTCCTCCTCCTTGGAATGAGCGTGGTGCTGTTTGCGATTTCCGAAGCGGTCTGGCGGTGGTCAATTCGCCACTACACCAGCGCAAGTTCCTGAAGTATTCGGGAAACTATTCCGCGATGTGCAATTCCCACTCGGGTTGAACAGCCGTGGTCTGCGTCATGATGACGAGCGGCTCAAGCCAATTTAACACGCCCGATTTCCGCCACGCATCAATGAGAAGCCACTCGAGCAAACGCCGTTGCTCGTTCCAAATGTGCGGACGGCTGGCAATGTATACGGGCCGCTTCACGGTAATTTCCGCGATGCTCGAATACTCGTAGGCAAATCGGATTCGCTCACGAAGAAAAAACCGCTCCTTTTCATCGAGCGCCGGCCAACGACGGGTACGTGCGAAATCACGAACAATCGCATCCACGCGCTCAGCGGAACGCAACTCTTCACTGCGGAGTTCGTTCACGTCAGTCACCGGAGCCGTGGCGAATCCAAAGTTGACGACCGGCATTCGGCGGAGATTGCGAAATTCGCGTGAAAGCAGATCGATCAGGGATTCCCACGTCATTGACGTAAGGTTATCACCGATGCCTTGGTGAGAGCAAGAGATTTCGCTCACTTACAACGCCGAGGGTCTCTCAATGCGACGAAAAACCGAGTTCGCGAATTGTTGCGCGGGCTGGTCCAGCAGATCTTTCGGCGACTCGCCTCCGTCGGTCATCCATTTTCCGGTCGCTTCGATCTCCCGCGCGAACACGACCTGACTCGTGCTCAAATCGATTAACTCTGCTTTTATCGTGAGCCGATCGCGTCTGCCCGAGAACTCCGTTGCGCGGTCTTCCCATTTCACGATTGTCGGATACAGCACATATTCCATGTTCCCCTTGCGGGCGATCTCCAGCGCCTCTCCCACCGATTCCGGAAATCTCGAAGTGTAAACCGAGCGGGTGTATTTCAGGAACGCGGCCTGGAAAGCCTGCGCCGTCATCTTGCCCGAACCTTCCATCACTTCATCTTTGAACGATGCATCGAACGGTATCGCAACGTAAATCCGGCTATTGCTCTTCAACACCGGCGGGGCGCTCGCGGTCAGGTCCTTTTCCGAATACTGAGTCTTACAGCCCAGCACCGTTGTGAGGCCGGCCAGCAACAAAAGAAAACTCGCGTTCCGCAGCGAAAACATGGGTGAGTAAAAGACGCGAATTTCCCCCGAAGTCAACTCTCTTGAGATGCCCACCGGTTCTATGTTAACCAATGCTCATGCACAACCCGCTCCCGCTTTCCCGCCGCGCCGCTTTGAAGACGATTTCCACGGGTGCGTTCGCTGCTGCTGTTTCCAAAAGTTTCTCCGCCGAGTCTTCAACCAGGCGCAAGATGACCATCAACCTCATGCCCGGAATGATCGGCGTGCGCGCCCCCCAGCGCGAACTCATCGAACTTGCCCACGCGCACGGCTTCGAATCAGTCGAACCGCTCGGCAGCGAACTCGCTCGCATGAGCAAAGATGAAATCGCTGAACTACTCACCACGATGCGCGGCAAACGAGTTCAATTCGGCGCCGCCGGATTGCCCGTCGATTTCCGCGGCGAAGAATCCAAGTTCACGGACGGCCTCGCAGAACTCCCGAAAATCGCCGACGCCCTGCAACGTGCCCAGGTCACGCGCATGGGCACCTGGATCATGCCTGGCCATAATTCGCTCACCTACCTCCAGAATCTAAAGCAGCATGCTAAACGGCTCCGCCAAATCGCCGGCATCCTCGATGAAAGAAAGATCCGTCTCGGCCTGGAATACGTCGGCACGAAAACGTTGCGCGACCGCTTCCACTTCGAATTCGCGCACACCATGGCCGAAACCAAAGAACTCATCGCCGAAACTGGCGCGAAGAACATCGGCTTCGTCCTCGACAGTTGGCACTGGTGGCAGGCGAACGAATCCGCGGATGATATTCTAACGCTCAAAGCGGAACAAATTGTCGCTTGCGATCTAAACGACGCGCCCGCCGGCAAACCGAAGGATCAACAAATCGATGGCCAGCGCGAACTCCCCATGGCAACTGGCGTCATCCCGGTTGAATCATTCCTGAACGCGCTGCAAAAACTAGGTTACAACGGCCCCGTTCGCGCCGAACCCTTCAACAAACCACTGAACGATATGGATAACGAAGCGGCTTGCGCGGCGACTTTCGAGGCGATGCAGAAAGCTTTCGCGCTGATTAGAGCTTAAGTGGAACGAAGGTCGCGCAACGCGGTGAGGACTTCCTCTGCGTGCGTCTCCGGCTTCACTGCCGGCCAGATCTTCGCGATGCGCCCCTCTCCATCGATCAGGTAAGTCACGCGAAAGTTTCCCATATACTTCCGCCCCATGAACGATTTCTCGCCCCACACGCCATACGCCTGGGCGATTCCTTTGTCTTCGTCCGCCAGCAGCGTGAACGGCAGTTGGAATTTGGTAATGAACTTCACGTGGCTTTTCACCGGATCGGGACTGACACCCAGCACGACTGCGCCCGCTTTCCGAAAATCGTTATACGCATCTCGCAGTCCGCACGCCTGCGTCGTGCAACCCGGTGTATCGTCCTTCGGATAAAAATAAAGCACCACCGGCTGACCTTTAAGGTCGCGCAGCGAAAGCTTTTCGCCGGTATTCGTCGTCGCACTGAACTCCGGCGCTTTATCACCCTCCTTCAACTTCAATTCCGGCATTTTTGCCATAATCCTAGAGCGACGGACGTTCCTTCCGCCAACTCGTCGATTGTTCGTAAGCGTGTGCGAGTTTCAAAATGGTGCTCTCGCCGAACGCTTTCCCGAGCAACTGCAAGCCGACCGGCAACTTCGGATTCGCCGTAAACCCGCACGGCAAACTAATCCCGCAGATACCTGCGAGATTGCACGAAATGGTGAAGATGTCCGATAGATACATCTGCAACGGATCACCAGATTTCTCTCCCGCTTTAAACGCCGCCGTCGGAGTGGTAGGAGTCACGATCGCGTCCACCTTCTCGAACGCCTTGACGAAATCGTTTCGAATTAACGTCCGCACTTTTTGCGCGCGCAGATAATACGCATCGTAGTAACCGCTGCTCAGCACGTAAGTCCCGAGAATGATGCGCCGCTTCACTTCCGCACCGAAACCAGCGCCGCGCGTCTTCGAATACAGTTCCGTCGGATCCGCGCCTTCAATCCGCGCGCCATAACGAATGCCATCAAAACGCGCCAAATTCGCCGAAGCTTCCGCCGGCGCGATGATATAATAGGTCGCGGCCGCATATTCCGTGTGCGGCAAACTCACCTCCACGATTTCAGCGCCGAGCTTCTGCAATTGATCGATTGCCTTCTGCACAATCGCGCCGACCTCGGGATCAAGTCCGCCGACCATGTATTCCTTGGCGATGCCAATCTTCAACCCCTTGATATTTCCATCCAGCGCGCGCGTATAATCCGGCACCGGTTCCGGCACGCTCGTCGAATCCATCGGATCCGCCCCACTGATCGCCGTCAAAATTGTCGCCGTATCGCGCACGTCTTTTGTGAAAGGCCCGATCTGGTCCAACGATGACGCAAAGGCCACTAACCCATACCGCGAAACGCGTCCATACGTCGGCTTAAACCCAACCACGCCGCACAACGCCGCCGGCTGCCGAATCGATCCGCCCGTATCCGTTCCCAACGTCGCCAGGCATTCATCCGCAGCCACCGCCGCGGCGGAACCACCCGATGATCCGCCGGGTATCCGCTCCAGATCCCAGGGATTCCTCGTCGTGAAAAACGCCGAATTCTCCGTCGAACTGCCCATCGCGAACTCGTCCATGTTCGTTCTGCCGAACATCACTGCGCCTGCCGCCTTCAATTTCTGGATCGCAGTTCCATCATACGGCGAGCGGAAGTTCCCCAAAATCTTCGACGCGCAATTGCAAGGATGATCCTTCACGCAAAGCACGTCCTTTATCCCTATTGGAATCCCCGTGAGCGGCCCGCCTTTGCCATCACCTAATATCTTGTCAGCCGCATCCGCCTGCGTCAGCGCGTCCTGCTCGTCGTAACTCAGGAAAGCTTTAACTTTGCCATCCACCTGCTTCACACGGTCGATGCACGACTGCATCAACTCGCGCGCGGAAAACTTCTTCGCGCGCAAACCTTCGATCGCTTCAGAAATCGTGAGTTGATTCAACATACCGCCTCTTTACTCCACGATCTTTGGCACAAGGAACAACCCGTTCGCTTTTGATGGCGCATTGCGTAACGCATCCTCGTTCGTTAACGAGGGCCGCACCGCGTCTTCCCGCGTCACATTCTCTAGCGGCACCGCGTGTGACGTCGGCTCGACGTTGGAGACATCGATCTGATTCAGCTTCTCGATGTAATGCAGGATATTTCCAAGCTGTGCGCCCAGCTTTTCCTCCTCTTCAGGCGTCAGCGCCAGCCGCGCCAAATGCGCCACATATTTAATGTCCATTCCACTTCCGGCCATAAACGCGCAAAGATGGACAGCCTCCGGCGAGTCGGCAAGTGCAGATACTATTTAAGAGCGGTGACGATACTGCGGTCCGCGGCCGTCTCCGTGAATCGCATTTCCCTAAATCCAATCTCCCGCAGCATCGGATAAAGTTCGCTCAACGAGTAACACTTCCCTTCCGTCACATTCATCAGCAGCGCCGAATAGGCCGCATTGGGCAGCGGGCCGGTCTTCCCCTCATTGATGTGCACATCATGAATGATCAACAGCCCGCCCGGCTCCAGCGCCGCATGCGACTTTTCCAACAGCTCGCGCACCGTTTTCTCATTCCAATCATGCAGCACGTTCGAAATCAGGTGCACATCGAACCCGCCCGGCAACTCCTCCTTGAACATGTCCCCGCAAATCACCTTCACCCGTTCCGAAAACCCGCGCTTCCGAATCGCCTCTTCCGCTACTTTCGTTACCGGTCCCTTCTCATAAACCGCCGCCGTTAACTCTTTCCACCGCGCCGCAATCGCGCACGCGTAGATCCCCGAACCACCCGCCACATCCAGCAAACGCTTCCGACCATTCAAATCCACCTTCTCGGCCAGCGCCTGCCCGAGCAATACGCCGCGACAATCCATCGCCGCCGTGAAATTCTGCGCGAACGTTTCATCCTCCATCGCGCGCGCCCAATCCTTCTCGTTCTTGAAACTGCCCCAATTCGCCGGCTTATCGCTCCGCAACACCTCGAGAAAATCTTTGCACACCAGCCGGTCCTTCAACGACGCATAATACGGCCCCAAATAAAACGGCGAAGATTTCACCAAATGTTCCCGAGCCACTTCGGTAACTTCTACCACCTGTCCCGCCAACCGCCGCAAATACCCCATCGCCACGAAAAGCGTCAGCATCACATCCGTCGGCCGTTCAGCGATTTTGAAGTGCTCACAAATCCCTTCCTTGCTCTTCGGCCCATCCGCCAACCACGTGAAGAAATCCAGGTGCACAATCGCACACGTCAGCAAATCCACCGCATACAACCCGTCCCGCCACCGGTAAACACTGGTCGCATCCGTTACCGGCGCCTTCGTTAAAGCGATTTGCATTTTTCCTTGTAGGGGACGACGTGAGGAGTCCTTCTCCGGGTACATTACTTCGCCACAAACCCACTTTCTTTCATCCACTCCAAAAACCGCTCTGTCCACATGCCCGCTGGCTTCGTATTATTCTCCCGCACGCCGAACCCATGCCCCCCGGTCGAATACATATGCAACTCCGCGCGCACGCCCGCCTTCTTGAATCGCAAATACAATTCCGCCAATCCTTCGGAAATGTCGGGCCGATCATCATAAGCCGCCGCCATGAACGCGACCGGCGAATTCTTAGTCGGAACGATCTGCCGCGATTTCCCCGGATAAATCAGCGCCTGAAAATTCGGCTTCGATTCCTCACTCCCCTGCTCCACTTGCGCGTCTCCGAAATCAAAATTGCCCGCCATCATCGCCACCAATTCCCCACCCGCTGAAAATCCCGCCGCGCCAACTTTCTTCGGATCGATATTCCATTCCCCAGCCCTCGCGCGAATCATCTCCATCGCCTTGCGCGCGTCGGCCAGCGGATGCACCTCCAGCTTGTAAGTAGAATTCGTCTCGCGCGCCAAACGATACTTCAACACAAACGCCGCCACTCCGCGCTCCGCGAGCCACTTCGCCATGTTCGGCCCTTCATGCTCCCAGGCCAGCACTCGATGTCCGCCACCTGGAATGACCAGCACCGCCGCACCCGTCGCTTTTTCCTTCAACGGCAAAAACGGCGTAATCGAAGGCTTGTGCACCTGGAAGATCTGTCGTTCTCCGCTCCGGCCTGTAATCACCACTTCTCTCGTGTCCTTGCCTTCCGAACCGGGAGCGCCATTCGGCCAAAGCAAAATCTCCTCCGGCTCTGCTGAAAAGGCTAAGGCTAATTGCCCCAACACTAAAACGAGCAACGCACAGAAAAATCGTATCTCCTTGGACATCCCTAAAGCATGGCTCGACCCTGAAAGCCATCAAGCTTTTCCTCGTCCACCGCACTGTGAAAAATTCTTCATTTCACGGACAAAACAGGGTTGACGATTTCGCTGATTTTTCGCTTAATTGCGCCTTACCGTTTTAAACCCATTCGCCTGGCGCAACGCATGTTTCGCTTCGCGAGAAAAAATCAACGCAAGCCATGAACAGAACAGGGAAACTTCACCTCGGCGCCACCACCCTCGCGGCAGCCTTGATCGCTCCAATTGGGTTCGCTCAAGTTTTTGTGGACGAACAATTCAACTATGCCGATCAAGCAGCTCTTGATGCCAATTGGACATTGAGCACCAATTCTGTCCTGACGCTAGACTCTTCAGCGGGCAACGCACTCAACCCCGGCACCGGCACAAACCCGAACATCTGGGCTGGCTCAACCTTCACCCTCGACCCGAGCGATGCCGCTCCGGTTCGATTCACTGCGGACCTGATTAGCGACGGCACCGTGAATAGCGTGACAACGGTGGGTCTTCGGACGGGGGCCAATCCTCTGTTCGAAATGGGTATGTATCGACTTTTTGATAATGTCCTGAACCCTGACGGCAGCACCTCGCCAGGCACTGGTAGCGGAATCGGCGTGCGCACAATTAACGTCGGAAGCGATTTGCCGGGGCAGGACTGGGTGAAGATGGGCGAGTATTACACCGGATCTGCGCGTTTCGAAGCGACTTTTGGCGAGTCGAGCGTCACTACTCGTATCGATCTCGGAATCGACGGTACCTGGGATTTTACTTACACCGAAACAGGCACCACTCCCATGGGCAACTTCTCCGAACTGCGAGTTCACGCACCCGTTGCAGGCACTGCTGGCAATGGCGCGATTGTCGATAACATCCGCGTCGAAGTCGTTCCCGAACCAAGCACTTTCGCGCTGCTCGGCCTCGGCGGGCTTCTTTTCGCGGCATTGCGCCGCCGAACCGCATAAATCATTTCACGCCGAAACAGCGGCTCTCCAAAACGCTCCGCCCAAAGCGGAGCTTTTTTATTTCCAGCTCATTGCGCTTCGAAAAAGCACCACTCCTTAACGACCCAAATCGATTAAGCGGAAAAACTCGGTCGCGCTCTGCATCATCACCGTCGCTGCTTCTGCAGCCGGTAACGGATTAGTCCGCCTCGTCCAAGTTTCAGAGCTTAGATCGAGATTCGATTCAATCGCGAACGGGCCCACGCCGCCGGTCCAGGCGAGTGTTATTTCATTCCCGCTTCGCGCCATTTGCACAAGGCGCACTTCCTCGGGCGCGTGAGTTGCATACCCAATGTCATTCAACACCGCGAAATCCAGTTCCGTGAACGGCGTGCGCGTCCCCGTTGAGAAGAAAGGCGTCATGTTCGCCTGGAAGCCGCGATACTCGATGCCCGCCCCAAAGTGATCCAACCCACTCGCGAGCGGCACACCCGCCCCATAAAGTGCCACCGCATTTAACCCAACGAACGTTCCACTGCTCACCCGCGTGCGGAATGCTGCCGCTCCGTCAGTGAACCCAAGCAGATGCGCAATCTCGTGCTGCGCGAGCGAGAAAAAATCGTATCCGGAAAAACTTTCCACCGTCCGGACATCCGGGTCGAAATACCACGTTGTGTCTGAATTGAAGCTGATCGATCCACCGATCGACTGGAAACTGTTCGCCCCATCGCGCGCCTGCCACAATGCCACCCAATTACCGTCCCCATTCCAGTTGTACGAATACTCAGCGTACGCTATGAACCCATCGCTCCTCGGTCGTCCGCCGACATAGATCACCACTGTGTCCGCCGGCAGGCTGGGATTCTCCAATGTGACCGCCTGGCCGGTGCCGGGATGCGGAAAACCCAGGCTCCAGCTGTTCCCGCCAATTGGAACCAATCCCGGCAAAACTTCAGCAACCCGGCGCTCGATCCGTTCCGCGGCTGCCTCTAACACCGCGCGCCGCGAAGCATTTGCCCCGGCGAAAAACCCCTGTGTGTCGTAAGAATAATCGAACTGTATATTCAGGGCCAGGGAGGAGCCCACAGTTGTGGATAAAAGAAGGATTTGCCAGCGGATCACCGGCGAACATTTGCCACATCCTCATCAAAAAGTCGAGAAAATCTGAACCCGCTCAACGCGCTCCGGCGTAATAAGCATCCACCTTCGCCGCCACATCGCGATACCCAATATCGATCTCGTAAATCTGCTTGTATTGCGTAATCGCTTCTTCGGTTTTGCCCTGGTTCTCCAGCACTGATCCGAGTTCGTAAATCAACTCCTTCTTTTCGTCGTCGAAGATTTGTTTCTCCGCAATCGCGCTCTCAAATCTCCGCGCCGCCAGGTCATACATCCGCTGCTTCGCGAAACATTTCCCGATGAAAAACTGCGACGCGATCTTCTTGTTCGGGTTCATTTGCGCTTTTTGAAACTCCGAAATCGCGTCGCTCGTCTTGCCCAATTCAAACAAAAGTTTCCCAAGCTCAAAGCGGTAATTCAGATCGTTCGGATACTTGTCCACCAACCGTCGCGCCTCCGCGATCCGGAATTCCTGGCGTTCCTGATCCAATGCCGCCCGCCGCTCTGCTGCCTCTGGAGCGCTCTCGTCGATCAAGGAAATCGCATGATCAAGCTTCCGCAACCGCGTATCCGCAATCGCCTTCTCCAGGGTCGGATCGCTTTGCCCTTCGATCGTGCTCATCATCCCGAGATACTCCAACGCCTTGTCGTAGTCCTTCTTCTGCGCGTAAAGATCCGCGATCGCTTTCAGCAGCCGCCGGTTATTCGGCTCTTTCTCCAGACGCCCCTGGTACTCACGAATCAACTCGCTCGCGACATCATCGCTTTTCACCTGCCGCCCCTCTTGCTCGAGCGATGCCGCTTGCCCTTTATCTCGCAGAATATCCCGGTAGGAACCCGATCCCGACTCAACCGCCTCATACCCGCTCTGCGACATCGTCTGCTTCGCCGCGAGATTTTTGATGGACATCGCGATCGCTGCGTCCTGCGGAAACACTTTCTGCAATTCCGTATAGATCGTCATCGCGCGCTCGTTCTGGCCCGCGACCGTGAGCGCCTCGCCCAACCGGTTTCCGATCTCCTTGTCGCCGGGATTGTTCTTGAACGCAATTTCCAGGGACAACACCGCTGTCCTCGGAAATTCCAGCGCCAGCGCCGCTTCCGCCAGCCACTTATGCGCGGCCGTATTGTTCGGCTCGCTGTTCAGGATCTGTTCGCAAGTGGCCAATGCTTCCACCGGGTTATTTCGCACTTGCATCTGCGCCTTCGCGAGCAACGGCGATACACTCGCGGTTCCCAACATCTTCTTGAAAAAACCGCCGCCTGTCCCCGCCTTGTTGAGCTGGCACGCCCGCAACGCCTCTCGACACGCATAAAACCCCGGCTCGCGGCCCAGCACCTGGTTATATATTGCAATCGCGTAATCGTAATTCTTCTTTTGCAGCGCCGCATTTCCGCGCTCGTAAAGCTCGCGCAAATCCCTCGGCAATTCGGCTATATTCTTTTCGGCCATGTTCCTCCCAGCGAGTTTTCCCAACCCGCCCTTCCTTTTCCACTTTAATGTATCACGTTTTCACGCCAATTTAGACAATCCCCTCCTCAACGGCCAATCAGCGGTTTTACTGGGTGCGATTTAAGTTGAGGGCCAATGCCGCTCGGTCACGCTGGTGCGCTTCGCCCGCACTCCGGGATGGTGCGCTACAAACCGAACTGACTCGAATCGCACTTTTTGGCCACGGTAGGGCGCGCTGTCTCAGCGCGCCGCGGGGCGTAAGGCAACCATCCTCCAACCCAGATCGTCTAAGCGTAATCTCAACTTGCCATACTACAAAACTAGCAACATTTCGGTTGACGCATTAGTCTCTACTCTGCTAGATTCTACCTATGATCACGAACAACCATTCGTGGTCACTCGGCACGTGCCCGAACAAAAGCCTCGCCCTCGAGTCTACTGTTCGCCCACGCCAAAGTGACCACCTAATCATTGCACACACAGTTGCGCTATATCGCGTAGCTGCACGAGTCCCACAAAACTCTGTGTTCTCTGTGCCCCCTCTGTGTTCTCTCTGCTCCTCCAAACACCCGAACACCGACCTCACACCCGGCACACACCCGGTTCACACCCGGCTCACACACAGCTCACACACAGCGCACACACAGCTCCAGCACCGACTAACCATTAGTCCTCAACGCTTTATAGCTTTATGAACACAAAAAAACACACAAGCACGTCGAAATCTGACGTTGAACCCGCCGATCCTTCCCTCTCCCGCCGGGAACAGGGTCAGGGGTCTTCGGCAAGAACTTCGCTCTCGCACGAGAGAAGAGTTGCCCCTCACTTTAAATCGCACCCGCTCTACTGTTTTAATGATTGGACAGCAAAAATCGCGAACGGTTCGGCTCAAAAGGATACTCTGGCGCTTGAACTTCCGGTCACGGTCGCCGCGTCAACCTTCTCGACCTCTCCTTTGTCTCCTTTGCCATTCGCACCGAAGCTTATATTCTCGGCGCCTGTGCTGTTACGAGTGGCGCTAACCATGGCCTTCCTTCTGACCTCGCTCGCCTCCGGGCCAGGTCTCGCCATCCGTTTCTCTCCGTCTGCCTCCTCTGCGGTAGATTCGCGACCCTTGCCGATACACAGCATCCTCCCCATTGCAGCGTTCCACATCCCGACCAACCAACCCGCCGCCTTCGGCCTGGAACCCGGGCCGTTCACCGCCGACCTCACCGGCTACATTTCCGTCGACCTGCGCGCCCAACACACCTTCACCCTCGAACTGATCGGCCGCGCCGAACTCACCATCAACGGCAAACAACTACTCGCCACACCGCACACCGAAACCGAAACCAATTTCACCAGCACTCCCGTTCGCCTCGGCAAAGGAACCAACGCACTCACCATCCGCTACACCTCTCCGACCAACGCACCCGCCACCTTCCGCCTCCTCTGGTCCTCCAAAAACACCGCCGTCCCGATTCCAATTCCGCCAGCCGCTCTCAGCCACGATTCCTCTCCCGAACTCGCACGCGTGATCTCCATTCAGAACGGCGCCTTTCTCTACCAATCCTTCCAGTGCGCCAACTGCCACGCGCCCGACAAAGAATCCGCCGCGTTCGATGCACCCACCTTCGCTGGCATCGGCTCGCGCCTCCAACCCGACTGGATCGCATCCTGGCTCATCCTTCCCTGGAAAGACCGGCCTGCCCGCATGCCAAAACTGCTGCACGGCCCCATGAATGTCGGAGACAACGCACGCGCCGCCGCTGCGTTCCTTTCCACGCTCAAAACCAATCTTCCCTCCGCAAACCTGAACCCGGCCCTCCGCTCCGCCGGCGAATCACTCATTAAAGATCTTCACTGCGCCGCCTGCCATGCGCTGCCAGGCGAATCGCCAGCCGCGGACCGCATTACCCTCGCGCACCTCAACCGCAAATTCGTTTCGGCGGCCCTCGTCAGTTACCTCGAAAATCCGCAGGCCCACTACGCCGCAAACCCGATGCCCAACTTCAAGCTCACCCGCACCGAGGCCGAATCCGTCGCCAGCTTTCTCCTGCAATCAAACGACGCTTCCAACCCCAAATCCACTCCCGCCCCAACCGCAGACCTCATCGCTCGCGGAAAAAACCTCGTGCAAAACTCCGGCTGCCTCAATTGCCACGCTCTCGATCTCCCAAATCAATACACCGCCCCAGCCCTCGCCAAAATCTCTCCGCAACTCGCCGGCTGCCTCGAGCCCGATAATCTCACCGCGCCCCAGTTCCACCTCACCGATTCGCAACGCGCCGACCTCCACGCTTTCCTCTCGTCCAACAATCGCGACCTCACGGTCAGCACATCCGAACTCGCGGTCCGTTCAGTCGAATTCCTCCGCTGCGATCAATGCCACACCGAAAACAACCTTCCCCTCCCAATGTCTCTCGGCGGCAAGCTCAAACCAGAATGGACCACCCACTTCATCGCTGGAGAAATTCCTGAGAAGCCCCGCCCGTGGCTCAAAGCCCGTATGCCGGCGTTCCCAGCGTACGCGACCAACCTCGCCGTCGGACTCGCCGCTCTCCACGGCTATCCTGCACAAACCCCTGCGGGACCCGCGCCCGCATCAAACCTAGTTAAAACCGGCGAAACACTCATCGGCACTACCGGCGGATTTTCCTGCGTCGCCTGTCACGCCATCGGCTCCAACAACACCCAACTCGTCGTCGAAAGTCCCGGCGTGAATCTCGCCTACTCCGGTGACCGCCTTCTCCCCGATTACTTCCATCGCTGGCTCATGAACCCCATCGCCATCGATCCGGGAACAAAAATGCCCGCCTACTTCGATCCCGAAGGCCGCAGCCAGCTCACTGAATATTTCGAAGGCAACGCGCACCAACAAATTGATGCGATGTGGCACTACCTCCGTTCCCTCAGCTCCGCAAAATGATCGCCCGCGTCGCACTCGATCAAATCGTCCGCAAGGAATTCGATTATTTCATTCCGCCCGTCCTCGAAGGCCAGGTCCTCGTCGGTTCGCGGGTCAAGGTTCCCTTCGGCTCTCGCCTGGTCCTCGGCGCCGTCACCGCGCTCCTTCCCGAATCCCCGCACCACACCCTCAAATCCATCAATAAAGTCATCGGCGACCACGCCAGGATTCCACCAAAAGTTTTCCAACTCGCCCGCTGGATTTCCGAATACTACTGCTGCCCGCTGGACGCCACGCTCCGCAGCGTTCTCCCCGAAGCGGTCCGCCAGGAAGAGCCGGGTTGGAAAGAACGTCTCGCCATCACCTACCTCGCCGATCCCATTCCCGATCACAAACTCTCCGACCGCCTCACCGAAATCCACGCCCTAATCCGAGAAAAGAAATCCGCCCCTCTCACTCCATTCCTCCGCGAAGCCCGCACCACCGCCGTCTCCCTGCGCAAGCTCGAAGAACTCCACCTCATCTCCATCACTCCCCAGGTCTCCGAACGCGATCCCTACGCCAACGAAGTCATCCTCCCAACCACCGCCCTCACTCTGAACGAAGAGCAGCAAGTCGCGCTCAACAAAGTCACCGCGGCGATGTCCACTGAACCCGCCGCCACCACCGCATTCCTCCTTCATGGCGTCACCGGCAGCGGTAAGACTGAAATTTATCTCCAGGCCATCGCTCACGCCCGCGAATCCGGCAAAGGCGCCATCGTTCTCGTCCCGGAAATCTCCCTCACGCCGCAGACCGTCGAACGTTTCAAAGCCCGTTTCAGTTCCGGCCCATTGCAAACCATGGTCGCCGTTTTGCACAGCCATCTTTCCGCCGGCGAGCGTCACGACGAGTGGCAAAAGATTCGCCAGAACCGCGCCCGCATCGTTATCGGCGCCCGCAGCGCCATCTTTGCTCCCGTCGAAAATCTCGGCCTCATCATCGTCGACGAAGAGCACGAACATTCCTACAAGCAGGAGGAAAGCCCGCGCTACAACGCCCGCGATTGCGCCGTGATGCGCGCCCAACTCGAAAACGCCGTCGTGGTTCTCGGTTCCGCGACGCCGTCACTCGAAAGTTTCTACAACGCGCGCGCCGGCAAATACTCGCTCCTCGAAATGCCCACGCGCGTGGACGATCAAAAAATGCCGCTCGTCCGCGTCGTCGATATGCGGATGGAAGCTCGCAAGGAAAAAGGCATTCCCATTTTCTCTGAAGTTCTCCGCGAACGCATTCGCCTTCGCCTCGAACGCGGAGAACAAACCATCCTCTTCCTCAATCGCCGGGGGTACGCTTCCTCCCTCCAGTGCCCGAAATGCGGATACGTCGCCGGTTGCCCGAATTGCAGCGTCTCCCTCACCTATCACCGCCACAGCCAAAAAATCATTTGCCACATCTGCAGCCACACCGCCGCCGCGCCGAATGTCTGCCCAGAAAAATCCTGCCGCAATCCCGCCATTCGTTACGCCGGCATTGGCACCGAGCGCGTCGAAGAAACGCTCCCAAAGCTCTTTCCCACCGCGCGCATCGCCCGCATGGATTCCGATTCCCTGAAACGCAAAGACGATTTCCGTCGCATCCTCGGCGAGTTCCGCACCGGCAAAATCGATATCCTCCTCGGCACGCAAATGATCGCCAAGGGACTCCACTTTCCGAACGTCACCCTTGTCGGAATTATCTACGCCGACCTCACCCTCCACATGCCCGATTTCCGCGCCGGCGAACGCACCTTCCAACTCCTCACCCAGGTTGCCGGTCGCGCCGGCCGCGGCGACATCGAAGGCGAAGTCGTAGTCCAAGCCTTCACCCCATTCCACCCCGCCATCCAATACGCCCGCCGCCACGACTTCCTCGGCTTCTTCGAACAGGAAGTCGAATTCCGCCAGCAACTCAGTTACCCGCCCTTCTCCCGCATCGCCATGCTCACCCTCCGCGGACGCAACGAAGAAAAAGTAAATCTCTGCGCCGAATACGTCCGCAAGGAACTCGACAA
>DASVNK010000061.1:0-2208 GCA_036383895.1 Verrucomicrobiia bacterium | reverse complement strand
CTGCGGCAGCGGCAAAAAGTTCAAGAAATGCTGCGGCGCCTAACCTGCTCGCAAAAAACAAAAACGGCTGCGATCTCTCAATCACAGCCGGTTCGAATCTAAAAAATCTAACTTCGTTCTAAGAAGCCTTCCGCCCATTCGTGTCCAACGCCGCAAAAGGATTTTGCCCGAAAGTCCCATTCTCCGCCGCATTGGTCGGCACACGTTCCTTGCCTTTCGGTCCCGGCTTCGGCGGTGTCTTATTGTCATCAACCGGCGCGCCTCCATCATTGTCAGCGTCAGGTCCTGCGCCTCGATCACCGTCCGGATTCTTCGCCCGCTTATTCTTCGGCAACGGGCTCAACATCACGTTCAACCCTTTCCCAATCAGCTTCGGCGGCGAGTCCGGATGTCCCCACGGCGCCACATCCTTGATGAACCGATTCACCTGCCCGAACCCAAACTCCTGGTGCGCCATTTCGCGTCCGCGAAAACGCAGGCTCACCTTCACCTTCATGTCCTCGCACAGGAAATCGATCGCGTGCTGCAACTTCACGCCGAAATCGTGCGGATCGATATTCGCGCTCAGCTGAATTTCCTTAACTTTGTTCGCGTGCTGATGCTTCTTCGTTTCCTTTTCCTTCTTCGCCTGTTCGTAGCGATACTTGCCGAAATCAACGACACGACACACCGGCGGCGTCGCCGTCGCGGCGATCTCCACCAGGTCCACACCACGCGCGCGCGCCAGCGCCAGCGCCTCATTCAGGCCCATGACACCGAGCTGCTCGCCTTCGTCGCCTATGACGCGTACTTCGCGGGCGCGAATCTTGTTGTTTACCCGTGTGAAGTCCCTTGGAGGATACTGCCGAGGAGGAAAAGGGCGACTCAAGACACCCTCTCAGGTTGAAGTTTATCCATGCTTCTTTTCTTAATCAATAAAACCGCGAATTTTGCCCATGCGGGATTTCGCTACGTAAACGTTTAACCAACCGTCCAAATTTGCAAGTGAAAAGTGCTTATGTAGCGCGGCCCGTCCCGGCTGCGAGTTAAGGCACCGTCCCGGTGCCTTCTTTCTTACATCTCCACCAATTCTCATTCTCAATTCCTAATTGCAAATTCTTAATTCTCCTCATCCTCCGCCCCCGCCTGTTCCCACTTCGGGAAAACCTCCGGTGCGACCTCGCCCCGCCGGATCAGCTCCTGCAAATCCCGAATAATCGTCCGCCGCGCCACCCGGAACTGCCGCGCCAGCGCCGAGATATTCGGCCGGCTCTTCGCATTCGAAACCAGCCGCCGAATCTCCGTCTGCCGGCTCAACCGATCCGTCGATCGGCTGAACAAAAACTCCGCATCGATCCGTTTCGACCGCTCCAGCGCCTCGAACCCCCGCAACACCTCCGTCTCCCCGCACTCCTTCAACGCCGTCGCGATCGTATCCTTCAACTCATGCAAATCCACCGGCTTGTTAATCACATAATGCGCCCGGCGCGGACCCTGCAACGCCTTGATCTGCTGCTGCACCTCCAGCGCTCCCGACACAATCATGATCGGCACATGCGGCAGCAACTCCTTCAACTCCGGCAAATAATCCAGCCCCAGGTCCCCTTCATCCAAAATGTGATCCAGGATAATCGCGCTCGGCGCATTCTTCGCCGCCGCCTCCAAGGCCTCCGCCCCCGTCCGCACCCGCGCCAAATCATAATCCGTCAACGACTCCTCGTACAACTCGTACTGCAGATCGTCATCCTCAATGACCAGGACGCGCGGTTTGCTCATGATTGGGTTGGCAGAACACCCAACAGCCTAGCCAACCACTGCGCTACTTCAAGCCCGGAACCATCAACCACATGCGCATTCTGAACGCACAGGCAATTTCCGGTTCTGCAAAAGGCTGCTCGCACACTATCTTACCTTGTGAAGAACCGAATCTTCTATAACGTCGAACCAAACAGCGGACCATGATCTTAATCGTCACATGGGCGGTCGCAGTCGTTCTCCTCGTCCTCCTGTATGTCATCGTCCACTCGCCCAGCCGCATTTCCTGGCTCCGATTTCGAGCCAGACGAACCAACTTCACCGGAAAAGCGTTCGACGCCTCCACCTTCGGAACACACCTCAACCAAACCCGCTCCCACCGTCCTGCCCCCAAACCCCAACCGCCCATCGCCGCCGCCAGGAACGCAGAACGCCTCTCCAGAGCACGCGCATTTATTTGCAGCCTGGCGTATT
>DASVNK010000060.1:0-5539 GCA_036383895.1 Verrucomicrobiia bacterium | reverse complement strand
CCTGTCCAAAAGTCGGCACCCAAGATCTTCTTCCAGCGCCCGCATCGAATGGCTCACCGCGGATTGCGTTAAACAAAGTTCTCGTGCTGCTACTGTGAAACTGCCGTGTTTTGCGAGCGAAACAAAGGCGCGCAGTTGTCTGCTATCAATCGGGTTCTTCATCTATGAACGAAACTCGGTTCGTCGATTAATTGTTTAGAGCAAGCCCCCTGCCACCGTGGCACGCCTCTAGCAACTGCAACCTTCGAGCGGATAAAGAACCGCAAAACGAAACGCATTGCACCATTATGACCAAAGGTACGATTTCACGACGTACATTTCTGAACACCAGCGCAAAAACGCTCACCACTGGCACGCTCCTCAGCGGTTTGCCCCAAGGCTGGTTCGGAAGTGTTTACGCCAGTGACGCACCCGAAACTTCTTCCATGAAGTTCGGCATGATCGCGCTCACCGATTGTTCACCCATTGTCATCGCCCACGAAAAAGGCCTGTTCAAAAAATACGGCATCAACTCCGTAGTTGCCAAGGGGGCCAACTGGGCGGCCATTCGCGACTCGCTTTCCAGTGGCGATATTCAAGGTACCCACATGCTTACCGGCATGCCGATTGCCAGCACCATGGGACTCCTCGGCTCACCCAAAAAGCCGATGATCATCCCATGGGTGCTGAATCGGAACGGCCAATCCATCACCCTCAAGGCCGATCTCAAAGGCAAAGTTAAAGACGATCCGAAAGCGCTCAAACCCTTTGTCGATGCCGCCAAAGCCAAAGGCGAACCGATGACTTTCGCCATGACTTTCCCACCAGGCACGCACGCGATGTGGATTCGCTATTTCCTTGGTGCTGGCGGCATCAATCCAGATAAAGACGTCGCCCTCATCACCATCCCGCCCGCGCAGATGGTCGCCAATATGAAAATCGGAAAGATGGATGGCTTCTGTGTCGGCGAACCGTGGAATGCCCGCGCCGCTCAGGAAGGCATCGGCTTCACGTCGCTCAACACCCAGGACATCTGGAAAGATCATCCTGAAAAAGTCTGCGCGTTCCTTGCCGAATTCGCAGAAAAGAATCCCAAGTCGGTCAAGGCTGTTCTCAAAGCGCTTCAGGAAGCCAGCGTCTGGCTCGACAAACTCGAAAACCGTCCCGAGCAAGCGCAGATCGTTTCCAAAGCCACTTACATCAATTGCCCCCCGGAACTAATCGTCGGCCGCCTTAAAGGCGAATACGACTTCGGCGATGGTCGCAAAAAGAAAGATCCGAACTACATGATCTTCAACGACCGCAACTGCAACTATCCGCAACTCAAATACGCCACCTGGTTCCTCGCGCAATATCGCCGCTGGGGCATGGTCGATGGTTCGGTCGATTACGCCGGCATTTCCAAACAAGTCATGCGTCCGGACATCTACGAGGAAGTCATGAAAGAAATGGGCGTGAAACACGCCGGCGCGGATAACAATTCCGAAACCCTTTTCGATGGCGTCACTTTCGATCCAACCAAGCCCGAAGAATACGCGAAGAGCTTTGCTGTAAATAATTTGAAGGCCTGAGTTTATGTGGTGGCAAGCATTGGCTTGCGGCGCGGTTTGGCGGCGCGCAGCGAAATGGGGAGTCCCGATCGGACTGCTCCAGGCGGTGATCAACCAGGGCGACTACTGGTTCAGTCACGCGGTCAATGCGGCCGTCATCACAAAAACGATTGTATCCCCAATGGTCACTTTTTCGGTCGCGCTGATTTCAGCCGCCGGAATGTACGTAGAGAAAACAAGAGAGCAGAATGAACGAAACGAAGTTTAAATTAGATTGGCTGGTGCTGCCACTTCTCGGCGGCATCCTGGTGCTATTCCTATGGGCGCTTTCCAGCTCCACCTGGACCAAGGAACTTCCCTCCCCAACAAAAACCTGGGAGGCGAGCAAACCTTACGTCCAAAATCCATTCGAGAAACGCGGCGAAATGGACCAGGGCATCCTGCGTTTCACCTGGTATTCGCTCGTGCTGGTCGCCAAAGGCTACGCACTCGCGCTGATCATCGGCACTCCTATCGGCTTCATGCTCGGCCTTTCGAAATTCTTCACGAAAGCCTTCGACCCAATCATTCAAATTTTGCGGCCGGTCTCCCCGCTCGCATGGCTCCCGCTGGGCCTCGTTCTCTTCCAAAAGCCCAACCCAGCGGCGCTCTTTACCATCGCGGTCTGCGCCATGTGGCCTACCGTCCTCAACACGGCCGTCGGCGTTCGCTCCATCCCGCAGGATTTTCTGAACGTCGCTAAAGTGCTCAAACTCTCGCGCGCCAAGACGCTATTTAAAGTTCTTCTTCCGGCGACACTGCCGTACATGTTCACCGGCTTCCGTCTCAGCCTCGGTATCGCCTGGCTTGTAATCGTCGCCGCTGAAATGCTCACCGGCGCGCCCGGCGTCGGCGGATTCCTCTGGCAGGAATACAATTCGCTCATTTACGAGCACATCATCCTCTGCATTCTCACCATAGGCATCGTCGGCTTTGCGCTCGATCGCCTGATGAGTCTTGCCGAAAAACGTTTTCGCACCTCGATCGCTTAATCCCATGGCGTTTCTCGAATTATCTCGCGTTAGCAAAGGATTCGGCTCCGCGCCGAAACGCACCGAAGTTCTCCGCGACATCAATCTGCAGATGGAGCGCGGCGAATTTGTCGCGATCGTGGGTTATTCCGGCTCCGGCAAAACCACGCTGATCTCGCTCATCGCTGGATTGTTAAGACCCGATAGCGGGTCTGTCACTTTGAACGATTTGGAAATCACAGCGCCCGGTCCCGATCGCGGCATCGTTTTCCAAAACTACTCACTGCTTCCATGGCTGAGCGTTTACGAAAACATCTCGCTCGCCGTCGACCAGGTGTTCCCCAACTGGGCGCCCGCGAAAAAGAAAATGCACGTCGAGCGCCACATCGCGATGGTGAACCTCACCCCCGCTCGCGATAAACGTCCCTCCCAACTTTCCGGTGGCATGCGTCAGCGCGTTTCCGTCGCACGGGCTTTGGCCATTGATCCCCAAATCCTGTTGCTTGACGAACCCCTCAGCGCGCTCGACGCACTCACCCGCGCCACGTTGCAAGATGAGATCGGACGCATCTGGGAAGAATCCAAGAAAACCGTCATTCTCATTACGAACGACGCAGACGAAGCGATTCTTCTCGCCGATCGCATCATTCCGCTCACTCCGGGGCCCAACGCCACGCTCGGTCCGGAAATCGTCGTCGATCTCCCGCGCCCTCGCGACCGCAAAGCCCTCAATCACGAACCGCGCTTCAAGGAAATTCGCGCCGAGGTCGTCGAGTATCTCCTCTCCTGCAAACAAAAAACCAAAACCACCCTCTCCAAAAAGCTCCGCCTGCCCGACATCGAACCCGAGGACCTCTCCATCCCGCGCAATTATTTCTCACCGCGCCGCGACCCCATCCGGCGACGTGAACTCAAAGAGGAAACTGTGGAGGTGTCAAAATGAGTGATTACTTAACGCTCGAGAACGTTACCAAAATCTATCCCACCCCGAACGGCCCCGCCGTCATCGTGAAGGATTTCAATCTCACGATTAAAAAAGGCGAGTTCGTCGCGCTCATCGGCCATTCCGGCTGCGGCAAGTCCACAGTGCTCTCGATGGTCGCCGGCCTGAACGACATCACCGGCGGCGGCATGATTCTCGCCGGCAAGGAACTCGTTGGTCCCGGACCCGATCGCGGTGTCGTCTTTCAATCTCCGTGCCTGCTCCCGTGGTTCACCGCCTTCGAGAACGTCATGCTCGGCGTCGACCAGGTTTTCTACACCGCCAGCAAAACCGAACGCCGAGAAATTGCGGAATATTATCTCCACGTGGTTGGCCTCGGCGATTCCATGCACAAACGTCCCGCCGAACTTTCCCAGGGTATGCGCCAACGCGTCGGCATCGCCCGCGCCTTCGCGCTCTCGCCCAAAATGCTGCTGCTCGATGAACCCTTCGGCATGCTCGATTCGCTCACTCGCGTCGAACTCCAGGAAGTGCTCATCGATCTCTGGCGTCGCGATCAAAAAACCGCGCTCATGGTCACCCACGATGTCGATGAAGCGATCTTCCTCGCCGATCGCGTCGTGATGATGACCAACGGCCCCGCCGCCGAAGTTGGCGACATCCTCGAAATCAAATTCCCACGCCCGCGCGATCGCAAAGCGCTGCTGAACGATCCCGAATATTATCGCCTGCGCGAGCATCTCATCGGGTTTCTTGAAGATTTCGCCCACAAGCCTGAAGCGAAAAAAACGAACATGCCGACCAAGGAAATCAAGAAGACCAAGGAACTCGCAACAACACACTAACGGTGCGCCTGTGACGGAGTTCGCCACCAAAGAGTCGCAAGCGTCGAAAACGCTGATCGACGAACTGCTCGATGAGCAACGCTCGCTCACTGCGGTCGAGCGCTTCGCGCAAAAGCACGAACTCGCCGAGATTCCACTCCAGCACAAATATTATCGCGATCTCATCCCGCTCAGCAGACCCGTCGTCGGCGAACAATACGCCTTCGAAGTTGATTTGGATAAATGTTCCGGCTGCAAAGCCTGCGTCGCCGCCTGTCATTCACTGAACGGCCTTGAAGACGACGAATCCTGGCGCACAGTCGGCCAACTCGTCAGCGCCGATGCCGTTCTTCCCTACCAGCAAACTGTCACCACCGCTTGTCATCACTGCGTCGACCCTGCCTGCCTGAACGGCTGCCCCGTCCTCGCCTACGAAAAGGATTCAATCACCGGCATCGTCCGCCATCTCGATGACCAATGCATCGGCTGCCAATATTGCGTCCTCAAATGCCCCTACGAAGTGCCGCAATACTCCTCGCGTCTCGGCATTGTCCGCAAGTGCGACATGTGCGCGAACCGCCTCGCCGTCGGTGAAGCACCGGCCTGCGTCCAATCCTGCCCGAACGCCGCGATCCGCATCACCGTCATCAACCAGGAAGCCATCCGCGAACTTCACCTCACTACCAATTCCGCCGAAACTTTTCTGCCTGCCAGTCCGGAGGCGAATTACACGATTCCCACCACCACCTTCATCTCAAACAAAGGTCTCCCACAAAAACTCCGCGCCGCTGACGCCGAACATCTCAAACCCGCTGACCCGCATTGGCCGCTCGTCGCGATGCTCGTCCTCACGCAAGCCGGCATTGGCGGAATATTCCTCCAAACTTTAGTCTCCTTCTTCTCGTCTCAATTCTCGCTCGCCTTCTCCATCACCAACGCCGCCCTCATCTTCGTGGGCATGGCCGCGAGCATTTTTCATTTAGGCAGGCCTCTCCAATCCTGGCGCGCTTTCATAGGTGTGCGGCGTTCCTGGTTAAGCCGGGAGATTCTGGCGCTTAACGCCCTTGCGTTCTGCGTCCTCCTACCACTGGCTGCTGAGGCCCTGCCGACTTTTTCGTTCAACCAATACCGCACGGCGGCTCTGGTGTTTTGCTCTCTCACCGGGGCCGTCGCTCTCCTTTCCTCGATTATGGTTTACGTCGACACTCCGCGTGCCTTCTGGAACGCGAAACA
>DASVNK010000059.1:0-248725 GCA_036383895.1 Verrucomicrobiia bacterium | reverse complement strand
GCGATCCGCGTCCAGGCGGCGCGCTGCGGAAACGCGCAGGGCTTCACCGTTCCGAGCCTCACGCGCAAATATTACGCTTTCGTTCGCAGCAACGGCGATTGGACCGTTCTGGTGAACAAAGCCAAAGCGGGTCCTGCGTGGTGGAATACCGACGAGCCGGTTGGATTGCCCGCCGAGTTCATTCAATTCTGGAAGCAGCTCTGCGAACGCAATCAGCGCAAGTGCAAGCCAGCGCACCGCGAGCTTCTCCGCATCTGGCGGTTCAAGCAGGACTCCGAACAGCGCGTCTACAAAACCATTCCCGGCTACGCGGAGTGGCCTTCAGAAGATCGCCTCTGTGGACATCCCGCTGGCTGGTCTTACGAAAACCTTCAGCGCCACGCTCCGGATGATTTTGAACTCGCGGCCGCTCGCAAAGGTATGTTCGCCGCGTCGATGCTCGCGCGCCAGGTGCGCAAGACGCGCGCGGATCTGCAGGTCGGTGAGTTCATCCTGTTCGATGACCAGGAATACGACATCAAGGTCAATTGGCCTGGCAACGCCCAACGCAAAGCGATGCGCCCGCTCGGGCTCAACGCGCTCGATCTTTTCTCCGGCTGCTGTTTCGCCTATGGCCTAAAGCCGACCCTCGTCTCCGAGGACGGCACCCGCCAGAAGCTCAAGGAGATCGACATGCTTTGGTTCGTCGTGCATGTCCTCACCACTTACGGCTTCAACCTCGATCGCGGCACGCGGTTTGTTGTTGAGCACGGCACAGCCGCCATTCGTCCAGATTTCGAGGAGCGCATCCGCGTTTGCACCGGGGGCGGGGTCACCATTGACCGTTCGGGTATTCAAAAGCAACCCTCTCTAGCCGCCTTGTTCGACGGTGCCTCAAAAGGCAACCCACGATTCAAAGCGCCCCTCGAAAGCTTCTTTAATCTCGTGCGCAACGAGATGGCGATGATCCCAGGGCAGACCGGCAATTCGCGCGACAACTGCCCCGACGAACTCCACGGCCGCGAGGTGGAAAACAATCGCCTGCTGCTCGCGCGCACGCTGCTAAGCGCCGACCAAGCCGAGCAGCTCCGCATGCCGGTCTGGTCTTGGCATCAGTTTCAACAATTCGCGATGGAGGTTTACCAGCGCATCAACCGCCGCGAGGACCACGATCTCGAAGGTTGGGAAGTCGCCGGTCTCGTCGCGCGCGAATGCCGCCTCGCGCCGGAGTTGCCCTGGATGGACCAGGAGAAGCTGCTCGCGATCGAAGACACGAAGCGCGCGGCGATCAACGCGATCGTGCAAGCCGATCCAACGCTTCGCCGTGTGCGCCGGATGACTCCGCATGAGGTTTTCACGCGCGACGCAACGCGCCTGCAGAAGATCGATCAGTGCCTCTTGCCGGACCTCCTCGGGCCAGACTTCGGCCAGGTGCGCAAAGTCCGCAGCGGTGTCATCGAGATCAAAGACCAGGAGCTTTCGCCGGAGCCGATGTATTTCAGCGCCTGGACGCAAGGCGCGAAGCTGCGCAACGGCGACGAGTATCGCGTCTTCCTCAATCCTTACAACCCGAACGAGGCCGTGATCACCACGGTTAAAGACAACCGTTTCGTCGGAATCCTCCCGCGCCAGGACATTCCAAGTTGGAGCGACCAGGACGGCATCCGCCGCCAGCTCGGTGCCTCGCGCGCTGAAGTCTCTCAGCGCCTCGCGGAGATCGGTGTGCGCCACGTCGACCGCGCTCGCGAGCGCATCGCCGCAAACAAACACAATACGCAGGTGCTCGCAGGCAAGCCGGTGACCGAAGCGCAGAAAGAGAAGATCCGCGCCACGGTCGAAGCCGCAGAACGCGTCGAGCCTCTCTCCCCAATTTCAGCGGACGAACCCCTGGTTGATTCGGGCGAATCGAACGAATCGGCCGAGCCGTCCGAGAACATCGCAGACCTCCTTAGATAACAAACAACAGGTAGACCCCATGATCGACACAACAGAACAAGCAACGACACTCACGGAAAGCAGCCACGCGGCCGACGAAAAGCCGCGCGTGATTGGCAACACACGGAAGCTGAACATTCCCGGCGATCTCGTAAACCGGGTTACTCAGAACCTTCCTGACGAGCAACGAAGCGCTCTGCGCTGGCTCCATGCCTACGCCCAGGAAGAGAACCTCAGCGCGACGGAAGTCGGCAACCTGCTGAAGCGCGATGGCGGAAAGCGCTACGACGGCAACACGGTTTACAAAGTTCTCACCGGCCGCCACGAAGCGAAGCTCGAAACCTTTGTCGCGGCGGTCCTCGATTTCAAAGACCACGTCGAAAACAAATCGAAGGTGACCCGCGCGCCGTTCGTTCGGACGCAACTCGCAAAACAGATTGAAGAGATTTGCGACCTCGCGCTGGTCCTTAATCAAATCGCTTTCATCTTCAACGATTCGCAGATCGGCAAGACGGCCGCCCTGGAGAACTACGCCAAGGAACACAACCACGGCCAGACGATCTACGTCCGGATGCCAGACGGCGGATCGCTGACTGACTTCTGTTTCGAACTCGCCAAGCAGCTCCGCGTGAGTCCGCAGGCCGACAATCTCCGCCAGCGCCTGGTCGCGGCCTTCGACGATCGCATGCTGTTAATCGTCGACGAAGCGCACCAGGTCTTTCCTCCGCTCTCTGGACCGACGCCGCGCCTGCGCACGCTGGAATTCATCCGCCGTATTTTCGACCAGTCCAAATGCGGCCTGGTGATTGTCGGCACGAAGATCTTCGAGCGCGAAATGAACGCAGGCCGCAGCAAGGAATTCTTGAAGCAGCTCGGGCGGCGTAAAGTGATCACCGCGCCCCTGGACGAGCGGCCGACCGCTGAGGACCTCGTCTGTTTCGCGCGCGCTTACAAACTCCCAGCCGCGACCGGCCGCGCCATGAACCTTCAATCGCGCATCGTTCGCGACGAGGGACTCGGCCAGTGGGTTTCGTTTCTGAAAGCCGCGAGCCTCTACGCAGCGAAGCAGGAAGAGAAGCTCACCTGGCAACACGTCCTCGATTGGGACGCCAAGATCGCGAAATACCAACTGTCCGCCGAACAGATTCAGGCCGCGCAATGAGTGCTGACGTTCTCATGTTTGAGGCGGAGGAAGTGCTGGAGATTCTCCGCGAATACGGACCCCTCAGCGAGGGACTGCTGCTCGACGCGGTCGCAAATTACACACGCATCAAGCACCCGAACGCCGACGCGGATTCAATCCGATTTCACCGGACCGGCCTTGTCGTCTGTGACCTCAAAACCAAGAAACCCTCAACCCGTTAATCCATGAAAACTATTGTCTTCAGTGCTCTGATTGTGATCGGCGTCCTCGCGATCCTTGTCTTCCTTCTGCTTTTGTTCATTGGCTGGGTCGCCCGCAAGGAACCCGATTCGAACGGCGACCCCGAGCGCGACGCTGGTCTCACCGACGAGCAGATCGCCGCGCAATACACCGCGAAGGATGAGCCGGGCATCGCCTACATGCGCAAGACGATGGAGGAAGCGCCACGCGAATCAAACGGCACTGCCAAACTCTTCAAGGGAACCTTCAAAATTTGATTCTATGTCGATGTATCGAGGCACACCACTTCACAAGCGCCACTTCCGGCCAGCCATGCACCCGGACGTTTGGGCGCGTATTCAACGCAGCCGCCAGGAGCGCGAAGAAAAAGCAAAGGCAGAATCCCGCGCGCAGATCCGCGCCGACATCGAAGCCGCCAAAGCAAAAGCAACCGTCCATTAACCAGTTTTTAAAAGTATGAAAGCAAAGAAGATCCAACTCCCTCAAACCGAGGAATTCCAAAGCCTGATCAACCTGCTCGCTGTTTACAGTGAAGCAACGAACCAGCTCTCCAACCTTCAGTCGGTCGCGAACGACCACTTGATGGAAGTCCTGGATGATCTGCGGCCGCAATACGCGGAACTGCAGGGCAAGCTCCTGGAGGCGGAAAGCGCGATGGAAATCATCGCCCGCAAGCACCCGGAGTGGTTCAACGACAAAAAGACGATCAAGACGCCTTACGGCGCAATCTCGCTCAAGTCCTCCACCGCGCTCGACGTTTCCAACGAGGAAGCCGTCCTGGTCCGGATCGAACTCGAAGCGCAACGCCGCTTCCCCGCGCCCGCGCAAAAGGCTGAGCGCGACGAGTTCATTGCGAAATTCGTCCGCAGCGAGCAGCGCCTAAACAAAGAAGCGCTCGAAGGCGAAGAGGACGCGTTCCTCAAGCAGCTCGGAGTCGCGCGCGTCCAGAAGCAGAACTTCTCCGCAAAGCCGGCTGCGCTCGATATGGGCAAGGCAGTTTCCGAAACCAACGCTGAAGAACAGCAAGTCGCGGCCGCCGCCTAATCCCATGAACCCGACAACAGATCAGATCCTCGAAACGCTTAAGGACTGGAAGGAAACCCTCGTCGACTCATACACCGTTCGCGTCGGCAAACAAAAGGGAACACTTCCACCAAAAGTCAAACGCGAGATCGCTTGCATCGACGCAGCGGCTTGCCACGTCGTCGCCTCCAGCGCCGGATGGACCTCCGTCACTGCTTCACTTCCCGACGCCGACACCGAAGTCGTCGTCTACACCGGCCAGGGTAACTACTGGCTCGCCTCGTTCGACGGAACCTTTTGGACCGAGGCTTCAGATAGCGAGCACGTGATAAACTCCGTCACCCACTGGCGTCACCTCCCCGAACCTCCCACCCAAACGACCTGAAGATATGATGACCGACCTCGATGCCCTGGACTACGCCGCTGCTGCTCTGAACGACTGCCGTCGCGCTGCCGGTAAAGCGGAGAACAATAAACTCGCGTCCATCCTCAGCGAAGCGCGCGACCGAATCATTCGGATGAGCGGCCAGCAACCGAACGCGGTGCTCGTTTCGGAAGAACTATCCCAAACGCAGCAAGCGCCGGTCTTCGCGCCAACTCTCAGCCATTGACGTATGGACTCCGCCAAAAAAGAAATCCTCCTCGAACTCTGCGCGAGCATGGCCACGCGCCTCACCGTCCAGGATGCGCACCTCGAAGAACTCGAAGCGCGCCTCTCGGTAGACGCCGATCCGGCTCTGAAGCAGCGCCTCAAACTCCCGCGCGCCATGACCGCCAAGCTCCGCGAAGAGTTAAGCTTCCTCCAAACCAACATCCAATCCGAGCAAGCCGAGCAGGTCTCCCGGCCCCTTCGTGCTCTTCGTGTCCTTCGTGGTGAAAAACCCACCGCCTTCCCCTCCGAACCTCTCGCCACCATCATCCGCGCCTGCGCCCAGGAATGGCACCTCACCCCGGAGGCCGTCTTCGGCGGATGCAAAATCGTTCCCATCTGCGAAGCCCGCTACACCGCCATCGCCGCCGCCCGCGCCACCTTTGCTGATTCCCGCAACGCCCTCGGCGACCGTTTCCATCTCAACAGCGCCACCATCTACAACGCCCTCTGCCAATTCAAAAGCTGGCATGAGACCGATCCCCGCTTCCGCGCCAAAGCCAACACCGCCCTGGCCGCCCTCAAGCTCGATCCCGCCTGCGTCCTCGCCTCCTTCGATCGCTCCTCCCACCGCGGCGGCCGCCCCAAAAAATCCCTCTCCACACCCAAAATTCTTAATTCTTAATTCTTAATTTGGATGACCCCCGCGCAAACAAAGCTTTACTGGAAAGAATGGTCCGCCGCTCGCAAAGCCGGCCAGCTTTCCGACGCGGACCGTCCCCGCCTCCATCTCGAAGCTTTGGGTTACGCGGCTTCATCGAAAACCCTCACCAACGAAGAATTCGATAAGGTGCTCGGTGCTTTCCGCGCGATCTCGCAACCATTCAATCTGAACGCCCAGGTGCGTCAGATCGATCAGCCGGACACGCGTTTGCGCCATCAGATCCGGAACCAGTTTGCCTGTCTGCAGCTCTTCGTGCGCGAGCCATGCAAATACGTTGCACCGATCCTGCGCGACCGTTTCCACGTGGAACAATTGGAGGACCTCCGCGCCGAGTCCTACACGCGCCCGCGCGTCCAGGACTCCGAGGCAGGCCCGGCCGGTGAATCGATCACCGATTCCGACCTGGAACAAATCCGCAACACGATTGCGCGCTGCCTTTCATCCCATCGCCGCAAGGCCGGAATGAGCGAGCACGACATGTGTCAGCGCGCGGAAGTGCCTTGCCGATCCGGCTGCGCAAAATGCTGGAACGCGGCCGTCGCGCGCTCTCTGCAGCAGCCGGTCGAGGAACTAGTCGGAGACCCGTTTTGACCGTGATCGAGCAGCTCGAACTAACCGACTGGAAGCAACCGGCCGATCAAGGTGAGATCGATCAGCTTGTTCGCGTCCTTTCAGCTTCGGGCACCTGGCTAACGGCTGCGCAGATCACTGAGCAAATCGGTTGGTGCGATCGCAAGATTCGCAAACTCGCCTCGGAATCGGACGGCTTAATCATTTCCGGCAACAGCGGCTACAAGCACACCAAACACGCCACGCCGGAAGAGCTGCGCGAATTCTACGGCCGGATGGTGAACCAAGGCCGCGAAATGATCCGTCGCGCGGTCAAAGCCAAACGCGTCCATCACGCTCACATCGGATAAACTTTTATGAACCCAACCAAATACTTCGTCGTCCAAAAAGGACACAAATACCTCACCCCCTCGGGCGGTTGGAGCCCGCGTCTTTCAGTGGCGCTCATCGCTGCAACGCGTGAGGAAGCGGTTCGCAACCAGCAGCGCCTCCGCGCGCGCGGGACAGTCAACCTCGTGGAGCCGGTCGCCTGTGAAAAATGCACCCTCGTGTTTGACCCAATAATGGGACACACCTGCACCCGCGCTGGCGATCTTGAATACGTGATCCGGCGTAACTTCAACAGCACTTACCTCTCGCCAAACTCTGGTTGGTGTAAATCGCCCGACAAAGCTCGCCGGATGACCTTCACCGAAGCGAAGGAAATCCAAGAGCGCTTGGACAGCGAGCCGAACAGTCGCGGCGCTGGGATCGATTCTACTCACACCGTCTGCCTCCTGGACGACGAATGAAAACGATCTCGGACAAATTCCTCGAGTCGTTCATGAGCGCCCGCGTCTTCACCGACAAGGCGTTTCTCGCAGACAGCCGCTACGCGCTGCCGACTTTGCACTGGCTCTGCAACGTCTTTCCTCGGGAGCTGCTGAAGATCCACAAGGTCCTAGGCCAGACCAAGTGGAAGCCGGAACAGTTCGATTGCGACGACTTCGCGCGGACCGCCGCCGCCTTCGCTGCTGTTCTTCACAGCAACACGAAGCCCTTTCCGAAGTGTGGGCTCGCGTTCGGCGAATTCTGGTATCGCAGTCCAGCGCGCCCTGAAAACGACCGCGACCACGCCATCAACTGCATCGTCACCGCAGGGGCGCTTCCGGCCGATTACAATTTGATCTTTTTCGAGCCGCAGAACGTTCTCACCAACCAAAACCCCATCGTCCAACTCACCGAGGAGGAAATGAACTTATGCTTAGGCTATCGCTTTTGATTCTTCTCCTGGCTGGCTGCAAAGCGCCTGCCGACCACAGACCCGCTCCGCTCGACTTGCCGCCAGTTGAATACGTTCACTGATTTCCCGGAACCAACCGGGCGAAACAAAAACATGAGTGCCATCAAAACATTATTCGGCCTCGATCTTCCCAAAGAGGGAACGGTGCGAGGGAAAGCAGTCGATCAGCCCCGATCCGTCGATTACGGCGGCGTCGTCGGCCGCGTCGACATCAACAAGAAGCCGGTTTACTGGCTCGCCATTCAGCCGAAGGGCTCGAAGAAAATCCGCAACGTGCCAGTCACGAAAAAGGTCTACGACGCCCACAACGAAGGCGATCAGTGGACCGCAACCGAGTAAACAAAAAGGAGGGGCGGGGGAATTCCTCCGTCCCTCCAAGACTGCAGCAAAATGCGGCTAGTTCCTGCCAGCTTTCACTTCATGCCCGCGAAGCTCTTGGTGTGCTTCGTTCAGCCACTCAATCAGCATCGGGATTTGGTCCGGCAGGAGGACAATGCTCTGCTGCTCGCCCGTTCCCGCCGTCTGCGTCATCTCGACCATATCGTTATTCGTCTCAACTATAATCTCAGCCGATCCTCGTTTCATAAGTGGCGAAGATTACTCCCTTTCCAAAAACCTCTTCAACAGCGCTTTGCTGACAAGTTATTGGTCTCCTGACCTCTTTTACTCGCCCATGACCGATCGACGCACCGTTTTCAGCCTGTGCCGCCGCTACCGCTACACGCTCTGGCGCGAGTGGGAGCCGCTGTTGAACCGGCGTTACGTCCAGTTCATCGGCCTCAATCCTTCAACAGCCGACGAGGTCCAGGATGATCCCACAATTCGCCGCTGCATTGACTTTGCAAAGCGCTGGGGCGCGGGCGCGCTTTGCATGACGAACGCTTTCGCCTGGCGCGACACAGATCCCGAGATGATGAAGCTGCAGCGCCGCCCGATCGGCGCGTTGAACGACCGTTACATACTGAGGGTTGCAGCCGAAGCTGAATTCGTCGTCGCGGCCTGGGGAAAGCACGGGACGCACCGTGATCGCGATCGCAAGCTCCTCGCGCTCCTGAGCCAAATTCAAAAGCCAATTTACTGCCTTCGCGTGAACGACGACGGCACGCCGCAACATCCCCTTTATATCGCGGCCTCAACTCAACCCATCATTTATCCAGGACGCTCATGAAAAACTCTCGTATTGAATGGACTGACCACACTTGGAACGGCTGGCGCGGCTGCACCAAAGTTTCGCCTGGTTGCGCGCACTGCTACGCGGAAGCTCTCTCGCTCCGCACCGGACACAGCGCATACAAAAAGGGGATTCCTCGCGAGCGTCTCAGTGAGGCAAATTGGCGAAAACCGATTCAATGGAATAGCGTTGCTGAAGACTTCGCCGAATGCACTGGGTGCGGCGGTCGCGGGTTTCAAAGCACCTGGATCGAAGACATCCGAAAAACACATCCAACCGCGCTTTCCTGCTGTCCGGAAATAAAACTGATTCCCGCGCGCCAGAGGGTTTTTTGTTCATCTCTCTCCGACTGGCTCGATCGTGAGGTCCCCATTGAATGGCTCGCCGACAAACTCCGGTTGATCGAGGCAACTCCGAACCTCGACTATTTGTTACTCACTAAGCGGCCGGAAAACTTTTTCGAGAGGGTCGGGGAGTGTGCGGAAAAGTGGGCTGTCTCATGTGAAATCGCCGTGTGGTGGGCTCAACGAGGGGTTCCGCCTTCCAACGTATGGGTTGGCACAACGATAGAGAACAACGAGCTGCTTCGCCGTCATTATGACCTAATGAAGATCCCAGCGAGCGTTCATTTCTGGAGTTGTGAGCCGCTGCTGTCCAGTTTGCCTGACGCCAGCCTTGTTTGGAGCACGCCACTTGGAGCCCCGAATTGGGTGATCTGCGGCGGTGAGAGCGGTCCTAAAGCGCGGCCGATGCACCCGGATTGGGCGAGGTCGCTACGCGATCAGTGCAACGACGCTGGGATTCCGTTTTTCTTTAAGCAGTGGGGTGAATGGATTCCTTGGGAGTGGGACGAACAGCGCTTCAATGATGTGATTTACTCGCAGCACGGGAAAGAGCTTTGGCACGATGAAGCACCGCGTGATCTTCTTAATTTGCCGAAGGGCTGGAGTGAGATCGATATCAGCTACGACTGCACCCTTGTTCAACGCGTAGGTAAAAAAACCGCTGGCCGCCGCCTAGACGGGCGAGATCACTCTGAATTTCCGAAATCGTGAACACGCTCTCGCTTCATTATTCCGCAATCCAGTGGCAGCTCGGGAAGGACTGCACGATTACGCTCGTGTGGCAGAACGTAGGCCCGCGCGTCAACATCGTCGCGCTGCTGTTCGACGAGCCTCACAAGAGAGTGCGGCAACTGGAGATCACGCCGACCCTTTTGCCGAAGCTCGTTGCCAGGGCACTTCTCGCTTCCACCTTGCTGCAAATGCCAGATATCCCCACCGGCCGCCCGTGAAACAGCCGCGCCCCAAACAGCAGCTTCCCGCCGAGATTGTCGCTGATGTCCAGTCCGCGATCCGCAACCAGTTTTATGGAGACGCCCTGGACCGTTGGCCGAAAGACCAGCACTTCATTAAGCGCGAGTTCACCCTCTATTTCGCCTCCTGGCTCGATAAGCGCGGAGTCTCCCTCCCTCCTCATCAATACAAGCAGATCCTTCTGGAACGGTTGAACGAGATCAAAGTCCATGGCAACACCCGCGCGATTAAGTATTGGCCTGGTTACCTAAAGCACGTTCTCCAGGAGCATTTGAAGCATCACGGCGAGGAAATATACGAGCAGGCCAAATCACTCCGCACGCTCGCTGAAAACACCCTTCTTTCGCTCGGCAAGGCCGCCACCGACGGCTCACCCGACCCGGTCGCTGCGATGGCCGCCGCCCGCCGCGATCTTCTCCAGGCGCGCTCTGCAAAACGCCCTTCCAAAACAAAAACTACCCAACTAGACTTGCTCTAACCAAAGGGATGCCAAAATTCGTTCTCAAATTTTACGACGGTCGCGAGGAGGTTACGCTCGATGCCGCCACCGCTGAAGCCGCCTCTGCGAAGTATCTTGCTGCTTACCGTGGAAAGTATGCCGACGCTCCGCTTTTTGCCGTTATGTTGGAGTCCGGCGAAGGAAACGATGACCCTTTGGTTGTTGATCCGAGCGAGGGGAGACCTTGTGACATCGCGCTAAAACCAAAGCTCACCGACGAGTTTTTGGCTACGCTTGTAGAAGCTGGGAAAGTTATCGGCCACGGCGTCGATTACTCGGAGGTTCTTCGCTTTATTCACGAACTTCATCACAGGGTTGGAAAACAAGCACCCCCTGACATGGACCCTTACGTTTTTTGAAGCTCCTTTGGGCCATCTTGCTCGCGATCATCGCCGCCCTGGTGATCTACATCACCGCCCCCATGCCCTCCGAACCCCCCTCCCAGACGCCATTCCACAGCCCAGTAAGAAGTGAATGCGCTGCTGCCAGATCACCTTGTTGGATACCGGCTCGCCCGCCGCGATCTCCTCCAGGCGCAGAAAGCAAAACGCCCTTCCAAAAAAGATCCGTCACAGCTATCTCTTTTCTGAACATGATTCGTTCGAAGGATGATTTGCTGAACTACCTTGCGGCAGACCGAAAAGCGCTCGGCTCTCCCAAGGGTTTGAAATACTGGCTTTTGTTTGAGCCGTGGAAGATCCAGGTGATGTTGCGCTGGGCTGAGTATCATAAGAATTCCGGTCACCGTCTTCGCGCTTTGCTCTCAAATTTTCGCTTCCAGCGTTACTCGCATCGCTATGGAATGGTCATCCATTTGAACGTTTTTGGGCCGGGTTTAAGCATCGCTCACCCTGGTATGATCATCGTCAATGAAGCCGCGCGGGTCGGCGCGAACTGCCGCATTCATCCTGGGACTGTCATCGGCACCGCTGCTGGCCAATCAAAAGCAGCCCCTCAGATCGGAGACAACGTCTATATTGGGCCCGGCGCGAAGATCTTCGGAGCGATCCGCATCGGGAACAACGTGGCAATTGGTGCCAACGCGGTCGTTAACAAAGACGTTCCTGACAACGTTACGGTCGGCGGTATCCCCGCGAAGGTCATTTCCGAGCGTAATTCGGAATCTCTCCTTATTGAGGGTGTGGAGGCGTGATGCAGCGGCGCTGCAGGGCGTTTTGCATTTTGGCGAGATTGCCCTCACTTCAGCCCGAAGTTTCTATCAAACCTCTGCCATTGTCGGCTTGACCCGCCCGAGACTCTATCAAACCTGATGGTCACCAGCCATTGCGGCTGAAGTGCTTGATATTTGGGCTCGTTCGAGCTTTTCGGGACTCATTCGAGGTCTGTCAAACCGGGCGCGAAGTGTAACTTTATGGGAACGAACGCTTCCGCCCTGGTTCCTTTCCGTTGATTCTAAGAGAACTCGGTGTCTCGTGGCGTGAATTGACCTTTACACCACGCGAGATCGTTTTTGAGGAATACCAAGACCGGGAGGAGAGTGTTGGAACCAAACCTGGAACTTGGAGCCTTCAACCTTCAACCCGTGTGTTTTTCAAATCAAACACACGCGAACACACGAAAAAAACACACGGAAACACACCGCAAAATCGCGGAAACACACGGCATTTTTTTTTCGGACGCTTGGCGCGTTATGTTTCTGGATTCGAGTCCCATTGCAATCCTCCCAGCAGTCTCAACGCCATTTACGTCCCGCCGTTCACACTCTGTTCACGTTTGTTCACGTTTGTTCACGTTTGTTCACGATCATTCACGCTATTTTGTGGGGGGGGGTATACCCCATCAGCTTCCTCTTTTCCTCTGCCGTCCTCAACGTATTCTACCCCCGGAAGCGGGTGAACACAGGTGAGCACAGATGAACACACCGCGCACACACCTCAAAAACACAGATAAACACCAACAAAACACGGGTAAACACAGATAAACACAACGCCGGCTTAAAAAAATTTACCGTTGCTAGCCGAACATCAGCGCACCGGCTTCGGTTTCAATTTCATTTCAGGATAGAGTCGCTTGGATTTCGGTGAGAGCGGGCGCTTGGGAGAGGCGGCCGACGCGAGGGCGACGAACTGGAATTGGGAACGATGCGCGACGCCGGTGCGTTTTTGGGGGGGGAATTTGTAGGTGCCGTCGGGTTGGAGGAAGCGGGCTTTGGTGTTGTCGGCCAGGGCGAAGGCGAGGATTTCGGTGGTGATGCGTTCGCGAAGGTTGCCGTCTTCGATCGGGAAAACGGTTTCGATGCGGCGGACGAAATTGCGGGGCATCCAATCGGCGCTGCCGACGAGGATCTGGGGTTGGCAGGCGTTTTCGAAGTAGTAGATGCGGCTGTGTTCGAGGAAGCGATCGACGATGCTGCGGACGGTGATGTTTTCGCTGAGGCCTTTGACGCCAGGGACGAGGCAGCAGATGCCGCGGACGATGAGATCGATTTTTACGCCGGCTTGCGAGGCGGTGTAGAGCGCCTGGATGACGTCGGGATCGACGAGGGAATTCATCTTGGCGATGACCCGGGCAGGCAGGCCTTTAATCGCGTTTTGCGTTTCACGATCGATGAGTTTGAGGATGCGTTTGTGGAGGTCGAAGGGCGCGACGATGAGTTTCGCGGTGCCTTGAAATTGGCAGATGCCGGTGAGGAGGTTAAAGAGGTTGGTGACGTCCTCCGCGAGATCGGCGCGCGTGGTGAAGAGGCTGAGGTCGGTGTAAAGGCGGCCGGTGCTGGGATTATAATTGCCGGTGCCGAGATGGACGTAGCGGCGGATGGAATCATCGACCTTGCGGACGACGAGGGTCATCTTGGAATGGATTTTGTAGCCGACGAGGCCGTAGACGACGTGGACGCCGGCTTCCTCGAGGCGGCCGGCCCAAAGGATGTTGTTGGCTTCGTCGAAGCGGGCGCGGAGTTCGACGACAACGGTGACTTGCTTGCCGTTCTTCACGGCATTCATGAGGGCGCCGACGATTTTCGGGTCGCCGCCGGTGCGGTAGAGTGTTTGTTTAATGGCGAGAACTTTCGGGTCTTCGGCGGCGGCTTCAAGAAAATCGACGACGGTGCTGAAGCTTTCGTAGGGATGATGGAGGAGAATGTCGCGCTGCTCGATGGCGGCGAAAAGGTCGTCTTCGTGGCGGACGGAGGCGGCGACTTGGGGGACGAAAGGGGGATCGCGGAGTTCGGGAGAATGGTCGCCTTCGTAGATGTACATGAGGCGAGTGGGATTGATGGGGCCGTCGAGGACGTAGAGGTCGTCCTCGGTGAGGCGAAGGGTGGAGAGGAGGAGGTCGCGAATGACCTGGGGGCAATCCTTCTCGACTTCGAGGCGGACGGCGTCGCCTTTGCGGCGGTTGTGCAGTTCGTTTTCGACGGCTTTGAGAAGGTTCTGCGCTTCCTCTTCATCGATGTAGAGTTCGCTGTTGCGGGTCACGCGGAAGGTCCAGTAGCCGAGGATGTTTGTGCCGGGAAAAAGATCGGCGAGATAATTGCCGATGACTTCGGCGAGGAAAACGTAGTCCTGACGGGAATCGGCGCGGGGGAGTTTGATGAGGCGCGGGAGAACGCGCGGGACCTGGACGACAGCGAGGTGTTTGATGGGCTGACCGTCCTTGGTGATTTCGAGCTGAACCATGATGTTCAGCGATTTGTTGAGCAGTTGAGGGAAAGGATGAGCGGGATCGATGGCGAGCGGGGTGAGGACCGGACGAATCTGGGTGTGGTAACGATCTTCGAGGAGCTTGAGGTCGCCAGCGGGCAGTTCGTTAAAGCGCAGGAACGAGATGCCGGCTTCGGCGAGGGCAGGTTTGAGGTCTTCGCGCCAGCAGCGGTATTGGGTCTCGATCATGCGGCGGACGCGGCGGGTGATGGCGCGAGAGGTTTCGGTGGCGGTGAGGCCGTCGATGCTGCGTTCGACGACGTCGGATTCGATCTGCTGTTTGACGCCGGCGACGCGGACTTCGAAGAATTCGTCGAGGTTCGAACTGCAGATGCAGAAGAATTTGACGCGTTCGAGGAGCGGGGTTTTGGGGTCGAGGGCCTGGTCGAGGACACGCTGATTAAATTCAAGCCACGAGAGTTCCCGGTTGAAGAAGCGCGGCTGGGCTTGGCGTGGCGGACGGCTCATTGGCAAAGGTTGCGATGATAAAGATGGCCCGGAATCAGGCCAGCCGCAATGTGTGACGATTGGGTGACATGGCGATAAGGGGAGGATTGCGGGAAACTGGAGGGCGGGTAGAGTTCGGAGGAACAAGGAGGTTAAGGAGACTTATGAAAAACGTTTTATTTGGATTGGTGGCAGTAGTTGCAGCGGCAGTGGTGGCGGTGGCGGAACCGTTAAAGGTGGGAGATGACGCGCCGGAGTTTGAGTTGAAGGGGAGCGATGGGAAGACTTACAAACTGAGCGATTTTAAGGGGAAGAAAGCGGTGGTGGTGGCGTGGTATCCCAAGGCGTTCACGGGCGGATGCACGAAGGAATGCAAGGCGCTGGCGGAACAGGGGGATGAAATTCGGAAGTATGATGTGGCGTATTTCACCGCGAGCGTTGACGAGGCGGAACAGAACAAGAAGTTCGCGGAGGAGTTGAAGCTGGATTATCCGATCTTGAGCGATCCGAGCAAAGAAACGGCGAAGGCTTACGGGGTGTTGAATGATCGCGGGATGGCGAATCGCTGGACCTATTACATTGATAAGAATGGGAAGATTGCGGCGGTCGACCAAAAGGTGAACACGGAGAACCATGGGAAGGATATCGCGGCGAAGTTGAAGGAACTGAAGGTCGCGGAGAAGAAGTAGGGGTTTCAAAGATTTAATTGCGCGGGGGGCTAATGGCTTGCCGCGCTCGGCTTTAGGCAAAACCTTTGCATTTCCGAAGGTGGTTGTTATCTAAAGCGAGTGTTCAGTGAGCTGTGGAATAAACTCTCGTCCGGACGGCAATTAAGCCTGATCGCGGGGCCGTGCGTGATCGAGAGCGAGAAGCTCTGCTTCGAGATTTGCGCGTACCTGCAGAAGGTGTGCGGGGAATTGGACTACACTTATCTTTTCAAGGCGAGTTTCGATAAGGCGAATCGGTCATCGGCGGCGTCGTTTCGGGGGCCGGGATTGGAGGAAGGTTTGGCGGTGCTGGGGCGGGTGCGGGAGAAGTTTGGGGCGCCGGTGGTGACCGATGTTCATACCGAGGAACAGGTCGAGGTGGCGGCGAAGGTGGTGGATGTGTTGCAGATTCCGGCGCTTCTTTGTCGGCAGACTGATTTGATCAATGCGGCGGTGCGCACCGGGAAGATCGTGAACATCAAGAAGGGGCAGTTTCTCGCGCCGCACGATATGAAACAGGTGGCGAACAAGGCGGTGGCGGCGGGTGGGAAGATGTTGTTGCTGACGGAGCGCGGGACGACGTTTGGTTATAACAATCTGGTGGTGGATCTGCGCGGGATGCCGATCATGCGGGGGTTGGGCTGGCCGGTGATATTTGACGCGACCCATTCGGTGCAGCTGCCGGGGGGGGCGGGAGATAAATCGAGCGGGCAACGGGAATTTGCGCCGGTGCTCGCGCGGGCGGCGGTGGCGGCGGGGGCGAGTGGACTGTTTATTGAGACGCATCCGGAGCCGGACAAGGCGTTGAGCGATGGGCCGAATATGATTCCGTTGAACGAAATGCCGGCGTTGTTGCGGACGCTTTCGCGAATTCATGCGGTGGTCAATGAGTGACGTGATGAACGAAGCGGATGCGATTGCGGAACTTCGGCCGCGGCTTGAGGGGGTGCGGCTGTTTCTTTGCGACGTGGATGGAATTTTGACCGACACGGCGGTTTGGATGGGCGCGGAAGATGAGTTGAAGCGGTTCAATATTCAGGATGGGCTGGGTTTGCGGTTGTTGCAGAAGGAAGGAATTCAGGTCGGGTGGGTTTCGAATCGACCGTCGTTTGCGACGAGCCAGCGGGCGCTTGATCTGAAAGTAGATTTTGTGGTGCAGAGTTACGATGGCGACAAGGTCGCGGCGGTGGAGCGGATTTTGAAGGAGACGGGATTTAACTGGTCGCACATTTGTTACATGGGGGATGACATCGTGGATCTTGGTGTGCTGAAGCGGTGCGGGTTTTCGGCGACGGTGCCGCATGCGATTGAGGAGGCGAAGGAGATTTCGCATTACGTGACGCGGCGGGAAGGCGGGCACGGAGCGGTGCGGGAGGTGGTGGACATGATTTTGAAGGCACAGGGGAAGTGGGAGAAACTGGTGACGTTTTTCGCGCAATGAATCGCGGCGCGAGAATTCTGCTTCTGCTTTGCTGCGGGTTGGCGGTTTTCATTGCGACGACTTTTGGGCAGCCGAAGGTGACGGGGCGGATTTCCGGAGGATTTCAAGCGCCGACGAGCACGGATGAACGAGGGCGCAGGCACGTGTTGAAGGGGGAGAGCGCGGAGCCGCGTGGGAATGATTTGTATGAACTGACGCAACCGCGCGTGACGAGCTTTAACGCGGACGATACGCCGGAAATGTTCATCGAAGCGCCGCGGTGTTTTTATGAGATGCGCGCGAACACCGCGTATTCGGATTCGACGCTTTCGGTGCGGACGGCGGATGGGCGGTTTTCGATTCAGGGGGTGGGCTGGGGTTGGAATCCGGATTCGATGCAGCTCACGATTTCGAACCAGGTGGTGGCGTTCGTGCAGAAAGCGGCGCTGGCGACGAATCTGGTGGCGGGCAGCGGAACGAATGCGCCGGTGAAGATCACGTCGAAGGGGTTTGAACAGGTCGGGGAGAAAGCGGCGTTCATTGGAAATGTGGTGGTGGAGGATGGTCCGGACCGGTTGACGTGCGATCGGCTGGAGATCACGTTCGTGAAGCCGGACGGGTTGCAGACGATTGATGCGATCGGAAGCGTTGTGCTGGTGCAGAAACAGGCAACGGTGCGGAGCGGGCGGGCGATTTACAGTTTAAAGAATGATGAAGTGCGGATTACGGAGGCGCCGCGATGGGTTTCGGAGCAGCGGGAAGGATCGGCAAAGTTGCTGGTGTTGAATCGGGCGGAAAACGCGTTGATCGCGGAGGGCGAGGTTTACATGAAATTTCCGATTACGAACGTGGTGGAGACGAGTTCGGGACGAAGCGTGGCGACGAATCGGTTCCTGGAAGTTTTTTCGGAGATGTTTCGGTTTGAGGATGCGACTTCGAACCGGCTGGCGAGCGCGTTTTATCGCGGTGGAGTACGGGTGGTGCACCCGGAGGCGGCGATTTCGTCGAGGGAACTGACGGTGGGGTTTAATGCGACGAATCGGATTCAGCGGATCGTGGCGGTTGATGAAGTGAAGGTGGAGAGCGGCGGTAACCAGGCGTTTGGGAAACAGGCGGAATACGATTTACAGGCGGAGAAGATTTCGTTGATTGGCGATCCGAATTGGAAGCTGGAGGAAAGCACCGGTAGCAGCGACGTGCTGGTGTTTTACCCGCGAACGAAGGAAGTGCTGGCGTTGCAGAATGTGCACATGACGATTCCGGGGCAATCGGTGGGGACGCTGTTTTCGGTGAATGTGAAGACCAATACGCCGGTCAGAACTCAGCCCGTGGGAACAAACACAACGCCGATGACGATTCGAGCGGATACGTTTTCGCGCGGGACGAATGTGGCGGTGTTTAACGGGAACGTGGAGATTTCAGATGATCGCGGAAAGATGAGTTGCCCGATGATTACGATTGTTTCGGCGGGAACGAACGATGTGCAGCGAGTGATTGCGGAAGGCGGAGTCCGAATCGAGCAGCCGGATATGGTGGCCACTGGCGCACGCGCGGAATATAACGTGGAGACGGGACTCGTGCATTTGACAGGCGCGCCGCTGTTGGTGAGCGAGGGGCGGACGTTGCGCGCGGATGCGTTCATTATCGATCGGAATAAAAATACGTTTTCAGTGTCGCCGGGGAAATTCAGAATCGAAGTGCCGATGACAGAATCGCAAAAATTAAAAGCGGGGAGATTAAAGCTATGATTTCCGCGGCTGATTCCGATGCGGCGCCGGACGCGCTGTTGCGCACGGACCAACTCGTCAAACGTTACAAGCAGCGCACGGTGGTGAACGGCGTATCGATTCACGTGAGTCCGGGCGAAATTGTGGGATTGCTGGGGCCGAACGGAGCAGGGAAGACGACGACGTTTAACATGGTGGTGGGGGTGGTGCGACCGGATGCTGGCGAGGTCAATTATATGAACCAGCCGGTGACGTCGCTGGCGATGCACGAGCGGGCGCGGTTGGGGATTGGTTATCTGACGCAGGAACCGTCGGTCTTTCGAAAGCTGACGGTGGAGCAGAACATTTTGGCGATTCTTGAAACGTGCAAGATGTCGCGGCAGGAACGGCAGACGCGGCTGGGATATTTGTTGGAGGAATTGGACTTAACGAAGGTCGCGAAGAGTCGCGCTTACACGCTGAGCGGCGGTGAGAAGCGGAGGTTGGAAATTACCCGGGCGTTGGTGACGACGCCGAAGCTGTTGCTGCTCGATGAACCGTTCAGCGGGATCGATCCCATCACGGTGTTTGAAGTGCAGAAGATTGTCCGGCGGTTGAAGGAACGCGGACTGGGGATATTGATCACCGACCATAACGCGCGCGAGACGCTGAAGCTGGTGGATCGCGCTTACATCGTGGTGAGCGGGCAGATTCTCGTGCAAGGCACGTCGGAGTTCCTGGCGAACGATCCGAAGGCCCGAGAGATTTATCTCGGGCCTGAGTTCAACATGTAAGGCGCCTTACTTCGGCAGCCACTTTTCCCAGTTTTTGGCGAATTCATCGACGTTGTCTTTAGTGACACGGACGAGTTCGCTGACATCTTTCACCTGCGGCGGATTTTTCTTGAGGTGGATTTTGTTGATGAGGTGTTCGACGGAGCGGAAACCCCATTCGAAGACCTGCTGGGCGAGGAGAACCTGGACGTGGCCGCTGCGGAGGTATTGAAGTTCGGCGGGAAGCGCATCGACGGAAACGCATTTGACAGAGCCGGGCGACCATTTGAGGGCGTTGTCGGTGAAGAGCGGCCAGCCGCCAATCATGGCCCAACCGGTGATGTCTGGGTTGGATTGCATCACTTGCTCGACTTTCGCGGCGGCGTCCTGCGGCGTTTCCTTGTGGTAATAGGTTTCGCGAATTTTTATGCCGGGATATTTCTTGGCGGCGTTCTTCACCCCTTGAACGCGCTTTTGGAGATTGGGGGCGTTTTGATTGCCGGCGAGAATGGCGACGACGCCTTTTTCGCCCATTGTTTTGGCGAGTTCATCCATGACGCGTTCGCCGCATTGCACGTCATCGACGGCATAGGAAACGAAACGTTTGCTGTTGGGGGCGTCGGAATCGAACGTGGCAACGGGAACGCCATCGCGAACGGCGGCGTTGATGGCGTCAGTGAGTTTATTGGCGTCGGAGCAACTCACGGCGATGCCGTGCGCGCCATTGAGGACGAGCTGCTCGATCGCTTCGGCCTGCTTCTGGGCGTCCTCTTCGTTGGGAGTGCGCCAATCAATCCTGATGTTGATGTTGTGCTTTTGGCCGAGTTCTTTCGCAGCTTGTTCCGCGCCGACGCGAGCGGCCTGAAAGACGGGATTGCCCTGCGACTTGGCGACGAGGCCGATGACGTAGGACTTTTTGGCCTGGGCAAAAGAGGCCCCGCTGGTGAACAAGACGGCCAGCGCGAGCGCGATGGATTTGAAATTCATAGGCTTATGAACGGATGCTATAAAGATCCGATTTAATGTGCAAGCCGCTCTGGCGGTGTAGGTGTGATTTGGCCGGCGGGTCGGACTGGCACCGGGACGGTGCCATAACCCAAGTCAGTATCGTTAAACACTTGTGCCGCTTCGCGCACACGCCGAGACGGCCGCGCTACCGGAGGGCCCCTCAGCGGTTTGGCTGGTTGTTGAAGGGGCGCTTTCACAGATCGCTTCAGAATGCGCGAATTTGTCAGCGGCGAGGCGTTGATGAAACGCGAGCTGGCGTTCGCGGATATCGGCGCGGTAAAGGCGAATGTCGGCGGCTCGCTCCTGAATTTGAAGGTTGCGTTCGTCCATGGCGCGGCGTTCTTCGTAGGTGGCGATTTGGTGCAACTCGCGAAGGTGAAAGGCGGAGGTGACACGCGGAAGCATTTGGAGGGTGCGCCGGAGGAGGAGTTCTTTGTTCAGACGGTCGTCCGGGATGGGAGCGCCGTTTTTGAGGGCGACGAGATCCGCGGCGGTGAGTGCGGCATCCGCCTGGCTGAGTGCGCGGGCTTTGAGGCGGCGGGCGTTGAAGCGATTAAGTTTTCCGCGGCCGATCGGGAATTTGTGGGTCTCAAGGAACAGGTCCTGGACTTTGGCAAAGGTGAAGCGGTCAAGCCAACGATCCAACTGGGTGAGTTGGTCGTCCGTGAGGTTGGCGAGTTCGGTTGGGAGTGCACATTTTCTCATAAGAGTAGTGGTTAGTGGTTGGTGATCAGTGGTTAGTGGTTAGTGGTTAGTGGTTAGTGGTTAGTGGTTAGTGGTAGTTCCTTTCGTCGGGACAAAGTTTTGGTTCACGTGCAAAGTCGTGCAAACGCGTGAAAACAAGGGGTTACGGAGAGTGAAATGCGTTAAATTCACGGGAAGGAGTGTGGATTTCACGGGAAGCGGGCGTCGAGGAGCAGAGTTCGACAGATAGGACGGATAGGACAAATAGGACGAATGGGACGGATAGGGCAAACCGCTTGAAGAAGGCGGGCAAAGGGCGTGGGTGCCCGACGCAAGGAAAGCACGGACGGCAGAGGGGTTCTCTACGGCGATGTGGCCATACGAAGGAATCGGAATAGAAGGGTCGATGTTTGCGACGCTTTTATTCGAACTCAGATCGAATGACCACGAATTCAACATCGTGATCATGGGTTTAGTTTTATCAGAATGCTTCCTCGCGTCAATAGCACTTTTCGAGTCGGTGACGTCGCGATTTTGTCCCCCAAAATCACCCTCAGCGACGGCTAACTCAGATCTAAAGATTGAACCGGCTGGAAACCTCAAGGAGCTTGCCTGGCGCATGGAAGGGCCTTGACATACAGGATCGGGCAAAGCACCGCTTCCGAAAAAAGAAGCAGCCAATTCCAGTTTGTCCAAGCCTCAGAAAAGGCTATTGAGATAATTGTAATGAACGGCACAACGGAGATATTCAGCGCCAGAATGTGCGCACACAGGTTTACCCTTTGGCTATCCGTCACCCGCTCAATCTACCGAACGAAACGATTTCTTCCAAGCCATGCGCGCGTTGAAAGTCGAGCGGCCGTCGTGATTGTGCGCGCAGAAAAACAGAGCCTCGTTACCTCGGCTGCTACGATATAATCGGGATGCGAAGGGGGTCGTTGATGGTTCGGTTTGGCGAGGGTTCGAATGGGTGTGTGAATTTGCGGGATTTGCGGGAGATTCGGGGACTGATCCGCGAAATGTTGCACTCCGTGTCGCGCCGTCGTGGCCACACAGCCGAAAAATTAGAGCCTCGTTACCTCGGCTGCTACGGGGAGGTGCTTTTTAGTTTGGGATAGAGTTGCCAGAAGCGGGGCCAGTAGGTGGGGTCGGCGGGGTGCAGGGTGGGATTGCCGGGGATGATGGAGCCGAGGAATGGCCAAGCTTCTGGAGTTTTCGCCAATTCGGCGCGGACGGGATTCATCAAGACGTAGTTGCAGGTTTGGGCGAAGGCGTTGCGCTTTCGTTCTTCAGATTTGAGAACGCGATCGTGGGCTTGATGCTGGAAGCGCGTTTCTCCACCGAGGGTGGGTTCGAGATAGCGGCGGAGAAAAGCGATTCCGTTTTTTTGGTCGGAATCATCGCGAAGTCCCATCCAGACGAGATGAATGTGATCTGGCATGAGGACATAAACGGGGCAAAGCAATCCTTCGCGGGCGGCGGTGTGGAGCATCAGTTCGCGAAAGTGCGCGTGAAAAGTTTCCGTCAGCCAACCGGCGCGCCTTTTGGCGATGGGCATGGTCCAGAGAACGACGGCGTCGCGCTGGTAGCGGGCTGGCGCGAGGCGCGGGAGGTAGAAGGTGCGATGGGTGGAGGCTGGGGATGATGATGAGTTGGGAGGATTGGCTTCGAGGGCCATCAGTGGGGGCAGGAATAGCAGAAAGAGAGGAGGGTTTCAATGATGGTTGCGTGAGTGGGACGAGTGGGTGGAAGGGATCTAATAGAGGTTCGGTGGCGTTAATTGCGCGAGTGGGGTGGATTGGCGTTTGGAAGTTTGAGCCTCGTTACCTCGGCTGCTACGGGAGGAGGAGCGAGTTGGGTTCGATTTTGGAGCCGAGTCGGTTGATGCTGGATCGGTGGGCTGGAGTGTGCCCGAAGAATTAGAGCCTCGTTACCTCGGCTGCTACGAAGTTAGGAGGCGACGTTTGGCGAGCCAGTTGTTCACCTGGTCGAGGAGGACGGCGAGGATGACGACGGCGCCGATGACGATGCTGCTGTATTCCTGGTCGATGTTGAGGATGACCATGCCGGTGCTGATCATTTGAATGATGAGGGCGCCGAGGACTGCGCCCAGGGCGGAGCCTTTGCCACCGGAGAGACTGGCGCCGCCGACGACTGCGGCGGCGATGACGCTGAGTTCGTAGCCGGCGCCGTCGCCGGAAGTGGCGGCGCCGTAGTAGCCGATGGCGAGCAATGCGGAGATGCCGGCGGTTAAGCCGGAGAGAATGAAAACGCCAAGCTTAACGCGTTCGACGCGAATGCCGCTGTAACGGCTGGCGAGTTCGTTTCCGCCGACGGCATAGACGCGACGACCGGCAGCCATCCGGGAGAGGAAAATTCCGCCGAGGATTGTTACGACGAGCATGACGGCGAGCGGCATGAGGGTGAGGCCGGAGCGGAAATCGTAAAGCAGCAGGTCGCGAAAGGCTTGAGGGAAGGAGCCGACCGATTGACCTTTTGTGATCACGAAGGCGATGCCGCGGTAGATGGCCATGGTGCCCAGCGTGATGATGAACGGATGGACCCGGAGGGCGACGATCATGCTGCCGTTCGCGAGGCCACAGAGTGTTCCGATGCCGACGCAGACGAGGATGCCAAGTGAGACGCTAAGGAGGGAGGAAGTTCCGGCGTGCGCGCCATCGGGTCCGTATTTATTCAGGATGAGCGCGGCGGTGACGGAAGCGAGGGCGTAGATGGCGCCGACGGAAAGATCGATTCCGCCGGCGATGATCACGAGGGTGGCGCCGACCGCCATGATGGCGATGAAGCTGGTGTCCTTGGCGAGCTGGGAGAGGCTATCAACGTTGAGGAATTTGTTTTTGGTTTCCATCAGGGGCTCGCGTTCGCCGTTTGGAAGTTCGCGGAAGACGCGCTCGCGTTCGCCTTGTTCATTCATCTTGAAGACAGGACGTTGAACGCTGCCGCCGAAAAAAGTGAGGAACGCGCCGAGCACAAGGACGACAAGAACGAGGCCGCCTTCCTGGAAACCGATCTGCCGACGAGCGGGGCGGGCAATAGCAGGCTCAGCGTTACTCATGTGATTGATGCGGGCGGGCGGACGCTAGCAATTTGCGCGAGGCGCGACAAGTGAACGCACGGGAGGAATTGCGTTAGGGCTTCCAGGAACGGGGTGCGGGCCGTGGGCCGGGATCGCGTTGTTGCAGTTGTGCGACGAGCCAATCCAGGCCTTCGAGGTTGTCGCGGAGGCGGGCTTCGGCGTCTTCGTCGGTGTGATTCAGGATGCCGATGGGACCACGCCAGGCGCTTTTTTCAACGAGGCGGAGAAGTTCCAGATCGCGATTTCCCTGGGCGATCGGAACGATTTTCTTTCCGAGTCTGTCACCGTTATCGACCATGCCGTTGAGGTTTAGGGCGAGGAGATGAGGTTTCATTAGGGCGAGGAGTTCGGCGAAGCGATCGATCTGGTCGTGGGCGTGATGGAGATTATAGACGAGGCCGACGTTCGGGAGTTTTAGGTGCTTGATGATGGCGATTTGGTTGGTGGGCTCGCCGAACCAGCCGCCGTGGTTGTAGAGAGCGACTTGGCATCCGATTTTTTGCGCGGCTTCGGCGATGGGACGGAGGCGGGCGGCTTCCTGGGTGACGCGAGTGGATTGTTCTTCGGCGGATTTGGTGGGCTCGCCTCCGCCGGTGACCCAGAGCTGCGGGTGGACGTTATTCTTCTGGAGAACGCTGAGGATGTGACGGGCCTCATCGTTGAGAGAGGTGGGGAACCACCAGGCGGTGAGTTCAATGTTTCGCTTTTTAAGGGCGGCGATTTCGGCATCGAAGGTGGGGATGTGTTCGGCGCGGTAGTCGTAAGCGAAGCGGCGGAGGCCGAGTTTCTCGAGCATTTCGGCACGTTCTTCGGGGCCGCGTTTCTTTGCATCGAAGGGGACAATGCACCAGGCGACAAGATTGGTGCGCGCGAAGAGATGGTGGTCAGCGGACTGGCTGGAGAGGACGCAGAGCAGAGTGAGCGCGGCGAACGCGAATCGTTGCAAGGATGGCATGGGAAAATGATGGCGATTTTGGTTTCGGCGGGCGAGCACGGAATCGTTCCTTGCTTGCGAATGGCGGCGAGCGTGAGGCAGGTTGGGCGCGTTCATGGCTGAGCAGCAGAGTTATTACACGCACAACGAAGAATACGCGGAGTTCCTGGCGAACTGGGACGCGAATTTCTACGCGAAATATGCGGACACGCTGAGGCCGGAGCGAGCGGGCGGGAAGGCGCTGGATGTGGGGTGCGGGGTGGGGCAGGTGGTGGCGCGATTAACGGAGGCTGGTTACGAGGCGTATGGGGTGGAGGTTTCTGAAGCGAACATTGCGCGGGCGAAGAAGTTTTGTGCGAGATGCGACGTTTACGATGGGAAGCGAATTCCGTTTGCGGATAACTTTTTTGATTCGGCGGGGGCGTTGAATGTTTTGGAGCATGTGGACGAACCGGAGGCGTTCATAAAAGAGATTGTGCGGGTGGTTGCGCCGGGCGGGAAGGTGGTGATTTCCAGTCCGAATTTTATGCGGGCGATTGGGCTGAAGGATTATCATCCCAAGATGCGCGGGATCGGGAATAAGTGGCGGAATTGGCGGCGGCTGAGCGCGAAGAAGGCACAGATGCGGCGGGATCCGGCGAGCGTGAAGTTCGATCGCATGGCACCCATTGTGAAGGAGCCGTTCGAGCCGGACGATGACGCGATCGTGGCGACGAATGGCGTGGAGATTGCGTTTTTCCTGGAGCGGTTTGGATGCGAGGTGCAAAGCGTGAGTTGCACGGACCGGTATGTTTTTAAGCCGCTCAATTTTGCGCTGAACGCGACGCCGCTGCGGTATTATATGTTCAACGCGTTTGTGGTGGCGCGGAAGAAGTGAGGGCACGCCGGGTTGTGTGCGAGGAAAGTTGAACCACAGAGGCACAGAGGACACAGAGAAGACGAACTTCAGCGCAATGGGCGGGGAGGAGCAGAGAGGGAAGGGCTCCCACTGATCTGACCGAGGAGGCGGGGGCCTTTTGCGCCGGTGGTGGTGGGGAGATTGCCGGGTTGTTTGTGCCAGGTGAGCCAGGCGAGGAGGGCAAAGGCGGAGGCTTCGATGACCTGGGGATCCCAGCCGTATTCGGCGGAGGTGGTGACGGTGGTGTCCGGCTGGAAAAGTTTTAAGGTTCTTTGGAGCTCGATGACGAGATGTGAGTTCCTGGATCCTCCGCCGCAAAGAACGACGCGATCGGGGAATGATGCGAGGTGCAGAGCGTAGCTATAGGAGATGCTGGCGACTGTTAGTTTGGTGAGGGAAGCGAGGAGATCTGCAGGCTTGAGGCGTGGGCGTGATTTACGAAGCTGGCGAAAAAAAGTTTCGCCGAAGAGCTCGCGCCCGGTGCTTTTCGGCGGCTCTTGCGCAAAATAATCGTGCTCCAGCCAGCGGGCGACGACCGTTGCGTTCACCTTTCCGCGAGCGGCGATCTTCCCGTCTTTATCGAAAGGGACTTTGAAGAATTCGCGGGCGGCCAGGTCGATGAGAACGTTGCCGGGGCCCGTATCGAAGGCGAGAAGGCGTGGTTCTTTGCCGGTGCGCCAATCGAGAGAGGTGACGTTGCTGATGCCGCCGAGATTGTTGACGGCGACGTGTTTGCCGCGCTCGGCGAAGACGTGGCGGTGGAAAATGGTGGCGAGTGGTGCGCCCTGACCGCCGGCGGCGATGTCGGCGGCGCGGAAATTTGAGATCACTGGAATGCGCAGTTGTTCGGAGAGATAGGCGGGTTCGCCGATTTGCAGGGTGGCTTTGGCGGGATGATGGAAAACGGTTTGGCCGTGGAGGCCGACGAGATTGACGCGCAGTTTGCCCGCCCCTTTGGCGTAAAAACGGCCGAGGTCGTGGTGGAGGTCTGCTAATTGGTAGGTGGTGGTTTCGTTGCGGGCGGCGCGGTGGAGTTGTTCCTTGAGGGATTTTGGAAAAGGGATGGACCAGTGATCGCGAAATTTTATTTTTGCGGGAGATGAAATTTCGCAGACAGCGTAATCCACGCCGTCGATGCTGGTGCCGGACATGATGCCGAGGACGCGCATCGTAGGCTACGGACCGTCATTGACGCAGCGGAAGCCGGTGTGCGAGAGGCCGGTGTCGGGGGCGGATTTCATGCGGGCGCTGGGCCGGTAGCCGGTGCAATAGACATCGCTGCAGAGATAGGAACCGCCGCGGATGACGCGCTTGGGGGTGCCTGGTTCGGTGGGATCGAGGCTGTCTTCAGGTCCTTTCGGATTGAGGAGGGGAGCTTTGCTTTGGATTTTTTCGTAGGTGTCGGGTCGATACCAATCGGCGCACCATTCCCAGACGTTGCCGGCCATGTCGTGGAGGCCGTAGCCATTGGTGGAAAAACTCGCGACGGGCGCGGTGGCTTTGAATCCGTCAATCGCAATGTTCTCCATTGGGAACTTGCCCTGCCAGATGTTGGCCATCTGTTTTCCACCGGGGTCCTGGGCGGCGCCCCAGATGTAGGGCTGTTGGCTCAAGCCCCCGCGCGCGGCGTATTCCCATTCCGCTTCGGTGGGCAAACGTTTACCGGCCCACTTGGCGTAAGCGACAGCGTCCTCCCACGCCACGTGAACGACGGGATGTTTTTCGCGACCGACGATGGTTGAGCCGGGGCCTTCGGGATTTCGCCAATTCGCGCCGGGTACGTATTTCCACCAGGCGAAATGATTGCTGAGGCCGGGGTCTTCGGCGGGTGGGCTGAAGACGACCGAGCCAGGAACGAGCGCGGCGGGGTCTGCGCCGGGGAAATCTTTTGGGTCGGGTTTGCGTTCGGCGATGGTGACGTAACCGGTGGCGTCGACAAATTTTTGGAACTGTTCGTTGGAGACTTCGGTTTTATCCATCCAGAAACCTTGAATGGTGACGGTGCGGATGGGCCGTTCGTCGGGAGAACCGTTTTCGGAGCCCATTAAGAAGGTGCCGCTGGGAATCCACATCATGCCGTTGGTTTCGCGGCCGATGCTGGAGGTGGGTAGATAATGGCTGAGCGCGCTGCGGCGGCGAGGTTGGCGCGGACCGTAGTGGGGCATGATGAGGAGCATGCCGATGAGGAGGCCAATCGCGGCCACACCAGCGATCATGAAGATCGTTTTCGGCGGCAAATCATGCTCGCTGCGGCGGCGGCCCGCCGGGCGGCTGGGGTCGCCAGGCTGCGATGGCTGTTGGTCCGTTTTCATCGTGCTCTAATGAAGCTGGTTCCGCTGCAAGGCGGATAGCATAATGCGAGTTGTACGGAAAGCATTTGCCATTTTTTCCGTGAAGCTGCGGTTTGAAAATCGTTTGCCAAACGGGAGCGCCTGTTGCAACTTCTCGGCCTGTTTTGATCGGGGCGTAGCGTAGCCTGGCTAGCGCGCGTGTTTCGGGTACACGAGGTCGTGAGTTCGAATCTCACCGCCCCGACCAACTTCACCCGACATTCTCAAAGATTCATCTTTCGCTCGCGCGATCTGCCGCTAAGATGCGGCGCTTATGGCCGTTAAAGACCAGATCATCGAGTTCCTCGTAAAGTATGGATTCCAGATTTTAGGCGGAATCATCATTTTCATTTGCGGCTGCTTTATTGCAGGGGCGCTTGGCCGGCTGGTGAAGAAGTCGCTTTCGCGGTTCAAGCTGGAGCAGCCGGTGGAAACCCTGCTGGTGCGGGTAACCAAGCTGGTGGTGATATTGCTGACAGGCATTCTCACGGTGTCGAAGATGGGGGTGGATATTGCGCCGCTGGTGGCGGGCGTGGGTGTGGTGGGTGTCGGCGTTGGTTTGGCGACGCAAGGTGTGCTGGCGAACCTCGTGGCTGGTTTGCTGATTATTTTTTCGAAGCCTTTCCGCGTCGGTGAATATATCGATTTGCTTAGCGAAGCCGGTGTGGTGCAGACGATTGATCTTTTTTCCACCAAGCTTTCGCATGCCGACAAGTCCGTCGTCATCATTCCCAATCGGAAAATCGTCGGCGAAATCGTGCACAATTATGGAACGATCCGGCAGTTGGATTTGGTGATTGGGGTGAGCTATGACTCGGATTTAGACAAGGTCGAACGCGTGGTGACGGAAGTGCTCGCCAAAAATGAACGTGTGCTCAAAGACCCGGCTCCGGTCTATGGCGTGAGCGAACTGGCTGATTCTTACATTTCAATTGCGGTGAAGCCCTGGGTTTCGGTGCCGAAATATGGCGGCGCGAGCGGCGAGATTTACAAAGCAGTGGTGGAAGCATTTCGCCAGCACAACATCGAGGTGCCATTTCCGCAGCGCCAGATTCGGATTCTCAATGCGGATGACCGGAATTCGACGCTGGCGGTTATGCCTTCGCGGACCGGGGTCACGGGGATTTAGCCGTCCGCGTCACCGCCCGCAAAGTGATGAAGAACAGCATACGCTTTCCCGTCAGTGGATAGTCGGAAAATCGTGCCCCCGTCAAACTGGCCGCCACTTGAAGTGGTGCCGTAGAGCGCACCGTTACGGCCCTGAACCACACCACTGCCAGGTTCGAGGCCTTCAGCTTTCGAATCGAAGCGATGCAGGACCGAATAGCCCCCATCTTTGGCAACGCTAAAGATTTCTTCGGACTGTTCCCGCCAATTGAAACGTTTAGAGTCCACCATTGAAGAAATCGATGAATCCGGCACTGTGGTAGAGATTGTAAAAAGCCCGGAGTCGCTTCATTTCATTACTTTCCATCTTGAAGGTTGCACCACTCCTCAGCACACTCGCGCTCTTTCGAATATGCCAAATCCATGGACTGGTAAGGGGAATCCATACACTCGCAAAGAAGTTGTTGAACGGCTGCGCGCCACGTTGAAGCGCGGGGAGCCGATTATCGCGGCGGGCGCCGGCACCGGCATCAGCGCGAAGTTCATCGAGAAGGGGGGCGCGGACCTGATCATTATCTATAACTCTGGACGGTTCCGAATGGCTGGGCGGGGTTCCACGGCGGGTTTGATGGCTTACGGGGACGCGAATGCGATCGCGATGGAGATCGGCGAGCATGAAGTGTTGCCGGTGGTTGAGGAAATCCCGGTGATTTGCGGGGTGCATGGGAGTGATCCACGCCGGCGCATGTGGCACTGGCTGCTGCAAGTGAAAGACATGGGCTTCTCGGGGATAAATAATTTTCCAACGCATTGCATTGTCGACGGGCATTTCCGCAAAGTGCTCGAAGAAACGGGTATGAGTTTCAAATTGGAGGTGGAGATGGTCCGCATTGCCAACAAGATGGATCTTTTCAGCATTGTTTACGTGGCGGAAGCGGATGAAGCGGAAGCAATGGCGCGCGCGGGGGCGGATGTGATCATCGCGCATGTGGGCACGACGGTGGGTGGTTCCATCGGCGTGACCGGTGCGACGTGCTCGATGGATGACGCTGTTCAGCGGACGCAGTCGATCATCGATGGCGCGAAGAAGGTGCGGAAGGATCTGATTTACCTTTCGCACGGGGGGCCGATCGCCACGCCGGACGATGCGGCTTATATTAACGAACATACCGATTGCATGGGATTTGTGGGAGCATCGAGTCTTGAACGCCTGGCGGTGGAAGATTCGCTCACGGAACTAACGCGCCGTTTCAAAAAGATTCCTCTCAAGAGCAAGTTGGTCGCTGGCGCGAAAAGCGGAGTTGGAAAAACGGCGCAGAGGAAGCGATAATTTCGCCTTAACGCGTCGCAGGAAACTCAGAGGCTTGACGCAATAAAGATGGTGTCAACGGCTTGCGCGGCAGACTTAGGTGCGTACCTTTTCGCATGGAGAAAAAGCCGCGCGACCAACAAACTTCATCCACCCGCGAAACGAAACGAGAGATGGAGGCGAAGCGCCGATTGGCGCGTCCGCCGAAAGACAAAAGTGAAGTGACGATCGCCCCGAGTGTTCGCGGGCCGGATGTTTCGATTGGATAGGGTGAAAAAGTGCTCGCGAACAACGGGCGAATAAGTTGTAGACAACTTATCCTTGCGCGACACGGAGGGGTACTAAGAAGATGTCGGGTGAAACCCTAGTACATGAGAAGCAAGTCACTGACCTTCTCTAATGCACACACTGGGGTAAGCTAGCTGCCTTACTGTTAGCACATGGGTAGCACGGGATGTTTTTTGCTGCCGTGGAACCAAATCGTTTATTGCCTTGGGTCGGGTGGAATTCAGGCCAGATTTCTGTCCTGATGCTTTCTTCGGGGGACAATCGCTTCCGCCAAAATCGAACATTCGCCAGTGCCGATCCGTTTGCGGACGTGACACGCATCTGGTGGGAACGCTTCGCTGCGCAGGAAGACTGGCGCGCCGCCGAAAAGATCGCGCGCGTGACAACTGACCGGCGCCCGAACATGTACCGCGGGTGGGAAGATCTGGCCTGGGCATTGCACAAGCAGGGCCGTACAGCGGAAGCGCACAAGATTCTGGCACGACTGCTTCGTTCGTTGAGAATTCCCGGCCCGCCTAGTGGACGCGCCGCGTACTCGGCGGCCTGTTTTTGTGGAGCGCTCGGCAAAAGGAAAGAAGGAATTCGCTGGCTGCGCCTGGCTTACAAGCTTTCCCGAAATCGTGATGACTTTCGCATCCAGGCGTTGCTCGAACCTGATCTGCGGCAGATTTGGCCCGGGCTTCCGGAATTAAGTTTGGAAGCGTTTAACGTTTTGGAGTGAGGCAACTTTCTCGAACCAGAAGTGCGAGCCGTTCGATTTGATCTGACGAGTGTTCGCTGGAAAGCGCGAATCGAAAATAGCCGCTGCTGGGACCGCCGGCATACTTGATCAGGGGGGGGAAGATTTCTGCGGCGAGAAGCTTTCGCGAAAGAGCTGCCGAGTTTTTAACGGAAAGTGGAATGATAGGGGTCAGTGGCGCATCCGGTAATTTCCCAACGACGTTCCAGAATTGCGCAATGTTCTTGAACAGCTTGTGCCGGAGTGCAGCGTCGCAGAGTTGCAGCGCCGTAATTGTTGCGCAGGCTAGCGGCAGGGGCAGCGGGGTGTTCCCAGCGACTGCGCAGCTTTTGTTCTGAATTTTGTTCGCGAGCGAGCGACTGCAGAGGATTGCGCCGCCGTAAGAGCCAAAGGCTTTGCTGAAGGTGACGGTTTGCAGGAGATTTTGGCGGGAGAGACGCGCCAGTTCAATTGTGCCGCGACCGTTCCTGCCGAGAATTCCGCCGGCGTGGGCGTCATCGACCCAGAGAAGAGTGCTGTTGCCGATCGTTTCGCGATATTCAGCGAGCGGTGCGATGGAACCGTCATGCGCGAACATACCGTCGGTGAGCAGTGCCAGGCGCTTTGCGCGAAGACGCGTGCAATACTTTTTCAGGTCACGCGCATCACGATGTTTGAACTCGGTGATCGGGCAGGAAAGAAACTGAGCGGCATCGCGCAAGCTGCCGTGCGCGCGTTCGTCAATAATGACGTGGTCGATAGAACCGCGGAGGCCCTGGGCGGCGATGATGTTGGTGAAATATCCAGTCGAAGTTGTGACTGCGGCTTCCGAAGCGAAGAACTTGCGCACGGCGGTTTCGAGATCGTGGTAGATCTGGTGGTTGCCGGTGGTCTTTCGCGAAGCGGCGACGTTCAGGCCGAATTCATCGAGACAGGAATGAACCGCAGCGAGAACGGCAGGATGTGAACTGAGGCGGAGGTAATCGCAACCGGCAAAATACGAGAGTTTGCGTCCGCGCCAGAGCACGCAGGTGCGGTCGATTTGCTGAAGAGGTTCGGGGTAGGCGGCGCTCATTTTAAATCTTTGAGCGCTCGAAGCAGGCTCTTACGGAGGGAGCCATTGAAGTTGTTACTAAAGGCTACGAACAGGTCGGCGGAGATCGTTTGAGCGGGCGATTTGAAGACGATGCCAGAATGTGGAAGCGCGGTGAGTGGTTCTGGCAACAGCGCTACGCCACAACCTGCGGCGACGAGACTGAGGATGGTGTGCCCGCGTTCTGCGACTTGCAGCGTGCGGGGCTTAAAGCCGGCTTCAGCGCAGGCGCGGGTCATTACTTTTGAGGCGCCGGGAAAATGTTCGTCCGAGATGAGGAGGAAAACTTCATGCGCGAGGATCGAAAGCTTTATGGAACGAGCTTTGGCCAGCGGGTGGTTCTCGGGAAGGGCGATGACGAAGCGTGTTGAACCGACTTGTTCTTTGGTGAGACGCGCGGCTTCTGCTTCGAAGGCGAGGCCGATGAACCCTGCGTCGATTCTTCCGGCGGCAAGCTCCCGCCCCTGTTCGGCGGCGGACATATCGAAAAGGTTGACGGAAACGGCAGGCTCGAGAGAGCGGAGGCGTTGCAATGCGTTCGGCACGGTGGAGTGAAACAGGCCCCAGACGTAGCCGACGTTTAGCGTTTGTTTCTCGGGAGCGCGCGCACGCTGCATCGCTTGATCGGTTTGACCGAGAATTGATTCGGCTTCGGCGAGGAACGTTTGTCCACGCGGGGTGAGGGAGACTTTGCGGTTGTCGCGGACGAGAAGGGCAATCCCGAGCTCGTCTTCGAGTTGTTTGATTTGGCGGCTGAGGGCGGGTTGTGCGACGTGGAGCTTAGCGGCGGCGCGCGTGAAGTTCAGTTCGCGAGCGACGGTGGCGAAATAACGGAGCTGCCGCAGTTCCATCTCGCGCGGCACGATAACGGAACGGCATGACTGCGCGAGCAAAGAAGTATTGGCGGACGGGAGAGCTAGCCGGTTAGAACAGGCTGATGATCGATTGGAACGAGCAGTTTGCCGCGGCGACGCAGAACATGCGGCGGAACACGGTGCGGGAATTTCTGAAGTACGCGGGGCGAGCTGGAATGATCTCTTTCGGGGGAGGATTGCCGGCGGCGGAGCTTTTTCCGATGGATGAGTTCCAAAACGCGAGCGAAGCGGTGCTGCGGAAGTATGGAAGCAGAGCGCTGCAATATGGCGAAACTGAAGGTGTTCCTGAGCTTCGCGAAAATGTTGCGCAGAGGCATGGGGTGGGGATCGAGAATGTGCTGATTACGAGCGGCGCGCAGCAGGCGCTGGATTTGCTCGGACGGGTATTGATTGATCGCGGCGATGTGGTGGCGGTGGAGAATCCGACTTACCTGGCGCTGCTTTCGTCGTGGCGGGTGCATGAGCCGGAATTTACGGCGGTTGAACCGGAGGACATTGGTGGCGACAAAGGTGCCCTGAAGCGGGCGGAACTATTTTACCTGGTTCCCAATTTTCAGAATCCGAAAGGGACGACGCTGACGTTGGAAACGCGAGAGAAGGTTGCAGAATTCGCCAGCACTGAAGAAATGGCGGTGATCGAAGATGATCCTTATGGCGCGCTGCGCTATGAAAGAGAGGCGCTGCCGTCGATCTTTGAACTTGCAGGAAAGTGCGGTGGCCCGGTGGTGAGCGTTGGGACGTTCTCTAAAATTCTCGCGCCAGGTTTGCGGGTGGGCTGGGTGATTGCAAACAAAGCGCTGATTGAGAAGCTCGTGCAGGCGAAGCAATCGGCGGATCTGCACACGAGCACGTTGAATCAGTATTTGGCGTGCGAACTTGCGATGAGCGGCTTGCTCACCACCCACGTTCCGAAGCTGTGTTTGGAATACGGAAGGCGGCGCGCCGCGATGCTGGCTGCGCTCGAGGAATTCATGCCGGGCGAAGTGACATGGAGCAGGCCGGCGGGCGGGATGTTTCTGCTGGTGCGAATGCCAGAAGTAATTTCCGGTGCGGAGGTGGCGCGGGAAGCGCTCGAGGAGAACGTGCTCGTGGTGCCTGGGGATGATTTTCACATTGTTGGTGGGAGGAACACGCTGCGGCTGAATTTTTCGAACTGCGCGCCGGATTCGATTCGGCGGGGCATTCAAACGCTGGGGAAAATTGTGGGCCGCTTTCTGAATGAAGAGTCGAAATATCGGGTTTCTTTTTCGTCGGTGTAGGCTAGGCTGGTGAGGAGTGAAGTTCCGCCGCGCGCCAATTCGATATTTGTGCTCGCTGCTGCTGATTTGTTGCGGGATCGCGGGAATTCTGTTTAGTCCTTCGGTTGGTCTTTTGGCAGGTTTGGAACTCCGCTCATTCACGTTGCACGATGTGAAGGAGTATTCGTGGGGACGCGCGGTGGCGACGACGGAGTTGGAGGTTCCATTTGTGCAGAATCAGCGCGGGTTCTTTTTCATGAACACGTTTCTTGCGGGGAGTGTGGGAGCTCTCTTCGGCGGACTGCATTGGTTTATCGCGATTCGGCGCAAGGAAATGGTTGCGGCGAATTGATGCACATATGCGTTGCGCGCTTCTGGTGATGGTCCGTTTTGTTTTTGTTTTGCTTCTGATTTTGAGCGCGACTTCATCGGGCGCTCATGTGGGTAATCCTTACGTTTTCTATGAAGGGAACGCTGGGCCGTACCTGGTTCGCGTTTCCATTCAGCCGCCCGAAGTTGTGCCCGGCCGCGCGCAGATCAATGTGCGGGTGCACAACGGCACGCCCGAATTGGTGACGGCACTGCCGGTGCGCTGGGACGCTGGACGGAAAGGCGCGCCGCCGCCGGACCACGCCTCGGCGGTCGCTGGAGAAAAGAATTTATTCAGCACGGAACTTTGGTTGATGGATTTCGGGGCTTACAGCGTTTTTGTGGATGTAAAAGGCGCGCTGGGCGAGGGCACGGCAATCGTGCCGCTTAATTCTGTTTCCAATAAACGACTCGAGATGTCAAAGGGCGCAACGATCGGCTTCAGCGTGGCGGGATTAATTTTGATTTTGCTGCTGGTGTTCATTGTCGGTGCGGCGATGCGCGAGAGTGTGTTGCCGCCGAGCGTCGGCGCGGATCCGTTGCGCAAAGGACGCGCCCGGGTGGGAATGTTGGTGGCGGTGGGAATTGTGAGTTTCGCGCTGTGGAAAGGCAACGCCTGGTGGGGAGAGGTGGATGCCGAGTTCCGCAGCAACCGCCTCTTTCGGCCCATTGAGGTGCGGACGGAGGTTCGGGCGGAGGGCGACCGTCAAATACTGCAATTGCGGGCGAACTCGCGCGATAGCGATTGGCGGGATCGCACGCCACTCGTGGCGGATCACGGGAAGTTGATGCATCTCTTTCTGATCAGGAACGAGGAGATGAGCGCGTTCGCGCATTTGCATCCGACGAAGGTTTCCGAAGATCAGTTTGAAGCGACCTTGCCTGCACTGAGTGCTGGCAACTATTCGGTGTATGCCGAGGTAACACATGAGAGTGGTCTGGCGCGCACCTTGGTTTCCAGAGTGACCGTTCCGCGGGTGGTGAGTTCATATGGAGGAGCAGATCCCGATGATAGCTGGTGGCCGAATGATTCGAGTGAAGTGAGCATTCGTCTTCTGAATCCCGACCCGATCGTGGTGCGCAAAGAAGTGTTGCTGCGCTTCGACGCTGTTGGCGCTGATGGCCAGCCTGCGCCGCTTGAACCTTACATGGGGATGTGGAGCCACGCGGCGGTGCGGGCGAGTGATGGCAGCGTGTTTACGCATTTGCATCCGTCTGGAACGATTTCGATGACCGCGCAGGAATTGTTTGCGCGACGCGAACGCGGGGAAGATTTGAAGAAGCCGATTGATGTGATGTGCGGACGTCCGGAACGCGAATTGGTGTTCCCTTACTCGTTCCCGAAGGCTGGGAAATACAGGATGTGGGTGCAAGTGAGGGCAGCGGGGAAAGTGATTACGAAGGAGTTCGATTTCGAAGTGTTGCCGCCGCTGGTGTGACCAATGTTTCAGTTGCCGTAGGTGGCGTTCAACTTTTGGACGCGATCGTAAAGAGGCGAAGTTTTGGTCGTACGTCTCTTAACCGATTGAAAAACTTGCTTTGCTTCCTGCGGATTGCTGCGGCTGACCAGGACAACGTAATCGAGTTCGATCTCGGCGAGGCGCGGATCGCGGCAATATTTGCGGTTGTGCTGGAGCCAGGTTTTGACGGCGGGGGCGCCGCGGGCGAGTGAGTTCTGAAGCGAGGTTTCGAGATGCGCGGGAACGCCGTCCATGACGGTGGGAGCCGTGACGGCGGCAGGATTCTCTTTTTGCTGCCTGGCCTTGTATTCATTGGAGATGGCCTTCCCGAGGAGGTACAGCCCCACAATAATGACAAGGGTGATCAGCGCTTTCATGTTTCCGGCACGCGTTCTATCCGAGCACCGAGCTTTTTCAGTTTCGCGTCGATGTTCTCATATCCGCGATCCAAATGGTAGATTCGTTTTACGAGGGTCTTTCCGCGGCCGACCATGCCGGCGATGACGAGGGCGGCAGAGGCGCGAAGATCGCTCGCCATGACGGGTGCGCCGCTGAGTTTTTTGCCGCCTTTGACGATGGCGCTTGGACCTTCGATGGAAATGTCGGAGCCGAGACGGGCGAGTTCGCTCACGTGCATGAAGCGCGATTCGAAGATGCGTTCGGTGATAATGCTGATGCCCTGGGTGCAAACCATGAGGACCATCATTTGGGCCTGAACGTCGGTGGGAAAACCAGCGTAGGGTTGCGTGATGATGTCGACGGGCTTCAGTGAACGACCTCGGCGGACGGTGAAGGATGGACCCTTGCGAACGATTTCGATGCCGGCTTCACGCATCTTGTCGAGCACCGCGCCCATGTGGTCCATGCGCGCGCCGTGAATGGTGACTTCGCCATCGGTTGCGGCGGCGGCGATTGCGTAGGTAGCGGCTTCGATACGATCCGGAATAACGTCATGTTCCGCGCCGTGAAGTTCCTTCACACCGGTGACGGTGATGGTTGGGCTGCCTGCGCCGGAAATTTTTGCGCCCATGGCGTTGAGAAAATTGGCGAGGTCGACAACTTCAGGTTCGCACGCGGCGCTTTCGATGAGCGTGACGCCTTCAGCGAGCGCGGCGGCCATCATGAGATTGGCGGTGCCGAGAACGGTCGGGCCGGTGCGGCCACCAAGAAACACTTCGGAACCGACCAGGCGCTTGGCGGTGCAGTTCACATAACCTTCCTCGATGGTAACCTTCGCGCCGAGCGCTTTCATCGCTTTGAGGTGAAGATCAATTGGGCGCGCGCCGATGACGCAACCGCCGGGCAAGGAAACTTGAGCACGGCGGAGACGGGAGAGCATGGGGCCGAGAATACAGATCGAGCCGCGCATCTTGCGGATGAGTTCGTAATCGCCGTGACCGGCGATTTTGCCGGCCTGGATGGTGACCGAGGAGTCGTGGAACTTCACTTGGGCGCCGAGCGAGGTGAGGATCTGGCCCATGAATTTCACGTCGCTGAGATCGGGCACGCGGCGGATTGTGCAGGGTTCCTTGGTCAACAGAGTTGCGGCCATCAGTGGCAGCACGGAATTCTTCGCGCCACTGATTTGAACTTCGCCATGCAGCGGGGTGCCGCCTTTGATCAACAAACTATCCATCTGCCTTCAGGAAAACAAAAACGGCGCAATTGTAAATGACGCGTTGCAACGCACGCTTCAGGCTTGATGCGCGATGAGAATGCGTGGGCGGTCGGTGAGGTCGTTTAGGATGGATTCAACCAGCCAGCCGTTGGTGGTGAAAAGCGTGCGCAGTTGCTCTTGTTGGCCGTCGCCGAACTCGACCATCAGTTTACCCTGGGGCGCGAGAAAGTTCGGTGCTTCACGAGCCAGCAGGCGATAAAAAATTAAACCGTCATCGCCGCCGTCAAGAGCTGGGTGTGGATCGAAGTTGCGAACTTCTTCCTGCAAGGTTCCGATCTCGGTGGTGGGAATGTATGGGGGATTGGAAATGACGAGGTCGAGGCGCAAGTTCGTGTCCAGAGCGGCAAAACTATCGGATTCCGTGAAAATGATGCGGGACTCCACAGAGTGCCTGGCGGCGTTTGCTGAAGCTATTGCCAACGCGTCGGTGGATCGGTCGATGGCAATTCCGCGCGCTTGCTTTGCGAAGTGACAGAGCGCGATGGCGATGCAACCAGAGCCGGCGCCGAAGTCGAGGAAGGATGAATCGCGGCCGAGAGAATTCAGGAACTTCCAACCTTGTTCGGCGAGCAGTTCGGTTTCCGGACGGGGGACAAGAACATTGCGGTTAACTTTGAGTTCAAGGCCGCAAAAGGAGGCTGTGCCGAGAATGTGCTGAAGCGGCTCGCGCGTGGCGCGGCGTTGGACCAATTCGCGCAGGGCCGTCGTCTCCGCCTCACCCAAGCTCTTCGCAAACTCCAAGTACAACTTTAACCGCTGCGTTTTAAGAACGTGCGCCAGCAGTAACTCGCTTTGTAATCGCGGCGAATCGACCCCTTTTCTGGTGAGGAAGTCCGTGCTCTTCTGGATTGCCTCGAGGATGGTCACGTTAGTCCTGCCAGGGCGCAATCAAGGGGATGACCTGCCGAGCGAAACGCCGATAGACCAGAAAATCGCGATCGGTGGTTATTAAACGGCAATCCGGAAAGATTTCGGTCATTCGAATGAGGCATGCGTCTGCGAGGGAAATCGGCACGTCACGGTACCTTTTCATGAGCGAGTGGATCTCTCGAGTTTGTTCGGCCAAGTGAAATTCAACGCGAACGTGGCCATCCAGAACCGCGCGGACCAAGACCTCGGGATCACCGGATTGCCGCCGGATGAGAAATGCTGCCTCGCTTAAAACAGATTCGCACGTGAAGAGAGGACTGCCTGTGCCAGTGATCTGGCTTCTCGCCCAGTCGTGCCACTCATCGTCCTCGGAGAAGAAAGCAAGCAACGGCCCGGCATCGACCAGGAGCCGAGTCATTCGCCGTATCCCTCGAAATACTTCTTGTTGGTCGAGCCATCACGCGCTCCTCCCTTGAAGGTTCCTCCCAGAGCCGCCATTCGTTCGCCAACTGATTTGCTTTTGCTGTTTTGTTCGCGCTCCAACAGCTCGCGGATAATGTCTGATTGAGTAAGTCCGCTTTTCTGCGCTCGCTCTCTGAGCCAGCGAGCAGCTCCTTCGGGCAAGCGGATCGAAAACGTCTTCATTTAGAGAGCGTATTACAAGCAGGTCAGGAGCGCAATACAGACTAAAGCTTTTGGTAAACCTCGCTTCCGGCAGTGCGGAATTCTTCGGATTTCTTTTCCAATCCATGAGTCAGCGCCTCATCTTCCGATACTCCTTGCTCGGCGGCGAATTTGCGGACGTCTTCGGTGATTTTCATGGAGCAGAAGTGCGGGCCGCACATGCTGCAGAAGTGGGCGGATTTGGCGCCTTCCTGGGGGAGAGTTTCGTCGTGGAATTCGCGGGCGCGATCGGGATCGAGGCCGAGGTTGAACTGGTCTTCCCAACGGAATTCGAAGCGCGCTTTGCTGAGGGCATTGTCGCGAAGTTGCGCGCCGGGATGACCTTTGGCGAGGTCGGCGGCATGGGCGGCGATTTTGTAGGCGATGACGCCTTCTTTGACGTCCTGTTTGTTGGGTAAGCCGAGATGTTCCTTGGGGGTGACGTAGCAGAGCATTGCGCAGCCGAACCAGCCGATCATCGCGGCGCCGATGCCGCTGGTGATGTGGTCGTAACCGGGCGCGATATCGGTGGTGAGCGGGCCGAGCGTGTAGAACGGAGCTTCGTGGCAGTATTTCAACTGGAGGTCCATGTTCTCTTTGATGAGGTGCATGGGCACGTGGCCGGGCCCTTCGATCATCACCTGGACATCGTGCTTCCAGGCGACTTTCGTGAGTTCACCGAGAGTTTCGAGTTCGGCGAGTTGGGCTTCGTCGTTTGCGTCGGCGACAGCGCCGGGACGCAAGCCGTCGCCGAGGCTGAAGCTCACGTCGTAGGCCTTCATGATTTCGCAGATCTCTTCGAAATGCGTGTAGAGGAAATTCTCCTTGTGATGCGACAGACACCACTTGGCGAGAATGGAACCGCCGCGGCTCACGATGCCGCACATGCGGCGCGCGCTGAGCGGAACATAACGAAGCAATACGCCAGCGTGGATCGTGAAGTAATCGACGCCTTGCTCGGCTTGTTCGATGAGAGTGTCGCGATAAATTTCCCAGGTGAGTTCTTCGGCGCGACCGTTGACCTTTTCCAGAGCCTGGTAAATCGGAACGGTGCCGATGGGGACGGGGGAGTTGCGAATGATCCACTCGCGCGTTTCGTGAATGTTTTTGCCGGTGGAAAGATCCATCACCGTGTCGGCGCCCCACTTCGTGGCCCAACGCATTTTCTCGACTTCTTCATCGATGCTGGAGGCGATTGCGGAATTGCCGATGTTCGCGTTGATCTTCACCAGGAAATTGCGGCCGATGATCATCGGCTCGCTTTCGGGATGATTGATGTTCGCGGGGATGATCGCGCGGCCGGCCGCAACTTCGTCGCGGACGAACTCGGGCGTGATCAGTTCTGGGACGCGCGCACCCCAGCCCTGGCCGGGATGCTGATGATGCAGGACATTGGATGGACCGGATTGCGCGAAGGCGCGAACGCCGGTTGGGATGGTTGAAGGTTTGTGCGCTGCTTCGAAGGCGGCGTGGCGGCCCATGTTTTCGCGAATGGCGATGAATTCCATTTCTGGCGTGACGATTCCGCGGCGGGCGTAATGGAGTTGGGTGACGTTTCCGCCAGCTTTTGCACGAAGTGGACGGCGTCTGAGTGCAGGGAAAATTTCCAGTTTGCCGCGACGATCGGAAGTTGCCGCGCTGTTCGCGTGAACTTCGGAGAGGTAACCATTGTCCTCGGGACGAACGGTGCGGCCGGCGTATTCCTCCACATCGTTGCGGTTTGTAATCCAGGAACGGCGCAGCGGAGCCAGTCCTTCGCGGACGTTGCAATGTGCTTCTGGATCGCCCCACGGTCCGCTCGCGTCATAAACGCGGACGGGTTCGTTCGCCTCGAAATTGCCGTTGAAGAGCTTCGTTCGGTTCAGCGCGATTTCGCGGAACGGCACGCGGACGTCTTTGTGGAGCGCGCCCGGCACGTAGACTTTGCGCGATGCAGGAAAGGCGTCAGTGCTGTGTGGTTCGAACGATTCTTTGGAAGCAATCATAACATTCCGATTAGTTGAAGCTCCGGGGAAAGGTGAAGGGAGACGAGAATATCCCTTCGCCAGCATTACCTGGAGCAGGTTCAGAGGGTCTTCCGCGGACCAGAGCGGAACTCTCAGCCATTAGCGCGCAAAGAATGCGACGCAGGTCGGCTCCCCTATGAGTGGGACATTGCGCGTAAGGTGGGGGAGTGTCAAGGCGGGCGGAGAGCGCAGTTATCGCGGACGCGTCTTCATTCGAGTGGATGAGAGGTTTGTAACGTTAAGGTGTTGATGATTTTCTTTGTTTTTGGTGCTTCTCGATTCTAAGTATCTGGCGTTCCGAGTGTTGCGAATAAAAAATAGGTATTTTTCGTGTGTGCTGATTTGTGTTGGGGGCAGAGCGTGGGAACACGGGGCGAGAATGCACGACACGGCGCGCGAAGCGATGACGTGGAGCATAGCCGCAGGCGTGCAATCAACGAAAAAAGAACGTGGTGGAGTTCAATTCTAGTTGCCGGTGCTGCGAGGGCGAGCATAGTTGAATCCCGGGTCGCTCCCATAGCTCAAATGGATAGAGCAGCGGTTTCCTAAACCGTTGATCCAGGTTCAATTCCTGGTGGGAGTACCACTTCGCAAAGCGCTGATACTGCGATTCTACCCTGCGGACACACTGAGTAGGTGCGATTAGGCGCGCCGTCAGGAATTGACGAGGGCAAGGCGGAAAACGTACAATCTACGGACCTCTGAGAAGACGACTTACATACTTGAAGTGCATTGCATTCGCGCTGGTTGGATGGGGCGGTGTCATTGCGGCGGATTCGCAGATGTTGTGGGCGACGAGGGTGCAGCCGTTGTTTGATGTCCATTGCGTGAAGTGTCACGGGCCGATCGAGCAGAAGAGCGGGTTGGAGTTGGATACGCCGGAGGCGGTGTTGAAGGGCGGGGATGAGGGGAAAGTGGTGGTGGCGGGGAAGCCGGAGGAGAGCCGGATTTATACTTACCTGGCGGCGGATTCTGATCCGCATATGCCGCCGAAGAAGCAGTTGAGCGCGGTGGATATTGCGCTGGTGCGGGATTGGATTGCGGCGCTGGGCGAATCGGGGACGAATTTGGTGGCGGCAAGAATCGCGGCGAAGAGTTCGGAGAGCGCGGTTGCTCCGGAGTTTGGGGCGGTGCAGGAAGCGGTTGATTTTTACATCGCGGAGGGTTGGAAGAAGCGGGGCGTTGCGGCGGCGAAGGCGGTGGATGATCGGACGTGGGTTCGGCGGGTTTACTTGGATTTGGTGGGAAGGATTCCAAGGGCGGAAGAGCAGAAGATTTTTGTCCGCGATGAATGTGGTTCGAAGCGGGAGCAGTTGGTGGATCGGTTGATCGCATCGGACGAGTACGTGGTGCGGATGCGCGAGCTTTGGGATGTTTACCTGATGGGGCGCGCGAAGCGGGACGATCGCGAGGAGCGGCGGCGGAAAAATGGCTGGTACCAGTTCCTGGAATATTCGTTCCGCGAGAATCGGCCCTGGAACGAGACAGTGCGGGAAATGATTCTGGCGCGGCCGAGCAAAGATGAAGTGAAGGGCGCGTATTGGTTTTTGTTCGAGCGGCGGGACCAGCATCAGCAAATCGCGGAAGCGGTGTCACCGCTGGTTTACGGGACGCGGATTGATTGCGCGCAGTGTCACGATCATCCGCTGGCGCGCGAGATCAAGCAGGCGCATTACTGGGGATTGGTGGCGGCGTTCAATCGGAGCAAGAACGTGCGGGACGAAGGGGTGAGCGAATCGGCGATCGGCGGTTATGTGAATTTCACGAACCTGAAGAAGGAATCGCAGCCGGCGATGGTGGCGTTGCTGACGGGGAAAACGATTCCGGAGACGTGGCCGGCGGGCGAGGTGAAGGAGGAAGATTCCGACGACAAATATGTGGATGCGAAAGCGAAGGTGCGGGTGCCGAAGTTTTCGCGGCGCGAGGCGTTCGCGGATGCGGCGACGCACGAGAATCCGCTGCTGGCGCGGGCGGTCGTGAATCGGATGTGGGCGGTGTTTATGGGGCGCGGGATCGTGCATCCGGCCGACCAGATGAACGCGCGGAATGTCGCCAGTCATCCCGAGTTGCTGGAGTGGCTCGCGAAGGATTTTGAGAAGAATAATTACGATGTGAAGCGGTTGGTGCGCGGATTGGTGTTGAGCCGCGCATATGCGTTGAGCCACGGCGACGCTGCGCCGGAAAGTTTTGCGAGCGCGATTGAGCGGCCGATGACGGCGGAGCAATTGGCGCATTCGTGGCGGGTGGCGGCGGGAGTTGCTAAAGAAGATGAGAAGTTACGCCGGACGGCAGCGGTGGCGATTCCGGAGATTTTGCCGATTGAGTATAATGCGAGCTTTCAGCAGGCGCAGTTTTTAGAGAATTCGCCCCTGTTGAATGAGATGCTGAAGCCGGCGAACGGGAATACGGCGGATCGGCTTGCGACGAGTGAGAACAATCGTGAGTTGATTACGGAAGCGTTCAAGGCGGTGCTGGGACGTTCACCGGATGAGGAGGAAATTGCGGCGGCGAAGGAGTTGGTGCGGGCGCGCGGGGAGAATAAGTCGGCCGCGGCGCGTGATTTACTTTGGGCGCTGATGACGAGCGCGGAATTTCTAACGATGCCATGATGAACGAACATCCAGCGCATGCGCCGGGGGAATGCCCCACGGACGAACACAAGCTGCATCGGCGATTGTTCCTGAAAGGATTGACCGGGGGGACAGCGGCGGCGGTGACGAGTTTTTCGGGATTGTTCGAGAATCCGGTGTTCGCGGCGGAGACGAAGAAGGCGCAGAAACATTGCATTTTGCTGTGGTTGTGCGGTGCACCGAGCCAGTTCGAGACTTGGGATCCGAAACCGGGTCGGCCGAGTGGCGGGCCTTTCGGGAGCATTCCGACGAAAATTCCAGGCGTGCATTTCAGTTCGCTGATGCCGCACTGCGCGAAGATCGCGGACAAGCTGAACATCGTGCGCAGCATGAAGACGGCGCAGTCGGAGCATCTGCAGGCGATCACGCTGTTGCAGCAGGGAAATCCGGAGCGGCCGGGGTTCACGCGGCCGACGCTGGGAAGTTCGATTTCGCAGGCGATGGGACAGCTCGATACGGCGCTGCCAAATTTTATTTTCATCGATCCGATTCCGGGCGGGAACGAATTCGAGACGTTCAAGGCGGGGAATTGGGCGGGCTGGCTGGGCGCGGAACATGCGCCGGTGCGATTGGGAGGTGAATACACGCAGTTTAAGAATGAGACGAGCGACACAATTCCGCTGCATGACAAAGAGACGCGCGAGACGCTGCGGCGTTTTCTGACGCGGAAATTTGAGCGGGATCGGCGGAGCAAAATTGCGAGCGCGCAAAATGCGGCGTTCGAGCGGTTGAAAGGATTGAGCGCGAGCGCGCATTTGTTCGACGTAAACAAACTTTCGCCGAAAGATCGCGAGCGTTACGGACCGGGAAGTTTCGCGCAGCATGCGCTGATGGCGCGGCACCTGGTGGAGAATGGCGCGCCGTTCGTGATGGTGGCGAACGGGATGAATTGGGATAATCACGTTTTCCAACATGAGATTCACCAGATGCTGGTGCCGGAGTTGGATCGCGTGCTGTTTCATTTGGTGAATGATTTGGAGGAGCGGGGTTTGCTGGAATCGACGCTGGTGGTGGCGATGGGTGAGTTTGGGCGGACGCCGTGGTTGAATGCGGCGCGCGGGCGCGATCATTATCCGAATGCGTGGAGCATGATGATGACGGGGTGCGGATTGAAGCGCGGGGTGATCACGGGCGCGACGGATATCGATGGCGTGGAAGTGGCGGAGAAGCCATATAACGAACAAAATTTTTTCGCGACAATTTTCAAGGCGCTGGGGATCGATCCTTACGCGGAGTATGATTTGCCGGGGCAACCGACGTTCCATCGCGTGGAAAACCGGGCTGAACCAATTCGCGATTTGCTGGCATGAAACTGTCACTCGCATACGACCAGAAGTTGGACACCGGGATCCTCGGGCTCGCGGTGGACGCGAGCGGCGATCGCGTTTTCGCGGCGTGCGCGGATGGGGCGATTTTCGAAGTGGATATCGCGAGCGGGCGCGCGAAGGCGTTTGAGGCGCGGCATGAATCTTACGCGAGCGGTTGCGTGCTGTTGCCGGATGGGAAGACGCTGATTTCCGGCGGGTATGACGGGAATTTGATTTGGCACGATGTTGAGGCGCGGAAGAGCGTTCGCACGGTGAAGGCGCATCCATTCTGGAGTTGGCAGCTCGCGCTGTCTCCGGATGGGGCGCACGTGGCGAGTGTTTCGGGGCAGTATTTGCCGGGCGGTTGGAAGTACGAACCGGCGGAGGCGCAGGAAGCGTGCGTAAAGATTTTAGAAACGAGCGGCGGAAAGCTGGTGGCGGAATATTCGCACACGCCGCCGGTGTTGAGCTGCGCTTTCAGCCCGGATTCCAAACATGTGGCGGCGGCCAACATGATGGGCGAGGTGCGGGTGTGGGAAGTTACGGGAAGTCGCGAACCGGTTTCGAAATGGACTTCGCCGTCGTTCACTTCGTGGGGGAGCATTAAGACGCATCATTATTGCGGCGGGATTTATGCGCTGGCGTTTTCGCCGGATGGCGCGGGGTTGGTTGGTTGCGGGATGGGGGCCATGACTGATCCGATGGCGGGGAATGGGAAGATGACATGGCAGCGCTGGGATTGGCGGAAGGGCGAGAAGATCAACGAGATCAAGGATGGGCAGCATGGATCGGGATTGATGGAGGCGCTGGCGTGGCATCCGGATGCGAAGCATTTTGTGATGGCGGGGAAGCAGGCGCAGGGGACCTGGAACGCGGCGATTTTTGATGCGGCGGATGGGAACCTGGTGACGAGCGTTGACACGAAGAAGCGGATTACGCACGCGCGTTTTGCGAAGGATGGTTCGTGGTTGATTCTGGCGGGGGCGAATGGCCAGCCTGCGCCGAAGAACGGTATTTGGCCGCCGTGGGGGCGATTACAGGTTTATCGAGTAGACGCGTAGTTCCGCGCTGAACTCGTGGCGTCGAATTTTCTTGGGCGAAAGCGAAGGCTTCGCAATATGTGGGCATGTCGATCGCGGAGAATTTTGCGAGCATTCAGGAGAAGATTCGGGGCGCGTGCGAACGGGCCGGGAGGAATGCGTCGGAAGTCTTGCTGCTGCCGGTGAGTAAGGGACATTCGGCGGAGATGGTGGCGGAAGCGGCGGGTTTGGGGTTGCGGATTTTTGGGGAGAATAAGGTGCAGGAGGCGAAGGCGAAGATTCCGATGTGTTCGTCACGATTACAGTGGCACATGATCGGGCATTTGCAGTCGAACAAGGCGCGGGACGCGGTGCAGTTGTTCTCAGTGATTCACAGCATCGACAGCGTGGCGCTGGCGGCGGAAGTCAACAAATGGGCGGAGAAGTTGAGCAAGCGCGTGCCGATTTTGCTGGAGGTGAATACGGCGGGGGAGGGGAGCAAGTTTGGCTTCAGCCCGGGAAACTTGCCGGTGGAGGAGATTAACAAATTTCCGCGGCTGGAATTACAAGGCTTGATGACGGTGGCGCCTTACACGCCGACAGCGGAACGGGTGCGGCCGTATTTTCGAAAATTGAGAGAATTGCGTGATGAGTGCAGCGACAAGATCGGCGCGCCGCTGCCACACTTGAGCATGGGTATGAGCGGCGACTTTGAGGTGGCGATCGAAGAGGGGGCTACGATTGTGCGGATAGGAACGGCGCTTTTTGGCGAGCGTTCCTATCCGACAAAAAAATCGGCGGAGGACTAGTCTTTCGCGAGTTTCTGCGAGCGAGCGGGAGCGGGTTCCGCGATGAAGCGATCCTTTTCGATGCCGTAGCGTTGCAGGACACGATTGGTGACTTCATCGACTTGCGCCGTATCGAGAACGATGCGACGAAGCGAATCGCCTTCGCGGAATTCCAAGATGTGAAATCCGTTTTTCGGCGATTCTTTCGCGAGCACCAGGTCGTGAAGCGTGCTGATTTTCTTTCCGTTGAAGGTGTCGACGATCAGATAGCGTGTTTCCTGGTAGCCGATGTTGTAGGGGTCGGGCAAGACGAGCGAAAGCACGACGTAGGATGGTCGCTCGGGAGTGGGATCTTCGCGCGTTGCGTAAACCAGGCGGAAGGGGGCTTTGCGGGCGAAGTCGCCGCCCCAACTTTGAAGATAGGGGACGGTGAGCGGCTGGAAAACGAGCCCGCCCATGATTAAATATTCTGGATCCTGATCGAAGACGTTCATCGGCACCATCTCGAGCGTGTAATCGACCTTCGGAAGTTTGTAATCGACGTTCATTTCCTTGCCGTCGCGCTGAAGCTTAACCTTCACGGTCTCGCCAGCGCGCTTGGTGCGGGTCGCGAGATTTTCCAGAAGCAGGTTGCCGTAATCGGGATCGTTGTAGTCGCCCTGCACGTCGATTTTAAAGCCGTCGATCTCCAGAATAATGTCGTGCGGTTTGAACGGGCTGGAGACGCGATTGGTTTGCAATTCGATCACCACGACACCGCGCGGTTCGCCCTGCTGGCCGAGGTAAGCGAGCGTGTCGGGATTCTCGGCGGTCTGCCAAACGAAGGAAAAGTATCCGAGGCCCTGGTAAGGACCATCTTTGCGGTCTTCCAGGCAAGTGCGAATGAAGGAAGAAGGAATCGCGGTGATCGTGTCTTCGTCTTTCGAACTGCTGAGGGCGATGAGCTTGTCACCTTGCACGATTGCTTCGGCCCAGCCGATGCCGGCCATATCTGAATCGAGTTCCAGGTGCAGTGTATCCACGAAGGTTAGTTTGCCCTTCTTCACGACGAGGCGGTTAATGTCGACATTGCGGAATTCCAGGATGCCGTTGCGCCAGCGGACTACCTGGGCGTCGCCGCGGCGGGGGGTGAGCCTGGCGAGTTCGACCTTCTTGGTGCCTTCCCAAAAGCGTTCTTCCTTGCAGGTGACGATCGCGAGGTTCGCGTGATAATCGACCCAGGAAACTTCGCCTTCAAACCAGCGTCCGCGGCCTTTTTGCAAACGAACCAAGGTGTGGTTCGAGAAATGGTCGGCCGAGGTGAGAATCTCGCGATCGGAAATGATCGTGCCGATTTTCTGCACCTGATCGACGCGGCGGCTCCAGGGCTGGAGATACTCGAATTGCTTGCGGGTGACTTCGATGGTAACGACGGCGCGTTCCCAAAGTTCTTCGAAGCTTTTTTCCGCGGCCCGCGCGGGAATGAGAACGACCGCGACGATAATTAAAAGAATAATGCGAATCATAGACGGCGGTCCTTGGATACTCCGTAGGTTTTTAAAATGTCAGTGTGCGCCTCGGCAGACGCGGCTTTGTCGAACGCTTCGATGGCGTGATCGGGGCCGAACTCGATGAGATGCTGTTTGCTTTCGGACTCCTGCTCGAACGCGCGAATTACATCCTCGAGCTTGTCGATCTTCACGCCATTGATTTTATCGACGAGCGCTCGGGCCCGAACGCCCAGATTCGCATTCACAGAATGAGAAAGGACGGAAGCGAGCACGATGGGCTCGGATCGGGCGGTTTCAGGGCGATCATGCCGCCGATAAAAGAGTTCATACATTAAGCCGCCGTTCGAAGGGTCGTTCCAAGCGCCGCCCATCACCCGCATGAAGTCGCGGCTGAGCGGGACGAAGACCAAACCGCCATAGACAAAGTAGCGGGGCAGGACGTCGTATTGATTTCCTTCACTCTTGTCGCGCGTGTAGGTGTAAACCGGGAGCGAGATGTCATTCTCCTTACCGTCGCGCCAGAGCTTCATCGGGACCTTGTCACCGTGTTGGTAATCGCTGAACGCAGCGGCCAGGAAGACGCGGTTGCCATTGTAAACGATGGTCCCGTCGCTGCCGACGGCGTAGTCGCCGATGCGCAGGATAACGTCATCGACCCGCAGTAATTCACGCGAAGTGGGCACGTCGTAAATGTGATCGATACGCGCGCCCATATCATTGTCCGGCAATTTTAAGGCGCGGCGATAGGCAGGATTCTGCAGGGCGACGATGCGCACGCCAGCTTGCGGGAAGCCGTCGTACTTTTTGTCTTCGATATCCTGGAGGAAGTGTTTTACGAGCGTGGTCGTAATGAAGAATCCGGCGTTCTCCAGCCCGGGAATTCCCTGGAAAGCGACGCCAACAACTTTGTCGTCTTGAATCACGGGACCACCGCTGTTGCCGGGGTTAATGGCGGCGTCGGTTTGGGCGGCGAGATAAGCGCGGTTGCCAATGTGGCTGTAGGATTGCATTTCAATGCGCGAAACAACTCCGCGCGTGTAGGAAATCTGTTCGCCGCCGGCTGGATAACCGTAGGTGACCACTGTGGAACGAACGGCGGGAAGATCGCCGATTTCGAGTGGCTCCATTCCTTCGAAGAAACTTTCGTCTTCCGGCTCGATGATCGCGAGGTCGCAATCATGCGCGGCGTAAGTCACTTTCGCGACATAGGGGCGGGGGTCCTGGTAGCGCCGCACGAGTAACTGGCGGGCCCAGCTCACGACGTGGGCGTTGGTCATGATTTTCTTCCCCTTGATGACGAATCCGGTGCCGGAGGATCGGCGCACCTGGTCGAAACGCCATGGAGCGTCCCAGGCAGGCTGCTGGCTGAACGTGGAGATTTGGATGACCGACCTTTCCGGTTCAGCGGCGAAGGCCCCTTGAAGCCATGCGAGCGCTGCACAATAGGCGAATAAACCCGCGGTTACTCGTTTGAACACGTCCAGAAGATGGGCGGGGGCAATGGAATGGTCAAGAGGAAGGAGGGCGCAGTCTCGCGTGCCTGGGTGCGAAATGTCGACTCCCAGAAATTTAAAAAATTTTTCAAAAAACCCGGAAAATTTTCGTAAGTACCAGAAAACCAAGGATGGGTTGGCGGGACGGGGAGCGGTACAGAATGGATGTGGAAAACGGAGTTATGCCGGGCGATGGCGGGAATTGAGGAATGACCAGGAACGGCGATGGCTGAGCGGCCCTCCTGGCCTTGAGGAGCCTGAATTGGTTTGCGGTTCAGTTTCATAGTGCAAATTCGTGTGTTTTGTTTTGCCAAAGGAGAAGCGAACGCACTGGAGTGGATTCGGTACAGAATCCACCTGTGCAGTTTTTCGCGGGGATGAATGGAGAACCGATTGGCGGTCCTCAATTCAACCACGTGCCGTTCTTCTAAAGGCGGGGTGAGTTTGGCAGAAAGAGGGTGGGTAAACAAGAGCGAAAACGATGCCGAAGGAAGGAAAAGCGAAGCTTGCTTGAACCACAGCGAGCGACGGCGCAGGATTCGCGAGGTGAAACGCCGATTCAAGATACTCGCCGTGATTGCAGGCGTGACGGTGCTCGCAGTTCTATATCATTTTCGACGGAACAAATTCGAGCGGCTGCTGGGTGTGGATCTACCGAAAGGCGTTAGAGTAAGCGAGTTGTATTATAATCAGGCCCAGGGCTATCCTGTGATTAAAAAGGCATGGGCGAAACTTAGTACGACCAGACAGGAGCAATGGAACGAGCTTGTCACGTTATTCCGCGTCTCGACGAACACAACGGCGTACCTGCCGTGGCAGAACATATCGTCGCCGATAGCATCCTGGTGGAAAATACCGCCGGCTTCGCATCAGTCGATTTTTGCCGGTCGGATGTGGGGTGACGGTCATCGGATTGAGATGCTGATGGTTAAGACAAACGTCTTTGTTGAATTCAGCGGTCCGATCCCGGTGGTTCGGCGCGAATGATGTGTCTGTTTACATTCTGTTCCAAAGAGCTGGTGAGAGGCGCTTCGTTGTGCCGTGTGTAAAATGAAACGACTCGCAATTTGCGCGATCGCTGCGGTGCTCGTTATACCGTCAGGCCTGATTGCGTTCTACAAGTGGGACGAGGCAAAGAATCGGGGTAGTGAAGTTGGCTACTGGGGTGATTTTAATCGGACGAGCAACGCGCTTGCAGCAGTTCCTGGAGTTCTCATTACAGGGGCGTGGTTCAATGCGGACATAACGCTCGAGGAATTTGGCTTCGATATTGTTTTGACGAATCAACAATGGGCCAGAGTCACGTTCTGGGAGAGTAGTGAAATTCGAGACATGTCGCGTCGGCGTGCGCTTCCCGCTTTGCAGCAGTGTATTGCCGAGGGGCTGGCGGGGACGAACCAGCCTGCTCTCGCTTTAGGTGAGAAGCCAAGAATGGGATGTTTGGTTACGCCGATGAAGCAGGAGGATCGAATGCGCTGGTAATCCCCGGAGCGCGAGGGATACCACCAAGGAGGGATGATCTGACAGTGGCTTCAATGACGCTTCTGTTCTGCTGCGTTTTCAGCTAAGGTCCCGGTGTGGGGTTGCCGCCGGTTATTCATCGCGAGTTGCGTCGCGGGGCGATGCGTTCGAAGACGTGGTGGATTCGGTCGGCGGTGGTTCTGGCGGCGATTGGTGGGTGGCTGATTGCGTTGACCTCGGGTGGAATGATTGGAGGTGCGGGTAAAAGTTTGCTGATCGGAATTTCGATGGGGCCGATACTGGTGGCGGCATTCTGCGGGGTGGTGACGACTGCGGATTGTCTGGCGCGCGAGAAACGGGAGCGGACTTTTGAACTGCTTCTCCTGACGGAGTTGCACCCGCTGGAAATCATTCTTCAGAAACTGATCGCGACGACGGCACCTGTGATAACCGGGCTAATTGCCATCGCACCACTTTCGCTGATTGCAGTGAGTGTTGGCGGAGTCAGCGGTGCGGATGCGGCGGCGGTGGGCCTGCTCACGGTCACGACGGCGTTGCTCTCGGCGGCGGTGGGAATGTTCATTTCAGCGCTCGTGCGTTCGATGTTTCTCGCGATGGTCGTAACGTTCTGTGTGTGTGCGTTGTTTTTCGGTAGCTGTCTCGTTCCCACGATTCAAACAAGCACTTCCGTGCCGCTGATCATTCTTCGATTGGTTAATCCGTTTGACCTGCTGCTCGTGATTTTCGGGAATGCGCTCGCGAACGTAAGTTTTCTCGAGGTGTTCGTGATTGTGATTGTTTCGGCTGCGGGCGCGTTGTTCCTCCTGTTCGCAAGCTCGATTGTGTTGCGGAACTTCGGTGTCGTTGCGGCTGCTGCCGTTTCGGTAAAGCAATTCAAATGGGCTGAAGGGCTGGCGACATTCGGATGGATTGTGCAGGCGCCAGTCGTTTTGTTATTGAGCCTGGCGCTTCAGCAACCACTTGCCCTGCTTGCGATCGCTTTGTTCGCCGGCAGTCTTGCGAAGCTTGCCGTGCTCGCGAATTCAGTCCGGGTGCTCAATGTTCGTGCCTGGCTCGAAGTGGTTCTGACCACTCCACTCCCGCCCAAAGCTTACATCCTGCAGGAACTCCTGCGCCTCTCACCACGAATGCTTGCCGCGCTCGCTGTTTGCCTGGCGGCGGAAATCGTCGTTCTTGTTCGGCTGCCGATGGGTTACCGGCTGTATGCGGCGGCCATCGCTTTGTTTGTGGTGATTGATGCTTTTACGCTTGTTCTGGTCGGGCTTTGGAATGGACTGAGATATCGGAACCTGAACGAAGCGGTGAGCTTCAGTCTTTCTTCGGTGCTGCTTGCGCCGCTCGGGATTGGCGGGGTTCTATTGGCATTTGGGTTTCGGACGGAGACGCTCGCTGGCGGGCTGCTGCTGTGGGCGCTGCTTTGTCTCGCAACAGACCTGCTCACCGCTGCGGCCGCTAAGTGGATGCTGGCACACCGGCTTCGGATGACTGCGAGCGTTTAGGAATGCTTTATTGGTTAGCTTAAATCAATCCTAGTTAGATGATGAATCGTCGCACTTTTTTGGGGATGGCGTTTTGGAGCACGTTGGCGTTGCGCGTGCGTGCGGCAATGCCCGCGGGACGGCCTTGTATTCTGCTGCGGTCTTCGTGGCAGGTGGTGAACATCGGCGACGTGGCGCATACTCCAGGCGTGCTCGCATTGTTGGAGCGGCACGTGCCCGATGCGGACGTGATTTTGTGGGCGTCGAGTGATTTGTCGGCGGAAGTGGCGGCGATGGAGCATCGGCGCTTTCCCAAGCTCCGGATTGTGAAGGGGACGATTCGGGAGGACGGATCAGCGAGCGATGCTGATTTAGGCGAGGCGATTCGGAAGGCTGATTTTTTGTTGCATGGTTCCGGACCTTCCCTGGTGGCGGCGAGAGACGTGGCGGCATTCGTGAAGCACACCGGAAAACCGTTCGGCGTATATGGAATTACACACGGCTCATTTTTCACGGGACGGACGGACAAGGAACTGCTGAACCAGGCGAAGTTCGTTTACTTCCGTGATTCTGTTTCGCTTGAGTTCGCGAGAAAGGAAGGAGTCACGGCGCCGATTATGGAGTTCGCGCCTGACGGGGCGTTTGCTTGTGATTTGAGGAACGACGCTGCGGCGGAAGATTTCTTGAACGCGAACGGGTTGAAAGAAGGAGAGTTCGTTTGCTGCATTCCGCGGTTGCGCTACACGCCGTATTGGGAAATTCGCGGTGAGACGATGACTGCTGAGCAGCGTCGAAGGCAGGCGCGGAATGAGGCGATGGGGGAGCATGATCACGCGCCGTTGCGGGAGGCGATCCGAGCTGTTCTGCGGGAAACAGAAATGAAGGTCCTGGTGTGTCCAGAGGATCAAAGCCAAATGGCGATAGGGAAGCGGTGGATCGTGGATCGGCTGGAAGCGAAAGAGCGCGAGCGGGTGTTATGGCGGGAGCAGTTCTGGCTCACTGATGAGGCATTGAGCACCTACGTTCGGAGCTCCGGATTGTTCGGCCTGGAGATGCATTCCCCGATCATGTGCATCGGCAATGGTGTGCCCGCGATTGTTTGCCGATTTGAAGAACAGACGAGCAAAGGAATGATGTGGCGCGACATCGGGCTGGGCGACTGGCTTTTCGATTTCGATCGCGAAGAAGAAAAAAAGCGGCTCGTTCCGGCCGTGCTGGAGATGGTGACGAAACGCCCGGCGGCACTGCGGAAGGTTGAACAAGCGCGGAGCTTCGTCGCGGAACGGCAGCGGGAAAGCATGAAGACGGTGGCGAGCAGCGTCACCAAGATTAAGTCGCGCCCGGAATTTAGAGCGAAAAGCATCTTAAATCTTCGGCCTCGGTCGCGAGGCCATTTCAGATAAGTTCTTCCTAACAGTCGTGAATTCAACGCGCGTGCTGATCTGTAAAAACACGTTACAGCATGAGGCGCGTATCTGTCCGCAGTCGAAAACAACCGCTTTAAACAATTGCGTCAGAACGAAGTTAAACCGCATCAGTAGCGGCATTCGACCTGCTAATGGCTTTCGAACACTTGGCGCGTTCCAGAGGGCCTGTCTTTGGAAGATCGCCGATTGGCGGGCGCTGAACAGGATTGCTTGGGTCGACGGGATTGCTATTTGGCTGATGGTGGGAAATTCGTACGCAGAACTGCTGTACGGATGCTTTGCGTTTTGTTGGGATTCTTGCTGGGGGCGGAGTGCTTCACGGTCTTTGCGGATAGGCTGGTGATCCAGATTGAGCCGGAGTGGGAAGGGAAACCGCTCGTGCTGGGGAGGAGTGTTGAGGCGGAGGCGGAGGGGTTTTCACTATCGCGGGTGGATGGGTTGCTTTCGGAATTGGAGTTGCAGCGAAGCGACGGGACGTGGCTGCCGGCGCGGGAGTGGTATGCGTTTTTCAGTTTGGGCAAAAATCGAGTGACGGCTACGGCGGATGGATTGCCGGCTGAGGAATTCACGGCGGTTCGTTTTCGGGTTGGGTTGCGGGAGGAGATTGATCGCGGTGATCCGCAACAGTGGGACTATGACCACGCGCTGAATCCGGACAGGAACGGGCTGCATTGGGGTTGGAGTAGCGGGTATGTGTTCCTGGCGCTGGAAGGGCATTGGGAGGAGAAGGCGGGGAAGGTCAGCGGATTTTCGTATCATCTGGCGGGCGCAGCATCGCCGATGCGAGTGGAAGTGCCGGTGCGGTTTTCGGGGAAACATCCAAATACGCTGCGAGTGGCGTTCGATCTCGGGAAGGTGCTGGACTCCGGGGCGGTGGTTCATAAAAGCCAAAGCACGCATTCGCGTGATGGCGATGTGATGGCATTGGCATTGAAGGAGCGGGCGTCGCGGGCATTCCGGTTGATTTCAGTCGCGCCGGATATTTTTCAGGAAACTACGGAGTTCGTTTCGGCGGGGGAGAAGAAAGTTGTGGGTACGCCGTATGCGCTGCCGGTTTCGCAGAGGCTTCCGAAGGTGAAATTGCCGGCGGACAATCCGCTCACAGTTGAGGGCGTCGCATTGGGACAGGAATTATTTCATGACGCGCGGTTGTCCAATGGAAATCAGCAATCGTGCGCGAGTTGCCATGACGGTTCCAGAGCGTTTACGGATGGCCGGGTATACAGCGTGGGGGCGAGTGGTGTGAGCGGTCGGCGGAATGCGATGCCGTTGGTGAACCTGGCGTGGGCAAATGGTTTTTTCTGGGATGGACGTGCGAAAAAGTTGCGTGAGCAGGTGCTGATGCCGATCCAGGACGCGCATGAGATGAACGAACAGCTATCGGCAGTGACGGCGAAGCTTGCGAAGGATGACGGGATTCGCGCGAAGTTTAAGGCGGCATTTGGGAGCGAGGAAATAACTTCGGATCGGCTGGCGATGGCGTTGGAACAATTCCTCCTCACGCTTGTTTCGCAGGATTCGAAGTTCGATCGAGCCGCCCGGAAAGCGGGGGAGTTGAGCGCGCAGGAGAAGCGCGGGTTGGAGTTGTTCGTGACGGAGTTTGATCCGGCTCGCGGGTTGCGCGGTGCGGATTGTTTTCATTGTCATGGCGGAAATCTTTTTACGAATCACGATTTCATGAACAACGGCCTTGAGGAGCGAGGCGTTGATCGAGGGCGGATGGAAGTGACCGGGAATGAGGCTGACCGGAACAAATTCAAAGTGCCGACGCTGCGAAATGTCGCGGTGACCGGGCCTTATATGCACGACGGACGGTTAGCGACGCTGGAGGAAGTGGTTGAACACTACAACAGCGGCGTGGCGCGAAGCCGAACGCTGGATCCGAATTTGGCGAAGCATCCGCAGGGCGGGCTCGGTTTGAGCGAGGCGGATAAAGCGGCATTGGTCGCGTTTCTGAAGACTTTGACCGACGAAAAATTCGCAGGTGGCGGTTTAAAACAATTTAGCAAAACCAACTGATATGCATAGCGATTCCCCCAAATCATGGCTCACAGGAGTGGCCGTACTATCGGCGATGTGCGCCCTTCCGAACGTGCGCGCGAATGTCGATGGCCATGCGCAGGACGACGCTTTCGCAGCGGAAGTGGCGGCGATGTTGCCCGCGGTGCAATTCGTTCCGCCTCCGCCACCGGCGCCGAATGAACGCATCACGTTGGGAGATTGGAGCGCGGTGATTCCGTGGACCCCGCATATTCCAGTTTCCGCGGCGAATCTTCCGGACGGACGCATTTTGACTTTCGCGTCCAATCAGCGGACGACGTTCCCGGGCGGAGTGGAATTTACTTACGCGGCGACTTGGAATCCGGCGACGGGGCAGTTCGTGGAATATAATCATCCGTCGCACGATATGTTTTGCGGTGCGCTGGTGATGCTGCCGGATGGCCGGGTACTGGTGAACGGCGGGAGAAACACGACGGTGCGATCGAGCATTTTTGATTGGCGCGTGAACACCTGGACGCGCACGCCGGATATGAACGATCCGCGCTGGTATAACACGAGCGTGGCGTTGCCGAACGGGCGGGTGTGGACGGTGAGCGGGAGCGGCGGATCGGGCACGGCGGAACGTTGGGATCAATCGAGCGGTTGGACTCGATTACCGGGGATTAATTGGAACACGGTTCTGGCGGAGCCTGGGTATATTAATATTTGGCACCCGTTTCTGCTGCTGGCGCCGGATGGACGATTGGTTCATTTCGGGCCGACGGACGCGATGCATTGGGTGGGCACGGAAGGAACGGGAACGATGAGCAACACTGGAACGTTTGTTCCCGGAACGCATTACCCTAAAGAAGGCGCGTGGGTGATGTATGACGAAGGGCGGATTCTGGTGGCAGGCGGTGGGGTGAATACGACGGCGAATGCGAGCGATACAACCACAGGGACTAGCACAACCACGGCTTACACGGTTGATGTGCGCAGCGGGACGCCGATTGTTACGCCGACTGCTTCGATGCAGTTCGCGCGGCAATTTGCGAATGCCGCGGTGTTGCCGAATGGGGAGGTGCTGGTGATTGGCGGAAATACCACGGGGCTGAAATTCAACGACACGGGATCGATTCTCACGACTGAAATTTGGAATCCCGCGACGGGATTGTGGCGCAGGGCGGCCGATATTTCCGTGCCGCGGAATTATCATTCGCTGGCGTTGTTGTTGCCGGATGGGCGGGTTATGTCCGGCGGTGGAGGGCTGAGCGGAAATTCGGCGGATCATCGCGACGCGCAGTTATACAATCCACCGGGATTGTACAATGCGGACGGAACTTTGACGACGCGGCCGGTGCTGAACACGGCACCGACAGCGATCGGAGTGGGCACGCGATTCACGGTCACGGGAACAGCGGGGCTGCGGAAGTTCAGTTTCATCAAGATGTCGTCGATCACGCACTCGGTGAACACAGACGTGCGTTATCTGTCGTTGCCGTTCACTGAAACTTCCTCGGGAACATATGACGTTTCCGCGCACGCAAATTTGAACGTGATGACGCCCGGTTACTGGATGCTTTTTGGGCTCAATGCGGCCGGGACGCATTCGGTGGCGAAGGTGATTTTGGTGGACGCTATTAACGCGGTGGCGATTGCTGCGCCGGGAAATCAGGCGAGCTATGTGAACCAAGCGGCATCGCTGCAGATGATCGCGAGCGCGCCGGCCGGAGCTGCGTTGAGCTGGACGGCGACGGGGCTGCCGCCAGGAATGAGCATTCATTCGACGAGCGGGTTGATCAGCGGCACGCCGAATCAGGAAGGGAGTTTCGCGGTGCGCGTAAATGTTTCCGGCGGGGCGACTTCGGATTCGGAGGATTTCAATTGGGCGGTGCAGCCAGTGACGTTTAATGCAAATTACCAGAATTTCACGGGTGCAGCGGGACTCACGTTGAACGGGAACGCGGCAATGTCGGGCGGGGTTTTGCGCGTGACGCCGGCGGTGAATAATCAAGTCGGATCGGCGTTTTTATCAGAACAGAAAACGATCGGACCGGACACTTCGCTTTCGACTCGTTTTGTTTTTCGGATTCACGGTGCGGCGGAGGGCGCGGATGGGATGACGTTCGTGATCCAGGGTGTGGGAGCAAATGCGATGGGTGCGGCGGGTGGTGGATTGGGATACGACGGTTTGGAGCAAAGCGTCGCGGTGGAGATCGATAACTACGCCGGTGCCACCGATCCAAACGCGAATCATATTGGAATTTTGAGCAACGGCAGTGTGACGACGCATCTTGCGACGGCGAGTCCCGCCTGGGATTTGGAAGACGGGGCGAGCCGCACGATGTGGGTGGATTACGACGGCCCGGCGAATGCGTTGCGCGTTTACCTCGCGCAAGGCGTGGTGACGCAAAGGCCCCCGACGCCAATGATGACTGCATCAATTGATTTGGCGGCACTGGTCGGAAGTCGGGCTTGGTTTGGGTTCAGCGCCGGAACGGGTGGACTGAATAACAACCACGATGTTGAAAGCTGGAGCTTGAGCCTGAATGCGTTTTCGTTGCCAGGCACGCCGGTGCTGATCGCGGCGCCAGATCGAGTTTCGGTTGCCGGATCTTCGGTGACGTATCAATTGGAAGCGACCGATCCGAACAATGAACTTCTAACGTGGAGCGCTACAGGGCTGCCGAGCGGAACGGCGATCAATGCGAATTCCGGTTTGATTACCGGAGCGCCGAACGCGGCGGGCATTTACAACGTGACGGTGACAGTTACGGACGGAACCACGAGTCCGGTGAGTGACGCGTTTGTTTGGACCGTTAACGCACCGCTTACGTTGGGCGAACTTTCGGGAGCGCCGGTTCCGGTTGGCAGCACGGTGAACTTAAATGTCGCGGCCTTCGGCGGGCTGGATCCTGAGTTTAGTTGGAATTTTGGTGATGGTTCGACTGCGACGCCGTTCACCGGTTCGGCATTGGCTTCGCACCTTTTTGCCCAGCCTGGGCGTTACCTAATCACGGTGACCGCTCGCGATGTGACAGGCCGCGAAGTTACGAGCAGTTATCGGCAGGGCATCTTTGCCAGCGCGACGGCAGGTAAACCGAGCGCTTCCAGCAGCATTGTTTACGAGCAGCGCGCGGGCGCGAATTCACGCTTGTGGGTGGTGAACCCGGACAACGACTCGGTGACTGTGTTCGATGCGATTACGTTGACGAAGCTTTCGGAAATTTCGGTGGGACGCGCGCCGCGGACGCTGGCGATTGCGCCGGATGGTCGCGTGTGGGTTGCAAACGCTGAGTCTGCAACGATAACGATTGTGCGGCCGGACTTCTCGGTAGCGCAGACGGTGTCGTTGCCACGCGGCAGTCGGCCTTATGGAATCGTTTTCCGCCCGAACACGGTGGAGGCATACGTAGCGCTGGAGTTCGGAGGGAAGGTCCTGAAATTTGATGGGAGCACGGCGGCAACGATTGGTTCGCTCGAGGTTGGTAAGCATGTGCGGCATCTCTCGGTGACGGCGGATGGAAGTCAGATTCTGGCGACACGATTTGTGACACCGCGGCTTCCTGGGGAGGATACTGCGAATCCTTTGACGAACGTCGGTGGACAGGAACAGGGCGCAGAAGTGCTGCGCATCGATGCAACGACGTTCACGATCGCGGGAACGATCATTCTGCAACACAGCGAAGAGCCGGATACATCGAACTCGGCGAAAGGTATACCGAACTATCTCGGCGCGGCGGCGATTTCGCCAGACGGAACGAGCGCGTGGATTCCTTCTAAGCAGGACAACATCAAGCGCGGGGTGCTGCGGAACGGCGGCACTTTGACGCATGACATGGCAATCCGGAGCATCGCGTCGCGGATCGATTTGAATACCGGGACGGAAGATCTCGGGGGGCGGGTTGATTTTGACAATGCGGGCATCGCCAGCGCGGCAACTTTTGATCCGACTGGCCTGTTCGTTTACACCGCGATGGAAGGAAGCCGTGAAGTAGCGGTGGTGGATGCTTGGGCGAAATCGGAGATTCTGCGGTTCGACGCAGGACGCGCGCCGCAAGGTGTGGCGCTTTCGCCGGACGGCCGGATGTTGTTCGTGCACAACTTTATGGATCGCACTGTAACGGTGCACAATGTGGCAGACATCGTTGAAGGTGCGGACCAACAGCCTGCTGCGCCGGTGGTGCTCGCGTGCGTTCAAACGGAAAAGCTCAGTGGGCAGGTGCTGCTTGGAAAACAATTGTTCTACGATGCGCGCGATCCGCGGCTGGCGCTGCAAAGCTATGTGAGTTGCGCGACGTGCCACAACGATGGCGGCGAGGACGGACGTGTGTGGGACTTCACACAGTTTGGCGAAGGTTTGCGGAACACGATCACGTTGCGTGGTCACGCCGGGACGGGTCACGGGCCGCTGCATTGGACGGGCAACTTCGATGAAGTGCAGGATTTCGAAGGACAGATCCGCAATTTTGCGGGCGGCCTTGGGTTGATGAGCGATGCAGATTTTCACGCAGGAACGCGTTCGCAGCCGCTCGGCGATCCAAAAGCTGGGTTGAGCAGCGAGCTGGATGCGTTGAGCGCGTATCTGGAGTCGCTCGATAAGCATGGTGACAGCCCGGCGCGAAATCAGGACGGGACATTCACCAGCGCGGCGATGGCCGGGAAAGCTGTTTTTCAGGCGCAGAATTGCACGCAGTGTCATTCCGGAGCGCAGTTCACGGATAGTGCGCTGAATATTCTGCACAATGTCGGGACGATTAAGTCGGCATCGGGTTCGCGACTGGGACAACTTTTGAGCGGCTTGGATACGCCGACGTTGGTAGGGCTTTGGTCCACCGCGCCGTATCTGCATGATGGATCCGCCACAACGATCGAGGAGGCGATTACGGCCCATAACGGGGTGACAATTACGCCTGTAGATCTGAGCAACCTGGCTGCGTTTCTCCGCGAACTGGATGACACGGGAACAGCGCCGCCGCCCGCAACAGTGACCTGGGGAAATCCTGCATCGATTGTTTACGGAACAGCACTCAGCTCAGCACAACTGAATGCGAGCGCGAATGTTGCGGGAGAATTCATTTACACGCCGCCGGCTGGAACAATTTTGAATGCGGGCAGCAGCCAAACGTTGAGCGTCACGTTCACGCCGGCAGATCCGGAAATGTTTAGCCCCGCAACGGTGACGGTGACGATCGATGTGGCACGCGCGCCACTGACAATCACCCCGAATAATGCGTCCAAGGTTTATGGCACGGCGTTGCCGAGTCTTTCGGCGAGTTATGCCGGGTTCGTAAATGGCGAGACCAGCGCTGTTCTGGATAATCCGGTTTCGCTGGCGACTTCTGCAACCGCGGCAAGTTCGGTTGGGAACTATGCGATTACGGCTGGGGGCGCGGCGGATGCGAATTACGCGATCACGTTCGTTCCTGGAACATTGAGCGTGACGCGGGCTCCACTCACAGTGACTGCGCAGGACAAGAGCAAAATCTATGGGGCGGCGAATCCGGCGTTAACCGCGACTTACTCTGGTTTTGTGAACGGAGATACGGTCGCGAGTCTCGACAGCTCGGTTTCACTCAGCACGACTGCGGTCATTGGATCGCCGGTGGGGACATATGCGATCAGCCCGACGGGCGGAGCTGACGCGAATTATTCCATAACGCGGGTGAATGGCGTGCTTACCATTAACCGGGCCGCGTTGACGATCCGTGCGGATGATAAAACGAAGATGGTTGGTTCTGCGAATCCGGTTCTTACTGCGACCTACACTGGGTTCCTGAATGGTGATAGCGCTGCTTCGCTCGATGTTCCGGTGAGTCTGTCGACCACGGCGACGACCGGCAGCGCTCAGGGAACGTATCCGATTACCGCGACTGGAGCGGCGGACGCAAACTATACGATCGCGCACGTGAATGGTGTGCTCACGGTCACGGCGCAAGTTATACGAATTAATTTCCAACCTGCTTCGTCGCCGGTGCCGGCGGGGTACTTGGTGGACAGCGGAGCGACGTTCGCAAGTCGCGGGAACGGCCAAAGCTATGGTTGGACCGCATTGAATACCAGTTACACGCGCGACCGGAATTCGTCGCGGTCGCTCGATCAGCGATACGACACGCTGAACCACATGCAGCAGGGCGGAAGCAAATCGTGGGAAATCGCGCTGCCAAATGGGACGTATAGCGTGCTCCTCGTCGCTGGCGATGCGGCTCATATCGACAGCACCTACCGCATTAACCTCGAAGGCGTTTTGGCGCTGAGTGGAAATCCGACCAGCGCGTCCCGCTGGACTTCAGCTACGCGCACAGTCACCGTTACTGACGGACGTTTGACGGTCAGCAACGGAACCGGTGCGAAGAACAATAAGATCTGCTTTGTCGAAATCACACCGACGGGTGCGGGCGCGGCTGCTATGGTGGCTGGGCTAACCGACGCAACGGATTCGGTGCCGTCGGCAGTCGGCGAGCTATCTCTTGAGATGGCGGGAGATGGAACTGGAATCCTGTTGCAGGCGCGGAAAGGAGCCGGCGGCGTTGTGCTGCCGGATGCGATTATTGAATCGTCGTCTGACATGCAAACCTGGACTCCGCTCGACGTCGGCGCGGATGGAAACGTTCGCGTCGAAATGGGCGGAAAGAACTCGAAGTTTTTCCGCGCGATCAGGCGTTAGCAATTCGCTGAGTGTTTCAGAGACTCGGATATTGAAACGCGCCGCTCTGCGCGGCGCGAATCCTCGCAGAGCGCGGCTTATTTCGACTCGCGGATGCAAACTAAGTGGTCGCGGGTGCGGATGTAGAGGGCGTTGTCGCTGATAGCGGGGGTGGCCATGACGGTTTCGTTTAGGGGGAAGGGCCCGGTCTTGGAGAATCTTTCTTCGGCGGGGACGATGAAGATGTTGCCGGTTTCGCTGGCGAAGAAAATGTTTTTGCCGTCGGAGACAGGGGAAGTGGTGAAGCCCTGGCCGCCGGGGACGAGGCGTTCGCTGTAGAGGATTTGGCCGGTGCGAGCATTGAAGGCGGTGAGGACGCCGTTGTCGGTGCAGGAGTAGAGCGTTTCGCCCACGAGGATGGGCGTTTGCATGTAGGCGCCCTGGCGGGGATGGATCCAGGCGATGGCGGCGTTGGTTTCGCCAAAGGTCGCGGCGGTGATGTTGTCTTTCAGTGCAGGGTTTGGGGTCCCGTCGGAATTGGTGAGGCGGATAGCCATCATGGGGCGGAAGCGTCCGTGGGCGCTGGTGAAGTAGGCTAGTTTCTCGTGACCGAAGTTACCGATGATGGGTGTGGGCGTGGGGATGTCACCGCCGCCGTCGTGCCACCAGATTTGTTTGCCGGTGTGGAAGTCGTAGGCGGCGGTTTGGTGCCAGCCGTTGACGAGGATGTTCGTTTTAGCGGAATCGTTGATGCCGATTTTAACGATCGTGGGTGTGCTCCAGGTGGGAACGTCGGTGCGTTCGGTGCGCCAGAGTTCGTCGCCGTTTTTCACGTTGAAGGCGGCGATGAAGGAGTTGGTTTGGACGTCGCATTGGACGATGACTTTGCTGTCGTGAATGACGGGTGAACTGGCGAAACCCCATTGGGCGGATTTGGACATGAAGAAGCCGGAGTCCATGGGGCCGAGATCTTTTTTCCAGAGGAGTTCGCCGCGGGTGTCGAAGCAGAAGAGTCCTTCGGAACCGATGATCGCGGCGATGTGTGTGCCGTCGGTCGCGGGGGTGGAGTTTGCGTGTGTGGCTTTGGTGTGACGCTTAACGCGAGGAACGGCAATATGTGCGATTTTGTTCCAGTGGGTCGCGCCGGTGTTTTTGTCGACGGCGAGGAGGCGCCAGGTTTGAGGGCCGTGGTCGTTGGCGGCGGCGATGTCGCCGTAGAGGCCGACTTTGAGTTCGGCTTTTTCGGCCGAGACGACGGTGAGGAGGTAAACGGTGTTACTCCAGATGATGGGCGAGGCGTGGGCGAGCCCGGGGATGGGCGTGCGCCAGGCGATGTTTTTGCCGGAGTCGATATTGAATTCGGTGGGAAGGGTGGTGGCGATAGTGGGAAGGCCGCTGGCGGATGTTGGAACGCCCCCGGCGTTGGGGCCGCGGAATTGGGGCCAGTTTTGGGCGAGCAGTGTTGACGAGAGGAAAAAGGCGGAGAAGGCAAAGGCGCGTGTGAGCTTCATGAGCAATTGCTACGTGCTGAGTAATGGAATGCCAATTCTTTTCGCGGAGGACGCTGAGGAAGGCAGAATGGAGGTCTCTTTCTCGGTCGTGCGAAGGGATTTCTCAAGTGACATCGCAAATTACGATTGTTGCTGGGTAGGAACTTAGGAGCCGACCTGAGCGTAATATCCCTGCGCGGCGATAAAGGCACCTGCATTGCTTAAAGGAGGAGGGATTGCGATATGAGAAATGAGAATCGAATTTTCGAAAATAGCGCAATCGCTTCTGCTGTGGGCTTCACTTTTTTCTTCGCATGCTGCGACGTTACGATGGGACGCGAATCCTGAACCGGATGTAGCGTTCTACACAGTGTACGCGGAGTCGTCGGGCGGCACGAATGTGTTCGCGGTGCAGGATGGGACGGCGTTGGTCCTGGATGGTTTGCTGCCTGCTGGATCATACACCCTCTACGTAACGGCTACTTCAAATGCTGGTTTGGAGAGCGCGCGTTCGCAGGGACTCACGCATACGGTCGGCGCAATCGCGGCGCCTTTGATTACCGCGCAGCCGGGGGACACGGTGAAGGCAACGGGCGATACGATTTCGTTGTCGGTGAGCGCGACCGGTTCAGGCGCTTTGACCTTTGAGTGGCGAAAGGACGGGCAGGTTTTGGCTGGGAAGACTTCGGCCAGTCTGGTGATTTCGAATGCTTCGGTGGCGGATGGCGGGTTGTACATGGCCGTGGTTTCGAATGCCGGCGGAAGTGTGACGAGCAATCCGGCGCGAGTGGAGGTGCAAGTGCCGCCCAGCATACAGGCGCAGCCGCAATCGGTGGCTGCGCCGCTGGGAGCAGGAGCGGTTTTGTCGGTGAACGCCGGCGGCAGTTCGTTGCAATATCAATGGCGGAAAAATAGCGTCGCGATTTCCGGGCAGACGAATTCGACATTGGCAATTTCCGAGGCTGCGGCGACGGATGCGGGGAACTATCGAGTGGTTGTTTCGAATCTGGTGGGGAGCACAACGAGCGCGGTCGCAGCCATCACGATCATTTATCCGCCGACAATTGTCACCGCTCCCGCAAGCACGAATCTGGCGACGGGTGGAACGATTCAGCTGGGGGTGAGCGTCAACGGGACGGCGCCATTTACATTTGAGTGGCTGAAGAATGGCGCGGCCATTCCCAGTGCGACGGGTTCGACGCTAACGATCGGGAATGCGGTGGTGAGCGATTCGGGATCGTACCAGGTGCGAGTTTCGAACGCGGCAGGCTCGGTGACGAGCGGAGCCGCGACGGTGAGCATCCAGCAAGATGCACCGGGCATCGTTGCTCAGCCACAGTCCGCGGCGGTGGTGCAAGGACAACAAATTGCGCTGAGTGTGACCGCGACGGGGACAGAGCTGAGCTACCAGTGGTTGAAGAACGATCTAGAAATTTCCAGTGCGGTGAGCGCTACGTTCGTGGTTGCGAGTTTTTCTGTGGGAGATGTGGGGAGTTATCGCGTGCGAGTTTCGAACGCGGGCGGGTTTGTCTTGAGCGATCTCGCGAGCCTTACCTTGATTTCGCCGGTTTCAATTGTGGAGTCGCCGATCAGCACGAATGTGGCGACGGGTGGAACGATTCAGCTTGGAGTCGGTGTATCTGGGACTGGACCGTTCACATACGAATGGCTGAAGAACGGCGAATTAATTCCTAACGCGAACGGAGCGACGCTGGTGATTCCGAATTCGATGGTTACTGATTCGGGATTGTATCAGGTGCGTGTCTCAAACGGCGCGGGTAACGTAACGAGCGGGGCCGCGACGGTCGCGGTATTGGAACAGCCGAGCATTGTGGCGCAACCATCGAGCAAAGATGTTTTGGATGGTTCGCTTTTGGAACTGAATGTCTCCGCGAACGGTTCAGGGGTGCTGGCGTATCAGTGGTTCCGGAACAGTGCCGCTTTGGCGGGCAGCACTGGCGAAGTGTTCCGCGTTTTAAGCGCGAGTGCTGCGAATGCGGGTGAGTACACGGTCTTGGTCTCGAACGCAGTTGGGGCGGCGCAAAGCGAAGTGGCCACGGTGCGGGTCTTGCCGCGAATAACCATTACGCAACAGCCAGCGAGCACGAATTTGCAAGTTGGTGGGCGTTTGGATTTGGCGGTTCAGGCGACAGGGCCTTCCCCGTTGTCGTATCAGTGGTATCGTGGCGCGCAGTCTCTGAGCGGCGCGACGAATGCGCAGTTTTCGATCGTCCAAGTGAGTTCGGGTGACGCGGGCAGTTACACGGTGAGGATCAGCAGCAGCCTGGAGACGGTTACGAGCGCGACTGCGTTAGTGGGAATTTTGCAGGAGCCGCCGAGCATTGTTACTCAGCCATTGTCCGCGGCGGTGGGGCAGGGGCGGCAACTCTCATTGAGCGTGACTGCAACCGGCACGGCGCTGACGTACCAATGGCTGAAGAATGACGTGGCGATTCCAGCAGCGGTGAACGCGACGTTTACGATTGCGAGTTTTACGGCGACGGACGCGGGAAGTTATCGCGTGCGAGTGTCGAATAGTTTCGGCTCGGTTCTGAGTGAGGCGGCGATCATCTCGATATCTGTGCCGCCTTCGGTGTTGGAAGTGCCGGCGAGCACGAATGTGGCGGTGGGTGGAACGATCGAGCTCGCGGTGGCGGTGACCGGGACCGCGCCATTTACCTTTGAATGGTTACGAAACGGCGTCGCAGTGACGAATGCAACCAACATTTCACTGACCATTCCAGCCGCTACGACAAACCATGCTGGATTTTACCAGGTGCGCGTGACGAATAGCGCGGGTTACGCCGTGAGTGGCGCGGCGAGTGTGGTGGTGATTGAGCCGCCGAAGATTGGTGCGCAACCGAACGGTGGAACCATCGTCGAAGGGGCGCGATTTGTTACCACCGTAGCGGTCAGCAGCACGGTTCCGGTGACGTATCGATGGCTAAAAAACGGGGTCGAGATTTCTGGCACCACTAGTTCTACGTTTGAAATTGCGGCGGTAAGGTTGACCGACGCGGGCTCGTATTCGGTGAGCGTTTCGAACATGGCGGGCGCGGTCCTTAGCGGTGCGGCGCTGCTGCAGGTTTCGCCTGCCATCACGATTCTGGAGCCGCCCACAGGGACCAATGTGACGAGTGGTGAGTCCGTGAACCTCAAGGTGAAGGCGGGCGGGCCGGGAGCGATGAGTTACCAATGGTATCGCGACGGAGTGAAACTTAACGGCAAGACTGGATCGGAACTGATTATCGCGAACGCAACGCTCGCAGATGCGGGGACTTATACGGTAGAGATCATCAGTGATGGTCAGCGCGTGATGAGCCCTTCGGTTCAAGTGACGGTGAGTGATATTCAAGCGGCGTCGCTAACGCTGAGCACCGCGAGTGACGGGGCGCTGCGCGTGACGGGGGTTGCTCCGGCGAATACCAATTACGAGCTGCAAAGGACGGATAGCCTCAGCCCGGCGAACTGGCGTCGGATCCAGAATGTTTCGACGCGATCGGATGGGCGCTTTGAAGTTCTGGTTCCGGTCAGCAGCTCTGGAGCGGGATTTATTCGGACAGTTCGGCGGTAGGTCAAAGGAACTGAAAAAAGGGAGCCGGGCGATTTGGATTCGCCCGGCCCTCTTATCCTCCACCTCTTGGCTGTGTTGAAAAATCTTCTACTGCTCGGACGGCACCTTAACCCGGACGCCAGTACGGCTAATCATTTGTGCGCTTCGCGCACGCGGCGAGACGCCCGCGCTACATTTAGGGCGCTACCAACCCACGGTTGATTCGCGGGTGCGCAGGGCCTGGCGGCGTTTTTCAATCGCGTCCACCAGCCACTGGCCGAGGCGCGATAGCTTCGGCGTGCTGCCGCGGGCCATGCCCTCGTAGGTTTGGTTCCGGATATCGGAGAAGTTTGAGAGGACCCAAACTTTCAACCAGAGCAGCACCATCTCACTGGTGCCGGTCTTTTCGTAACGCCGCATCGAGGTGATGGCCGGCGTTGCGCTGATGTATTTGTAGCTGCCGAACTGGCGCAGCTTTTTCATCAGGTCGCTGTTCTCGCGGAGATACAGCTCGTTATCAAACCCGCCCACCGCGTCAAAATAATCCTTCCAGCAGAGGATCACACCGGAACTGCCGTGGTGAGCGTGCGTTTTATGGACAAAGTTCTTCAGGAAGTAAATCATTTTGTACGAGGACTTTGGAGTGTCCGGCTCGCCGCGCAAAGTGCCGGCGGAATGCCAGCGCTTGAATTGCCGCGAGATGGTGTGAAGCGCGGTTGGTTCCAGGATGGTGTCGGCATCCAGGAAGAGGAGCAGGTCGCCTTTGGCTTTGGCGGCGCCGAGATTCCGGGCGGGGCCGAGGCCGCGTTCTTCGAGTTCGAAAAGCTGGTCGCATTTGCCCCGAACAACGTCGGCGGTGCGGTCGGTGCAACCGTTAGTGACCACGATGGTTTCGCAGTCGCGGTAAGTTTGTTTGCGCAGGGCGGCGAGGGTGGCGGGAAGAAACTCCTCTTCGTTATGGGCGGGGATAACGATGGAGATAAAGGGCGGTTTGGGCCGTTCCTTCGGCGGGAATAAGCTGCTCAACCAGTTCATAACCAAGGCAAGTGTTTCAAATCGCTGTTGGTTCGCGCCGGGGCTGACGGCGCGAATCGTTCACGTAATAAGTTAATACAGCGGAAGGTGCTCTGTATCAGGGAGCGCGCCTGAATGAGGACTGAGACAATGGCGGGGGCGGCTATGGCAGCGGGCGAGCGCTTCTAGAGAGGCAGTTCATTAGGCCTCATGCGCGGTTCGCGTGTCCCAGATGATCACTTCGATCGCCTTGGAACGGACGTCGGGCGGAAGCCGAGTGACGATGAGGCTGCCGAAGCGCTCTACGGGTTGGACCCGCAGTTCAACTTGCAGCATTTGCCGCAGGAGACCACCAGCCGGGCGTTATCGTGCGGACCTTGCGGCACGATGTTGATCTGCCCTCGTGTCCAGGCGTGAAGGAGTTCGGAGTTCCTCCCGAAGCTAATGGAACGCGGCTTCTCCCGAGCCCCCGCTTACCGGGCCATGAAGGATGCCGAGACCGAAAAGCTCCTGAACGCCAACGCCAGCGGCCTTCTGGAAGTTCCGTCCGAAGTGCAGATGGAGCTGGAACCCGAACGGGTAGCCTAAGCCAGTCACTTCGGAGTCTGTCTCGTCTCACCACGCGTGAGACACCGTGAGACTGCGCATCTCAATTGTCTTATGCGCGCGGTGAGACGAGACAAGACAAACGTGGAGAGGTTGTATCCTAATTCGGATTTAAGCACCCGCCTTGGCCCCGTTTTTTGAAAAGCGGCATCCCATTCCTCGATCCTACTTATTCGTCAGATCGGCTTCATCTGGAAGCTTCGTGTAAATCAAATCGGTTATTTCAATCCATTCTGCAAAATGCTTATCCATTTCCTGGCGAGTCTCGAATTGAACCGTCTTTGGTTCTTTACCTTCTATGATTACCGAAACCTGTAAGGCTTCCCCGTCAACCGAGAGAAACCGAACCTTGTTCCAGTTAAATCGGAGCAATGGGTTAGTTCTCACAATGGTAGCATTCTCCCCCTATGGCGAGGCTTGTCAAAGTAATTGCAGAAGGCGGCCTGTCCTAACTTAGCTTCCGCCGCCGCTCGCGCTCAATCCATTCCCGAAAAGCTGCTTCGCGCTCCTCGTTGCTGTTAAATTCAAATTGTTCTGGCATTTTGCCGGCTACCCGAATGGTAACAGCCTTGTCGCTCCAGAGTCATCATTCGCAAGTCTGTCTCGTCTCACCACGCGAGCGACACCGTGAGACTGCGCGTCTCAATTGTGTTATGCGCGCGGTGAGACGAGACAGAACATTCGTCGGTTACTTCGGGTAGCCTTGGTTGGCCTTTCGTTTAGGTAAATTCCAAAGCGGCGTCCTACGGCGCACGCAGTTGCGTCGAAGTGGCCACATGCAAAGCGGTGTCGTTCGCAGACTCCGCCACCGCACTCCAAACCTGGCGGAAGTTCTAGGGGCCCATCGTTAATCGCGCCAGTCCCGCAGGTGCGGGAGAGTGCGGTGGCCAGAGGACACCGCTTTCGGAAGGCCAGAGAGTTCAGTGATTTGAATGGCGGTTGCAAAACCGTGTTGCCTCAAAGCGGTCGTTTCTTGGCGTCTCATGGTGTCTCACGCGTGGTGAGACGAGACATGACACTCCGGTGAATCCCAACCGGATTCCGTTCCCCGTTCGAATTTCCGTCATAAACCCGAAGGATTCTCCCCAAGGCCAGGTTTGGTCAGATGCCTCCCGCAAATCCCAACGGGATTTCGTCCCAAAGCCCAAGGGTTGCGAGGGACGAGCTACCCTGAGTAGAAAGGAAAACAATGATTCCAACGCCAAAGGCGTTGCGCCCTGCGTTCCTGTCCAAATTATGCCGCAATCCTTATCCGTGGTTTATATTCACCTGGTATTTCCACAAAGGAACGACCCTTTTTGCGCGATGTCCATCTGCGCCAAAGCCGTATCTGTGGGATTGAAGGCGAGGGAGGGCGCAACTCCGTTGGAGTTGAAAAAAATTGGCCATCTGACCCAGGTAGCTCCTGCGTCGCAACCCTGGGCTTTGAGGCGGAATCCCGTTGGGATTCATCGGAGTCTGTCTCGTCTCACCACGCGTGAGACACCGTGAGACTGTGCGTCTCATTGTCTTATGCGCGCGGTGAGACGAGATTTGAGACCGGCCAGTGGTGACTCTGTTCGAAGGCCGTTGATCAGGCTTCATGCGCGACGCGCGTATCCCAGATGATGATCTCGATCTGCTCGGGTTTCTCGCGCATGCCGCCGTGTTCGATGTAATGGATCAGCTTGAGGGCCGGAGCTGAATTGCATGGCGACGGTGGGGTCGGTCGTCCAGACGCAGTGCCCCTGGAGGTAGTTGCCGGTGGTTTTGTGCCGCACGAGAAGGCTCATGCGGGAAGGTATGCGGCCGTGTGGAGGCGTCTATTGCGGGTGCGCCTTAGAACGACTGTCGGGCGGAAGCGGAGGTGGAGGATTGTTAGAAACTAAAAATCGGGTATTTGTATTGGCGGGGCGGGTATGCCGGTAGAGTTCAAGGATTATTACGAGTCGCTGGGTGTCGCAAGGGACGCTTCGCAGGATGATGTTCGGAAGGCGTTCCGGAAACTGGCGCGGCAATATCATCCGGACGTGGCGAAGGACAAGAAGGCGGCGGAAGAGAAGTTTAAGGAGATCAACGAGGCTTACGAGGTGCTTGGCGATCCGGACAAGCGGAAGAAATACGACGCGCTCGGGGCGAATTGGAATCGGCAACAGCCGCCCCCGGGGAGTGGGTTTGGTGGTGGTGGCGGAGGCGGTGGAGCGCGTGGGTTCCGTGGGCAGAATGGGGAGGAATTTGAATTTCATTTCGGCGGTACGGGTTTCAGCGATTTCTTCGAGCAGTTTTTCGGTGGCGGCGGGCAGCGCGGATTCGCGTACGAGGATTTTGCACAAGGTCAACGTGGCGGCGCGGCGGGACCGGTGCGCGGGCAGGACATTGAGGGGGATATCATGGTGTCGCTCGACGAAGCGATGCATGGTTCGGTGCGGACGATTTCTTTTCAGCGGCGGAATCGGCAGACCGGCGAAGCGGTGTCCGAAAACTTTCGGGTGCGGATTCCGACGGGGGTGGCCGAAGGACAGATGATTCGCGTGCCGGGCAAAGGCGAGGCGGGTAACAACGGCGGCGCGGCGGGTGATTTGTATTTGCGGGTGCGGTTCGCGCAGCATCCCGATTTTCGCGTGCGCGGGTCGGACTTGTATTACGAACTGGAACTTGCGCCGTGGGAAGCGGTGTTGGGAACGACGGTAACGATTCCGGCGCTGGACGGGCCGGTACAGGTGCGCGTGCCGGCGGGAGCGAGTCGCGGACAACAATTGCGAGTGCGCGGGAAAGGATTGCCGGCCGCGGGTGGAACGCGGGGCGATTTGTACGCGGTGATTGGGATCGCGATGCCGACGGAAGTTTCGGCGGACGAAAAGGAGCTTTGGCAGCAACTCGCGGCGAAATCGAATTTCAATCCGAGGAAACAGTAGGAGCGTAGGAGGAGGACGAGATGCTCGAAGGAAAAACAGGTGTGGTGGAGGTGCACGATCCGCAACCGGGTGTGGTTTATCATTTGGATGCGGTGGTGCATTTGACCGGCGTGTCGCGGCGCAGTGTGCTGCTCTATTGCAAATCGGGATTGGTGCGGGCGAAGGAAGATCCGGGCTTGGGCGCGATGCAGTTCGATGACGAAGCGATTTATATGATTCGGCAGGTGGAATATCTGCGGTCGCATCGCGGGATCAATCTGGATGGCATTCGGATGATTTTTGAACTGATGCACGAGGTCCGCAAGCTGCGGGATGAGATGAGATTCCTGAGATCGTGAAAGAGAGCGGTCGGATATTAGTTCGTGTTGCCAAGGCGGAGGACAGCGCGTTGCTGCTGGAGTTGATTCGGGAGCTGGCCCGTTACGAGAAGTTGGAGCACGAATGTATCGCCACCGTGGAGCAGGTGCGCGAATCGCTTTTCGGAAACAAACCGCGCGCGGAAGCGTTGCTGGCGTTTGAGGATGATGCGCCGGCCGGTTACGCGATTTACTTCTATTCGTATTCGACGTGGTTGGCTAAGCCGGGGTTGTATCTGGAAGATTTGTTCGTTAAGCCGGAGTTGCGCGGGAAGGGGATTGGAAAACGGATTTTCCTGGAGTTGCTGCGCGTGGCCGATGCGAATGGGTGCGGGCGATTCGAGTGGTCAGTGCTGGATTGGAACCAGCCGGCGATCGATTTTTACCAGCGGATGGGCGCGAAAGCTCAAGGGGAGTGGATTCGCTACCGATTAGAAGAAGAGCAGATTTCGCGGCTTGCGCGGAAAGGCGAAATTGGTTGAGAGTAGCCCCGAAAGGTTGAACGGGCGAATACCTGATAACGTCGAACAACAAACGAGATAAGCTCGAAGAAATACGGAGGACCTGTGGACGCAGCACGATTGGAAGAACAGTATAATAGGGAATTGGAAGAGATGACCGACGAGATTCGCGCGGGCATCAAGAGCGGGAAATACAACCTGGCCGACATTCAGCGCGTCCTGACCGAGAAAAGCAAAGAAGCGGCGACAGCCACCGATGAATTTGTGAAGGAAAATCCATGGGCCGCGCTCGGAATCGCCGCGGCGGTGGGTTGCGTGGTCGGATTATTGATCAGCCGCAAGTAGACGGACGAATTTATAACCAAGAAAGAAGTGCCGCGGAATTTCTGCGGCACTTTTTTTGTCCTTCGGACTATTGATTCGTTGAGGCCAGGGAAGCGAGCGCGGTGTTCTGCTCCAGAGACTTTTCTCGCACACGATTCGCGGCGAAGAAGCGGTACTGTTCGTCGCGCGGCAAAGCTTTGATGTAATCGGGATTAAATCGAGCGAGTCCATTCGTCAGGAAAAGGGTGTTCAGGTTTGTTCCGTTGATGTGGACGATGCCGAGCATGCTGCCGGGGACGGCGTAGGTGACCTGGACTTCAACTTCGCGTTGCAGAACGCTGTCGCGGAGGAATGTGCGGCGTTGTTTTTCGAGCTGGATATCTTCTTTTGAGAGAGGCTGCTCGGGCAATTGCAACCCGGCGAGACGAACGGAAAGACTGCGCCCATCCTGGTGAATCATTTGGAAAGTATGGCCATCGTTCACCGCAACCGCGCGGCCTTTGACTCGATGGAGCGTGGATTCGTTTTTGATCCCGCCGTTTTCGTAAACGTCGTGCCAGACGTAGAGGGGTTCGAGCGCCTGGCGCTGGAGCCAGATCCAATAGAGGCCGGCGCAAATGAGCACGATGAATGTCCATTTCACGAGGCGATGGAGGAAGTAAAACATAGGCTTGTTATTGTTCTCCAATGCGAATGCGTTTGTCGCGGTTCAGTGGTGGTGGCGGCGGCGCGGCGGGAACGTGCATAATTTCGGGCTCCGGAGCAGGACCGCGATCGATGGAAAGCAGGACGGTGTTTACATCAGGACTGTGGTGCGGGCGCGGATCGATGCCGTGGCGTTTCAACGCGATGAAAGCGCGCATGCAGTTCTCGGCGTTGTTATACTTGAAGACTTCTCGCGCATAAACTTTCTCCAGCCACGAGCCGGGTTTGGCGTGGCGCAACCCGATGTTAAAGGCGGTGGGAAGCCAGGGCGCGCGGATGCCTTCGAGAAAGCAGAGGAAGCGAATCAGTCCAGGCGCGCGCTCTTTTGCCTCGAGCCAGCGGATGAGTTTCAGGAGCCAGTTTTTGTGGTCGACGAAATCGGAGTTGACCATACCGCCGGTAAGCGGGTCGGCGACTTTTCCGCCGATGTACGGTGCCCAAACGATGGCGCAGGCAATCGCGAGAAGAACCCCAATGCCAACCCAAAAGGCGTTTGTGAGATCGCCCGCGACGAGATTGTTTTGCGCGTTGTCGCGCGCCTGGAGCACGCAGTAGAGAAACGCGCCTGTGAAGATGATTCGTAGCAGGACCAGCATCTGTATTCCTTTAGTTACCGTTCATCTGGTTTCAATATACTCACATTGGTTTGGATGCCGCGCAAAGTCATGTCGAGGCGATGCTCATTGATGGAATAATGGCGCGCGGTTTCTTCGGTGATGCGACCGGCGGCGAGGAGTTCGACCAGGTATTGATCGAAGGAATGCATTCCCTGGCCGACAGAGGCTTCGATGATCCCGTGCAGCAAATGCAGGTTGTTCGTTTGAATTGCCTCCTGCGTGCCCGCATCGCGCTTCATGATCTCAAGCGCCGGAATCCGGCGGCCATCGGCAGATGAGACGAGACGTTGGCACACAATCGAGTTCAAATTGCGCGCGAGCAGATGGCTGATGTTGTCCTGTTCGGTGCTGGGATAGAACTCGCGAATGCGCGCGATGGCTTGCGCGACCGAATCTGCATGCAATGTGGTTAGAACGAGATGGCCCGTCTCGGCCGCTTGCATGCAGGCGTAAATGCTGTCCTTGTCCCGAATTTCACCGACGAAGATGACGTTCGGATCCTGGCGCATGGCGTTGCGAATTCCGGCGGCGAACGATTCGGTATCGATGCCGACTTCGCGCTGTTCGAACTGGCTTTGGTAGTCTTCGAAAACATATTCGATGGGATCTTCAATGGTGATGATGCGCATCGCGGAGGTCTCATTGATCTCCTGGATCAGCGCGCGCAACGTCGTGCTTTTCCCTTGGCCCGTCGGGCCGGTGACCAGGATCAGCCCGCGCGGTTCAGCGATCAGGTCGTTGAGCGAGGGCGGTAAATTCAGTTCCTGCAATTTTTGGCGCTGCTGCGGAACGATGCGGAACGAGAACGATTGTGTTCCTTTCTGTTTGCTGAAGTTCGCGCGGTAACGTTGGAAGCCGTGGTAGAAACTTAAGTCGATCTCCTTGTCGCGCCGAATGCGATCGCAAAGATCCGCCGGAAAATTCTCGCCGAGCCAGGTGAGAATCTCCGCTTCGGAAAGTGGATGGTAAGTGTTCTCGGGAACGCGCTGCAGTTTGCCATGAACGCGGATGACGAGAGGCTTGCCGGCCTGCACGTGCAAATCACTTGCGCCGCGTCGCTCACACCATCCGAGCAACTCCCCGAGCCGACTGTTGGGTTGAACAGTTTGCACGCTAGTAAGTATTTAGCACTCGCTATACCAACCTGCTGCAACCTAGACCAGAAGCGCTGTGCGAGCGAGTGCACGGTGCAGTCGAAGGAATGAGCGGGTAAAAAAGAAACCGCCCCGGTCCAAACACTACCGGGGCGGCCATTCTACACACCAACTTCCAACAACTAACTTAACTAACCCACAAACAACCCGGGCGGAAAATAGCAGCATCAATGCCAATCGCATTGGCTCTGATAAAAATGGGGCCATTTGGAAGAAAAATGCCGAAAAGAGCCGTTATCACGTCTGATTAAGTCCTGCGTTTTACGCTTTGTTCGCGCGGGAGCGTGCGTTAGGTTCACGCGCGATGCGTGAAGTTCTCCTCCTTCTTTGTGCATTGATCGCTAGCCAAGGCGCCGAACCTCGTGTGCCCGCAGCTCCGACCAACCACGCCGCCGAACTGGAACTCGCCGTGAAGAAGTTGCGGCTTCAGCCGGGCTTTAAGGCGGAAATTTTCGCCGCCGAGCCGTTAATTCAGAATCCGACGAGCTTCGCGTTCGATGAGCAAGGCCGCGCTTACGTGGTGGAGACACATCGAAGGCGCACTTCCGTTTTCGACATTCGAAATCATCGCGATTGGCTGGATGCAGATTTTTCGTTTCGCACCGTGGCGGATCGCTCCAACTTTTTCCGGAAGGTGTTGGTCCCAGGGAATACAAATCTGCCCGCGAATATCCAGAGAGACCGAAACGGCGACGGAAAATTCGACGTGCGCGATCTCGAAGTCGAATCAGAGCGAGTGCGGTTGGTCGTCGACGAGAATGGCGACGGGAAAGCAGACAAAGCGACGACGTTTGCGGATGGATTCAAGACTTCCGTTTCCGGCGTCGCGGCCGGAGTGCTCGCGCGGAAGGGCGATGTTTATTTCACCTGCATCCCGGATTTGTGGTTCTTGCGCGACGAGAACAAGGATGGTGTCGCCGAGATTCGGAAGTCGCTGGCGCATGGATTCGGTGTTCACATCTCCTTCGGCGGGCATGATCTGCATGGGCTGAAGATCGGTCCGGATGGGAAGTTGTATTTCAGCATCGCGGATCGCGGGCTGAATGTGAACGCGGACGGCAAAAAGTTGGTGAACCCGGATTCCGGGGCGATTCTGCGCTGCAATTTGGACGGATCAGACCTGGAGATTTTCGCCACCGGATTACGCAACCCGCAGGAACTGGCGTTCGATCAACACGGAAATCTTTGGACCGGCGAGAACAACGGCGACGGCGGCGACAAAGCGCGCTGGTTGTATGTCGTCGAAGGCGGCGATTACGGCTGGCACATCGGCTGGCAGCACCTGCCCAAGATGGGCGCGTGGAATGCCGAGCGCCTATGGGAACTCGGCACGACAAACACCGCGGCGTATGTGATTCCGCCGATCGCACACATTGGGCATGGCCCCGCTGGAGTCGCATTTTACCCCGGCACCGGTCTGCCCAGCTATTATCGCAACCACTTTTTCATGTGCGATTTTCCCGGCGGTGTGCAGACGTTCACCGTGATGAATCGCGGCGCAGGCTTCGATGTCGCGAACGTGCGCCAGTTCATGTGGGAATTATTCCCGGTCGATGTCGATTTCGGGCCGGATGGCGGCCTTTACGTTTTGGATTGGGTGCAAGGTTGGGAGAAAACCGGCAAAGGACGGTTGTTCCGCGTGTTCGATGAAAAGGGGCCGAAAGACCCCGCGATTGAGCAGACGCGCAAGTTGATCGCCGAAGGAATGAGCAAGCGCAACGTGGATGAGTTGGGAAATCTCCTCGCCCACGTGGATATGCGGGTGCGCATGGAGGCACAGTTTGAACTGGTGACTCGCGGCTCGGATGGAACGAATATCCTCGCACAGATCGCATTGAACTCGCCGCATGAGCTCGCGCGTTTGCACGGGATCTGGGGACTGGGCCAGGTCGCACGCACGAACGTTCTTGCATACACCCTTTTGTTTCCATTGCTGGAAGACACGAGCAATGCAGAAGTCCGCGCGCAGGCCGCGAAGGTGCTTGCCGACAGCAAATTCGTTCTAGCGTTTCCATATCTCGCGCGCGCCGCAGCCGACCCGAATCTTCGCGTGCGGTACTTCGGTGTGCTCGGTCTCGGAAAGTTGGGCGGCCTCGATGCAGTCGAGCCGGTGATCCAGGCCTTGCGCGACAACAACGACGCGGATCCATTCTTGCGCCACGCCGGCGTAATGGCGCTTTCCATGCTGAACGATCCGAGCGCGCTGGAAGCGGCGGCGCGAGACAGTTCCCCGGCAGTTCGCCTGGCGGCCGTGCTGGCGATGCGCCGTTTGCAAAAGCCGGAGATTGCGATGTTCCTATATGAATCCCGCCCGCAACTGGTGCTCGAAGCCGCGCGCGCGATTTATGATCTCCCGATCGAACCGGCGCTGCCGCAACTCGCCGCGCTCATCAACAAACCGGCCAGTCCGAAAGCCGCGATGCGTCGCGCGCTCCATGCGAATTACCGTCTCGGAAAACTCGAGCACGCCATGGCGCTTTCCGACTTTGCCAGCAACACAAACTTCCTCCCGGAATTGCGCGCCGATGCCATCGATCTGCTCGCCCGCTGGTCCGAACAGACCAGGCGCGATTCGTTTCTTGGGCTATGGCGTCCGGCGGGTGAACGCGACGCTCGCGCGGCGACGCTTACTTTTCGATCCGAAGTTTCGGACTTGCTGAAGCCCGGTCCCGCGGAGGTCCGGCTCGCCGCGGTGAATGCAGCCGTGCGCCTCGAAGTAGATTCAGCCGCTCCGGCGCTTGCGCAAACCTTCAATGACAAATCTGCCAGTACCCAACTGCGCGTGGAAAGCTTGCGCGCGCTCGGAAAATTCAAGTATGCAGGCCTCGGCACGCTCTTGAAATCCGCCGCGGACGATTCAGATCCCGAGATTCGCAAACTGGCCAACACCTTGCAGGCGCAGCTCGCTCCCGGCGATGCGGTGAATGTCGTCCTGCGAATGCTCGAAACGGGCGACATCGCCGAAAAACAAAGCGCATTTGAGCTGCTCGGCACCATGCAGAGCAAGGCTGTCGATCCTGTCCTGATGATGTGGCTGGACCGCGTGACTTCCGGCAAGGCGCCGCGCGAACTACGTATGGAAATTTTGGAAGCTGCGGCGAAGCGGTCCGACCCGCTGATCAAATCACATCTTGAAAAATACAACGCTGCACGTTCGAAAGATCCAATGGCTAATAACAGCGAGGCGCTCGCGGGCGGCGACGCAGAACTCGGTAAGAAGATCTTCTACGAACGCCAGGATGTGCAGTGTTTGCGGTGCCACCAGATAAACGGCAATGGCGGGATCGTCGGTCCAGATCTCACCGGCATTGGAAAGCGTTTGTCGCGCGAAGACCTGCTCGAATCAATCGTGTTGCCGAATAACCGAATTTCGAAGGGATTCGAAAATCTCGTGATCAAAATGCAGGGTGGCGCGACCCACGTTGGTTTGCTGAGGAACGAGGACGCGGAGCACGTTTTCATCGAATCGCCCGAGGATGGATTGTTGAAAGTGCCGAAAGCGGAGATTGAAAATCTTGATTTAGGCCTCTCTTCAATGCCGCCTGAAATCGCGACCCAGTTAACGAAACACGACCTCCGGAACCTCGTAGAGTTTCTTGTCACGCAGAAGTGATGCGTGTTCTTTATTTTTGCCTCCCTTGATGGATCAATGAAACTCCTCGTCTTTGCCTTTATACCCCCGCCGCATCACGGCCAAAGCGTGATGGTGGAGCGCATGATTGAGGGGTTCGGCGGCGACCGACGAAAAGGTGCGGTGGAAGAGAATCCGTTCGGGCCAATTGAGTGCTACCATGTGAATGCACGCTTTGCGCCGAATTTTGAGGACATCGGCAGCTTTCGAGTCGGCAAAGGTTTCCTAATTTTTAAGTATCTCGCGGAGGCACTCTGGTGCCGATTTCGATACGGTGCGGATGTCCTCTATTATTGCCCGGCGTCGCCAGTGAAAGCTTCCGTCGTGCGCGACATCGTGCTTCTTACCGTGCTGCGGCCTTTCTTTCGGAAAACAATTCTCTTCTGGCACGCGAGCGGCCTCGGGGCTTGGCTTGAATCGGGTGTCTTGAGAAAGGGGCTCAGTGCGCGCGCGCGTCGGGCACTGCTGGGAGTGGACCTCGCCGTGGCACCAGCAGCAGCCAATATTCTCGACCTGCTGAAGTTTTCGCCAAAGCGAAGCGCCGCCGTGCCTTACGGAATTCCTGATCCGTTTCCAGACTTTAACCAGCGAATCATGCCGCGCCGTGCCGCGCTAACGCAGGAGTATCGAGCAGCGACCGCCCGCGAAGTTTCCGTGTTGTTCATGGCACTCTGCATCGAGGAGAAGGGCTTACTGGATGCGATGGAAGCCATCCGTATCTTGCGCGACAAGGAGCGAGTCGGCCCGCGTGCGCGTTTCAGGCTCACCGTTGCGGGCAAATTCTTGAACGCGGAGGAAGAAGCGAAGTTTCGTGGAAAGCTGGAGCGGGACAATCTGGGTGACCTGGTGAATTACGTGGGCTTCGTTTCCGGGAATGAAAAATACAAACTGCTGAGTGAAAGCGACGTGTTCTGCTTTCCCACCTTCTACTCTGCCGAAAGCGCTCCGGTGGTGTTGCTCGAAGCAATGGCAGCGGGGCTCCCGGTGGTAACGACGAACTGGCGAAATATTCCGGAGATGTTCCCCAGGAATTACGTTGGGATTGTGGAAGTGAGACAGCCGGCCCAGGTCGCAAACTCACTTTTGCGGGTGCTGGAACGCGATGTCTCAGCGGAATTGCGGGCCAACTTTCTCGCGCGGTTCACCATCGAGCAGCACCTGCGCGGTTTGGCGGCGGCTTTTCTGGATGACACCGAAGCATCCGCAGGAGCACCTGAAAGCCCGACAGCCGCGTGCGTTTCGTCCTGAGTCGGTTGATTTTCCTTCTTCGGCTAAACCACTAACGCCATCTCCCAAGGCCGCCCTATTACCTGTATGACAGGTTGAGTGTTAACTACCTCTACTCATGAAACCTCCCGAGGACTTAATGATTGGCGGAGCGCGAAAAACTCTGCCTACGCGTCGCGCGCGAAAAGTTTCCCGCCCGAATCGTTCCGGCGCCAGGAAAACGCGAGCGAAGAACGTAAATACGCGGGAGCAGGAACAAGAGTGGGTAAAGATTTTCGGACAGAAATAATTTTATGGCACGAGGAGACAAATCGAAAGCAATGTCAGCCGCTAAAAAGACTGCACGCACGAAGCAGCGCAAAATGCAGGCGTCCGGCGTGAGTCGACGTGTCGCGGAAGATCGTGCGTGGGATCAAGTCAATGTAGCGCGGAGTAAGCGGCAGGCTGGAACTTCCGGCGGGCGCTCGAAAGTTTCAAAGCGCACGACGCAGCCCAAGGGCAGTACCAGCAAAGAGAACACGAGCAATAAGTCGCGGCGTTAAGTCGACCAAATGCTCGTTCTTGCTGGTAAGTCGCGTGCGTTTTTACTGCGCGCCTTTGCTCGCGAATTTCCGGGAGTGGCCGGTTGCTGGAATACTCACGGTATAGTTCGCGCCGCCCGGTTCAACCGAAACTTTAATCAAGTTCGCCGCGCATTCTTTTTCAAGGTTCGCGATGTAATCTTTCTCTGTGTTGTTCTCGGAATCGGCTCGCAGGTTTCGATGTATCTGGTAGATCGCTTGGATCGACGAAGTGTTCTTGAGCGTTTTGAAGGTTTCCGCGCCGCAACCTTTAGTGGTGCCGTTGCTCATGATGGCGATGGTCGGTGCGAGTGCTTTGACGAGCAGTGGGTTGTTGCTCACATCCAGCCCGTGATGATTCACATCGTAAACATCAACGCTCGCCAGGACGTTCTCGGGGCAGACTAATTTCGCCTCGGTATTCCAGGTGAGATCCCCGCCATCGAACATGTCGAATGCGCCATATTGAAGAACAAAGACGGTGCTGTTCGCGTTGTCGCTTGTATCCTTCGGTTTCACGGTCAGTTGATCGCAATCAACGCCCGGCTTCTTGTCTTTGCCCGCGCCGAGGCTCTGCATTGTCGCGAGGCAACGCAGCGACACTTCTGGCCCGGAGCCGGATTGTTTTAAAGGGATAGTGTCGCCAGGTTTGATTGTCACGCGCTTGCCCACCTTCATCTCGCGGTACGGTTTGATCCATCCATTCCAGCGCGAATTGTCGTTCGGGTTGTCCGGATTATTCTCGGGAATGCCGTTGTCGTAGAGATTAACGACGGGAAGTTCCTTTGCGATGTCCGCCGCCCCACCGAAGTGGTCGATGTGAAAATGCGTGATGATCAGGTGATCAATCTGCTTCAGGCCAGCCTCGCGCGCCGCTTTCACGATGCGCTTTGGATCGCGTTCCCCTGGCATGCCCGTATCGATCAGCACTGATTCGCCGGCCGGCGTCACGATCAGCGTCGCCGCGCCGCCTTCAACATCGACCCAATACAGTTCGAGCGGACTGCGTTCAGCTGATTGCGCTACAAGACAAATTGAGAGTATTAGAATGGAGCTAAGAACTGATTTCATAAATTTATCTACGTATTAGGGGTACCAGAGGCAGCGCCGGGAGTTGGATTATCGAATTCAGTCACGCGCACGCCTTTGCGGTCGCGACATAATTCAATGTGTTTTCGAAGATCTTCGCGCAGTTTGCGCGCGCCATGCACCGCTTCGAGAAATACCACTGGATTGCTTGTGTCCATCGTGCGGACTTCAATCGTCCCGAGCCCAAACATACGTAACGTCATCGGTTCGATCAGGCTGGTGTCGTTCGCGCGATAAAGTTCCAGTTCGTCGGTGCGCTTCGTAAAAATGCCCCGCGTAATTCGAATTCGTTCTGAAGTGACTTCATATCGCGTCGCCTTCACGAACAGGACGATAACCATCAAGTGGATCAGGGCCGCCACCGCCAGGGCGCCCAGCAAATACTTCACCCAAACCAGCTCAGCATTGTTCCGCAGCAGAATGAAACCCGTTAGCGCCCCCACGAAAACCAGGAACGCCAGAAAGAGCCCCCCAAACCGCGTAACCATCGACGGCGACCCCCGGAAAACTGTTGTCTCCTCGCTCATGCCCCCTGTTTAGCACAAATCCAAAATGATGGCGATACCAACTCACAACCGGCCTCGACCGACCCGATCAACAAACCTTCGGCGCGGGAGCTTGCCCTCGGCTTCATCGCACATGGTAAATCTGACAGTGAGCGGGACCAGCGTCTGATTGTTAGAATCCGGCTGGTGAAGTTCGACGCGCGTTTGAGTGCGAGTCCGAACGATGATGAATGATACTGAGCCTCGTTTCTACCCGACGGTGATTCGGGAGATGATCCGTCATGAAAATGACGTGATCAATCACCGAATTATGTGGTTGCTGATCGGGCAGGGATTGTTTGCTAACGCTTTCGTGAACGCGGGCAGTGATCGAGCGAATGTTGTGCTGGTGCTGGCACCGATTGGGGTGTTGATGAGTTTGTCGGCGTTTATGATTCTTTATCGAGGGTACCACGCGCGAGGATACCTGCAGTTCCTGGGCGATGAAGCGAAGCGCGGAGCGTTGAAGGAAGAAAACCTGCCACTGTTCGGATGGCCTCCGAAGCGCATCAAAGGTTGGCGGCGCAAGGCGTGGATCTGCCCGTGGATCGCGCAGCTAAGTGATGTGCTGGAGCCGTATTTCTTCTTACCGGGAATGTTGATTCTGGCGTGGTTGTTCGCGCTGATGCAGCGCTGGACGCCTTTTGGTGAGGGCGTCGTATTGCTGCTCGCGGCGCTGTTGTCCGCAATTATAATTTTGGTCTTCTGCTTTGCGTGGGTGTGGTCGCAAAGCACCAAAGAGGAAGCGGAGCCGTAAGCCGACGTTACTGGTCGCTGGGGCGAGTCTTGATTTTATGGTTTGGCCTGGATGGCGTGCTGGGTGAGTTGGGAAGAAGATTCGAGGCCGAGCTTTTCTTTGATGTGCGCTTTGTGGCTCTCGATCGTTTTGACGCTGAGGTGGAGTTGATCGGCAATGGAGCGCGTGGTGAGGCCGCCGCCGACGAGTTCATAGACTTCGAGTTCGCGGTCGCTGAGTAGTTCAAGGGGTGAGGAGCCGTCGGAGCGGCCGCGCCCGATGAGCTGGGACATCATTTTCTTGGACATCCCGGGGCTCAGATAAATTTCGCCTTCAAGGATTTTGCGAAGGGCGAGGACAACTTCATCGGTGGCCGAACCTTTCATGAGGTAACCCCACGCGCCGGCTTTCATGGAACGAGCGGCGTAGAGGTTTTCATCGTGCATGGAGAGCATGAGCACTTTTTGTCCGGGAAAATGGGTGCGCAGGTTTTTAAGGACCTCAATGCCGTTGGCGCCAGCGAGGGTGATATCGAGGATGATGACGGTGGGTTTGAGGCGTTCGATTTCTTTGAGCGCGACCGTCCAGCTCGAGCAGGTGCCGACGACGACGAAGTCTGACTCGGCGTTGATGAGCATGCTGATCCCTTGAACGATGACGGGATGGTCATCGATCAGGAAGACGGTGGCTTTCGCAGTCTTTGCGGGTTTGACCTCGGCGCCTTCGGTTTTGAGAGAGACTTCAGTTTTCATTAGGCAGATGCGAGCAGGGTGAAGGAACGGGGGAGGAGAACCAATCGGTTCACACCTTATTGGCGCCGATTTTTGACCCTAGCCCGTAAGGGATTTAGGCGGCAGGAGTTGAGCTGCCCCGGCCTGATACCGGATGGATCGGTGGGGAATCCAACGATTGTTCAGCGTTCGTGCTGAGAGTGGAGAACTTGGTTTTTGCCGCGAAGGATGGCGCAGAGTTCGTCGTGGGTGAAGGGCTTGGCGAGAAATTCCAGTCTGCCGTAAAGATCTGTTGGAATCATCAGGCCGTCATAAAGGAAGCCGCTCATGAGCACCGCATGGATGTGAGGATTGATGGCGAGCGCTTCGCGGAGCAATTGTCGGCCATCGCCGTCGGGAAGGGAGATATCGCAAAGCACCACATCGAAACGCTCCGCATGAAACAACGCGCGTGCGTGAAGAGCGGTAGCGGCCGTGTGGATGTTCTGGAAGCGCTGCGCCCTGAGTGAGTTGACGACGCAGCTTAAGACGAGCGGTTCGTCGTCTACGATTAATACGCGTTCTTGCTTCTCCATAATAATTCCTCCTTCTACAAGGGCGTTGTCAGGGGCTGACGGATAATGAGCAGTTGGTATGCGAGGAGAGACTTTAGCTCATTGTCATTTTGTAAGACGCTCGCTGTTAGTTGCTTATGAGCCCAAAACGGTAGATTTACGAATAAGCATCGGTCTTTTTACTATTCGAGGATTATTCCTCAAGGTGGTGGGCGAAATTGCCAAAGTAGGTAGAGCCATTCGGCATCAGGAAACTCCTGAATTGCTGCGGGTTAGAACTGTGGCAAGGTCTGCCGCTCAAGGATGTTGCCTATTATTATCGTAGACGACGCACGGGAAGACGTCGCGCTGGCGAGTCGCGTCCTGGTGCAGTGCCAGGTTTTAAATCCGGTGGCGACATTCTTTGGCGGGGAAGAATGCATCAAGTTCATTGAAGCCAAAGGCGATTACGAAGGGCGGGTCGCGCCGTTCCTGATGTTTCTGGATTTGTCGATGCAACCGGTGAGCGGGGTCGAGGTGCTTTGTTCCTGGCAGAAAGCGGCCGAGAAGCTGCCGGAGTTGAAGCAGTCCGTGCTGGTGATGCTTTCCGGAGTGCAGGATTTGAAGATGGTGAACGAGGGTTACCGGTGCGGGGCGGCGACGTTCCTCACGAAGCCGCTGCGCGCGGAGGATTTGCTGCAGATGCTGAAAGCGGTAAAGCGGTTGAAGGTCGAGCACACCGCGGATGGGATTGTGGTTTCGCTGACGTAAAAGGGAGAGGGCCACTCCTGCCGGGAGGGACCCTCATGGGAGTCGTTATGGTAAAACGTTCGTTCCGTCCCACGGAGAACATCGGAAAGGCGAAGCAAGAATTTATGTCAGAAGAATCTGACAACTGAAAGCTCAAGGGGTGGTGACCGTCGTCGATAGCTTTGCAGGTCGGTAAGTGTGATGTCGCTGAGAATACTGGTAGTTGAAGATGAATCGGATCTGGCTGAAGTGACGGCGGCGTTGCTACGTAAGCTGGGGCATTCGGCCGTGGTGGCGTGGTCCGCGGAGTCGGCGATGTCGATCTGGAAGGAAACAAACGGCGCATTCGACTTAATGTTGATCGATTTCATGCTCGGAGCGACATCCGGCGCAAAGCTGGCGGTGAAGCTGGGCAAGGAGCATCCCGGCCTGCCGGTCATATTGATGAGCGGATATAGTGAAGCGCACTTGGAAATGCCTTCATCGAAGGTCAAATTTCTTGGAAAGCCATTCACTCCGAAGCAGCTTCAGGAGGCGATCGATAGCTGCGTGGCAGATAGCAAACGGGAGTTGCGAAAGTAGCTATTTCCGGTAGCTAAGCGTAGTTCCTGGAGAAAGTGCCATCGCCGGAGGCATTCGGCTTACGTGACGTTGGTTGGGAAAAATCGGGAGCAGAAAAGGCGACGGTGGTCCCACCGCGGGTATAGGTGAGGTTGTGACTGGCGGCGAAAACTTCAATGAACTGCTGGTCCTCCTCGCTGGTTACGTCGCGGACCTCGAACGCCGATCCCGCGCGCCAGAAGTTTTGGCAGTCGAGTTGCCACATGGGAACTTTGGTGCTCGTCCTGTTCATATTTTATGCCGTCGTTAAAAATTGGCCCCGGACGTTCTGGACGGCAAGTCAGGTAAACCCCCGAAATGGTTAGAGGTGCAAACTATTGATCCGGGCGGCAACAGGAAGTGCGGTCCGGCTCCCCGGCTTTGGACTGCGGCTAGTCTGGTTTGAGAACGTCTCTGGCTTGTTCAATGAATTGGCGTTCTTCCAGGTCGAGTCTGTCCACCAGTCGGCTCTCTTCCATCCTTTCGTCCGAAGCTCAAATAGCGCTTGTAGAAGAACCGTAAGTCCGTGTTCCGAACTATAATTGTGGATTGTCCGCCGTAGGTTGGTCCGAAATACTGGAGGGACGGATGAAACGTATTCTTTCGATTTTGGTTGGGCTGTTTTTTTGCGGAATTGGGGCGCTGGCCACCACCGCAGAGGATTCGAAGCTTGAGGGGTTTTTTAAGGATTATCTGGAGGAGCGGTTTCGGTTGGCGCCACTGGATGCGACGCGTCTGGGCGATCACCGGTATGATCATTTGCTGGACGATTTGTCGCCGGAGGCGTTGGAGCGGCAGCGGGAGTTTACGCGCGGGGTGTTGAAGCGGTTGCCGCGCGCGGTGGATTACAAGAAGTTGTCGCGGGACGGGCAGATCGATTTCGAGATTCTGCGGCATGAATTGGAGACGGCGCTCTGGCTGGATGAAAACATGAAGCCCTTTGAGACGAATCCCCGCGTTTACAACGAGTATATCAGCGACAGCGTATTTCAATTGCTGGCGCAATCGCCCTTGCCGAAGGAGACGAACGTCAGCAACGCGATCGGGCGAATCAGCTTTATTCCACGAGTGGTCTCGGCCTCGCGCGCAAATTTGAAAAATCCCCCGCGCGTCGTTTTGGAAACGGCGATTCGCCAGAACAAGGGTTCGATCGCGTTTTACGACAAAGGAATTTTCGAGATCGTCGGAGAGACACCCCAACGCGAGCGGTTGCAGAAAGCAACGGCGGCAGTGGTGCCGGTATTGAAGGAGTACGACGCGTTTTTGGAAAAAGAGTTGTTGCCGCGCGCGAAAGGGGAATGGCGGATTGGAAAGCGGAAGTTCGATAAGAAGTTGGAGATGGTACTGGATGCGGGAATGAGCGCGGAGCAGGTGTTGCGCGATGCGGAGACAGAATTCGAACGCGTGACCGCAGCGATGCACACGATTTCGCGGGAGTTGTGGAGCAAATATTATCCGAAAGAGGCGTTCCCGCCGGAAACCCCGAGTGGGCGACGTCGGGCGATTGAGCGCGTAATGGCCGCAGTGAATCAGGAGCATGGCAAGCCGGAGGAGTTGGTGGCGGACGCGCGCGCGACGGTGGATCGGATTAAGGCCTTCATTCGCGAGAAGGACATTCTGAACCTCCCGGAACCCGACCGTTGCCAGATTATCGAGATGCCGGAATTTCAGCGCGGCAATTCAGTGGCTTATTTAAATTCCGCGCCGCCGCTGGAGCCGGATGCTCCAAGCTTGTATGCGATCAGCCCGCCGGCGAGCGATTGGACACCGGCCCGTGCGAAGGCGCTGCTCGAAGAATACAATTCGCACATGCTACAGATCTTAACGATCCATGAGGCATACCCGGGCCATTATGTGCAGTTGGAATACTCGAACCGGAGCGGGTCGCTGCTGCGCCGTGTGTTGCAATCGGGCGTCTATATTGAGGGATGGGCGGTTTACACAGAGCAGACGTTGCTGGACCAGGGCTACGGAGATCGCGATCCGCGGCTGCGGCTAATGCAACTGAAGTTTTATTTGCGCGCGGTGGGGAACGCGATGCTCGATCACAAAATGCACGCCGGAAAAATGAGCGATGAAGAGGCTTTCGCCTTTCTCACGGAAGGCGCATTCCAGAGTGAAGAAGAAGCGCGACAGAAAATCGTCCGCGCGAAGCAAACGTCCGTGCAGTTGAGCACGTATTTCGTAGGTCGCATGGCGATGCAGCGGCTACGCGACGAGATGCAGATGAAGCTAGGTGAGCGATTCAACTTGGGCCGCTATCACGAGGCCGTCCTGGAGCAGGGATCGGTGCCCGTGAAATATTTAAGGGAGTTGGTTGGGACGCGGTTAAAATGAAGGCGGTTTTTAGCGCCGACGCGCAGTGAGATAGTTCTGGTATGACACGATGGTCGAGGTTTTTGAGGTGGATCGTATCGCGCGAGGAGAACGAGAACGGTCGCGTGGTAACGCGAGGCAAGCTCAAGGTGTGGACAGGGAAGCTGCCAGCAATTCCTATCCAGGAAGCCGTACGGCGCGCACGGCGGTATACGCGTTGAGTTTGTAAACAGCGTTCGCCGCGTTTCGAGCACGTGGCGCCGGATCCCAAGATACTCACGCCCCTGAAATGCGTCTTTGCTTGCGCGGGGCGGATCAGGCGGGTTTCAATTGGGCATGCCAGGAATTTTTCATAAGCCGACGGTGCGCAGGGATTTTCTTAGGGTGACCGCCGCGGCGGGAGCGGCTTTGGTGGCCGGATGCCACTCGACCAGGAAGGTGGAGGTCGGCGCGGAGAAAAAGGAACTGCATTTAGCGTTGTTGTCCGACACGCATATCCCGGCGGATCGGAAGAATGGGAACCGTGGGTTCAATCCGTGGGGGAATTTGCGCGAGGTGGTGCCGCAGGTGATGGAGGCGAAGCCGGAGGGAGTGATTATTTGTGGGGATGCGGCGCGGTTGGAAGGGTTGGAGGGAGATTACACAGAATTGCGCGGACTGCTGGAGCCGATCGCCGCGACGACGCCGGTATTTATTGGGTTGGGAAATCATGATGATCGGGTGAGTTTCAATAAGGTCTTCATGACGACGGGCGGCGAGAAGGCGGCGGTGAAGGACAAGCATGTGCTGGTGATTGAGGAAGAGGTGGTGCGGATTGTGGTGCTGGATTCGTTGATGTACGTGAACAAGGTGGCGGGGCTGCTTGGGAAAGAACAGCGGACGTGGCTGACGAACTTTTTGGCGACGACGAGCGACAAGCCGGTGGTGTTGTTTGTGCATCACACGCTCGGTGAGAACGACGGCGATTTGTTGGATACAGACTCGATGTTTGAGATTATCGCTCCGCATCGGCATGTGAAGGCGATTTTCTACGGGCACTCGCATGTTTGGGAATTCAAGAAGCGCGATGGGATCGAATTAGTGAACCTGCCAGCGGTGGGATATAACTTTCGGGATCAGGACCCGGTCGGTTGGGTGGATGCTAAGTTTGATTCGGAGGGTGTGAGTCTGACGTTGCGCGCGATTGGTGGAAGTCGGGAAGGTGATCGACGAATTACCCGGTTGAATTGGCGAGCGTAAAAGAAAAAGGCGCTCGGTTGTCGAGCGCCTTTCTGAATTCGGAAAAGTCCAAAATGGACTTCTTACAGTCCCTGCAAATTATTTGGACCGGGGGTCGTAGACAATTTGGCCGCGTTCGTCGATTTGGAGTTCGACATGTTTGCCCGCCTGATCCTTGAACGCGACTTGATAGATCGTCTTGCCGTTCCAGGTGCCGCGTTCGATGTCCTCGATTTTGTCGTTGCCAATGGTGAACCGGAGTCGGCGATCGACCGCGGTTGGAAGAGCGCTGCGTTCCACCTTCGATCCGGAACTGAGCGGCACGAGGCTGGTAATGGTCGCGTATTCGGCCGGTCGCGCATTCGCTGATGTGGCGCTCCCGCGCACGCGCGGGGCGCTGGCGCCGACGGCGCGCGGGTCGTGAAGCACCGTGCCATTTTCGCGCACCTGAATTTCCACGTGTTGGCCGCGTTCCTTGAAAGCCGCCTGGTAGACATTCTGTCCTTGGTAAATGCCGCGTTCGATATCTTCGATGCGAGCGCCGGCTGCGGCGGTGTTAATGGCACGCTGCACTTCGGTGGGCAGTTGCTTGAGCGTGACCTTCTCGCTCGCGGAAAGAGTGACCGCTTGAGGAAGGACCTGGTTCTCGCCAGAACTGGTTGTGGTGACCGACGAGCGGCCGGAGACCGGCGCGGCCGGCGCGCCAACGGCGACGGAGTCATTCAGGATGCGTCCGTCGTCCGACAGGACGAGTTCCTGTTGCTGGCCGTTTTGTTTGTAACCGATTTCGTACGTGGCCTGCCCGTTCTTTACCTGGCGATCGATGTCGTTGATCTCGCCTTCCTTCACGCGGGCTTGCAGCGATTTGCGAATCGATTCGGGCAGTTCGCTGTAGCTGATCTTCCGCGAATCAAGGGCCGGTTCGGCTCCGTCAGTGAGGAGCGTGCCTTTGTCGTCGAATCGAAGTTCGGTGTGACGTCCATCTTTCTTGAAGCCAACCTCGTAAACAGTATTGCCGCCAGTGGTCTTTCGATCGACATCTTCGATCTGCGCGGCACCGGAGTGGACCCGGATTTTGTCTTTGAGTTCGATTGGAAGTTGTTCGAAACGAACTTTCTCTGCGTTCGCGGTTAAGAGCATAGCACTGCCGCAGAGAGCTGCAGTTGCCAGGAAACGACTGTGTATTTTGAAAATCCCCATAGCTTTCATACCAACAGAAAATGAACCACGCGCTGGGGATTCTGCGACCCTGAATCGGCCCTAAGGTTAGTGGCTGGGGCTTACGGCTCAGCGGTGCGAACCGGAACGGAACCGCTGAAGATTGAGGTGTCGTTGCCTTGAAGCGGCCAGATTCGCGGCACCATTAAAATGGCGATGATGTAGATGAGAACCGTGAGGAGAGAGCCGACTTTCAGGAAGTCGATGAATTTGTAGCGGCCTGGACCGTAGACCATGAGACACGAAGGTTCGAGCGGGGTGAGATAGGAACAACTGGCAGCCACCGCGATCATCATCGTGAAGGTGCGCGGATTCATGTCGAGCTGGACCGCGGTCTGAATGGCCACGGGCAGAATGACGGCGGCAGCAGCCTGATTGGACATCGGTTGGGTGAGCAGGACGGTCAGCACGAAGAAACCGCTGAGCAGGACCAGAGGGTTGGCTTTGCCTGCGAAGGTGGTGATTTGTTTGGCAAGGTAGGTAGCGGTGCCGGTTTCTTGCATGGCGACGCCGAGCGCGAGCATGCTGCCGATAAGGATGACCGCTTTCCATTCCACTTCGCGATAAGCTTCCTCTGGTGTGATGCATTTCGTGACGAAGACGAGCACGCTGCCCAGAATCATCGCCAGCGGAAACGAAAGGAGGGTCGCGCCATTGATCTTAATGGTGCCGAGCAAAATCATCCCGAGAAAAATGAAAATGGCGCGCCGGGCCCGGGTGCGGTTGGGACGTTCTTCACGAACGGCATTGAGGATTTTGACAACGTTTTCGTTTTCAAGCGCGCTGATGTTTTCGGTGGCGCCTTGCAGGAGGAGAACGTCGCCCATGCGCAGCGGCGCCTGGCTCAATTTACGCCGAATATTTTCGCCATGACGATTCACGCCGAGAACCTGAAGACCGTAGCGCTCCCGGAATCGATAGCCTTTCAGGGTTCGGCCGATGAGCGGCGATTTCGGCATGAGAATGACTTCGACGAGGCTGGCGGCTTTGTCCGCGAGCGTCGGATCAGCGAGCTTCACGTCGGCTTTGATGTCCACGCCAGCGGTGTCTTTGATTTTGAGGAGCTGTTCAGTGTTGCCTTCGACGAGGAGGACGTCTCCTTCTGCGAGGATGAAATCCGGTTTCGGGAGGAGAACGTCTTTTTTGTTGCGGACGATCTGCACGACGTTCAGTTCCATGTCGCGACGGAACGCGGCGTCCGCGAGCGTTTTGCCGATGTAAGTGGAGGAGGGGAGAATAACCAGTTCGCTGAGGTATGGGCGCATGCCGAACTGGCTCATGAGATCTCCGGAATCCGCGCGCTCGGGAATGAGGCGGCGACCAATGAAGAACATGTAAAGCAGGCCGACGATGGTGATGGGAATGCCGACTGGAGAAAGTTCGAACATCCCCATGGGTTTAAGATTCGCCTGAGTCATGAGGCCGCTGACGACGAGGTTGGTCGACGTGCTGATCAAAGTTACGGAGCTGCTCAAAATCGATGAGAAAGCGAGCGGCAGGAGCAGTTTGGTCGGAGAAATTTTAGCGCGTTGTGCAATGCCGATGACGAGCGGAACAAAAAAGGCGGTCGCGGCGGTGTTGCTCATGAAAGCGCCGAGGCCAGCGGCGGTGCACATGATGACGATAAGCAGGTGATTCGGATTGTCGCCCGTGTGCTTGAGGATGATTCGTCCAACCAGATCAATCACTCCGGTGCGCAACAGAGCGGCCGTCAGAATGAGCAGGCCAAGAATGGTGATGACGGTGTCGCTGCCGAAACCTTCGAACGCGCGCTCTTTCGGGAGCAATCCTGTAACCGATAGCAGGACCACAAGGCCCAGGCCGATGACGTCGGGAGAAATGCGTTCGAGACTAAAAAGGACAACTGCGACCGCAATGATTCCCAGCAGCAATCCTATTTCCCATGTCATGCTTCAGCTTGTCCGATTCGCTGGTTGGACTGCAAGTGTGCGAAGAAATTCAGCTCAAAAAAAGGGCGGCCCCACCCATAGGACCGCCCGTATGCACCACCTCTCCTTACTCAACAAAAGCTCCGTTTAAACGTCATAGCGACTGGACCGGGGCGCCATTAAAAGGCCAATGATAAATCCGAGCCCAGCCGCGATGCCGACGACTTGCCACGGATTTTCGTGGACGTATTGGTCCGTGGTTTCCGCGGCGTAGCGCGTTTTCTCCATCACAGCGCCCTGAATCTCCCGCCATGAATACTTTCCTGAGCGAATCCCCTCTTTGATTTGATCCGTAAGACTTTCGAGTTCCGTCCCGCGTGTTTGTTCGTTCTCCATACCCGTTTCCATAGACTCCACTCCTAACCACTCGCAGAGTGTGCGTAGCCGCGAAATAGGGAACGCGCCTGAATCGGCGTTAGTGGAATAATTCAGTCTGCGCCAAGGTGGCGGAACTGAGCGTCAGCGTTTCGCAACGTTGATCCTGTGAAGTGGAATTCACCTGCACGTGCGTCGCGCCGACCGTGTTAAGGCGAGCCTGCACGGTGCTGCGGGCGAGTTCCGGTTTGTTGCAATCGCGGCTGAGATGGCCCAGGTAAACATGCTTCAGATCAGCCGTAACAAGTTCGGCGAGGACAGTGGCGGCCGCATCGTTGCAGAGGTGTCCGTGCCGGCTCATGATGCGCTGCTTCACGCTCCACGGACGTTTCAGGTCGTCCTGCAGCAATTTCATGTCGTGATTCGTTTCAAGCACGAGCACGTTCGATTGGCGGACGCGTTCCTGGACAAGCTTCGTCGCGTGACCGAGATCGGTCAGGAAACCGATTTTTGTGCCGTTCGCGCGCAGCATGAAACCGACCGGATCATACGCGTCGTGCGGCACGGAAAAAGTTTCCACGCCGACTTCGCCGACTTCGAACGCAGCGCCGGTACCGAAAAGCCGGAAATCGAATTTCGTGTTCTTGAATTGAAGTTCGACCGCTTCCTTGGTGAGGCGGTTGCAGAAAATCGGGATCGGCAATTTATTGCAGAGCGTGCCGAGTCCGTTGGTGTGGTCGGTATGTTCGTGCGTGAGCAGGATGCCGCTCAGACCTTCAGGCGCGCGACCGATCTGCGCGAGGCGTTCGCGAATTTGTTTCGCGCTAAAGCCCGCGTCGATCAGGAGACGCGTGTGGCCGTATTCGAGGTAAGCGCAATTACCGTTCGATCCGCTGCCGAGGATCGTGAACTGTACAGACAGTGACACTGCCACGCAGGTTAAGAAAACGATTTTGGCGCAGCAATGCATTTCAGAGAAATTCTGTTCACAGGAACTTCCAAGGCTGTTCACAAGAAGTTCGCCGCGTGATTTGACTTTGGATTTTTACGGCGAGTCCGCTTAATTGTGCCGTGCTGACGACGCTTCGGATCAAAAACCTCGCTTTGGTGCCGGACCTCACGCTGGAACTCGCACCCGGTTATAACGCGATTACCGGCGAAACCGGCGCGGGCAAATCGGTAATTATCGGTGCGCTGAATCTCGTTCTCGGCGAACGCGCGGATCGCACCCTCATTCGCAGCGGTGCGGATGCGTGCACCGTCGAAGCCGTCTTCACCACAAAAGAGCTTCGCGAACTTCCCGCCTTCCTCGAAGAAAACGGCCTTGAACCCTGCGAAGAACATCAGCTCGTTCTAAAGCGAACGTTCACTTCCGCCGGTGCCAATCGCCAATTCATCAATGGTTCTCCAGCAACCTTGGCGGTACTCGGCTCGTTGGGCGAGATGCTGGTGGACATGCACGGCCCACATGATCATCAGTCGCTGCTAAACTCGGCCAAGCAACTGGAGATCCTCGATGCCTACGGCGAACTCACGAAACAACGTGCTGTCTTCGCCGAAAAGGCTGCACTCCGCACCGATTTGCTGCGGCAAAAGAGCGAACTCATCATCGACGAACGAACCTATGCGCAGCAACTCGATCTGCTCCGCTTTCAGGTCAAGGAAATCACCGGCGCAAAACTGATTCCCGGCGAAGAAGCGCAGGTGGAAACGGATTACGCCCGCGCGAGCAATGCAGCCCGTCTGATCGAACTGGCCCAATCGGCTTTGGCTGGTCTGGCGGAAGATGAAAGTTCGATCCTGAACCAGGCCGGTGCGGTCGGACGTTCGTTGCAGGAATTATCGCGGCTCGATCCGGGTGCCGAGAACATTACCGAACTGCACACTCAACTGGTCAACACTGTCCGCGATCTGCAGCGCGAACTGAGCCATTATGCGGATGCAATCGAAATCGATCCCGCGCGCTTGCACGAACTTGAGCAGCGGGTAAACGTGATTCAATCCTTGAAGCGCAAGTACGGCGCGACCTTGGATGAAGTCATTCAATTCGGGAACGAAGCGCGCGCAAAGTTGCAAGCGCTCGAGTCTCGAGACACGGATCTGGAGCGCCTCAATTCCGACCTAAGAAAGCTCGAAGATGATCTTTGGAAAGCAGGCTCCGAACTGAGCGCTGCCCGCCGCAAAGTGATCCCGAAGTTGAGCAAAGCTGTCGCGAAACAACTCGCTGAACTCGGCTTCAAGCAAAGTTCGGTCGATGTCCAGCTCACCACCACGCCGCGCGACAAATCTTTCGACGGCTCACTTCATTCAACAGGTTTTGACACGGTCGAATTTCTTTTTGCGCCCAACCCCGGCGAACCAGCGCGCCCGCTGCGGGCGATTGCATCTTCCGGCGAACTCGCCCGCGTGATGCTGGCGCTGAAAACCGTGCTCGCCTCGCAGGACTCCATTCCGCTGCTCGTGTTCGATGAAGTCGATGCGAATGTCGGCGGCGAAACCGCGGCGGCCGTAGGCGAAAAGATGCGGCAGATCGGTGCGCAACGGCAGGTTTTCTGCATTTCACACCTCGCCCAGGTTGCCGCCGCCGCGAGCACTCATTACGTCGTTTCAAAAGATGTTACCGACGGACGCACCATTTCTTCCATCCGCCAGCTCGACTCCAAGTCCCGTGTCGTAGAGATCACCCGGATGCTCGGTGGAGGCGACGCAGCCAAGAAACATGCTGAAGCATTGCTGAAAGCTTCTCGCTAACTAAGATCACTCCATGAAGGTTTCGAGTCTGACCATCGGCATGAAAGTGCGCCACCCGCAATACGGCGAAGGCGTGGTGAAAGGCATCACCGAGCACACCGCCGATGTGATTTTCGCGGATGGGCGCAAAACTATCGAGCCGGAAGCAAGCAATGTTCAACCCGCCGAAGCGCAAGCCAGCGTGAGCGGACTCGATCTCCCGCTCGCGACCTTGATTGATCAAATCGTTGACAAAACCGTTTCGAAATTAGGCTTGGAACGTTCCGATCAGAATGTTGACAAGCTCGGGCTGCGCTGGCACGGCGGTAAAGCAGTGCTCCACCCAGCCGATCCCACCCTGCAAACCAAGGAAGTGCCCATGGAAGTGTTCTTCCACAAAATCGTCATGGTCCGAAACAACCTCCGCGTCCTGGAACAGAAAATTAACGCGCACGAAAAAATCTCCGATGGCGAGAAAGTCGAGTTGCAGCAATACATCACGCGCTCCTATGGTTCGCTCACGACTTTCAATCTATTATTCAGAAACAAGGAAGATCAGTTTGGCGGTTCAACAGCAAAGGAGTAATCACATGAAAATTATCCCAGCCTGCCTGTTAGCCTTTTCGCTCTGCGCCGCGGCTCAAGCGCAGCCGTTGTCCTTGCATCCAGAAAATCCGCATTACTTCCAATTCCGGGGCAAGCCCACGATTATCCTCACCTCCGGCGAACACTATGGCGCTGTTCTGAATCTCGATTTCGACTACAGGAAATATCTCCAGGCGCTGGCCGCGGATGGATTGAACAACACGCGCGTGTTCACCGGGTCATATGTTGAACCTCAGGGCGCGTTCAATATCGCGCGCAACACGCTCGCGCCCGAAAAGGACAAATTCATCGCGCCCTGGGCGCGCAGTTCCACGCCGGGTTACCCGAACGGCGGAAACAAATTCGATCTCTCAAAATGGGATGAGAAATATTTTGCGCGCTTGAAGGACTTCATGGCTGAAGCGGACAAGAACGGCGTGATTGTGGAAATGAATCTGTTTTGTCCTTTCTACGAAGAACCGCAATGGCAGCTGAGCCCGCAAAATGCCGCGAATAACATCAACAACGTTGGTAACGTCCCCCGCACGAATGTCTACACGCTGGATAAACACGGCGGACTCCTCGCCATTCACGAAGCAATGACGCGCAAGATCGTCACGGAGTTGAACCAGTTCGATAATCTTTACTACGAAATCTGCAATGAACCTTACTTCGGTGGCGTCACCCTCGCGTGGCAGCATCACATTGCCCAGGTCATTGCGGATACAGAGAAAAAGCTTCCCAGGAAGCATCTGATCTCGCGCAACGTGGCAAACGGTTCAGCTAACATCGATCAGACACATCCAGCGGTTCAGGTCTACAACTTCCATTACGCGTTTCCTCCGGACGCGATTGCCCAGAATCACTCATTGAACAAACCGATCGGCGATAACGAAACCGGCTTCAAGGGGACCAACGACACGCATTATCGAATGGAAGCGTGGGCTTTCATCACCGCTGGCGGCGCGCTCTACAATAATCTCGATTACTCGTTCGTTCCCGGCCACGAGGACGGAACCTTTGTCTATCCCAGTTCGCAACCGGGCGGCGGTAATCCCGCTTTTCGCAAGCACCTCGCAATGCTGCGCGAGTTCATTTACGGCTTCGATTTCATTCACATGAAGCCCATGCGCCATGATGATGTGATCAAGGACGTATCAAGCACTGGTGTTGGCAATAGCGGCGCGAATCGAAGCCCACGCATTTACGTTCTGGCTAAGGAAGCTGCTGAGTACGCCATTTACTTCACTCCGATCCAGGAAACCCGCAATGAGAACGGCAAAAAGCGTGAAACGTTTCTCACCGGGAAACGCTCGATCAATGTCGAACTCGCTATCCCCGGCGAAACCTATGCCGTTCAGTGGTGGGATCCGGTCTCCGGTAAAAAGCACGAAAGAGAACCAGTCATCTCCAACGGTCGCCTCAAGCTTCGTTCACCCGAATTCACCGAAGACATCGCTTTGTCGATTCGCAAGCCGTAGTCACATTTCTGACCGGCCAATAGGGTTCGTGGAACTGCGCTTCCAATGGGACGGGTACGGAGAAGTGTCCATGACCGACGAAAAACAAAAGCAACAGGACCGCGCCCAGCAACAGAAAGATCCAAATTTCCGCAAACGCACCGATGTGCCGGGGCAGAATCCGAAGGCAAACGATGACCCGAGCCACACCGTTTACAACGACGAGAACCGCACGCCCTAGTTTCAGGTTATACCTGAAGCTATGTTCATCGTTTGGTGCGCTGGAAATAGACTCAAACCGGAATATTTTTAAGTCAGGCGTGCCCGGGTTTCTGGGCTTGGTTACCCGACACGCTAGGCGACTCTCTCCCTGGAGAGCCGCCGGTTTTTAGGGTGGGTGCGTGCGGGTGCGCGCACCCTCTTTTTTTCCCGTAACAGGATTAACGGGCGACTTCGAACGCGAATCCCTTCAAATACTCAGTTTCCGGAATCGTCGGAATCACAGGGTGATCTGGCGATTGCGTGTAGGCGTCGATTTTTCTCAGCACTCGACGCGCATCAAAAGCGGCTTCCAAAATTACCTGCTGAAATGTGTTTGCATCCACATGGTGCGAACAACAAAAGGTCGCAAGCACACCAGTTCGCTTCAGCAATTTCAGCGCGCGCAGGTGAATTTCTTTGTAGCCACGGAGCGCATCCGGCACCGACGCACGATTCCGCGTGAAGGATGGCGGATCGAGAATGATCAAGTCGTAACGGGGAACGATCTTTTCGTTGGCCGCCGCGGTTGTTTGTGTTTTGAGCCAATCGAACACGTTGGTCGTTTCGAAGGTGCAGTTTTCCTGCAGGCCATTCCGCTCCGCATTCCGTTTGGCCGAAGCCACCGCATCTTCGCTTTGGTCCAATCCATGCACGCGCGACGCGCCGGCCTTCGCCGCATGTAACGCGAAGCCGCCGATAAAAGTAAAAGCATCGAGGACATTCGCGCCCTTGGCGTAACGTGACACGGCTTGGTAATTCACTTGTTGGTCGAGGTAATAACCAGTCTTGTGTCCGCCGAGCAGGTCCACTTCCAGCTTCACTCCGTTGAGATCGATCGTGACCGGTCCATCCAGCTTCCCGTGTACGACCGCCTGGATCTCACTCAATCCTTCAAACTTCCGCGAGCCGATGTCGTTTCGCTCCACAATCGCCCGCGGTTGCAGAACGGATTTCAAGACATCGATGATGTCCGGCTTCCGCGTTTCCATGCCGAGCGAAGAAATTTGGAACGAGAGAACATCTTCGTACTTATCCACGATCAAGCCGCTCAGGAAATCGCTTTCGGCATTCACCACGCGAAACGAAGTGGCGTTCGGCATCGCCCGTTTTCGCAATTCCAGCGCCGCACGAATCCGTTCTTCGAGATAGCCGCGAGTGATCTCCACGCGTTCCGTGTCGATCAGTCGCACGTTGATCTTCGATTTGCTGTTGTAAAATCCTACGCCCAAAAAACGATGCCGGTGATCCTTCACCTGCACCACCGCGCCGTCTTCCAACGGCCCAGTCACCCGCATCACCGAGCCCGAGTAAATCCACGGATGCCCCGCCAAAATCCGGTCCGCCTCGCCGGGCTTAACCACGACCGTCACTAATTTGTCTTCCATGTTTGTAAACAGTTTCCCGGAAGTTACGGCACAACCGGCGAAAAGAAAACGATTGCGCTACGCTGTTTTATTTTCGGACGCGCTTGAGTAACTTCAAGCCGATGTCGCGCGAGTATGTCCTGCAGCCGTTCCAAAAGCCGGTCGAGTTGAAGATCGACTACGCGCGCGAACTGAACGAGCAGCAACACGCGGCAGTTACGGCATCACCGGGCCCAGCTTTAGTGATCGCCGGCGCAGGCTCCGGAAAAACAAGGACGCTGACTTATCGCGTGGCGTTCCTGTTGGAGCAGGGGATTCAGCCCGAACGCATCCTTCTTCTGACCTTCACGAACAAAGCAGCCCGCGAGATGATGCGCCGCGTGAATGATCTGCTCGGCGAAGATTTAAATGCGCTTTGGGGCGGAACGTTTCACTCAATCGGTAACCGCATCCTTCGCAAACACGCGGATCGTCTTGGCTACAAACCCGATTTCACCATCCTCGATCGCGAAGATTCTAAAGATCTGGTCCAGGCCTGCATCGACGCCGCAAAAGTTCAGATCAACGAAGTGCGTTTCCCAAAAGCGGAAATGCTCGCCGATATGTTTTCCATGGTGGTGAATACGAATCAGCGCATTCACACCATCCTGGAAACGAACTACCACGCCTTCGCCGGCATGGGAGACATCATCACCCAAATCCAGAAGGCCTTCCAGGAACGCAAGCGGCTGAACAACGTCATGGACTTCGACGACTTGCTCGTCCTTTGGCTGAAACTGCTGAAGGAGCACGACGATGTGCGCGAACAATATCAACGCCGCTTCCAATTCGTCCTCGTGGACGAGTACCAGGATACCAACAAACTCCAAAGCGAGTTGATTGACCTGATCGCTGAACGCAGCCGCAACCTCATGGTCGTCGGCGACGATTCGCAAAGCATTTACAGTTGGCGCGGCGCAAACTTCCGCAACATCCTCGAGTTCCCACAGCGATATCAGGAAGCCAAGGTTTACAAGATCGAAACCAATTATCGCAGCACACCGGAGATTCTCGAACTCGCCAATGCCGCCATCGCTGCGAACACGCGCCAGTATCCCAAGCATCTCGTCTCCGCCTGCAAACCGGGCGAGAAACCGACACTGGTTGTTTGTGGCGATGCGCATCAGCAGGCCGCTTTCATCGCGCAGCGCGCCCTGGAGTTACGCGACGAAGGCATCAATCTCAACGAGATGGCCGTCCTCTACCGCTCGCATTTCCACGCCATGGAACTGCAGATCGAGCTTACGCGCCGCAATATCCCTTTTACGATCACCAGTGGTATTCGCTTTTTCGAGCAGGCCCATATCAAAGACATCGCCGCCTTCCTCAAGCTGGTGAACAACCCCGCGGACGAGCTTTCCTTCAAACGAATCGTCCGCCTGCTTTCCGGAGTTGGTGCGAAAAGCGCGGATAAACTCTGGTCGTGCTTCGCCGAATCAATTCAACGCGTGCCGCCGGATCCAAAACACCTGATCGCAACGGCGATGCAATCGTGCGCTTCCTCCGTCCCCAAGAAAGCCGCGGTCGGCTGGGCGCAGTTCGCCGCGACCTTCGCGCAAATGGAAGCCCCGGATGTTCGCGCGAAACCCGCGCGCGTCTTGAAGTTAGTCCTTGAAGCGTTTTACGAAGAATACGCCGAAGAAAACTTCGCCAACTACAACGTGCGCCTGGAAGACATCGAGCAACTCATCGGCGTGGCCATGCAGTACGAAGATACCAACGAATTCCTCACCCAGCTCGCGCTACTTTCGAATGTCGAAGCGGAATCCGACCGCCCGCGCAACGACGATGACGAGTCGCTCAAGCTCACCACGATTCATCAAGCCAAGGGCCTCGAGTTCGATACGGTCTTCCTCATCATGCTCTGCGACGGCCTCTTTCCTTCCGGCCGCTCAGTCGATAACGAGGACGCGCTCGAAGAAGAACGACGCCTCTTTTACGTTGGCGTCACACGCGCGAAGAAAACCTTGTATCTCTCGTATCCAATCATCCGCATGGCACAGGGCTACAGCGATTTCATGCAGCAGAAGTCGCGCTTCCTTTCCGAGTTGCCCAGCCAGTTGCTCGAGGAATGGGTGATCAAACCGTCGAATCCATGGGGCGCCTATCACGAACCGCAAAACACCCGGGCGAGCATTGACGATCCGTCCGACGAGAGCGAGCCGTTCTGATTTTACAGCAGCCGACCGCGGCGCTTTTCTCCAGAGCCGAGCAACCGTTCATGCTCTTTCATCACGTAAAGATCGGTCATGCCCGCGATGTAATCGCATACCGCCCGGTGCAGGCCGAGCTTGCGAATTTTTTTGCGAGCGACTTCACCGATCTCTTTCGGTCGTTGCATGAAGTAGCCGAACAGCTCCTCCATCATCTCGGTCGCGCGAACGTTCGGACTGTGAACTTCAGGATGATAGTAGAAGTTTCTGTAGAGATATTTGCGCAGCTCAATGTTCAGCTTGCGGCGCTCCGAGCTGTAGCGAATGAGCGGTTTGGCATTTCGCCGAGCATCGTCCGCCGTCGCAACTTTTGCTTTGTGAATCGCTTCTTCCGATGTTGTGACCACATCGCGCACCTGGTCATCGATGATGCAGCGGATCGTATAATAGCGCCGGCACTCGTCCGGTAATGCGCCAAATTCCTTGCGCACACATTCCGCCGCGTCGTGCCAGATTCGAACATCGCGCGCCAGTTTCGATTCGTTCAGCAAACCAGCCTCCAGCCCATCATCAAGATCGTGGCTGTAGTAAGCGATCTCGTCCGAAAGATTCGCCACCTGCGCCTCGAGGCTGGCGTTGGGCGTGCTGAAGCTCTTGTGTTCGCCGGGTTGATCGTAGCTGGTGTTATGTTTCTGCAAACCCTCGCGCACTTCCCACGTTAAGTTCAGCCCGGGAAACTTCGGGTACTTCTGCTCGATCTCCTCAACAATTCGGAGGCTGTGCTGATTATGCTCAAATCCGCCGTGCCCCTTCATCAAGCGGTTTAGTACCGCTTCGCCTTTGTGCCCAAATGGCGAATGCCCGAGGTCGTGCGCCAGCGCAATCGTCTCGGCTAGATTCTCATTCACCCCCAGCGCGCGCGCAATGTTCCGCGAAATCGCCGCGACTTCCATCGTGTGCGTGAGGCGCGTGCGATAGTGGTCGCCCGAACCATTCAGGAAGACTTGCGTTTTATATTCCAGGCGGCGGAACGCCCGCGAATGAATGACACGATCCCGGTCCCGCTGGTAATGCGTTCGCCATTCCGGCGGCGCTTCTTTGTAAACCCGCCCGCGAGTTTCACCGCTGAATTGCGCGTAAGTGGCGAGCGTTTGCCGCTCGTGCGCTTCCAATTGCTCCCGACTTACCGGCATAGCCGAACTACACCGCTGGAATGGCCGTATTCTTCAACTCGAACAAGCGTCGAATGACATCTTCGATCAGATTGTTCGGACACGAAGCTCCCGCCGTAATTCCCACCGTGATCTTCCCGCTCGGCAGCCATTTCTCCGTCCCGACTTCCTCGTGCTTATGCTGGTCGAAATGTTGAATTGTTTTATCCGAAACCATCTTCGCCGCGTTCTTAATGAAATAAGTCGGCAACTTCGCCTCCCCCATTTCCGCCAGGTGAGACGTATTGGACGAATTATATCCGCCGATCACCAGCAACAAATCCAACGGCTCGGCGAGCAGCTTCTCCAGCGCATCCTGCCGATCCTGAGTCGCCCCGCAAATTGTATCGAAAAAACGAAAGTGCTTATCAACTTCCGCTTCACCAAATTTCTGGGCCATGGCGCGCTTGAGGCGGCGCTGCACTTCTTCCGTTTCACCGCGGAGCATGGTGGTTTGGTTGGCCACGCCGACCGCCTTTAAGTGGATGTCGGGATCGAAACCGGCTGAGTAAGCGCCTTTGAATTTTTCGAGGAATTCCTGTTTGTTGCCACCATTCACGATGTAGTTACAGACGTAATCCGTCTCTGCGAGCGTGAAGACGACAAGATAATGTCCGCTGCCGGCAGTCGCCTGTGAACTGGTGGCCTTCGTTTCTTCGTGCCACGCCTTGCCGTGAATGATGCTGGTGACGGCATCCTTGGAATATTGGCGGACTCGTTTCCAAACGCTCATCACGTCGCCGCAGGTGGTATCGACGAAAATGCAGCCTTTCTCCTCAAGCTTCTTTCGCGTGGCAACCTCCGTTCCGAACGCCGGAATGATCACCACATCGCCTTCCTTCAATTCCTCTATGTCCGCCGTCTTCTGCTTCCCGCTCAGCGAACGAATGTCCATCGCTCGGATCTGGTCGTTCACTTCGGGATTATGAATAATCTCGCCGAGAATGTAGATCGGCTGCTTTGGAAATACTTTGCGTGCCGCATAAGCCAGGTCGATCGCCCGCTCAACCCCGTAACAAAAACCGAACTCCTTCGCCAACTTGATGGTCAACGTTCCATCTGCCGAAGTCACCACTCCATGCGCGCGAATCCGGTCGACCAGCTCGCTGCGGTAATGTGAAAGCACTTGCGCCTGCACCGCTTCCATAATATCCGGGCGGCGGAGGTTCACTTTTTTCGGAGGGGGAACAGGCGCACTCGGCGCGTCTATCGACATGAGTAGAACACTAACATGCGACGCGGGAGCGTCTAGCGGAAAGGCTTCCATTCAAGCGCCGCGCAGCTGTTTGCGCAGCAAATTCGCATATCCGGCTAATCTGGTGGTGGGTTGGGACGAAGCTTCCTCACTCTTCTTTCACATCCCGCCACGCAGGTTGGCCATGCTCCTTCAGCGGCGCCTGTTGCGGCACGGTCTTTTGCTTCGACTGCTTCGAGCGCTGGCCGACTTCCCGTTGTGAGTTCGGATCGATCGTCTTCTGTCGTGGTTCGTTGCGCATAATAAAATTTACTTCCGCACTGGCTCGCCGCGAGTCGGGGAATGAGGTTTCCGTGCCTCAGGTTGTGGATTATACTCCTGCAACTTTATTAAGTGATTCAACCTGCCGACATCGTCCTCGCGACTCTTAACGCCAAATACATCCACGCGGCGTTTGGGCTGCGCTACCTCATGGCGAACATGGGCGATCTGCAATCGCGCACCTGCATCGTTGAATTCGACCTCACCCAGCGCGCTAACGACATCGCCGAAATCCTCCTCGCCCGCCGCCCGCGCATCATCGGCCTCGGCGTCTACATCTGGAACGCGCAACTCACCGCTGAAGTTGTCCAAGTCCTTAAACGTGTCGCCCCTGCAGTCACCGTCATTCTCGGCGGACCCGAGGTCAGCTTCGAAACGGAACTGCAACCCATCTGCGCCGCCGCTGATTACATCATCACCGGCGAAGCCGATTTCAAATTCGGCGAAACTTGCCACACCATCCTCAACGGCACTCCACCGGATCGCAAAATCATTCCCTCCGAACTTCCCGAGCTCGCCCGGCTCGCCCTGCCCTACGATTTCTATTCCGATGCCGACATCGCAAACCGCATCATTTACGTCGAAGCCTCGCGCGGATGTCCCTTCACTTGCGAATTCTGCCTCTCCTCACTCGACGTTCCAGTGCGCGCCTTCGAGATTAATCAATTCATCGGCGCGCTCGAATCGCTCCTTCGCCGCGGCGTGAAGCATTTCAAATTCGTCGACCGCACCTTTAACCTGAATCTCAACACCAGCCGCGCCATTCTCGAATTTTGCCTCGCAAGCTATCAACCCGGCCTTTTCTTCCATTTCGAGATGATTCCCGACCGTCTCCCGGACGGCCTCCGCGAAATCATCGCCAAATTCCCGCCCGGCGCGCTCCAGTTCGAAGTCGGCATCCAAACTTTCAATCCTGAGGTCAGCGCCCGCATCAAGCGTCGTCAGAATTACGATCGCCTCGCCGAAAACTTCCGTTTCCTTCGCGGCGAAACCGGTGTCCACATCCACGCCGATCTCATCGTCGGACTCCCCGGCGAAGACACGGCCAGCTTCGCTCGTGGATTCGATACCCTCGTCGCCCTCGGCCCGCAGGAGATCCAGGTCGGCATTCTCAAACGCCTTCGCGGCACCCCTATCGTGCGCCACGACACCGATTGGCAGATGCGCTACAACCCATTTCCTCCCTACGAACTCCTCAGCAACAAATCGCTCCCGTTCGATGAAATGCAGAAAATGCGCCGCTTCTCCCGCCACTGGGATATCCTCGTCAACAGCGGCAACTTCCTCCATTCAGCGCCGCTCCTTTGGTCAAATGGCGAATCGCCCTTCTGGTCTTTCATGAAATTCAGCGATTGGCTCTACGCACGCATGGGCCGCAACCATGCCATCGCCCTCAGCACCCTCGCCGAACTCCTCTTCGAGTATTCAACCACCGTCCTGCACCTCGACGCGCACACCACCGCCAACGCCATATACTCCGACTACGAACGCGGCGGCCGCTCCGACAAGCCCACAGTCCTCCGCCCATTCTTGGAAGATCGCCCGCCGGCCGCAAGGACCACATCGGCCACTCTCCCGAAGCGTCAGGCGCGGCATTTATCCACTTCGGAGCCACAAACCTTAGCCAGCCGTGCAACCGTCAAATAAACCAAAGACGATTTCGTTGCGCTTCCCCCCGAGCTATCCGCTCTCAGAGGAGAACAGAACAGGTTGCGCAGCTGCACCGTCTTCTCGAAAATACTTACCGCGATTTTCGCCCGTCTTTTTGTAAGTCGCACTTTTCCCCTGTCCATTTTCGACGGCCATCGACCGGCGCCATCCCAGTTCCACTTCCATTCTGCCGTCGCTCGGTTAGTTTCTGTGCCAGTGGAAGACCCGGAGATCAGCCTCTATGTGCATGTGCCCTTCTGCGCGCATAAATGCGAGTATTGCGCCTTTTATTCGCACGCGCCGGGCGACCTTATGCAGCGATACGTGGATGCGCTCCTCAAGGAAGCGCGCATGTTGCCGTCCTTCCGCCCGCGCACTATTTTCTTCGGCGGCGGCACCCCTAGCTTGCTCACCCTGAAGCAATGGGAGCAGATCGGCGGTCTCTTCCGCGAACTCGGCTGGTCCGCCGCCCAGCAAGAATGGAGTGTGGAATGTAATCCCGCGACGGTCTCGCTGGAGAAGGCGCAGCTCTTTCGGTCCATCGGCGTGAACCGCGTCTCCATGGGCGTCCAAAGTTTCGACGAGGCTCTCCTCGAACGCCTCGGCCGCATCCACTCGCGCGAGCAGGTTTTCAAATCATACGACCTCCTGCGCAAAGGTGGATTCGACAACATCAATATCGATCTGATGTTCGCAATCCCCACGCAGACGATGGAGGTCTGGCGCGCGACTTTAGCGGAAGCAATCGCAATGATGACGACACACCTTTCCTGCTACGAAGTCATTTACGAGCAGGACACGCCCCTCTTCGCCCAACTTCAAGCCGGCGAATTTGATGTGAACGAAGAGCTTGCCTGTGAAATGTACGACGAACTGGTCCGCACCGCCACCGCCGCCGGGTTCGCTCAATACGAAGTCGCCAATTTCGCGCGCGATCATCGTAACCCGCCACCGCAAAACGAAATTCCCAGCTTCGCCTGCAAACACAATGTGAATTACTGGCGCGGTGGTTTTTTCTATGCACTCGGTCCTAGCGCTGCAGGCTACGAGCCGAAACCCGGCGCGCTCGGTGTGCGCACAAAGAACTGGTCCAACACGCAGATGTATTGCGAAGTCGTGGAAAAAGGACAGCGTCCCTTTGAATCCCGCGAGGAACTTTCCCCGCTGGCCCGCGCCGGAGAAGTCGCCGCCTTCGGCCTCCGCATGAACGCAGGCTGGCCTTTCGACTCGTTCCGTCACGCCACCGGATTCGATCTGCGCACCGAGTGGCGCGGCAGCATGGAGAAACTCGCCGCGGATGGCCTCGCGCAAATCGAATCAGAACGCTTCCGCCTCACCGATCGCGGTCTTCGCCTTGCCGACCTCGCAGCACAGGAGTTCCTCCGATGAGCAACGAACTTCTTGTGCAAATCTCCGAGCGCCTGATGCGTTGCCCCGCCGTGCCCTACCACGAAGATTTGGTCGCGCGCGAGGTCCTGCGCATTTGCGACGAGTTCAACCTGTTCTCGGAAACGGATAAGTTCGGCAACTTACTTGTCCGCTCTGCAAAGAAACTCGTCCGCTCTCCTATCGTCCTCGCCGCGCACATGGATCATCCAGGCTTTGTTATCCGCGGCCGCGGCAAGAATCGAATCTATATCGGCGAATTCCTCGGCGGCGTCGGCGATTCCTACTTCAAGCCCGGAACGAAGCTTCGCCTCATGCCCGGCAACATCCCAGCCGAACTCGGCCAGCGAACCCACGAAAAGAAACGCCTCTTCGAAATCACTGCGCTTTCCGCCCCCGAGGCCGAACCCGAATACGCCGTCTGGGACCTTCCGGCATTCGAATACGACAACGGCCGCATCACCGGCCGGGTCTGCGATGACCTCATCGGCTGCGCCACCATTCTCGCCGTCCTCATCTCTCTTCGCTCCTTGAAATCAGCCACTAACGTCATCGGCGTTCTCTCTCGCGCGGAGGAAGTCGGCTTCCACGGCGCGCTCGCTCTGGCCGAATCAAAACGTCTTCCCAAAAAATCCCTCATCATCTCGCTCGAAACCAGCCGCGAACTACCGCCTGCAAAGATCGGTCAAGGGGTCATCATCCGCGTCGGCGATCGCGCCTCCATCTTCGACTCCACCTCCACTCGCTTCCTCACGGAAGTCGCCAGCGACCTCGGAAAGACTAAGCCGAACTACAAATTTCAGCGCGCCTTGATGAGCGGCGGCACCTGCGAAGCGAGCGCCTACCAGGAATACGGCTATCGCTGCGCCGCCGTCTGCGTCGCCTTGGGGAACTATCATAATTGCGGTGAGAACGATCTCATCGGAGCGGAATTTGTCAGCGCCAACGACGCTGGATCCATGCATGATTTGCTCGTCGAATGCGCTCGCGTTTGGGAAAAGGCTGATCAATTCACCGCGCGTTTGCCGGAGCGCCTCGCGAAACTTTCCAAGGAAGCCCATCGCGAACTGCGCAAGCATCCGCTTCACCTCGAGAATATCACGTGAAGCTCGCGCACAAAGCGTTAATTTCATTTACACGGTTACACGTTTACGTCGTGGCACCAATCGATAACCAATCATTTTCGTCCTTGGCAGCAATTGCTTAGCGATTCAGATTCTCCCTGAGAGACACACGGCACCCGCCATGCTATCAACCACTTAATGCGGGTAGGTGCAGGTGGTCAAAGTTCGGTAGCAGGTGTCCTTCGCCGAAGTCACGGCTGGTTGGAACTTGGCAGCCCCACTGAAGCGTACGAAGAACTCGAGAAGCTTCCCGACAGCCTGCACACCACCCGCGAAGTTCTCAAGCTGAAGTGCAACATCCTCACTGCCGCGCAAAACTGGCGCGAACTGCGTGTGATGGCTTCCACCGCGGCGATGTATTTCCCGAACGATCCGGCCTTCGGCGAAGACTGGGCCTGGGCCGAACACAAGCAGGGCCAAACCGCGCAGGCGTATTCAATCCTGGTCCAGGCATCGCAGAAGTACGAGAAGACCTGGCGCACCGCTTATTATCTTTCCTGCTTCACCTACGCCTTAAAGCGCGTGCGTGAATCGACCGAATGGCTCAGCCTCGCGCTTTTGCTTCATCCCGCCCCCAATCAACTGCGACAACGCGCAGTGCGCGAAGAAGATTTCGCCGCCAAAGCTTAAGCGGAGGGGCGCTACCGCTTCTGCGTTACGCGTTCTTGAAGTGCTTTGTTAATTCCGGTGCCGAATATTGGCCGGGCGCTCCAGGCGTATCCAGGTAGCCATAAGTAAAACACGAGCCTTCCAGCGGAAACTGCAACCGCGTTTCACGCCCCAGCGGGCCCATGCCGATCACGCAGATCGGTCCGTTTGGATTTCCGCGAAGCAAACTTCGAAGCGTTTCCACATCGTCCGGCTGGTTCGCTGTCGCAGCAATTTTGCCGATGCCTTCAAGTCGCTTCGCGCGACGAAGCTTGGACTCCAACGCTTCACGCGGCGGAGTCTCGGAAAAGTTGTGATATGAAAACACGCTGAGCTTCCCGAGTTGACCGCACAGTTCAGCGACCGCTGGAACTAATGCGCTTTCCAACTCAACGTCGACGCCCGAGAGGCTGCGAATCGCCGACTCCAAAAGCGGCCAGCGCTGCGTATCGCCTCGATCCCATTTCCCGCCTTCCGAACCGTCGCGGATCGTTACCAGGACTGGGGTGCCCTGATGCTCGATTTGTTTGCCAATGCGGATCCAATCCTCGAAATCGGGAAAACCATCGAGCCGCAATTCGACCAGGTCGCACGACAGCTTACTGGGAGCGTGACTCCACTTCTGCAGAAAATCTTCGGTGATGATCGTCCCCACGACGCGCGGAACGCGTCCGAGCTGCAACGCTTCAATCAGATGGGCACCCACAGGGCCAGTCTACGCCGCCAAACGCGGAGTCGCACGCTTTACCGGAACTTTCGCCGCTTCAATAAGCTCCCAGAATTTCGGATTCTGCTGGAGCGCCTCGTCTTCGGCGATCGGCAGGTTCGAACGATATAAGAAATCTTTGAGCGTGTTCCGGTTTAAGATGCGGTAAACGAGTACACCCAGCTCGTTCCGTTCAAAATAGATCCGATAGTCGCCCAGGCGAAAACGATGCAAATGCTTCCCAGCCCGTTCCAGGCGACCAAACTTCTCGGTGTCCGTCTTGAGCACTTCCTGGGGTAAGCCGCGGAATTCGCCCAGGATGAACAATTGCAGCTCTTTGGGCATCTTCGAAAGCTCTGCGGCGCTCGTCGGATTGAAGATGATCTGAAACGGACGCATCGCTTTTACCATAAGGGAAAACCTGATCCAGAAAAGGCTTTTTTCATCGAATGTCGCTGGATTCGACGAGCACATCTCTTGAAAAATTCAAGGGCTTCGCCGAAGAAAATTTGTGCAAGTAAGAAGCAGCAATTCCTTTGGAAATGGTAGCGCGTACGGGAATCGCACCCGTCTTTCAGCCTTGAGAGGGCCGTGTCCTAACTGATAGACGAACGCGCCAAAAGAGCGTCGCGAATATGATTCGACCGGGGGGAAGTGTCAACACACGGGAGATGCTTCGTCTTCGCGCGTGGGAAAGCCCACTGTGGCAGGAGCTTACGTATGATTGAACATTTTCCCGGTTCGCAGCGTCTTATCTACGTAGTTGGTTCGTGTTCTCCGTCCGTGTGTTGCGGCGGAGGGATTAGTTTGGTTGTTTGGGTTGGGCGGGCATCTCGGATGCCCGCCATTTTATTTTCCGGGAAGCACTCGAAAACCGCCCGCAAATTGCGCCGGCGCTTCACCCCGCTGATACGTCGCCCGGTATTCTTCCGATTCAAGCAGGTGCTGTCCCGGTTTGATCGATTGACGATTGACTAGGAATTTCAGTTCCTGAACGTTGTCGCTCCACCGGAAACCGTTAAAAAACTCAAAGCCAGAGAATTGCGTCTTATACAGTGCGCGTTCGCTGTAACACGTCCCCAGATAAAGGTGCTCGAATTGTTCCCGCGCGAAATGGTCCACCGCGGATGTCATTAAAAACAGGCCAAGGCTCCGGTCGAACCAAGTCAAATCGTAGAACGAATAGTAGTAGAAGGCCACCCGCGGGCTTTCCAGATAGAGCACCACGTAGCCGACTTCGCGTCGCGTCTCATTTTCCTGAAACACCATGATATGCGTGGCGACCGGCGAAGTGAAAAGCGTCGTGAGGCGCGATTCCGACATCACCTCATTGCCGAAGCGCGCATCGGCGTATCTTTTGCAAAATGCGCGGCGCTCTTCGGTAAGCTGAAATTGTTCGCGCGGCAGAAGTGTCCATTTGAGCGAAGCGCCTTTGCGCAGTATGCGCCGGTTTTCGGATGATGCCTGAAAGTCGCGCAGGCGAACGCGAATATGCCGAGCGAGATAAAACCGATCGAGTTCGCGAGTGCTGGGGAGGAAGCCAGCTTCGAAGAAATCAGCGGGCGATTCGCCGGATTCCGGGAAACCCCAGATCGCGTACGGAAAAATGTAGTGCTCGTAGTCGGGTGCGGCTTCGGAAAAGAGCAACTTCATCGCGGCTTACTGAAGGTAAAGGCGCGGCAGGCGGGCACTCCAGCTCACCATCGCGTCATACGAAACCGAATTCTTCAGCGCGGCAATGTCGTGGATCGTGATCTCGTCCTGTTGATTTCGTCCCAGCAGAGTGACTTCGTCCCATTGCTTCGCATCGATGATGTCCGTGATGTCGACCGTCATTGCGTCCATCGAAACGCCGCCGATGATCGGCGCGCGCATTCCGTGAATCAGGACATGTCCTTGGTTGCGCACGCGCGGATAACCAAAACCGTATCCGATCGGAATCACCGCGCTGCGCATCTTCTTCTGCGCCGTGAACCGCATGCCGTAGCCGACGTGGTCGCCGGGCTCGAGAGTTTTTACCGCCGCGATGCGCGACTTCACACTCATAATCGGCGCGATGCCATCGAGCCGTCGGCAAACCTTCGACGGAAAAACGCCGAGCGGCAGGATGCCCGTGCGCACCAAGTTGAAGTGCGCCTCAGGCAAATCGAGGAAACCGCCGGAGTTGCAGATGTGGCGATACTTAATTTTGAAGCCGGCAGCTTCGGCTGCAGAGAGCGCTTCTGTGAAGCGTGCGAGCTGAAGGTTCGCGAACGTCTTATCCAGTTCGTCCGACATGGCGAAGTGGCTCATGATTCCTTCCACAAGGATCTCCGGAGAAGAACGGAGTTCGCGGAAGAGCGCCGCGCCTTCCGACCAACGGAAGCCATAACGGCTCATGCCCGTATCGAACTTGAGGTGAATGGGAACCGCAATGCCGTGCTGTTTCACCGTTTGCTTCAGTTCCGCAAGGCCCGCATGTGAACCGACCGACGCCGCAAACTTATGCTTCGCGCAAATCTCATATTCGCTCGGGGTGCGTTCGCCCAAAATCAGAATGGGCGCGCTGATGCCACTGGCGCGAAGCTTCAGCGCTTCATCCAGCGCGGCCACGACCAGCATTTCCGCCCCGTGTTCCAATGCGATGTAAGCCAGCTGCTCGGCCCCATGCCCGTAAGCATCGTCTTTGCAAACGAAAGCCAAACCAATGCCCGCCGGGCGATACGAGGTAATCGCGTCCCAATTCCGGCGGAACTGGCGCAAATCAATCTCGATCCAGGCAGGAGGTTCGGCGGAGCGGGTGCGGTCCATCAATCGGTTACGTTTTTCCGGGCGGCCAGAGGGAGGAGCCGATATCGGTTCGATAATAACTGGCAAGGCAGTGGATGCGCTCAATGTTTTGGTATGATTTGCGTATAGCACTGTTCAAATCGCGCTCGATACTCACTATATCGGCAATTCTGTGGCCAGTGGCGACAAATTTTTGCCGCGATGTCTTTCCGGCCGCTCGCACCTCGTTCCACCACACGTCGCAAGTCGTTTTGCCATCTATCCGTATTGGAAATTCCGGCGCGGTGATTTGAGTATAAGGATAGCCAAACCCGGCGAGCGTAACCGAACAGCCGAAGCGGAGCTCAGGTCGGAATTCGATTTTTCCCAGCGGTTCATTTCGCGCGACTTTCATAAGGACCTTCAGCGGATCCTTCAACATGCGCAGGATCATTGCGCCGGAAGTAACCCCGAGGCGCACATTGTATTCCACAACGTGCCATTTGTTGCGCGCGCGGATCGCGGTGACCTGGACCGGACCGTGAAAGTTTGTGGCGCGGAACCAATCCCGCAGCGGGTGAAGCATGGCCTTCGCAAGACCGTATTTATCATTTGGATCCTGTTCCACCAGACCGCCCAGGGGCGCGCCGGCGACCACCCCCATGTTCCCGTCGAACGCGCGCTTGTATTCCTGGTTGGTCACGAGCGAATGAATCTCACCCGCGCTGACGAACGCGATGTGTCCCGCTTCCGCCCGGCCAAGATATTCCTGGAGAAAAACTCCATCCGTATAATCAAGGCGTGGCAGCCAGGCCCGGGTGTCTTCCGCGGTTTCGCAAACGATCGTGTGGATCGGACTGCTCGGGCCGCAGATCGGATTCTTAATGACGTAAGGGCGTGATTCGCGCGCAAGAAATTTCTCCGCCTCACGTTGCGTGCGGGCCCAGCGCGACCGGGGAAAAGGAATACGGTGCTTTTGGCAAAGTTCACGCGCGAGGTCGCGCTCCTTTTCCAAATTAAGCGCATCGCCCGTCGCGCAAAGAAATGGAACACCGCTCGCGAGCAGCTCACTGGCCCACGCGCGTTCGGACCAATCGATCGACATCGGAACGACAAGATCGACCTGATGCTTTTTCAGAAGCGGGATCGGGCTGGCAAGCTCGCGATAGTCATAGGTCTTGCTGACCGCTTGCGCGCCGAAGTGAGCGTAATCGCGGGTCAGATAGGTGATTACCTTCGCGCCCTGTTCGCGGAGGATCGTCGCGGCCGAGTGCGCAAAGGAACCGACGCCAAGAATTAGCACCGAAGGACTGCCGTTTTTGATCGCGCGCTTCGCTTTTCGAATCATCGAAAGTTGCGGGCCGACGATAGCGACTGGCCGGGCGTGCGCAAGAAATCGTGGCGCAAATTTGCGCAGGGCTTGTCAGCCGTGGGCGAATTGCTAAGAAAGAGCGTTATGACACCACGGATCCTCCTGACGCTGGCTTTTCTCTCTACGACTTTGTTTGCGGAGAATTGGCCTTTCTGGCGCGGACCCAGCCGCCAGGGAATCTCCAGCGAAACCGGCTTGCCGCTAAATTGGAGCGCGGAGTCCAATGTCGTCTGGAAAGCCCCCGTACCCGGTGAAGCCTGGTCCTCGCCGATTGTTTATGGCGACCAGGTGTTCGTCACCACCACGACGGAAAGCGGAGTGAACTGCCACGTCATCGCGTTCGACCGCCAAACAGGCCAGCCGCAGTGGAACAAAAAAGTCTTCGAACAAACCCCGCGTAAGAAGGAGCAGCGCAACTCCTACGCCACGCCCACCCCGGCCACCGATGGCGAACGCGTCTATGCCGTCTTCGGCGATGGCAGCGTCGTCGCCCTTTCCGCGAAGAACGGCGACATCCATTGGGAACACCGCGAGGTGAACTTTTACAGCCAGCACGGGCTTGGCTCTTCGCCCATCCTCCACGGCGATCTCCTCATCATGCCGTTCGACCACAGCAGCACGGGTGAAAACAAACGCATCGGCTGGCAGATTCCGTGGGACCAATCGTTCCTGCTTGCGTTCGATAAAAAAACGGGCGAGGCGCGCTGGAAAGCGATGCGCGGGCAAAGCCGGATCGCGCACGTCACCCCGAATATTATGGAGCACCACGGGCGCGAGATCCTGGTCAGTGGGGCAGGGGACGTCGTGCAAGGGTTCGATTTGCAAAACGGCAAGAGGCTCTGGTCCGTCTACAGCCAGGGCGAAGGCGTCGTGCCGTCCATCGTCGTGGGCGGTGGCCTGGTCTACAGCGTTTCAGGATTCGAGAAACCAACCATTCGCGCGGTTCGTCCGCCCGCCGATACCGGCGAACCCTCCATCGTTTGGGAACAGAAAAAAAGCGTGCCGATGATACCCTCCTTAATCTTCCACGACCAACACCTCTACGGCATTACCGAAGGCGGCGTGGCCATCTGTTTAAAGTCTGCGGATGGCGAAATCGTTTGGCAGGAACGCATCGGTGGAAATCATTCCGCATCGCCTGTCATGGCTGAGGGTCGCATTTATTTCACGAACGAAGAGGGCGAATCGACCATCATCGAAGCGTCACCGACCTTCAAGGTGCTCGCGAAAAATTCGCTTAAAGAAAAGACGCAAGCGTCAATGGCGGTCTCGCAGAAACAAGTCTTCATTCGCACCGCGCAGCATCTTTTCTGCATCGCCGCGAAATAGCGTCGTACATGCGAAAGCGTGTGACTGCACTGCTTCTCGCGCTTCACCCCGGAGGGGTGTGTTCGGAAAGTAGCCGGTGCGCAAGCGAGTCTCCGAGCGCAGCCACCGGTTCAGCATGAAGATACCTTTCGCACCCCGGCGGGGTGCCGGAATATTCTCCTTCATTTACGCCTGGATCGCACCGTTTCGCGACTTCTGCCAACGGGAGATGCGCGCAATTTCTCGCATCTCTTTCGGAAATCAATTCAGTGATACCCCTATCCGTTCTGCGGATATCGCCTGTTTTCCAATCATCATCAATCCCTATTCTTCGCCCGCCCCCTTTTCGGTTTTATGGGGGCAAGGTTGTTAGCAAACGACTGAGACTGTAACAGACAAGCAAGGACAGAAAAACCAATGAAAAAGCTACGAAATCTAATTGCGGTAATGGCCATGATGGGTATGGCCGCCATGCTCACCGGTTGCGGTGACGACGATGATGGGGACGATGATGATAACGGCGGCACAACCAATCCGCCTTCACTCTTCGCTCCAGCGACAATTGAAGGTGTCACCGCGCAGAATCGCACCTATACCGCCAACGTGGCGGGACAAGAACCAATCACGCTCACGTTCCCTTCGGCTGGTAATTACCAGATCGTTCAGGGCGGCGCGACCGAAACCGGCGCGATTGGTAATGCGACTCGCACCGAGAACACCTGGACGATGGATCTCACTCCAACCGCTGGCCAGGACGGCGCCACAAACGCCGTGCTCAGCCTCACCTGGACTGCGGATAACGCTGGTACCTTCACCTACACTCCGGCAGGCGGCACAGCCGAAAGCGGTAACTTCACTGTCACAACGGGTGGTGGAGCCGATAACGGCGGCGACAATGGCGGAGATACTGGTGGCGGTTGGCCTACGAGCAACGATCTCAGTGGCCGTACGCTGCAATTCAGCTACGCCGGAGGCGGCGGCGACAGGTTCGATTTCACGAGCGGCACCGACGCGCGTTGGGAACCTGCCTCAGATAACCTCCCGGCGACATACACATTCAACCCAGCAACCGGAGTCGTTGAGATCAATGTTCCGGCCCGTGGCGAAACGTTCAACGCAACGCTGCCACCTCAGAACACGACTGGCACTACCACGGTGAACATCACCGCCAATGGGGGAACACAGGCGCTCGAGAATTCAAATTATACTCTCTCAAACCCCCAATAAGTCGCCTTGATCTGATTCCAACACCCGCCCCGCGAGGGGCGGGTTCTTTCCTTAATACAACCCTTAAAATTGAAGAGCAGGGATCACTAACCAGAAACAAACATGAAAAAACTCAGAACATTAATTTCAATGCTGGCCATAATGAGCATGGCAGCGGTCCTCACCGGTTGCGGTGATGACGATGATGGCGACGATGACGATAACGGTGGCGGAACAAACGTCGTTCGCTTCGCTCCATTAAACGCCGAATCTTTAACCGCCAGCTCCAAAACTTACACCGTCAACGTGGCTGGCCAGGAGCAAATGACGCTTCGCTTCCCCTCATCGACCACCTACGAGTTGACCCAAAGCGGCGCCACCGAAACGGGCTCTATCTCGGAGCCAATCAATCCAGAGCAGAATACCTGGACGATGAACCTTACTCCCGCAGCCGGGCAGGAAGGTTCTCAACCCGGCTTGCTCTCCCTCACCTGGACCGGCAACGACGCCGGCACCTGGACGTTTACACCGGAAGGTGGTGGTCAGGTGGAAACGGGAACATTCACGGTTGGCGGAGGCGATCCTGACCCGGATCCGAACCCCAACCCAAACCCTGGAACGAACGACCTGAGCGGAAAGTCGCTTCAGTTCTCGTATAACGGCGGCGGCGGGGACCGGTTCGACTTCACCAGCGCGACCGCGCTCACGTGGGAACCCGCGGGGGGAAATCTTCCGGGCACCTACCAGTACGATTCGACTACTGGTAATATTCGACTGGAAGTTCCGGGGCGTCCTCAAGGCGGTGAAGTATTCACTGCCGCCCTCACTCCCATTGGCGCAGGAAGTGGCACAACGAGCGTAAACATCGCGGGCGGGGAGAATCCCGGTACCTACGCGAGCAATTGGTCGCTTACTCAGTAAATCAGAGGATCGCCTAAATTACGGGAAAGCAGCCGCCCCCGAATGGGCGGCTGCTCCACATCTAGACTTTGCTACCGCTCAGGCTAGAATCTAATCCAACTACTTCCATTCGATACAACTCGGACGCTTGTGTACGGCGTGGCCAAACTTACCGAAGCTGCTCCGTTGATTGTCTGTCCTGATATCGAACAGTTCAGGATTGATCCCGTTAGGGTGCTGCCGGTTTCATTAACAATGATAATTTCCTTGCCCCAGTAGGTCGCAGCGTCCGGTAGTGAAATAGTGTAGCCGGCCTTTTGTAAGCCGATGTATTTGTCTCCGACTTGAACCAAATACGAAGTCGTTGGATCGAGTGAAAGAATACTCTTCCGGATTAACCAGTCGCTCGATTGTGGCGTTAGCCAGCTACTCGCATTCATCGGGCGTCCATCCTCGGTAAAAATATTGTAGATCATACCGCCTACCGTTTGGAAATGTGTAATCATAGCTCGAGGGTTGGGGAGGCCCACGTAGCTAAAGCGATTGTCATAACACGCCGGGTTTTTCACGCGATCCAAGTAGATCCCCCAAGTCGATGCGTAATCCCAACCGCCTCTCACTATATTGTCTTTGATGACAACGTTTGAAACGTGAATAGCACTATCCGCCGTTTCGGTCGTCATTCTGATTCCATACCTGTTACTCGAGACGGCGGTGTCGGTCGAAAGGTGAAAGATATTGTCCGTGATATGAATCGTATCCACCTTCACTGCGTAACCGCGTTTCATATTAATACCGACAATCGTATCGAGAAACTGGTTGCCACTAACGATCAGGTTTGTGACCGGCTCCCAATCGCTGTAAAGGCCAACATATCCCCCCGACACAAAGTTTCCGCTGATAATTGTGTCTACGGCCGCCCCGACATTGATGCCGCACCAGCCGTTTTTATTATCGCCCACCGCCGGATTTGAAAAATGTGGCATATATACCCGATTATTCACGACAGTCGACTGGCCAGCACCTACGAGAATGCCGCTCATGTAGCCGCCCTTGACATTGCTGACTTCGCAATTTTCGATGAGGCCACCGCGCGCCGTGTTATCGTCGCTGCGCACTCCAGCTACGTACTTGGTGCCTGAAACCCGTAATGTAAACGTTTCGTTTGTTGTCGAGGTGTTCCCGGAAGTGCCCGTAAACTTGACGCCTCGGACACGGCCCAAATGGTCCATATTGAGCCCGCCCACACTTATATTCGGGTTCGAACTCGCCCAATAGTTCCCGTCGATCGTTAGATCTTGCACTTCAACGTTCGCTTCCGCAGTCATCGTGGCAATTACCACCAGTCCATCATTCTGCGGATTGATTCGACGAATGATTGTGCGATCTATTCCTTCTCCGATTAAACGTTGTCCTGCTCGAAGCAACCAACTCGGCTCCGTGCCACCATAACCAGGCCAGCGATGTCCGTACGTCTGATAGATACCGGGTTTCAAGTGAATCACCAGATTTGGGAATTTAACCGATCCGGGCGTAAACGCCTGTGTGCCTCCCGCGTCCGCTGTTAAGTAGAGCATATTCGCGTCGAACGCCGTTCCGCTGCCGCCGAGTGGGCTTGAAAACGATCCAGTTGCCCCCGGCGCTGAGGCCAACGTCGTTCCGTTTGGATCGAACCAGACTTCTTTCGTTCCTACCGGAACTTGAGCGAACAGTTGATGAGATGCGCAAGAGAAGAGCGCAATGAGGAGTGGTATTCTTTGTTTCATATAAGTACCCGAAAGAAAACTGAAGGTCGATCCTCGTCTTGGGGATGCTTGCCGTTATTCCTTTTGGGTGACTGGTGTTCAGCAAAGCGGAAGCCAGTCTCAACGATGCGAACGGAAACGATTCCTACAACTGAAGTTCACGGATTCCTACAAAGCGTTTCGCCTCGGGACAGGTTCGATTTCTTCGCAAAGTTCAATTAGAGTGAGCCAAGACGATGGCGACTTACATTTACGAATCCATTCCGGGCAAAGCCGGTCAGAAACCGAAGCGTTACGAAATCAAACAAAGCATGAACGACCAGCCGCTCACAAAACATCCGGAAACCGGTGAGCAGATTCGCCGTGTCGTATCTGGAGGCCTCGGCGTGATGGCAAAAGGCTCCGCGAGCAGCGCTCCGTCAGGCAGGCACAGTTGCGGTTCACCGGGCTGCTGCCACTAACCGAGGTCCGCGTTACTGCGCCGCTTCGGCTTTTTCCTTTTTCGTCACCATGCCGTGCAGCATGCCGCCGTGGTCGCCGGCTGACCATGTGCCTGCGTAAGTCTTGTCGTAAACTAACACGCGCGCGCTGTAAGTCCCGCCGCCCACGTTCACGTTATCCAGCGTAATCACCGGGGTGTCGCCCGCCCACTTGAGTTGGATTGGCACCGGGATCGTCATTTCCTTCCCGCGATACTGCATCTTCGCGTAAATCAGCCACACATCGCCGCCCGATTTTGTGGCGCTGGCGATCGTGTACTTCTCGGATTTCTCTTCCGTCAGCTTTCCGTCGCGTACCATGCACCAATGCCCGTCAAAGACGCAATCTGTCAGCAGTTCCTTAAACTTCTTTTCGAGCTCCGCCTGTGATGGAATCGCTTTCGCCGTCTTGGCAGCCTCGGTGGTGCTTTCCTTTTCCTGCGCGAACGCGGTGCTCAGAACGGCACAGCAAACGGCAGCCGAGTATCCGATGAATCGCTTAACTCCCATGCTTCGGAGCGTAGCAACTCAATTCGCCCCGCGCAATGCATGTTCAGGAATGTTTCATCCCAGCGCTGACGCAAATGGAACGAAGTGCGACCTAGTGTGCGCGAAGCTCACAAGTGTTTAACCGTACTGACTTGAGTTATGGCAGCATCCAGGTGCCTTCTCGCTAAACGACACGAGATGAACTCGATCAATTCGTCACCCCTAAAGCACTTCGGTAGGGCGCGCCTGTCCCAGCGCGCCGCGGGCGTAAGAAAACCGTCCCTCCAAACCCAGAACGTGAGCGTAATCTCACCCACAATTAACCACACTCGAATTGCACTTGTGTAACAATTAGAGTTGACAGCACCACCTTCTCCTGCTAAATTCACCCCATGATCACGAACAACCATTCGTGGTCACTCGGTCCGTGCCCGAACAAAAGCCTCGACCTCGAGTCTCCTGTTCGCCCACTTCAGCCGACTGACCACTGCCCTTCTCGCAGCTCGGAAGCATTCTGCCGACATGCGATATCCCATTCGGCAATTGGGATTTCCTTGGCATTTGGTATTTGGAATTTGGTCATTTGCTCATCCATCACACACCCGGCACACACACAGCACACACACAGCTCACACACAGCTCACACACAGCTCACACACAGCTCACACACAAAAAACACCTTGCGCACACACAGCTCAAATATTGGAAAGAGCTCACTGTCAACCACTTGTGATTTTATGAACACAAAAAACACCCAAAAACAGGAAATCATCGCTAATTTCACCCCGGTGTCGGACCAATACAGGATCGTTCAACTCGCCAACGGGGCCTACAGCCTTCGCTCCGAAGCTTACGGCGAAACGTTCCACCCAGTGGTCGGTCCCGTCGCCGAAGCTCAGGCTCTTTACGTCGACCAATTGAACTTGGTCCAGCGCCTCCGCGAAACTGCCGGCGACTTCGTAGTGTGGGACGTGGGTCTTGGGGCAGCCGCGAACCCAATCACCTTCCTGAACGCCGTAAAAGAAATTCCATGCTCCGTTAGAATCGTCAGCTTCGACTACACACTCGAACCTCTGACCGTTGCCTTGGCGCATGCCTCAACGCTCTCTTACCTCACGTCTTGGGCACAACCCCTCGCAAGCCTGATCCAGGAACACAAAGTCCATTGGACCACTCCTGGCGGTTTAAGCGTTCAATGGGAACTTCACCTCGCCGATTTTCCCGCCTTCTTAAAAGCATCCGCCGTCAGCCAATTGCCAAAACCGCACGCGATCTTTTATGACGCATTTTCCCCCGCCACCAATCCATCGATGTGGACCCTTCCAGTCTTCACCGATTTATTTCGCCTCTTCGATCCGCGCCGCCCCTGCACCATGCCCACCTATTCCCGCAGCACCATGCTCCGCGCCACCTTGCTTCTCGCCGGATTTTTCGTCGGTAAAGGCCACGCCACCGGCGAAAAGGAAGAGACAACCATCGCCTCAAACACCCTCGCCTCCATCACCGAGCCGCTCGATCGTAATTGGTTAATGCGCTGCAAACGTTCCCGCAGCGCCGAACCCCTTCACTCCCCCGAATATCGTCAGTCCCCCATCACCGATGTGAGTTGGGAACGCCTCCTTCAGCACCCCCAATTCACCTAGCGCGCATCGCGTCCCTTTACGCCAGGATCGGATGGATCACTTCACCGTGAACATCGGTGAGCCGGCGGTCGGTTCCATTAAAGCGAAACGTGAGTTTTTCATGGTCGATTCCGAGCAAATGCAGAATCGTCGCGTGAAGGTCGTAGCAATAGGTCTGCCCCTCAGCCGCCTTCCACGACCACTCATCACTCGATCCGTAGCTACTGCCGCCTTTAATCCCGGCGCCGGCCAACCACGTCACGAAGGTCCCCCCATTGTGATCACGCCCGGTCCCTTCCTGGGTGAACGGCATGCGCCCGAACTCCGTCGTCCAAATCACGATCGTGTCCTCCAGCAAACCGCGCGCCTTTAGATCCATCAACAACCCAGCGATTGGCTTGTCCGTCGCAGCGGCCATCGGCGGCAACTCCTTCGCGATGTTCTGGTGATTATCCCAATTATTTTTCGGCCCGCCCGCCCCGCTCCAAACCTGCACGAACCGCACGCCGCGCTCAATCAAGCGTCGCGCCAGCAAACAGCGCGTGCCGAAGTCGCGCGTCGGCTCCTCATCCGCGCCGTAAAGTTTGCGCGTCGCCTCACTCTCGCCTTTCAACTCGAGCGCTTCCGGCGCGCTCAGTTGAAGCCGCGCCGCCAATTCATACGAAGCGATTCGCGCGTCCAGCAGCGCTTCTCCCGGCCAGCTCTGCGCATGCGACCGATTTAACTTCTGCAGCAGGTGCAAACTTTCCTTCTCGCTCTTCGCCGAGATAAACGAGTTTTCAGGCGCTACCAGGTCATGAATGGGCTGCGGCGCGGTTGCATTAATGATCGTGCCTTGATGCTGCACCGGCAGAAATCCCGCACTGAAATTTCCCTTCTGATTATATGGCAACCCTTTCCCATCCGGCAAAACCACGAACGTCGGCAGGTTGTCCGTAAGATTCCCCAACCCATATGAAACCCAGGCTCCAAGGCACGGAAAACCCGGCAAGAGAAAACCTGTGTTCATCATGTAACTACCGGGGCCGTGCACGTTCGTCTTCGAACTCATACCCATCAGGAACGCGAGATCATCCACGCAGCGCGCTATATGCGGAAACGCGGAGCTCACCCACCGGCCGCACTCACCGTGCTGTTTGAAGTCGAACGGACTCTTCATCAGCTTTCCGGGCACGCTCGTGGCAGCTTCAACCGCGCTGCCCGGATCGAACTTCTGGTCATGAAGTTTCTCGAGCGACGGTTTGTAATCGAACGTGTCCATCTGGCTGACGCCACCATTCATGAAAAGCTGGATGACACGTTTCGCCTTCGGAGCGAATTGGGCGCCAACCTTTCTCCCGCTCACCTGTGGCGCTCCACCTGTGGACGACAGTAATTGCGACAATGCCAGCGCGCCGAACCCACCTCCGGTCCGCCAGAGGAAATCACGTCGGGAAAAATTTCGATTCGAACGCATAACTACTGCACAAACATAAATTCGTTGCTGTTCAGGAGAACGCGGCAGAGGTTCGGCAGGCCATTCTTCCCCACAAACGCAAGAAGCTCGTATTTTTCCTCAGCAGAAGGCGTTCTTTGAAACATCAGTTTGCACGCAAGCTCAACTTGGCCGGGAATATCATTTGGAACTTCTTTCGCCAACCGCTCTGCGAAATGTTCCGATTGCCGTATTAGAAAACGATTATTCCACATCGCCAGCGCTTGTAGAACCGTCACTGAACTATTCCGCGTTGGGGTCAGTTGCGAACCGTCCGGACAATCGAGTGCTTCCATCATCGGGTCCGGCAGAGTGCGGAAAACAAACCGATAAATACTGCGCCGATAACTTGCTGCGCTATCCACATCGAACGAGCTGTAATCGACATTAGGCGTAACGTGGATCCCCGGCGTCATCACGAACTGCTGCACCGATGGCCCGCCCATTTGCGGATCCAGTTTGCCGGAAATGGCGAGAATCGCGTCGCGCACAGATTCCGCATCAAGCCGCGTCGGGTTCATGCGCCAAAGCAGCCGATTTTCACCGTCGCGCGCGGAACATTCCGGATTGAACGCCGACGATTGCTGATAAACAGCGCTGAGCATAATGAGCCGATGCAACTTCTTAAAACTGCCGCCGTTCTCCTGGAACCAAATCGCCAGCCAATCGAGCAGTTCCGGATGGCTCGGCGCTTCACCCATCTTTCCGAAGTCATTTGGCGTACCGACAATTCCTCGGCCAAAATGATACTGCCAAACCCGGTTCACGATCGAGCGCCACGTTAACACATTCCGGTCATCGGAAATCCACTTCGCGAGCGCGGCGCGCCGTGCGCCTTCATCTTTTATGTCTTCCGGATCAAAGTTTGCTATGAACCCGGAAATGCAGCTAAGCGCGCCGGGATGAGCCAGCTCACCCGCTAATTTCAACTCGCCCCGCCGCAACACGTGCACCGGTCGCACCTTGCCAATCGGCTTATGACTCACGTCGCGAACAAACTCATGTGCGCCCGCATAAACCAATTTAGGCACGGGCAATCCGGCGAGTTCATTCTGAATGAGAATATTCGCGACGAACCAGGTGAGATCCTCATCTTCGCACTCACAACGTTCATCCCTGGCCGTCCGCAGCGTATCCGAGATTTGCTCCGGTAAAACTTTGATGTGCGCCGAAGGGTTCGACGTTGCCGCAAGAAATCGAAATCGCGCAATCAGATGATACCCGCCATGGTTTTGATCCAACTCCACCATCAGCCGGCCCGTCGACGGCGTTGGTTCGGCAAATGTGAACACAGCCGCGTGGGCTCGACTCACTTGCGGATAGATTCCCCAACCGCTTTTCGGATCGTCATCAATCGCTTTTTCGATTCCGTAACCTTCCTGGTTAAAATCTGCTGCCACAGATTCGATCTTCACGTCATTGGTTGCACCGTCCGTCGCAAAACGAATCCGAACATTCGTCAGATGAAAGTTGCCGCTCGCTGCGCGCCCAGGGCCGTCCGCGGGGAAAACCTCATCCGTCAACGTCTCTAGTTTCAGCGCCGTGATGCCAGCTTCGCCGGCAGCCAGAGTCACATGGTAACTATTCGTTTCAACGGTCGGTCCTCGCGAATTAATCGTGTCATTATGCCGCAGCCGAAGCGTAATTTGCGTTTTGCCTTTGGCTTCGATTGGCTTGAGCGGCTTCCAAAACAATACTGCCTCAAGTTCTGCCCGTTCCCACTGTGCGACTCGCTGCTGAAACTCTGTCCCCATCGACTCCGCCAGGAACTCCGGTGCTCTGTTCTCCAGCGCGCGGTTCTGCTTCAGCAACCGTTGCCGCCGTTCATGAACATCGGGTGGCGAATCGTAATAGCGATCACCTTTCTCCGTGCCCGCGAAGACGGCCTGCAGTCCGTAATATTCCTTCAGCGAGACTGGGTCGAACTTGTGATCATGGCATCGCGCGCACTGCACGGTGGTGCTGGTGAACGTATTCAACGCGGTGGTCACGATGTCGTCGCGGTCAATGTAGCGGGCGACCTGCCGATCGGTGCTGTCTTCACGAATATCCCGCAGTGAACTTTCATCCCACGGCCCCGTCGCAAGGAATCCAAGGGCGATCGTAGCTTCCGGCGCGCGCGGGAAGAGGAAATCGCCCGCGATCTGTTCTTCAATAAAGCGCCGATAAGGTTTGTCGTTGTTAAATGAGGCGATCACATAATCGCGATACGGCCAGGCGTTCGTGCGCGGCCGATCCTGGTCATGCCCGTGTGTCTCCGCGTAATGCACCACATCCAGCCAATGCCGCGCCCACCGTTCACCGTAATGCGGGCTCTCCAGCAGTCGATTAACCACCTCAGGAATCGCCTCAGGACGATTGTCGTCGATAAAATTCTCCATCTCCCGTGGCGTCGGTGGGAGGCCGATTAAATCAAAGTAAATTCGTCGCAGCAGCAACCGCTTTTCCGCAGGCGGTGAGAGCGCCAAACCGTTCTTTTCCAGCTTCGCCAGAATAAAGTGGTCGATCGGTGTTTGCGCGCGCGCGTTTTCTTTTACAGATGGGATTGCCGGACGAACGATCGGCTTTAACGACCAATGGTCGGTAGAACTCGAATCAGAAGCAGTAGAAAACTGAGCTGTGAAAAGCAGCATCAGCAGAAAAATCGAGTTCAGCCGTAGGCTCATCTTGGGATTTAGCTACAAGATAGCCTCTCCGCGCATTGAAGTGCAATCACGTCCTCAGAATTCGCACACGGTAAAAGCATTGCCTGTGAAATCGCGTCTGCTAGGGTTCGCCATACGGAGTGACTGATGATCGTAGTTATCCGACCTTGTGCCGATTTCCCTCACGTGTGCGAGGCTGGCGATTATCGCGAAGCACCAGGATTGCTTGCGGTAGCGGAAGATACCCGGATAGCCACATAGTCACATTCGTAAAAGTATGAAAACTCCACAAACTATAGCTGCATTCGTGTTGTCGTCCTCTCTGCTCGTCGGTTGCGCAAAGCAGGACGACGCCACACCCGCAGCGTCGGCTACAAACACCTCAGCCAGCACCACAGATATCCTAAAGGAAAAGGCATCGGAAGTGGCCGCGACTGTTAAAGAACAGACCAAAGAGGTGACGCAAGCGGCGCAAGAAACAGCAGCAAAGATTCAAGCTGAAACCGCCACACAAACAAAAGCGGTGCAGGAAAAGCTTGGCGAGCAAGCCTCAACGGTGGAGACCAAAGTGAAAGCGGTGGTTGCGAAGGCGCAGCAACTTTATTCGGAAGGTAAATTTAACGATGCAATGACCTCCCTCAACACGCTCGCATCGGACAATCTTTCGGTGGAGAACCAAGCCGTAGTCGCCCGCTTGAAGGAGCAAGTGCAAGCCGCTTTGCAAGGTGCCGCAAATCTCACGGACAAAGCGAACAAAACGGTCGGCGGACTGCTCCAACCGCAGCAGCAGTAGGGCGTGCTGATCGGTTAAAAGTTCGAATTGATAACCTCCCGGACTTAAACCGGGAGGTTTTTTTATTTTCGTAAAAGTTTCTTTTCGGCCGGGGATTTACCAGCCAATAGAACCATAACGCCCGCCAGTGGTCCCGAGTCGGCACTAACACGAAAGTTTACTGACATAGGGTTGTCATTCGGGTGTAGCATGGTGGCGCTTGGGAACCGCGACTTCCGCGATCAGGTGTTTAAACCAACAAACACAATCGTTACGGAAGAAGTGTCCTTTGAAAGCGAACTGAAACGTCGTTGATGTATGAGAGATACGGTTGTGGTAGCGAGAACGGAAGGAAACGAGGAGACACGCCGGAACGGGCGAACGCACGAGGCGCAACACGCCAGCGCCGCACATACCAGCCAGCCGAAGAAAACGCACTGGATCGCCCCGGTTCTGCTGCTTGCCGCGGTGCTCGCAGTCGCAGCCGGCCTCACGGTCTGGAAGATGAATGCCTTCAAGAAGGCCGCCGTCGCGGCGAGCCAGCAGCCGGAACCGATCGAAGTTGCGGCCCTCGCAACCGCCAAAGAACGCCAACATCGCCGGACTTCGACCTCCATCGGAACGGTGGTGGCCCTGCGCTCGATCACCCTCCGCAACGAAATTCCCGGCACCGTCCATGAAGTGAATCTGCAACCCGGCCAAATCGTTGAACCTGGAACGGTCCTCGTCGCGCTGGATGTTTCCGTGGAGCAAGCCGAATTGAAAGCCCAGGAAGCGCAAGCGGCTTTAGCCAAGACGTTGGCTGAGCGAATGGATCGCGCGGTGCAAAGTCGCGCCACTTCGCAGATGGAAGCCGATCGCGCCCGTGCTGAACTCGATGTTGCGCTCGCGCAGAGCGAACGCATCAAAGCTGTCATCGCTCGTAAGACGATTCGCGCCCCTTTCCGCGCACGCATTGGCATCAGCGACATTCACGTCGGCCAGTATCTGAACGAAGGCACCATCATCACCACGTTGCAAGGTGTCGATGAAGGAACGCATGTCGATTTTCAGGTTCCCCAGCATGTCGCGCAGGCTTTGAAGGAAGGTGATGCCGTCGAAATCCTCGCGGGAGCTCAACCGGTTCAAGCCAAAGTCGTCGCGTTGGATTCACGCGTCGATCAGGTGACGCGCAACACCACCGTTCGCGCGCGCGTCGATAACGCGGCTTCTGTTCCGGCGCCCGGCGCTTCGGTGCGGGTGCGGGCGGCTTATGGCGAACCAATTGCCGGCGTCGTGATTCCCGTGAACGCATTACGCAAGGGACCAGCGGGCGATCACGTGTTCACTTTGGTGAACGACAAAGATGGCAAACAGCGCGCACAGACGCGCCGCGTGCAGGCCGCCGCGAGTCTCGGGGATGAAGTGCTGATCGTCGAGGGATTGAAGCCAGGTGAAACTGTTGCTGCATCCGGCTCGTTCAAATTGCGCGATGGAGTGCTCGTAGCTCCCGCACCCAACCAAGGCGCGCCGGAAGCAGCTCAGGACGCAAAGAAGTAACGATCCACTGGAGGTTCCATGCGCAAATCAATCACAGATGTTTTTATCAAGCACCCGGTCTTGGCCGTGGTGGTGAACTTGATCATTGTGCTGGTGGGGTGGCGCGCCTTGACGACGCTGCCGATTCAGCAATACCCCAGCATCGAGAGTTCATCGGTGCTGATCACCACTGTCTACACCGGCGCCAGCGCGGAGACAGTCCGCGGATTTTTGACTACGCCCATCGAACGCGTTGTCTCTGCCATCAGCGGAGTGGATTATCTCGAGTCCACCAGCCGAGCGGGTGTGAGCATCGTCACGGTCCGCCTAAAACTAAACCACAGCAGCACCGCTGCGCTTGCGGAAATTACGGCGCGGTTGCAGCAGGTGCGCTCCGAACTTCCCGCCGAAGCCGAGCCGCCCATTGTTGAAGTGCAGCGCGCCGATCGTCCCTACGCCTCGTTTTACCTGAGTTTTTCTTCGAGCGAACGGAGCGTTCCGGAAATTACCGACTGGCTCGCACGCACTTTGCAGCCGCAACTTGCCACCCTGCAAGGCGTGCAGCGCGTCAGCTTCGAAGGCGGTCGGCAAATCGCCATGCGCGTTTGGATCGATCCCGATCGGCTCGCCGCCCTCGGCCTTTCCCCGGGCGACGTGAGCGCGGCGTTGCAACGCAATAATTACCTCGCCGCAGTCGGCCAGACGAAAGGCAATCTCGTTCAGGTAAATCTGCTCGCGAACACCGACCTCAAAACCGTCGACGAGTTCAAAAACCTGATCGTCAGCGAACGCAATGGCGCAGTCGTTCGCCTTTCAGACGTGGCGAAAGTCGAACTCGGTGCAGAGGAAGCCGACTTCATGGCAAAGTTCAGTGGCACCGAGGCGGTTTATCTCGGCGTTTGGCCGTTGCCCGGCTCAAACGAAATCGAAGTGGGCGACCGGTTGCTCGCCGAAATGGCACGAATTAAACCGACGTTGCCGACGGACATCGACATGCAGCTCGCCTATGACGCGACGACGTTCATGCGCGATGCCTTGAAGGAAATCAGCAAAACACTCACGGAAACGATGCTCATCGTCGCGTTCGTTGTCTTCCTTTTCATGGGTTCGATCCGCAGCGCGCTTGTCCCGCTGGTCGCAATGCCGGTGTCGCTGATCGGCGCCGCGATCGTGATGATCGCGTGCGGTTTCAGCCTGAACTTGTTAACGATTCTCGCGATCGTTCTCTCTGTCGGCTTGGTTGTCGATGATGCGATCGTCGTCGTCGAAAACGTCGAGCGCCACATTCGCGAAGGCAGAACTCGCGTGCAAGCCGCGTTGATCGGCGCGCGCGAATTGCTCGGGCCGATCATCGCGATGACCATCACCCTCGCCGCCGTTTACACGCCGATCGGTTTTCAGGGCGGTTTGACTGGCACGCTGTTCCTCGAATTCGCGATCACGCTCGCGGCCGCGGTTGTGCTCTCCGGAATTGTTGCCGTGACGCTCTCGCCGGTGATGAGTTCACGTTTCGTTCATGCAAACGGACACGAAGGCCGGCTCACCCGGTCGGTCAATCGTGGCTTCGATTGGGTTCGCGTTCGTTATGCGCGCGCCTTGGATCTCGCGCTCGGCATGCGTTGGGCCGTGGTCATCGCAGCGCTGCTCGTGATGGTCGCCGCCTGGCCGCTCTATTCTCTTTCCCGCCGCGAACTCGCCCCGGTCGAAGACCAGAGCCACATCAGCTTATTCTTTGAAGCTTCCCCGGATTCTACGCTCGAAGCGTCTCATCGCCAATCGCTCGATGTGGTGCAAAAAATCACCAGCTTCCCCGAGGCGAAGTTTATGTGGTCGCTCGTCGCGAACTGGGGCGGCTTCGGCGGCATGGTCGCGAAGGATTGGAAGCAGCGAGAGCGTTCCACCGAACAAATGTATGGCGAAGTGTTCGGCGCAGTTTCTCAAGTGCCCGGCCTCCGTGTCTTTCCCCGGCTCGATCCACCCTTGCCCACACCGGGCCAATACGACGTCGAGCTGGTCCTGCAAAGCGACGCGCCGCTCGATCAAATGCTCGAACTCGCCTACACCGTCGTCGGCGCAGGCTTTCAAAGCGGCAAGTTCCTCTATGTCGATACTGACCTCAAAATTGACCAACCCGAGGCGCGCGTTGTGATCGATCGCGAGAAACTCGCCGACCTCGGCCTGGACCTCGCTACCGCCGGTCGCGAACTCGGCACAATCCTCGGCGGCGCGTATGTGAACCGCTTCAATTACTTCGATCGCAGCTACAAAGTTATCCCGCAAATCAGCCTCGCCGACCGCGCCACGGTCGGCCCGCTGCTCGATTTAAAAATCAAAACTCCCACCGGCGAACTCGTTCCAGTCTCCTCCTTCGTGACAATCGAAACGAGCACCGCCCCTCGTTCGCTGAACCGCTTTCAACAGCGCAACGCTGTGAAGATCTTCGGCGGCGTTCAACCCGGTATCACCAAGGAAGAAGGCCTGCGCGTCCTCGAACAAGCTGCGCTCGCCGCCAAAGGCCCTGGCGTCTCGATTGATTACGCCGGTGAATCCCGCCAGATCCGCCGCGAAGGAACGGCGCTGACCGTCACGCTCGGTTTTGCAGTCGTGCTGATATATCTCGTCCTCGCGGCTCAGTTCCGCAGCTTCCGTGATCCACTCATCGTGCTGATTGGCTCGGTGCCGCTTGCCATCTCCGGTGCGCTGATCTTCAGCTTCCTCGACCTCACCACGATCAACATCTATTCGCAGGTCGGATTGATTACGCTCGTTGGGTTGATCGCGAAGAACGGCATTCTCATCGTCGAGTTCGCCAACACCTTGCAAGAGCGCGGCCTCGATAAAGCCGCCGCCCTGCGCGAAGCGTGCCTCACTCGTTTGCGTCCGGTCTTGATGACCTCGGCCGCGACCGTCTTTGGCCACTTCCCGCTCGTGCTCGTCTCCGGCCCCGGCGCCGAAGCCCGCAACAGCATCGGGATCATTCTCGTCGCCGGCATGATCGTCGGGAGTATCTTCACGCTCTTCGTCGTCCCGGTCTTTTACTCGCTCATCGCTGCGCGGCATGAACCGGAAATTGACGATCTCGCGTTGGAACCTGAACCCCGCGGCGCAATCGCCGTCAGCGCAGCCTAAAACCATGAGAGAGGGATTATGTTGAAAGCAGCAATATTCGCGGCCAGTGCCGCCGCATTCTCAATAGTCGCAGGACCGCTCACCATTGGTCCCGATTACCAACGCCCCGCCGTCGAAGTGCCCGCCGGCTTCAAAGCCTCCGGTACCTGGAAAGTAGCGCAACCATCGGACCATCTTCCGAAAGGTAATTGGTGGGAAATCTTCGCCGACCCAACCCTCAACGCGCTCCAAAGCAAAGCGCGTCAGTCCAACCAGGAACTCCAGGCCGCGTTCGCCGTCGTGAATCAATCACGCGCTGCGGCCCGCATCGCCCGTTCTGAATTCTTCCCAACGCTCGATGCGAATCCCGGCTTCCGTCGCGAACGTTTCTCGCCCAATCAGGAGCCCAGCTTCGGCGCGATCACCGCGAATACCTTCCGCATGCCGCTTGATCTCAGCTACGAAATTGATCTTTGGGGGCGCGTCCGCCGCGGCTTCGAAAGCGCCCGCGCCGAGGCCGAAGCGAGCATCGCCGCCTTCCATAATGTCATGCTCACGTTGCAAGCCGACCTCGCGCAAAATTACTTCGCGTTGCGCGCTCTCGACGCTGAAATCGCCGTCCTCGAACGCACCATCGCCAGCCGCACCGAACAGGCCAGCATCACCGCCAGCCGCTTCGATACCGGGCTCGGCACCGAGTTCGATGTTCAACGCGCCCGCACCCAACTCGCCACTTCCGAAGCCGAACTCGCCGGCGTGAAACGCCGCCGCGTCGAACTCGAAAACGCCATCGCCATTCTCGTTGGCGAAACTCCTTCGGCCTTCGCGCTCGCTCGTTTTGAAAACGCTGCCATCGGTTGGAAACCCGCGCCTCCGACCATCCCCGCCGATCTCCCTTCGAACCTGCTCGAGCGTCGACCTGACATCGCCGAAGCGGAACGCCTGCTCGCTGCTGACAATGCGCGCATCGGTATTGCGAAAGCCGGTTTCTTCCCCGCGCTGCGCCTCACCGGCTCCGGCGGCTACATGAGCGCCGATATGGATAGTCTTTTCAACTGGGACAGCCACTTCTGGTCAATCGGCCCGAGCATTTCGCTGCCGATCTTCGCCGGCGGACGAAACGTCGCAAACCTCCGCCGCTCCCGTGCGCGCTTCGAAGAATCCGTCGCCCGCTATCGTCAGCGCGTGCTCGTCGCCTTCGGCGAAGTCGAGAACGCCCTCGCCGGAATTCAGCTTCTTGCCGAACAAGCCGCTGCCCAGGAACGCGCGCTCGAATCTTCCCGCCGCGCCCGCGAACTCGCCACCGAAAGCTTCAACACCGGCCTCACCGGTTACCTCGACGTCATCGACGCCGACCGCGACGCGCTCTTCACCGAACGCACTTCCGCTCAGGTCACCGGCGCCCGCTACATCGCCACCGTCCAACTCATCAAGGCGCTCGGCGGCGGCTGGACGATCACCCCCGCAAATAATCTGTAGTTTTTCCGCTGCTTTGCTACCACCGTGCTATGAACCGGGTCGACCGACTCATGGCCATGGTGGTGCAACTGCAGGGACGCCGCCTCGTCCGCGCTGAGGAGCTCGCGCGCCACTTCGAAATCAGCCTCCGCACCGTTTACCGCGACATCTCCGCGCTCGGTGAAGCGGGCATTCCCATCGTCGGCGAAGCCGGCGTCGGCTACAGCCTCCTTAAGGGCTACCACCTCCCGCCCGTCATGTTCACTTCTGAAGAAGCCAGCGCTCTCTTCTTCGGCGCGAAGCTCGTCGATCACATGACCGACGCTTCCCTCCGCAAACAAATGAACACCGCCCTCCTGAAGATTCGTTCCGTCCTCCCGCGCGATCGCCAGGATCACCTCGATCGGCTCGACCGCTCCACCGCCATCCTCTCGCGCGGTTCGTCGCCCGACCCACGCCTTACCAGCGAAACTTTAATCCCCATCCAAAGCGCCATAGCCGATCGCCACGTCTTGCATATCGAATACCGCAGCAAAGATCGCAACGAACTCACCACCCGCGACCTCGAACCTCTCGGCCTCATCTACTACGCCGACAACTGGCACCTCATCGCCTTCTGCCGCCTCCGCAAAGAACTCCGCCAGTTCCGGACCGACCGCATCCTCCAACTCACCGCCATACCCGAGACCTTCCCCCCACATGAAAATTTTTCACTCAAAGCCTACCTCGAAGCCTGCCCAGAAAAGAGCAACTTCGAACTCATCCAAATCGTCTTTTCCGCCGATTCCATGGAACGCGTCCGCCGGGAATGGCTCGGCGGCCCCGTTGAAGAGAAACCCCTTCCCGACGGCCGCATCCACGTCTCCCTCCTCGCCTGCTGCGTCGAGTGGCTCATCGGCTGGATCCTCTCCTTCGGCCTGAACGCCGAAGTCCTCAGCCCCAAACCCATCAAAGATCAACTCGGGGGCACCGCAGAGTCAATCGCACGCCAATACGCGTCATCCGGTAAGAACGAAATCTCCACGCGAAACGAGACAGGAAAGCCTTGGAAGAAAAGTAGAAGTGGAGCCAATGGTGAGGATTGAACTCACGACCTACGGTTTACGAAACCGTCATAAGTCGTTGGTGTAGAGTGTCTTAATGTTCATTTCATCCGCGTCTTTATTCATCAAGATGCACTTTTCCGACGTGAACGAAAAAAGCACGGTTTTGCGTGAAAAAGGAACAAAAAGGAAATCCAAGTGTTGCAAACTGTAGCGGTTAAATGACCACTCTCGATTCGGTCGGTCCAAGACTGCTATTTCACCCCCATTTTATCTAACTCCTCGCGCTCCCGCATTGCTCGGTCCCATCGGAGCTTATAGTTCAAATCTTCCAGCATGGCTTCGGCCTTTGCGTTCACTGCGGCGTCAGCTTTCGCCTTCTCTCTTTCCGCCCGCTCCACTTGCAGGAGCTTTTCAATGTTCTCGGCTTTTTTCAGAAGCTCACGTTTCGTGTGGAGGTTCATCACAGCAAAGGCAGCAGCGATGGTGAGAGCTATGGTTGCGAAGACTACTTTGCTTCTGGTGCTCACGGGTAAATTTCCGGGTTGAAGCATCCCTGAGAACCCAATCAACCTCAAGCCAAATGATGACTATATACCGTGGCTTTAAACTCCGCATCTTTGTGAACGTGCTGGACGTTGAAGAAAAAGACCTCACTTCAGGTGCTTGGCGACCGCATACGAGCGACGCGTAAAGAACGGGGGCTTTCTCAGGAGAATCTCGCACTAGAGGCGAACCTCGACCGCAGCTTTGTTGGGCAAGTGGAACGCGGCGAGCGAAACGTTTCGTTTCTCACTCTTTGTGCGATCGCTTTCGTTATCGAAACCGATGTTGGAACGCTCACGGAAGGTCTTCCGCAGAAGCATGAACGGGCAGTGCCCTAGCAGGTTTTTTCTTGCTGGGTTTGACCCTTACCGCATCATCAGGGCTCAACCTATGTCCAGTAACAAAACTGTTTTCTTAGCTCTCGCCGCAATTCTGTTTGCGATCGGCTGTGTTGCCCCACAACCGAAACCCTTCCAGACTCCGTTCAACGAAGAGGAATTTGCAGCCTATGCGAAAAACGGCACGGGCCGTATTGTTGGGCAAGCTTTCCTCAAGACTCGTGCGGGTGATGTGAAGGTCGGTGCTGGAAACACAGTTCAACTGGCTCCTGTTACACCTTACACCACCGAAATGCGGCAACGAGTGACGCTGAATGGAGAGCGAATGCTGCAAGCAGACCCGAGGATTGAACCCTACGTGCGCAAAACCGTTGCTGATGCTGGCGGGAATTTCGAGTTCGCTAACCTTCCAGCAGGTGAATACTATTTGAGCTGTGTAATTACTTGGGAAGTCCCGAGCGGTTCTGTGCTAATTCCTACAGGAGGTATCGCTTACAGCACCGCGAAACTAGGAGAAGGTGAGACAGTGAAGGTGGTAGTGACGCGCTGAACGCACAACCCGCCAAAATCCTTTCGGGTGGACAAACTGGGGCCGACCGCGCCGCTCTGGATTGGGCAACTCGTCGCGGCATTCCTCACGGTGGATATTGTCCGAAAGGACGCAAAGCCGAGGACGGTATTATTCCGGATTGCTACGCGTTGGTTGAAACGGAATCGACCAATTATCTAGAGAGGACGGAATTGAATGCCTTCCACTCGGACGCGACTGTTATTTTCACGATCTCTGCCGAGCTTCAGGGTGGTTCTCTTAGGACGGCAGGGTTTGCGAAGAAACACGGGAAGCCATGGCTGCATATTTCCGCGACCCACTACACACCAAATGAAGCTGCGAAGGCTCTACGAGGATTCGTCCAGGCGAACCGAGTTGGTGTCTTGAACGTTGCTGGGTCACGTGGCTCTAAGGAGCCGAAGGTGAGCGCGTTTGTGGAGGACGTTCTCGACCTCGCAATTGAGTGAACAGACACTCATTGGAAGGGGGTGGAAGAAGAAAAACGAAGTTTTTTTTCTGTGTCATTATTGACACTCTGGGTCACCGCTTTTCGGAAAATTCCTAAGGATTTGTAACTTGGCGAAAATTTCGAGCACGACCCTTAGATGGGTCTAATCGTAGACGGAATCTACCCTTTTATACTACAAAATGGTGGATGAGCGAACGACTGTTCGTCTCCGACTCCGCTACGGGGACTCAATCTAAAGTTGGCGGAAACGATGAAATCATGGACTTGGGCCGTTACATGGCCCGGTGGGGTTTCACGAAACGTCACGGGCAAAATCTTCTCGCTAAGGGGATGCCTCACCTTCTGATTGGACGCAGGCGTGTCCGCATCATCGTTGCTGAATCGGATGCGTGGCTTAAACAGCAATTCGGAAAGCGTCGCATTGGCAAAGCGGGAGGTGCGAAGTGAGCAGGCCAGACCTCCTCAACTCGGGAATCAATATCCCGCTGAACCGAGACGACAATCCCACGCTTCGTGCAGCGAGGAAAGCGAGCTTCAACAAGGCGCTGGAGACGTTGAAGAACCGCTCTGCGGGCGGGACCATTAGCAACGCAGCAGGCTCCGGTATGACCTTTATGGGTCTGCAAACGGAAACCATCCGCCAGATGGAGAAATTGAACGGCGGCGAAGAATCGGAACGCGCTTGGGTCGCATCGAAAATCGAGAAGCTGGATTCACCGAAAGGCTATCGGCAGTTGGTTGACATCTCCCTGCTTCAACCGGCTGGCAGTTTCCTCCAGTTGCTTCTTAAAAGCGCGGCGAACCAACTCGCGGCAGGTCGCTCCAAAACAGAGGTCATTGCGGACGTTCTCAAAACGAACGCCGAGATCGAAGCGGAGGTTCGCACTTCCAACGACGCAAAAGACGATAGCGACGGGCGGCACGGAAAAAACGGAAGTTACACCCGCGCGATGCGGAAAGCCCTCCTCAACTCACCACACTTTAAAAAAGAAACACGCTAATATGCTCACCTTAGAAGACCCTCAGAAACGTCTCGCTGAATTCGTTGCCATCCGTGCGCTTGCGGTCACTCGCAAAGCTCGCGCCGAGGAGCGGCTCAGGGAGACACGCGAAGAACTTGCCCGCCCGTGGCTTCGGGACGTAGATAATCGTCGGGAAGTGTCACACCACCTCCGGCTTCCTGGATTGGCGATGCTGCTCCCGCAGGCCATCCAAAACAACAAGGACGACATCGACAAGTGCGAAGGTGAGATTCAGAAACTCGCCAACGAAAGTCGCATCGCACTGTTTGAAAAAATCCGCACGATTCGTGACCAGCGTGTTGAGGAGACCATGAAAGCAGTCGGCGCGGAGGTGCCCGAGCAAGTTCTCCTGCTACCCACCATCAGCGCCATCGACACCTTCGTTGACCGGACGTGCTTTTTCAGTTTTACGGATTCCATTCCTGAAAAATTGGAGAAGCTCGCGCAGATGCGGGAGTGGCTCAAAGCGCAACAGATTTCCGGTGGTGACAGTGCACCATCCGGAGACGAGGAGTAGCGAAGGCCGTGCTCGCAGCGATCACACTGCCGAGGGTTAGCTTCTTCCTCGGTGTTGCTATGGTCACAACCCGTCACATCAGGAGCAGCGGTTCTCCCGGTGACGGCATTTTCGTTCCCTTGTGGGGTGCAGGTTTTTCTATCCTTCCTGCGCCCCACTTCTTTTGGCTTTCGGGCGATGCGTAACGCGCCCGAGACCGAGGTCGCCTCGGAACGCTCGTAACTCGTCGCCACGGAGTCTGGTTAACTCTCGTGTGTTACTGAGCAAGCCCGTCATGCGTGATGATAAGACATGTTTGGCGGGAGGCGGACGGTATCCATAACGTCCGCCCTTTGCGGAGTCCTGGGGGTGCAGGTTCAGTGCTTCCTGCGCCCCCACTTCAACCGGGTGATCGAACAGTGAGCGCGAAAACAAAAAAACCTGAGTCACTGGACAGGTAACCATTCAGCTTTAAACTCCGCGACTTGAAACCAGAAATCTAAAAAGAAAAATGCCGCTCAATGGAGTGAACCCACGGAGCGGCGGCATGAACAATGCATTGAGCCTGCGCCTTTCAAAACACAAACCCATACACCGATGCTGATTAAGGTAAAACTCACTCGGAGGAACTCAAGCGAAAAGCAGCCGCTTGCTCCCATTTTCGTCCACGCTGCTCTCGACGACCTCGGCCTCACCGCAGCGCAATTCCGTGTTTATGGTCATGTGGTCAGGCGTGCTGGAAATGGGACGCGTGAATGCTTCGAGGGTGTCGAAAAGATGGGGAAGGTCTGCCGCCTCGACCCGGACACTGTAAAGTCCGCGTTGGCGAAACTGGTGGAACTTGGGCTGCTCTCGATGCGTCCCCGGAGCGGTTTCTCCAACGTTTACACCGTGACACCTGTCGCGGCGTGGAAAGTGTCACCCCTCCCAAATGACAGGGGGGGTGTGGATTGGGAGGGGACTCCCCCCAAAGGACAGGGTAGCCACCCCCCTGAAACGACACCCCCCGAAGTTACTCCTTTGAAGTTACTCCCCAAAGTTGCTCCCTCTGGGTCGCACGCGACTATGGGTCGTCGTAGCCGACCAGTGCGTCTCAAGGGGAGTAAGAGGAAGCCCGCAAGCGAGGAGGAGTTCGATGAATGGGTCGAAGCTCAGAATTACGATGGCCGTGGAGACCCGAATGAAGTAGCCGCAACATTCTACGAAGAAATGGTAGAGCGTAATTGGACTCTCCCGAACGGAAACCCTGTCCGCGACTGGCGCAAACTTCTCGACGGTCGCCTTCAGAGGGCAGGCTTCGATTCCGCGATGAAAACACCCACGCTCGAAGAAGTCAGCCAATTTGGCGCGAGCTTGGAATGGTCTCGCGACGAGTGCGAAAAGTTTTTCAACTTTTACGAAAGCACCGGGTGGGTTCGCATCAACGGCGCACGAATTCACAACTGGAAAGCGGCGATGCAGGGATGGATGCGCAATCCGCAGTTCCGCGCGGACAATCGGAAGCGTCGCTCGAATGGTTTCACACCTCCGGGCAAGAAGCACACTGTCGAAAGCGTCTCGGGATTTTGACCATCCGCTCCAACTTCTCCGCGATCTACAAGACCGCACCGCGCACGCGGTTCGGTTCGCACTTAGGGGTTCGATTCTGGAAAGCTCCAGACCGTCGAAGCACCAAACTGGAGAACCAAGGGTCACACCCATTGAACGGAATAGCGGACAATCGAACAGAACACCCCCAAGGAGCGATTTTGACCCTCAATTCCGCGTCCAGACACGTTCCGGGATAGATGGTCTAGACCGATTGACCATCTGGGACGCTTTCACCATCCCTTCTGGGTGACGGTTTTAGAATCCGTTCACTTTTCTGAGTGTTGTCGCGGGTTTTCTGGTGGTTTCTCGATTCGGAGTCATCCAACCCGGAAAAGTGCAACAGGACTGCTACAAAAACGCGAATCTCCAAAAGAACCACCCCAAGCGCGGAAAATGCACCCAAAATGAGACGTGTGAAACTCGAAAACGTGCGCCGGAATCTCTGCATTTACGGGTGCGACGGGAACGCGGCACATCCGATTGTCACAATTTGCGCGGAGCCGTAGGTGCGAAGTGCGATTGAGATGCACCGATATGCCGTGCAGATGTCGCTGAAATGAAAACCGACCGGAGCGGGGCGGCTTCGATGACAATGCTCTTGGGATAATCCTCGCGCCTCGCTGTTAAGCTCCATGTGTTAAGGTCTCAGGGCCCCGTCAATGCGCTTGGGTCAATGCTCCGGCAAGTGTCCATGTAACACTCCTAGGGTAACGAAAGTGTAGGAGCTTTTATCGTAAGGGCGCACTTAGCAGGGTGCGCGGTGTGCTTCTGATGCACAGATGGGAACCGAAGTGCGAGGGTGTGCCGAGGAAGTGAAAATCCGCAGGGGGCAGGGGTGCCCTGTTTGCTATGCTCATAGTGCTATGTGCCGTCGCACTTCCTTGGGTTGAACCTTTTCCCCCGGTGCTCGTGACATTCCCCTCGCGACAATCGGCGAAACTCACCGTCAATGCTCTTGTGTCAATGCTCGGCCCGGCTCGCCAGGCCGGTGTAGCTTCTTAACGAGGGTCTGAACATGCTTGCTGATACGCTCTCGCCACACGTCACTCTCGTTGTTTGCGTCGGCCCTACATTCAAGTAGGAGGTGCTTGAACACAGTGGGAGAAAAGTCACCTGCTTTTATTGCGACGGCAAATAGGTCGCGTAATTCTGTGAGGCTTACAGGGACGATGGAAAGACCGAGTTTCGAGCGTCCGCTTTCCTTTTGTTGCCACCAAACACCGGTCTTAAAAGTCTCCACGGTGTTGAGATCAACATTTGCCGCAACGAATAGGCCATACACGGGTTTGTCCGAGTTCTTCTCAAGCCGCTCAATCAGCGCATTAGCAACGTGCCTTCGGACGGGTTCGCCCTCCGCTGCCTCCTGTCGCGAGGAGGCTGTGAACGTAACTTCAACAACCAGTACAAACTCTTTGAACTCGAAAATCAGGTCAGGCCCATTTCCGGGTGCTGTCCCAATTGGTAAAAAATCCTGCGGTTCGATGCTGAACCTTCGACACGCGGCGGCTTTCGTTTCCAAATGGTCGAGCGCAAGGAACACCCGCCAGACCGTCCACTCCAGGTATGCAGGCCGCTCGTCACGTGGAACCAAATTCCCTTTCTTTGTGATTAGGGCATCCAAATATTCGAGGATTTCTTCCGCTTGATTGACCTGCTGGGCAGCCCATTGTTCTTCACTTAACTGTTCAACGCGCTGCTCCAACCGGAAGCGCTCCTGAATCAGTGCTTCTTCCGAAAGATTCTCGAAATTCGTTTGAACCGATTCACCGGCAGTTGCGAGCGAACTCGCCAGTGCTCGGGACACCGCGATGTTCATGTCCCTGGAATCGGTTGGCAGCCTGACGCCGTTCTCCAGACGTTCGAAATACTCACTTTCCGGAACGGGCACCCGGTGCTCGTTTGCGATCAGTTCCGCTTCGCTGCTGCGACGCTGAATAAGTCTGAAGCCCCTGCCTTTGGACTCAAAGAGACCGGTGGCCTTGAGGTAGCGAGTCGCCGTGTCCGCGTAATCCCGCAGGGTATTCGGAACAAGGTTGATTCGCTGCGCCTTTGCGTTGATGTATTCTTTTTCCAACGTGTTCGACTTCCGGAAGGCGAGAATTTCCTCAGCACACGCTTCAGGGGAATGATTCAGTAGAAGGATGGAAGCCACTTCATTGAAGGATATATATGCCGCCTTTTCATCGGAGCGTTCGAGAATCTTTAACGTGTCGATGATGAGAGCGAGTGGGCGGAACGGCGGAAACGCGAGGGTTGGTTCGAGCGGATTTGGGAACTGCTGTGCGGCTATCGACCGGAGGAATCTTTCCTGCACTGCTGGGAGGAGGTCTTTTGCATCGAGCAACGCAGAGCCGTTTCGTGTAACACTGAGCTTATCATGCGAGAGGAAACCCATCTTCACCAAAGCTGAACGCCATTTTCGGCCGAGGTCTGAGAAATCAACGTCTTCCGATCGTGAGAGCGTCACGACGTCTGCCTCATCTAGCGCGAGCACGAGAGAGCGTTCCTCATCCCTGCCTTGGAGCTTTCCTTCAAGGCCAACCGCGCGGATTACTGCGAGACCCCTTTGGAGGCGGTAAGGGTTCCGCAGAGTTGTGTTCCCCAATTGCCAGATGTGACGCGCCATCAGTAGCCAAGAAAGAGGTATTCCTTCACCCGATTTTTGTTCCCGTCTTCAACCGAGTTTTGATTGCCGAAGGAGTAAACGTGGTCCAGTGCTATCACTTCGACGTTGCTTTTGTGCTTCGCTAGTAGGGACGTGAGGACATCTTTGCTCGGCAGCGAATTGGACGAATAAGAGAGCAGAATTATCGAATCGCGGAACCGCTTGAAAAGCAAGTCGAACGCTTCCGTCGAGCCGCGCAATGAGGAAAACGGCGACGGGTAGCTCTTGAACTTTTTCGTAAGAGTGTGCTGCTGCAATTCCACACCCCGCCAACCCCGGCAAATGCCTTCGAGGAAGTGATACCGTCGCACGTAGTCATTATCCGAGAGTGGGCTGTAGTAAGGAGGGTCGAGGTAAACCAAATCAGCGGACGCGGCGAACGTCAGCGCATCGCCAACCCGTGCAGAATTATTTCTACCATTATCGAAAACTGCTTTGTTGAACGCGCTCAAGCAATCGCCGAACTGGTCTCTCAGGGTCATCTTCAGGTCTTTGCGGCCATCGTCGTATCGAACGCCGGTGTAAGTGAAGACCCCTCGCGGTCTCTTTTTCAGGCACGCGCGGCACAGCGAAGACAAAACCAACGCTTTTTTGTATTCGTCCGAAAACCCATCCACAACGGCGAGCACACCGTCGATGAACATGTTTTCCTCATCACTAAAAAAGAGGTCTTTGAAATTTGTCGAAACGAAGCCTTTCCGTTTCCGCGCACCCAATAGCGCGGAGATCTCAGAATCGTTCAGGCGGACGGAGTTATTTTCGATGAGTGCCCGACACACGGTCGAAGACCAGTGCATGAAATCGTTCGAGAGAACCTGCTTTCCCTCGGCCTTCACCATGTAACTGACGACGCCGGAGCCGGAGAAAACATCTGCAAAAGAATCAAAGGTGAGATTGGATAGCACCCGCCTCAATTCCGGGAGCAGCGCAGTCTTGCTCCCCATGTACCGGCTGGAAGGGAAGCGCGAATTCTGCGGTGGTAGTCGATTTTGTTCCTTCGCCGGAATGAACACCTTAACGCGTTCTGCGGGTGGAATCGTGACAATGACATCTTCGCCAACGCGTTGTTCGGCGTTCGAGCTAATGAATCGGCGTGTCCGGAAGCACTCAATCTTGAAGCCCGAATAGAGGCTGTGAACAAGAGGGTGGTTCGCGTTCGTAAGAAGGACAAAGCAGCCAAGCTCGCGCAGGCGTCGAACCTCGGCGGCGAGCAGGTGGTGATCTTCCTCGTAAAACTGCTCCTTGGTGTAGCGTTTGAAATCCGCATACTTTGTGACCGGCAGGTATGGCGGGTCTAAGAAGATGAAGTCTCCCGGCTTCGCGTGTTCCTCTAAAATCTTGCGGTAGTCACCACCAAGAATCTTTGCTTCAGCCAACGCCGTGCTCGCGGAGTAAATTGCGTCTTCGTTGCAGATGGTCGGGTTCCGATTTTTCCCAAACGGCACGTTGAACTCTCCCTTCGCGTTCACCCGGTAAAGGCCGTTGTAACATGTTTTGTTCAGGTAGAGAATTCGCGCGGCCCGAGCTAAGGCATCGACCGGGCGTGCGCTTCGAATTTTGTAAAACGCGTCACTGGACGGTTTTAAGGGTTGGAGTGCTCGAATCAATTCGCTCGGCGTGTCGCGGACGACGCGATAGAGGTTAATCAGTTCTTCGTTGGAATCGGAAATGATGGCACTGGCCGGGGCGAGGTCAAAAAACAAAGCACCACCGCCAAAAAAAGGCTCAATGTAAGTCCCGTAATCCGAAGGAATGCGCTCGCGCAGTGCAGCTAACATTTGTTGCTTGCCTCCAGCCCATTTTAGTATTGGCCGTGCGCTACGAGCAGGATGGAATGCAGACGCCGTCTTCGTCATTCGGAAATGCCAATCGCTTTGGACATCAACCCAATGTTTCGGTTTCCCTCGCGATTCACAAGGAGTTTTCGGGAATTTACGTAAGGGCCTCCGCAGGGAGGAGAATGGAGCGGATCTCCTGAAAACTTTCAACGGTGAAGTCGGGGTGTTTTGTCGAGGATTCATGGCGGAGACGCTCCTCAGCTTTCACGTCGTCGGCTGTCCAGTGGGTGACTCTTACTAACAGCTCCCAATCCTCTCGTGAGAAACTGCGGCCGTAGTGAGCCCATATCGCGGTAACGCCGGCATCAACTGCCATGGCAACATCTCGCGTAAGACTGTCGCCAATGTAAGCCGCGTCTCTGGGATTTATGCCTTCGCGGGCACAAATATCACGCACTAAGCGCGGATTCGGCTTCCGCTCAGAATTAGGGAGAACCGAAACGTAAGGAGGACGCGGAAGAAGTTTGGAACCTGTCGGATGATGCGGAAGAGCGCTCTCGATCGTATACAAATGAGTGAAGGAGTCGGCGAGTCCGAGCTTCAAAAGCCTATAATACGCGTTTTCAAAAACCGCTTCAGTGTGCGCGACGATGCGAATGTTGGCGGCCCGCAGCGCGCCGAGCGTTTCTTCCACATAAGGATATGCCTTCAGGTATTTTTTTCGAGCTGAGTTGAACGCACGAAATGCAGGGTCAAGATGCAAAAGAAGGGCTTTTGAATCAGTGTTCCCAAACCTGTTTAGCACAGATTCAATTTCCAGAGCGCCAAATGGGGGTTCAGAGGTTCCGTAGCGGCGATGTACTGCCTGAAACTCCGTGAGCAGTTGCTCAGTCGGGACACCAAGGAGGACGGACAGCTCTTGAACCATTGCGCGAAAGGCGCGGCTGTAGAAGGTGACCCAATCGTAAAGGGTGTTGTCTAAATCAGTGATGAGCAGCTTCTTCATAGGGCGCGCGGACGACTGGCATATCAATCGTCAAAAGAAGTTCTGATTTGGCGTAGTCTTGAATACTGAAGATTTTGAGGCGCATTGTTCCATCGACGCAGGAAATCGCACCGAACGTATTGTAGGGGGGACTGCCATGGAAAGTTTTGGCCACACCTGTACTTCCGAGGGCGCAGACATTCAGCGCCGGCGCAGTTCCCAAATCGTCTATGCCATTCCGCTTGGGACGATGAATTCGCGCGTTCCAAACAGTGTGCATATGGCCGTGAAGAACAACGCTGACGCGATTCTCAATCGCCCACTGTGTTACAGCTTCGGCATCCAGAGTCATACTGTAATTCGGATTCGGTCCCGGCGTTTCGACGAGATTAACGGGGAGTAGGTGATGGTGCATCACGACAATTCTTACTGGATGATTTCGGCCAGCAACATCTTTGTCCCAGCCGTAAGCTTCCACAGCTTTTCCCATTTGCTTTTGTCCGACATAGCCAAAACCGGAGAAATCTTTCATCTGGCTTAAAGAAACCGAGTTCAAGCCGACGATTTCCACGGCATGTGTGTTACCCAAAACGAATCTGCGACCCACGCTCAAGAATTCATTCGGCTCATTTTTATAGAACTCCTTGTAAAAGCTCCTGTAACCTTCCGATTCTGCTTTCGAGACAAGACCGATTCCGGTTGCGGTCGTCCGAGCGATGTCGTGATTTCCGGGGACAATGAGAACATCCCGTTCCTGAAGACCCAAAACGCTCGTGAGTTTGCTCAGAAAAGTCGCCGCATCCTTGAACGGGGCAGACGTACCTGCCCAAGTGAAATCACCGGATGCTATAATTCCTGCGGGCTGAATGTTGTGCTCGCGGCATGCCGAATAGAGAGCGTCCCAGAGCTGCCTTTTCGTGACTTCTTCACCTGTGGGGAAACCGTGATTTTCGCCGAAATGAAGGTCCGAAATCCATAGGAGTGCGTGATGCGGGCTTACTTTGAAATCCTGGACGAACGGTTCCGCCGGTTGCGACAGCGGAGTCTTCAGAACCTCATCGAGTGGTTTATCTCTGCCCTCAGCATTTCGAAGAAAGTAGATGGACCGTTCGAGGAGCTTTAAATCCTTCAGAGACGTGACCTTCGTTCCCTCGTACGCCTTGAAGGGGGATTCCGTTACAAAAAACTCAGCCACCTCAACGTTCGTAAAACCCGTGATCTCCGTTTCTTTACCTTCTTCGATTGATGAGAGCTTGAACCAAGCGAGATATTTTTGGTCCTTGTAGTAATCCGGCGTCGCATTTGGCGCGGGCGAAGGAATTAAATCCCCTTTTGGCGAAAAGCGAATTTCCTCGCATTTGGCACGATAAAGTTTCAGTTGAAAAGAATCGAAGAGGTAGATTGTAAATGGCGATTCGTTAAGCTTAGTAAACAAAGCTTGCGGCACTTGCTCGCCGCCTTTTGACCACCAGCCCCACCAGACGGAGCCAAATTCGCGAGATTTCTCTTGGTGACGTTCTATTGTTTGGCCCAGCGCAGTGGCCAAATCGCGAAACCGTAAAAGGAGTACTGGATTCATTGCCTCTGAGGAACGGCACGTTTCTCAACTGGAATGTTGGCGAAACGCCCGTTAGCCCGATACATGGCAAATACTTTTCTGAAGGGCGACGCCACACAACAACAAAGTTGCGGCGTCGCCTCGCTTATCTACTGGTTAACCGCCACTGGAAGCGACACAATGTTGGCGGGCTGCTCCGGTTTAATTCCAAACCATTTCTCGGCCGCAGCTTTCTTAACAAGTTCGCGATAGTGACGATGCACAACTGCTGCGCTATTCCCAAGTTCGCCAGCAACGCGACCGGCGTCTCCAATTTCAGCAAACCTGTATGAGGCGTAGGAGTGCCGAAGCGCGTTCGTTTTCCAAGAAAGTGCCTTCACAGCCCTAGCACCGGTCTCGGGGTTCTCTTTGACTTCGGTGTTCCGCGCCGTCGCCTTTTGCGCTCGGTAGAACTCTTTGTGATTTCCCTTCCAGACTTTCCCCTCGGCGTCTTTGTAATTTTCCAGCCACGCCGCGAGATTGTCGCTGATGGGAACGATTCGCCGTGAGGCAGTCTTTGACCGCGATGCACCGATGACGATGTGTCGAGCCGTGAGGTCTATGTCACTCCATTCGAGACGTTCAATCTCAGTGGAGCGAAGACCCGCAAAGCCACCGATTGCGATGCATGGGAGGAACTCGCCGGATGCTGCCGCGAGCAACCTAATCATTTCCTCAGGCGTATAGATCAGAGTATCCCCACCGCGCACCTTGACCTTTTCAACGCCGAGGATGGGATTGTCAGCCGCATAGCCGCGACTCACCGCGAACTGGAAGAACCCAAACAGCACACGGCGGAAGTTCGCGTAACTCTGCGGTTTGAACTTCTCCCGGTCGAACCATTCGTTGATGTCGGCAGTTGTGACGCTGGAAGCATTCACTCGGAAGGAATCCGCGAATCGCGTCAGTCGATACTTCAGGTCTTCGCGGTAACGCTGCGAGGCTCCCCGCGTTTTCTTCACCTCAATCAGTTCGGCAGCTACAGCCGACACCAGTTTCTCTGTCGTCTTTTTGGAACGGGCCGTGAAGAAGCTCACCGCCTCCATGAGCTTATCGAGAGAGCCGACCTTCTTGAGACACTCCGCGACGGTCGCAGCAGTCGCCGGGAGCGACACGTTGAACGGTGCGAGAGTTTGAACCGCCGCAGCGTAGTCGATTGCCTCCTGCCGGGTCATGCTCGCACTGATCACATCGCGTTCGCTGAGTTTCTTCGCGAGGGCGAGTGCCGCGTTCTCCGCTTCCTCTGCGGTGGGATAGCTGTCGAATCGTCGCTTCCCTTCCGCATAGTTGCTCACCATGTATCCACCGAGCTTTCGCTGATAGACGGTCACTGATTCTCTCCCGAAAGTGACCTTTTTCGGGTAATCTTTTGCGCGTTTACGTCCGCGCTTCGGTCTATTGTTCATGCGTCACCAGTGTTGCAAAACTGTAGCAATTCAGCAACGCGAATCGGAGGGGGTGAAAAGAGGTGCAACGCTATTCCGTTGCGATGTAAGTATTTGAACTGGAGCCAATGGTGAGGATTGAACTCACGACCTACGGTTTACGAAACCGTTGCTCTACCACTGAGCTACATTGGCACCCTGCGCAGGCGACGGACGTTAACACATCTCCTGAACCTCTGAAAGTGGAGATTCCGCACCCGAGCGTGCAAGATGCTAAATGAGCCGAAGCTGACCGCAACGATTTTTAACAAAGAGCGGCACTCGAGCCAAACAGCCCGCGACGCCGCGTGATGACATTCCTCTTAGTAAACAGTTGGGTTATTAATTGTTCCCACTTCCGGCAATTGCGCGTTGTCGCTGCGCCGCTTCTGCAAAAACCCACCCGCCAGCGCGATAGCTCCCAACACCAGCAGCCCCTTCCCAGGCCCAAACGCCCGAACGTGAGACAAAGCATTGCCAATCATCCGCTTATGATGGCGGTGACGCATCATGTGAATGCCCAGGACGGTATTCAGAATCTTTTTAACCTTCATACATCAACATAACACCGCAGGCCGCCGTGAATATTCAGGGAAGTGCGGTTCCTTTGCCGGGGAATGTTCTTACAAAAGCCACCGCCATTCCTTGCATCTACGCCGTTTCGTGTCATAGGTTTCCGCTTCTCGTGAGTTCTCCAAACGCAGATCAATCTGAACAAAAGCCCGTTAAGGTCGGCCTGATCTCCCTCGGCTGTGCCAAAAATCTGGTCGATGCCGAAATCATGCTCGGCTCCTTGGTCAAAAGCGGCGTGGAGATTACAAACGATGCGGCCACCGCCGACGTCGTCATCGTGAACACCTGCTCCTTCATCGATGCGGCCCAGGAGGAAAGCGTCGACGCAATTCTCGAATCCGACGAAGTGCGTCAGGCACAGAATCGCGGCCAGGGGCTCATCGTCTCAGGCTGCCTGCCCCAACGCTTTCGCGAAGAACTGCCGAAGCTATTGCCCGAAGTCGATGCCTTCATGGGCATCGATCAAGTCGAGCGCGTAAACGACATCGTTAACCAGGCAATCACTCACCGCGCGGAACGATTAGCCGGCGAAGCGACCGCAAAACCAGCCGCACGCAAAAAGAAGGTCATCAATCAACTCGCGATCATCGACAAAACCAAACCACACGACGATCACCGCGAGCTGAAGCCGATCGCGCCGCTCTTCGATGTAACACAACGTCCCGTCTACATCCCCGATTACGCCACCCCGCGCTTCCGACTCACCCCAAAGCATTTCGCCTACGTTAAAATCGCCGAAGGCTGCAATCATCCCTGCAGTTTCTGCATCATCCCGCGCATGCGCGGTTCGCATCGCAGCCGCCTGCAGCACGACATCGTGCAGGAAGTCCGCGAGATGGTCCGCCAGGGCGTCAAAGAGATTAATCTCATTTCCCAGGACTCCACCTACTATGGCTTGGACCTGCGCGCGGAGCGCAACGGCTCCATCGCTGCGCCCGAGAAGTTCAACGCCGCCGCAAAAACCACCTCAACGAACCTTTGCACTCTCCTCCGCGAATTGAACGACATCGAAGGTGATTTCTGGATTCGCCTCCTCTACACGCATCCCGCGCACTGGACCGATGAATTGATCCAGACTATCGCCAGCAGCAAAAAGGTCGTTCGCTACATCGACATGCCGCTCCAGCATATTCACCAAACCATGCTCGAGCGCATGCGTCGCGAAACGTCGCAGCAATACATCGTCGATCTAATCGCAAAAATCCGTGCCGGCATTCCTGGGATCGTCCTCCGCACCACCTTCATCGTTGGCTTCCCTGGCGAAACCGACGAATACTTTGAAAGCTTGCTGCAATTTATTCGCGACACAAAGTTCGAGCGCCTCGGCATCTTCACCTATTCGCACGAGGAAGGCACCCGCGCCGGCAGCATGGCCAATCAGCTTTCCGAAAAGGTAAAGCAGAAGCGCCGCGACCGCGCCATGGCCGAGCAATTGAAAGTCGCCCGCAACGTTTCTGAATCTTTTGTCGGCCGCGAGATTCGCGTCCTCATTGAAAAACAGGCGAACGCCAAAGATTTGCAGCAGGCCAACATCAGCTCATGGGAGCACGGCCTCATTCGCAATCACGCCGCGCCCGAAGGGATCCGCGGCAAATATCTGGTCGCTCGCGGCGAAGCAGACGCTCCCGACATCGACGGCCGCGTGTATATCGCGGGCACGAAACTCCCGGTCGGCCAATTCGCCACTGTGAAGGTCGTCGGCCACACCGATTACGATCTGATCGCCAGGTAACGCGGCTCGCTTCGAGAAGCGTCCCGCGGCGAATTACTTATTCTCCGCGCCGGGCGTCGGCTCCATCACCACAAACTCCGCCGGGTTCGCCTCTGGCCGGCCAAACGACCGGTCGCTTTCCAGAAGCTCATACTCCAGCGAATCGAGCACCGCGTTGTTGTTTCCATCCGTGTCCGTCAGGAAAATAGCTTCGCCCTCCGCCGACAACTTAAAGCTCGCGTGCAAACCCTCCGTCGCCAGTCCGTCCTCATCCGCCCACACGATCAGGTAACCATGCGCTGGAATTTTCGTCCCAGCCGGGAACTGCCACTTCCGTGGGTTATTCGGCTCGTCACTTAAATGCCGCCCGGTGAGATCCACTTCCGCGTCCGTCACGTTGTGCACCTCAATCCAGTCATCAAACTCGCCTTGCGGGTCCGCAATCGTGCTCACGTTAGACGCCATGACTTCATTGATCACCACCGGCGTGCTCGGCGCGCTCAACAACCCCACCCGGTAATTGTAGGGATTCACCTCTGCCCGCCGCGGCGCGAACACTGCCGCCTTCGCTGCATTCGCGGAACGCGCCTCTACGTAATAATGAATCTTATGTCCCGCCGGATAGTTCGTCGTCGTTCCGCCGTAAACTCCATCACCCGCGCCTCCATCGCCATGCGCCCCGTCATCCAGCATCTGCGTCTTGGAAAAAATCCCGTAAGTCTTGTCGCGCCAATAGAGCCAAACCGAATCAATCCCGTTAGTCCCCACCGCGCGCACTTCCGCCGTGACGATCGGAATTTCTGTCGGCCCCGGTCGATTCGTCGGATCGTAAACCGCCACAATCTTCGGCGCGACCGGCCGCAACTCCGCATGATTCGTCAGGAAGTTGTAACGATTCGTCACCCACGTCTTCAGCGTCCGAAGCTCGTTCGTATACATCAGCGTTGTGAAGTTTTTCTTCGGGTCGATCGCAATCTCAGCCCCGCTCAGCTGCTGATAATGATTAATCGTCGCTATCATCACTGCCGGATGGAACTGTTCTGCCAACACGGTGCGCATGTGCGCAAGGTAACGCTGGCGCAGTTCCGGCACGCCTAAGAATTTAAACAACAACGGACGCGCGGTAGTCGCGCTCGCCACTGGTGAAAGCGCCGTATCCCCGATCGTGAACGCCTCGTTCCCGTCGTGCTGCACCGGATGTATCCGCCCGCTTTCAATCTCATAGTAGAAGCTATAGTCCGCGCCTTTGTTCCAATAGCTGTCGTCGTCCGCGAAAATATTTTCAATCGCCAGAAACCAAAGCCAGGTATCCACCGCAAATACCTCTTCAACTTTCTCGCGAAAGGTATTTGTCGGCGTTTGGTTCAAGACAATGATCGCGTTAAGCAATCGGTTCCAGGCGTTTGTGGAGTTATTGGATCGGAGGTCATAGTACTGGCGATACACGTTTGTCGTGGCCCCCAAATAACCGAACGCTGATTGATTCCCCGGCGTCGGGTTATTCGGCGTCCGCCACCGGTCGCCCTCGTCGCTGCGGAAATATTTTTTGATCAGGTCATTGTTCTCCTGTGCCACCAGCGAGTAGACCCCCCAGTTCGCATCATTGATTATCAATTTCGCCATCGCCCCTTCGGGACAAGGCGCATACCGCCGCATCGTGTTAAAATAAACCGCCTCCCGCATGATCGTCTCGTCAGCCGCCGCGTTGTTGAGGTTAATCGTCTTGTAGCCCATCAACTCCGCTTCCGTGTCGAGATAATCGATCTCCAGGTTGACCGATTTCTTCGCACCACCGAGATCATAAGAAGTATTCCCCTTGTAGCGTGCACCCACTCCCGCGATCTGCGTGCCGTTGGCCATCGTGAGCACTGCCGGCGTATTCGAACCATTCAACCGCCCGTTCGCCAGCAACGTCTGCCAATTTGCATTGGTGAACCGTAGATTAATCACCCGCAGCAAATTCGTGTCGAAGAGTCCCAACGTGCGGCGCGCGCGGTAAAACAGTGGTTGCTCCGAAGATACGCCGAGCGCGCGCACCGGCGGATTCGTCGGATTCGACAGAATCGTTCCAAACCCAGTCACAGCGACCCAGTTCGTCAGATCATGCGAAGACTCTACAAACCAGTCATCATCTTCATCCCCTTCCACCTGGATCAACAAATCGTTCGGCTCTCGGTGCAGGTGCAGTTCGCGCTCCGCTGCCGTGACATTTGAAATCAAAGCGTTGGTGCAAAACGCAGGAATGAGCACGAAGGCTCGTAGCAAGGTAGTTCGAATTGCCGTCATGACGCGATCAGGATAGCGGCGCTAACGTTAAGGGAAGATGAAGCGAAATCAATTTTTTCAATTTCACGCGGGACAACAAAAAGGGAGACCCTCAGGTCTCCCATCTCGTTACACTGATTACGTTTATTTCGTCAGCAGCCTTACTTCTTGCTCGCTGTTTCGTAAATCTTGTTCACTTCATTCCAGTTCACCACGTTCCACCACGCCTTCAGGTAATCTGCGCGCTTGTTCTGGTATTTCAGATAATAAGCATGTTCCCAAACATCCACACCCAGCACCGGCTTGTTACCATCCATCAGCGGATTGTCCTGGTTCGGCGTGCTAACGATCTCGAGCTTTCCGCTCTTGTTCACGATCAACCACGCCCAACCGCTCCCGAAACGTCCCGTCCCCGCCGCTTCCAGCTTTTCTTTAAACGTCTCAAAACTTCCGAACGTCGCCTTGATCTCATCACCCAATTTCCCACTCGGCGTTCCGCCCGCTTTTGGCCCCATGATCCGCCAGAACAGCGAATGATTCGCGTGCCCGCCACCGTTGTTCCTCACCACGCCCCGAATATCTTCCGGAATCGCGTTCATGTTGCTGATCAAATCCTCAATCGATTTGTTCTCCAGATCGCCCTTGCCCGCGACCGCTTTGTTCAAATTCGTCACGTAAGTCGCGTGATGCTTCCCGTGGTGAATCTCCATCGTCTGCGCGTCGATGTGCGGTTCCAAAGCCTCTTTCGGATACGGTAATGGTGGTAATTCGTAAGCCATAAAAATTTCCTCAATAATTCCAGTAGTTCAGTTTCCCGCGCGGCTCCAATCCCGCGCCCAAAAACCGTAACAAAGCCTCGCCGTAGAAACAAGCACGACCGCCGAAGCCCTCATTGTAGGGACGACGTGAGGGTCCTCTTCCTACTTCGACCCTCTCTTCGAAGGCGTCGTCGCTGTCCCTCTCCCCCGCGTCGCCAACTTCCGCGCCACCTTGCCCGCATAGTGCGGCAACGTCTTCCCCCGCTCCCGTGCACTCTGCTCGCGCTCCGCAGCCTCATAATCCCTACGGCTTGGCATAACAAACCAAAGTCACGCCAAAACGAAGTTTTGCAATGGCTGCGCAGCAGTTAAGAACCGTAACGGAAGTCTCTTTGCCTGATTCCCCTTGCGATGTCGCTCTCTTGTCTGTGCTCTCTGTGCCTGTGTGGTATCCTAATTCCGCTTAGCGAACCGTCTTCAACCCAGCCTTGGGATTCACTTCCACTTGGAAATTCTTATACCGCACTTTCATCGGACCGCCGGAGTGTAACTGAAACGCAAAAATTCCCTGCTTGGCGCCTTTCGGATCGTTCAAATCCACGCACGGCTTTCCATTGATCGCTGTCTGAATCTTGTCCCCAATCGCCAGGATCTCATACGTGTTCCACTCGTCCGCCTTCACATTGCTTTCGCCGGATTTATCCCAAAGCAGCGCACGCCCTTCTTCCTCGTAAAGTTTGCCCCACCAACCCGCACCAACATCCGCCTGGTAACCACGCACCTCGCCATTCGGCAACGGCTCACTGCGGAACTGAATCCCGCTATTCTCGTGGTTCGGCGTCAACTTCACTTCGCACAGGAGTCGAAAATCCCCGAACACCATCTGGCTCTTCAGAAATTCGTTGTGCTTCAGACCGGTCCGGCTTGTCCCCACAATCTCGCCATTCTCCACCTTCCAAAGTTTGGTATCTCCATCCCAACCCGCCAAATCCTTCCCGTTGAAGAAATACCCCACCGTATCAGCCGTCGCCAGCAACGGCACCTGGCCTGGCCGCCCCAAATAATAAATCAAATCCCGGACTTCCTGCTCGTTCAAGTGCGCCAACAATCCTTCCGGCATCATCGAAATCTCACTCACCTGCACAGACTCAACGTCCGACTTCGGAATCGTCAGCGTCTCGTTCGCCGTAGCGATCGTCAGGCTCTGCGCTTCGTCCTTCTTCACAATGCCGGTGATAATCCGATCGTCCTTCGTCGAAACCGTCGTGCTCCGGTAGTCATGCGGAATCACCGCATTCGGATCCACAATCGTCTCCAGGATGTATTGCAAATCCGCCCGCGCGGAACCCGTAATGTCCGGCCCCACATTTCCACCCACATCGAACAACACATGGCACTGCTGGCACGTCCGCGCATAAACCGCTCGACCGCGCACGGCATCACCCGGCTGCGAACCACCCGCCCGATAAATCTTCGTAAATTTCTCAATCTCCTGCTTCTTGTCCGCAGTCGCTTCTCGGAACGCACCCCAAACTTCCTGCAGTCCCTTGTCCACTTCCGCCGACTTCAAATTCCTGAGCTGCCGAATCAAATCCGCCGTTAAATCTTTCTTCGGCACCATCCCACTCGCCGCCGCCGCTAGCAGCGGTTGCGCCGTCGTCGCGCGCGAACTCAGCATATTCAACGCATCCCGCTTCTCCGCCGCGTTCAACTCCGGATAAATCTTAATCACCGCCTCCGCGCTTCCCGCCGCTTCAAACCGCGCCAACCCGCGAATCGCCGGACCGCGCAAAGTCGGATCGCTCAGCAACCCCTGCAACATCGCCGGCACACCCTCGTCGCGACTCGTCAACAGCGACTCCAACGCACTGCGCCGCGCGTTCGCATCCGCGTTCCGATCCTGCGCCACCGCGCGCAACTGCCCCAGCGCCGTCTTGCTCCCGAACGTCAGTCCCAAACTCTGCGTCAACAACCGAAGCTGCTGATCATCACTTGCGCTCAATCGCTTCTCAACCGCCTCCCAACCCGCGGGCATACTCACATCCCGCTTCCCTTTCAACGCCTCCGACATCCCGCGCAACACATCCAACTGCACCTGCCCATCCCGCGCCTCGTCCAAAAACTTCACTAACGAATCCAGCCCGGCATCCGCAGCGCTCGCCGCCATGACCAAATGCCAAATACCAAACGCCAAACATCCCTGGCGCAACAAACGTCTAAATTTTCGCATGTTCTAATTACCTTTGAGCTACTGAAGTGCTGGTGGAAGTAATTCGTCGCGCAATAAACTGCCGCACCTTCGGAATCTTCGCCGTCGAAAGCAGCTTCACCCCCCGCTGCGGATCCGCCGCAATCGCTCCCTCCGCCGCATACCAATACAGATACGGCAAGTTGTGATCCTGCGCGTCCTCCGCGTGATTCAACAACGCCGTCAATGCATCCCAACGTTTCGCTGGCGCCGTCCGCTGCAACGCCGACGCAATATACAACCGCACCACCGGTGAAGGGTCGCTCGCCGCCATCGCGTTAATCTTCTTCAACGCCGCGTCGCTCAAATTCTTCTCTTCCGCCAGTAACTGAATCGTCCACCCCCGCACAAACTCATGCGTGCTGTCCAGCAGCGGCAAGGCGGTCGCTTCATCCAATCCCTTCGTCACATGCAACGCCCACAACGCCCGCAACTGATGCACATCGCTCGTGCTGTTCCGCAGCATGTTCTTCAACGCCGCATGCACATCACTCACCTGACCGCCCGTCGCGCGCTCCTGCAAAATCCGCCTCGCATGGCGCGCATAAAATTCATTCTTATGCCCCAGATACTCCCCCAATTTCGCGTTGCTCTCCTTTTGCAAATCGATCTTCGTCACTTTCGCGTCGCCATACACCAATTTAAAAATCCGCCCGTTAGAACGATCATGCCCGCCCTCGTTCCCGTGGTGACACTGGTTCTTGTCGTACCAATCAATAATATAAACCGACCCATCCTGATCGTATTGCATGTTCAACACCTGCGACCACCGATCATTAAAATTCACAAAATCCGACCCGTGCTTCCCAACGAATCCACTCCCGCGCCGCTCAGGAATATCCATGTTCAACCGCTGCCCATGGATGTTGTTCATGAAAATCATCCCGCGATATTTCTCCGGAAAACTCCCGCCCTCATAAATCATCAACCCCGCATGCGCATGCCCGCCGCCCGCCGCATCCGACCGGTCATTCGCGGCGTGCGGCCCCTTGTTTCCCGCCCAATGCACATGATCGCCCACCTGCTGGATGTCCTCGTAAATATGCGGATTAAAATGCTGCCCGGCCTGCCGCTGATACCGCGCTCCCTGGATGATGTGGAACAAATGCGGAATGACGCACGCTTCGATCACGCATTGCCCGCGCGCATCGAAATCAATTCCCCAGGGATTACTCGTCCCCTCCCCAAAAATCTCAAAACTCCGCTTCGTCGGATGAAACCGCCAGATCGCCCCATTCATCTTCGTCCGCTCCGAATCCTTCGCCCCCGGCTTGCCCACATTCGAATGCGTAAAAACACCGTGGCACCCGTACAACCAACCATCCGGCCCCCAAGTAAACGTATTCAACGTCTCGTGCGTATCCTGGTGCCCGAACCCATCCAACAAAATCTCCGGCTCACCATCCGGCTTGTCGTCGCCATTCTTGTCCGCGATGAACATCAAGTAAGGCGCTGCACCCACGAACACTCCACCGAACCCCACCTCCAACCCGCTCACCAAATTCAACTTCTCCGCAAACACCGTCCGCTTGTCGAATTTGTGATCGCCATCCGTATCCTCCAAAATCAAAATCCGATCCCGCCCCTGTCCCTCCGGCGCGCGCTTCGGGTACGTGAACCCTTCCGCCACCCACACCCGTCCGCGATCATCCAGCGCGAACGCGATCGGCTGTTGCGCGTGCGGTTCCGCCGCGAACATCTTCATCGAAAAACCCTCCGGCACGGTGGCCGCCGCCGCGGCCGCTTCGGGCTCCAAACCCGAAAACCGCACCAGGTCCGCCGGTGGCGCAGCCTCTTCCGCGCCAAATGCCACCACCAAAACCGCCGTCACTACACCAACATGCACAAACGTCTTCATCACCAAGGAAAAGATTGGATGTCTCTTTTCGCCAAAAATTCAGGGCGCCGCCAGCGGAAACGATCTGTGGCACTTGACCTCCAGGCTTTAGGCGTGGGAAGGGGTGCTGGTTTTGTTGACCGTTTCCTACAAACTGTAATCGCGACACGTCGACACGACTGGTTCTTTATCAGCACCTTTCATAAGCTACTCGAAGATGTCAGACCCGCGCGCGATCCTGGAACAAGGTGTAACCGAAAAGCTGCATCCTGGAGCTCAGCTCTACGTCAGCAAATCGGGACAACCGATTTTCGACTGGGCCTGCGGGGAAGCCAAAGCCGGCATCCCGATGACCACGGACTCTATCGTCCAATGGTTTTCATCTGGAAAACCTCTGACCTCGATCGCCGTTGCTCAGCTCTTTGAGAATGGTTCCGTCCGGCTCCACGATCCTGCGAGCAACTACATTCCAGATTTCGCAGCGAACGGAAAAAACTCGATCACCCTGGAACATCTCCTCAATCACACCAGCGGATTTCGGAACGCGGACAAAATTTCCGCCGACCTATCCTGGGACGAAACAATTCAAAAAATCTCCGAAGCACCGCTCGAAGAAAACTGGAATCCTGGTGAACGCGCCGGATATTCGACCACCTCCGCGTGGTTCATCCTCGCCGAAATCGTCCAACGCATCACTGGTGAGAAATTCGATGACTACATTCACCATCATGTTCTCGCTCCCATCGGTATGAACGATTCCTGGCTGCGCCTGCCGTTCGCAAAATACAAAGAGTACGGCAATCGCCTCGCCCTGATGCACGACACCGCCGCCGTCAAACGCGACGCGGATTTCATGCAGGATGCAGCCGGCATGGCACAATGCCGTCCCGGCAGCAGTGCCCGCGGCCCTATCCGCGAGCTCGGCAAATTCTACGAAATGCTTCTCAACGGCGGCAAAGCTGGCACGCACCAAATTCTCCGCGACGAAACCATTCGCCTCTTCACCCACCGTCATCGCATCGCTCTCTTCGACGAAACATTCCTGCACAAACTCGACTTCGGCTACGGTTTCATTGTAAATTCAAACCGCTACGGCGCCGAAACCGTCCCCTACGGCTACGGCCGCTACGCATCTGAAGGGACCTTCGGCCACAGCGGCGCCCAATCCTCCTGCGCCTTCGCCGATCCCGAACACAACCTCGTCGTCGCATGGGTCACCAACGGAACACCCGGCGAGCGTCCCCACCAAAAACGCCACCGCGCCATCAACAATGCCATCTACGAACACCTCGGACTCACGCGCGGTGTTTCATAGTTACCGATTCTTCTCCTCCGCCGCTGGCGGCGCTTCCCCAATACGCAGGGACGAAAGAACTCTCCGTTCACCCACTGCCACTCCGCTTCCACGCCCCTCAAAAGTCTTGGAGAACCGGCATGTTGGAATCTGCTCGTCCCCACTCCCCCGTTGCACCCGTTCAAACAAAATCCTAAGTTCACCAGATGCGTAGCTATCAGAATTTCATCGGCGGCGAATGGGTCGCCGCCGGCAACGGCAAACGTTTCTCCAACGTTAATCCCGCCGACACCCGCGAAACCGTCGCGAACTACCCCCAAAGCGCCGCCGAGGAAGCAAAGCAGGCCATCGCCGCCGCCCAATCCGCTTTCGACGGTTGGAGCAAAACCACCCCCGTCACCCGTGGCCGCGTCTTAAGCAAAGCTTCGCAAATTCTCGAATCGCGCAAAGCCGAACTCGCCGAACTGCTCACCCGCGAGGAAGGCAAGACGCTCGCCGAAAGCACCGGCGAAGTTCAACGTGCCGTCGATATCTTCCGCTTCTTCGGCGGACTCAGCTTCACTCTCGGCGGCCAAACCATTCCCCACGAACTTCCCGGCAACCTTCTCTACACTCGCCGCGAAGCGCTCGGCGTCGTCGGCCTGATCACTCCCTGGAATTTCCCCATCGCAATCCCCGCCTGGAAACTCGCCCCCGCGCTCGTCTCCGGAAATGCCGTCATCATCAAGCCCGCCTCGCAAGCGCCCGCCATGACCCTCGAACTCGCGAAAGCTCTGCACGAAGCAGGTTTGCCGAAAGGAGTTATGAACGTCGTCGTCGGTGATGGCCGCGCGGTCGGTGGAGAGCTGGCCACAAACCCCGCCGTGGTCGCGCTCTCCTTCACCGGTTCCCATAAAGTCGGAACACAAATCTACCAGCAGCTCGCCCAACGTATGGCGCGCGCCCAGATGGAAATGGGCGGAAAAAATCCAACTATCGTCCTCGCCGATGCCGACCTTGATCTCGCCGCAACGCTCGTCATCAAAGCCGGTTACGGCCTCACCGGCCAGGCCTGTACCGCCACCAGCCGCGTCATAGTGGAGAAAAGCGTCGCCGCCGCGCTCACCGAAAAAATTGCCGCCAAGGCAAAAGCCCTCAAAGTCGGCAACGGCTTAACCCAAGGCATCGACATGGGCCCCGCCGTCAACCAGCAGGAACTCGACGGCAACTTCGAATTCATCGACGGCGCCCTCAAAGAAGGCGCGGAACTCGTTTGCGGCGGCCAACGCGTTAAGGAAGGTGATTTCGCTCACGGTTTTTTCATGCAGCCAACCCTCCTCACAAACGTCACCCCGAAAATGCGCATCGCCCGCGACGAAGTCTTCGGCCCCGTCATCGCCGTCATGCCCGTCAACGATTTCGACGAAGCGATCTCCGTCGCCAACGGCGTAGACGTCGGCCTCTCCGCCTCCATCGTCACCCGCGACATCAAAAAAGCGATGCTCTACACCGAACGAATCGAAGCCGGTGTCGTCAAAGTGAACCAAATCTCCACCGGCCTCGCCCTCCAGGCCCCCTTCGGCGGCGTCAAAAAATCCAGCAGCGACACCTTCAAGGAACAAGGCGCAAACGCCGTCGATTTCTACACGCGAATCAAGACGGTCTACCTTGATTATTCTGCATAGCAAACGGACTGCGCCGCAGAACAAATCGCCGCCGCTGCGGTCTAACACCCTAAGCCAACAACGAGCATCAGCAAAAAGCGCGTCTATGAATACTAAATCGCTTCTACTCGGCGGGTTCTGCTTCCTCTGCGTGATCATGGCTGCCGGATTCTATGCCCGAAAAGCCGAACTCGAGCGCGAGCAAGCTGCCATGCGCGCTGAAATTGAGGCACTTGCGCAAACTGCCGCCGCAGCCCGCGCCCAGCAACCCACCGATGACGAACCGTACCAGCGCTTGACTCAGAACGAACGCATGGAACTCATGCGCCTGCGCAACGAAGTCACCCAGTTGCGCGCCACCGCTTCGGCTGCCCGCGACGCTTTGAAGGCCGCTCTACAAAACCGCCCAATACCGGAGACACACCTCACTCATCACGTCGTTCAACCGACCGAAGTAGCCGCAAACGGCGAACCTACCCGCCAAGAAGCCGAATCATACGATCCTCTGGCTTTCTACCGCAAAAACCCGGAACTGATGAAGCGCTACTTTCCACATCTTGTGAACGGTAACAGCCAACAACCGAGCGAATCCCCCGCAGACCAAGCCCCCCTTCCTCCAGACTCACCCCAGTAATTCGCGGCTTGACGACACAATAACGCAACTTACGTGTTAACGTTACCATTCTATTCTCTGTAAGAGGCTCGTAACTAAGAGTATATAACGCAGCAACCGCTTCGTTTCTGACTTAAGGTTTTTACATGCGAAGGTCGAGAAGACGTTCTCCAGCCCAGCCGCATTGCCGCCGCTCGCCATCCGAATGATTGCTATTTCGGCCATTCTCTGCGAATGGTTTCCTATTCACGTTATGAGGAATGTGGTGGTTTTTATGGCAGTCCTTGCCTGGGTATCGGGAAGCGCCTGCGCTCAGCTCAACAGCACAGCCAAACAGAGCAATTCAGCAACCGTTCTCCAGTGGTCTTTCGTAGGCACGGAAGCGCTCGCCAAAAATAAGGATCTCGCCGTCTTCAACAAGTTCCGCGACCTCCCTGAATCCACCGCTCTCCGCAACGCGCTCGCCACGAATCTAGCCAGCATGGCCGTCTCCGGCCTCCAGCCAAAAGGCGGGCCGAACGCTCCCGCCCCCACTGGAATGACGGAGGCCATCGCCGCGCTCATTCAACCGATCGTCACCGACCTGGTTCAACACGAAAGCAGGTTCCAGATGGACTCTGCCAAAACCAACAACGTCGATTGGTTCCTCGCCGCGAAGATTCCGGAAGACCGTTCTTCCACCTGGAGCAAATCTCTCACCCAATTGACCGCTTTTGGCGGCCTCAAAGGTGCGAACAACAACCCATCGTCCTGGCAAGCCTCCGGTACCAACTACGACCTGAAGTTCACCCGCTCCGGCGAGTGGACCATCCTCGAGGGCGGTAAATCCGTAGCGAACTCGAAAACAGCGGAAGCGTTTCGCGAAGGCCTCAAGAAGCGAGCCGATAAGTCCGTCCTGTCGGTGGACTTGAACGGCGCTCTCCTCGGTAAACTTCGCCGCGCCACGAATCTCTCCCATGTCCCGAACCTCGCGTTACGCGCCGAACCACGCGATGACGGCTTTTTCTCCGAGCTCACCGTCGATTATCCCCAGGATCTCGGAATCAAGCCCGAGAAATGGAATGTTCCCGAAGAGTTAATCGACGAACCGCTCCTCGGTTTCACCGCCATTCAGGGCATTCGCGAAAAGCTCGAGGCATCTGAATGGTTTAAAACTCTCGGTGTTAAGAAAACGCCCAACCAGCTCTTCGCCTGGTCACAAAAAATCTCCCCCTTCAGCATTTCAATTGCCGCTGAAGTCCCGAACGCCGCCGAAGCCGTGACCAACTCCGCCCGCTTGCTGCAAAATGCAAAGTTTCCTGCCGGCCAGTTGGAATTCCCGACCAATCGCACCGCCGCGATATGGACCGGCCTGCCAATCGCCACTCCTTTTTTTGCCGCGCGCACCAACAGCGGGAAGCCCTACCTCGTCGCTGGACTGTTCACCGCCAGCGTCCGACGAAACCCCGTCCCAAAAGATCTCTTCAACCAGTTGAACCAAAAGAATCTCGTATATTATGATTGGGAGATCACCGGCGAACGCATTCGCCAGGGGATTCCAACCTGGCACCTCTACTACCTGCTCGGCGGCAAATTCATTCCGGATAACACCGCCCCCAGTATGCAGTTCCTGCAGGAGGTGCGCGGCAACATTGGCAACACCGTCACGACCGGCACGCTCGAATCTCCTCGGCGTATCAGGCTAACGCGCCAATCTCATCTCGGCGCCTCTGCCCTGGAGTTGTTGCTTCTGGCACACTATATCGACCATGCTGACCTGCGACCGCACCCCGGAAATGCGCAGTTGAAAGCCGTTCCGGGTCCCGGCGCCAAATCATCTGGAGCTGCACCGCAGCGGTGATGCTCAAGCTCGGCGTTAATATCGATCACGTTGCCACCCTCCGCGAAGCGCGTTACCGCGGCAAAGATCGCGGCGAACCAGATCCCATTGAAGCCGCGCTCATCTGCGAAGCCGCCGGCGCGCACGGAATCACCGCCCACCTCCGCGAGGATCGTCGCCACATCCAGGACCGTGACATCTGGAAGCTCCGCGACGTCGTCCAAACTCGCCTCAACCTCGAAATGGCGAACGCCCCGGAGATTGTCGACATTGCGCTCAAGCTGAAGCCCCACATCGTTTGCATCGTTCCCGAGAAACGACAGGAAGTAACCACGGAGGGCGGCCTGGATGCGGTCGGTCAGCTCAACGCTCTGCGCGACACCACTCGCCGCCTGAAGGACGCTGGAATCGAAGTGAGTCTCTTCATTGCCCCGGATCTCCTCCAGGTAGAAGCTGCCGCGAAGATCGGTGCCGAATTCATAGAACTACACACCGGCGTGTTCGCTGAAGCTTATCACCGCAAGAAAGACCGTGCTGACGAAACCGAGCGGCTCATCAAAGCCTCGGAACGCGCGCACCAACTTGGCCTGCGGGTTAACGCAGGTCACGGCCTCAGTTACCAGAATGTCGCCGGCCTCTTTCAAGTGCCGCACCTTGTCGAACTGAACATCGGCCACAGCATCGTCAGCCGCTCGGTCACGGTCGGCCTCGCCGCTGCGGTGAAGGAGATGCTGCACGCGATGCAAGGCTATCCCGCTCGATGATACTCGGCACCGGCATCGACCTCATTGAAGTGGAGCGCATCCGCTCCTCATTTCAAAAGTTCGGTGACCGTTTCGCACTCCGAATCCTCGTCGGTGGCGAACTCGAATACAGCCTGTCGCATCGAGACCCAGCGCCTTTCATTGCCGCGCGATTTGCCGCGAAAGAAGCCGTTTCCAAGGCTTTCGGCACCGGCATCGGCGGCCACATCGGCTGGCACGACATTGAAGTCCGACGCAAAGAATCGGGCGAGCCGTACGTGGTGCTGCATGGAAAGGGTGAAGAATTGTTCCGTTCGCGCGAAGCCACGCGACTGCATCTGAGTATCAGTCACACGGTGCAGCACGCGACGGCCATCGCGATCCTCGAACGCTGACTTCTCAATAACGAAAAAGGCCCGGATTGCTCCGGGCCCTGCGTAAATTCTGTAGGCGCGATTAAGCGGCTTCTTCCTGGACCACTTTGATCACACGGCTTTGCGAGGCGCGTTTGCGCTGCGTTTCGTCGAGCAACTTCTTGCGGAGTCGCAAGTGTTTCGGGGTGGCTTCCACATATTCGTCCGGCCCGATATATTCCAGCGCGCGTTCGAGCGAGAGCTTGAGCGGCGGCTGAAGTTGGATGCCCTTGCCATCACCTTGCGAACGCATGTTCGTGAGACGCTTCGCGCGGCAGGGATTTACGGGGATGTCGTTCTCGCGAGCATTTTCACCAACGATCATTCCTTCGTAGATCATCTCGCCAGCTTCCACCATCAGGCGCCCGCGCTCCTGCACCATGTTGAGTGCGTAAGCAGTCGCTTCACCTGAATCCATACTGACGAGCGAACCGTTTTTACGCGCCGGGATATCGCCGCGATCCGGACCGTACTCATGGAACAGATGGCTCATGACGCCCATGCCTTTCGTCTGGTTCACGAGGTCGGTTTCGAACCCGATGAGACCGCGCGTGGGGATGATCGCCTCGATGCTGATCTGGTCGCCGATGTGATTCATGTTCACGATCTCGCCTTTGCGGGTGGCGAGATTTTCCATGATGGCGCCCATGAATTCCTTGGGAATTTCCAGGAAGAGCTTCTCGATTGGTTCGAGAAGATTACCTTCCTTGTCCTTGCGATAAATAACCTCAGGACGAGAGACGAGCACTTCGTGACCTTCGCGGCGCATTTGCTCCACGAGAATCGCGATCTGCATTTCACCACGGCCGCTGACGAGGAACACGTTCGGGGCCGAAGTATCTTCGACGCGCAACGCAACGTTTGTGCGAATTTCCTTGGTGAGGCGCTCCTTGATGTGCCGCGCGGTAACGAGTTTACCGTCCTGACCAGCGAGAGGCCCGTCGTTGACGGCAAACTCCATCTGAATGGTCGGAGGATCGATCGGCACGAAAGGTAGCGGTGGGCGCTCCATTGTGTCGGTGATTGTTTCGCCGATGAAAACATCATCAAAGCCGGTCAAACCAACGATGTCGCCGGCGTGAGCTTCCTGGATCTCGATCCGCAACATGCCGCGGAAGTTGAATAGCATCGTCACTTTGGACTGCGTCTTCCTTCCGTCGCCATGGATACAAACGACCTGATCGCCGACCTTCACTTTGCCGCCCATGATTTTACCGAAAGCGATACGGCCGAGGTAATCGTTGTAGTCGAGGTTGGCGACCAGCATCTTGAACTCGCCAGCGTGAGCGCGGGGCGGCGGGATAAACTTGAGGATCGCCTCGAAGAGCGGCTCCATGGTGTCGGTCTGATCCTTGATATCGAGCTTCGCGTAACCGGCCTTGGCGCTAGTGTAAACGACGGGGAAGTCGAGCTGTTCGTCGGTGGCGTTCAGCGCCATGAACAATTCAAAGACCTGGTCGAGCACCTTGTGGGGGTTAGCATTGTCCCGATCGATCTTGTTGATGACGACGATCGGCTTGGCCCCAGCTTCAAGGGCTTTGCGCAGCACGAAACGGGTTTGCGCCTGCGGACCTTCCGCAGCGTCGACCACGAGCAGTACACCGTCGATCATGTTCATGATCCGTTCGACCTCGCCGCCGAAGTCTGCGTGGCCGGGAGTGTCGACGATGTTGACGTGGTAATCCTTGTATTGGAAAGCCGCGTTCTTGGCGCGGATGGTGATGCCCTTCTCCTTTTCAAGGTCCATCGAGTCCATCATACGCTCTTCCGTCGCCTGGTTGGCGCGGAAAGTCCCAGACTGCCGGAGGAGACAATCCACCAGAGTCGTTTTGCCATGATCAACGTGAGCGATAATGGCTATGTTCCGAATGTGCTGCATAAAAAAGTAAACAAACGCCCCGAAAAATAGAGCCGCGTAATATGGTGTTAGATCAGCAAAGGTCAAGTGGTTTGGCACGGCAGGGTGCGATTTAAAGGATGGCAACTCTTCTCAGTGTGTTTTTTTGTAGTCATAATTTTGTAAGCCGTTGAGAGTTAATAGTTAGGCGGTTCCGAAGCTGTGTGTGAGCTGTGTGTGAGCTGTGTGTGAGCCGGGTGTGTGCCGGGTGTGTGCCGGGTGTGTGATGGGTGAGCAAATGACCAAATTCCAAATACCAAAAGCCAAGGAAATCCCAATTGCCGAATGGGATATCGCATGTGGGCAGAACGCTTCCGAGCTGCGAGAAGGGCAGTGGTCAGTCGGCTGAAGTGGGCGAACAGGAGACTCGAGAGCGAGGCTTTTGTTCGGGCACGTGCCGAGTGACCACGAATGGTTGTTCGTGATCATAGGTAGAATTTAGCAGGTGGCGCCCAATAGGTCAACAGAAATGTTGCTAATTTTGTAGTGTCAGGAGCGATTCGGGAGACTGGCACCGAGACGGTGCCATAACTCAAGTCAGTACGGTTAAACACTTGTGCGCTCACGCGCACCCGCGCCGAGACGGCAGCTGCATTTGCCGTTTAATTTAAATCGGGTCCGCACCGCAGCCAGAACGAACCAGCTTTACAAAGCCGTTGAACTGGGCAACTTAACGCCGTGACGAACTTGTGGACTGCCGACGCGTTTTGGAGTGTGTGCGCCATGCCCATTGGGCTTTTCCTCTGCTCCTGGCCGATCATCCTCGCCTGGGCAATCGCGGCGCGCAAAGGTGCTCAAACGCAAGCGGCCCCGATTGAGCGCAAAGACCGCCATTAAAGGCGGCAAGAAGCTTACTTTAGTTTTCCCCTCCACTTCTGGGTAGTTCACAGCGCTACTACTGTACGGTAACGTGCGTACAGCTTGGTAGCCGTATGCGAACTTATTACTTTTCCCGGATCATTGCGATTGGTCTTTTGTTTGGCTCAGTTGGCTTGGAAGCGGCGACGAACGGACCAAGCATCGGTCTGTCGCGTATCTCCGGGCAGCCTCAGATTTCATTCACCGGCACGCTCCAGGTGGCTGATTCCGTAACCGGTGCGTGGACCGATCTCACAAACGCGCCGAATCCGTACGCCCTGAATGCGACGAACGCGCATCGGTTTTTCCGTTCGCGTGATCTTCTGAGCATTTTCTCTTCGGATGAGATCGTACAGTTTTCGGTGACCGGCGCGCTACAAGAGCATTTCGAACTCGCTCACGCGGGGATGCCGGACGGAATCTTTCCGCCTATTCGAGAGAAACCATACTTTGGAGGAACGATTCACATCGGGCAGCAGACGATCCCGGTAGATCTGCGCGTCCGCGGGAATTCGAGTTTGCAGGAATGTTTCTTTCCCAAGATGAAGTTCAAGGTCTCGCGGACAAATCGAATCGGCACTCCGTTCTTTGATGCGCGTGAAGTGAAGATCGGGACTCACTGCGCAGAAGGTGGTCGCGGGCCGATCGGCCGGTTGCGTGATGAACGCGCGACTTATCGCGAGGCGCTCGCCTATGAAATCATGCAGATGGTTGGCTTTGTGGGACCGCGGGTGCGGAGGGCGAGAATCGACTATTTCGACACGAGTTCCACCAATCGGGCGAGTGAGGTCGGTTGGAGCGTCACGCGCAACGCAGTGATTCTCGATGACGTAGAAGTCGTCGCCGAAGGTCTTGGCGGGCGAGCGTTGAATGACGAAGAGGTGGCCGCTCTGACCAACGCAAACTTCAGTGTTCAACTTAAAACAGAGATTCAGATTCTGCAGGTTCTACTCGGCAATTGGGACTACGCGCTTTCTACCAGCGGCGAAGGTCTGTGGAATATCGATGTCATCGAATTGAGAAACAAAACGTTCATACCGGTTCCAGGCGATTTCGATCTGTGCTCCTTCGTCACAGAAGAACTTCGGCTTGAGGTTCCTTGGGATTATCGACCCGAGTTGCCGCAGTTGGAACGACAGACACGATATCACCTTGAGCGCATCCGAGGTGAAGTCGAAGAAACAGATCCGGAGATTTTTCCCGCAGCTAAATTGAGGTTCGAGTCGAAACGGAATCTGATTGAGGCGCGAATCGCGGCGGCATCGATCGATGAGCCTGGTCGCACCAATGCGGCTTCCCATGTCACGGCCTTCTTTGGATCGCTGGCGGAAATGACGGACGATCGGGAGTAGCACAATTACGCCAACGCGTCGGAGAGTTCGCCACTACTCCGTAAAAGTACTCCCCTGCAACGAACCGGTCTTCACCCTGATAGAACTCGGCATCCATTAAGACAAGTTGAAGAAGAAAGGCACGAAGAGGCTGATATGAAACCTTTATTTTACGCACTACTGGTCCAAGAGTCATCGGGCTCATATGAGTTCGCAGGAGCATTCCAAACGCGCGAAGTGGCGGAAAAACGAGCGCGCGAGCTGGGCAAGCCATTCAAAATCGAGTCGGCCGAACTTTAATTGAGTCCGCCATCTTAAGATCTCAAGAATAGGAGGTTGCTATGCATGAACGATGCGATAGTTGCGGTAAGCAGACAGCGGTGCTGGAGATTTTCTTCAACGGGCACCAGTTTCTCTGCCCCGAGTGTATGAGCCAGCGAGTCGCGCGGCACCTAATGCAACGCGGCAGTTAGGTGCTGGTGTGCTCTGGACGCGCTTCTGCGACGGAGCGCGGCCGCCAGCCCTCACTGCAAAATAGGGGGATGGACTACCCGTTTCGGGTAAAAGATTTCATAATTGGCACCTTCCACCCTAGCTCGTAATGAGATAAATTGCGGGGTGAAGGAGCGCCATATGAAGATTTATTGGGAGCAGTTGAGTCCGCGAGAACGCGATATATTGCTGCGCCACTTCCTACTGCAGCGTCGCGATGTGCCAGTAACCGCCGAGGGTGTTTGCGCGGCCTTGCGCAAAACACATTCCCTTTCGTGCCACTCAAGCAAGGAGGGGAAGCTGGTGTTTCGATTCGTGAACACGCAACGTGGAGCGCGAACCGGAGCGTCATTGGCGGATGAATTCTCCGAAGGAATCTACAAAGCAGCACTGCGAGCAAAGGGTCTAAAGGTAGAGGACGGCATCTCCACCCATCTTGCTGCACCCAGAAGCAGCAACCGCCTTGCCCCGGCGCAGCGATAAGTATCCGGGCGTCGCCCGTTTCGATCACCGCTGTTTCCGCCGGTTCGTCCCTAGGTCACTTGGCGCGTACGCGGCACCCTTTGATGAACGGCGCCCGACCACTCGGATTTTCTTTGCCCTCGCGTAAAGTTGCCCTAGGTTGCCGATGAATGATCGACCTGGATCATAAATCGGCACATCAGTTGAACGCTGTCCTTGGCTGGCTGGAGTTGGGCAATGTGCAGGAGGCGCGAGCGGAATTGGATGGGGTCGATCCGGCGATGCAGGATGTTCCCGAATTACTCGAGGTGCGCTGGATCCTGGATGCTCGACAGGAGGATTGGATCGCAGCTTTAAAGACTGCGGAAAGATTCGTTCGCGCCGCGCCCGATCAACCCTCGGGCTGGTTGCATCGTGCATACGCTTTGCGCCGAGTGCCGGAAGGATCGGTCGAGAAGTCCGCCGAGGTCTTGCGCCCGGTGATCGACAAGTTTCCAAAAGAACCGACCATTCCGTACAATCTGGCTTGTTACGATTGTGTGCTCGGCCGGTTAGATGCGGCGAGGCTGTGGCTGGACGAAGCGGCGCGGCGTGGTGGCCGGCGTAAAATACGGGCTATGGCGTTGGGAGACGCGGACCTTGAACCGCTCTGGCCAGAGATTCGAAAGTGGAAGTGAAAACGGCGACCATTCTTGCGGGGATCGAATACCTCCGCGGTCGCGATGCGATCCTTGCCGCAGTAATCGATAGAACCGGCGAATTCCGCCTCAAGCGGAAGCGGAACATCTTCGTGGCGCTCGTGAGCGCAATCGTTTCGCAGCAGATCTCGACCGGTGCAGCACGCTCCATTTATCGTCGACTCTGTGAACGCGCGGGCGGCGAAAAGGGGCTGCTCGATTGCCTGCTGAAGTCCACTCCAGAGGAGTTACGCAGCGTTGGACTTTCGCCGCAGAAGCAACGGTATTTGCGTGATCTCGCGGAGAAAGTCGCGAACGGCGAGGTGCACCTCGACGCACTCAATAAATTATCCAACGAAGAAATCATCGCCGAACTCACGAAGATTAAAGGGATCGGCCTTTGGACCGTTCAGATGCTTTTGATTTTTTCGCTGGGGCGGCTGGATGTATTTCCCGGAGGGGATCTAGGTGTTCGGACCGCGATCCGCCGACTTTATAGAAAACGATCTCTACCCACGAAACCAGCGCAGTTGCGGAAATATGAAAAACTGTGGCAACCCTACGGGAGCATCGCGAGCTGGTACTGCTGGCGCAGCCTTGAATTGAAAACAGAAAGTGATGTCGTACAAAGCTAAGAGCCTCGGCTGTTGCCGAGGCTCTTCGAAGTTAAGTTCTACAATTAGGTTTTACCGATTGTAGCTAATATCCCGAGCAGCTTCTTCCTGCTCTTCCGCTTTGACCTTGCTATAAGGCTTACCGCGGTCGTAATAGGCGGGCATTGTATCTTCATGCTCCGGCCGCGGAGTGTTCAAGTAGTCGGTCAGCGTAGGCTGGAAGTCGAAATCTTCCACGATGGTCGGTGTGAGGAAGATGATCAGGTTAGCCTTTTCACGTGTCTTGCTTTCCTTGCGGAAGACATAGCCCAAGCCGGGGATATCACCGAGGAAAGGAACCTTGGTATACGCTTTTTGAGTGGCGTCACTAATAAGACCGCCCATGACGAGCGTGTTACCGCTTGGGACCATCACGTGCGTTTCGATACGGCTCGTTGAGAAAACGTCCGCTTCGTTGATCTTGCCCTGAACGACCTTACGGCCAGAGGGGTGATCCGCGAGGATGCGGGAGATCTCAGGACGGACCTTCATGGCTACGTTTGTGCCGGTGATGCGCGGGGTAACCACGAGGATGGTACCTACGTTAGTATATTCAGCGCGGGCACTGGATGTTGCGCCGCCAGCACTGATCGAGTCAGTGGCATTGAAAATAGGCACCGCAGTGGTGACTTCAAGCCGTGTTTCCTGGTTGTCCAAGGTAACAGCACGCGGAGTCGCAACAATGCGCGACTCGGATTCCGAGTTCAGGAACGACAACACAGCACTGACACCTTCAGCATTAAGGAAGGCAACGTTCGGAGTAAATCCGCCCGAGGAAGCCAGGCTCACGACTGTGCTTTCGAGTGTGCTCTCCATGGTGGTCGTCTCGGTGGTAGAGGACGTGCCATCCGGAGCCTTAGTCGTGGTCTTGTTGAGGTAGGTACCGGTGTCGCGATCGCCGCTGAGCATACCGTTACCCGCGGTGAAGCGCTGGGCGGCAAGCGTATCTGTCCAATCGATACCTTTAAGGCTCTTCGGATTGTTGAACGTTTCGAGGAAACGAGCTTCGATCAAGACTTGCTTAGTAGGCGTGTCGAGCAATGCGACGAGGCTCTTGATGGCTTCGTATTCTTTATCAGTCGCGAGCAACACAAGTTGCGCAGTGCGATTATCCGATTGAATCCGGGCAGACGGGAAGCTCTGCTGCACTAACGTCTGGATGTTCGTCGTGCTGCTGTAACGGAGCGGAATGGTGTAGGTATAAACCGGCTCCTTAGCTGTCGGATCACGGAAGGTAACTTGATGGAAACCAGTCTTAGTATCGCTCACCAGCATCAACCCGTAGTTGCCCAGGAGAGCTTCCAGGGTTTGGCGCGCGGAAACGCCGCCGTAAGTGCTGAGCGAAACAGTGTTCGTCGCGACTGGCGGGAGTTCCACGATGTTAGTTCCGATCTGGCGAATGCCACCGGTCTTCACCCGCGGGTCAATCAGCACGTTCATCTCGGCGAGACGAGCGAGCATCTGGATCGCAGTGATGAGAGGCACTTCCTTGTTAGGATCGAAGATCGTCTCCAGCGCGGCCTGATCGCTGTTCGGCATCGCGGCGAGATCGCCACCTTCGGGCTCGAGAGGCACGAGGTTGGATTCGCGTGTGCCGAGAATAGCCTGGCGGGAACCTTGGCGCGTTCCGAGCACCAGACCTTTCTCCGTTAAGAGGGATTCCAGAGCCTGGCGGGCGGTGGTGTTCTCATAACGCACTTGCCCCACAGCCTGGGTTAAAACGCCGCTGGCAGCTCCATTAGCGCCCAGCAGCTCAGGAGCGAGCTGGTAACTAATACCGGCTTGCTGAGCAAGGTTAGTCACCGCGTCTGATACCGGAAACTCGGCATCAAATGAAATTAGCGGGACCACTTCAGCAGCCTTCGCGGTGTTCTCCGGCTTCTGGAGGAGTGGCGGCTCGAGTTCCTGCGCCGCGGCGGCTGGCGCAGCCTGCGGAGCAGCGTTGGGAGCGGAAGCAGGTGCTTGCGCCGATAGCGAAGCAGCCCAGTTTAGGCTAGCTAGCACTAACATTATCGCTTTAGTCTTCATGCATTTTAAATTTTGCAACTTAAGTGTTATAGCAATTTGTGAACCGTTATATGTTTTTGATTTGTTTTAGAGTGCTTAGCGTGCTACCCGGGTGAGCGTAACTGGTTCCGGATACCCTTGAACTTCAAGAACTACCGCTTCTTTTGTCACCTCGCGGCAACGGACACTAACTAGCCGTTCCTGGCCTCCTGCACGGATGGGAATCAGTGCATTTCGGCCCGGCTCGAGCATCACATTACTCACGTAAGCGATACTTTTGCCCCCCGAGGAAATTATCCCGTGTAAATTCGCTTGTAGCATGGCGGGTATATCGAGCGCCAATTCACCATCGGTGTTTACTTCGATGGTGGTTTTTCGCGCATTCGGGAAGAATGGATCGCGTGCCTTACCGTCCACGGAGAAAACCGACTTTGGAACTTCCATGGCAAGCAAGGTGGTGTTTTCTGTCGGCGCGGGAGTGGGACGTGAATCTTTAGCCGGCCTGGCACCAGCCTGCGAAGCAGTATTGGACGAGCAGCCAGCGAAAAGTAAGGGCGCGGCAGCCAGCGCGATGAATACAATGTTGTTCATATTATATGGCTCCTGGCTTGATTAGAGTAACGATCCGCAGTTCAGCAACGAGCTTCGTATTCTGCACGGGTGGTGGTTCCGGGGTGCCAGGCAGTTGAGGAAGGCCAGGGATAACGGGAGCTTGCGCCTGCGGCGGAGCGTGGGCGAGGCGAACATTCTGCACGCGAAAATATGGAAAGTTGTTTTCTAAATTCGCGATGAAGCGGCCGATGTCGTGGAATTGTCCATTTACTCGCAAACCGAAACTAGCTGCCTTATAGGGGAACTTCGGAAGTAACCCAGCTTCGACAGATTCCGGCATAGTGAGATCGACAATGAACCCCGTATCCAGGCGCTCATCTTTACGGAACTGATCCACCAACTTGAAGAACCAGTTATAGTAATCACCCTGCGGAGCCATTTTCTCCTGTCGGGTTTCGATTACCTTCTTGCTTTCGTTCAGGTTGCTTTCGATCGTGTCCGCGCTCTTCAGTGCAATTTCTGCCTTGGTCAGCTTCGACTGAGCGCCTGTGATCTGCGTCTGAATCTGTGACAAAGAGTTCTTCTGGCTGCCCAGCACGAAGGTATAAAGAACCGCCAGGACGCCAACAAAGCCGATGCAGATCAGAATGAGTTTGTCGCGCTTTTCTTTCGAGAGTTTATTCATGGGAAAAAATCCTATTCTTGAAGGTTAGCTCGATTGTGAACGGCACAAACAAAGCTTCAGGATTCTCGAGGTCCTGGGGGTCAGTTCTCGACAGCGGCGGGCGTTCGGTAAATTTGAAGCCTTCCACTGGCACGAGCAGAGCTTTAAAGAATTCAGAGTTCTGAATTCGACGCGCGAATTCGTCGATCGCTGTGCCGGGGGAACTGCCATAGTCGCGCCCGCGAATTTCCACGACGGTTGTTTCACGGGACCACGGCGTGGTGTTGAATTCCAGTTGCGTGGTGACCTGCTGCTGAACTTCGTTCGTGCGGGTCGGCGTGATCTTAATGCTGTATTTCAGCACATTCGTCGTGAATGGCGGCTTGTTCGTGATGGTTGCGAGGGCATTCGTCGCCTGCATGGGCAGAGGCAATGATGCTTTCGCGGTCGCCCAAGGTTTCCACCAGGGAACCGGCGAGGAATAATCCGCCTGTATCGTGGTGGTATGAAACTTTGCGCCGTCGCCACCTTCGTAGCGCTGCTCGGTGCGGAAATCGATCAGCCGAATGTTGTCGACCGTGGTTTGTTGCAATGCTTCCAACAAATTACCCATCAGGGGACGATTCGTAGAGTAGCGGTGCAGCGATTTCAGCTTCGACTGGATATCAACCAGGGAGGCCTGGTTGGCTCGCACTTGTTTCGACGAATCTTCGACTTTTTTGAACCGCGTTTCGTAGTCGGACAGCTCTCGCCGCGCGGCCATGACGTTCATTTGGGTGATCGCGATCCAGAAGAGCATCACGCCGGCGAGCCCGCCGCCGATGTAGATGGCGCGCTTAACCGGGTCGCGCCGCCGCATCTCTTCGGCGGCCTGTTCCTCCGCAAGTAAATTGATGCGAATAGGCATAATTAAAAGGCAGCTAGTGCACCGCCAACGGCAACAGCCAGTTGACAGGCGATCTGCTCCGCTTCGCCGAGCTTCTCGGCAGGCAGAGCCATGTTCATAGGGGCAATTGGATTCCAGGAGCTTGTCTGGACCATTAATTCGCTCTGAAGACTTTCGACGATGAAAGGGGAACGCGCGGATCCGCCGGAAACGAAAACCTGTGAAACGGCTTTGTCCTGCTGATGTTCGAAGAAGTCGATCGAGGCACGCAACTCGCGGCCGAGCGGCGTCGTCAATCCCTGCATGGCGCCCATGACTTCTTCCGGCAGGCCGACCTTGATTCCTTCCGCTTCGGCGTAGCTCACGCCCATTGCTTCGGCCAAGCCGGCGGTTAATTTATCCGCGCCGATGAGAACCACGCGGTTCAGGCTCAACTCGCCGTTGGCTAAAATTGAGATGCTGGAGCTTTTGAAACCGATGTCGACGAGCGCGACGACTTCGTTCGTGAAAATTTCCGGATAGGCGACTTCAAATGCGTTCGCGGTGCAAACCAGCCCAGGAACGACTTGATCGAGAATCAGGCCGGCGTGCTTCGCAGCGGCATTCAGATGATCGAGCGTCTGCTTGCGGGCGCCGCCGACTAAAACGCGAGCTTTTTGGCCAGCTTTGATGGCTTCGGCTGGATTGCCGCTGCCGAAGCTGAGCGTCTGGCAATCAAAAACATAGTCGGTGAGATCCTGCTGAAGATAGTTCTTGGAGTTGTACTTCAGCATCAGGCGCATATCGCCAATGGGAACGAAAGGAAGTTCTGCATGGCGGAGGAGTGCGTCGTTAACCCCGAGAACGAGTGAAACTTTTTTGCCTTTGTATTTAATGGCTTCAACCACCGTTTTCAGATGGTCGCCAATCACCTCGGGAGTGTGCGCCTGCTCGGCGGCGGGAGATTCAACGAGAGCGTAGTCAGCAATTTCAAGGGTTTGGCCCTTGCGCTGGAGATGGACCGCTTTGGTGGTGCGCTGACCAAGGTCAATCGCAACCACGCTGCCTCGCTTGCTCGAACTAAAGAGCGAGGGCAAGGCCCGTGTTGGTTCTGTGGCAATAGCGCTCAAAGTACACGTTTTCTGTTATGAGGTGCCAACAAGCTGGAACAGTACCAGCCCTGGTTTTTAGCAAGCCTGAGAAGGGCAAGCCCTTCGATTGCAATTACCTGCATACGAACTGACCGTATGCTGGCAGGCATTGCGGCACCCTGCTTAATTGTCGGCGCAGGAGAAGCAAACCTTTAGCAGAATCTCAAGAACGAGAACGAAAGCTGCTAAGGGACCGGCTAGACGGATGCCGATTTACCAGCGGGTAGCTCTCAGAAAGGCGAGGAGGTCGGCGAGTTGTTGTTCGGAAAGTTGTTCGTTCAACCCTTGAGGCATGACGGAAACTTTTCCGGGGCGCGTATCGGAGATCTCGCCGCGCGCGAGACGAACTTCGGCACCGGGCCCGGTAGCGAGGACCACTTCGTCGGGGGCATCCTTCTTGAGAATGCCGCTGAATTGGTCGTTCCCTTTCGTTTCAATAACGACGGGCTCGTAGCTGCGGACGAAGCTGCTGCTTGGGTAGAGGATCGCCTCGAGCAGATCGCGTTCGGTACGAATCTGGCCGATACGGGTGAGGTCCGGGCCGAGATCGCCGCCAAGATAACCGATGGCGTGGCAGGTGGAGCAAGCGGCGGCTTGAGAATTAAAAATGGCCTGGCCGCGGCGAATATCACCATCCTTCAATTTCGGAAGGAGTTCTTCTATTCGCGCATGTTGTTGCGTGTGGTCCGCATTGAGCGATACAGCGAAATCAGCCGCCCGCGCTTTAATGGGCTGAGGGAACTTTGCGAAGGTGCGTTGGATTTGATCCGGGTTGAGAGCGGCGAGCGACGATGAAGCTTTTAGAGCTTCGAGGAGTCGCTCTCCCGCCCGTTCGGTTGAGCCTTTTTCGTAGGCGCCCAGGAGCGCGGAGAGATCGATGGGGCCGGAAGATTTCACGTGGTCAGCCAGCTGCAACAGTTGTTCTTCGGTGAGACCGGATTTCCCCAGGATGGAAAGCGCCAGACGGCGTTGGTTCGACTCTGTCGATTTGAGTTGTTCCTGAACGAGGGAGAATGTTTCGGTGCTGAGTTTCTGATTCGCGCCCAGCGAAGAGATTGCTTGCAGGCGAGTTGACGCTGGCAATTCGGCCTCACGAGCGATTCGCTCAAGTTCCGATTTTAGTTCCGCTGTAACTTCCTTGAGACGGAGGGACGAAAGTGCGCTCATGATTTCGGGATCCGTTTTGTTTGAGTTGAGCAAGGTTGTGATGCTTTGAACCCATGAAGGGGGAGTTTCCTTGAGACTTGCTCGAGACATGATCTCGAACATCGCCTTGCGAGCGGGCGCGCCGAGGTTTGAATCGAGAACGAGTTGCGAGATCATGATGCGGATGTGCTCGCTGTCGACGAGTTGCAGGACCAGTTCCGCGGTTTCCTTAAGATCCTGGGTAGCGACATTAGCCTGCCGGAATCGGCCTTCAAAATGGTGCGCGAGCTCTTTTCCCCAATCTTTGCGGTGCCCCACGATCCATCTGGCAGTTTGCTGAAGGACGGAATCAGCGCTGGTGAGCAGGGGAATCACATCGTCAGCGCGAAGTGCGCCCGAAGAAATTTGATCCAACGCAATGAGAGCAGCACGCTGCATGAAGGCGGGAACGGGCGCTTTCTTTTCGTAAGCTTTCAAGTGGCTGCGAATCGCCTCGGGTGAATTAATCTCGATCAACGCGTAAATTATCGAGTGTTCCTCGACCCGATCGGGCAAACCGTTTGCGGCAGGTTTGAGAGTTGCAGCAGCCATTTGCAACCAGGCAACGCCCTCCGGATTTTTTGTGCGCCCAACCGCTTCCGCAGCGGCTCGACGGACTGACGGCGGAACTTCTGGTTCGGTAACAATGGTGGCGAGCTGGGTGAAGTCGGCGCGTTCGATGTCGGTCGAGAGCGCGTGCACCGCGGCGTGGCGAACTGAGGAGGGGCGGAACTGATTCAAAGCAACCGAGAGCGAGTTCGGGGCTTCGGAGTCGAGTCCGCCGGCAAGAGCCCAAACCGCGTTGATCTGCTGGCGTTCTGGAGCCTCGCCGCGAAAGAGTTTCTCGAGCGTGCGCGCGGCATCTTTGCGCGTGCGCAGTTCGTGAATGGCGCGACGCGCAACGTACGCGCGCGGATCGTTCAGAAGATTTGCGAGGTCCTGAACGTTCGCCTTCTTGAAATCAATTCTGTTGCCACGCGGATCTTCGAGGCGCGGAGAGTTGTCCCGACGGATGCGGTAGATCGCGCCGAGGACGTCAGGCTTCCAAAGCTGGGATGTTGGGCAACAGAGTTTGTACCAGCCGCCAGTGTCGATGACGAGGAGCGAGCCGTCGGCGTCTTCAATCACGTCCGTTGGATGAAAGTCAGTGTTGTCGGAAACGAGGAAATCCGAATCTACCGTTTTGTAGGTAGCGCTGACGGGTTGAAGAATGTGGCGCGTAACTTTGTGGAGGTTGAAAAGCGCGACGAAAAGATTGTCACGATAATCACGACCGAAAACTTCGGATTCGTAGCGCGTAAGCCCCGAAGGAGCAGCGGGCCCGAGATGCGTGAGGACGGGCATGAGGTCGCCCGTCTTTTTATGGTCGTCGATGACGTCATGGACCTTGCCGTAAACACCGCCGTATATTGCGTGAACAAGCCCATCCCGCTGGCCGCCGCCTGGATGCTGGAAGAAAGTCGTTGTAAAAATGCGTTCACCTTCTGGGGTGAACGTTACATCGACCGGATTATCCATGCCGCCGGTCATCACCGCTTCGACCAGCCCGCCTTCAGGCCGGCGCCGGAAAATGTGTGCGGCGCGCGTTTCGAAAGCAGCCCCTTCTGCGCGTTCATAAGTTTGTTTCGCGAAGGCTCCCTTGCACCAATAGACCCAACCATCCAATCCGAGATACGGACCGTGCAGATCATTCGCACAGCCGGTCAGCGTCTTCGCGTCGAGCCATTCTTCGCGTTTGTCGGCGACGCCGTCGTTGTCCGTATCGGTGAGCCTCCAGATGACCGGTGGAGCGGACACATAGAGCGAGCCGTTGAGCCACATCGCGCCTTCGGGAAACATCATTTTGTCCGCATAAACAACTGACTTGTCGAAGGTGCCGTCGTGGTTGGTGTCTTCGAGGCGAACGATGCGGTGCGGCTTTTGCTTGAGTTGTTCGTGCACGGGATCGTTCGATCCGGACGATTCCGCCACGTAGAGACGACCGAGTTCATCGAAGTCCGCAACGATGGGGCGATCGATCAGACCAGGGCCGGCGACCTTCTCGACCGTGAAGCCATCCGGGAGGGTGAAGTTGTGCACGCCGATTTTGAATTCCGCGGAATGCGCAAAGGGAACCACAGCGGCAAGGATCGCAAAGAGAGCGAATCGGCAGACGGGCTTCATGGCAGAATAATAACCGGTGAAACGAAAGAAAGTCGATGATTCACGATAAAAAGCGAAGGTCGGCACTTTGAGGTTGCGCGGGGGTTGCGCTGATGTTGGTTTATTAAATGCACCGGAAGAGGTTTATCGCGTTGGGGGTGGCGATTTTTGCCACGGTGCTGGGGGCATTTTGGTTGTTGAAGCGGGAACGCGCGTTGGCTCCACCGCCGGAGACCGAGGCGCATCAGCAGGTGCGGCGGGCGGTGCTGCACAACGTAAGTGGAGAGTTGGTGAATGAGGTGCTCCGGATTGAGGCGGAGGAGAAGCGGGTGGCGGAGACGGTTTGGGCGAAGGAGATGCTGGCGCAGGAATGCGGGGCGACGGTGGAGCGGCTTTGGGATGAGATTAATGGCGCGACGGAACTGTTGGGGCGGATGGGAAAAGGAGAGTTACACGGAGAGCACAGAAGGACACACACAGAGGGCACAGAGAGAGGGAAGTTGGGCGTTCTTGCGGAGTTTGCGGTGGGTGAGGTGCAGTTGGGACGGTGGGACGGTGTGGAGGTGTTGCCGCAGGGGATTCAGGTTTTGAAGGCGGTGGGGGCTGGGACGAAGCTGATGGGGGAGGAGTGGCTGAGTTTTTTGAGTGAGAAGATTGGGGAGGGGTGGGTGCTGGAGCAGATTGAGTTTCGGCATGTTCGCTTTGATTTGGATTCAGCGAATCGGCCGGAGAAGAGTGGGTTCTACTTTGCGGCGAATTTGAAAAATTCGCGGGAGAAGTTGCGGGTGAGTTTGGAGGGGGAGTTGGAAGTGGAGTGGGGCACGAAGAGTGAGCGAGGGGAATGGGGTGTGAGGAAGGTGGATGCTTCGCGGCTGGCTCTGAAGATGCGGAACGGTGAGGCGTTGTTTGAACTGGTGCGCGATGATGAGATCGTGCCGCGGGAACAGGCGCGATATATCGATCCGTTGATGGTTTATGACCTGAACGGAGACGGGCTTTCGGAGATTGTTTTGGCGGCGCGGAATTTGGTTTACTGGAATCGAGGGAAGTTCGAGTTCGCGACGGAAGAGCTGTGCAAGTTTCCAGAGGAATTCATTGGGACGGCTTTGCTGGCGGATGTGAATGGGGATGACTCGGTGGATTTTGTTTCGGCGAAATGGGAGGGGTTGTTCGTTCACTTTGGTTCGCGTGGCGGGAAATTTGAGACGAAGGCGCGCGCGGCGTGGAAAGCGACGCCGCCACTTCCGATGCCGATGGTGCTGACGAGCGGGGACATCGATGGTGATGGCGATTTGGACTTATATCTGGGGCAGTACAAAGATCCCTACGAAGGCGGGGTGACGCCGCGACCGTTCTACGACGCCAATGATGGGTTCCCGGGTTATCTGCTGGTGAATGATGGGCTGGGAAATTTTCGGGACGGGACGGAACAGAGGGGATTGGGTGGGAAGCGGAATCGTCGGACGTTTAGCGCGTCATTGGTGGATCTGGATCGGGACAAGGATCTTGATCTGTTGGTGGTGAGTGATTTTGCGGGGGGGGATGTTTATCGGAACGACGGGAAAGGGAAGTTTGCGGATGTGACTGGCGCGGTTTTGCGCGAACGACACGGATTTGGGATGTCGCATACGTTTGCGGATTTTAATCGTGATGGGCTGCTGGATATTTTGATGATCGGAATGACTTCGGCGACGATGGATCGGCTGGCACATGGGCGATGGGCGCGGTCGAGAGAGCCGAAGGAGAGGGAAATGGAAATCGCGATGACGTATGGGAATCGGCTGTGGTTTGGGCAGGGGGAGGGTCGGTTTGAGCAGAAGTCGATGAGTGATTCGATCGCGCGCGCTGGTTGGGCGTGGGGCTGCACGACACTAGACTTCGATAACGATGGTTGGACGGATGTTTACGTGGCGAATGGATTCCAGAGCAAAGCGACAGTGCAGGACAGCGAGGGAGATTACTGGCTGCACGATCGGTTTTTAGAATCGACCCTGGGGGCGTCAGCCACTGATTTGTATTTCAAGTCAGCGGGAGCGAGGGGGCGTGATCGGGAGCGGTCGTTTGGCGGACACGAGAGAAATCGATTCTACTGGAATCGCGGAGGGACAAACTTTTTGGAGGTTGGATATCTGCTGGGGCTGTCGTTCGCGGAGGATTCCAGAAATGTGGTGGCGGACGATCTGGATGGAGATGGGAAGCCAGATGTGGTTCTAACGACGGGGGAGGTTTGGCCAAAGGCGCGAGAGACCCTGAAGGTGTTTAGGAATGGATCGAAGAGAGATCCGGGCGAAGTGATTGGACCTGGAAGTAGAGATTACGTGACAGGCGACGGGTTCAGATCGCAACGCCAGCCAGATAAGAAATTATTTGAGGAATAGGGAAGGCGTAAAACAAAAACGGCGCTTCCGTTTCGAAAGCGCCGTTTTTCGAAAAAACTACTGGCGAACTACCTGGTGAAAAGACCGGTGCGATCCTCGTACCACTGGCGATCTGCGAAGCCGCCATTGGCAGCAGTCATAGTAATCGTTTTAGACTGGAGAGTGCCTACGTTGAAATAGACTTTGTATTTAGAGGCAGGGCTTTGCCACTTTTTGATCTCGGCATGGCCGTCCGCGAATGAGAAACCGCAAGCACCGTTGTGCTGAGAGCCAGGGTAGTCGGTCCACCTGGTCATACCAGGGGTGTTAATAAAAAAGCCATCGTTCGATGAGTCCGGATGCTCATCCAGCGTCAACCAGGTCGTTGCAGGAGCGCGGACCTGGGCGAGCTTGAGCATTTGAATGTAGGCATTTCCCCAGCCCCAGCTTTTGCCGTTAGGATTCGGGTTTCCTGTAGGCTCAGACTTGCCGAAAATGGCGTTCATCGTCTGCGTCCGATTGCGCCGGGTCCAACCCTTGGCACGCTGCGCGGGGGAAACCGCATTGTCTGCAGGACACTTGTAAATACCAAGGGCCCCAGCGGTATATTTCCCAAGAACGCCATTCTTTACCCAAGCTTCGTTAGTGACGCTCTGGTCCTCGGTGGAGTTACCCGCGCCCCAGGTCATCACGTTATTGACCCAATTATCAAAGCGCTTTGAGGTTATCGCGGTAACAGTGCCTGGAATTGTGTAATTGTTCGCACATGCATCGTCGTAATCGCCGGCGTAAAGTTGCCAACCGAGAGAGAGCTGCTTGTTATTGCTCAGGCACATGATGCCTTGAGCTTTGGTTTTTGCCTTCGCAAGCGCGGGCAAAAGCATACTGGCGAGAATCGCGATAATCGCGATGACGACGAGCAGCTCAATGAGCGTGAAAGCTGCGAGACGTTTGTTAAGATATTTTGGCATACGATTGGGTCGTTTGGCTAGTATCCGAAACTGCCAAAAAGGGGAGAGGATGGCAATGGTTCTTTTCGGTGCACAGGGACTGGGAAATGACCAAATGCCAGATACCAAATACCAAGGAAGTCTGAACTGTTAGGAGACGAACCGCTTCGCCGATAGGCCTCGCACCACCGCCGATTAGCGCTGCTCCGAAGCTCTTTTTGAGATCCATTCGTAATCGTTTTTGTCGGCGGGGCCGCCGGTCCAGGTTGAGTGGCGGACTTTTTGTTTGGTGGAGGCGCCTTGCCATTTGTGGATTTCGGAGTGGCCGTCGGCAAAGGTGAAGCCGGCGGCGCCGTTGTGGTAGCTGGCGGGGAGGTCGCCCCATTGGCCGGTGGGATCGGCATCGATCTGGAAGTAGCCGTCGTTGATGGAGTCGGGGTGTTCGTCGAGGAAGGTGTAGGTGTCGGCGGGGTTGCTGATGTTGCCGATGCGGAGGTGTTGCTTGTAGGCGGGGTAGGCCTGGTTGATGCCCTGGAGCGAGATGTCGTTGGGGTCCGTATTAAATGGGCCGGTGTAGCCGTTCAGTGAGAGGCTGCGGACGCGGTATGGGTAGCCGCGGGCACGTTGGGCCGGGGAAACCGTGATGTCAGCAGGGCACTTGTAGATCTGGTAGCCGCCGCTGGCGTATTTGGCGAGCGCGCCCTGGGCGACGAGGAAGGTGTTGGTGTTGTCGGAATCGTCGCGGCCGTAGGCTTGCCAGGTCATGACGTTGTTGCACCAGTTCTGGTATTTTTCGGTGGGGTTGGTGGCGTCGCGGCTGGCGCGTGTTTCGGCGACGCCGAAGTTGTTGACTGTTTTGTCGTCGTTATCGCCGGCGTAGAGTTGCCAGGCGGTGCCGAGTTGTTTGTTGTTGCTGAGGCAGATGATGCCGTGGGCTTTGGTTTTGGCTTTGGCCAGGCTGGGGAGGAGCATGCTGGCGAGGATCGCGATGATGGCGATGACGACCAGGAGTTCAATCAGAGTAAAGCCGCGGGTCTGTTTCAATTTCGGACGCATAGGAAGCCTTGCGCCGCCTAAAGCAGGGACTTTGCCAAGAGGTTCGCCGCATCCTTCCGCCGCGAATTTCGGGTGGTTGCCGCTTCCATCCTGAGCGCCGCGGGACAGCTTGGCTTTCGGACGTCGCTGCCGGATAATTGCAAATGTCCTGTTTCTAGCTGGTGTTGGGGAATAAACTAGACGCCCGAGCCGGGCGGTTTCGAAGGCAGTAACGTTAAGGTGTTGATGATTTTTCCGTTTTTTGGGTGTTGATGGTGTTGAGTTGTTGATCGTGAGGGAGTTGGAGTTGTTTTTGCCTGGGTGTTTGTGGGTGTTGATGGGTGCTGATTCGTGTTGATGGGTGTTGATTTGTAGAAAATCAACACGATGAAGTGCACGGATAACGACAGGTGCAATGCAGCCATTGCGAGTCGGCCCATGTACGCAATGAGTCCGTGGGGCAGCAAATCGTGTGGGCACTCTGGAAGCGTCGGCGAACAGGAGATTCGCAGGGAGCGAAGCTTTTGTTCGGATACGATCCGAGTGACCACGAAGGTTGTTCGTGATCATGCGGAATTTATAACAAGCGGGGCGGGGGACGGTCAATGCGGAAATGCGGTGAGAGAAGAAATTATTACAGAAGGTCGCGAAGGGAACGAAGCTGAGGAGGCGTGGTGTTTCATTCGTCGTTATTACTCCCGGACGAGCCGGAAGAATACGGGGCTTTCGGTTTTTGGGAGGCGGAGGAGGTTGGTGGTGGTGGAGCCTTGGATGGGAAGCCAGTTGAGTGGTTCGGAGTTGTTGGTTGATTGTTGGAGGGTGTAGCCGAGGTTTTCGGGCTCCCAGGAGATTTCGAGGTGGTTGGGGAAGGGGCGGGTGGTTAGTTCGGGGCCGATGTGGGAGAGGCCGAGCATATAGTCTGTGTTTTCATTCCACGACCAATGAGCGAACCTGCCGTGGGTCGAGCCGAGAACGTTCAGTATATGTCGATTATACTCTCGAGCTACCTCCCAAATAGTCGATCCGGTTTCAGCGTTCAACTTCCGAATTTTTTGGCGGAGATCATTTGGATAATGAGCCGGAACTATTTCAGATGTTCCGAGAAGAATCTGGCCATCTACATCCCGAATCAAGCAGACGGGTTGGATTGAGCCTGGACGCTCGCCACCAATCTGTAGAGTTCGCTCCCAGATGGTCGCACCGCTTTCTGCGGCGCATCGCGTCACGTAGGTCGTCGTCTCGGACGTAACAGCATCCTGACTTTTGCCGACGGTGATGACATCGTGGCTCGTAACTGTGATGGAGTAGTATCCGATCGCCTCGCGAGTTGTTCTAGCATTGCACCACGCGAGGCTGCCGTCTTCACTTTTGATCTTTGCGGTATAGAGCGCGAAGGGAGAGCATTCGCCCGTGAGGATGACGTCGCCATTGTTGTCGGTCGTGGGCCGCATCAAGATCGATGCTCTATTCGTTATATCTTTCCAGTCCCACAAAACTCGACCGTCCGTGGCGTCGAACTTAACGGCGCGAAAATTCCATTCGGGCGGCTGCGAGAATTCCCATTGGGTGCTTACGATGGCATTCCCTTGATGGTCGACGTTAAGGTATGCGCGGCCTGCGTAGTTCATCTCGACGACGGTGCGCCAGCGGATGTTGCCGGTCGCTTTGTCGAGCTTGAGGATGGTGGCGACGCCGTTGGTTCCGTAGGCGAAAGACATTGCGGCGACGTTTCCTTGTGGATCAAAAGCAACCCATTCGAAGGCAGGGATGGTGACATTGGTGACGACGGTTTCCCAGAGGTTGCTGCCGGTGGATGCGGAAAGGAGGGTGACGAACAGGTTAGTTTTGGAAGGGATGGAAACGTCGCTTCTGAGGCAGGCGAGGGTTCCCGAGTCGCTCACGGCTATGACAGGGCCGGAACTTGGCAGTAGCCGTTCCCATTTTGTCCCGCCGGTTGCGCCCGAGATTTTTCTGAGCAGGCGATTGGTGTTTGAACTTTGGCTGAGGAACAGATCACCTGCCGAATCGAAGACGAAGTTGGGAAGTCCTTTGTTCAACCCAGGTTCGAGGGGGATTTCGCGCCAGCCCATGGAATGGGTGTAGGGCACGAGGATGAGGAAGGTGGTGAGGTAAAGGGCGTGCTGGAGGCGGGATGGGTGGATGTGTCGGATGAGGATCATCTTCTTGAGATTAATCGCCAGTGTTGGGATGGGGCTTGATTGCGAAATTGGGTGAGGAACGGGAGGATTGGCAATCGACATTAGGGAATAAAGAAATTAGAGCGCGCCTTCAGCGCTTGGAGTTTGTATCGCGGCTATACCCAAGGCTGGCGCCCTCGGCTTCCTTGGGTCGGACCTTTGGTCCTTGGAAGATAGGGGATTGCTAGTTGATCAAGCGAAAGAGGGAGGGAAAATACTTCCTTAACCACGAAGAGCACGAAGGGCGCGAAGGGAGTGAGAGGCGGGTGCAATTTGGTGAACCGAAGCTGGTTGAGGCTGTCAAAAACCGAGGCGGGAGTTAAGGTGGGTGCATCCATGAGAATTCTGTTCGCGATCCTGGTTGCGGCGGTGGCCTGGCCTGCGTTTGCGCAAACGCCGGAATGGATCTGGCACGGAGAAACGAACGCTACGACGGTTTACTTTCGGAAGGCATTTCGCTCGCCGCCGTTGCTTTGGAACTCGCGGCTGACGGTGTCGGCGGACGATGAAGCGGAAGTATTCTTGAACGGGGTGTCGATCGCGCGGTGCACGGATTGGCGACGGCCGAGCCGGAGCGAAGTGACGGTGCGGCTGAACCAAGGAGACAATGTCATCGCGGTGAAAGCGCAGGTGAAGGAGGGGGCGAACTCAGCGCGTGGTTTGCTCGTGCATCTGAATCTGGGTGGAGAAATTAATCTCGTGAGTGACGGCACCTGGCTGACGAGCGCTACGGAGGAACTCGGGTGGGCGAAGCTCGACTTCAACGCGGCGCACTGGAAGAGCGCGAAGAGTTTGGGCCAGCATGGAATTGAGCCGTGGGGCGATGTGTTGTTTCGTCCGGGCGCGACAGCGCCGGAGAATATTACTGTCCCGGAAGGATTCAAAGTGGAATTGCTGCGCTCGGCGGAACCGGCTGAAGGCTCGTGGATTTGCATGGCGTTCGATGACCGGGGACGAATTATAGTTTCGCCGCAGGGAGAGAGTCGTTCGCTACTTCGGCTGACACTGGGCACGGATAAAGTTGAAAGCGTGGAGAAAATCGAAGCGCCGATTTCGTATGCGATGGGATTGCTGCAGGCGTTCGACAGTCTGTACGTGAATGGGATCGGCCCGCGCGGCTCCGGTTTGTATCGCTTGATTGATGCGAACAAGAACGATCGTTACGAAACGAACGAGCTCCACTTTTTGAAAGGGTTCAAAGGCGGGAGCGAGCATGGTTATCACGCGCTGGCGCTCGGGCCGGACAAAAAGATTTACGTGCTGAATGGAAATGGGACGAAATTGCCCGAAGGGATTTCGCCGAAGTCGCCGTATCGGAATTACGCGGAGGATGCACTCACGGGCGCGCGCGGCGATGATCTGCCCGGAACAAAAGCGCCGAACTGCCATGTGCTGCGGACCGACGCGGAAGGGAAAGAATGGGAACTTTTCGCGGGCGGAATGCGGAACGCCTACGACATGGATTTCAATGCGGACGGCGAATTATTCACGTTCGACAGCGACAATGAGTGGGATTGGGGCGTGCCGTGGTATCGGCCGACGCGAGTGATCCATTTGGTTTCTGGTGGCGATGCGGGCTGGCGCGATGGCACGCGGATGTGGGCGGAAGATTATTCCGGCGCGGTGCCAACTGTTGCCAACGTCGGAATCGGTTCTCCGACCGGGGTGAAATTTGCGCGGGGCGAAAACTTTCCTCCAAAATTTCGGCGCGCTTTATTCCTCCAGGATTGGTCGTACGGCCGAATCCTCGCGGTGCACCTGACGGAAAGTGGCGCCAGCTACACGGGCCAGGTTGAGAAGTTTCTGGAAGGCGCGCCGCTGAACGTCACTTCGCTGAGCTTCGGTCCGGAGGGAGCGATGTATTTCACCACGGGTGGGCGCGGGACGCAGTCGGGCTTGTATCGGGTCAGTTACACCGGTGAAAAGCAGCGGGACGTTTTCCCGGTGGATCCCGCCGCAAAGCAGGCTCGCGAAGAACGCCGAAAGTTGGAGGCGATGCACTCAGGGGCAACGAGGAACGATTTAGATTTTATATTGCCGCGAATGTTCGGAAACGATTCGGCGATTCGCTATGCGGCCAGGGTGGCAATCGAATCGGCACCGCTCGAAAACTGGACACCGCGCGCTCTGCAGACTGTAGGGCTGACTCCGTTGCTCGTCCTGGCACGGATCGGCAGCGCGGAGGACCAGGCGGCGGTATTGAAGCGGGTGCGGAATTTCCGAATGCCGAGTCTGAGTGAGGCGCGGCGACTCGCCAAACTGCGCGTGATCCAAGTGAGCCTGGCGCGGCACGGGGTGGTTGCGAAACCGGAAACGGACGCGCTGGTGAGTGAGTTGATCGACTTTTTGCCGAGAGCTTCCGAAGCGGTGAAGCGCGAATCGATGCGCGTTTTATTGCATGTAAAGGCGCCCGGCGCGGTTACCCAGGCCGTTCGCTATTTGCAGGAAAGCCAGAGCGGAGAAGAACAGTTGTTCTACATTGAACTGCTGCGGAACGTGAAGGACGGCTGGACGCTGGCGGATCGGGAAAAGTTCTTCGCGTGGTTTCTGCCGGGCAACCAGAAGGCGCGCGGAAAAGAGGTCGCTCAATATTTCGCGGACGTGAAGCGATCTTATGTGGATGGCGCGAGTTACGACGGTTATCTCCGCGATTTCCGGCGGCAGGCTATTGCGACGTTGTCTCCGGAAGAGCGCAAGGCGCTCGAACCTTTGCTCGCGAAGCCGATCGCGCAAGCGCAGTTGGTTCCGGGGAGAACACGGGAGTTTGTGCGCGATTGGAAAGTGGAAGATTTGCTCGCCGAACTGGGCAAGCCGCGGCAGCGGGACTTTTCGCGCGGGCGCCAGGCGTTTGTGGACGCGCAATGTTTGATGTGTCATCGCTTCGGAAATGACGGTGGCATGTCCGGACCGGAACTGACGGGCGCCGGGAGCAAATACAGCGAACGCGATCTGCTCGAATCGATGCTTGAACCTTCCAAAGTTGTCTCGGACCAATACCAGGATCACACTGTTTTCTTGAAGGATGGCGAAGTGTTCACGGGAAAATTGATCAGCGATTCTGAAAAGGAGGTCGTGATTGAGGTTGATCGCGTCGCGGGAACAAAAGAGAAAGTGCCGAAGGCGAACGTGGAGCAGATTCGTCCGGCGACGTTATCGCCGATGCCGAGCGGACTGGTGAACGTCTTAACGAAAGAAGAGATTCTCGATCTTGTTTCTTATCTGCGCAGCGGTGTCGCAGAGCCGAGCAGATAATAGGCTCACTGAGCTGGCTGAACTCGATAGAAGAGTCCCTTGGTGTTTGCGGAAACGGGAAGAACGAATTCCCCGTCTGGCGCTGAGAATTGCTTCACATTGGTCCAACTTCGCAGGTCCGTGGAGCTTTGCAGGTTGTAGTTTTGATTTGGAAGGCCAGCGAAGTGAATGAGGCCAGGCAAGATGGTCAAGGGGGCATTGCCTAGAAAAACGGCAACCTCGATGTAAGATCGATCTTCGGCCTGGCGTAGAGGAATCACGCGAAGACCGGCGACGCGATCGGAGAGCAGGTCATGGATGGGGAGGCCCCATCCTTCCGCGGGTGAAGGGTCGAGGAGTTGCGTGCCGTAATTGCTTTCGCTCCACGAATCCCAATAGGCGAGCACGCCGCTGGATTTCATTTCATCGGAAAAATCGAACCGCTGACGTTTCTCGATCCAGTAGTCGCGTTCGTCATCTTTCTTGATGCGCAGAGCGTAGGTTCGGTGGGCCACGGGTTGATTCGTATCGTGCGCGTACAGACGGTAGACGCCGCTGTTTGTCACGCGCATGGTGTGTGATTCATCGAGCCAGCCAAGTGCTGTTTTATTGATCGTGTGGAAGCCAGCGAGATCGAAGCGATATGGGTAGCCCATGATGTCGTAGAGATCGTCGTATTCCTTATTTGCGCCGGGGCCGTTCAAGGGACCGCTCCAGGAGTTGGCATGATTCAGGCCGAGGTTGTGGCCGATCTCGTGCGCGGTTGTCGGAACGTCGGACGTGACAAGCCAGGCCCCGCTCGTGCCGATGTATCCCCAGGATTGATAAAACGGAGCGTTGAAGCGAAGGAGATGCAGGTCGTAATCGCCCGGGCTAAAACCAGCCGCGCGCGCGACGTCCAACGCATCGGTCAGCATTCGCTGCGGATCCCAGGTGACCAGCCCGGCGCTGTTCGTAGAAAAGTAAGCTGATTTAAGCGACGGAAAGGTCAGCAATGGCGTGACCGTCGATTTCATCCAGCACTTCCCGTAGGAATGCGTGCGGAAGAAATGTGAGACTTCCTGCATGCGCTCCGTTGCTGTGGTCTCAGTGATGGGCTGCGTGAGGTCATCGGAAAAATTCAGGCGAATGTAGAGAACTTTCTTTTCGCCCACTGCGCTGATTAGTCCGCGCGAACTGGCCCGCATCATGCCGCCCGCGAATTGCTGCGGGTTCGCACAAACTCCGCATAAAGGATTGCTGTGCGCTGGCGCGGCGAGGGCACACCAAAGCACAAAAGAGATTACGCTGGCCTTCAGCGGGAACACGGGCAGGAAAAGTCGCCCAGAAGTGCTTGATGTCAACCCGCGACGCTACGCTTGGGTCGGATTCAACGGCGCGACGGTGGAAATGACGCAACGGTTCGGGTCGAGGTAGGTGCGGATGGACTCCTGAACTTCCTCGACGGTGACGGCTTCATAGAGGGCGTCTTCCTGGTCGCAATTCTGGTAACCGAGTCCGTAGAGTTCATCGAGCGCGGTGGCGACGGCGTAACCGCCGAGATCCTGTCGGGCGATTTTTTTCTGGCCGAGGAGTTTTGCTTTCGCGCGCTTGATCTCGTCGGCGGTGAGGCCGCTTTCGCGCAGGAGTTTTATTTCGTTGAGCATCTCTTCTTCCACCTGGCCGAGTTTGTCGGGCATGGTGCCAGCGTAGAGGGCGAAGTAGCCGGGTTGAAGGCCGAGGAAATGCTGCGCGCCGACGTAATAGGCGAGGCCGAGGTTTTCACGGATGCGCACGAAAAGGCGTGAACCCAAATCGCTGAGCGCTTCCTGGAGCAGTTCGAGAGCGTGGCGATCTTTGTTGTGTATGTTGACGCCCGGAAAGGCCATGACGATGACGCCCTGCTTCTTGTCGCGATGCTCGGAGACGCGGATCACTTCGGAGGGTTGCAGTGGTTCGCCCGCTTCGACTTTGATGGGGGCGGATTTTTTCCACGAGCCGAACTTCGCTTCGATGGCGGCTTTGACGCGATCCGCGGTGATGTCGCCGAAGATCGAAATGACGCAGTTATTCGGGATAGCGAGGGTGCGGTAGAACTCCAGCAGATGATCGCGCGTGACGGTGCGGACGCTGTTTTCGTTACCGGTGACATCGAGGCCGTAACCGCGCAGGCCGAAAAGCTTTTTGCGCATCGCCTTGCTGGCGCTTTGCAGCATGTGATCGCGTTGCGCGCGAATGGTGGCGAGTTGAACTTCCTTTTCGCGTTCGAGTGAGTTCTCGGGGATAGAAGGGCGAAGAATAACGTCGGCGAGCAGATCGAGTCCTTGATCGAAGTCGGTGCTCATCACCTCGCTGTTGACGCCGAAGCTGTTATTGCCGCCGTAGCTGTCGAGGGAACCACCGAGGGACTCGATTTCATTGGCGATTTGTTCCGCAGTGCGCGTGGGGGTGCCTTTGAGAATGCACTTCGCGAGAAGCAGGGTGAGGCCGTTGTTCTCCAGGTTTTCCGCCAGAACGCCCCCACGAAAAACCGCGCGGAACTCGACGAACGGGAGTCGATGATCCTCTTTAACGAGAAGGCGGAGGCCGTTTGGAAAATCGATTTTCTGGATCGCATTATCGACGATGACTTCGCGCGACTCGGCTCGCTGGAGAATGGTGCCGGTGGGAAGCAGCGCGTAAAGGGTGCGATTCTCGGGCACCAGGTATTTTTGCGCGACGCGTTGGATGTCTTCCCTGGTGATGCGCTTGACCGCGGCGAGATAACGCTCGGAAAAGTTCAGGTCGTTTGCGGCCATCCAATTGCCGCCGAAATCCTGGGCCTGGCCTTGCATGGTTTTGCGCGTGGCGAGGGTGGCGGCGGTGAATTGCTTGACCGCTTTTGCGAGTTCCGCTTCGGAGACGAACCCGGATTTGATGCGATCCAGTTCCGCCCGAACACCGAGGCGGGCTTTCTCGAAGAGTGCGCCATCCACAACGCCGCTGACGCCGAGGAGGCCGGGATTACCGGGATTGTAGGTCCAGGCATCGACGGAATGCACGAGGCCCTGGCGTTCGCGGAGTTCCTGGAAAAGGCGCGAGCTGTGGCCGTTGCCGAGCAAGGTGGCGAGCACATCGAGCACCGGAACATCGGGATGACGGATGTCCGGGATATGCCAGGCGAAATGGAAATGGCCGAGTTCGATGGGCGCTTCTTCGAAGACTTCGCGCGGGGCGGCCTGCGGCGGTTCGCCAGGCATGACGCTCGGGGGCAGGGGACGGGCGCGGAATCCTTTATAGGCTTCGCGGATTTGGTTCTCGATTTCAACGGCGTTGATGTCGCCGACGATGACGAAGAAGGTATTATTGGGGGCGTACTTTTCGCGGTAATAGGCGACCACGTCGTCACGGGTCAGCTCGTTGAAGATGTCCGGGTAACCAATGACGGTGTAACGATACGGGCTGCGGATGTAGGCGGTTTCGAAGAGACGACGGCTGGCGCGGCGGGATGGATCGTCCTGGTTCATGTCCATCTCGCGGAGGATAACCTGCTTCTCCTTTTCCACTTCTTCGGGAGGAAGAGTGGCGTGCTGCATGATGTCGCAGAGGATATCGATGGCGATTTTTGCGCCGGTGTTTGGGACATTGATGTAGTAGACCGTTCGGTCGAAGGAGGTGTAGGCGTTCATGTAACCGCCGGCATCCTGGACTTCGCGATCGATCTGGCCGGGGCCTCGGGTTTTGGTGCCCTTGAAGAGCATGTGCTCGAGCATGTGTGACAGGCCGGCTCCAAGCCATTTGCCTTCATCGATACTGCCGGCCTTGCACCAGGCTTGGACGGAGACAACGGGGGCGCTCGGATCTTCGCGAACGATCATGACCAAGCCGTTGTCGAGCGTGGTGAGGCGAGTGCCGGGCGGAAGCGCGGGGATTTCTTGAGCGGCGGACGCAGCGGTGGCGTCCGACCCCGGGTTACCCTGCCGGTTGAAAGCCCATTTAGTATCGTTGCTCAATTCTGTACCACTTTCGAAGGTTCTGGAATGACCCGCTCATCCGGCGCCTTCGCAGAAGGCAGAAATGGTTTTCGGAACGCTTCGTCAAAACTAAACCCATTTTTGAAATCTTCGGGACGATCCTGCTCGGTTTTGCGGAGCAGGTTGTTTTCGACCATGAGAAAGACCATGTTCCCGAAATCTTCGCATGATTTGATGCCCCATTCTTCGAAGACGGTGGTAGTCATCGGGCCGAAAACGGCGAGGGCATATTCGCGAATACCTTTGAGCAGCTCCTGGGCGGTGATGTGCATGCCTTCGCGGGTCCGCTTTTTGTTCGATTTCGTGATCGCCTTTTGGGTGAAGTCGAGCGCTTCTCGCAAAAAAAGGTATGCGTCGCGATGATACTGTGGGTTCTCCTCGACCATCTTATTCAGAACGTCCTCAAAATTAAGCTGCTGCATCGGGTTTGACCTGTTCAGGGCGCACTGCTGGTGTGTCGATCGGGCGCGCGGAATTGCCGTTCGACACCGAATACACACCTCATTGCGAAGAGATTGTAATGGAAAGTTTACGGGACAGCAATAAGGGGGGCGGAAATGTGACGAAAAAGAGGCGGAGCGAGGCATTCATGCAGCACCCGTGCGCTCAAACGCCCATATTGACGAAGGTCGGTCGCATCCTTAGGATGCCACTATAACCCGACCAACAACTTTATGAAAAGACCCGCAAGAACGGCCCGGTATGCCTTTGGTAAAACGGCGTTCACCCTGATCGAACTTCTGGTGGTCATCGCGATCATCGCAATTCTCGCGAGCATGCTGCTGCCGGCGCTGTCGAAAGCGAAAGACAAAGCGCAGATGACGCTCGACATCAATAATGTGAAGCAGGTCCTGTTGGGTAGCTCGATGTACAGCACCGAAAACAGCGATTACTTCGCGCATCCGACGTGGGGCGCCGGCGGTGGCGATCCAGACGGTTGGGCCTATCTCACCAGCCAGAAAAGCAAAGCCATCCCAGGAGCGCCTGCCACTTTGCCGAATTGCATGGGCAGAGATGTCAACTCGAATGAGTTTACCAACCAGGTCCGTTTTTTCAAAGCGAGCCAAGTCGGCCAGTATTTGAACGACGTTAAAGTCACCTGGTGCCCGAAGGATGTCGCGACACGTAAACTTTCTCCGAAACTACAACGGAACTGGATGGGCCGTGACATTAAGGTCACCTCCTATGTCTGGAACGGCACCCTTGGAGGTTATGTTGGACCAAAAGCGAAGGCGTTGAACGGCAAAACCTACAAGACTTCCGATTTCCTGCCGACGGACTGGCAAATGTGGGAACAGAATGAAATCTCGCCTCCGTCACAACGCGACGGGTTTATGTTTAACGATGCCGGAAACAATCCCGAAGCGCTGGGTGAAGCACTTTCATTGCGCCACTCAGGAGCTGCAAGTTGGTTCAATGTCAACGTTGCACAACGCAATCTGCCGGGCGGTGCAGTGGTTGGCTCGGTAGGCGGAACGGCCCAGTATGTGAAATGGCCGAAGGCTTGGGACCTGATTAATCGTAAAGTGGCCATTCCGAACGAACTGCTGAACGGCCCCGGATACCGCTAAAACGATTATGCATCGAGGTAGATGGATTTCGACAATGGGCTTGTATTCGTTCGCCATTCTCACTCTGGCGCTGCTTTTTGTGGGATGCGCCAAAAAACAGGAGGCAGAAACCACGGCTGAAGCACCAGTGCCGACGGTCGAGGAACCTGCTGCAGCGGCACCTGCCACGACAAAACCCGCCGCAGCAGCAACGCCAGCCGCGCCGGAGAATTTACCGGGAGAAAATGAAATCCGCGCCGCCTTGGATCGCAAGGATTACATGGGCTCTCTGGACCGGCTAATCGCACTTCGCGGAGTTGCACAAGCTGGCGGAAAATGGTTTGAGTACCGCCAATTGGCCGCAGACGTTGGCGAACGCCTTGTCGAAGCAGCTCAAAAGGATCCAAACGCAGTCCCCGCTCTGAACGGATATCGTCAGTACATGGCCGGCCAGTAATCTGCTCCCGCTGTGGAATGGGATCTGGCTTATCGCAGTTGGATCAAAAAATCGTTTGGCTTATCAGCGAACGCCTCGGCCGCATTTCCAATCCCAAGTTGGATCGTGGGTGCTGTTTGTGTCCGATAGGATTCCCCGCTGACGAATGTAAAGGCGTTCGTCATCACGACGCCTGCCTGGTCTTTCGCGACCAGTCGACCGCCTAAACCTGTTTTTTTAATGTCGCGCAAAGTACCGGTCGCGTGCCTGCCGATGCTCTCAAGTTTGTTCCGGAAAAACCGCACCGTTTGGCGAACCTCGGGAAATTCTTCGAACGTCGTCACAACGAGGTCCAGCCGTCCGTCATTATCCAAGTCGATCGACGCTGTATTTCGACAATCTTGCGGAAGAGCCACTCCATACAGATGGGCCGCTTCCACGAAGTTGGTGCCAGATTGATTTAAGAAGAGGCGGTTGCGTTCGTGGCCGCCGTAAGTGTGGTTCGCCTGGCGGCCGGCGGTGAGTTTTTGGCGAAAGTAGGCGTCGGCCAAAGAATTTTCTTGAGAGGTGCCGACGTAGATGTCGTGGAGCCAGAATTCTTTTTCGTAGTCTTCGGTGGAGGCGCGCGATGCGTGGCCGTTGACGACGTAAAGTTCGGGGTAGCCGTCATTGTCGAGGTCGCCGGCGGCGGAGCCCCAGGACCATCCAGTGCGAGCGACTTGCTGGCTAAGATCGGTCTGAACGAACCGGCCATCCGTTGTGCCGAAGTAGAGCCGATTACCGTGGGTGAGCGCGGCGCGTTTGCCATGATCGGGAGCGTCGTACGGGCGGGTTAATCGAGCGCTCTCGAGTCGATCCGCGAGGGGCGAGTTCATGCCGATCATGATGATATCGAGCAGGCCGTCCCGGTTAAAATCGGCGAAGCTGTGCGCCATGCCGAGCGCGGCCGTTTGATCGAACCGTTTCGTAGTAGCGTCCGTGAATCGCAAGTTCTCGCGTTCGCCGTTGTTCTCAAAAAAATCGAGCCCCGCGAAATCGCTCACCAGCAGCAAATCGAGATCTGAATCGGAATCGAGATCCACCAGCGAGGCGCTGTAAGCCCGCCGCGCGCGTTTTGCGGCGAGGCCGGCGCGCTGGGTGATATCGGCGAAATTGCCGGTGCCATCGTTGGCGAGAAGAAAACTGGGAAAGCCGTCGTTCGCATTAAAGTAAGGAAAGGGCATTTGCCCGTTTTCAAAAGGGACCTTGTATTGACCGATAAAAAGGTCGAGATCGCCGTCGCGATCCACATCGCCGGCAGTAAACGCCTGAGGATATCGCAAACGCGGTTGTGCGCTCCAGACGAGGTGGGGAGCGGTGATGAATGTCCCATCCACTGAACCTTCATACAGATAGATTCCTTCGAACTTCACGGTTAGCAGATCGGTTGTGCCATTACCGCTGAAGTCGCCCAGCAGTGCGGTGAAAATCAAACCAAGGTCCTGCGGCACGAACCGGTCGGGTGTCCAGGTGCCTTCGGGTGTTCGGCGGATCACCACATTAGCGGCGGCGAGGATCACTTCCAGTTGGCCGTCCGAGTTCAAATCCCAGACGATAAGAGGGTCGATGAAATATGAGCCGGCGGGCGGCGGAACTGCGGCGTGGAACATCTCGGCAAAAGCAGGCGCGCCGCTGCGGGTGCGGAGTTCCAGACGCGAGGCATCCACGCGCTGCAGGGTGTTCGAGGCGGAGAATTCCACGAGAACATTTCCCTCCAGAATCGCGCGTGTTTGCGTCCGCGGATTCGTGAGATGAAGGGCAGTATAGAAGGTATCCGGATTGATACTGATGAAACGGAACTCACATTGATCGAGCTGCCAGCCGGCCGACAATTCTAAAAGGCGAGAATAGGGAGCAGGATCGTTCCGGGTAAGAATGGCTTGGGAAACGCGAATATTGTGCGGCAACTCAACCGGCGCGCCAAGGGTTGGCAGGAGTAATTCGCGCGGTGAAAATCGGTTCAGCGCGGTCGCGAGTTTGTTTGTGCTATGATTAATCGCGTCCCACAAGGCCGTTATGGTGCGAAGCCGCTGTTGGGCTTCGAGTTCCGGTTTCCAATGTACCGCCGCGGCGCGCGTCTCGAATGCTGTGAGAATTTGGAGTGTGTTCGTTGGAACGGTAGTGGAGCCCCCTCCGGGCTGGTTTCTGAAGAACCACACGCCAGATACGAGAACCAGCCCGGCGAGCAGGAGCAGGAGCCGTCTCCAAGGTTTTTCGTCCGCGCTTTTAGCTCCGGTCGAGGACACGCGATTACTTCGACCGCGTCCTGGCTCGTCCGGGTATGGACCAGATCTCTCGCAGGTCGAGTTTGAACCCGGGGAGAACCCGCTCGTCAGAAAGCTCCAGGGGCGCATCAATCAGACGGGGAGCGCTGCGGGGGCGATAGACTTGGACCTGCTGCTTTACAGGATCAATCAACCAGCCAAGTCGCGCGCCGTTCGCGATGTACTCCACCATTTTTTCTTTTTGGATGCGCAAAGGATCGGACTTCGAGCGAAGTTTGAGCACAAAGTCGGGGCAGAGTGGCAGAAATTTGTCCATCTCTTCGTCGGTTAGTTCATCCAGTCGGCTATTCAGCACCCACGCTACGTCTGGAGATCTCACCGCGCTATTCGGAAGAATAAAACCCGCCGAAGAATCAAAAATAGTTCCAGTACCGTCTTTGCGCGCCCAGAGAGCGAACTGACTAGTGAGATTTGCGTTGCGGCTGCTGCTGCTGCCTCCTGCCGGTGCCATGACAATGATGTCCCCTTTGTCGCTGCGTTCGATGCGCAGGTCGTGGTTGAGTTGGCAGAACTCGAAGAACTCGTCCTCGTCCATCCGATGCGACGGGATCGGATGGATAACGAGGGGAGATTGCTCAAACGTTTCAAGCACTTCCGCCATGAAATTAAAGTGCCAAACGAGGAAAGCGATGGCAAGGCGTGGCTGAAAGTCCTAGGCAGACGCTTGCGGTTCCGTAAAATCCTCGCATGGCATCACGACTTGAGAATAAGTGGGTCTTGATTACCGGCGCGTCCGCGGGTTTCGGCGCGGCGGCGGCGCGGGCGTTTGCAAGGGAAGGAAGCAATCTCTTGCTTGGAGCGCGGCGCGTCGATCGTATTGAGGCGGTGGCGGAAGAATGTAAAAAAATAGGCGCGCGGTCGGCGCACGCACGCGCGCTCGACGTTTCGAAAACGGCGAGCGTGGATGAATTCGCGCGATGGGCGCAGACCAAAACTCCGAAGGTCGATGTGCTCATCAACAACGCCGGCGGGGCGTACGGTGTCGATCCGGTGGCAACCGCGAAGGACGAGGATTGGGAAACGATGTTCGAGATTAATGTGCTTGGCGTCCTCCGCATGACTCGCGCGATTTTGCCGCTGATGAAAGACACGCAAGGCAGCATCATCAATATTGGTTCCATCGCCGGGCGCGTGGCCTACGAAGGTGGCGCGGCGTATTGCGGCGCAAAGGCGGCCGAGTTGCAAATCACGAAGGCGTTGCGCCTCGAATTAAGCGGCACCGGATTGCGCGTCTCCACGGTCGATCCCGGTTTAGCTGAAACAGAGTTTTCCATCGTGCGTTTCAAGGGTGACGCGGACAAAGCCAAGAAAGTCTACGAAGGTGTGGAGGCCCTCACCGCGGAAGACATCGCTGAAACGCTGGTCTGGGTGGCCTCCCGTCCGCATCACGTGTGCATTGACGAGATGGTGATCAAATGCACTGACCAGGCTGCGATTCACAAGATTCATCGCAGAACTCCCGCCGCGAAATAATCGTGCCTCCACCACTCCAGCGGCGAGACACAGGGCAGATCCTCCTCGCGCTCGCGCCGATGTGGATCGGTTTTGCCTGGCTTATCTCGAAGGCGCAGTGGTTCTGGACGAACAAACCTGATCTGCAATTCGGCTGGATTGTTCTGCTCCTCTGCGCGTTTCTACTTTGGGACAATTGGGCGAAACGGCCGGAACCCATGTTTCAACTGCGCTGGCCGCAATTCATTTTTGGACTGACTGGCTGCGCTTTGCTTTTCGTCGTGCAGATCTATCACGCAGCGTTCGGCATGATGCCGGCCCTGTTGCTAGGCCTCGCATTCGCCGTTTATCTGGTCGCTGCCGCGAATATTCATTATGTGTTCGGCTGGCGCGGGCTCGTGTATTTCGCGTTTCCTTTGTTTTTCTTTTTAATCGCGTTGCCGATGCCCACCTTCCTCCATTCGCCCATTGTGAATGGCCTGCAGCAGAAGGTCGCGAGCGTGAATGTTGAAGTTTTAAATCTTTTCGGAATTCCCGCGCAGCGGACCGGCAGCGTTATACAACTCCCAAACGGAACGGTCGGCGTTGATGAAGCGTGCAGCGGCATTCGCAGTTTGCAGTCAACGATCATGGCCACACTGTTTATCGGTTATCTCACCTTAAAGAGTCGCGGATTGCAGGTGGCGCTGTTCGTGTGCGGGATTGGGCTCGCCGTTCTCGGCAATTTGATCCGCTCGCTTTATCTCAGCTTGACCGCCAACGCCAACGGAGTGCACGCCATCGACAAGGTTCACGACAGCGCCGGCTGGTCGATTCTCGTGTTCACGGCGGTTGGGGTGATTATACTTTCCTGGGTGTTCGCGAAACTGGAAAAATGGGCCGCCCAAGCGGATCCGGCGACAATATCGGAGGCGCGGCCAATCGCAGCGAGAGAGCAAAATGCCTGATCGGAGATCGCCTGTGAATTTGACACTCCGAACCTTATTCGTTCAACTCCTTCCATGGAACTGAAGCGATTGCTGCGGGCGTGCATCTAAAGATTGTGGAGCCAGTTGAGGTCCGACCTTCGGAACGTGCAGCGCACAGTTCCCAAAGCGCCGCGTCACCCGCGCACTCTCACCTGCGCGTCCGGGTGGATGGCAAATTCTTCCGGCTTGGCGAAGGGAAGTTCTACGTTAAAGGCGTCACATACGGTCCTTTCGCGCCGAATGCCAACGGCGAATTTTTCGCTTCCATCGAGCAAACCATCCGCGATTTCCAGCAACTCACCGAGCTCGGCGCGAACGTCATCCGCGTTTATTACACGCCCCCGAAATGGTTCCTCGATCTCGCGCTGAGTCATGGTTTACGCGTGCTGGTCGACGTTCCCTGGAACAAGCACCTCTGTTTTCTCGATGCCGACGACACCCGCGCGGAAGCCATCCGGGCAGTTCAATTCGCAGCCGAAGCGTGCGCGAGTCACGCCGCGATCTTCGCCATCAGCGTGGTAAACGAAATTCCGCCGGACATCGTCCGCTGGAGCGGCGGCGGCGCAGTCGCCGATTTCGTCGAAGAACTCGTCAGCGCGGTGAAGGCGGTCGATCCCTCCTGTCTGTGCACCTTCGGAAATTATCCGCCCACGGAATATCTCAAGCCGCGCAACATCGATTTCTTCTGCTTCAACGTTTATCTGCACCAGCCAAAGCCGTTTGAGAATTACCTGAGCCGTCTGCAAATGATCGCGGATTCCAAGCCGCTCATGCTTGGCGAATTCGGCATCGATTCCATCCGCGAAGGTGAAGAGACGAAATGCGAGGTCCTCTCCTGGCAAATCGAACTGGCGTTCCGGGGTGGTTTAGCGGGCGCGATGATCTACAGCTACACGGACGACTGGTTCAAGGAGGGCATGCAGGTGACCGATTGGGCCTTTGGCCTGACCACCCTCGCGCGTGAACCGAAGCGTTCGTTCTTCGTCGTGCAGCGCCAATTCTATAAGGCGCCTTACTTTCCACTCACCAGCACGCCGATGGTCAGCGTCGTTGTGGCAAGTTACAATGGCGACCGCACCCTCGAAGCCTGCCTCAAATCGCTTCAGGAGCTAAACTATCCAAGTTACGAAGTCATTCTAGTGGACGACGGCTCGACGGACCGCACCGAAGCCATCTGCAAGCAATACGCGCGGGTTCGCTACATTCGTCATGAAAAAAACATGGGACTTTCCGTCGCGCGTAACACCGGGATCAATGCTTCGCGGGGCGAAATTGTTGCGTTCACCGATTCGGACTGCAGGGCGGACGAGGACTGGCTGTTTTACCTCGTAGGCGATTTGCTGAATTCAGAGTTTACCGGCATCGGCGGCCACAATCTTTTGCCTCCGGAAGATTCCTGGGTAGCGGCCGCTGTGATGGTTTCGCCCGGCGGCCCCGCGCACGTGATGCTCACCGATCGCGTGGCGGAGCATATTCCCGGCTGCAACATGGCATTTTATAAATGGGCCCTGAATGAAATCGGGGGTTTCGATCCGCTCTTCCGCAAAGCCGGTGACGACGTGGACGTCTGCTGGCGCTTGCAACAAAAGGGCTACAGCCTCGGCTTTTCTCCCGCAGGATTCGTGTGGCATTACCGTCGCGCGACTGCACGCGATTATTTAAAGCAACAGCAAGGCTATGGAGAAGCCGAAGCGCTCCTCGCGCGTCGGCATCCCGAGTACTTTAATTGGGTAGGTGGCAGCCAATGGCGCGGGCGTATTTATTCGCCTGCCAAAATCGGCGTTACGATGGGTTCGCCGATCATTTACCACGGCTCGTTCGCCACGGGTTTTTTCCAAACGGTTTACAGTCCCGGCCCCTCGCTAACGCTGATGCTGGTAAACAGCTTCGAGTATCACGTGCTGATCTCTCTGCCGCTGCTCGTGCTCTCGACTGTTTTCCGTCCGCTGCTTCCGACCGCCATTGTCGCGACTCTTCTCCCGATCATTGTCAGCAGCATCGCCGCAGCACAGGCGCACATCCCGCGCGATAAAGCGCGTTTCTGGTCACGCCCGCTCGTCGGTCTCTTATTTTTCCTCCAGCCGATTGTTCGCGGTTGGGCTCGTTACCAGGGCGGCTTCCGCGCACCCGCCACGCGGATCCGCAAACGAGAAAATCTTCAAACCGCGCTCCTCGAATCGGACCAAAACGATTTCAGCATTTCGGAATATTGGAACGAGCGCGGGCTGGATCGAACCGAGTTCCTCTCGATGATCATCGAACGACTGGATCGGTACGGCTGGCAACACAAGGTTGATGCCGGATGGAATCGCTACGATGTGCAAATCTCCGGCAGCGCCTGGAGCGTCCTCCAACTCACCACGGTCAGTGAAGCGCTCGGTCACGGGAAGCAACTCCTCCGCTGCCGCCTTCGTCCCACCTGGACCTGGTTCGCCAAAGCGTTCTTCTGGCTGATGCTCGCGGCGGAACTTACCGTCATTGGCTTTCTCGGCCGCGAAAGTTCCTGGCCCTACTTGCTGTTGCTCACGCTTCCGCTCTACATTTGGTTTTTGGCGCAAGACCATCGCAACCTGCAGCGATTAATTGCGGTTTTCATCGATGAACTTGCATCCGAAATGAAACTGAAGAAGATCGAACAGAAATGAAGCAGTACCTCGACCTGCTAAAGCTCGTCCTCGACCACGGCAAATTTAAAGCAGACCGCACGGGGACGGGCACTTACTCCGTCTTTGGCGCGCAGGCCAGATATCCGCTCAGCGACGGCTTCCCCGTTCTCACCACGAAAAAACTTCATCTCAAATCGATCATCTACGAACTGCTCTGGTTCCTGCGCGGCGACACGAATGTCAAATATCTCAATGATAACGGGGTGACGATCTGGGACGAATGGGCGGATGAGAACGGAAATCTCGGCCGCGTATACGGGGCGCAATGGTGCGACTGGCGCACTGCCGATGGCCGGTCCATCAATCAAATCGACAACGTCATCGCCCAAATCAAAAAGAATCCGGACAGCCGCCGCCTGATCGTGAGCGCATGGAACGTGGGTGAAATTGAGAGCATGGCTCTTCCGCCTTGTCACACCATGTTCCAGTTTTTCGTGCAAGATGGCGAACTCAGTTGTCAGCTTTACCAACGCAGTGCCGATCTTTTCCTGGGAGTGCCGTTCAATATTGCGTCGTATGCGCTCCTCACTTTGATGGTTGCGCAAGTGTGCGAGCTCAAACCCGGCACCTTTGTCCACACATTCGGCGACTTGCACCTCTATTCAAACCACCTAGAGCAAGCCCGTCTCCAACTCACTCGCGAGCCTCGCAAGCTCCCACAGATGCGTTTAAATCCCGCGGTCAAGAACATCCGCGAGTTTCAGTTCACTGACTTCGAACTCGTTGGCTACGATCCGCATCCAGGGATCAAGGCGCCGATTGCGGTTTAGCGCCACCGGTGTTCGGATCTTCCACTTTGAAATTCAGCTCCAGCGTCGTGCGCGAATCGGTCTGGTCGTTGTAAATCGCCATCTCGCGCAAGCGCTTTTCTTTGCGATCGAACTTCTGGATTGAGAACTCTTTGAGCAGTTTGTTTTTATGGTCGTAAGCTTCGGCGAGAATGATCCCGTTCGTCTCAAAATCGATCCACGTCAGAACACGCGCGTAACTTCCCGGCTTCACGTTCGCATTCACGCTCTCCACCACCCGGCACGAACGGCTCTTCCTCATCTCTTTCCGCACAATCTTTTGAGAAGGCCAATGCAAAAACTCCAGGCCTAAGTCAATCAGGTAAAAATCCGAACCACCGAGCGGCCGATACAACTCATCGACGCTCAGCTTCCTGAACTCCGGCTTCTCGTCTACGGTTTTGTACGTTCCGAACAAGTACTCGTTCGCGTTCGTGCCGCGATGTTTCACAATGAAAACTTCGCCAGGCTTTGTGCCAACCGGCTGGGTCTCGTAAATATCGTCCCAACCTCCCGGTACCACCCGCACGATCATCCGAATCGGCACTTCCTGAATCCGCCCGCCCTCCGGCCGAATCTTCAGCAATCCCAAAATCTCCGAGTCCTCGCTCGGCACACCGGCCAGGATTTCCTGCACCAGCGCTTTCCCTTCACCCTTCGTATCGCTGTAGGAAGTATCTCGCGCCTGTGCAAAAACTTGAATGCCGACAAATGCAGCCACGAAAACCGAAACAAAGCGCGCGCAAAAGCGTCGAAAAAATGCCGGGCCTCTCATAGCAATACAGATACTCTACTTCGGGCTCAACGCGAGCGGGATGAGTTCGGAAATATGTTGCACGAAGTGCGCCGTAAGCTTTGTTTTCACTTCTGCCGGCACTTCGTTCCAGTCCTTGCGATTTTCCTCGGGCAAAATCACTGTCTTCAATCGCGACCGCGCGGCCGCGATTGTTTTCTCCTTAATGCCGCCCACCGGTAAAACGCGTCCGCGTAAACTAATCTCGCCGGTCATCGCGGCATCCGACCGCACCAGCCGCTTTGTGAGCAACGACGCCAGCGCCACCACAATCGCCGACCCGGCGCTCGGCCCATCTTTCGGCGTCGCTCCGGCCGGCACATGGATATGGACATCGGCCTTGTCGAAACCCTCGATATCGATTTTCAACTTTTCCGCCTGGCTCCGCAAATAACTCAGCGCGGTCTGCGCGCTCTCCTTCATCACTTCGCCCAGCGACCCGGTCAAAATCAACCGTCCCTTTCCCGGCATCCGCGTCGCTTCGATAAACAAAATGTCGCCACCCACCGGCGTCCATGCCAACCCAATCGCGATGCCCAACTCCTTCAACTTCTCCGCCGCCTCGCTTTGGAATCGCGTCGCGCCCAAATACTCCTGCAAATCGGCTGGCAAAATCGTCACGGCGCGCGGAATCGATTCCTCCGCAACAATCTTCCGCGCCACTTTTCGGACTAGAGCCCCTATCTCTCGCTCCAAGTTCCTTACGCCGGCTTCGCGCGTGTAATCCTGGATTAATTTCTTCAGCGTATTATCCGGAATTCGCACGAGCTTCTTCTTCAACCCATGCTCCTCCAATTGCCGCGGCAAAAGATGACGTTTCGCGATCTGCAGTTTCTCCGAAGCGGTGTAGCTGGGAATTTCAATCACTTCCAATCGATCGCGCAACGCCGCGTGGATCGGATCCAACCAATTCGCCGTCGTGATGAAAAGCACTCGCGATAAATCGAATGGAATATCCAGGAAATTATCCGTAAACGTGCTGTTCTGCGCCGGGTCCAGCACCTCCAGCAACGCCGCCGCCGGATCGCCGCGATAATCGCTCCCCACCTTGTCGATCTCATCCAGTAAAATAACCGGATTTTTGCTATCCACCCGTCGCAAGCTCTGGATGATCCTTCCCGGCAGCGCGCTCACATAAGTTCGACGATGCCCGCGTATCTCCGCTTCATCCCGCATCCCGCCCAGTGCGATCCGAATAAACTTCCGTCCCAACGCATCTGCCACGCTCTTCCCAAGGGAAGTCTTCCCAACACCCGGCGGGCCCGCTAAACAAAGAATCGGCCCCTTCAACTGCTGCTTCAATTTCAGCACCGCTAAAAATTCCAGCAGCCGATCCTTCACCTTCTGCAACCCAAAATGCTGCTCGTCCAAAATCCGCGCCGCCGCCTTCAGATCAATTTTGTCTTCGGTAAATCGATTCCACGGCAGGTTCACCAGCCAATCCAAATAGTTCCGCGAGACCGTATACTCCGCCGCGGTGAACGGAATTGCCGCCAACCGCTCCAACTCTTTCGTCGCAATCCGCTTAACCTCTTCCGGCATCCCAGCCACGTCGATCTGGTCGCGCAACTGCGACGCATCCGCCATGGAAGGATCGCTCTCGCCCAACTCCCGCTGAATAGCCCGAATCTGCTCCCTCAGGAAAAAATCCCGCTGCGTCTTCGACATCGACGTCGCCACTTCCTTCTGGATCTTCGACCCCAAACTCAGCACCTCCAGCTCCCGCCCGATCAACGGCAGCAACCGCGTCAGCCGCTCCCGCACCGACGGAATCTCCAACAACGCCTGCCGCTCCTCCAGATTCAGATTCAAATTCGCCGCAATCAGGTCCGCCAACTTCCCGCCCTGCTCCGTATTGACCGCGTTGATCTTCACTTGCTCGCTCAACGCGGGGGACAAATGTAGAATTTCCTGGAACTGCAAATGCGCATTCCGGGCCAGCGCAGTCATTTCGAGCGTTTCTTCCTGCACGTCCGGCACGCTCTGTACCCGCGCGCACAAATAGGGATCCTCGCTGATGTATTCCTTAACCTCGAATCGCCGCAGCCCCTCGATCAACACCCGCACGCTGTTGTCCGGGAACTTCAGCATCTTCATCACCCGGCCGACGCACCCGAAACGATACAACTCATGTGGTTTCGGATTATCTGAACCTGGATCTTTCTGGAGCACCAATCCCAGGAAACGATCCCCCGCGACGACGTCATCGATCAATCGCGTGCTCTGCGCACTCTCCACCAACAACGGCGCGACCATCCCCGGAAACATCACGATGTCGGAAAGCCCAAGAATCGGCAGAATGTCAGGCAGGCTCTTCGGAGTTGGACGCGACCCCGCCTCGCCGGACGTGCCAGCAGTCCCCACAATGTGGATAAACTCAGTGTCCGGCGAATCCATCCCGTGTTTTCATCCCGATGTTAGATGCGCGGCGGGGAAAGAAAGTTTCCGCGAGACCTTGCCGGCCCGCGTCGCAACTCCCTCGCTCCTCAATGATTATTAACCGCATTGCGATCCGCCCCCTTGGAGAGCGGAACATCGATCCTCAGAAATCCATTTTGATACGAAGCTTTCGACTTGGTGAGATCATAGCCCTCCGGCAACTCAATGACGCTCTCGAACGCCCCGTAATTGATCTCCATCACCAGGAACTTGCACTTCGGGGCCCGGCAACCGTCCGGTCGATGCCCGTTAATCTTCACTTTGTTCCCTTCGATCACCAATTGCAGGTCCTCTTTCCGCATCCCCGCCAGCTCCACCTTCATCACCAGCCCATCCTCCGTCACATAGACGTCGGTATTCGGTGTCCACTGCGAATCCCCGTCACCCACGGCAGGGTGCTTCTTCACATAATGCATCGGGGCACTCACTTTTGACATGGCTATCTCTCTTTAACTATCGCGATTCGGACGCCTAAGCAAGTCTGCAGGGACTATGCATACTCTCAGTTGCCCTTCACCACCACAGTCCGGCGGTGGCCTTTTTTCGCTTTGAATTGAATGCTTTGGGCAGAGCCAATCGGCGGCAGCTTTGAACTGCAACCGCAAGCAGTACTCTTCGCGAACGAAAATTTCTTCCGGCGCAGCTTGCTCCACGCAAACGCACCCACCGTGATCGCGACAATCAGCAACGCTAGTACCTGCTGCCAGTCCATCAGCCCGCAACCTAACCCAAATCCCTCACCCCGCAAAATGTTGCTACGATTAGCACCACCCGCCTTCGGGTTAGTTATTCAGGCCTTTGTCATCTCATTTTCCCCCGCGAATCCGTCTCATGGGTCAACCTCTCACAACGTAAACATGCGGTTTTTATAAATGGACCAGTGAATTGTACTGGTGAAAAACGCTCCCATGGCAATTATTCGCAGCATGAACGAGAACTACCAGAGCACTGAACCCCCAAAAGCCGACACCACGCTGCCCGTGCTTTGTCACTTGCTCGGATTGGCCTGGATCACAGCGATTCCCTTTGCCAGCGTTATCGCGCCCCTGGTGCTCTGGCTTTGGAAACGTGACACCCATGCCAACGTCGATCTCCACGGCAAAGAGTCCGTTAATTTCCAAATCTCCATGGCCATCTATGCATTGATCGCCGGCGTATTGATGTTCGTCTTTATCGGTTTCATCCTGCTGCCGGTCGTGCTCTTAACCCAAGTGATCCTGACCATCATCGGAGCGCTTGAGGCCAGCAAAGGAAATTTCTATCGGTATCCGCTGACGATCCGCTTTCTCAAGTAAGGTTTGTGACCCGAATCCGTGGAAGCGATTCTTCTCATCGGCCTGCAAGCTGCCGGCAAAAGCACCTTTTACCAACGCCGCTTCGCTTGCACCCACCTCCGCATGTCCATGGACCTTGCCGCCACCCGCGCCCGCGAAAAACGCCTGATCGATTCCTGCCTTGCCGCCGGTCGACCCTTCGTTATCGACAACACTAACGCCACGGTCGCCCAGCGCTCTTCCTACATCGTCGCGGCCAAATCAGCCGGATACAAAATCATCGGCTATTACTTCATCCCGGACGTCAAAGCTTCACTCGCCCGCAACTCCCTCCGCACCGGCAACGCCAAAATCCCAGTCCCCGGCATCTACCGCACCAACAAAATCCTCCAAGCACCCACGCACGCTGAAGGGTTCGACCAACTCTACGAAGTCAGGGTTGAAAATGAAGATTTCCTCGTGACCCAAATGGATGCGCTGGAGCACTGAGCCACTCTTTCCTCGGTAGCTCACTGGCAAAGTTGAACTTCGCGCACGGGTGCTTGCTGCTCATCTTGTCTGCCGTTAAGCCTTCTTCTCCTCAGACTTTTTCTCTTCTTTCTTTTCTTCCGGCTTCTTCTCGTCCTTCTTCGGCTCGGCCTTATCCTCGTTCTTCTCGTCCTTTTTGGCCTCTTCTTTTTTCGGCTCGGCAGGCTTTTCTTCCTTTTTCTTTTCCTCGGCTTTCTTTGCTTCCTCAGCTTTCTTTGCGTCGTCGGCCTTTTTCTTTTCTTCCTCTTTCTTTTTATCTTCAGCCTTTTTCGCTTCTTCAGCTTTCTTTTGTTCCTCGATCTTGGCCAGCATCTTCAACTCTTCGCCGCGATTGATCATGGTATCGGGAAGCGCGGCTTTGAGTTTTTCTCCGGCGTCGTCGGTGACCTTCGTTTGCCAGAGATAAAGGGCGGCCAAATTCGTCATGCCTTTGAGCGCATCGACGCTGCCATCTCCAACCTGAGTGTTGTACAGGTTCAGATACTCGAGATTAACAAGGCCTTTGATGTGCGCCATGCCCGCGTCTGTAATTGGATTATTCTCCAAGTGCAGCCGCTGAAGGTTCGTGAGCTCCGCGATGTTCTTCAAATCGTCATCCTTTAAGTTCAACTTGGCGATGTTTAGATCGACGAGGCTGGGAATGTCTTTCAACAGGGCCACCGCTTCGCCGACTTTATTGGTGTCCTGCGGGCGAACGGTCGCTTCTTTCCACGGCAGGTTCTGCGCGATTGGGCGAACCGACACGCCGAGCGCCGCGAGTTTCTTGATCGCTTCCTGCTCCCTGGCGGTGTCCTGAGATGGTTTGAGATTCGCGAATTCCTGTCCGGGCGCTTTCTTTTTGCCCTTGCGCGCTGGAGCCGCGGCTGTTGCCTTCTTTTCCGTCTCTTTCGCGGGTGCAGCTTCAGCAGCTTTCGGATCGGCGGCCTTCAACTTCACGTCGTCCGGCCAGGTCGCGCCTTCGTTCAGCCATTTCTTGAGCAGGTCGATTTGCTCCTTCGTCAGAGGATCGCCTTTTGGCGGCATGATGTCGTCGTGCCCGGCTGGAAGCGAAACGCGTTTGAACAGGCTGCTGTCGTCCGCTTTGCCGGCGACGATCACTTTGTCCGCCTTCAGTGCCTCGGCCTTTTCGTCGAGGCGCAGATCGCCCTTGGTCTTCTCGGCATTGTGACATTCGATGCACCGTTTCTCGAGAATAGGCTGGATCTGCCTGGCGAAATCGATTTTGTCTTCGGCGCGGGTCAGGAGCGCAGAAACGGCGAGCGTGGAAAGGATGACGGCTCTGTTCATAAAGCTAATTTGGATAGGTTGAATCTACTCGGACACAATGCAGGCTGGCAAGCGCGGGACGAAACTCGGCAGGAGCCTCGCACCACCAATCAAAGTTCCTTAATGCGAGCGTTGCGGATTTCGACGTGCGCGCCGCCGCGGCTGAGTTCCTGAAAGCCGATACTGCCTTTGAGCGTTCGCTCGGGCATGGGCACGACGTCTTTGCCATTGTGGCGTTTTAAGGTGGTTTTGATGGAGTGCAGGTTTGTATCGACCAATGTTTCGCCGTTCAGAACGATTTTCGCCTGCGTGCCTTTCAGTGTGATCTCGTAGCTGTTCCAGGCGTTCGGCTTGAAAACCTGCTTCGCCGGTTCGACCGCGCGATACAGTGCGCCGGTCAATTCACTCGGCAAGGGCTTTTCGTTCGGGGGGAAATAACGTGGGTCGACCATCTGAATTTCGAGGCCATCGAACGCGGGATCGCCGGCCTCGGGGATGCGCAGGCCGCAGCCGCTGTTGCCGCGGTCGCCAAGCTTGAAGTCGTACTTCAGGATGAAGTCGCCATACTTTTTTTCACTGATGAGCCATGTGCCGCGCGGTTCGCTGCCGTGAAGGATGCCGTTCTCTACCTTCCACTTCGCACCTTCGGGTGGAGGATTTTTGACGTCAGCCCAATCTCGGACAGACCAGCCTTCCGGCAGACCGTCCTTTGGAAAGAGTGGGTTGAAACCTTCTTCGGTTTTGGACGACGAATCAGCGGCGAAAGTGGTCGAGACGAAAAGAGCTGCGATGACAGCCAAACGTAGCAGTTTCATATGGTTGTTTTATCCGACGTAAAAACAGAAAGCGATATTGAACGGATCTAGTTCAGGCGCAGTTCCAACCGCTCGCCGGTATGGCTGTTTTCGAGGAGCAGGTATTTGTCAGATGGGCGTGCGACGGTCCAGCGGCTCGCCGCCTCGGCCCCTTCGAGGACGAGGAGCGCCTGGAGCCATGCGATTCGATCGGGCGGGCTGCCGCGGCCGGAGTAGACTTTTTGCTGAGCGATGGCGTTGAATTCCCATGCGCTCGGTGCGAGGCGGGCTGAAAGAATGGGGACTGTTTTAGAAAACTGCACGAATGTCCCCGCGTCCGGATGGGTGGAGAGGACGACATCACCGACGATCTCCGGCTTGTCCTCATCCGGCCGCCAAAGAGCCTGGCCCTGCCGAACCGACCAGCCCGGCGCGGACGTGTCGAACGGCGGCAGCGGACGATTGGAAACGCAGCCGGTGCAGAACAGCACGGCGCAGAAAAGGAGGCGCGGCCCGAAAGCGCGCGCCTGCTTTGAAATCACTTTCAGGAGGATCAATTCCCTCCCGCCGCAGCGGAAGTTCGTTCGATGAGTTTACCGTCCGGATTAATGTAGCGAATTTCACCGTAGTTCAGCTCGCGAATTCCGGATTCGATTTTGGAAAGATCGCCGACGACGACCCAAACCAGTTGGTCAAGGTCAACGACGAGGTCGCTGGCTTTTTTTGTGTCATTGAGTTCGAGAGCTTTAACTTTCTCACCGTAGGTGGAGTAGTAGTCGTCGGGCAGGCCATAGGCGACGATCTCGCCGATCGAACCGCTGATCGAGCCGATGGTTTCCCAACTGCCGGCGAGTTCCAGAACTTGCTGCTTCTTTACTTTGGCGAGTTCTTCCGGTGTGACCGGCTTGTCTTTCGCGATCGCGCCGAGTTCCTTGGCGAATTCGACCATAGATTCTTTCGTTTTGTCGGTCTGCACTGGCGCGTACCCGAGGAAAGGACGCTGGCCGCGCGCGGAGGGGACGAAGGTGCTTGCGCCGTAGGACCAGTGTTTGTCTTCGCGGAGATTCATATTCAAGCGGGAGGTGAACTGGCCGCCGAGGACGTTGTTGAAGGTTTGGATTGCGATTTCGTCCGGGTTGTTACGTGGAACGGTAAGGTTTCCAGCGAAGATGATGGATTGGATTGAGCCGGGGCGATCGATGAGATAGATGGTCGATTTGTTCTTCTGTTCGACTTTGGCGATGTTCTTGGAAGGGACTTCGCCGCTCTTCCAGTTGCCGAAAAGCTTTTCGAGCTTCGGTTTGATCTCATCCATCCTGGTGTCGCCGACGACGATGATCGTGGCGTTGTTCGGCTTGAACCAGGTCTTGTAATACTTCTCGATATCGTCGCGACCGATCCTGGCGGTGCTTTCTTCCGTGCCGGAACCGGTCATGGGATTGGCGTAAGCGTGGCCTTCACCGTAGAGAAGTTTTGGCAGGACGCGCATGGCCATGGATTGCGGCTGAACTTTTTCGCGGCGGATCGTGTCGAGTTGGTTTTTCTTGAGCCGGTCAAGTTCATCCTGAGGGAAGGAAGGATTCAGGATGACGTCGGCATAGATATCGAGCGACTTGTCGAGGTTGGCTTTCAACGCGGAGAGCGAAACGCTGGAACTGTCGAGACCGGAGCCGGAGCCGAGATTCGCGCCGAGCAATTGAAGTTCTTCGCTGATTTCGAGCGCGTCGCGGGATTTGGTGCCTTCGTCGAGCATGTTCATGGCGAGCTTGGCGGTGCCGGGGATGCCGGTGGCATCGGCGGCGTAGCCCGCATCGAGCACCATGTTGAAGGTGACGAGCGGCAGGTTGTGGCGTTCGGCGAGGACGATCTTCATCCCGTTTTTCAATTCGGCACGCTGGAGGTCAGGGAACTTTGTATCTGGCACTTCGCCAAGGGTTGGGAGCTTGGAACGATCCACATCGGATTTGGCGACGCTGTATTCGGGGAAAGGGTGGACTTCGAGGTTGTAGACGCCGTCGGTGAGCCATGTTTCCGCGACTTTGCGGACCTTTTCGGGAGTGGCTTCGCGGACGCGGGTGAGGCTGGTTTTGTAGTATTCGGGATCGTTTGCGTAGACTTGATTCATGGCGAGGATGTCAGACTTGCCACCGAAACCGCCGATGCGTTCCGCGCCGCGGATGAAGGAGGAGAGACTTTCGATTTTGACGCGTTCGAGTTCTTTTTCCTTTGGTCCATCCTTGATCAGGCGGTTGAGTTCTTCGTCGAGGATGCGTTCTACTTTGGCGAGGTCTTCGCCGGGACGAGCAGTGATGACGATTTGGAACTGGCTGCCGATTTCGCGCGCGTCAATGTAGGCGGAAACCTGCGAAGCGATCTGCTCTTTATAAATGAGGCGGTTGTAGAGGCGGCTGTTTTTGCCGGAGGTGAGGAGATTCGCAAACATGTCGAGGTAATCGGCTTCTTCCGATTTAAACGGGGGCACGTTCCAGACTTTGTAGAGGCGGGATTGGGGGACGCGGTCCTGCATGATCTGGCGTTGGGAGCCGGTGCGTTTGGCGATCCACTTTTCATGCTTCGCGATCGGTGGACCGGACGGGATGTCGCCGAAGTATTTCTCAACTTTCTTCAGGACTTCTTCCGGTTGCACGTCACCGGCGACGGTGAGAACGGCATTCGCCGGGCCGTAGTAGGTTTTGAACCAATCCTTAACGTCGTCGAGCGAAGCAGCGTTGAGATCTTCCATGGAGCCGATGACGGTCCAGGAGTATGGGTGATTGGCGGGGTAAGTCGCGGGAGGAATTAAATCGTAAGCCATGCCGTAGGGCTGGTTTTGACCCTGACGCTTTTCGTTTTGGACAACGCCGCGTTGTTCATCGAGACGTTCTTGCGTGACGGCGCCGATGAAGTGGCCCATGCGATCGCTTTCAAGCCAGAGGAGGAAATCGAGGGCGTTTTTGGGGGCGTTCTCGAAGTAGTTGGTGCGGTCTTCGTTGGTGGTTCCGTTAGAATCGGTGGCGCCGACTTGATCGAGAGCTTTGAAGAAATCGTCGTTGAAGTTTTCCGAGCCGTTGAACATGAGATGCTCGAAGAGGTGGGCGAAACCGGTGCGGCCGGGCTTCTCGTTTTTCGAGCCGACGTGATACCAGACGTTGACGGCGACGATGGGCGCTTTGCGATCTTCGTGGACGATGAGCGTGAGGCCGTTTTTGAGGACGTATTTTTTAAATGGAATTTCGATAATCTTCGGCAGCGCGGCATCCCCGGCGAACGTGGCGAGACTGGTAAATGCAGCGACGAAAAGACCAAGCAATTTGCGTGGATTCATAACCCTCCTTGTTTAACGGAGGGAACGGTAGCGTGAATTGAAGAAATGACAATGGGGGAGATGGAACGCCTCGTTGCGGAGTGGCTCGGCACGCAAGAAATGTGAAGATGAAGCCTCGCACCCAAAAAAAAGCGCGTCCCGGAGTGGGGACGCACTTCGCTGGTGGGATATGTTTTGCTGCTTAATTGTTATTATCCAGTAGCCGACCGATGTTGTTCAGCAAGCCCTGAGTCGGCGTTTGGGTGGTCCGGTTGACGTTGGATTGGCGCGGGTCGTAAACGACGGTGCCGGACTGGTCAAACTGGACCTGAACGACCTGGTTGTTGTTTTCGCGATAGGTCACGTCGTAGATCTCCCGGCCATTCCAGGTGCCGCGCTGGATTTGGACGATGTTACCGCCGGTGGTGTAGCCGCGCATGGCCTGGGCGACTGCATTCGGCAGTTGCGAACGCGACAGGGTTTGTGCGGATGACAGGGCGACTGGCGCGCTGACCGTCGAATGTTCCGGTGCTGGAAGTGCGCTCGAGGAGGCAGAGCCAGTCTGCACAGAGCCGGGCGCACCTACCGCCGAAGCGGGAACGATCTGGTCGCGGATGGCGCGGCCATCTTCCGCCACGACGAGTTGCTGCCATTTGCCGTCTTCGCGTTCGAAGTCGAGTTGGTAGGTGACGTTTCCGTTCTGGATGATGCGGTGAACGTGCTTGACGTCGCCGTCTTTAAGGCGGGCGTTAGAGGTCTGCTTCACCGCGGCTGGAAGGTCGTTCCAAGCCATGCTGCGGGTATTCGCGGAGGCCCGGTTGCCCCGCCAATTAATGCGATCACCACCGCGGACGCGTTCGCCACCGGGGATGGTGGTCGAAGTGCTAGCCGAGCTGGAGTTACCAGAAGCGGCCACGCTGGTGCTGGTGTTCCTGAGAACCTGACCGTCGTCAGCGATCAGCAATTCCTGCTGTGACCCGTTGTCTTTCTTAAAGCCGATTTCGTAAGTGGTGCGCCCGTTGCGCACCTGGCGATCGACATCGTTCACCTCGCCGCCTTGCGTGTGTTGGTCGGCGACGCGCTTGATGTTTTCGGGAAGTTCGTTGTAGCTGATCTTGCGCGAATCCACGGGCGAGCTGCTCGTGGTCGAAGTGGAGGTGGTGGCAGCGTTGTGTTCGATCTGAATTTCGCGATGCTGGCCGTTCTCTTTGAATGCGACCTCGTAGACGGTGCGGCCATCCTTGGAGGAGCGATCGATATCCTCGACGCGGTTGCCGCCGGTCTGCGCGCGGATCTTCTCCTGCAGATCGGAAGGGAGTTGTTCCAGTTGAACCTTTTCGGCGTATGCTGGGAGAGCCAAAACACCGCCCAAAAGCACCAGTGACTTCAAGTTGCCTTTTTTCATACCTACCTAAAACAAACCACGAATGGGCGCAGAGTGAAGGCGGAAGGCCGCCTGAAAGCGCTGTGGGGACATTTCCGAAGAGCGCATAACTTGCCTCCGCCGCAAACGATATAAGCGAGCGGCAATGACGCAAGGGACCTGCCCATTGAAAAAGGCAAATCCCTGAACGGGATACGAAGCGGGTTGCATAGGTTGCATACTTAGATAGTTAGGCCAGGGGGCGGGTTGGTTTTGGTTTCATTTGGAGGTGGCAACTGTGGCTGTGGTGCGTTTTGTGGGCTGGGTTCGGAGTGGACGACCACGGTGTTCGCGGCGGGGCGAGTGGGTGGGACAATGTTGAGATCGACGCGGTGGTGCCGGGTGCTGGTGGATTGTTTGGCGAGCTGAAGCTTTTCGCGCTGGAGGGCAATCTGCTGGCGTTTGAACTCGAGCGCGGAAAGGGCTTTGATATTGGCAACGATGTTGTTGAGGACTTCGGAGCCGGGCACTTCGAGGGCAATTCCGAAAGCGCGCCGGTTGAGGAGATGAATGAGGGCGTTTTGGATACGTGAGGCCTGGGAGACATCGGAATCGAGTTCGAGGTCGGTGATGATATCGAGCATGTGTTCGGTGCTGGCAGTGATTTCGAGGGAGTGAAACTGCGCGAGAGTGCGGCGGACTACTGTCAGGCTGATTTGGATTTTCCATTCGTCGAGAATGCGTCGCTGGATTTCGGCGACGTTGGTCTTCTGCTCAAACCACTCGAAGAGTTCGCGCTGCTGCGCGCGATTGAGTTGGTTGAAGAAAGCGTCCGCCCGCTGCCGACGAATCAGCGACTGGATGCGCCATTCTTTGACGAGGTCGTTTGGGGCCTGGGCAGGCGCGGTAGGATCGGCCAGTGGCCCGGTGGGTGCCGTCAACCCGGCGAGTTGCGATTGCGTTGGGGCAGTCGCCGGAACCATAGGTTCAGGCTCGGGACTTGTAACGTTATCGTTTCGTTCGATGATTTTTGTTTCTAGCATTTTTTGTGTTTTCATAATTGTAAGTAGTTGATGGTTTATTGTTTAAGTCTGAAAATGGCGATTAACGTTATCGTGTCGTAAGGTGTTTTTTTGTGTTTTTGTCTGAAAGATGGGCGGAATGGGTGGAAGTAGGGACAGTCCGCTGGATGCAACTTGATGCAATTCGCGGTGAGATTTAATGGCCGACTAACGGAAAGGACAGGGGACGGCGGGAATGGCTGCCCAGCCGTGCGAAAGTTCGGGTGGTCCCCCGGAAGTGGGCGAACGAGAGGCTCGAGAGCGAGGCTTTTGTTCGGGCACCGACCGAGTGACCACGAAAATGTGATCGTGATCATGTGAACCACTTTGCAGATGCCTAAAATTGTGTCAACTATTTTTGTTCGTTTTTATAGCTGATGTGCAGACGAAACCATCGCGTCGCTTCTTTTATTGGCGCACTAAACGAAACACTGCTGCAGCTTCGGTTTTGGGGAGGCGGAGGAGGTTTGTCGTTGTGGAGCCTTCGACGGCTTGCCAGTTGAAGGGGGCGGAGTTGTTGGTGGAGTGTTGGAGGGTCGAGCCGAGGTTTTCGGGTTCCCAGGAGATTTCGAGGTGGTTGGGGAAGGGGCGGGTGGTTAGTTCGGGGCCGAAGGTGAAGTGGCGGAGGGTGGTGAACGTTTCCGGCTGCTCGAAGGAGTGGGGCTTTGTCGTGCCGATGATGGCGAGGGAGCGAGATGCGTGAAGGACATCGATGGTGAGGTAGTAAAAATCGACTGGAACGGACCAGCGTATTCGGCCGTCGGCGCTGTCCAGTTCGTAGATTGTTACGAGGCCGTCGTTGCGGAAAGTGGAGAGCAGAACATGGCCGGCGGGAGTTACGCTGATGCCTTGCGTGTGCTCGCTGTAGTTGAGTGGGTCCGGCGGTGGCGCGATGACTGTGTCCCATTTTATACGGCCAGTTGTGGAGTCGTACCGAACGACCGGAATGTGTGGACCCCCACGACCGATTGCGACCACGTCACCATCGGCGAGACATAGGAGGCTTCGTCCGTCGGAGTGAACGAGCGGATTGAAGTACCAGTGGATCCAACTGTGGTCGCCGTCCGCGGAGACTTTGCCGCTGAACATGGTAGGGCCGCCGGGAGGAAAGCCCGTGGCGGTGAAGGCGATGGAGCCGTCGTTTGCGACGGCCAAATCATTGAAGTAAGCGATCTCATTTGTAACGGTGGACTCGCGGTCGAGGATAATCGCGCCATCGTGCGCGCGGAATTTCACGACACGAATGGTTTTGTCGAGATGGGAGATCCGGCCAACATCTCCGTTTTCGGCGATGCCGATGACCGCGGGCGTGGTGACAGGGCCGAGGTGTTTCTGCCAAAGCTCAGTTCCGTCGGAAGAGACTTTTGCGATGGTAAGACCGAGTTGCACGGCGATATTGCCGTTCGTATCGGAGAAGATGTAGGGAATGTAGGGCGCGTTTGTCCAGGCGCGTTCCCAGAGGAGATGTCCAGTTTGGCCGCTGATTTTTCGGGCGACGGCTTGTGAGGCATTCAAGTTCGTTGAGGTGCCGGTGCCGATGAGCAGATTGCCTCGATGGTCAGTGTTCAAGGAGGTGAAACCGGGGAGATTGTAGTTGGCGACCTGCTTCCATTTGGATGCGCCGGTTTTTCCGTCGAGCTTTTCGATGAAGTGCGTGGCGGATGTGGGACCGAGTGAGATTTTAATTATATCTCCGTTGGGATCGAAGATGCGGAACCTGCTGCCTGAATCGCGGAGGTCAGCAGACCAAAGTTCGCGGAGTGCATCGGCGTTGGAGGTGGGGATGAGGAGGGCAGAGAGGATGATGAAGAAATTCAGGTATGCACTTGGCCGAAGCAGCATATGAGATTATCGGCAGAGCCGGGGGCGGGTTTATGAGAAGAGTTGGGGCGCGCCTTCAGCGCTTTTCGTTTTTGTGGCACCCACCCAAGGGCTACCGCCCTGGGTGGGACGGACCTTTGGTCCTAAAAAGGGAATTTTACGTGGAAGATTCATTGCGGGATACGTGTGATCACTTAACTGGAGCGTCCGTTCCTCGCGTGTGGCGCAATGGACAGGCAATGGAGTTTTCAGCGGAAACTTCGACCGTTGACGAAGATGGGAGAGGTTCGAATAATCGGTGGGTTCAATGCGTTTAAGGAGTAAGGAGAGCTTGTGGTCATGAAGATGATAATCCGGGGTCTGCCAGTTTTGATGCTTGCCGCTTCGCTGCAGGTATTCGCCGCCGATGAAGCACCGAAGGAGATTTTTTCAGACAAGAATTTGGAGAAGGCGGTGCGGAGGTTTGTCTTTGAGAAGCGGGATAATGACAAGCCGCTGGTGGAGGAGGATCTGAGTAATATTTCGATCATCCAGGCGAGCGGGAAGAATATCAGTTCGCTGGCGGGGTTGGAGAAGTGCGACAGTTTGGCTTCGCTGGAGGTTGCGCGGAATGATGTGAGTGATCTTTCGGCGCTTGCGAAGATGGAGCGGTTGCAGTTCCTGAACGCGGCGAAGAATGAGGTCGAGGATATCGCGCCGCTGGGGAGCGTGACGGCGCTGCAGTATCTGGAGCTATCGGCGAATCGGGTGCGTGACCTAAAGCCGCTGGCGGGCCTGACGAATCTTTCGGCGTTGTATCTTTCGACGAATTACATCTCGGATATTTCGCCGATCACGAAGCATCCGAAGTTATCGTCGCTGTATTTGCAAAAGAATCAGGTTCGGTCGATCGAGGGAATCGGGAATTTGAAATGGCTGAACAGCCTGCATTTGAACGACAATGAGATCAGTGATTTGAAGCCGCTGAAAGGGTGCAACAATCTCTACTTTTTGTTTTTGGAGAATAACAAGATTGAGGATTTAACGACGTTGGTGGAGATGGCGGAGGAGGACAAGGAGCGGCGGTTCGCGCCGTTTTTGAATTTGTTCCTGAAAGGGAATCCGCTGAGTGAGAAGGCGAAGAATGAACAGATTGCGAAGTTGAAGGAGCTTGGGGTGAGGGTGAAGAGCCAGTGAGTTCGACTGCAAATTGCAGATTGAAGATTGCAGATTGGAAGACTTGGCCGCGTTGCTGAGATTTATTGCGGGGCGAGGAGGCGGGGGGATTCGAAGAAGATGACGGTTTCGCCGGGTTTGGCGTAGCCGAGGCGTTCGCGGGCGAGGCGTTCGACGGTTTTTGGATCGTCTTGAAGATTGCGGATGTCGGTTTGGAGTTTCTGTTTCCGCTGTTCTTCGGCTTTGATTTGGTTTTCGAGAGCGAGCATGTCCTGGCGGAGGGCGGCGTTTTGTTCGAAGACCGGGAGATACCAGAAAAAGACGCCGAGGAGACAGGCGGCGACGATCAGCACAATGACGAGCTGAGAGAGCCGATGCCAGATTCCCAAGTCTACTTCTTTACTCAACGTTGTTTTATTTAGCGGAAGAACCGCGTGGGCGTCAATGAAGGGTTTGCGTGTCGATTACACGCGGCGGAAAATTCCGGCAACCCCCCCGGGGTGCAAACTATTTCTGCGCGGTATACCGGTGGCTGCGCTCGAAGACTCGCTTGCCGACCGGCTACTTGCCGAACACCCCTCCGGGGTGAAGACGAGAGGCGCAAAAGCAATATCGCGGTTGTTACGTTTGATGAGTTTGGGCTGGAGCGAGCGTGTGGTGGTCCGCGGCGCGCTGGGACAACGCGCCCTACCTCCAGATCACTGCTCGGCGGATTGCTCGCTGCCGTCGTTGACGGTGAGTTGGGCGAGTTGCATTTCTTTGGCGAACCAATCGGAGAAGGCTTCGCCGGCGCGGCGGCGTCGGAAATCTTCGACGAATTTTGGCAATTCGCTTTGGATTTCTTCGTTGGTGGGTGGGATGACTTTTTCGACGGTGAGGACGAATCCACCTTCGCGGGTGGGGATGTAGGAACTGACTTCGCCTTCGCTCAGTTCCATGGCGGAGGAACGGACGGCACCGGAATCGAGGGTGGGCGGAAGGTTTTCGATGGGGGCACTCGCGTCGCGTGAGAACGGCGGGAGGTTCACGAGGGTGAGGCCTTGCTGTTGGGCGGCGCTTTCGAAGTTGGTCGGCGCGTTGGAAACGGCGGTGGCAAAAGCGGTGGCGGTTTCGCGAGCGAGTTTGAGGCCTTCGCCGCGTTTGAAATCTTCGGTGACGCGTTCGCGGATGGCGTCGAGTGTTTGGACTTCGCTGGGGAGTTTGCGTTTGAGGGCGACCATGTAGATGCCGGTTTCGCCGATGATCGGCTCGACGCGGATCGGGCTTTCGGGCGTGAGCATGAAGAGCGCGCGTCCGGCGTCGTCCGGCATGCCCTGGATTTCGGAGGGACCTTCGAATTGGGAGAAGGGCTGGGTGACCTGGGCGTTCAGACCTTTGTTGGCGGCGAGTTGTTCCAGCGGCGCGGCGGGATTGCCGGGGTCGGGTTGGGTTTGGGCGGCTGCTTCCAGGTCGTTGGCGAAAGCGTAGGCGGTCTTGCGGGCTTCGTTCATGGCGAAACCTTCACGAATTTCTTCGCGGATTTTTTGTTTGGCGGCTTCGGCGGTGAGGGGCTGGCCATCGGGCCCGGTGTAGAAATTCGCGCCGCGCTGAGTGTAAACGAGATCGATCTGTTGATTGAGGTTGGTCTCGGAGGCCATGCGTTGTTCTGCTTGCGCGAAGTAATTGCTGGCTGGGAATGCGACGTAGCTGAGTTGCATGCGCTCGGGGAGACGGTAGCGCGCCATGGCGTTGGTGTAATAATTTGCGACGGCTTCCGGGGTGACCTGGACTTTGGCGACGAAATTGGTGAGCGGGAAGAGAACGACTTTGGTGTCGATCTTTTCGTGTTCCTGGCGGAGAGCGCGTTCGGCTTCCTGGGGGGGGATGAGTTTGCCGGGTGCGCCGGCGACGGCGGCGAGATGCTGGATGCCGACCTGGTTGCGGGCGTAACGCTCGAAATCGGCTTGGGTCATGCGTTTTCTGCTGAGCAGTTCCATGATGCGATCGAGGGTCTGGCGGTTGAACTGCTTGGTCTCGCGGTCGGCGAAGAAAGTGCTGATCCATTCGGCGGTGGCGCGGTCGTCGACTTGGATGCCGTAATCCTTGAGCTTGCGAGTGAGGAGCAGGCGGCGGCGGGTTTCGAGCGGGACGGTGCCCATTTGGCGGGCGAATTCGTCTTCGTCGGCCCATTTGCCGTAGCGGAAGAGATAATCCATTTCGACTTCGCGGCGGGCGTTCCAGTATTCGCGTTGGGTGATCGGTTCGCCGTACATGGAGCCGACGTGGGCGCGCTCGGTGCCGGCCCCGCCGCCGCCACCCATCTGCTGGTTGGGATTAAAATACCAGACGAAGCTGATAATGACGGCTGCGCTGATGAAAATCCAAAGCCACTTCTGATGGCGCCGTATATGCGTAAACATAGAAAATTGAGCGGTGGAACGTAGCTGCCGCTGTAGGAGCGGGTCAAATGGATTTGTTGAGGGTGAAAAGTTGAGGGTTGGGAGCCTGAGAGCGACCTTTTGGGAGATCTTAGCGGCTGAGTCGGGCCACTGGGCGCCGGGGGTTCTGTCAGGTAGCTGAATTACTGGAAACCCTCATTGCGGAAGATAGAGGAAAAACGGACATTTTGGCGGGGGGCCAGGTGTACTGACGTGCCTTAGAGGAGTAGCCAGGCCTTCCACATTCGGGAGGCGGGGCGGGTTCATTGCATGGTTGCAGGCTCCGCCTCCTGCTGTGTTTGCGCGAGCGTGCCGGGATTCATTTTGCTTCGGCGGGCGAACCGGTGTTAGTTGAGCGCGCCATGCCACGGGAATCCCGCGCTGCCAAAGAAGAGCGAACGAGCCGCATTATCGATGCGTTGCGCAAGACCTATCCGGACGCGCATTGCGAGCTGACTTTTACCAACCCGCTGGAGCTTCTGATCGCGACGATTCTTTCCGCGCAAGCGACAGACAAGCAGGTGAACGTGATCACGGCGGACCTGTTCAATAAGTATAAGACGGCGGAGGGTTACGCGATGGTTGAGTTGGCGGAATTGGAGAATGACATCAAACGCATTGGGCTGTTCCGAAATAAGGCGAAGAGCATCAAGGCGTGTTGCCAGCAGCTTGTGGAGAAACATGGCGGAAAGGTTCCACAGACGATGGAGGAGTTGGTCGCGTTGGCGGGAGTTGGGCGAAAGACGGCGAATGTGGTTTTAGGGAATGCGTTTGGGAAAAACGAAGGTGTAGTGGTCGATACGCATGTGGCGCGGTTGACGCAGCGACTGGGGCTGACGATGGAGGCGACGCCCGAGAAGATCGAGGCGGAAATGATGGAGTTGGTGCCGCGGGATGATTGGGCGATGTTCAGCCATTGGATTATTTGGCACGGGCGGCGGCGGTGCTTTGCGCGCGGGCCGCAATGTTTAGACTGTGAGGTGCGGAGCTTGTGTCCCTCGCGAGACTTGAAGACATGATCTGGTATTTGCTGAGAACCGGGGCAGGGGAGCCATCGTGGAACATGGCGCTGGACGAGGCGTTGCTGGAGCAGGTTGCGGAAATCGGCGCGCCGGTGCTTCGGCTCTATGGATGGAGCAAGCCTGCGGCGACGTTTGGGTATTCGCAGCATTATCGGGAGGTTGAGCAGTGGACGAGTTTGCGTCCGATAATTCGAAGGCCGACTGGTGGAGGGCTGGTGCCGCACGATGCGGATTGGACCTACACGCTGGTGTTTCCGCCGAACGACGCGTGGTATGGCTTGCGCGCGGAGGAGAGTTACCGGCAGGTGCATGATTGGGTGTCGGCTTCGTTTCGGGCACTGGAAGTGCAGGCGGAATTGTCGGAGTGCTGCGACAAGCCGGTGCTGGGAAGATGTTTCGTGGGTGCGGAGAAGTTCGACGTGCTGGCGGGCGGAAAGAAAATTGCGGGTGCCGCGCAGAAGCGAAATAAATGCGGATTGCTGGTGCAGGGATCGATCCAGCCGCCGACGCGAGCGGCAAAACCGTACGAGCGCAGCGCGTGGGAAGCGGCTTTGTTGGAGATTGGAGGGCGCGAAGGGAAGATCGTTTGGCGGGAATTGAAGCCGAGCGAGGCGCTGCTGGCGCGCGCGGGGGAGTTGGATCGGGAGAAATATTCGACGGCGGAGTTTAACCAGCGGCGTTAACTGCTGCCGCTGACTTAGTCGCGAACTTTTTTGCGACTGCGACGTCCAATTAGGTGTTAATCAGATGCGTGTAGTTGCGCGCAAAAATTTCTGATACTATTTAGATGTTATGAGCCGAAATGCGTTGTTGGTGCTCGGTGGTTTAATTCTTGTGACTGCGTTTGGGGTGCAGTTCCGCCAAATCAGCAAACTCAGAAACGAGCTTGCGACCGTCAAAGCGGAGCTAGGTGGGGGCGCGCCAGTTGCTGAATCGAGCGGCAGTCGGTCGGCGGTCATTCCCACGGCGACTGCCGCGGCACGTTCGAACAATGACGGAACTGCGGTGGCTGCTGGGATTCAATCTCGCCTTGCGGCGCTCGAAAACAGCGTCGCTGAATTCACCAAAGCGGCGGACATGCTGATGGATCGCGGGATGATTCCGCCGAACGAACAGAAGCTGGCGGAAATGCAGGCGAAGTTCATGGACCCGAGCTTGTCGGAAGATGAGAAGCTGCGGCTGTTCCAAATGATGCGGCGCGGCGGAAATCTGAGCGAGGAAGTGGTCGCGCAGGCGCTGACGATGATGCAGAGCACGACCAACAACAACTTCAAGCAGCAGATTCTTCAAGGTTTCAGCGGCCTGACGAATTCGACTTTGAAGCAACCGCTCTTCGCGATGCTTCAGACTGAAACGGACAATAATGTTCGCGCGCAATTGGTGAACGCACTCCGCAATTATACGGATGATCCGGCGATCGAATCCAAGCTATGGGAAATGGCGATCAATGATCCGAATGCCAATGTGCGGAATCGCGCGCGCGATGCAGTGACACGTGGCGCACCAGTGACACCAGAGCGCGTTCAACGCCTGGCGCAAACGACCCGCGATCCTAATGCCGCGATTGACGACCGCCTCCTTTCTTTCCGGGCGCTGCGCATCGCGAAAGCGCACACGCCAGAGATGGTAACCGAACTTGCCGCGCTGGCTGAGAGCACCACCGATCCGGTGGATAAAGCGAAACTACTTGCTTCGTTCAACGGCCTGACCGAACCCGCGCTCATGCTCCCGCTCGTGACGGCGTTGCAGAATGACAATCCCGCGGTTCGACGAAGTGCCGCCGATTCGCTTGGGTCGTACAGCGATCCGCGCGTTGTGCAGTGGCTTGAGCATGTAGTGAAGAACGATACGGACGAGAAGGTTCGCGCAGAAGCTACTCGTGCGCTCGAAGCAGCGCGCCGCCTCGCGAATGGGCAGGGGCAAGGGCAGCAGGGTCAGGCTGATACGGTAGTGCGCTTGCAATAACGTATCTGGCCCTCGCCGGGTAAGTATCAGGTAAGGTAACGTGTGCTACCTTTACTGATGTTATGAGGAGAATCGGGTTACTTCTCGGGGTGCTGGCCGTTGTTGCAATGGCTGTTGCACAATACGCGCAGATCAGCCGGTTTCGCGCGGAACTGGCCACGTTGCGCGCAGAATTGCGCGGGACGGACGCAGCTTCCGCCACACAGCCGCCCAATCCTTCGGCGCGTAACATCACCACAGCAACCGACCGGACTGCCGGTCTTCACGCGCGCCTCGCGAATATCGAGCAATCCATCGCGCACCTGACCAAAGCGACGGATTCGCTCATGGAACGCGGGATGATTCCACCGACGGAAGAACGCCTCGCCGAGCTTCAGCAACGTTTTTTCGATCCGACTGCTTCTGATCAGGACCGACTCCGATCATTGCGCTTGCTGAAACGCAATCAGCCGCAGCTCTCGGATGAAATCGTGACGCAGGCTCTTTCCATGATGCAATCCTCGACCAACGGAGGAACGCGCCGCGATTTATTGCGTCAACTCGATGGCGTAACGAATGCAGCCATGAAGCAACCGCTGCTCGCGATGCTTGATTCCGAAACGACCGGCAACGTTCGGGAGAGTCTCGTGGATGTATTGAGTGACTTTGCCACGGATCCAGCGGTCGAAACGAAATTGTGGGATTTAGCAGTCAACGACGCGGACGAAGATGTGCGTGAAGAAGCGCAGGATGCTTTGCGAGAGGCTCCGACCTCCCCGGAGCGGGTTGAAAAATTGCGGCAGAAAGCGTTGAGCGCGGATGCTTCGCTGGATGAACGCGTGCTCTCCATGCGCGCTCTGCGCGAAGCGAATGTGCAGATGCCTGAGGTTGTCAGCGAAATGGCGCAACTCGCGCAGAATAGCCCCGATCCCGTGATGCGCGCGAAATTGTTCCAGGCGTTTGACGGAATCAACGATCAGAATTTGATGGCGCCTCTGGTCAACGGATTGCAGGATCCAAATCCGGTGGTGCGCGAGAGTGCCGCGGACGCGCTGAGTTCATTTGCGTCCGACCCGCGCATCCAGGAGTGGCTTAACCACATTATTCAGAACGATGCCGATCCGCGCGTTAAACGCGAAGCATACCAGGCGCTTGCCGCCGCGCAAAATCAGCAGCAGCGCGGGGGACGCGGCGGACGAGGTGGGCGTGGTCGTTGAGCCACCAACTTTCGATGATAGCGATGCGTCGAGTCTGTGTGTGGAATGCGGGTTGTGCTGCGATGGCTCACTCTTTTCTGAAGTCGAACTGGCCTCGGACGATGAGGGTGCAGCTTTGGAAAGCGTCGGCTTGCAGATTGAGGATTCCGATGATGATGAGCCAGCTGTATTGATGCAGCCTTGCGGCGCATTGTGCGGAACTCGATGCAGTATTTACGCGCAACGGCCGGAATGTTGCCGGACGTTTGAATGTAAAGTGCTGCGGAATTTGCGAGGCCGAGCGAATCCACCTACCGCTGTTTCCATCTCGGGTAAGGCTCAGCGGGAGCTTCGCACCACCCTGGATTCAGCGCGGGCGAAAATACGAGATTTGCGGCAGAAGGTTGCGGCGATCGAGGGAGTGCTCGACGGATTAGGTTGCGATGGATCCCTTCCGATTCGTGAGCGGTGTTTCGAAGCGCAGGAAATGCTTTCGGATCGCAATGATTATAATTCGCGGGCCATCTCGGTGGAGTTAAGTGAACTCGTTGCGGAGGTTCAAGAGATCGTCTCGCGGGATTTTCTGGATTGTTAAGATTTCACGCGCGACTTCGTTATGATTTGTCTCGCGATTCGTGTGCGTGCAATCTGGCGGAGATGAACTTCACCAGGTGCTTTGCATGGCTGCTGATTGTTTTCACTTTCGTTCAGCTTTGTGCGGCCGAATTGAACCGGCACGTCGTCCTCATCACGATCGATGGATTTCCGGCGGCGATGATGAAGGATCTGAAAACGCCGATTCCGCGCATCCGTGAACTCGCGGGGCAAGGGGTCGTGGCCGAAGGAATGCGCGTGAGCACGCCATCCGTCACCTGGCCGAACCACACCACGCTGGTCACGGGAGTGCATCCCGAAAAACATTCCGTTCTCTACAACGGTGTTCTCACCCGCAGAGGTGCGGACGAACCGGTCGCGGTGGATGGCAAGAAGACGAAAGCCGAACTGGTCGCGGTGCCGACAATTTATGATCTCCTCCACGCGAAAGGACTGCGGACCGCCGAAGTGAATTGGCCGGCCACGCGAGGAGCGAAAACGATCGACGACGGTTTTCCGGATGTGCCCGACACGCTTCAGCACACCACGCCACGGTTTCTCGACGAGATGGTTGCCGCGAAGATTCTTCCGAGCAAGAATGACGCGGATTTTCGCGCAATGACTGGCCCGGCGCGCGACGAGGTCTGGACGCAGGCTGCCTGCCATCTGATTAAGGAGCGGAAGCCGCACCTTCTGCTGTTTCATCTTCTGAATACTGACGGCATCCATCATCGCTATGGCCCGCAAACTCCCGCCAGCTATACGGCGATGGCCCTTGCAGATGTTTACGTGGGACGAATTGTCGACGCGCTTGAAGAAGCTGGCATTCGCACGAACACGACCATCATTGTTACTTCCGACCATGGCTTTGCGAACGTAACCAATGTTCTTTTTCCGAATGCTCTTTTCCGCCAGGTCGGACTTTTGGAACTTGGCGCAACCAACCAGATCGCCAAGGCGCGCGTGCAACTCGTCTCCGAAGGGGGGCTCGGAATGATCTACCTGAACAATCCCGCGACTCGCGCTGCGGACAAAACGAAAGTTGTCGAGCTTCTCAAGGGCAAACCGGGTGTTGCGGAGATTCTCGCACCAAATCAATTTGCTGAGTACGGGCTGCCGCAACCTGCCTCGACAAATGGGATGGCCGAGTTGGTTCTTGTGGCTGCAGATGGCTACGGCGTTTCCGCTGTAGCGACTGGCGACGAGTTCGTTCGCGCTGCAGGACGGAATGACAATTTAGGATATCACGGTTATGTCGCTCACAATCCGCGCATGAATGCAGCGTTCGTCGCGAGCGGTGCTGGAGTGAAGCGCGGTGCAAAGATCGGTATGATTGAGAACATCAGCGTCGCGCCGACGATCGCGCGCTTGCTCAAAGCAGAAATGCCGAATGTCGATGGGAAGGTGTTAGTGGAGATTCTCGAATAGAGCTTGAACGCGCAGTTTGCCTTTAATCGGCAACTTCGCGCACGATCCCGCGCCAGTGCCATTGCAGGCGCCCGTCTCGCACCAGGCACGCCAGGTGAAGTATCACCCTTCCTGCCGGAGTCTTCGCGAGACTGTTTTTGATCGTGTTCATTTCTTGATTCAATATTGGTTACGACCTTCCTCGCGACAATCGAGTGCGGGGCTGAAGCGGCCTTCATATCAATGAGCGACATGGCCTAAGCCGTTTTCTACCGGGTCTCAGACAATGTCCTACCTGCCGCATCTATGTTCTTGATGCAGCCGAACTTACCCGCGCCGGTCAGTCTTTGACATGCCTTACCAACGGGCTATGCTCTTTGAGAGCGAACAATTCCGCAGCCGAGGAGCCGCGGTGCAGTATGAATAGCAATGTGTCTTTACCAGGCACGATAAACCTGGCCTTTGTCGAGGAACTATACGCGAGCTACCTGCGCGACCCAGGTTCCGTGTCCACAGATTGGCAGGAATACTTCAGCCAACTTCGCAACGGCGATCAGTTCACCCCGCTGGAACCGAATTTTCCGCGCACCAGTATCTTCAATCCGCCCGGCCCCGGCCGCGGAACGGACCATTTGCAACGTACTGCAGTGGAAGAGGAATCCACATCGCTACAGGATCGTGTCGATCAATTGATTCGCGCCTACCGAATTTGCGGACATTCCATTGCGCAGATCGATCCACTCGGACTTCCGCGGCCGGTCCCTCCAGAGATTGACCCAGCCTTCTATGGGTTTACGGAAGCGGACATGGATCGCCGCTTTTCGTGCGAAACGATGCATTGCAAAGGGTTTCTCACCTTGCGCCAGATCATCGAAAAGCTGCGAAATACTTACTGCCGCAGCATTGGTGTGGAATACATGCACATCGATGACCTAAAGATTCGCGCCTGGCTTCAAGAACGAATGGAGCCTACCGAAAATCGGATCAATATTTCGCGGAAGGAACAGTTGCGCATCCTGACGCGTCTCACCGACGCGGTCACTTTCGAGGAATTCATCCGCAAGAAATTCATCGGCGCGAAAAGTTTTTCGCTGGAGGGATCGGAGAGTTTGATTCCGCTGCTCGACATGGCGATTGAGAAGGCGGGGGAGCAAGGGGTGCAGGAAGTGGTGCTGGGCATGGCGCATCGCGGTCGCCTGAATGTGCTCTGCAACATCATGGGCAAGAGTCCGGGCGAGATTTTCCGCGAGTTCGCCGACATGGATTCGCAGGCGTATAGCGGCTCCGGCGACGTGAAGTATCACAAAGGCTACAGCAACGATTGGCGGACGCTGTCGAAGAAAACGGTTCATATTTCGCTTTGTTTCAACCCGAGCCATCTTGAGTTTGTAAATCCGGTTGCACTGGGGCGAATGCGGGCGAAGCAGGACCGGGTCGGTGACGCCGAACGCACAAAGGGACTCACGATTCTGATCCATGGCGACGCTGCATTCGCGGGCCAGGGCGTGGTGCAAGAGACGTTGAACATGTCGCAACTCCGGGGCTACACGGTCGGCGGCACGTTGCACATTATCGTGAACAACCAAATCGGTTTCACGACGAGCCCGGGCGACGCGCGTTCGACAACGTACTCGACGGATGTTGCGAAGATGTTGCCGATTCCGATTCTGCACGTGAACGGCGAAGATCCCGAAGCTGTGGCGCAGTGCGTGAATCTTGCTTTGGAATACCGCGCGGCTTTCAAGCGCGATGTCGTGATCGATATGTATGGTTACCGCCGCCTCGGCCACAACGAAGCGGACGAACCATCGTTCACCCAGCCGCTGCTTTACAAAGCGATCGAGAAACGCAAGCCGGTGCGCGAAGGTTACCTGGAACATCTCCTCAAGCTCGGCGAGTTGCAGCAGCGCGATGCGAACCGAATCTGGCAAAACCGCCAGGATCATTTCGAAAAGGAGTTCGCAGAGTCAAAAGCGGCCGATTACGTCGCGCCGACGCCGATTCCGCGCAGCACCTGGAAAGGTTATTACGGAGGTCCCGAAGGAAACGCGAAGGAGCCCGCCACCGGCTACTCCAAGGAACGGCTGATTCAGTTATTGCGCGCGCAAACGGAAATGCCGCTGGAATTTCATCCCCATCCGAAAATAGAAAAGCTTCTCGCGAACCGTCGCAAGATGGCTGAAGGCGAAGCGCCTCTCGATTGGAGTGCTGCCGAAGCTCTTGCGCTGGGTAGTTTGGCCGTCGATGGTGCACGCATTCGCTTCAGCGGACAGGACGTTGGGCGCGGCACATTTAGTCATCGTCACGCCGTCCTGCACGATTACAACAACGGCCAGACTTACGTGCCGCTGAACCATCTCTCACCAGACCAGGGCCCCGTGGAATTTTTCAACAGCCCGCTTACTGAAACAGGCGTGCTCGGTTTCGAGTATGGCTATTCGTTGGATCGCCCCCGCGCGCTCGTGCTCTGGGAAGCGCAGTTCGGTGATTTCTGGAACGTCGCGCAAGTCATCGTAGATCAATTTATCGCGAGCTCGGAAGACAAATGGGGCCGCTTAAGCGGTCTCGTGATGTTGCTGCCGCACGGTTACGAAGGGCAGGGGCCTGAACATTCCAGCGCCCGCATGGAGCGTTTTCTCGCAATGGGCGCTGAGGACAACATCCAGGTCGTTTACCCCACTACGCCCGCGCAATATTATCACGTCTTGCGCCGTCAGTATCTCCGTCAATGGCGCAAGCCGCTCGTGGTGATGAGTCCAAAGAGCCTGCTGCGCCATCCCGATGTAACCTCCAGCATTGATGATTGTGCTCAAGGTCATTTCCAGCGCGTCATTCCAGATCAATTAAAACGCCCCGCTTCGGAAGTGCGCCGCGTGTTGATGTGCACAGGTAAAATTTATTACGAGCTGAACAAGCGCCGCGCCGATCTGAAGCGCGACGACATCGCCATCATCCGACTGGAGCAGTTGTATCCGCTCCGTCGCGAATTGATCGAACAGGCGCTCGCGAATTACGAATCCGAGACGCCCGTCGTGTGGGTGCAGGAGGAGCCGGAGAACATGGGCGCGTGGCGTTACCTGCGCGTGAATTTCGGTGATCGGCTTTTTGGGAAATTTCCGTTCTCCGGAATTTCGCGCGAAGCTTCCGCCAGCCCGGCGACGGGTTCGGCGATTTATCACAAGAAGGAACAGGAACGCATTTTGGAAGACGCGTTTCAGTCGAACATCATTACGCCCGCGATCATTCCGGCGGAGAAACATGGGCTGACTGCCTGATGCTTTTTTAGCGAGCTAAAATTTTAGGGACATGCAAATCGAATTGAAGGTGCCGTCGGTCGGCGAATCGATCACCGAAGTGGAGATCGGCCAGTGGTTGAAGAACGAGGGCGACGCCGTTTCGGCGAACGACAACATCGTTGTTATCGAATCGGAAAAAACCACGTTGGAATTGCCCGCACCGTCGGCGGGTTCGCTGAAAAAAATTCTGAAGCGGAAAGGGGAAACTGCAAAGGTTGGCGAGGTGATCGGTTACCTGGATCAAAACGGCGCACCTGCGCCAAAGAGCGAATCCACTCCACAGGCTGCGCCTCAAGTCGCGCCAGGTTCCGAGCAGAAGGAAAAGTTTGTGATGCCTGCCGCCGCTCGCGTGATGGCCGAGCACGGCATCAAAGCGGAAAATCTTCAAGGTTCCGGACCGGGCGGTCGCGTTCTTAAAGAGGATGTCCTGAAGCAGGTCGACGGGTTGCAGAAAGAGAAGGCGCCAGCACCCGCGCAAGTATCGTCCACTCCGCAAGCGCCATCACCAAAGGTGCCGCCGGTCTCAGCGGAAGCACCGAGCGGCTTCCGTGAGGAGCAAGTCGTTCCGATGACTCGCCTTCGCAAAACGCTCGCGGAACGTTTGGTCCAGGCGCAACAAAATGCCGCTCTACTCACCACGTTCAATGAAGTGGACATGACCGCGGTGATGGACCTTCGCAAACAATATCAGGAGCAATTTGTGCAGAAGTACGGCCTGAAGTTGGGCTTCATGTCGTTCTTCGTGAAAGCGGTCATCGACGCTCTGCGCCTCATTCCGCAGGTGAACGCGGAAATTCGCGGCACGGACATCATCTACCGGAATTATCATGACATCGGCGTCGCGGTCGGTGGCGGCAAAGGTCTTGTCGTTCCTGTCCTGCGAAACGCCGAGCGCATGAGTTTCGCGCAGATTGAGCAAGCGATTGGCGAGTTCGGCAAAAAAGCGAAGGAAAACAAACTCACGCTCGAAGAATTGCAGGGCGGAACTTTCACGATCAGCAACGGCGGCGTTTACGGCTCACTTCTATCAACGCCGATCATCAATCCTCCGCAGAGCGGCATCCTCGGAATGCACGCAATTCAGGAACGTCCAATCGCGCTGAACGGACAGGTGGTGATTCGCCCAATGATGTATATCGCCCTCACCTACGATCATCGCATTGTCGATGGACGCGAAGCCGTGACCTTCCTCAAGCGCATCAAGGAAGTGATCGAAAATCCAACGCGTATTCTTTTGGAAGTTTAATCCACGGGCGCAATAGAAGACATGGCGGATTACGATTTGATTGTCATTGGGGCCGGACCCGGCGGCTATGTCGCTGCCATTCGTGCGGCGCAACTCGGACTGAAGGTAGCTTGCGTCGAGAAAGAGGCGCTGCTCGGCGGCACCTGTCTCCGCGTGGGTTGCATCCCCAGCAAAGCACTTCTCGAATCGAGCGAACTTTTCCACGAAGCGAAAACAAAGTTTAGCACTCACGGCATTAAACTTCCCACCGTGGAACTTGATTTGGCCGCGATGCTGAAGCGCAAGCACCAGGTCGTTCTGAATCTCACCAAGGGCGTCGAAGGTCTTCTCAAGAAAAACAAAATCACGCGCCTCCACGGTCACGCGCGTCTCGTCGCTCCTGGCAAGGTTGAAGTTGAGGGCCAGGACGGCAAAGCAACGGCGAGTGCCAAGCACATCATCATCGCTACCGGCAGCAAACCCGCCTCGCTCCCCGGTATTGAACTTGATCGCGAGCGCGTCGTCACCAGCACCGAAGCTCTCTCCTTCAGCGAAGTCCCGAAACATCTCGTCGTTATTGGCGCCGGCTACATCGGCCTCGAACTCGGTTCCGTTTGGCTTCGCCTCGGCGCGAAAGTCACCGTCGTCGAATATTTGAATCGCATCCTGCCGGGCATGGATTCCGAAATCGCCACGGAAGCGCATAAAATATTTGAACGGCAGGGCTTCGAATTCCGCCTTGGGAAAAAAGTCACCGCCGCTCGCAAGCACGAGAACGGCGCCCTCGTCGAAATAGGAGGCGAAGCACCCATCCAATGCGATCGCGTCCTGATGTCCGTCGGTCGGATTCCAAACACCGACGGCCTCGGCTTGGAATCCCTCGGCCTTCGTACCGATAAAAAAGGCCGCATCGAAGTCGATCCACACTTCGCGACTTCCGTGCCCGGCGTCTACGCCATCGGCGACGTGATCGCCGGACCAATGCTCGCTCACAAAGCCGAGGAAGAGGGCGTCGCTTGCGTCGAACAGATCGTGAAAGGCCACGGGCACATCAATTACAACAACATTCCCGGTGTCTGTTACACCAATCCGGAAATCGGTTCCGTCGGCCTAACCGAGGAACAACTCAAGGAACAGAACATCCCCTACCGCAAAGGTTCCTTTCCCTTCCGTGCCAATGGCCGTGCCCAATCACTTGCTCAGGTCGATGGCCGCGTGAAAATCCTGGCGCACGAAAAAACCGACCGCATTCTCGGCGTGCACATCCTTGGGCCGCGCGCCGGCGAACTCATTGCTGAAGCCGTTACTGCGATGGCCTTCGGCGCCAGCAGTGAAGATCTCGCCCGCACCTGCCACGCGCATCCCACCCTTCCGGAAGTCATGAAGGAAGCCGCGCTTGCTGTGGACGGACGTGCCATTCATTTCTAATCTCCAGTCACTCACGAGCGTGACTGACCATTCAGAATCCAAATCATCTTTTTTCGCGGCATGAAAGCCGCCCGCCATCTCCTCCTCGCAATCCTCTGCGCGCTCGCTATCATCGGCATCTTCCGCCTCCGCATCGACGTCGATATCCTCAACCTCCTCCCCGCCGATAACTCGATCTCGCGCGGGCTCGCCGAGTATCAGGAAAAATTTCTCCAAGCCGGCGAAGTGATCATGGTCGTGCAGACAACTTCCTCAGCGTCTTCAGAAGGCGCTGTAAAAGAAATCGTGAAGGCGCTGAAGGCGCGACCCGAGCTCGTCGGACGGGTATTCTGGCAACCGCCCGCAAATGAATCGTTGAACGACGCAGCACAATTCCTGGCGTATCTCTGGCTAAACGCACCCACAAACAGCGTCGCCGAGCTGCGAACAGATCTTCAGCGTGAATCCCTCGAAACGCTGCTCCTCGCCTCGAAGGAACGAATCGCAACTTCATTTAGTCCGCGCGACATGCTCCTCGCGCCGCGCGATCCTCTGAACCTATCGCGTCTGGACTCGGTAGCGGGCGAAACCTTCGAAACCCCCGAGAAATTTTTTTCCTCAGAGGATGGTTACACTCGGTTGATCTACATCTACTCGGCAGTCCCTCTGAACAACTATGAGCAGTGCAGAGAATGGTTGCGCGAACTGCGCCGGGTCATCGCTCCGGCCGTTCGTGAATCTCACCGTGCGGAAATTAAAGTCTCGTTGACCGGTCGCCCCGTTTTCGTCGATGAAATCTCGTCCGGCATGCGCTCCGATATGGCTACCGCGATTCCAGGCACGCTCTTCCTCATCGGCGTTCTTTTCTATCTCCTCCACCGCGAATGGATATCTCTCGCGCTTCTTCTCACCACACTCTTCGGCATCATGCTCTGGACCGCGCTCGCCGGATCCGCCGTCCTCGGCCAGCTCAACGTCGTCAGCGTCGGCTTCGCCTCAATTCTCCTCGGCCTCGCGGAAGATTTCGGCATTGTCCTCCACCAGGAGCTCAAATCTCACCCCGGCCAAAGCGCCGACTCGATCCGCAAAATCGCCGGCCCGGGAATCTTCTGGTCCGCCGTCACCACCGCCTCCGCCTTCGCCCTCCTGAACCTCTCCTCGCTCCCTGGCCTCAAGCACCTCGGCACTCTCGTCGCGCTCGGTATCATTATCGGCGCGTGGGCAATGTCCTACATCTTCCTTCCGCTGCTGATTCGCTTTCGCACCGTCACTTCCGAGGATCCTCCGAAACTTGAATCCAAGTTCTCACTTTCACAGCGCTCGCGCTTAATTCCCACCATTGTCACCATGGTTCTCTTCGTTGCCGCTTGCTTTTCTCTCGTGACGCGCCTGCCGAGGCTGGACGCCTCGCCCGACGTTCTCCGCCCCCGCGACAGTGAAGCCAGCGCCGCCTTGAAAATGGTCCAGTCCACCATCGGCACCAGCGGTGATCCGTTTTGGCTGCTCTTTCACGGTAACTCTGAAGTTACCATCCGCCGCGACCTTGAACTAATGGATGCGCACTTGTCCGAAAACGCAGGCTCGCTCGGAATTGCGAACCACACCCTACCGCTTGCAGTCTGGCCGGAACCGGCCCACCAATTCGCGAATGCCCCAGCGCTGAAGGAAATCGCCTCTGAACAAGAGCGCATCTTCGCGACCGTTGTAACAAACGGTTTCACCCCTGAAGCGCTCGATCTTTCCCGCACCGTTTTCGCCGAATGGCGACGTTTCAACAGTTCCAAGGTGAATTGGCCTGAAGGTCGCGTCGCCGATTGGGTGCTTCCAAAATTCGTCTCGCGGGAAGGAACCAATCTGGTCGCACTTGCCTTGGTAACCCCCGGCAGCAACTTCGTCTCCTCAGCCGTAATCCCTGAATCCCTTCACGATCGCGTCCTCCTCTCGGGCTGGAGTCTCCTCGGCCGATCGGTCCTGCAACAAGTTACTCGCGAAGTTCCAATCATCTTCACGCTCGTTGCGCTCACCGTCGTCATCGCGCTGTGGCTCACGTTCCGCAAAATCAGTGGCGTCCTTCTTAGCCTCGGGGTCCTCGCCTTCAGCGGCCTCGTTTTGCTCAGCATCATGAGCGCCCTTGGCTGGCGTTGGAACCTCATCAACCTCGTCGCCCTACCGCTCCTGCTCGCCATGGGCGTCGATTATTCCATCCACATGCAAACCGCTCTCAGCCGTTACGAAGGCAACTTTGCCGGCGCGTTCCACACCGTCGGTCGCGCACTCCTTCTCGCCGGATCAACAACCATCATCGGATTCGCCTTCCTCGGAACATCCTCGAACCTTGGCATGGCGAGCCTCGGACGCGTCTGCGCGCTCGGCCTCACCATCCTCCTGCTAACTTCCGTCTTCCTTCTCCCCGCCTGGGTCCGGCTCACCCACCGCTCCGCCGCTAAATAATCTCGATCGGCGTCTTCGACTGAATCGATTTCTCTTCGGCCTCGCAGATCTGAATTGCCGCCAACCCGTCTTCCATCGTTACCACACTCGGCGGCACACCATTCCGAATCGCATCAAAAATATGCTGCAGCTCCTGCACGTAACCATCCGCCCCGCCGCACTTGATCACCTCCGCCGCCTGCCCGGGACGAAACAGCTTCAACATGTCCGGAGCCGGGCGCACCAAATCATAATCCGCCGTCGCATTCTCGAAATTCACGGTATACGACATGTGAAAGCCGTACCCCGGCGACATCGCCCACGATCCTTCCGCGTGCACAATCGCTCCGCTCGCCACCTCGAACTGCGCAACAACATGATCGATCGCGCCGGTGTATTTCGTGTAACCAGTCGCGAAAACACGGCGTGGTTTGCCGAAGCAATACTGGATGAAATCCACGTCATGAATGTGCAGATCCAGCAGCGCCCCGCCGGACGACGCGCCTTGCGCGAAATGTTTCTGGCCCCAATGCGGCGGTTCAGCCATGCGCCGAAAACGTGCGCTCAGAACTTTGCCGTAGGTGTTCTTCGCAATCGCCTGCTTCAACCACGCCCACTCCGGCCAAAAGCGCAAACACATCGCCGGCATGCTGAACTTCCCTCGCTTCTCCGCTTCCCGCCCGACTGCCGCCATCTCTCCCGCCGCCTTCGAATCGCGCGCGATGGGCTTCTCGCAAATCACATGCTTCCCAGCGCGCAAAGCCGCCGCGAACATATCCGGATGCTGCAGCGTGGGTGTGCAAATATCGATCAGGTCAATCTCAGGATCATTCAGCAAATCCGCGAACTCGCGCGTCCCCTTCACCTGCGTCATGTCCAACCGCACCGGATCATTCGCATTGATGTTCCCGCCCACCTTCGTCAAATCACCATCCAGGCAGCGCCCACTCGGATTGCACACCGCATAAATCCGCGCCTCCGGGATCGCGCGATAAGCCTTGATGTGCGTCGCGGCCATAAAGCCAAGCCCGACGATGCCGACATTGATCTCTTTCTTCGCAGCCATTTTTTGAAACTAAAGCTTCGCGACAAACTCCCGCGCCGTTTTGATATCCGCCACGCGCTGATTCCCCGCCTCACGTTCGATGCAACAGAAACCCGCAAACCTCAATTCATCCAGCGTCGCAAAAAACTCTTTCCAATCCACCTCGCCCGTTCCCACCGGCACTTCTTCACCCCATTCGCCTGTTTTCTTCGTCCGGTTCGCATCCTTGATATGCACCTGCCGCAATCGCTTCCCGAGCGTCCGGAGCGCATCGATCGGTTCACCGCGATCGTATAAAATCATATTCGCTGGATCAAAGTTCACGCCCACATTCGGCCGATTTAACTGAATCAAAAACAGCTCCAAATCATCCGCATCCTCCTGGCCCGTTTCGAAAGCCAGCTCCAGTCCTTTGCGTTTGAACATATCCGCAATCTGCCCAATCCGGCTCACCAGCTTCTTGAACTGCGGATCTTTATGATCGTGCGGCAAAAATCCCGCATGAAACGTCACCAGCCGCATGCCAAGATCTTTCGCGATATCCGCGATCTTCTGAATGTTCGTCCAGTTCTCTGGCCACGTCGCGTCCGGCACCACCCCGCCCGTCGCCTTGATCGTCTCCATGGTGGTGTAATCCTCCCCGATAGTCCCGAACATCCCGCTCACGATGATGATTCCCTTTTCGCGGAACATCTCCTTTGTCTTCCCCCACACCTCCGGATTTTCCCGCAGCGGATCGAGCGCGAGTTGCACTGTTTTCAGCCCGATCTGCTGCATGTATTCCACCAACTCCTCCGGCGATTTCGGCTGCAGCGACCAACTACAAACCGCCAGGCGATTATTAAAATGTGAACTCATCCCTGTGCCGAAAATCATTACGCCACCCACCGCAAGGTGAAAAGTTTTGATTCACGTTTTTTCCGACTTCGCCTCCGGACCAAGGCTCCTTTCACGAAACGCGGAATAGGGCTTCCGACTTGCAGAATCGCGGGCCCTTTGCTGTCCGACAGCCTGAATTGGCGGACGTGGTCGAAAAGAGCTTCGCCGGTCGAGTGACCGATTCGAATTTCTCTTCATCCCCGAACCGGCCGGAATTCCTCCGTCTCGTCCACCTTCCAGGCTGTGGAAAGTGCGACATATGAGCCGAGAATTTCCAAAACTGCTGTTGTGCGCCGCTTTGCGTGAATTCCCAGCATTTCACGCTTGTTCTCCGGCGTAAGTACCTGATTTCACGCTTTCTCACGTTAAACTTTCGGCTGCTGTGCGCTTCGCGTGAGGCAACATTTTCGTTGCAAGTACCTGCAATGGCAACCTCCGACTTGTTCGTTTCCATTGCTTTCGATGCGCGTTCATTTCCGCTTTTGCCGGTCGTCCAGAAAAACGTTTTCCTCCCGAAAAGATTCTTGTACTTTCGCGCCCACTCATTTTGCGGAAGCGCCCGGCTGGAGCGGGCACAAGCAGTTGAATCATGAAAAACGACGCCAAGAATAATTTTCCGAAACTTCACAACGCCATGTGGCCCGGCCTCGTCGGGAAAGGCAGCCCGGGGGCGGAACCGTGCATTGAACTCGACACGATGCTCGAACTGACGGCCAAGGCTGAGGTGGACGGGCAGAAGTTCGACGGGGTGGATATTTTCCTTTTTGATCCGCACGTCAGTATCGATTCCACTGACGACCAGATCAAAAAGCTCGCCGACAAAATTCAGAGGAAAGGACTGAAGATCGGTTCCGTAGTCGCGCCAGTTTGGGGACCTACTGGTGGCGGTTCGGCCATGGGCAGCGACGAAGAACGCAAAGCATTCGTGACTCAAGTGCAGAAGGCTTGCCGCATCGCCAGGAAGCTGAAGGAAATCGGCGCGCGTCCGTACGGCGTCGTTCGCATCGATTCCGCGGCCGGCGTCCACGATTGGTCCGCCGATCCGAAGGGTAACACGAAGAAAATCGCGAAGACGTTTCGCGAAGCGGCCAAAGTTGCCAAAGACCACGGCGAACGGCTCGCGGCCGAGGGCGAGATTTGCTGGGGCGGGATGCATTCCTGGAAAAACATGGTTGATCTGCTCGAAGAAGTCGGCCAGCCCAAGCTGGTCGGGTTCCAGGCGGACATGGCCCACACGCTTCTTTACACGCTCGGTTACAACGAACCGAAACACCGCCTGGTTCCCGAGAAATTTAATTGGGAACCCGAAGCCTTCCACAAGGCGATGCAAAAGCTCACCAAGGCGCTTCGCCCCTGGACGATCGATTTCCACGTCGCTCAAAACGACGCCACGGTCAAAGGTTCCGGCACGCACGACAAAACCGGCCGCCACTGCGTCGTTACCGATCCTCGCGGCAAACTCAACATCCCCCGCGATGCCGGCTATTGGATGCGCGACGACAAAGGGAAAGTCACCAAAAAATTCAAACACATCTGTTGGGATGGCTGCATGTTCGCGAACGACATCATGACCGGCCAACAAATCTGGAACGACATCCTCGCTGCCATGGTTCAGGTCCGCGAAAACCACGGCTGGCGCGAATAAACTTAACAACAATTTCAAAAACATATGGCAAAGAAACCTCTACGTATCGGACTGATCGGTTACGGCTTTATGGGACGGACGCACTCGAATGCGTTCAGGAAAGTGGGGAACTTCTTCGATCTCGAGTACGAGCCTGTGCTCCAGGCGGTCTGCGCGCGTGATGAAGCGAAATCGAAAGCTTTTGCGGATAAGTGGGGCTGGCAATCCACCGAACGCGATTGGAAAAAACTCGTCGCTCGAAAAGACATCGACGTGATCGACATCGGCTCGCCAAACAACACGCATGCCGAGATCGCCATTGCCGCGGCGAAAGCCGGCAAGATGATCATGTGCGAGAAGCCGCTCTCCATGGATGGGCCTGAAGGGCTCGAGATGGTGAAGGCGGTCGAGAAAGCCAAAGTGCCGAACATGGTTTGGTATAATTACCGCCGCGTTCCGGCTGTCACCCTCGCCAAGCAACTCATTGATGAAGGTCGCCTCGGGAAGATTTTTCATTACCGCGCGAAATTCCTCCAGGACTGGACCATTTCCAAAGACCTGCCCCAGGGCGGCACCGCGCTCTGGCGTCTCGATGTGAAAGTCGCGGGCAGCGGCGTCACGGGCGATCTGCTCGCGCATTGCATCGATACCGCGATCTGGCTCAACGGCGGGATGAAAGACGTCACCGCAATTACGGAAACGTTCATCAAGGAACGCACCCACACCCTCACCGGCAAAGTGCAAAAGGTCGGAATCGACGATGCGTGCTCGTTCCTTTCGCGGTTCAAGAACGGGTCGCTCGGGAACTTTGAATCGACCCGCTATGCCCGCGGCCATAAAGCGCTCTACACCTTCGAAATCAATGGCGAGAACGGTTCCCTGTTCTGGGATCTGCACGATCTCCATCGCCTGCAGGTGTTCGATTACACCGATGACAAACTGATTCGCGGCTGGAAATCGGTCCACGTCACCGACGGCGAACATCCCTACATGAAGCACTGGTGGGTGCCCGGCCTGCAGATCGGTTACGAGCACACCTTCGTCCACCAGGTCGCTGATTTCATCGAAGGCATCCAAACCGGCAAACCCGCCGCCCCAACCTTCCGCGACGCGCTTGAAACCCAATACATCTGCGACGCCGTCCTCAAATCGGCCCGATCGGGGCGATGGGAAAAAGTCCCCGGCAAAAAAGCTTAACCAAAAAACAAAACTATGAGATTCGGGATTAACACATTTCTGTTCACGTCGCCGTTCACAAACGACAGCACCAAGCTCTTTCCGCAGTTCAAAAAGTGGGGCTTCGAATCGATCGAGATTCCGGTCGAAGATCCGTCGCATATCGATCCCGCGCACGTGAAGCGCGAGCTCGACAAGAACGGTCTCGTTTGCGGTTCGGTCTGCGCGTGCATGGGGCCGGATCGCGATCTGCGCGGGGATGCCACGCAGCAGAAGACCGGCATGGAGTACATGATGAAAGTTCTGGACCAGATGGTCGAACTCGATTGCCCGAGTCTTATCGGCCCGGTTTACTCTTCCGTCGGACGCGCGGATGCTGTTCCAGAAAAGGAACAGAAAAAGCAGTGGAGCACCGTGGTTAAGAATCTGAAGCAGCTCTGCAAATACGCTGAGAAACGCGGCCGGCTGGTTTGCATGGAACCGCTGAACCGCTTCGAAACCGATTTCATGAACACCGCCGACCAGGCACTCCGGATGGTGGCAGATGTCGGCAGTCCAGCTCTGAAAATCCACCTCGATACGTTCCACATGAACATCGAGGAAAAGAACCAGCCGAAAGCCATCCGCAAAGTTGGCAAGCTCCTCGGCCACTTCCACGCCTGCGGCACGGACCGCGGCACACCCGGCAACGACAGCCTCCAGTGGGAACCGATCGTCGCCGCCCTGAAAAGCATCAGCTACAAAGGCGACGTGGTGATTGAATCGTTCACCACAGACGTGAAAGTCATCGCCAAAGCCGCTGCGATCTGGCGTCGCATGGAGCCCACGCGTGACGAAATCGCGGTAAAAGGCCTCAAAAACCTGAAGAAGTTCTTCGGGAAATAGCCGTCTTAAGGAGGCACTTTTTGCGCGGCTAGTTGCCAATTATTCCGGCAGCTAGCCGTTTTTGTCATAGAACCGAAGCAGTTCCGGCAGAATTGCTTGTTACGACGGTGTAAACTTACCGGATCATCCTTGGCGTCGTTCTTGCTTTCCTGCCCGCGAACGGGGAGAATCCCGCTTAACCGAGTCAGTTTTGCGCCTAAAGCGTGCGAACGAGAACTTTCTGCCGGGGTGCGGCAGCAAGATCTTTCACATTCTCGGTGAAAACTTGTTTTTAACTTGCGAACAGGATCTTACGCCTTTGTTGGTTTGGCGCTTACGAGCGCTTCTGCTTTTGCCATTGAACCGGCTGAATTGCTGCTCATTCAGAAGGGGCCTACCGCCCTCAAGCCGCAACTCGAACTGTCTCAAACGTTCACTGATAACGTCACGTATCGCGAAAACGACGAGCAGACCGATTTCATCACGACCATCAGCCCTGGCCTCTCTTTTCAAGTCGGCAGTAAAACCTTCAATTTCGTTGATCTCACTTATTTTTTCGATCGTGTGCAGCATTGGGATGAGGACGAACTCAGCGCGAACCAACATCGTTTGAGTATTGGCGCGCGTTTTGAAAAAAGTCGCTTCCTTCTCGAAGGGTTGGACGAGATCAAAAATCTTTCGAGTCCGCTCGGCGGAGGGATCAGCGCAGCGGGCGAAAAGATTGATCGCATCACGTTTTTTGACGTCTATAAGCTCACCTACGACCTGACTGAAAAAACCGCCGTTTACCTCGAAGCGTTGCATGCCCGCAACGACTTCGATTCGGATATCGAGCTCTACGATTCCTATACGCTCAGTCCGACCCTCGGGTTTGAATACAACGCGTTCTCACGGACTTCCCTCTTTGGCGAAGCCTATTACGGGCTCACGGAGAACGAGAAGAACTTCGACTCCATGGCGGATTACCCTACCGCCCACTTCGTGGGGGCATTTGTAGGCGCGCGCGGCTCGTTCACGGAAAAGCTCGTGGGCATGGTGAAAGCCGGCGCCGAATACCGTTGGTATCAAGGCGAGGATAACAGTTCCACCGCGCCAGTGGTCGGAATGAGCCTCACCGAACGATTTACGGACCGGTCTGCTCTCCAGCTTTCCTATACCCGGGCGCAACGCGAATCTGCCCAATTCGTCGGCAGCACGTACGTGAACGACACCCTGGCGCTCGATTTTACGCAACATGTTACGGCGGATGGCCGTCTGCGAGCTGTCTTGAGTGGCGCCTATTCCCTGGCAGATTACGAGTTCGTAAACGTTACCCAAACGGTGGGAAATACGACCACGGTCGTGCAAACTGAGCGCACCGATCATTTGGTAACTGCCGGGTTGACATTCACCTATGATGTTAAACTTTGGTTTCGCGCATTCGCCGGCTATAACTTTGAATACCTCGAATCGAGTTTGGCCTCGATCGCGGATTACCAGGTGAACCGCGTGACCCTGGGCATGCAACTCGGTTACTGATTTTTTAAGCGTATGAAATGGATCCTTATACTTGCGGCACTGCTCTTTGCGGGCAATGGCGCGCCTCGAGCGTCGGCTCAGGCCGTCCGTTCTGACTACAAAATCGCGCCAAACGACATCATTGTCATTGATGTCCTCGGCGAAAAGGACCTCTCCAAGGAATTCCGCGTCAGCGCCACCGGCACGATCAACTACTATTTCCTCGGCGAGGTGATCGTGGCCGGCAAAACAACTTCTGAAGTGCGCGAGCAACTCACGACTGACTTGAATCGTGATTACCTCGTTGAGCCTCAAGTCACCGTGGACGTCAAAGAGTATCGGGTGCGCGAAGTGTTCGTGAATGGCCAGGTGAACAAGCCCGGCGCCATTCCGCTCACGGGCGAACAGGAATTGAACATCCTGGGCGCGCTTTCCCGCGCCGGCGGCTTCACTCCGCGGGCGAGCGAAAATAAGATTAAATTTACTCGCCCCGGTCAAAGGGAACGGACCTTCACGTTCGACCAACTGAAGGATCCGCGAAACAACATCGTCCTGCTGCCGGGCGACATTATTGAAGTCGGCGACAAACTCCTCTAATTTCTATGCAACAGAACCTGCCTACCCCACCAAGCCCGTTGCAAATCGGGCAAAACTTGAACGTGCGCCACTACTGGCATCTGATCCTGGAGCGCCGCTGGCTGGTACTCGCTTCGTTCTTCACGATCATCGTGCTCACCGCGGTTTATCTCGTGCGCGCCACGCCGATTTACTCCGCGAGCGTGCGCGTGCAGATCGATCGCGAGAGCGCCAACCCGCTTAACCCGCGCGAAGCTGTTTCGCTCGACACCCGCGAACAGGATTACCTGCAGACGCAATACAAGAACATTGTCAGCCGGAGCCTAATTGAATCAGTGGTCAATGCTCTGAAGCTCGACAAAGATCCGCGTTACGCCAAAGCGATGGATGTCGTGGATGCGGTTTCCAGGGATATCTCAGTAGTCCCGATCCGCCTGAGCCGGTTGGTTGATGTGAAGGTCGAGCACCCGCGACCTGAAGTCGCAATGAATATTGCGAACACGCTCGCCAAAAATTTCATTGAGCAGAATCTCGATCAGAAGGTGAATTCGTCCTTCCAGGCGATGACCTGGCTGATGACGCAAGTGGCTGATGCGAAGAACAAAGTCGAAAAATCCGAAGCAGACCTGCAGGCATATCGCCAGGAATTCAACGAGGTTTCGCTGGAAGATGGCGAAAATATCGTGCGCCAATCCTTGATGCAGGCGCAAACGGAACTCAGCAAAGTTCGCGCAGAATCGGCCCAGGCGCAGCAGGCTGTTACCGAGATGGAACGCCTGATAAATGACGGTCAAGCGATTGACACTATCCCGCTTGTTGCGCAGAGCTCAGTGGTTCAGGAAATCCGAAAGCAGATCGACATTGAGACCTCTAATCTCGCCGCCCTCCTTAAACGGTACCGAGACAAGTATCCCACGGTCATCGCGGCTCGCAGCAAGCTCGATGCGTTGCACAACTCACTCGTCGCAGAGTGTGACAAGCAGATGCAATCAATCAGGAACAATGCTTCGCTGCTGAAGAAAAGCGAAGAGAAGCTTAACCAGTTGGTTGAAGCGGAAACGCAGCAACAGCAGAAGCTCAATCAGCTCAAGATCAAATACGACATTCTGAAGCGCGACGCCGAGAACAACAAAACGATCCACAGCAGCGTGCTCGTGCGGATGAAAGAAACCGAGCTGATGAGCCGCCTCAACAGCAACAATATGCGTGTTGTCGATCCAGCCACCAAGCCGCTCCTGCCAGTGAAGCCGCGCAAGGTGATTACCGTGCTTATGGGCTTGGTCGCCGCGATCGCGGTTTCACTCTCGCTCGCTCTGTTTGTCAGCTATCTCGACGATTCAATCAAGAGCCAGGACGACATTGAAAATCATTTGCGTCTGCCGTTCCTCGGCTACGTTCCGAATATCAAAACAAACAGCGTCGTCGAACGCGACTTGCAGGCCCATCTGCACCCGCAATCGAACGCTGCCGAAGGCTTCCGCACCATTCGCGCGACGCTCTCGCTCGCTCACAAAGCAGACCGCATTCGCGTCGTATCCGTGACGAGCACGATTCCTTCCGAAGGCAAATCGCTCGTCGCGTCGAACCTTGCCATTGTGCTCGCGCAAACTGGCATGCGCACGTTGTTGGTCGATGCCGACCTGCGGCGTCCTTCCGTCCACAAGGCTTATCAACTCCACAGCCCGATCGGTCTCTCGGCTTATCTCGCCCGTGAGATCGACGATCTCTCCGAAATCACGCATACGACCGAAGTGCCAAACCTCGACGTAATCTGCTGCGGCGCATTGCCGAGCAATCCTTCGGAACTCACCGGCTCGAATCGCATGGCAGAGTTTATTGATCGCGTGAAAGACAAGTATGATCGGATCGTGCTGGACTGCCCGCCCGTGTCTGCAGTCAGCGATCCGCTGGTTATCTCCGCGATGTCCGATGGCGTCGTTTACGTGAACAAGTTCAACAAGATTCGCCGCGAACACGCGCGCAAGTCGGTGGCGCGCATTCAAAATGCGGGCATCCAAATCCTCGGCGTGGTCATCAACGACATCGACTTCGAAGGCAAGGATTCATACTACTACTCGTACTACTATTACTCGAACCGCTACTACGCGAGTCACTACAAAACCCAACCGACTCCGACTCCGAGCGCCAAGCCGATTGGCGCACCGATCGCCAGCAATGGAGCGAAGGAAAAGACGGAGAATCGCCGTGGCGTCTCTGTCTAAGGTTTAAGTCTGAAAACACAAAAGCCCGAACAGGTCGCCTGTTCGGGCTTTTTGCTTTTTTGGAAACTCTCTGCTCTAGCTCTTTTCGATGCTGATCAATTCGATGTCGAAGATCAAAACAGACGAGGGTGGAATGACCGGTGGCTGCCCCTGCTCGCCGTAGGCGAGGTCGGATGGAATGAACACTTTCCATTTCGATCCCACCTTCATTTTTTGCAACGCTTCGCCCCAGCCTTTGATGACTCCATTCACCGGGAACACTGCTGGCTCGTTTCTTTTATAAGAACTGTCGAATTCCGTCCCATCGATCAAGGTCCCGCGGTAATGCACCTTCACTTCATCGGTTGCTTTCGGTGAAGGTCCTGCTCCCTCTTTCTCCACAATATACTGCAACCCGCTCTCCGTCGTCTTGACGTCTTTCGCCGCTTTATTTTTCGCCAGAAAATCCTCGCCGGTCTTTTTGTTTCCGGCAGCGCGTTCGGCGGTCTTTTTGGTGACATCGTCACGCATCTCCGCCAGCGCTTTTTCCAACTCAGCCTGCGACACGGCCGATTCTTTTCCGGCCAGCGCGTCTTTAAACCCGGTCATAAACGCCTCAAGATCCAAATCGATCAAGTCGCTCTTGAAGCTTTTCCCGACATTTGCCCCTACACCGTAACTCGCCTTCTGCTTTTGGGTTTCCAACTTCGCATCAGCGGCGGCTGAGTCGAAGGTCAGCGCTGCAACCGCAGCTACGCCCGCCCCCACAAACAAACTCTTCAATTCTTTCATTATAATTCGAAGCTGTATCCCGGCCCTCCTTGGAGTTTCACCGAACAGCTATTCTGTAACAGTAGGCTTCCGCGCCCGCGATTTCAACCGTGCTCAGCCCATGTGGCCAGAAATGCTCCTCAGGCGAAAATCGCACCACGCCGAAGAGTTCAACCTCGCCTGAAGCTGAATAACTTCGCTTTCTGTCCGTGCGAACATCTCCTTTGACCGGGGAGTTTGTGCGTTTAATTTTCGGCTCCCATGAACACGTTTCAAATCCGTCTCAAAAACGTTTCAGGCTGTGAATAACTTCTCCTCAACATTCCGGCACAGTTTCTGGTCTACTCCCCATCATGCGGCGCCATGCTAAAGCAAAGAAGTCGGTTCCAAAGACGAGGAGCGCGATCCGGCAACAGCCGCTGCAACTGCCCAAATACATTCGCGACAACATCCGCCACCCGCTTCTTCGGTTGGCCTGGTTCGCCGAGTTGAACAACGTTTCGTACGAAGCTTCTTCCTATGGCCGATAGGTTGACTGCACCCCGAGTGGCAGTCCCAATCCCCACCACACCATCAGGAAAACCAGCCAGCTGAACAAAAAGCAGACCGAGTAGGGCAACATGGTCGAAATGAGCGTACCTATTCCGGCTTTTTTACAATGGCGCTGACAATAGACGACAATGAGCGGAAAATAGGGGAGCAGCGGGGTGATGATGTTGGTGCTCGAATCGCCGATCCGAAATGCGGCCTGGGTCAGCTCCGGCGATAGATTTAGCTGCATTAGCATAGGAACGAAGATCGGCGCGAGCAATGCCCACTTGGCCGAGGCGCTGCCGATCAGAAGATTGATCATAGTCGTCAGAAAAACGATGCCGATGATCGTCACCGCTCCAGGCATATTGAGCGCTTTCAGCAAACCCGCTCCTTTCACCGCGATCAAAGATCCCAGGTTCGACTCTCGAAAGACATAGGTGAATTGCGCCGCGAAAAACACCATCACCAAGTAATACCCCATGGTGCTCATCGACTTCGACATGCCTTTCACCACGTCGCGATGTGATTTCACAGTTCCTGCGACGTAACCGTAAACAATCGCGGGCACCAGAAAGAAAATCGCGATCAGCGGCACGATCGATTCCATCAGCGGTGAACCATGGGCGGTTAAGCTCCCATCCGGCGCTCGCAAGGGCGAACCTGTCGGCGCCGCAGCCCACGCGAGCAAAACAGTTAAAAATCCAAACGTTGCCACGCCCGCCCAAAAGCCGCGTTTCTCCGCATTGCTGAAGGAATGTAAATCGCCGCCTTTGTCGTCGTGGTTATCCACTTCCAGTGACTTCAACCGCGGTTCGATGACGCGATCGGTGAGGAACCAAGCGACCACCAAAATGAGCACAGAGGATGCAGCCATGAAATACCAGTTGCAGAGTGGATTCACCTGGCGCGCCGGATCCACGATTTGCGCCGCCGACTGCGTGAATCCCTGCAAGAGCGGATCCAGACTCGATGGCAAAAATGTCGCGCTGAAGCCGCCGGAAACGCCGGCGAATGCCGCGGCAATCCCCGCCACAGGATGTCGTCCCGCGGCGGCGAAAACAAACCCACCCAGTGGAATGACCAGGACATAGCCGGTATCCGCCGCCGAGTGACTGATAATGCCGACCAGAACTAACATCGGCGTCAGCAACTTCTTAGGCGTCAGCCGCAGCATATATTTTATCCCGGAGCTGATGAATCCGACATGTTCCGCCACGCCGACTCCGAGGAGTGCCACGAGCACCAATCCGAGTGGCGGGAATTCTACAAATGTCTTTACCATCCGCGCCACGAACCCAGTCACCGCTTCCGGCAACAACATGTTTTTGACGCGGATTGGTTCACTCGAAATGACCTGACCCGCCGCGTCCCGCTTGACGGTCCGTGGGTCAGCATCCGCAAAATCAACCCGGGCCAGCGCGACAGAGACGGCCCAAACGATGACCAGCGCGATCACGAAAATCATCGCTGGATCGGGCAGCTTATTCCCAATTGCTTCCAGTCGATCCAACGCTCGTTGCATACGGGTTCGCGGCTGTACGCCCGTGCGAATGTTCTCCTGATCCATAAAAAGGTGTTTCCTGGGTCGCGTTGTTGTAGCCGATTGACGTTTGTCTGCTCAAGCCATAGTCGCTGGGTTCGCAATAAAGCGCTTACGGGAACGGCGAATGGAGGCGGCAAAACTTGCGCGAGAAGTGG
>DASVNK010000058.1:0-23786 GCA_036383895.1 Verrucomicrobiia bacterium | reverse complement strand
CCATGTTCGGCGTAAAAAGCATCCGCAAAGAAAAAAAGGTGGATCTGATCGTCTCGTTAAAAGCGTGGGAAGACGTCACCGATGTCGACCGCCTCGGCCTCGAAGAGCAATACGTAAAAATCCTCGGCGTCGATATTCCCGAAATCACCATCCCGGTCCGCCCGGGCCGGGACTTGGCTCGCTTGATCGAAGTCGCCGCTTTTCAAGCGAAGTTGCGCGCAGGCGGGTATAATCCAGCCAAAGAATTGAATGAACGTCTCATCGCGAAAATGGCCGCCGCGAGCCGCATCTGATGGTCACTTCTCCGGAAATGATTTGGCAAATCGAACATTGTACGCAGAATCAATTTGAGTAGATGAGCAGCACGCGGAAACCGCACGACAAAGACAAAGAGATCGCCAGGGAATTGGTGGTCACCAACAAGCTGGGCGTTCATGCGCGGCCCGCGGCAATGTTTGTAAAAGTCGCCAACCGTTTCCAATCCGATATCATGGTTGAAAAGGATGGTGAAACCGTGAATGGCAAAAGCATTATGGGCTTGATGATGTTAGCCGCGGGCCCGGGCAGCAAACTTCAGGTGCGCGCAACCGGTCCGGACGCCGCCCAGGCGGTCACCGAAATTGAGGAGCTGCTCAAGCGGAAATTCGACGAAGACTGATTCTATCGCTGCAACAGCGATCGCGAAATAATGCTCTGCGTCGGCCGACGTAATTTGCGGACGATCAAAATCACTCCGGCCAGAATACATCCCACTCCTGTCATCGCCGCGACGTACATCGCCTGACGCAGCGTAGTCGGGGAAGAAACCGTCCGGGAAGGAGTGCTTCCGGAACTCACACTCGATATCGCTGCGGTATTCGAACTGACTGGACTCGCGACGGCAGCGATCATGTTCGTTATCTGGTTCGTCCTTGCAGCGAGAGTAGCCGCATTCGTATTCGTCACGATTACTGCAACGGCCGCGACGTTCGCCACGTTGGTTTGTGTCACCACCTTCTTCGTCATGTTCGTAGCAGGGGCACTCGCAGTGACACTTGCCACGTTTGTCCGCATTGCGTTCGCCACTGCGTTTGTTTTCGATCCAGAATTCACCGGCGCCTTAACCATGGCAGTCAGTTCCATCGGGCGTTCAAGCGGGCTCGCTCCATCCTGAGAATTAAATTTTGTTCCTGCTGGGAAATCAAAGACCTGTTTCGTTTCTCCCGCGGGAATCAACGGCTGCGGCCTAATCGCCGGTGAACGGATGACGGCCTGCTGTTTAACTGGTTCCTTCGGTGGAGGTAGACTTTGCGTTCTCTTTTGCGCTATGGATGGCGTCCGCTCCGGCAGCGTGGCCACATCGATTCGGCCATCTCCAAAATAAGCCGTCCAGGTTCGCAACGCCCCGCCGATCGCCGAAAGCGAAACCAGGAGCGGCCCCTTTGGCGCGGCGGCAGGACCGACCTTCCCTTTCTTCGCGAGGAAACCATTGATTTCGAGATCAAGGCTAATTCCGGAAAACGGCTCTTCTCCATCCGTGATAATCACGATCAGCAACGCCTTGGTTTGCGGCACAAGCAAAGCAAGATCAGACGCCACGTTCGAGAAATCGCTCCGTCCCTTGAACGGGTACTTCTCCAAATATGCCGCTGCTTGCTTCCCGATGTTCGTCGCATTCTCCGCCCGCCAGATCTGCGGCGGGAACCCCTTCAAATTATTCTCGGTGTCGTAAGTCCAAAGATCGATGCTGTCTCCGGGCTCGATCTGGTCGTCGAACCGGGTCGCGATCACATCCTGCACCCACTTGATCGCCCTGCTCTTGTGCGGCGCCATAGAAACGGAGCTGTCGACGATGATGAGAAAATTATGCTGCGGCCGCTCGGCTCCACGCAAACTCAGCGCGGCACAACCGACCAGCAGCGCGACAAAGATGAAATGCAGGCGGCGCATCTTTTTGGCTTTAGGTTAAATTCAAATGGCACGGCGAGATAACCCGCCTAATGCGTTCATCGGCAGGAACAAAGAATGCCTGAAGCCGCAATTCCAGAGGTTAGCCGCGGTGCGACACCCGAAGAAATCGATTCGACCCAACCAGAAACTCGAAATCTGTGGGAACGATTTCGAAGCAAAAGTCTACGCAGGCCGGATCTCCCTTTAATCGCTCAACGAAGCGACTTGGCTCTGCCTCAAAATTCACAGTCGGGTATATCCGGGCCTCACCTCGCGTCACGCGCATTAACTCCAGCAGCGCGTCTCGATGGAACTCGTAGCTGAAGTTCCGGTCGTATGCGAAGAGCAAATAGGAGACGAGCGACAGATCAAATTGACGGTCACCGAACGGCAACTCTGGCACTGCGCCGGCAACATACCGCTGCGGATTCTTCGAAGAATCTTCCAGAAATCGCGCCACCGCTCGCTGACGCAATTCGCGCACGTGTTCAGGGTCCCGATAAGCGGTCCAAACATACGTTGGCAAGCCGCTCACCCCCGCAATGACCTGGTCCAAATCCGGGCCGGAACGCCGCGCAATCTCATCGCGCGACATGCTGTAGATCGGATCCACGGAAACCGCGTGAATACCTGCTTCATTCGCCTCCGCTGTAAACGAACTCACCCCGCCCGCGACGTCGAGCACCCGTTTGCCCCGCCACTCCTCCGGTTTCAGTAGGAAATATCCGCAATACTCAGCAAAGGTTCGCCCCAGCAAGACAACGCGATCCAACTGCAGACCGCGCAGCGGACGCGGCTCACTCATGCCAATCGAAATCGAGTCTGCACCCCATCTCTTCCGTCGGCGACAAGCGACTGGTTCATCGCAAGGTGCTGGCAAATCTTGAAAATTGTTTCAGCCGAACCGGGCCCGCCGGCCAGTGCTTCCGCCAGTTCCGGCGCGCTGTACGACCGCGTTCGATGTTTCGCCAGGTACTCCGTCACTTGCGTTTGCAACTGCAGCACCACCGTCGCCGCTTTTTTCCCAGCCTCGACCCCAGGTTGGTGATACGCATTCACGTTGATCAAAGATGCATAAAGCCCAACCGCCCGCTCATACAGCGCGATCAGGACCCCCACATTGAAGCCATCCATTCGATCGATCGTGATCGTGATCGACTGACGCCCGTTCTGCCAAAGCGCCTCGCGTGTCCCGAGATAAAACCCTTGCAGATAATCGCCACTGCTGATTCCCGGCTCCACGTTCATCGATTTGCCCTCGCGATCCCGCAGGACCTGGATGAACGTCACGAAAAAATTATTCAGTCCATCGCGCAGTTGCTGAATGTACGCGTGCTGATCCGTCGCGCCTTTGTTCCCGTAAACTGCAATGCCCTGGTTCACCACTTTCCCATTCAGGTCACGTTCCTTCCCAATCGATTCCATGATGAGTTGCTGTAGATACTTCGAAAACAACTCCAGCCGATCTTTGTAAGGCAGAATCACCATATCCCGCGCTCCCCTACCCTCGCCAATGCAGTGCCAGGCCACTGCCAGTTGCGCCGCCGGATTCTCCGCATACGACTGCTTCCGCGTCAGATTATCGCAAGCCGCAGCCCCCGCGAGCAACCCGTCGATATCCAGCCCCTGCAACACCGCCGGCACGAGCCCCACCGCCGAAGTCACACTCGTTCGGCCACCCACCCAATCCCACATTGGAAATCGATAAATCCACTTCGATTCCACGGCGACCTTGTCCAGTTCACTCCCCGCGCCAGTGATCGCGACCGCGTGTTTATTAAACTTCAGTCCCGCCGCCGCGTAAGCGCGCTCCGTCTCCAACATCCCGTTCCGCGTTTCCTTCGTGCCTCCGCTCTTGGAGATCACAATCGTCAGTGTCCGCCCCAAGTCGCTGCCAATCTGCGCCAGAACCTTGTCCATCCCATCGGGATCAGTGTTGTCCAGAAAGTAAGGCTGCAAACGATCCGTTCCTGGATGCCCTAGGGCATGCGCCACAAACTGCGGCCCTAATGCCGACCCCCCGATCCCCACGATCAGCAACTTCCGAAACGTCCCCCGTTCCCCCTGGCGCGCGCCGGAATGAACTTCCCGCGCGAAACTTTTTACGTCCGCGATCGTATTCGTGATCTCGCGCTGAATCTCCGGCGTCGGCGCGAGCGCGGCGTTCCGCAGCCAGTAATGCCCCACCATCCGTTTCTCGTCCGGATTCGCGATTGCCCCACCCTCCAACTCCGCCATTGCTCGAAACGATGTTTCGAGTTGCGGTTGAATCTTTTCAACGTATTCGTCCGTCAACTCCGTCCGGCTGAGATCCAGAGCCAGCCCGAGCGGCGGGAATTCGGTATAGAACTCCTGAAACCGCTCCCACATCTGTGCGTCGTTCAACTTCATTTGCTCCCGCCGTGTTCTACCGGGAGCCTTTCCCGTTGCCCAGTTTTATTGTCGCTGGAAAACCTCAATCGTTTTTCATGGTTTACGGCGGGTGCGAAATGCTCTAAGTACCTCCACTTTGTCAGTGGTAGCTATATGAGCGTGGAATATATGGAGAGGGTGTATAACACCTACTCGGGTGTTTATGATGTCCTCTTCGGGAAAGTCTTTCAAAGCGGGCGGGAGCTCGGCCCGGAACTCCTCGATCTTTTTCCAGGAGCAAACCTGCTGGAAGTAGGCATCGGCACAGGCCTTTCACTTCCCTTGCTGCCTCGCAATATCGAGTTCACCGGCATCGATCTCTCTCAGGGAATGCTCGACAAAGCCAGCGAACGCGCCGAACAACTCCGTCTCCGCAACGTCCGCCTCATGAAGATGGACGCCACCAAACTCGATTTTCCCGACGCCAGCTTCGATCGCGTGTTCGCCGCTTACTTCATTTCCACTGTTCCGGACCCCGTTGCCGTCGTGAAGGAAATGAAGCGCGTCTGCAAACCGGGCGGCTATCTCGTCTTCCTGAATCACTTCCAGAGCGAGAACCCGTTTTTCGGCACGATCGAAAAACTTTACTCGCCCCTCTGCTACCGGCTCGGCTTCAAAACTGATTTGAGTCTTCGCAAATTAATGGACGAAGCCGGCGTGAAGATTGAAATCTGCGAGCCCATTTCCCTCCTCTGGAAAGCAGTTCGTTGCATCAATCCGTAGCCTTTCATTTTTTGTTTGCACCGGCGCGGCGCTCTCGTGTAACTATGCGCCGCCATTGATCGCGGCCTGCAGCTTCAACCCAGCTACGCCTTTTCGCGCTCGGCTAGTCCGAAGCGAGCACAGCCTGGTTCGTCCCCTAATCACCCCATCCACCTTTTCCCATTTAGAAGTTTGCCCCGTCTTCCGATGGAATCAGTGAGAGATCGAATCGTATGACGAACGAGAAACTGCTCCATGTGCTGGATGTTCAGGAAGAGCTGAACGGCGAGTTGTTCTACGTCGCGCAGTGCCTCGAGCACGACGTTCGCGGCATCGGCAGCACTGTCGAAGAAGCACGCGCCAACTTCGTCCGCCGCATCGGCTCCCTCAAACGCCACGCCGATCTCGAAGGTATGAAAGATCCCTTCTACGGCCTCGAACCCGCCCCCCAACGTTTCTGGGACATGCTCGAACGCTTCAAAGAACAAGGCGGCACTCCGGAACAGCCTTATTGGTAAAAAACGCAAAGTTTCGCCTATTGGTGTGACGCAGACCTCAGTCTGCTCGGTTTAACGGAAATAGATTACCAATCCACCACCGACCCGTCTTTCTCGTTGTAAGTCTCCGCGTTCCGCCAATCGTGGCCAATCTTCCCCTCGAGCGCTTTTTCATCCAACTCCACACCCAGCCCCGGCTTCGTCGGCACGCGCACGTAACCATTCTCCACCTTGAACGGCTCCTTGATGTAACCGTCTCCTAAACTCACCTGCTCCTGGCACAGAAAATTCGGAATCGCCGCCGCCAATTGTAGTCCGCTCGCCAGAGAAATTGGCCCGAGCGGATTGTGCGGTGCAATCGATGCGTAATACGCTTCCGCCATTCCCGCGATTAGTCGCGCTTCCAGAATTCCGCCCGCATGACACAAGTCCGGTTGTAAAATCGTGGCCGCGCCTTTTTCCAAAATCTCTCGGAAACCCCACTTCGTGAAAATCCGCTCCCCGGTCGCGATCGGTAAATGCGTTCCGCGCGCGATCTCCGCCATCGCATCGACGTTCTGGCATTGGACCGGTTCCTCGATGAAGAACGGATTATACGGCTCCAACGCTTTTACCAGCAACTTCGCCGTTGCGGGACTAATCGCCCCGTGGAAGTCGATTCCAATATCCGCATCCTTTCCACCCGCCTCACGCAAGGCCGCAAACGCTGCCGCTGCTTCCTCGATATACTGTTGGTTCGCCACCAAACCAGATTGCACCATGTTCTTCGGCGTCGTTTTGAACGCGGTGAAACCATCCGCCTTCCGCGCCTTCAACCGCGTCGGATCATTCCCCACGTGCGCATACACTCGAACTTTATCGCGCGTCGGTCCGCCGAGCAGTTCATAAACCGGAACACCAAGGAGTTTGCCTTTGATGTCCCAAAGCGCCTGTTCAATCCCACTCAGCACGCTCGTGAGAATCGGACCGCCACGATAAAAGGCGTGACGATAAATCGCCTGCCAATGATGCACCACATGCCGCGGATCTTTTCCGACTAGATACGGCTCCACCTCCGCCACCGCTGCCGCGCATGTCTTCGCGCGCCCTTCCAAAATCGGTTCACCGAGACCGATCACCCCTTGGTCGGTATGAATCTTCAGGAACAACCAACGCGGTTGAACAAGTAACGTCTCCAGCTTCGTGATCCGCAACTTCGGCGCAAAATCGGGCGGTTTGCCTTCGCGCCGTTGCGCGGGTGTTGCATAAGGTTGCGCTTCGGCAGCGGATGCTGCGCTCGCGCCGAGGCCAGTTGCGCTGAGCACGCCGAAAACACCTTTTAGAAAATCCCGGCGAAGCACCGGACGCAATTCAGGCAGCGATTTTTTCATGGGATGCGGCTGATTATGGAGCTTTTGCCGGCGGACGCGAACTGAAAATCCTGTTCAACAGCCACGGCGCAATCGCACCGAGCGCCAGGATCGCAATCAGTGTCACACATACCGGCCGAACGAAAAACGGGGTCCAATCGCCTGATGATTTGATCAATCCCGTCCGCAAATTTTCCTCCAGCATCGGCCCAAGGATCAGCCCCAAAATCAATGGCGGCAGCGGCACTGCCATACGCTCAAAGAGCAGCCCAACGATCGCGAAGATCAGCATCAGCCAAACATCGAACACGCTGTTTCGCACCGCATACGCACCCACCACCGAAAACACCACCACCGCTGCCATGATGATTGGCCGCGGCAGTTTGATAATGGCACCAAACGCTCGAATCCCAATCCACCCGCAAATCAGCAGCAGGAACTGCGTGATCAACGCGATCGAAAAAAGATCGTGCATCTTCTGTGGGCTTTCCTGAAAAATGAGCGGTCCCGGCTTGATGTCATACATGATCATCGCGCCCAGCACGATGGCCGTCACCGCGTCGCCCGGGATCCCAAACACCAGCGCCGGTATCCATGCGCCACCGACTGCGGCGTTGTTCGCGCTCGTCGGCGCAATCACGCCTTCCATCGCACCCTTCCCGAACTTCTCACCTTCCTTCGAAGTCCGTTGCGCTAACCCATACGCCGCCCACGCCGCGATATCCGCGCCTGCGCCGGGCAATGCACCCACCAGCGTTCCGAGCACCGAAGATCGCAGCACCAGGAATTTGTGCTTCCACACCGTCAGCCACAGCTTCACCGCACTTGGAATCTGCTCCACTACCTTTGCCGCCTTCTCGAACGTTTGGGGCTGGACGATGTTGCGCAAGACTTCCGAAAGACCGAACAAGCCAATCATTACGGGAATGAAATTGATGCCGTCCATCAACTCTTCGTTGCCGAACGTGAATCGCTGTTGCCCGCTGACCGTATCGATCCCGACGGTGGCGAGCAGCAAGCCAATCGCCGCGGCAATCAATCCTTTCGAGACGGCGCCGATGCTTACCACCGCGCTCATGCTCAAGCCGAGAATTGCGAGCCAGAAGTATTCGTAGTTCGAGAACTTGAGTCCCCATCGCGCGAGTTGCGGCGCGATCCAAATCAGCGCCTGCACACTGAATAACCCGCCGAGACAGGAGCAAATAAGGTCCAGCAACACCACTTCTCTTCCCCTTCCCTGCTTCGCAAATTGATGCGAATCGAGCGTCGCTGCGGCGGAGGCCGGTGTTCCTGGTATGCGTAGATAAGTCGCAGGCAAATCGCCCGCGAAAATCGCCGTAAAACTCACGCCCAGGATCATCGCGAGACTCGTGTTTGGGTCCGGAATGTAAAACGTGATCGGCACGATCAACGCCACTGCCATCGTCGCGGTCAGCCCCGGCGTTGCGCCCACGAAAATCCCGAACGCCATCGCCAGCAGCCACGGCAACAGCACGCTCCAGTGCAGCAATCCCCAATTGAACGAAGCATCGCCCATTTTAAAACAACATCCCTGTTGGTAGCGGCACGCGGAATAACTTCACAAACAGCAAATAAACGGACGCGAGAATCAACACCGTAGAAACCAGCGCTGGACGCCACCCGCCTCTCAAGAATCGAATCACCACAACACAAAGCACTGCGGTCATTGTGAAGAATCCGAGCACGGGCAGCAGTAGCAAATAAACCGCGAATATTCCGGCACCGGCCAGCAGCAGTATGTCTCTCCCCTTCTCGCCTTGGGCGCTGGACGTTTTCCGCCGCGCCAGGTGATACGCACAACCCGCCACCACAAAAACCGCTGTCGCCGTCGGCATGGCCCACGGGCCCGGATCATGCGACTTCGTGCCTCCACCGGAAATTGAAGTCGCGCCCACATTCGCGCCCACGATCACTTTGTGCCACTGCTCATCCTGCGCCTTCAGGAAATCGCCAAAGGCCGCCGCTCCTTTCACTTCAGGCGCGAAACCATTCTTCTTCATGAAGGTCGCGAACGCTTCGGAATGCGCGATCTCCATGCAGGCACTTTCCAGTTCCTTCACGATCTCCTCCGGCGCATCGTCCGGCAAAGCCAGGCCTCGATAACCCACCGCTTCCCAGTCCACGCCCAGTTCCCTCACCGTCGGGATGTTCGGGAAATCCTTCAGCCGCTCTGGCGACATCACCGCGAGCGCCCGCAGTTCGCCCGATTCAATTTGCGTCATCGCTTCTGGGACGCTGCAACAGACCGCATCGATATGCCCGCCCAACAATTCGACAATCGCGGGGGCCGCGCCCTTCGCCGGCACCCACACCACCGAGTCCACCGGCAACCCTGCCGCCATCAAAAATCCCATGCGCGCCAAATCCCACGCCGCGCCTTTCGCTGTCCCTGACATGCGCAACTTCCCCGGATTCTCACGCACAAATTTCAGGAACTCATCCAGCGTTTTATACGGACTGTTCTTCGGCAAAATGATGGCCGCCGCGTCCGCGTTCAGTTGCACCAGCGGCGTGAAGTTCTGGTGGTCCAACTTCGAGATGCCTAGCCAATGCATTGTGCTCAGTTCGAACGTCGCCATCGTGATCGTATAACCATCGGCCGGTGCGTTTGCTCCCGCCGAAAATCCGACCGCGCCGCTGCCGCCCGTCTTGTTCACCACCACCACCGGCTGGCCCAGCTTCATCTGCAGATGGTCCGCCATGAAGCGCGACAATCGATCGCTCCCGCCTCCTGCTCCCCATGGACAGACTATCGTGATCGCCTGGCTCGGATACGGCTTCTCGCTTCGGTCGCATCCGACCAGCGCGAACACCGCGACCAGCGTTATGAAAAATCGTTCCATCACGGCCGCACCGCGGTCCCATCCCGCCGCCGCACCGGTTCCCAATAACCCGGATGTTCCGGATACGGATATTTCTTCGCCTTCTCTTCATCCACATCCACGCCCCAGCCTGGCGCTTCGTTCACATACATGTAGCCGTTCTTGTACGTCGGGCAGCCGCTAAAAACTTCCTGCGTCGCCTCGTTGAACTGCAAACTCTCCTGGATGCCAAAATTGCGAATCGCCAAATCCAAATGCGCGTTGCACGCGTGGCCCACCGGCGAAAGATCCCCCGGCCCATGCCACGCCGTCCGCACATTGAAAAACTCGCACAACGTCGCAATTTTCCTCGATGGCGAAAGCCCGCCCGCCTGGCTCATGTGCACGCGAATGAAATCGATCAACCGCCCCGTGATCAGCGGCACCCATTCATGCGGACTGTTAAACAATTCACCCATCGCGATCGGCACCGTGGTGTGCTTGCGGATAAATTCAAAATAGCCGTTGTCCTCCGGCGCGACCGGGTCCTCGATAAAAAATGGCCGATATTTCTCCAGTTCCTTCAGCAGATTCACCGCTTCAATCGGCGCAATCCGCTCGTGAATGTCGTGCAAAATTTCCAGCTCATCTCCGAACACATTGCGGATATGCTCGAACGCTTTCGGAGTTGCCTTCAAATACGGATACGAATCCATATTCGTATCCTGCGGCATGCCAAATCCGGCTTCCTTGAAATCCACATTCTTCGACAAATGCGGCGAACCATATCCGCCCACCTGCAAGCGAATGTGCCGAAACCCGCGTTCCACATTCCGCTTCACGCTTTCTTCCAGCTCCTTGTTATCGCGTCCGCTCGAATGCGCGTAACAATCCACCGCAAACCGGCACTTCCCGCCGAGCAACTGATACACCGGCATGCCCGCGCGCTTTCCTTTGATGTCCCATAAGCCCATGTCGAGGCCCGAGAGCGCGTTGTTCATCACCGGCCCATTCCGCCAATACGAACTCGTGTAAGCGTTCTGCCAGATATCCTCGATGTCATTCACGTCCCGCCCGCGCGCGAACGGATCGAGATACTCATTGATCGCGGTGACGACCGTCAGCGGCCGCTGGTTATAAGTCGCGCAACCCAGCCCGTACAATCCCGGCTCGCTCGTCTCCACCTTCACCACGATCAACCGCGCCCGCTGCGGCGCCGTCATGATTGGCCGGATCTTCGTGATCGTGATCTTCTTGCTCGCGCGATTGATCTTCGCATCGACCTCCGCGGTCCTCGCATCATTCTGCGCGAACAGATTTCCGCCGCCGAGCACCCCCCAAAGACTCAGCCCCTTGATATAATCACGTCGATTCATAGCACCTCCGGTTATGGTTTGGGAACGCCGCATCCTAGAATTCCGCTCCCGTGGGAAGCAAGCAAAGTACGGCATTTCGTAACGGCAGAGGGAGGCCTCAATGGAAGACGGGATAGGAAGCCCGGACTGCGAATTTCAGTCGCTTTCGCGATTAAGGGACACGTCGAGTTCGACGTTACCTTCGTCGCCACGAATGACGCGCGATACAAATGGTTCGTAGCCGTGGGCAGAGAATTCGAACATGTATTCGGAGCGGGACGGGGGTTCGTCGACGGTATAGTCGAACTGTAATTTGTAACTGCCACCGGCAAAATCGAGAATATCGCTCCAACTCGTATACCAGACGGGTGTGACCACTCCATTCCGAGTGCGGGGGTAGCCCTTTCTGACGCGGATCGCTGGAATGGGTTGCCCGGTGACTGAATCGCGGACAGTGCCGCTGATCATCTGGGGCGGATAATTTTCTTCGAGAGTGACGGTTTGGACTAGACCGTCGGCGTCCAGAAGCAGGTTGTGACGTTGACCGTGGTGGTTGGGATAAAAGCTAACGATTACACGGTCTGCCGGGGCGTAGGTCCAAATCAGTTCCCCGTTTTCGTCCGTGAAACCAGAGAATGAGTACTGCGGAGTTGGACGTCCGGGGAAGTCATTGGATGTTTTTCCGGATTCATCAACGCTTTGCCAGGTGACCTGCACCTTCGGCACCGGCGCCCCCGCGGAATCGACTGTTCGCACGTTCAAGGTGCGAAACGGTTGCATTTTCAGCAGGACCGGTTCGGTGTTGCTCGTAACGTTGATAACTTCGAAACCAGCACCGTGTCGATAACTGAAGGCGCTAATGATGTTGCTGCCGGCGGTGCAACCTTTCAAAACGAAGTCACCGGAGAGCGCACTGGTTGCGCGGCGCTGGTTACTGTAGTAGCTGCCGAAGGTAACCTGGATATCGGGAACCGGATTATTGAAAGCATCAACAACTTTTCCCCGGACTGCGAGTCCGCGCTTCAGCGTGAGAATAAAGTTTTGCGCAAGGAGCTGCTCAACTCCGTTAACTACATTCGAGACTGGCAGCCAACCATGGGAGAGAAAATCCATGCGGGCCGGTGCGAGTTCGAGATCGTGAAGGATTTCCCGGGCGATGCGTTTGGTCTGGAAATATCCGTTCGAGTCGGTGCGAACCTGCTGGGCGAAACTGCAGATATGTGATTTAACCTGCGCGATCGGTCCGTCGTATCGATCCCGCATGCTAAATTGGACCGACACATCGCTCAGCGGAGCGCCGGATTCATCGAGGACAAAGCCGCCAATGAGCGGTGCCGTGGCCATTCGAAGAGTGTATTCGCTGGGAATTGTCTGACCCCGCCCTGGCTTCCATGCGACGCGTGTGCTGGCAAAACCCTCGAGGAAAAGTTCGATGGAGAGGCCGAAAATATCGTTGGTGAAGTGAACAGTGGCCTGACCGTTTGCATCGGTGTTGAACGAAGGCAACGAGGAAGCACGAATTCCATCCCTTGTGCATCCGACGCTGCCGAGAACATGCTGAAGCGGTTGGCCTGTATCCTCCGCGACAACGCGAAGCACGAGAGAGCTTGATGAATTCAACGATAAGGCTTGCGGCAGAGGAATCGCTGCCGAAACGGAATCGTTTGAAAAATTGGCCGGCTCCGCGCGCTGTTCCGCCGCTGGCGGCGAAGCAGCGGTGTTCTGATCGAGTTCGGAACTTGGGGCGAAGAAGAAAAGAAACGTTAGCAGCAGCGTGATCGCGCCGCCAATCGGCAGCAATAGGCGGATTGGAGGAAAGCGATCGGGAAAGAATGAGCTCGCGGTGCTTGTCGGTGGTACCGCGGTGCGGACGGTGGCCAGGGTGATTGAACTTTCAAGGCCCACAGGCGGCGCTTCGATTGCTCCTGCGGTTAAACCGGCGGCAAGGGTGGCAACCGAAGTTGTGAGACCTTTGCGCAGGAGGATTTCCCGCATTCGATCGAGCGCTCGGCTGACGCGCTTCTGCGCAGCATCTTCACTAATTCCACAACGTGCGCCGAGATCGCGCAAAGAAGCTTCCTCGAAAAAGCGAATGAGGACCGCCTGGCGATCCGGCTCCTCAAGCGAGTCGAGCGCTTCATCGAGCATGGGACGGATCGAAGGCCAATCGTTTGGGGCGCTTCGCGCATGAAGTTCCATAGCGATCCTTTCGCGAGCCTGGCGGCGGTTTTCAGAGCGGATGTATTCCAAAGCTTCGTAGCGAGCGGCACGATGCAGCCACGCTGAGAGACTGGCGGCGGTTTCCGGAGTCGAGCCGGCCCTTTCGAGCGCGGTTAATACTTTCGGCAGGCGCTGGCAGAGATCGATGAAAACGCGCTGGGCGATATCGCGAGCGGCTTCGGGCGAACCCGAAACGCGGAGCCCGACGCTGTAAACGAGCGGTGCGTAACGATGCACAAGCCTGGAAAAGATTTCTTCCGAGCGAGTGTTCGAGAACTGCCGCAGCAATTCGAGATCGTCGGTGTGATTCATTTCATACTAACCGCCGCCGGTTTTCAGTTTCCGACATGTTTTCTACCGAAGATTTCTTGCCGAGCCTAAGATCTTTTGGTCTATTACTCCCAGCCTGCAAAGGCCACGTGGCTGATGAGAGCCCCCGGTCGGAACCGGGCTTCTCATCACCCCCGAGAGACCAACGGCGCACTCGCGCGCCAGCGTCCCACCCTTTGCCGGCAGTTATTATGAACTGCACCAGCATTCTCGATCGCCTACCGAGCGGCGTTACGCCAAATCGCGGTGCCGGCCTACGCGCCCGAGATCACCGCCGCTGCTCTCAACCCGCAACTCTCAACTCCCAACCCCCTGCCCAACCCCTTCAATTAACGCTAATTATCGCCTCTACATCCTCACGAAACCCGCTTGTTTCCAGAATTTACCGGATTTTTCTAGGATCAGTTTTAATTTCTTCCGCGTCCCGCGAACGCTTCGAAAAGTCTACGTTCGCGCCATTTTGTCACACCCCTCCGGCTCGGGTCACTTGGTATTTGGCATTTGGATTTTGGTCATTACGCCCGTTGCCCTACCCCTTCCCCTTGTGTATCTTGCGCCGCACTGAAATGACCAATAACGACAACAATCTAGGTACGAGCGGCGATTCCGGCGTGAATCAAGCTCCTCTGCCGGATGAGTCCACCGGTGGCGGCTCGGCCGTCGGCGCCGCCGAAGGCCCTCCGTCCGAAATCTCCCTCGAGCAGTTCCAGGAACTGCAGTCCAAAGCCGCAAAAGCCGATGAGAATTGGGAGAAGTACGTCCGCTCGGTCGCTGATCTCGATAATTTCAAAAAGCGCGCCGCTCGCGAACGTTCGGATGCGATCAAGTATGCCAACGAAGCGCTCATCGAAAAGCTGCTGCCCATCGTCGATAATTTCGAGGCCGCACTCGCCGCCGCGAACAACCCTCAATCCGGCGGCAATATCGATTCACTGAAGACCGGCATCCAAATGATCTTTACGCAGGTCAAAAATTTCCTCTCGGAAAATGGCGCCGAAGAAATCGACGCCCTCAACAAACAGTTCGATCCCAACCTGCACGAGGCCGTCTCCCAGCAAGCCACTGATGAGGTTCCGGAAGGCCAGGTCGTGCAACAAATGCGCAAAGGATACCGTTACCGTGACCGCCTGCTTCGTCCCGCGATGGTCGTCGTTGCCAAAAAGCCATGAAAACGATGTCCAAACGCGATTATTACGAAGTCCTCGGGGTCGAGCGCGGTGCCAGCGTCGACGACATAAAAAAAGCGTACCGCAAGCTCGCGGTTAAATTTCATCCAGATAAAAACCCGGGCGACAAAACCGCCGAGGAAAAATTTAAAGAGATCGGCGAAGCTTACGAATGCCTCAGCGATCCGCAAAAGCGGGCCGCTTACGACCAATATGGTCACTCGGCATTTGATCCCCGCTCCCGTGGATTTCGCCCCGGTGCCGGCGGCTTTCACGATCCCTTCGAAGTGTTCCGCGAAGTCTTCGGCGGCGCAGGTGGTGGCGGCGGTGCGAGTATTTTTGAAGATCTCTTCGGCGGCGGTCGTTCCGATCCCACCGGCCCGCAACGCGGCGCCGATCTGCGTTACGACATGCAGATCACCTTCGAGGAAGCCGTCATGGGCGTGGAGAAGGAAGTCTCTCTTACCAAACTCGAACAATGCGAGAATTGCCACGGCAGCGGTGGTGAAGCTGGCTCGGGTCGCCGCGTTTGCTCCACCTGTAATGGACGCGGACAGGTCATCACCTCGCGCGGAATTTTCAGCATCGCGCAAACGTGCGGCCGCTGCGAAGGCTCTGGCCAGGTCATCGAAAAACCGTGCCGCGTTTGTAACGGCGCGGGTCGACGCGAGAAAGCCAGCAAGATTAAGTTGAAGATTCCCGCTGGCGTCGATTCCGGTGCGCGTTTGCGCTCCGTCGGCAACGGCGAAGCCGGCATGCGCGGCGGAGCTTCCGGCGATCTCTACGTCGTCCTTCACGTCAAACAGCACGAAATCTTCCAGCGCGATGGCGACGATCTCCTCTGCGAAGTGCCGATCCAATTTGTGCAAGCTGCTCTCGGTGCGGACATCGAAGTCCCAACCCTTACCGGTAAAGCGCAAATACGCATCCCCGCCGGCACGCAAACAAACACCACCTTTCGCCTCAAAGGAAAAGGTGTGAAGAGTCTCCAGGGTCACGGCCATGGCGACTTGCACGTGCGTGTGGTCGTTGAAGTTCCGCGCAATTTGAACGCCGCGCAGAAAGCGAAACTACAGGAATTCAGCGAAATGTGCGACGTGAACGTGAACCCGCTCACCAAGACCTTCTTCGAAAAAGCGAAGAATCTTTTTCGCTAAGTCACGTTAGCCACCTAACTATTTTTCGTTCCCGGCCAGGAAGGAGGTCTGCAGCCGCTCCATCTCCTTCCGCATGCTCGCGAACTTCACTTCATCCGGGATGAAGTAACCGGCCCACGCCGGCCGAAACTTCATCCCATCCAGCGCCTCCAGCAACGGCGCCGCGCCCTCCGTCATGCACCCCGCGCGCAGTGCATTCCCCACCCCGTGCGCAAAGCACTCCTTCCACTCCTCCCGCGTCAGCAGGTTATTCAGGATCCGGGGCACGTCGCTCGGCTCCTCCAGCTTCTTCCGGTACTTCTCGACGTGCCCTAAGTAATGGTTCGCCAGCTTCATTCCTACCGTAAGTCCCACAATCGAGTTGAAGTTGCTCTGCTGCTCGTTCAGCACCTCATCCGTCCAAAACCGAACGCCGCGAGCTTCGGGCAACTCGGGAACTGGCTGAACACCTCGCTCCAAGAGTCGGGCATACTTCGCCAAATAACCCTCCGTCTTCGTATCAATCGCCTGCGCATGCGCCACACGGTTCACCAGGTCGATGAATCCCGCCGAGATCCATACTCCACGCACTTCCTTCCCTCCGTCCTTCAAATACAACGGCCGCGCAAACGGCTGATCGCTTGTCTCGATGGAGATCGGCTGTTCCGCGATCATCTTCCGGCGCTCTGCAGCCAGCGCCGCACGCAAATCGCGCCCGAGCTTCATCATGCTCGAGTATCCTGTCTGGTAACTCCGCTCCTGCGCGCGCGTGAATAGCGGTGCCGACGCAAGCGTCAGGATGAAGGAACGGCGACTAACAGCAGCTATCATGCTGCACGATCTTACGGCAGCGCGATCACGCGGAAATATCGGGAATTCTCGGAAGTCGGCTCTCCGGTAACCATCGTGTTTCCCGAAGCGGTCACCTCGCGAAGCGTCGTCCAGATGGTTAAATCGCTCGACCACTCGATGCGATATACCCGGCCAGCAACGCTCGACCACTGAAGAACCACGTTCGCCCCGCTCCAAGAAACGCTAATCGGAAACCGCAGCAAATTCGGCGCTCCAGGACTCGGCGTAATCGGAAAGCGAATGATGTTGTCGGTCGCGTCGGGATACCGCCCCTCCGTGACCCCCTGCTCTTGCAAACCGTATGTGACACTCGTCAGCACGCGCCCCGCAGGATCGAGCAACTGAACCGTGCCCCCGCTCGCCGGCAGTTTAAAATCCACCGAACTCGCCCGCGGCGCTTCATCCGCAAACATCTGCACATGCCCCCCCGCCGCAACAAACACCGGACTCGTAATCTCGAACACCTGATTAGAAAGCGCGACAAACAACCCCCGCAACGAAAACGGCAAATCCGGATTCGTGTTATAAATCTCAAACCAATCCGGCTTGCCCGGTTCAGGGTCAGCCAACCATTCATTGAACACCAAAGATGTTGGTGAACCGAGCGCCGCCACCGAGTTGAATGCGCTCGGGGTTAGCGTCGTCAATTCCAGGCGCTCGTTGATACGACCAATCGAGTTCTCCGGTGTTTGTGGACCGAAACTGACCACGTCAATGATCGCGTCCAGTGCATTTCGCAGAATCAACGTTTCGCCTTCAGCATCCAACCCGAACGGCGCAACGTTCGGCGTTGCGCTCCCGGAGCGACATTCAACCACGAGGTAGCCGGTGGCAGGGACACTTGTTCCTGAAGTGAACGTGAGAATGTTCGTGCTGGTGCTGTCTTGCAGCTTCCACCCGCTCAGGTCAACGGCCATCCCTGAAGTGTTATGAATTTCCACCCAATCGGTCGCACCACCCGCGTAAACTTCATTGATAACAACAGTTGGTAAAGCGACGGTCGAATTCGGCTGCCCCGGAGTTCCGAACGCGGCCGCGCTCGACTGCCAATTCTCGGGTGCATCCGGATCGCCAAATGGATTTTTGATCTCCAGCGAAGGACCTGCGCCGTCCGCCGCTTGCGGCCAGCCATTGTTGTCCGCGTAATCAACCGATTGCGCGACACGACCATTCGGCGCCACGAGAGCGACGCGCTCGCCACGGTTCAACAATTGACCCGCAAATCGGCCGTACACAGTTACGCCAGGATAACGCTCAGCAAATCGCGTTGGGTTATCCGCAGAACCGAGAACAATAATTTGCCCAGGAGCAAGAATGCTGTTTGGTGGAAAAATGTAATCTACCCCCTCGATGTAATAACCCGTCGCATCCAACGGCAGCGGACCGAAATTCTGCAACTCGATGAACTCAAAAGCATCACCGGCGGGATCAGGATTATACATCAATTCCGTGATGCGCAGCGGAATGCGCGGGCTCTCCGAGGTGAACGTCGCCTCCGTCAACGCACTCCAATTTCCTGCGGAGTATAGGCGGGCTTTTACTTGGATTGTTCCCGGCAACGCAATCGACGCAGAGTAGGTCCTCGCTTGCGGCGAGACCGCGCCCGTTCCGTAAACGCGCGGATCAACACCGTTGGTGCTGTAGTAAATCGTCCCTCCAGAACCGCTAATGCTGAGTTGAAAACCGGGATCGATCTTGCCTCCATGCTGATTGAAAGTTGGCGCCGCCATGGATGGATACAAACCCGCGTTGCGTAACTGATTCAACACGGTTGCCGTCCGGCCCGGAAAATAAGTGTTCACCAACCGACTTTGTTCGGCACGGAATTGCACATCCCGTTCGTAAAACTCGTAGGGCGCGTTTTGGAACTGATGAACGTCGCGACGGTAATCGCCCCACCGCGCAGATTCCGCGACGATTGGCAGTTCCACTTCGCGCGCCCGTTTCATCCAACGCGAAATATTTTCCGAAGGCATTAGCGCTCCACTATTGAAGAAATGCCGATGCACGCGATCTGCAAAGTCCATTCGATACTGCGCGTTTAGGACAAGCCTCGGATGTAAATCCGACGGCAGATCTGTCGCGGTAACTTTGTTCACCGTCGGTTCACCAAGCACCATTTCGCCGTCCCACGGCACATAAAGAAAACCGCGCGAACCATCCCTCGGCCGAATCGCATACCAGTTTTTATTTCGGAACCAATCTTCGTGCCCGATGAAAAAATGCAGCAGCATGTAATCGATGAACTGCGGCATATCCAGATAGGTTTTCATCTGCTCGTATTGCGGCAGCGTGGAAACATCCGTAATCGCCAGCATCGCGTTGTATGCGGCCGAAGTTCCGTCGACCGCCGCGCCTTCGTTCATCACGTCGTAATCTTCTTTGTCCCCGCCCAGATACGCTTCGCCGAAAGAGCCATCCGGTCGTTCGCTCGGATCGTAAACACCCCAGTACAGCCCGTTGATGAAAAGATGGACGTAACGATTGTGGCTGGCGAGTCCGCCCATCGCGCGCATTGAATCTTTCACCCATGAATCACGTGTGCGCTGTGCTCGCTGGCGTTGCTGCGGATTCCAATGCAGCCATGAGTAATTGAAATCCGCGCGCAGAATCAGCGTATCGAATTTGCTCACCGGCGAGTCGGGAAACATTTTATAATCCAGACTCTTTGGTCCGTAATCCCCCTTGAACGTCACGCGCAACGGATGCTTAGGATTCTTCTGCGGTTCGCGGGCGGCGTTTCCTTGAATTTGAATCCCCGCATCAACCTGAAAATCTTTACCATCCGCCGTGATGAACTCCATCGAGCACGGCCGCTCCCATTGCACACCTCGATTTAACGGGAAGCAGTAGATGCCGTTCGCCGCACCAAACATATCCTCCGTTTTGATCGTGATCGCGATCACCGGCAGAGCGGCCAGCGCATCCTTCATCAGCGGCCCGTAAGTCGCATCGCTCACGATCTCGGGATCCATTTCGTAATCCGCGGGCACGATGCTATTCGGAAACGCGGAGTGTGTGCCCCACGTCAAAGGATACCCGGCCGGGGCGGCGGGTTGGCGCAAGATATGATCTGGAAACAGAAAAGTGTGAGTGAGCACTTCAGAAGGCAAATTATTGAGGCGATAACCAATCGCGCGCAGGACTAGATTGCTGCTGACTGTAATCGGCCCGTTGTAAATCGTGCCGACCGTTTCCGTGGGAACGCTTCCGTCGATTGTATAACGAACCGTCGTGCCGGGCAGCTCATTCGTTATCGTCAGCGTAAACGGCGCCTCGTACCACCCGCGGTTGTGGCTCAAGTCCGGTTTCGGAACGATGCCGCTAATGCTGCTCGTGCCATTCGGCTGCCCAGGCGTGGGCGTTTGGAAGTAGCGCCACGCGCCGTTCGAATCCGTTCCGTAGGAATAATCGTTTCGTTGATCCGGGTAATCATTCGCAAACTCGGTCATTGCTGCACGCGGTGAGCCGGAATCGAAAAGCGCGAGATATTCCCCGCCCGTGCCGAGTTTGAAGCTCGTATGAAGTCGCGAACCAGCACTGGTCGGTTTGCGATCTTTGCCGGAAGCAAAAACCACCAAACGCCCACCCGCAGCCAGGGTGATATTTGGAAAAGTCCACAGATCCAGTTCTTCAGGATCATCAGTAAGGCTCCAACCGTTGAGATTCACAGCACTCGAACTCGTGTTGTGTAACTCAATCCAATCCTGAAGCTCGCCATCTTCGTCTTTCAATCCCGTCGCGTTTTCGGCCGAAGCGAGAAATTCGCTGATGACCACTCGCGCTATTGGCAGCATCGGATCGACGACATAACTCCAATTCTGCACCACGAGACTATTTGTCGCCGCATCGACAATCCCATGCGTCGCGGCCCACGAGATATCCGCCGCTCCGGCGGGCTGTTGCGGAAACTGGAAGACGAAGGTGTTGCCAGGACGAGCTTGCACATTGGTCGCGGGCACGCCGTCGACGAGTAAATCCGCTGCATCCACGCCAAGCACTGTTTCCGAGAACTTGATCTCAAGCGCTGACAGCTGGCGAACAGTCGTGTTTGGACTCGGAACAACAGAATCAATGAAAGGCGCGGTGTTGTCCTCGAGGCGAAACTCCGCGCGATAATTCGCCGAGTCGAATGGGTGCGGCGGGTTCGCGAAGTCAGTGATGCTCTGGCCTGCATCAAACGTAATATCCACCGGTCCGAAGTTCGGTTGCGCGAAGGTGTAGGTGTAAGTGGCGCCGGAACCGGTGACGCTTTGCGCCGGGACATTATTAATCAGCAAATCCGCGGCAGCGACACCCTGCACCGGCTCACTGAATGTGACCGTCAGCGAGGTGAGTTCACTCACGAGGCCGGGCGCGGGTTGCAGCCGCGCAATTGTTGGCGGCGAATTGTCCGTGGTGGATTCCAGTTCCGCATCGAAGACAAGGTCCGAACTGGTTCGCGCCTGATTAAGAACATGCACCGCCAAAACGTTCACGCCGTTCACGAGATACTGCGCTGGATTCGCAATCGAATTGGTAGTCCACGTCATTTCGATCGACGATTGCGCGACGTTGGTGTGAGTAATCGTTCCCGCCGGAACGTTAAACCGCGCGACCTCCTGGCCGTTAATATAAGCGATATAACCGTCATCAATTCGCACCCGCAGCGCGAGGCGATCGATGCCTGAGGCGTCAGAAACGGAGAAGGGTTTGCGCAGATACATGGTCGTATATGCGTTGCGCATATCGCTTAGCACGGTGCCGCCCGCGAGCGTTTCTCCGTAATAAAACGGGGCGCTTCCGGTGAGCCACGAAACATCGTTGAAGGTGCTGGTGCGCCAGGCCGTGACCGGCGAACTCGGCGCGACCGTGCCTTTGTGGTACCGCCAGGCGGAGTTCTGCGGGACGAGAATTTCCGCGCTCACGCACAGGTGCGCGCAGAGCATGAGCGCTGGTAGCAGATGCTTCATTACGGGATCGATGGCGTTACTAAACGATAGAAACGTTCGTTCAACAACGGGGCAGGGTCGTTAACCGTAACTGCGCCAGTCATTCCCGAAACATCCCGCAGCTTCAGCCAACTCCCGCTCCCAAGATCGTCGCAATATTGGATTGAGTAGGTTTTACCCGCGACCGCATCGAAGTTAACCGACGCGTTCACTCCAGCACGAAAAACGTCCAGTTCGAACCGGCTCGCTGCACTGATTGGACTGGTCCCCGCGCGGAACTCCTCGAGATTCGTCATCCCGTCGTCGTCATTGTCCATGAAAGCATCGGCGGCCAGGGCCGGATCGAGCCCGTAAATTCTTTCCCAGTCATCCAACATGCCGTCGTCATCATCGTCCCCGTCGGAAACGCTCGCGTTGTAGCCGACCGTCGGCGCACTGGCCGCGAAGTTAGTGGGATCATTTCCAGATCGCGTATTGGCGATGCGATGGAGAGATTCGGAGGTCCCATCCGCGCCGGATAAATCAGTGTAAATCACTTCATCCACCAGAACCCAAACGATCGGCTCGCCGGGAAGATCAGGCGCATCCGGCTTTTCCAGAGTGATTCGGTCACTGCTGTTGGCGAGTTGGCCAGTGAAAGGTCCAGTGACAGTGATGTTCGAACTGGCGACTCCATAGAACTGTTTGAACTGCGCGAGCTGAGTCGAATTGTTCGGGTCGAAGCTCGCCAGAACGATCGTTCCGTTCGCGGGAATAGTGACATTCGTGAACGTGAAAGAGATGCCGCCTGAGATTCTATAGCTCGCGTTCGTGTTCCATAGTTGAATCGCGGAACCAGTGACATTTTGAATTTCGACGAATTCCTGCCAGCGTTGATCGACCTGGTTCGTGTCCAGTTTCGGATGATACATCAGCTCGCGAATCACCAGCGTTGGCGCAACGGCTTGATTCGCGCCATTTCGCGTCGGAACCAACGTGTAGATCTCGTCAGCCCCATCCGGGAAGCGCCCGACGCTGAATCCATTCTCCTGTCCCGTGAAGCGCAATACATCCACCACGCGCGCTACTCCGTTGCTGGGGAAATGCGTGAGATAAACGGATTCGCCTGCTTTGTTGAGGCCGAAGCCATTTGTGATGGGAGTATGAAAACCAGTCACCTCATCGAAGCTGATGCGCTGTTGATAGGCCAATTGCTGCGCCGGTAAGCGCCACTTGTACAGGTTCGCGGGATCATCGCTGAGGAAGTATTCGGAAAGCTCTACCGCCTGCGGTGACGGACCTCGATTGATCAATTCGATCCAGTCATTCGAATCGTATTCAGGTTTGGCAGGGCTGTTGTAATCAGTATGCGCATTGATTTCATTGAGGACCAGACGCGGCGCGATGATCGTGTGCGCGGAAAGAGGCGAGCCGCGCATCGTCGCACTGCCGATCCAGTTTCGACCGTATTCATAGGACCCGCTGGTATGTTCGAGCGAATGTCCGGTGCCGTCGGCCATCTTCGGCCACCCAGCTCCGTCGTTATAGCTGAACGAGAAAATCTGCGCGCCGGCCGGAGCCGTCCGCAATTCAAGTCGCTCGCCATCGTTGTTCAGGCTTCCATCGTACGGCCCGAATATTTTCGCACTCGTCCCGAGGGCGTAATGCTGACGGAATGTGGCGAAGTTATTGTTCGTTGCGGCCTGCACCAGGAGCGCGTATTCGCCCGGCGCAAGCGTGGCGCCCCCAGCGAACACGAAATCAACTCCGCTCACAAAGGCCGCCCCGTCGAGGTTCAGCACGACATTGGTGCTGCTATTAAACAGTTCGATGTATTCGAAATCGCTTCCGGCGGGCGGGTTATACATCAACTCCGTGACCTGAAGGTATTGCTGCAGCGCGGCGGAATTGTCTGGCTCGCTGCAAGTGAATTCGACCGGCGCGGACCAATGGCTCCACGCACCTGCTGAATGCTTCACCTTAACGCGAGCACGATAAGTGCGACCAACGCGCATCGCTTCAGTCGGCAGCGTGAAGTTCGGGTTAATGGTCGTGAACTCCGGCGATTCCCAGGAAGTTTCGATCTCGTAGATTCCGGGAATACCA
>DASVNK010000057.1:0-1675 GCA_036383895.1 Verrucomicrobiia bacterium | reverse complement strand
AGGACGGCGAGGAGGTTCGAGTGACCCTTGCTCTGGCGGGCGAGCGCATTGGCGAAGGCGTGGCCAACGGGGCCGTCCTTGTCGCCAATGAGGAGGTCAATGTGGGCGATTTCGTTGCCGTCGCCAGCGAGGGCTTCGCCGATGTACATGGACATGAATTCAGTCTCCGAATGAGAGAGTAGGTGAGTGGTGAGTATGTGAGTGGTTTGGATCGTTAAAAATCGTCAAAGCAGGGTATCAGAGCGAGTGGGGAATGCAACCACCCGGAGATGGGCGGGGAAGAGGTGATGAAGAACGACGCAGAGCGTCGAATACGTGCGTTCCCACGCAGAGCGTGAGGGTGTCCTGGAATAGAAGTGATGTAAGTCCAAGGGCCTGCGTGGGTTTATGTTTTTTCTGCCAAGAGAAAACTAAACCACACGCGAGGACCCAAGGATGGGTAAACGTGCCAAGGCAGGCGCGTGTTTGGAGGCGTTGGTGAAAATGGCGATCCCGCTGTTGCAGGAAGCCGAACGCCAATGTCCCAGGACGGGGCCTGGAGCCAAGCCGGAGATTCCCGACTGGCTGATCGGTGTGCTGATTATGGTGGCTGTGCTCAAACGCAAGAAGACCAAAGCGGCCCAGTTTCGGTATGTGACCGATCCTGCTAACCGTCCGCACCTGGCAGCGGCGCTGGGAAGGAATGATTTTCCCGCGCGCAGCGGCTGGTATCGGCGTTATCGACGAGCGCACCAGTTGTTTGAAACGGGCATCCGACTTCAAGGCGAATTGGCGATTGCCGAAGGGATTGCCGATCCGCGTCACTTGGCAGTCGACAAAAGTCTGATCGAGGCGCAGGGCCCGCGTTGGCACAAACGGGATCGAGAGCGAAATAAAGTGCCCGCCGGCGTCGATCGAGACAGTACGTGGGGCTATTCGGAACACGATGGCTGGGTGCAGGGTTTTAGCTATGAAGTCGTGGTTTCGGCCACGAAAAACACGGTGGTGTTTCCCTTGTTGGCCTCCGTCGATACGGCCAGCGCCGCTGAAGTGAGGACGTTCGCTGACAAAATTCGGAACTTGCCTGCGGAAACGCAGACCGTGTCGCTCGATAGCGGCTATGACGCCAATGCCTTGGCCGAAGACGTGGAATGGGATGACCGGGGCCGGCGAACGGGCCGGCGGTTCTTGTGTCCAGAGAATCCCCGCCACAGCGGCCGCACCAAGACGAAAGACTGCGGCGCCGACGCGAGCCGAGCGCCTAGCCGCAAGCTGCGCCGGCAGCGGAAGAAGTATTGGGAGAGTTCGCGGGGTCGTCGCCTGTACGCGCGGCGCAAAAAAACCGTTGAACCCTTCAATCAATGGTTCAAATCATTGTTCGAGCTGGATTTGAAGGTCTGGCATCGTGGCCTACAAAACAACCGCACACAAATTCTGGCGTCAATCTTTACCTACCAGCTACTAATCCGTTTCAACCATCGCTGCGGTCGCCCAAACGGCCGCCTGCGATGGATAATGGACGCCTTGTGAATTCCAGGACACCCTCAAGCTCCGCTTCTGGTTTGCGAAGCGGAGCTTCGAGACGTGGGTTCCCAAGAGGAGCTTGGGAACCAGTGAAACCTACGTCCTTTCCTCTGTCATTAGCCGCGCGATTTCGCGCGAATTCTCGTCCGCCTGCTCGGCGAGTTTGGCGATG
>DASVNK010000056.1:0-59421 GCA_036383895.1 Verrucomicrobiia bacterium | reverse complement strand
GTCAGTCCGTAAGAAGGTAACTCTCCGCTTCGCGCGAGGAGAACTGCTTGTCTAACATAGCCGCTCCTGCTAAAAAGAAACCAGCCTTTGAAGGCGACCGTGGCTGACTAGAACCTCGCTGCCGTTCAGCGAACCTCTAATCACCCCCGAAAGCACCAGTGCGCATTACCGCGTACCTGCCCCATCCCTTCGCAGGCGCAGGAACGAAAGAGCGCGCGATGAAAACCGTACCCACTGCGAATGCCGCTATTGGCGGCGATACCTGCTTCGGCTCAACCCAAACCGACCTTTATCTCCCCGTTTTCAGTCTACATTTCACCAGGAAAGGCCCGTCTTTCCGACGCAAAACCAAATTTTTCACTTACTCCCAACTCCCTTGCACCTCGGCCAAAATGTCGACTTTTCATTTGCAAGTGCTTGAAATAATAAATTCTAACGGTCAGTTCACGCGCCTAAAGGTCAAAAGAGACCTCGTCATTCTACACAAAAACACATTCGCGCCGCCTTACCACTTACCACTGGCCACTGATCACTTATCACTGATCACTCACCTTCGTAAGTACCTGATTTCACCCTTTGTCACGTTAACGGAATTGTCCCCGCTCAATATTCGTGTTGATTCGTGTGAATTCGTGATTTCCCAAAAGACTTACGTAAATTGTATCGCTCTTCCCGACCCCATTTCCGACCCTATTGTACCGCACTTTTTCGCTCTGTATCGCCTATCTGAAATTTTTTGTAAGTCGCGAAAAGCACCTCTCGGCAGACCGCCAAATTCGACATCAGATAAGATCGCCCTGCGTCACGGTCGAAGGACGGCAGTCTACAAAAAAACACACCGGCGCACAGTCTCCGCATCCCTCTGCCCTGCCTCGGCGATCCCCTGCGCCCTCTGCGGTGAAAACTTCCGCCGGCAGTCTACAAACGTAACAGATAAATATCAGATAATAACAGATAACGTTAACGAGAAAAACGCAGTTAACCTTCTCCACCTGAATCAACTACGCACAGATTCGCAGATCCCGCTCCCCTTGAGAGTTACAGATAACGTTAACGGTTTCCGCCAGACCCGCCCCAAATCCACCTTCCCACTTCCTCCGTCGCGCCCTAACCTCGCCTCACCCATGAACTCCAAACCTTCACGCGCCCGGCTGAACCGCCGCAAGCTCCTCCAATCCCTCGCCGGCGTCGGCGCGACCGCTGCTCTCTCCGGCTGCTCCACTCTCCGCGCCGCCCGCAGCGGTTCCCTGGGTTCCCTAAGTTCCCAACGCAACCTCATCGCTAGCGAAAACTCCCGCCCTGGCACCACCGATTGGCTCATCACCAACACTCGTGTCGATCCCGCCACAAAATATCGCTGCCCTTGGATCGAAGGTTACTGCTCCCACAACAGCATTCGCGCGGGCGAAACCATCACCTTCTTCGTCAGCACCAATCCCGCTTCGAACTTCACTCTCGATCTCTATCGCCTCGGTTATTACGGCGGAACCGGCGCGCGCAAAGTCCATTCCTTCGGCGAACTCAAAGGCGCCATCCAACCCGATCCACCCGTCGGACCCAAACGTCTCCGTGATTGCCAATGGACTCCCGGCGCCACCCTTCGCATCCCGCGCGATTGGACCAGCGGCGTGTACCTCGGCAAACTCACCGAGCTACGCTCCCAACTTCAGTCCTACGTCATCTTCATCGTGCGCGACGATCGCCCCGCCGACTTCATCTTCCAATGCAGTGACACCACCTGGTCCGCCTACAACCGCTGGCCGTCGCAATTCTCCCTCTACGACAACGGCAAAAGCGAATGGTATTGGGGCGGTGACGTTCACATCAGCTTCAACCGTCCCTACGGCAAGTATTGCCAAATCCTTGACCAACCGCTCTCCCAAGGTTCCGGCGAATTTCTTCTTTGGGAATTTCCCACCGCCTATTGGCTCGAATCGCAGGGCTACGACGTCACCTACATTTCCAATCTCGATACCCACACCAATCCCGCCACGCTCCGCCGCGCGCGCGGACTCCTCTCCGTTGGTCACGACGAATACTGGTCCCTCGAAATGTTCCGCAACGTCCAATCCGCCATCGCCGGCGGACTCAACGTCGCCTTCCTCTCCGGCAACGCGGTTTGCGGCAAAATCATTTTCCATCCCGATTCGCGCGGCGCAAAAAATCGCATCATCGAACGCGTCGGCGTTTTCGGTCCGCCCGGTGGCACCCGCGAATTCGACGCCATGTCCTCCATCAAACACGAACGCCCCTACGCCAACGAACTTATCGGCGCCCACAGCACCGGCCCCGTCACCGGCGGCGCGGATTGGACCTGTGCCGCGCCCGACCATTGGCTCTTCGCGAATACCGGCATGAAACGCGGCGACTCCATCCCCGGCCTCGTCGGTTGGGAATGGCACGGCGATCCTGCGAACATTCCCGGCCTCCAAATCGTCGCCACCGGCCCTACCCAGGATGCCCCCGGCAAACCGAACGGCGGCACCTACACCGCCACCATCTATCCCGGTCCGAAAAATAATTTCGTCTTCAACGCCGCCACCATCTGGTGGGGCGACGCCCTCAGCGCCCCGCCCGGCTACCTCCGCCCCAAAGTCTACACCGAACCCAAAGGGCCAGACTCACGCATCCAACAAATCACCCGCAACCTCCTCGAACGGATGCGCGCGAGCACATAATTACGGAAAATAAAAAAGCCTCCCGCGCGCGACCGCGAGAGGCTAGTGATGCACACCTACCAAGCCCATTGAGAGGCGTGCTAAACTTGGGTCGGGTTAGCCGACTTTCTTGCCGTCGTTCTTGAGAACGACGTAGCGGGTTCCGCCGCGGCTCCAGATCCGGAGGAGCACATCGTCCTTGAGGCCGTCGCTCAACTTCACGGCTTCTTCCGAAGTCCGAACCGCGTTGCGGTTCATCTCGACGATCACGTCACCCGGCCGGAGGCCCGCTTCGTAGCCGGGGGATTCTGGTTCCACATCCAATACCAGCGCGCCTTTCAAGTTGCGCGGGATGTTGAACTGCTGCCGCGCTTCAGGCGTGATGTCATCGACCGTGATGCCGTCCGTCACATCGCCCGAATCAGCAGGGTTGCCGCTGTTCTTCGCGAGCTGCTTGTCCTGTGGGAACTCTTTGAGCTTCACATTGAGTTCCTCAACTTTGCCATCGCGCGAGATCTTCACCGGCACTTCCTTGCCCGGAGCAACTTGCGCAACCGAGAGTTTCAGGTTGCGACTGTCGCGAACCGGTTTGCCGTTGAACTCGAGCACCACGTCACCTGGTTTCAGGCCAGCTTCTTCGGCTGGTGAATCCGGAGTGACTTCCGACACGAGGGCGCCTTCGCGTTCCTTCAACTCGAACTTCTCCGCGAGACCCGGCGTGACGTCCTGGATGTTCACGCCCATGAACCCGCGAATCACACGGCCGTTCTGGATGAGACTATCCATCACGTAACCAGCCAGGTTAATCGGCACTGCGAAACCGATGCCCTGGTTCCCGCCCGTGCGGCTCAGGATGGCGGTGTTGATGCCAACCAAGCGACCTTCCGCATCGACGAGCGCGCCACCGGAGTTACCCATGTTAATCGCGGCATCTGTCTGGATGAAGTCCTCATATTCGAGGCCCAGAGTTGCCCGGCCCGTTGCGCTCACAATACCCATCGTCACGGTCTGGCCGATTCCGAACGGGTTCCCCACTGCGAGCACAACGTCACCCACCTGCAACTGATCACTATTGGCGGAGGTGACAGCCGGGAAGCTCTTGTCCTTGGCGTCAATCTTAAGAAGCGCGATGTCCGTCTTCGGATCCGTGCCGACGACTTTGGCGGTGTATTCATCGCCGCGATCGCCGATCTGCACTTTCACTTCGTCCGCATTCTCGACGACGTGATTGTTCGTCAGGACGTATCCATCTTTCGTCACGATCACACCGGATCCAAGGCCGGTTTGTTTCGGCATCGGCGAACGGCGCATCCCTTCGCCGCCGCGGAGCTGGTCGCCGAAGAAGCGGCGGAACATGGGATCTTCAAAAAACTGGTTCATCTCCGGCCGCGCCCCTTCCTGCGCTTTAAAGGTGGTGTAAACCTTCACCACGCTCGGAGAAACTTTCTTCACCACGCTGGAAAAGCTGGTGACCATTTGCTTCTCGCGCTGGACAGGCGTTTCGTCGACCTGCAGCCGGGCGGAAGCGACTTTTTCTTTCGCATGGGCGTTCTGCTCAAAGATCGCAGCCCCGCCCCCAACCAGCAGCGCGCCGGCGAGCACCGCCACCGCGTACTGGGCTTTGAGAGTTCTGATGTATTTACGCATACTGTGAAATCCTTCCTTCTAGTTACGCTGAAGAATCGCACAGCGCATATATCCGGAGCCTTTCCCGGGGATTACAGATTTGTAAGGCGATGAGAAGAAAGGTAATGGCATTTCGCAACGAAGACGGAGCGAGTTAAACGTGAGAAAGCGTGAAATCAGGTACTTACGGCGTGAAAAGACCAATGAAAATTTCCGAGGAGCGCGGGAAATTGTTTTAAGCCGCGGGAAATCAAGGATTTACAGACGGGGAGGCGTTCGGGAGCAGAGATGGTGCGATTCGAGTAAGTGGAATTTGGTGGAATCGGTGGAATTGCGGGCGTTTTTTGATTGAATGAGGTGGAACGCCAGTGCGGGGCGAGTGTGTTTTTATGTAGACTTTTTCCGAGACGGACGGTGTGCGCTTTCGTTCGCGAGCAGAGATTCTCGAGGATAGAAAGAGTTATTGCAGGTACGTGCGGCGAAAATGTTGACTGGAGTGGGTGCGGCGAAGGAGCGTTCGTGTATTTCAACAAAACCGCAGAAAGGCGATTGTTGAGGTACTTACGGATGAAAAATTTCACCGCAGAGGACCCAGAGGATCGCAGAGAGAGGGAAGGGTGCGGGGCGGCGTGACTTGATTTGTACAGGGTGGAGGGCGCGCGGACGTGGATGTTCTGCGCGTGATTGCAAAAGGAGTCACCTGGCACGGAGTGAGTAGGCTTGCGAGCGGGTCCGGAGGGGCCGGCTGGCGTGCATACTGCATCGGCAGGTGACTCGAATTTTTGGATTCGAATCACGAGGAAATTAAAGCAGGAGAAGCGGTTGAAGGCGAGAAGAAAGAGCCATGTTTTGGACGGCGGTTTCGCAGCTATGCGCTGTGACGCGGAGTTCTTTGTGCGTAATCGCGGTAATTGAGTAGGGTCAGTACCGAACAGATACTATTCAGTTCGACGTTGAAAAGTGTCAGCCACCGCTGCTCGGCTGGGGGATGATGTCGCCGAAGCCGCCGGCGCTATTTCGACGGAGGCCCATCGTGGCCATGGCGCGATGGAACATGCTGCGGAACATCGATGGTTTAGGGACATCGATGTGGCGAATATCCTGATCACCAAGATGCCATTCGAAAATCTCGAGGCCGTCCTCCTGCCAGCGTCGCAAGACGTGGGCCATGTCCTCCTGCTTTGCTGGATTTAAACGAATCTCGCCGGGTTGGGGCCGGATCCAAAGTACCCGCCGAATGCCATGCGCCTTGAGAAGGCCTGCGGAAGGAAAGTCCTGAGGGAGCATGATGTAGCGGTTATCAAAACTGCCGGGAAACAGTGGAGCGTCTGGCTCCATGCGCTTGGCATCAACGAGGAAGGCGGGCGGGGCGTCCTGCGGAACGTTCGCCCGGGTGAGTTCTTCTGCGCCCGATCGCAATCGTTTGAACATCGGGCGGACATCGAGCACGGCACCGGTGGTGAAGGCACAGTTGAAGAGGGGCACAGGCCAATAGCCGATGCGGGCAGCGGCGATCCCGTATGCCACTGAATCGCTGCGGGGCAACTCGATGATCAAAGCTGTTGCGCGATCGTTCGGCAGATTCAAATGGGGCCACTCAAAGCCTTGTTCGAAGAGTTCCATGAGCAGATCGCTTTGCGCGAAGAGCACCGGTTTAGCCCATTGAGACCAAACGCGATCCTCGGGCGCCCAAATCCTGAACAACTCGAGCTTAGACATTAAAGTACCTCCTGAGGATCTGCGGCGAGCAGCACGGCGACATCGCGCGCGGTGTGGTTGATGATGGGTGAGGCGCTGCAGCGGCCGTAAATGCCGGCAGCAAGTCCATTCACGGTATAAACTCCGAGGCAAACGTGTTGCGGGCCGAGAGGCGTTTCGACGGGGATCATTTGAAATCGCTGCTGAGCCACCCATTCGCTTGCAAAGAAAGACATGCTCCGATGGATTTCCCGCAGTTCTTTTTCACGGGTGATTCCGGCGATTCCGATGCCATCACCGACGCGGCCGAGTGCGGGCTTGAAGACCCAGTCGGCAGAACGTGGATCGATTTTGCGGACCGCGTGGGTTGGCGGGAGCAGGGAATTCCACGTTGGCAGCAGGGTGCGAAGTTCCGGGCAGAGGATGCCAAATCGTTTGCTTTGGCTGATCAGCGCTGTGGCGGGATTGCACTGCTGGACGTGCGAGTTCGCGAAGTAGTTCTCCCATCCGCAGGTTCGACGCAAATTAGGGAGCCATTCGGCTGGGAAGAAACGGAAGAGTGCGTCGAGTTTGCCCTGAAACCAGGAGCAGCGCGCGACAGCGGCTTCCCTGCGCCAATCGATTTGCGACGGATCGAGAAGCACTGCGTGTCCTCCTAGTTTTTCCAGCTCGCGCGCGAGAAAAAGCATGACCTGGCGGTCGTCTGTGTAGGCGCTGGCATGGACGAAGCCGACGTGAGGCTCTGCCGAGTCGGCAGTGGCAATGAGGGCGCGTGCGACTGCTGTGGCGGGAAATCCGGTTGTTCGCAAACCGAATACTTCGGCCACGAGGCCGGTGAATCCCTGGGCTTCAATGAAGCCGCCGGGGACGTCTGAGTTTACTTCTGAGATTCGCCATCCTTCGGTGGTCCAGTGGAAATCGAAACGCATGACGCGTGGAACGGCGGCGATTTTTGTCGAGCAGCGAATTGCCTTCTCTAGTTTGCGGGGCAGTTTTAGCGAGGACAGCAATGTGGTATTCGAAAGAATACGATCCTCCCCGGCGATAGTTTCGGCGGCCAACCTCTCGGCCATGGAGGCGAGTTCGCGCCACGCTTTTTCGGGAATGGTGATCGCGAAGGGTGCGAGCACGGAAGAGTCTTGGACCTGCGGATCCCACTTGAAGCAATCAAAGATCGTGCGCAAGCGAAGGTCGCGGAAGTTCGATTCAGGCAGGCAATCGGTTGCGCACATCGGATGGGCGATCATTCGATCCTCCCTTGGGCGAGGACGGCGACAAGTCCGAGCGCGACGTAGAAGATGGCTGGAATAATGCCGCGGCCGAGAACAGCTTGTTCATCGCGATGGTAGCGGGGCTTCGCGAAACGTTCGCAAATGGTATAGATGACAAGGATGACGAGAGCAGGCCACGATTTTCGGACGAAGTCGCCGATGGTGGCGTCCAGTGAAGTCCAGTCACCCGCGACGGCGCGCCCGAGAATTAATCCGCAGCCGATAAAAAATCCGGCGAGGCGGATGCCGACGGCTGGATCGCGGTCGATCGTTACTAGATCGGCTACGCGAGTGAAGTGTCCGGCTGCGACCCAGAGAGCCCAGAGCGTTGCGTTAGCGAGGAGCGCGCAAAAGACTACGACCCACCATCCGGGGCCATCACCGATGTTTCCGCCGGCGAAGCAGAGCATCGAAGCGATGATGAATCCGATAGTGGCGTAACCGGCGCTGGCGTTGCGGCGCTCGAAGAAGTCGTCGCGCAGTGAAATGCCAGGCAGGAAAAACTTCGGTGCGATGCGGACCCAGAGCAGGCCCATGGCGGAATACATCATTAGGTAGCGCCAGTCTTCGCGCACGTCGTGGGAAGCCAACGTTCGGAGCACCGAGTAAATGAGCGCGGCGGAGATTGGGAGCATGAAGAACACCAGCAGCCGCGCGGCTTTTGGCTGGGCGTAATCAGTGAATTTAGCCCAGCGGCCATAGTAGGCGATCCATGTCGCCAGGCCGAGCGCGGCGCAAACAATCGTGACGAAGACTTCGTCACCACCCATCGGTTGCACGTGGGAATAATGATGAGTTTACGTGATCTGCAAATTACAAAAAGCGATGCGTTTTCTTCGTGGCTCATGATTTTACTGGTTTCGCAACGATTGCAAATTGCAGAAACTGCGTCCGAGTTTGAAGCGCACGTGATGCAGGTTCGTGCTCTACATTCTTAAGTTGGTTTGAGAGGATTCTGGAATCCAACCAAAGGAGTGAAGATGAATCCGGAATTATTTGAACCGTCGTTTTCGCGGCGGACGGCGTTGAAGTCGGCGATGGCACTGGCGGGGGCGGCGGCGCTGGGGCGGCAGGAGACGGCGGGGGCGGAGTCGAGTCATGCGCGGGCGGGGAAGCGTTACGCGATGAAGAAGTCGATTAATCTGTGGGCGTTTCCGTATCCGGCAAAGATGAGTTTGCGGGAATGTTTGCAGCTCGCGAAGGATGCGGGGTTTGACGGGATTGAATTGAATTACGATTTGGAGAGTGAACTTTCGCCGAAAGCGGGGGCGAAGGAGTTCCAGGAGATTCGGAAGATGGCGGATTCGATTGGGATTGCGATCAGCGGGTTGTGTTCGTTTTTGTTTTGGCCGTATCCGCTGACGAGCAACGATGCGGCGAAGCGGGCGCGGGGGTTGGAGCTCGCGGCAAAGATGACGCAGGCGGCGCATGATCTCGGGACGGAAAATCTGCTGGTGGTGCCGGGCGCGGTGCATATTCCGTGGCGGGATGATCACGAGCCAGTGCGGAATGATATTTGTGAAGCGCGCGCGAAGGAGGCGATTCGGTCGCTGCTGCCGAATGCGGAGAAGCTGAAGGTGCACTTGAACATGGAGAATATTTTCTTCAACGGGTTTTTGATGACGCCGATGGAGATGAACGCGTTCGTGGATTCGTTCGGCAGCGAGTTTGTGCGAGTGCATTTCGATACGGGGAACATCATGCAGTATCAGCATCCAGAGCACTGGATTCCGATTTTAGGGAAGCGGATCCGGAACGTGCACTTGAAGGAGTTTACGAAGAAGGGGACGGATTCGTCGCTGGAGAGTTTTCGGCCGCTGCTGGATGGGACGACGAATTGGCCGGCGGTGATCGACGCGTTTGAAGCGACTGAGTATCGCGGGTATCTGACGTTCGAATATTTTCATCCGTACCTGCATTATCCGGAAGCGCTGATTTACCAGACGGCGGATTCGCTGGATCGGATGTTGGGGATTAAAACTGCACGGCGGGCGCAGGTATGAAGGTGATGCGAAGGTTTTTGGTGGGCTTGGCTGCGGTGGTTCTGGCGAGCACGGGATTGGCGGCTGAGGGTCCGTTGCAAGGCGCGGAGGTGCTGAAGACGGATCTGATGTTCGTGGGGGCGCATCCGGATGATGAAACCGGTGTTGCTGCGGTGATGGCGCGCTACGCTGGGCAAGGACGGGTGGTGGCAAGTGTTTACTGCACGCGCGGGGAAGGTGGAGGGAATATGGTGGGGACGCAGGCGGGCGCAGCGCTTGGGGTTTTGCGGGAAACGGAGTTGCGGGATTGCTTGCGGATTCTTGGTGTGCGGCACGTTTACTTTTTGGACGAGGAGGATTTCTTCTATACGGAGAGTTTGGCGGCGACGCTAGCCAAGTGGGAGAAGGAAGATGTTCTTGGGAAGTTGGCGCGGGTGATTCGATCGCTGCGACCGGATGTGATCGTCACGATGAATCCAGCGCCGAATCCGGGCCAACATGGACATCACCAGGCCGCGGGAATTCTCGCGACGGAAGCTTTTGCGGCGGCGGCGGATCCGAAGCGGTTTCCGGAGCAACTTGAGCGCGAAGGGCTGGAGGCCTGGCAAGTGCGGAAGCTTTACTATTCCAGCAGCGCGGAACCGAACGTGAAGATTCGGACGGACGAAACGCTTCCGAACGGCGATGTTCCAGCGGATCTCGCGGCGAAAGCGCTGTCACAACATCGGTCGCAGGCTTTTGGAAATTTTGCGAATTCGCCGTGGCTGAGGAGGCCGTCGTCATTCGTGCTGGGGAAAACGGCGGTGAAGGTTTCCCTTCCGGAAAGTGATCTGTTCGATTCAGTGAGAAACGCGGTCGATGCGCATGCGCAGGATCAACTCGCATGGAAAGAGACGAACAGGGCAGGTTTTGCCTTCGTTCCGCGACCGGCCATCAGCCGATTCAAAGTGTGGGCACGCGAACACCAGGTTGAACATACGGCGAGTGCTTTTGCGGCAGATGTTCCGGTGATTGCCGGCCGCGAGAACAAAGTTCGGCTTGCGGTCATGAACGGCGGGTCGATGAAGCCAGCACTCACAAATGAGGGGTGGAAAGTGACCGAGGCACGTAAATCCGGGAAAGTTGTTTATGGGAACGAGTACGTTGTTCAACCGCCTGCGGATGCGCGCGAGGATGTGACGTTGAGGGTCACTTCGGCGAACGACGAGAGTGCGGAGGTGCGCCTGCATCCGGTGCCGCTGGCGACGGCAAATCGAAAAAATTCTATCGAGTTTGAAATCACGACGGACCTCGTGGTGCAGGGGCGGACCGATTCACCGGCGGATCTAAGCGGCACGTTTGCGGTTCGATACGATCAGGAATATCTGCACGTGCGGGTTGTTGTCCGTGATGACCGGGTGGTTTCGAACATTGAGCCGAACGATATTAAGGGACATTGGCGAAGTGATTCGGTGGAGATTTGCATCGACCCGAATCCTGGCTCCGAACACACCATGGGCTGTTTCAAGATTGGGATTTTCCCGTTTGATACGACCGGAAAAGTTCGCGCGGCGCGTGATGCGGATGCGAATCAAGGGCCGATTGAGCGGACTGCGCCGGGTACGAAGTTGAATTCGCAACGGAGCGCGGATGGTTACGCGATTTCGATTTCAATACCGTGGAGCGATATTGGGGTGAAGCCGAAACGTGGCACGAAGCTCGGATTCAACGTAATTCTTTATGACGGCGACAAGGAAAACGCTGCTCGCGGTGAGAATATCAATGAAGCGCGTTTGGCCTGGTCGCCGCGGCCGGGGGTGCAAGGGCGACCAGAGGACTGGGGGCGGCTGCTATTGGAGTAGCATTCTAGGCGAGTTGCGGTGCGGCTGCGAGGTGAGTTTTGGTGCGCGATGGTGATGCGGCGGAGATGTGTTGGTCGTAGGCGGTGCTGAGGTCGGCGCCAAGTTTTTTCCAGGAGAGGCGGGATTCAGCGGAGTTGCGGCCGTTGATTTCGAGTTTGGTGCGGAGGTTGGAATCGCGGAGGGCGCGGGCGGTTTGCGTGACGAAGTCGGCGGCGTTGTCGGCGTAGAGGATGTCGAAGTCGTGTTTGAGATCAAGGCCTTGCGCGCCAATGGTGGTAGAGACGACGGGAGTTTTGATCCCGAGCGATTCGACGATTTTGAGACGCGTGCCACCGCCGATGCGGAGCGGGACGATCTGGAGCCAGGCGCGTTTGTAGTAGGGGCGGACGTCAGGCACGCCGCCGGTGACGGTTACACCCGGTTTTTGCGCGTAAGATTTCACCTCAGCGATGGGATCTTTGCCGACGATGAGGACGCGGAGGTCGGGAATTTCGCGACGGAGTGATTCGTGAATTTCGGCGAAGTACCAGCGAAGGGCATCGACGTTGGGATTGTAATCCATCGCGCCGCAGAAGATGACGGTGGGTTCGGCGGCGCGAGCGTCGGGTGCGGAATTTGGATGGAAGAATTCGAGGTCGACGCCGTTCGGGATGATCGAGAGCGGGACTTCGCGGCTGATGTATTTGCGGACAAAGTCCTGATCGTCGGGGCCACAGAGGACTTGCAGGGCGCAGCGTTTAGCGACGGATTTTTCGAAGGCCCAAAGCTTGGTATAACACTCGTAATTGAGCAGGCGGTTCTTGATGCTCGGCAGCAGCCTTGCTCCACCTTTCTTCAGGTGCTTTTGCTCCATGAGTTGGTATTGGAGATCGACGCGGGTGCGGTCGAGAACGAGCGGGATTTCTTTGTGCTCGCGCATGAAGAATTGCGTGAGGACGAGATCGAGAACGTGGACGGCGTCGTAACGGTCGCGCGCCAGGATTTCAGAAATCTTGGCGGCGAGGTTCGGAATGGTCCAATGCGCGATGGTGGAGGGGAGGGGATTGAGGAGGCGCTTGGGGAAGAGGCGTTCCCATTCGGGATGGTTGAAGGGAAGGACATCGACGCGCCGGCAGAAATCTTCGAAGACGTGCTTGGCGTCGGCGCTTTCGCCGTTCTCAGCGAGGGCCAGCAGGTCGACGGTGTGATCGACCGCCAGACCTTTAAGGAGATGAAAAGCGCGATGGTACGCGCCGCGGTTGAGCGGCCATGGAACGTAAGGATAAACAGCGAGTATTTTCATCAGTTGTAAATTCTCCAGATCGATTCGTAAGCGCGGACGAGGTCTGAATATTGGCGCGCGTTGGTGCGGAGTTGTTCGTGGAGGCGCGCGAGGTGCGGCGTGCTTTGGATTTCGCAAGCTTCCCAGAGAAGGAGCGGGAGGGAGTTCAGAAGGCGTTCCCGGGGATACCTCGTGTTAAGAACACTGAGTTTGCCGAAGCGCCGGGCGTTGATGAGGCGATTGCGCGACGCGATGGTTTCCGGGCACTTGTTGATGTTGCTGAAGCTGTAATCCTCGACTGAAGGGAAGGTGGTTTCGAGGCGGCGCGATTCCAGGAGAAGCCAGAGTTGCTTCGCGATGTCCTTGATCGATTCGAGTTCGGGGCGAAATTCTTCGCCCGAACGATTGCTGCGGACCGGATGGAGTTTGAAATCGACGCCCTGGTTGTGGAGCGTCGTGAGAGAGGTGAAATCTTCGAGCGCGCCTTCGGCCTCGAGTTTGCGAAGGCGTTTTTGGCGTTCGCGACAGCTTGAGTGATATTGGCCACGCATCGCGAGGAAGACGTCGCCGAGCGCGAGTTTGGCTTTGGCGAGGTTGCGTCCGACGAAATCGGCGTCGTCGCTGGTGAAATTGGCGCGGGCGAGTTTCTCCTGGGAGTAGAGGAGGCCGGAGCAGCGGTTCATGAGGAGGCGTGTAGCTTCGTAGAGTGGGATGCGATGCGCGGCGCGATGATGTTCGCAGCCGGCGAGCCAATTCTCGGCGCCGTGAACGAGGCGGTGGCCGCTGATGAGATCGTAGTAGAACATCGTCACCGGGCTGCGCTGGAGCTTGCGGTGGGAGAGGAGTTTGAATTCAACTTCGATGCCGGCTTGGGCGGTGAGATCTTCGGCTATGTGGTGGAGTTGGAAATGGTAACGCTTTTCCGCGAGGAGATCGGAGCCGCGATGGATGATGTAAAATTCGAGATCGTTGTAGGGACGATCAATGTTGCCGGATTTGAGGACGCCACCTTCGCCGCGACCGTAGCCGCCGCCGAGAACGAGCGCGTGGACGTTGCGCGCGTTCATGACGCGGAGAATCTCATCGCGCGCGCGGAGACAAAGGTCGTTCAACTCTGTTTCAAGTTGGTCGGAGCCGTCGATGGTGAAACGTCCGTTCATTTGGCGGAGAAATGCGCGAGGCCGGGTGGTTTCCAGGTGGAAACGGTTTCTTTCAGGTAGGTTTCGATTTGATCGATGATGATTGGGAGAGAATAGGTGCTACGAACTTCCTGGTGACCGGTGATAGCGATGCGGGCGCGGAGTGACGGGGATTCAGCCAGTTCGAGGATGCGTTCGCCGAGTTCTTCGGCGTTCCCCGCGGTGTAAGTGAGGGCGTTGTCGCGGTGGCGGAAGATTTCGCGGCTGCCGCCGGTGGTGGTGCCGATCACGGGCAGACCAGTGGACATCGCTTCGAGTGGAGTGAGTGCGAAGGGTTCGGCCCATTCGGAAGTAAAAAGAAGCGCGTCGTGATTACGGTAGATGGCGGGCATCTCGTCCATACCGGCGCTGGAGAAAGTGACGGGAAGATTGTGCGTGCGGACGAAGTCTTGGAGCTGCTGAGTGTAAGCGGCGTCGCCTTTTCCGTAGATGTGGAGTTCGCCGTTGAACTTGCCTTGGACGTGGCGCATGGCTTTGAGGGCGGTCATCACGCCTTTATCTTCGGCGAGGCGGCCGACCCAGACGAAATTGCGGAGCGGGGCGGATTCGGGTTTGGGTTCGCCGGAGAATTTTTGGATATCGACGGGCGCGTAGATGACGGCACCGTGCATGACCTCGAAGCCGGCGCTAGCGGTGAGTTTGCGGAGCGCTTTGCTGCAGAAATAGAGACGTTGGAAGCGAAGGTGCGCGGGTGGGTTGGTAGGCGCGGTGCGATCGAGAAGCGCGCGAAGGCCGCTGAATTTCAGAGCGGTGCGGACTGCTTTCTTTTTTAGGCTCGCGGGTTCGTTCCACCATTTTAGCCAGACATCGCTGGTGAAACCGCGGGCGATCCAATGGTCGGAGAGGTAATAAACGGTTGGAATGCCGAGCTTCTGGAGAGTGAGGACCATCGATTTGGAAAGCCCACCCATGTTCCAGACGTAGACGAGGTCGGGTTTATGTTTGGCGATGGCGGCGAGGAGGGTGCGGTTGTTGTGCGCCTCAAGTTTTCGGAGCTTCGCGATGTTGAGCCACGGATGGCCGTAGAAACCGTGAATGCGCAGGGTGCGCTCGACGGATTGTTCCGTCTCGGCTGGTTTGCTGGGCACGACGTGGTTGGAAGTGAGGACCTGCACCTGATGGCCGCGAGCGCGGAGCTCGTTGACCGCCATGTAGCAGATCAACTCATATCCCCCGAGGTAGTGCGGCGGATAAAGATTGGTTAGAGCGAGAATTCTCATTGTTCCCTGTTCGGTAAGTTCTCCAGCCTTCGCGGAAGCCATCGAGTTTGCCGCGGCGCTGTTCCCAGCGGATTTTTGCGGCGTGCCCGAGTTCGCTGAGGCGTTTTTCGCGCGCACAAAAACTTACGTCATGACGAAAATCGCTGGCCCAGCCGAGAAGTTGGGTGCGGAGAAAATTGAATTCGCCGGGCTTCCCTTTCCAGGAGGCGGCGAGCGCTTTGGCGTCGCCGAAGCTGCGCTTGTAAGCCTGGGCGGCGGTGTAGTTGTGCGAATGCATAACGACTGAATCTTCGCAGTACACGACTTTGTAGCCGTTTGCTTTCGCCCAGCGGGTGTATTCGTCGTCTTCGGCGTATTGGAGTTTTTCGAGGAAGCCGCGCTGACGCCAAATGTCTTTACGCAAGCCGCTGCTGACCATGCTGAAGAAATGTTCCCACTTCGCGGATTCGCGGTTTGGACCGAAGCAGCGATCGTAATCGCAGGCGTAAACCGCTTCGCAATCAGGCCGCGGAATTTGTCGGCCGAACACAGCAGCGGTTTTTGAATCCTGCAACGCATTGGCGAGTGGACGGAGCCAGTTGGAACCTTGCGGCGTGGCGTCTGCATTCAGGAAGATTCCGAATTCGGAACTGGCCAGGCGCATACCGTGGTTCATGACGCGGCTGGGATTGTATTCGTGAGGCTGAATTTGGATGAAGTGCGCGGGATTCGCGGCGCGGATCAACTCCTGCGAGCCGTCGGTGGAACCGGAGTCAATGACGATGAGTTCCCAGTTTTTGAAATCCTGGTCGCGGAGCGCGCCGAGCGTGCCATCGAGCGCCCAGGCCTCATTGAATGAGCGGAGAATAATGCTGACGAATGGATCAGCGCTGGAGTCAGAGCTGTTCTTCATGCGACGGTGGGTCCGGCGGGACGCCGAAAAATTTTGTTGATCACCGAAACGAACTTCTCACGTTCATCAGGCTGCAGCGCGACTCGGTAGAGGCAAACCGCGGCGACCATGGCGATCAACGTGCCTTCAGTGAGCAACGCGTAGATGCTCGCCTGAAACTGTGGAGTCATCAGGATGCGCCCGAGAATTATGATCGCAACGATGGGCAAGCAGGCCAGCCAGGTTGGGAAGATGACGGTGCGAGCGAGCTTCCAGCCGGAGAGGTTTGCTTCGCGGGCGGCCCACGGCCAGAGCGAGAACCAGCCGAAGATGAAGGTCGCGATGAGCGAGCCGACGGCAACGCTCACGACGTTGTGGTAAATGCGGACGAGAATGACGCTGAGACCGAGGTTGAGCATCGCTTCGCCGACACCGAGCCACATGAGACGGCGCTCGTGGCCGGTCATCATGAAGATGCGTTTGGAGACGCTCTGCGTGAGAATAGTGGTGTAGACCCAGAAGAGCAGGATCTGACCGGTCCAATAGGTTTGAGTGTTCGCGGCAGTGCCGGTGAGAATCCAGAGCAGTTGATCGAGGAAAAAGGCGCAGAGCAGATAGAGCGGAGTGGCAAGCATGACACTATAACGCGTGCCGTTGACGAGGAGCTGGCGGAGGAAATCTTTATCTCCCTTGGCGTGGAGATGCGCGGCGGCGGGCGAGAGAGTGTCCGGAATTTGCATCGCGAAGCTGCTGAACATTTCGGCTACTTTCGCCGCGGCCTGGTAAATTTTTACCGCAGAAACAGCAACCATGGTGCTGAGGATGACCTGGTCCGTGCGCGTCAGGATGACGGTGGTGAGCGTCGTCACATAAGCGAAGAGCGAGAAGCGCATGGTGTTATGGACCATTCCCTTTGAGAAAAGGGAGGGACGGATTTTAACCTCGGGCATGGCGCGCAGGGCGAAGATTCCGCAGAACACTTCGGCGATCATGCTGCAACCGACGGTGATGAGGAGCAATATGTGCAGGCCCCAATCTCGTTGGATGCAAACGATGACGAGGACAAAATTCGCGAGAAATCCGGCAAGAAGGGTGTAATTGCAAAGACTGATTCGTTGCTGGCCCTTAAGCATCTCTGGGAACATACCGAGCGGAAAGGCGAGTCCCATGCCGCAGAAGAACAAGGTGAGCGTGAGCGTAAAGGCTTTTTTATTCTCGGGACTTATGCCGGCGAATAATTGGATGATATAAGGAGACATCGTGACTCCAACGAGCACAAGGACTCCGGCAATGGCGAGGTACGAGAAGAATATAGTACTAAGAACGCGGCTGAGTTGGTCCCAGTCTTTCGTGGCGGAAAGTTCGGCGACCCGTTTTTGCGCGGTGAAACCGAAGCCGAAATCGAGCAGAATGCCGTAACCGAAGACGCTCCAGAGCAATCCCCAGAATCCAAATTCCTGGTCCGTGAGCCCCTTGAACAGCAGGCGGAACAGGACGACGCCGAGCCCGAGCCGAACCACCAGAAAGATGTAGTTCGAAATCGAGTTTCGATAGATGTGACCTTTTAGTTCCTCTTTAGTCATTTGGCTTGGTGATGTTGTTCGGCTTGCGCGCGGAGCAGGCAGTTGGTGAGACGTTGCGCAAGCGCTGAGACATTTGGTTCGGTGAGCATCGTGTCGTGGTCACCGGGCACTTCGTGCACTTCGATTTCGCGGGCGAGACCGACCCAGCCGTATTGCGGGTCGGGAATGAGCGCGGAGTCGCGGTCCTGCGCATTGAAAAGGGTGACGCGCCCGTTGAAGGGTTTCGTTCGATAATAATTCAGCGCCGCGAGATTCGTATTGTAAACGTGCTCGAGCTTAACCAGGCGTGCATCGCGGATTTCGCCATCAGCGGAAGTATCGGCCTGACGGAAGCGCATTTTGTTCGCGATACGCGATTCGCGGGCGTAACGAGCCTTTGCGCGGAAATAAGTGAGCCAGCGTTCCGGCGACATCCTGGCGAAGCAACGGAGCCGATGGAGGTAGTAGCGGATATTGGTCCATTCAGCGGGCATGGCGACGGTTTCGAGAAGTGCGAGGAGCGCGATTTCCTCGCCTTGCTCCTGGAGCATTCGGGCCATTTCAACCGCGACGATTCCGCCGTAACACCAGCCGCCGAGATAGTACGGACCGTGCGGCTGGAATTCACGAAGGCGCTCGACGTAATATCGCGCCATCTCATCAACGCTGGTGTGACTGAGGGTTGCTTCCTTGAGGCCGAGCGATTGAAAACCGTAGCAGGGCTGATCCGCGCCGAGGCGAAAAACGAGATTGCCGTAGCCGAGAATATCGCCGGGCGTCGTGTGCAATAGAAAAAAGGGCGGGCGTTTGCCGGATTTTTGCAGGGGGACGAGACTGGACCAGGGCGCATCCGCGGCGCGGGTTTGGATTTCGCGCGCCAGCGATTCGACCGTAGAAGATTGGTAAAGCGTGCCGAGCGGAAGTTGTTTGCCGGTGGCTTTCTCGATTTCGACGAGCAGTTCGAGCGCTTGAAGCGAATCGCCACCGAGCTCGAAGAAACTTGCGTCGACGCTGATGGGCGCAGTTTTGAGGACGCGTTCGAATAGAACCTGCAACTGCAGCTCGAGGGGATTTTCTGGTCCTTTGACAACTTGCTCTCGCTTCTCTTCGGCTGGTTCGGGCAAGGCGCGCCGGTCGACTTTGCCATTCGGCATGAGTGGCCAGGCATCGAGCACGATGAAGGCGTGCGGGAGCATGTATTCGGGCAGGCGCGTCCTGAGGAAATTGCGGAGTTCGGCTGGTTCGGGTTTTAAGCCGCGTTTTGTGACGTAGGCCAGAAGGCGATTTTCGGCTGAGCCTTGAACAGGGCGGGCGAGCACGATCGCTTCCTGAACGGAAGGGTGCTTGCAGAGGGTGGATTCGATTTCGCCGAGTTCGATGCGGAAGCCGCGGATCTTTACCTGGTCATCAATGCGGCCGAGGAATTCGAGATTGCCGTCTTCCAGATAACGAACGAGATCGCCGGTGCGGTATAGGCGCTCATCCGGTTCGTCACTGAAAGGATTCGGTATGAAGCGGCTGGCGGTGAGTTCTGCCCGGCGATGATATCCGCGCGCGAGCATTGAGCCGCCGATGAGCAATTCGCCCGGAATGCCGACAGGAGTTGGGTTGCTGAAGCGGTCGACAACGTAGAGTTTACGATCGCCGCGCGGCCGACCGATGGGGAGAACGGCGCGTTCTGGTTCGCCGGGTTGCCGCTGCGGAACTTCGTAAGAAGTGGCGGTGATTGTAGCTTCCGTTGGGCCGTAAGCGTTGATGAGGCGAACGTGCTTAAGCGGGGTGCGATGCCAGAGCGTGAGTTTCTCGGGCGAAAGCGCTTCGCCGCCAACGACGACCAAACGCAACGCGTTGGACGGGATAGCTTCGGGGTTTGCAGACCACTCGGTGGCGAGTTGATGCCAATAGGCGGTCGGGATGTCCGTGACCGTAAGTTGGAGGTCGCGCAATTTGTCAGCGAATTCGCGAGTGTTCCAAACCTCGCTGTCACGAACGTGGAGGGCCGCGCCGCTGATAAGAGCCGGCAGAATCTGTTCGAATGACGCGTCGAAGTTGAACGAGGAAAACTGCAGGACGCGATCGCGCTGACTGAGTCCGTAAACCTTTTTGCAGTCGACGCAGTGGTTGGTGATCGCGTCATTTGGAATGACCACGCCTTTTGGCTGACCAGTGGAGCCGGAGGTATAGATGACGTAAGCGGCCGAGGCAGGTGTTGCGGCGCTGATTGGATTCTTCTCGAATTCGGCGGGTGAATTCGATTCAGGAGCATCGAGACAGATGAGCTTCGCGTGAGTCGCTTCGCGGAGGAAAATCTGCAGATGTTTGTGCGTGAGGATCACCGGCGCATTGGTGTCCTGCAGCATGAAGCGAATGCGTTCCGCGGGATAAGCGGGATCCAGAGGAACGCAGGCTCCGCCCGCTTTGAGGATTGCCATGAGCGCGACGATCATGTCGAGCGAACGGTCGAGGCAGACCCCCACGAAAACTTCCGGACCGACGCCCAATTCCTGCAAACGATGGGCGAGGCGATTCGCTTTCCGGTTCAGTTGACGATAGGTGAGTTCTTCGGCGGGTTGGGATTGGCCAGCTTTCGCGAAAACGAGGGCGGTTGCTTCGGGAGTGCGTTCGACCTGTGCCTCGAAGAGATGGACGAGCGATTGTGAGGCTGGTTCGAACGCAGTCTGGTTCCAGTCTACGAGCAACTGGCGTTTCTCCGATGGGCTGAGCAGTTCGATTTCGCCAACCGTGGCGTTCGGATTGCGCGCGATGAACTGCAGAATCGTCGCGAAATGTGCGCCCATGCGGCGAATCGCGTCTTTCGAAAAGAGGTCTGAGCGGAAAATGAGCTCGATAGTTTCCGCTTCGCCGGTGATGTGAAGTTCGAGCGGGAACTGGTGGTCTTCGAGGTGGCTCGGCGCGCCTTTGCGGTTCAGGCAGAGAAACGATTCCGAGGCTTCGGAATCAGATGGCGCAGCGGATTGTGGCAGTTTCGTAATCCAGGATTGAACGGTCGCACTGCGATCGACACGAACAGAAAGTGGGCGACGGGAATTCGTTGGGTGATCGCAAAGGGTAAAAGTGGCGGAGTCCTCGCCGGTGTAGCGATGAATGAGGTAGGACCAGGCTGCGAGGTAGGCGCTCTCGACACCGTTCGATCCGCTGAAGCGGTTTAACGCGGTAGTGACTTCACTCCCGAGCGCGCGAGTTTCCCGGAGGTAGCGGGGCACGTGGTTCTCGCTCGGTTTGTGTCCGAGAAGATTGCTCAGCTTTGTGCGCTGAATTCGGTTGGGTTGCCAATCTTTGAGGCGGAATCCAACCCGCACAAACGAGGTGCGAAATCCGTTTTTCTCGTAGAGACGTTTGGCGTTGCTGTTGTTTTCGACCTGCAGGAAAAGTGTTTTGCAACCGCTCTCGATGGCTACCGTGGCGAGGTGCTGAAAAATACGCCCGCCGTAACCCTTGCCTCGCTGCCCGGATGGGGTGCCGACGTTGTATAGGCAAGCGATTTCATCGTCGGCGATGACGGTCCCCACCGAAACCACGGCACCGGAATCGTCGTGCAAATTAAAATGCCGCGATCGAATGGAATTCTGTGGCTGGTGCTGGACCAAAGCGCGGCGATAACCTGATTCCTTAATTTGGAACGACGCTGAGAATGTTTCGATGAAGCGGTTGAGCGATGGTTGATCGCGAACTTCCGACGCGAGCTCTGAGGTTTGCCAAGCGAAGTCGCCGGGTTCGGCAACCATCCATGCTTCTTCGTCGAACTTCTCGAAGCTTTGCTGCTGGAGTAGTTCGAGCTGCGCAGCAGTTGGGTCCGCAACGTAGATCACCGGGCGGCGGTTCTTCGCGCTCTGCCAATCGCGTGCCTTCTGCAGGAAAGTGGAAAAATCACCAGCCAAGTCCGTCCATGCGGCGTGATTCCACATCGGCGCGGGCGTGACGTCCGAAAAAGCGAATATGCCTCCGTTCGCGTCCTGCTGTTCTGATACGAAACAACCGAGCTGAAAGCGGTAATGCGCTTTCAACAATGTGGTGGTGTCCACCGTTGGTTGGAGAATGTCAGCCATCGAGCCCGTTCCCTCAGTTCTCTATTTTCGGAGGAAAACGAAGGTATCGCATTCCTCGCGAGCAACCCTGAACCCAAGTCCAATCAAAGTGGCGACGATGTTATACATGAGCTCCTGGCCCATGACCCCCGGATGCAGTTCGATGATGATCTTGCTGATGTCCTCCGGGATGCGGCGGAAATCGATGTATTGCTCGGCGCCTTCGATATCGATGATAAGAGTGTTAACCTTTTCGTCAACGAGACGGAGCAAGGTGTCGAGGGTGCCTGCGGGAACGCGAACCGTCTTAACGCCTTCTTTACTGCCGGAATCGTAGCAGATGGAATTCGACCAAAAATCGCTGCCGATTTCGAGATCGACGTGGCCGTCGGCGTTTGCGAGTGCCATATTCCAAACGCGTGGTTCGAGACCGTTGAGTTCGTAATTGCGCTTAAGGATTTCGTAAGTCTTCGGGTTCGCTTCGAAGGAGGCGTAATTTTTGATGCCGAGCTTCTTTTGGCAAACGAGGCCGATGAAACCGATCGCGCCGCCAATCTCCAGGACGGAGTCGTCAGCGGTCAGGTAATCGAAGCACATTTTTTTTTCGTGCGCTTCGTAGGCGCCACTGAGGAGGCGATTGCGGATCTTGGTCGAGAGACCGGAGACATCAAAGCGCATGCCTTCGAGCGTGATTTCCTGGAGTTTTGGCAGGACGTACTTGAAGCGATAACGGAGCTGAAACTCCTCGTAGAGGTGATGGATCAGGGTTTTTTCGAACAGCGATTTCGTGGCTTGCATATTACTAGTTGGTTTGTGCCAGGGCTGGTTCCGGCTTGTTCGTTGGGTTCAAAAATGACTCGTTCTTCGCGAAGGCCTTTTCGGCTTCGTAAGTCATCAATTTGAAAATCTCGGGAATGGCGCTCACTTGCAGCGGGAGGTCGGACTGGTTGGTGAACAGAGTCGCGTAGCTGTGTTTGTCGGTTGGGTGATAACCGTGCATCGCGCGAATCGGCCGCTCACCCATGTGGCTGGGAACGATCAGCACGCCTTCCTTCACGAGGTAAATCAACTCGCCGAAGTAGCGGTCTTCGAAGAGCGTTTTCATTTGAGCGAGTTCTTCGTCCGGAAGAATGCGACCTTGCGGCGTTTTATTGAGAAGCGCGGTGATCGCCTGGCGCGCTTTGTCGTTGAAGAACCAAAAGCGCGCCATCGTTGAGTCATAGACTACCGCGTAGTCTTTACCGAGAGAGTAGGGGAGCGACTCGATCTTCGACTTGAGATCCAGATGCACATCGCAATTCGCCATGCCGTGGTCGCTGAAGATGTAGAGGCGGACTTCTCGATAATGATATTTCGCGTGATCGAGGAGTTCCTGGATACACTTGTCGTAATTGCGCAGCTTTGCGGGGACTTCGGGCGATTGATTGCCGACGGCGTGCAGGAGGCCGTCGAGGCCGGGCCAATACATGAAAGCGAAATCGATTTCGGTCGCAGCTACTTTCTCTTTTAAAACGTCGAGGTTCTGACGTTCGGTTTTACCGGGATCGCTGACGAAATATGGAATATGGCGGCGCGTCAGGAAATCGAAAATGTTCGGGCCGCGATTCATGCCGCCAGGCTTCAACGGGCTTTTCTTTTCGGTGAAGTCGTAGAGCGAAATGTGTTGGAATGGGATGTTGTAGAGATCGAAATAGCCACGGAAATTCAGCTGGCGCTTTACAGCCTTCGTGAGCATGCGGCGCACGATGCGTCGGCTGGTTACTGCTTTGGGCAAGTAGCGGAGCGGGCGGAGGCTCTTGAAGGGCGAGTTCTTCGGATCATAAACGAAGTAGCACCAGTTGCGATGTTCGACCGGCCAGCGACCTGAAAGGATGCTTGGGACGCAGGTGGAGCTGTAGCCGAAGACCGATTCCAGCTTGTGGCGGTGCGGCGCGAAGGCCTTTGCGAATGGATCGTTCTTCACGATTTCCCATCCGCACGCGTCAACCATGATGAACAGTGGCAGAATATCTTTCATTGATGATTTCTGTTTGGTGCGCTCATTCGGTCATGATCAGGAAAGTTTGGTCGTCGTTGAGCGTTGAGGACGACTGGAACGCGAGCAGTTCGGCCGCGAGATCCTCTTTCAACTCTTCGGCGCTTTTGTCTGCATTGGTGGAGCGCTTAAACCATTTGATGAGCCGGTCCTGACCAAAAAATTCTCCCGCGCTGTTGCGTGCTTCGGTCAAGCCGTCGGTGTAAAGCAGCACACGCGAGTTGCGGGATAAAGTTTCGGTGTGATTCGAAAACGAAGTGTCGGGCAAAATGCCGAGCGGCAAACCTTCCGGCGAAATGCTTTTCACATTTCCAGCGCCATCGAGCGAAAGCAGCACTGGGCAATGTCCTGCGCTGGCGGCGGTGATGCGGCGATTACGACTATCGACGTAAACCAGTTGCGCGGTAATGAACATGTCCACGCCGGAAAGCTCTTCGAAGAGCAATCTGTTCACGCGAGCGAGGAGAGCGGCCGGTTGGTTCATCCATTCCGGAACGGCCCGCAACAAACTGCGGAGGATGGCGGCGAACATCGCGGCGGGAATTCCTTTGCCCATGACGTCCGCAATGATCAGCAGGAGTGCGTCGTCGTTGATCTTGATCACGTCGTAAAAATCGCCGCCGACCTGATGGGCGCTTTCGCAGAAACCGGCCAGACCATAGCCGGAGAGCCGCGGGATTGTTTTTGGCAGCAGCGATCGCTGAATTGTTTTCGCAATTTCCAACTCACGCGAAACGAGCCGATTGCGAACCTGATCTTCGGTAAAGCGAGCGTTGACGATCTGAATCGCGAGAAAGTCGGAGAACGTGTGAACGACGTTTGCCTGGACTGCGGTGAAACTGCCCGGCCCGGTCTTCGCGATGGTGAGCGTGCCGACGAGCGTGTCGCCCAGATAGATTGGATGCGTGAGGCCGATGGAGCCCGCGCGAATCTTTCCAAGCGGGTCGCCGGCTTTCAGAGCGTTGAGATGGTCAAACCAAACATCCTCCCGCGCCAGGGCCGCTTCACATTCAACAGACTTGCTGGCGGCCTCGGCAATATTCAGTGCTGGAAGCAGGATGCTCTGATCTGACGAAACAAAAACCTCCAATTGTTTTTCATTTCGGCTGGTGCGAAATACGAACCAATCCGCGGTGGTGATCTGCGCAAGGTCGGTCAAGAGCCGTCGCGCGAATTCTTCGAGGTTGTTGGATTTGCCGAGCTCTGCGCTGCACCGGAAAATCGCGGAGAGCGATTCGTAGCAAAAGCTCAACTCTTCAGCCATGTCGCGAATGATCGATTCGCTGTCGTTCAGACGACGCTGAGTTTCGCTATTCGTCATCGAACCAGCCGCCGCGCCGTTGCGCTTCTTCGCCATGACGAGAAAGTTCTGGCCGGGCCCACGGAAATAATTCACGCGATCCATCAGGGAATTGATCAGGAATAATCCCCGTCCGTTCTCAGCGTCGCCTTCTGGCAAAGCGATCTGCTTCGGCCAATCGAAACCGGGGGTGTTATCGCGAATGCGCACTTCGATCTGGTCCGGTCCGGCGACCACTTCCACGTCGATGTCTTTGCCTTCGCCCTCGCCGTTCACGTATTTGATCGCGTTGTTGCTGCCTTCAACGATGGCGAGTTCCGCAGAATGAATTTCTTCAGGTGTAGCGTGCTGTTCCTGGAGGAAAGTGCGAACCAGCGCGGTCATCGGCCGGACAGCCGATAGATCGCATTGGAGCCTCACGCGCAGGCTCACGTTTCGACTTGCTGGAAGCAGCTCCACCGCCATCTCAGTTGTTGACGATTTCGAAGATGCGATGCATCCGGGTGAGTTCGAGAATCTGCTGCACCGGCGGCGTAGGATTCAGGAGACGGACCGTGCCATTCCGGTTGCAAGTGGTCTTGTGCAATGAAATGAGCGCGCCCAATCCGCAGCTATCGACAAAGAGCGTCTCAGAAAGATCGATATGGATGTTTTTCTGATTATCGCTCAACGCGCCTTTGACTTCGTCGCGAAAATTCTGCGAATTCGCTGCGCCGAGTTCCTTGATGCCGCTGACGTTCAGCGTTTCGCCGTTTGCTTCCACCTTCATGTTGGTTTCCTCCGCGTTGCTAAAATGTTTCTGCATATTTACCGTCCAGTTGCATTCGTGCCCGGCTCGTTTTGCGAGTAAAATTCCCGGGCACCATTAAGTTGTGTAAAGCGGGTAACAGCAATCAGGCACGCGCCGGAAGGTTCGGTTAATCTCTCCCACCCGCTTTCTAAGGTGCACCCTGACCTGCGGCTGCGCTTAGCCTTGCAACTTCTGGGCAAGTGCCGCCACCGCTTCAAATGGCCGGGCGAGAGGCTTTTGCACCGCTTTCGCGAAAGCGCTCTTCCCGGACGAGGTCCCATTGCTGTCCGCCAGCGAGGCAAGCAGGAAAGGATCGGCAACGTGAGTGTGGGAACCGTTTTTCCAATTGACCAGGAGCGTTCCCCAGGCGAGCGAATCTTTGAGTTCGGTAAGTGTGCCGACAAGCGTTGCCGGACCGACCCAGCTATTGACGATCATGGATCGGTCTTCGACAACTACCTGGTCTTCGAGAAATGCCATCGGACCAATGACTGCATCGTTACCAATCCGAACGTTTTCGCCCACCCAGCATGGCGCGAGGAGCTTTGCTTTCCGCGCGATCTTCGTTCTGCGGCCAACCCACACTCCGGGTTCAATCTCGCGCAGGCCGACACGACGGGACGCACTCATTTGCGGAAGCCAGAGGCTCATTCCTTTGAACCAATTCGCGTAACTCTCGAAAATCTTGTGTCCAGGCACACCTGGGAAATGATCAGCGACTATCACGTCGTTCGGTTCGCTCGGCCAATCCGCCTCGTAGCTCGGACGATAGCGCTTGCGCGCTTCGGCTGGCGTGAGTTCGCGCACTTCATGGAAAATTTCGATTTTCAACCCCCAGCGGGACCCAGTGCCAGTCCACTCTTCGATGCTATGCGCTGGATCGGTGGTAATGATGCGGACTTCCTTGTAGCGCTCTGTGGCTAGGTAATGCAGCCAGTAACAGATGAAACGTTCCCCAAGGAAGGGCAGCGTGACCGCTGGTTTTGAATCCGCCAAAACGGGAATCCCGTTGGCTTGGTTCGGGCAGATCAATATGGTTTTCATTTACTTCAGCATGCGCCGCGCCCGAGCAACACCGCGGGAACGGTTTTCAGCAAAATCTTCACATCGAGCCAGAAGCTCTGGGATTCGATGTATTGCAGGTCTAGCCTCACCTGTTCGGGGAAATCGATTTCCGCGCGACCGCCGATTTGCCAGAAGCAGGTCAGACCGGGGGCGACTTCGAGGCGGCGCCGGTCCGCGGGCGTATAGAGCGCGACTTCGCGTGGCACGGGGGGACGCGGGCCAACCAGCGACATATCGCCCTTAAGCACATTGTAAAACTGCGGGAATTCATCGATGGAAAATTTTCGCAGCCACTTGCCGATCCGAGTGACGCGCGGATCGTCCTTGGTTTTGAAAGTCACACCGGTGGCATGTTGATTTTTCGCCAGCAAGGCCTGCAAACGCTGCTCGGCGTCGACGCACATCGAGCGGAACTTGAACATCTTGAACTCGCGGCCCCATTTCCCGACGCGTCGTTGCGCGAAGAAGACCGGACCCCGGTCTTCCAGCTTGATGAAGATCGCAACGAGCAGGAACAGGGGCGAAAGAGCGAGTAACGCCGCGCTGCTGATGATGATATCGACAAAGCGCTTGATGAACTCCGCGCTAAAGATGACGCACCGCCACGAGAGCCTCTTCGTTTTCGCGTAAACGTTCAGGCGCCAGCGGCCCCACGGGGAAGACAGCGTCGTGTAACGATCGACAAGAAGGGCATTGATCTCTTGTTCGCTCATATTCCTACCACCAAATCTTTCCGAGTGGCTTGGATTTTGTTCGCCACTTCTGAAATCTGTTCTTCGCTAATTGGAGCATCGAGCACCACGTCGGCCCATTTCTCTTGCGGGGCGACGAACCGTTCCGCCATGGGCAAGGTGTAACGGTTCAGTTGTTCGATGACCTGGTCGCGCGTGCGGCCGCGTTCCGTGGTGTCCCGACGCACTCGGCGTTCGGTGCAAAGCTTCGCGGAACTACGGATAAAAATCTTCACATCGAACATTTTGCGAAGTTGTGGCCGGCGAAAGAGCCAAAGTCCCTCGACCAGCAAGATGGCCGCTGGTTGCAGGGCGCTCTCCCCACCCAAACGCCCATGCGTTGCAAAATCGTAACGGGGCACTGACGCCGCTCGGCCTTCGGCGAAGCCTGTCAGCACTTGTTCGAGCCGCTCCCAATCGATTGCTCGGGGATGATCGAAATTCAGGCGAGCACGTTGAGCAGGCGAGAGGTGTGAGCGGTCAAAGTAGAAGTCATCCTGTGAAAGTTTTACGGCATCATCGCCGAACGCGCCCAGAAGCCGGTCGGCCAGCCAGGTCTTTCCTGCGCAACTCCCCCCCGAGATCCCCACAATGTGCCGTCGATGCACTTCCATTTTTCTCCAAACTGTGGCGGGGTCTCGGTGTAAGGTCCTTGCTTCCCGGAACCCACCCGCGTCATCTCCAGACTAGAATAGTGGCGATTTGCTTCAATAAGGGCACTGTAGGTTCAGAATCGCAGAAAAACCCCCTGACTTAGCTAAGGGTATGTTCGCCTTGATTCTACATTCACCGGAATCGGCTTAAGCACCCTACTTGGAAACCCTTAGGAAAGAACCTGAGTGCTGAGAGCGACAGCCAGAAGTTCGCGCTCTCGGTCACCGAATTTGAGCTTCAGAGCGGCCTCCCAGCCGGCTGGCGTCATTTTGTTCCAACTTTTTCGCAATGCGTTTATAACCTTCTCTGGCTCTGCACGATGCGCGAGATCCACAAATTGATATTCGAGGAACATGAGGCAAAGGCCGTCTTCCAATGTGCGGCTGTCTTCGTCGGCCGACTGTTTCAAGTTCAACGCGCGGACCCGTACAATAACTTCCGGAGGGTAACCTGCTTGCGTTAGGATCTTCTCAGTCTCATCTGCATGGAATCTTTTCAGCTCGTTCTTCCAAAGATGATAGCCCGCTTTGGTGGAGGGATAGCTCGCGCGCGGGATCTTCCAACGACAGATATGTTGCGAACGAGCGGCCAGGCGCAGCGCTTCCGAAGCGTTTGGATTTAATCGCAGAACCCATTCGGTGAGCCGCTGCGAGTAAAGCAGCTCTTGAGGAGTTTTCTGTCCGTTGACCAATTCGTGCCTGGGATCCTGGGCGTTTGCTGCGTCGATAAGCGCCATCGCTCGGTGAAACCGATCGTTCATCGGTTAAATGTAGTACATCTTTTCTTTGTCAGCCCCTTGTTCGAGCAGCTGCTGGAAGTTCACTTCGTTCGCGGTGCTATCCATGCACGTCTGCATTCTGCGCCAGAGATTGCGCAACTCCTCCGGGCATTGCGGATCGTTCAACGCTGGTGAGTCAAAGACCTGACCATGCACGCAGCGCAACACATCGCCAAAGCTGATTTCAGAAGGTGCCTTCGCCAGCAAATAGCCGCCTTCCTTCCCTCGCTGGCTCTTTACGATCTGTTGTGATTTCAATTCGATTAGAATTTGAACGAGATAATTGGGTGGAATACCTTGTTCAGAAGCGAGATCCTCAACGCGCACTGAGCCGCCTTTGGCGTAACGTTTCGCCAATCCCAGCACCGCCCGCGCCGCATAATCGCTCTTCACTGACAATTTCACCGCGCCCAACGTAAGGAACGTGCCCAGTTGCTGCAAGGGTGGCGCTCAGTCCGCGATGGTGACGGTGCCGCGAAAGGACATTGGAGCGTTCCCCAAAACAAAGTCCGTGCTGAACGGTTCTCTTACGGCCCCGATGGATGCTGTCGGCGTCCATATTTTTAAATTCGACGATCTTTCGATCAAAACGGTGGTTTCAATCGGTGCCGCATATCGCACCCGGGCGACATTGCCGACCCTTGTGATTGTGAGCGCGCCGGGCCGCAGAAGATAGTTCACACCGTTCACCCTGCCTCGCGCCAGGATCGCTCCGCGATTGTTGATCGCCCGAGCCGAAGCGATGATGTCCGGATACGGCGCGTGCACCATCAGCGACAGGTCCTGCATTGGTTGCCCGGGATACTTGATGAACGGAACCAGCGCGCCATTTTCCTTCGTTGCCGCACCGACAATTACGCCGTGATCATTGATTCCAAATGCAATGCTCCCTTTTCCGCCAGGCAAAGTGCCGAGATTCTGAATTTGGCCATTAGCAAACACAAACGCGTGCAATTCGCCGGAAGAAACAAATGATTGGCCGATAATCTCACCGCGATTGTTGATGCCAGTGACGAATGTTTCATCTCCACCAAGTGTGCCGAGGTCGCGCATGATGCCGCTGGCATCCAATATGAAACCGCGGTTCATTCCTGCCGGATTCATGGAGTCGCCGGCGATAACGCCTTGATCGTTAATCGCAACTGCCGAACTGGAGTCGCCCCCGAGCGTTCCCAGGTCGGTTACGGTTCCGTTCGTTTCGAAACGGACTGCGCGGAGTTTGCCGGCGGCATTAAGTGAATCACCGACCGCGACGTTCAGGTTATTGATACCGCGAGCTTTGGCTTGTCCCTTTTCACCGGTTAACGTTCCGAGCGGGTAGATATCGAAGGGAGCGTTAATATTTATGCGGATAGCTGAGATGGAAGTGGAGGGATCAGTCTCGGGATGCAATGTGTTGAAGCCTACAGCCCAATGGCCGTCGTTTATATCGGAAAGGCTCGACCATGAAATGTGCTCGCCGCTTAAGCCTGTGCGAACCCAGTTCGTCCCATCGGAAATTGCGCCGCGCGGAATCGTTCCGAGATGATCCCCAGCAATTTCGCCATGAAGATTCAGCGCAGTTGCCTGGTAATTCTGCCCGAGTTCCTGGGCGGTATACATGATCTCAGCCGGGGATGAGCTGCGCAGCAGCGCGCCCGCAAGTAAGATGAGCCAAATCAAACGTCGCATGTTCCGCAGAGGCAGGCACGTATTCTGGTAGAAAGTAATTAACCGTGCAAGCTCGGAAGCAGTCAAGTTCAGCCGCCGAGCTTCTTTAACAAGCCCGTGGTGGACTTGCCGGGAACAAAGGGGATGAGGTGAATTTTTCCGCCCGCCCCTTCAACGGTTTTGCGCTCACTCTGGTCCAAGGTCTCCAGCGTGTAATCGCCGCCTTTGGCGTAGATGTCTGGTTTGGCCGCGCCTAGGAAATTCGTGGCACGCACATCGGGAAAGATACAGACGGCATCCACAGATTCGAGTGCCGCTAAAACGAGGGCACGATCATCTTCGGTATTCACTGGGCGACCATCTCCTTTCAAGCCCCGAACAGCCGCATCGCTATTCACGCCAACCAGTAACATGTCACCCAGGTTACGCGCGGTCTCCAGATACGTGACGTGTCCCAAATGGAGCAGATCGAAGCAGCCGTTTGTGACGACGAGGCGCTTCTTGCCGCGAAACCGCTCACGCCATTTCGGCAATTCCGAATACAAGACGATTTTGGCGCGAAAATTCAACGAGCGTTTTTTGACAGATTCGGTCCGAAAGTGAAAGTTGATTCAAAGGAAATTGGCAAGTTCATCGCTAAAGCAACGCTTCTATTTCGGGGAGAAATCCTTGCGTCTTGTCTTTTGCCTTGCCGCATCTAGACTTTGTTTATGAAGAAAGATGTGCCGGTGACAATCCGGGGCATTCTACCCGCGAATAGCGGTTGCGCTATTTTTGTGGGCAACGACGAAAAGGTGTTCGTCATCCAGGTGGAGCACGGCATGGGAGCGACGATCGCCGGTTTCCTGAAAGAGGCGCCGAAGGAAAGGCCTCTCACCCACGACTTGCTCAACTACATATTAAAAGGCTTCAGCATCACCGTAGAAAGGGTGGTGATTACCGAATTGAAGAACTCGACTTACTTCGCGCGCCTCTTTCTTCATATGAATAACGAACTCGGCCGCAAGTTGGTCGAGATCGACGCGCGCCCGAGTGATTGTCTAGCTATTGCTGCAGCGCAGAAACGTCCCATTTACGTAGCCTCCGCGCTTTTCGAACAGGTGGAAGATATGTCCGAGGTTCTCGAACGGATCAACGAGAACAACGAAAGCGAAGAGAACGAGCAGAACGAGTAAGGCACCATGCCTCCAAAAAGTTCGAAAGCTTCGGATTCGCCGAAGGCCGCCGCCCCGCTTTTCCTCGTCACGGGTGATGATGACTTTGCCGTGAAAGGCCGAGCGAAGCAGCTTTACGAACAGTTTTGTAAAGACAGCGGCGGATTCGATAATGAGATCATCGACGCTTTTGCGAGTAACAGTGGAAGTGCTTTGGAGGCGATTCGAAAGCTGCGGGAAGGAATGCAAACCTTGCCATTCTTCGGCGGTTGCAAAGTGGTTTGGTTCCAGAACTGCAATTTTCTCGGTGAAGAACGCGCGGCCTCGAGCGCCGCTGTCACTGAAGCTTTGGTTGAACTCGCTGAAGAACTAAAATCCTTTAAATGGGAAGGCCTCAAGTTGATCATCACTTCCCCGAAGGTCGATAAACGGAAGGTGTTTTACAAAGCAGTCGATAAACTGGGCACCGTCGAATCGTTTTCGGGCTGGTCGATTGACGACAAAGATTGGGTGGATCAGGCGGAAATGGCGGCGCGACAGCAACTACGTGAGTTAAAAAAGGACATCTCGGACGAAGCGCTTTCGCTGATGGTCGCGAACATCGGGCCGAACAGCCGAGCATTGACCTCCGAAGTCGAGAAGCTTTCGCTCTACGTTGGCGATCGCCCGAAGATTACTGAGGAGGACGTTGAGACAATCGTCAGCCGAAATAAGCAGGCGAAGTCTTTTGCGCTTGCTGATGCGGTTGGTTCCCGAGATCTGTCGAAGGTGTTGCGTTTGTTGGACCAGGAACTTTGGTCGATGCAGACTGATTCACAAAAGAGCGAAATTGGCCTGCTTTACGGGATCATTTCGAAGATGCGAACCATCTTATTTTTGAAGGAGATGGTCAAAGAAGGATGGATCAAGGATGGAGTCGATTATCCACGGTTCAAAGCCGCCCTGGATCGCATTCCACCGGAAGCGTTGCCGCAGGATAAGAAGTTTAATCCCTTGGCGATGCACCCATTCATGCTATTTAATTCCCTTGGCCATACCAGGAGGTATACCAGCGAAGAATTGGTGCAAGCGATGGAATTGCTTTTGATTGCCAACCAGCGGCTCGTAACGAGCAGCACGGATGAAGCCCTCATCCTGCAGGATACGCTGATTAAAATTATCCAAGGGAACGCGGTTGCGCAGGCTGCGTAAGCCGCGCTGGAGATTTAACGATGCCAACTAAAGCTCCAGTTATGTCAGTCGCGGTGGTGGAGCAGATGGCTTTCGTAAAATTGCCCGGCCGTGCGAACTTCACCACGAGCGTTGAATTCAAGACGCTGATCAACGGGTTGCGCGATCAAGGGGTGAATCATTTCGTTCTCGATTTGGGCGAGTGTGTGACCATGGACAGCACCTTCCTCGGTGTGCTCGCGGGGCTGGCGCTGCGCAATTCCGAGGGAAAGGAAACCGCCGCAAACGGCGAAAAGCTAAAGCTCGATTTACTCAACCCAAACGCGAGAGTCGCCGATCTTCTGGATAATCTCGGCGTTGTGCATCTCTTCAACGTTCTTCAGCAGGATAATCCCTGCACTGCGATGTTCGAACCGGTGACGAACGAGCATCCTGCGCCTTCCAAAGAAGAAATGTCCCGCAACTGCCTCGAAGCGCACGAACTCCTAATGCGCATCAATCCAGAGAACGTCCCCAAATTCAAAGAAGTGACCAAGTTCCTCGCCGAAGACTTGCGCCGCATGCAGGAGCAGGGGAAGTAATCAAACAGGCTCCTTTCTGCAGTGTCTGCGAAGGTGCACACCTTTTCCTTTTCTCTTTCGCGCATTGTGTGACACTCGGCGGCCAAATTGATGCAAGCTAATAGAATTCTTCCAGACCTGCAGGGATCGCTCTTGTGCGAGGACGTTCGGCAGGAGGTCAACGGTAACTTTATCCTGATCGGTATTATCGGTTTCGTGAATGTGCCGCAGCTCCCTGTCGTCGCGTTCAAATTGTGCGTTTTCAATCGGTGGGCCGCCGGCATCGGTCAGTTCACTGAAAGTGTTCGCCTCATCGCACCGGACCAAACAACGGTCGTGCGCGAAAGCAAAGTGAAATTCGCGCTGCAGGACCCAACGCATAACGCCACTAACGTAACGCTTTTCGGCCAGGTGAAGTTCGAGCAGGCCGGCGCTTACTACATCGAGGTCCTCGTCGATGATGTGCTGAAGCTTCGCTACCCGATTCCCGTGCGCATCGTCCAGCCGCCGCAAGGGCAGCAGGGAGGCCAACCCGCAACTCAAACGCGCTAATCGTCGATGAACTTGTTCGACCTTTCGAACGATGTTGCCGTCATCATCGGAGCGACTGGCGTGCTCGGTGGTGCGATTGCTGAAGGGCTCGCAAGCGCTGGGGCAAAAGTTGCCATTCTCGGGCGGAGTGCGGAACGCGGCGAAGCTCGCGCTGCGCAAATCCGCAAAACCGGCGGAGCAGCACAGTTCTTCTCCGCTGACGTTTCGAAACGCGACAGCTTGACGAAAGCGCACGACGACGTCCAAAAATCCCTCGGAGCACCAACGATTCTGCTGAACGCGGCTGGGGGCAACGATCCGAAGGTGACCGTCACGCCCGAGCGCCCGATCGAACAGATCACCGCGGAAGATTGGGTCGCGAACTTCGACTTAAACCTGGTCGGCGGCGTTCTGTTACCTTGCCAGGAATTCGGCCCTGCCATGTGCGCGAATGGCCGCGGGTCGATCATCAACATCGCCAGCGTTTCGGCACATCTGCCGCTCTCCCGCGTCGTAAGCTACTCCGCTGCCAAAGCAGCAGTCATTAGCCTTTCGCAATTCCTGGCGCGCGAATGGGCGCCGAAAGGCGTGCGCGTGAATTCAATTACTCCCGGCTTTTTTCCAGCCGAACAAAATCGCGCGCTTTTATTCAATCCGGACGGTTCGCCGACCCCGCGGGCTCAATCGATCTTCAATCACACCCCAATGAAGCGTTTTGGAAAAGCGGAGGAACTGATCGGCGCCGCCATCTTCCTAGCGAGCAACGCCGCAAGCAGTTTCGTAACGGGAACGGACGTTCGCGTTGATGGTGGATTCCTCAGCCAGACCATCTAAACTGTCACCATGTCCGCTCTCTCGCAGATTGCTGCCGCCGGTTCGGCCGTTTCGCCGGCGCAAGTAGCCGATATCGTTTCGCAGGCTTGCCCGGTTAAGGACTACAAAGGCAAGCGCGTGCTCGTCATCGTTCCTGACGGCACACGCACCGCCCCGGTTGGTCTGCTCTTTAAGACGCTGTTCGCGCAGATCGGCGAAGCGACGACGAACTTCGATATCCTCATCGCGCTCGGCACGCACCAGCCCATGAGCGAAGAAGCCATTTGCGAACGCCTCGAGATTTCCACTGCCGAACACCAAGGCGCTTACCGTAAGGTCCGTTTCTTTAATCATGCCTGGGACAATCCGGAAGCGCTGAAGAACATTGGCACAATTTCCTCCAAGGAAATTTCCGACCTCTCCGGGGGATTGTTCTCGATGGATGTGCCGGTGGCAATCAACAAGCTCATCTTCAACTACGACCAGATCATCATCGTTGGACCTGTGTTCCCGCACGAAGTCGTCGGTTTCTCCGGCGGCAACAAGTATCTTTTCCCCGGCGTGGGCGGTCCGCAGATTCTGAACTTCTTCCATTGGCTCGGCGCCGTGGTCACAAACCCGATGATCATCGGCAACAAATGGACCCCGGTGCGCAAAGTCGTCGATCGTGCGGGCGCGATGGTGACCGTACCGAAGCTCTGTTTTTGCATGGTAGTGGAGAAGGGGGAACTGGCCGGGATATTTGCCGGCACCCCGGAAGCAGCCTGGGACAAAGCGAGTGATCTTTCACGCGACCTGCACATTACTTACAAAGATCGCCCCTTTAAAACAGTCCTTTCATGCGTGCCGAAAATGTATGACGAACTTTGGACCGGCGGCAAAGGCATGTATAAACTTGAGCCCGTGGTCGCTGACGGTGGCGAGCTCATAATCTACGGCCCGCATATCAAAGAAGTCTGCGTCGCGCACGGCAAGACGCTCCTCGAAGTCGGTTACCATTGCCGTGATTACTTTCTCAAGCAGTGGGATAAATTTAAACACTATCCCTGGGGAGTGATCGCACATTCCTCGCACGTCTACGGAATCGGCACTTACGAACACGGTGTCGAGAAGCCGCGCGTGCGCGTGACGCTTGCGACCGGAATTCCTGAAGACGTTTGTCGCAAGATCAATCTTGGTTACCGCGATCCCGCCACGATCAATCCTGAAGATTTCGCCAACCGCGAAGATGAAGGAATTCTCCTCGTCCGCAAAGCCGGCGAAATGCTCTACCATTTGCGCAAACAGCCGAAGTGGGCCGGCGGGAGCGAATAGTTATATCAAAAAGGGCAGCCACCTGGCTGCCCTTCACTTTTCAGATTTGCTTCGGTTAGCGGCGCACGCGGAAGAATGTCATCGAACCTTGTTCGCTCGGTGTCACCGTGTAGGTCCCGCTGTTATTGAGATCCTGCCACTGAGTCTGCGCCGGATTCAAAGATAATGCGGTCGCGCGTTGTAGTGTTCCATTCGCAAACGTCACCACGATGTTGTTCCCCTGTTTGGCGATCGACGTGAGCGTTGGATCTGCGGTGCTCGTTGCGCCGGCCGTAATGCGAATGTCGTCAAAGGCGGCGATTTCAGTCCACCAGGTGGTCGCGGCGCGAATCTCGACGATCAGCTGCGTTGCTCCTGCAGGAACGTCGTAGGTGAAGTCGGCGAATTGTCTGGTTAGACGGCGAGTGTAATTTTCGCGTTGGTCGGCGAGCCATGGTTGAACGGCGTTTTGAACACCGCGGAAATGCGCGAGGATCGTCGGATTGCTCGTCGGGCCATTCGTATAAACGACGACGTCGAGCAAATCTGAATCTTCGAAGTCAACTACCGTCGCGGCCAGCTTGATCGTCACTTTCACGTTGGTTTTTCCGGTGACATTTACCGGCGCCAACTGCAGGGTGCGATACGACTGCCCGTCGGGGTACGGCCATTTATTCAGACCCGAGGCGCCAATGAAACCGGTGCCTTCGAAACCAGAGAAGGGACCGCCATCATAGAATGTGCCCGGCGGAGTATCTGAAGGTCCATTCAGAACCACAACCAACGGAGTCTGCACCTGCACATTAGCACCCGTCGCGATATACGCGGTGACGTTTGCGTCGGCCGCGAGTTTCACCGGACCGGTGCCGCTGGTGCTAACCACTTCCCAGTAGCCGGAATCAAGCGCGTCGTCCGGCACTGGCGTGGCTTGAAGCGAGGCGGAAAGTTCGACGCTGCCGCCACCGCCGGAGTTGTAGGAGCGGACTTCGAACGCGTAATTTCCCGAGGCGGAAAAGGTTACGTCGTCGTAAACAATCTGGTGCCCGTGCGGTCCCGCGTCTTCGCGAATGATGTCTGCGGCCGTGATCCCGTTGCGGTCGAGATCGATATAGAGGCGCGCTCCATCGTCCGATCCGAGCGCGAACCGGTAAGTGCCCGCTGCGCTAACCGTGAGTTGACCCTGGATGCGCAATCCCCAATTGCCTGCGTAACCTCCTGGAACAGTATTCTCAAAGTCGAACCAACTCCCGGCGCTCCCATCGCCGAAGTCGATAGCGGCGGTGGTGCCTGCCGAGTTTTCATTCTGCTTCGTGCCGGCGATGACGGCATCCACGTCACTTAAATTATTTATAGCGGGGGGAATTGTGCGAGTCACGGTGGCGATCGTCGTGGCGTTGGTCGGGAGGTATGATCCGACGATGCCAAAGTTCAACGGTCCGGTGCTGAAACCGGTGAAAGTGCCCGTTTTGCCGCCTGCCGCGGGATGTGTGGGCGTCTGGATCGTGACCAGGCCGGGATCAAAGCTGGGGCGCGAGCCGATACTGCCAACAAGCATGTCGTCGTAATCGGGATCGTTCATGACAATGACGGGTTCGGGCACCAGCGCGAAGCGGCTTGGATTGTTCGCACCGACACCATGAATAAAGAGGTCCCCAGGAACATCCTGCTCGTCGGGATAGGTGGTCGTATCGTCGTCGACTACGGTGTGGCCTGATGAAGTCAGCCGATCTGCGAGTTCGCCAATGGCCGCCACGTTAGGGTTTACGACGATGGTCGCGTTTTGTTTGTTATTGAGGAGCCATCGAACCAATCCATCCCAGAGTTGCAGCATATCAGTGGTGGCTGCGGGTGTGCCCGTCGTATCCGGCAGGTAAGTAAAGATCGCGCGGCGTCCCGGGATGGTGGGATTTCCCACATATGACACTTCGAAGTTGTGCGCCCAGTAGATCGGACCTTTCTGGTCGAAGTTTGGTATCGCCTGAATCTCGGGGACTTCCAAAACATCCTTTCCGGTGAAGGTGTAGCGCGGGTTCGCTCCGGTGGAGCCATCGGTGTTGAAGCCTTCCTGATAAAGCAGTTCGGCCGAGGAAAGCGTCGCGAGCGAGAGGGCCGCGGCGGATAATTGGATTGCAGTGGTGGGCAGTAGTCGTCGGTTTCTCTTCATTCTAAACCTCTTTGGTTCGGTAAAGGCAGGCGTACGCCCAGAGACGACCGAGAGTACGTCGTGCTTTTTGTTGGAACGTGAGCAGTAAGAACGAATTAGCCGCAGTTGTAAAGCGGATAAGTAATTTGTCGCCTAACTAACTGGCGACGATTGAACGTAGTGAAGAATACTGAATTCGGGGGTGTCCTGGATTGTGTCCCGGAGCTTGAAGCGATCTTCGAAGGGTCCGAGGAAAACATCACCTGCTACTTCGCGTTTCACGAGTGTCAGGTACAGGTCGGAGCAATGCGGCAGGGCTTCCCGGAATAACTGAGCGCCACCGATGACGAAGTAGTCGCGGGAATCGTTCCCGGGATTTATTTCGACGAGGCTGCGGACGGTGCGCACGCTGGGAATATCGGTGCGCGAGACGACAATGCTTTCGCGGTTCGGGAGCGGTCTGCCGATCGATTCCCAGGTCTTGCGGCCCATGATGATAACGTGGCCGGTGGTTAGTTTTTTAAACCATTTCAGGTCTTCCGGGAGGTGCCACGGAAGCTGGTTGTCTTTGCCGATGGCGCGGTTGAGCGACATGGCGACGATGGCTTTGAAATTCCTGCTCATGGCTTGGAGGGGTTGGGGTTGAGCATCGCTTTCAGAAAGCGGCCGGTGTGGGAATCGGGAGAAGCGGCGACTGTTTCCGGAGTGCCCTGGGCGACGATCTTTCCGCCGCCGCTGCCGCCTTCAGGACCGAGGTCGATGACCCAATCGGCAGTTTTGATGACGTCGAGGTTGTGTTCGATGACGAGGAGGGTGTTTCCGGGTGCGCGGAGTTTAAAGAGCACGTCGAGGAGTTTGGCGACGTCATGGAAATGCAGGCCGGTGGTGGGTTCGTCGAGAATGTAGAGGGTTCGGCCGGTGGATTTGCGGCTGAGTTCAGAGGCGAGCTTGATGCGTTGCGCTTCGCCGCCGCTCAATGTGGTGCCGGATTGGCCGAGGCGGATGTAACCGAGGCCGACTTCCGCGAGGGTGAGGCAGGTGTCGTAGATCTGAGGAACAGCGCGGAAGAAATTCACGGCTTCGTCGACGGTCATTCTCAGCACGTCGGCGATGTTCATTCCTTTGTAGGTGATCTCCAGCGTTTCGCGGTTGTAGCGGCGGCCATTGCACGCTTCGCAGGTGACGTAGACGGGGGGCAGGAAATGCATTTCGATGGTAATGAGTCCATCACCCTGGCATTTCTCGCAGCGGCCACCCTTCACGTTGAAACTGAAGCGGCTCGGGCCATAGCCGCGGATTTTCGCAGCGGGCAGTTTGGCGAACAGATCGCGGATGTGATTGAAAATGCCGGTGTAAGTCGCCGGATTGCTCCGCGGGGTGCGGCCGATCGGTGTTTGATCGATGACGATGATCTTTGAAAAGTTTTCCGCGCCGCGGATTTCGTCGTGTTCACCGGGACGTTCCTTGGAACCGTACCACTGACGGAAGAGAGTGCGCCGGATGATGTCATCGACGAGCGTACTTTTGCCGGAACCGCTCACGCCGGTCACGCAGGTGAGCGTGGCGATGGGAATGCGCGCGGTGATGTTTTGGAGATTGTTTTCGCGGGCGCCAATGACTTCGAGCCAGCCTTTGACCGGGTCGGGCTTAATGCGATTTTTGGGGACGGCGATGCTGAGATCGTTCTTCAGGTAGCGGCCGGTGAGCGATTTGGAATTGGCGAGAATGTCCTGCAATGAACCGGAAGCGACGACTTCGCCCCCGTGCACGCCCGCGCCCGGGCCGAGATCGAGGATGTAATCAGCGCGGCGGATAGTGTCTTCGTCGTGTTCGACGACGAGCACGGAATTTCCGAGATCGCGCAGGCCTTCGAGAGTTTTCAGAAGGCGTTCGTTATCGCGCTGGTGCAGGCCGATGCTCGGTTCGTCGAGGATGTAGAGAACACCGACGAGCCCCGCACCGATTTGGGTGGCGAGCCGAATGCGTTGCGCTTCACCGCCGCTGAGCGTGCCGCTTTCGCGATTCAGGGAGAGATAGCCGAGACCGACGTTCCTCAAGAAACCGAGGCGAGCGCGGACTTCCTTGATCACTTCGTTGGCAATTTTTTGCTCGAAATCAGAGAGCTTTAGATTTGCGAAGAATTGGTCGGCCGAATCGATGGACATGCTGCAGACGTCCATGATCGACAGCCCGGGAATTGGTTTAACGGGTTGCTTCTTTTTTGTTTTTGGCGCGCGGTCCGGAAAGAGGCCGGGATTCAACGAAGCGCTTTGAACTTCCTGGCCGAGCGAGATGGCGAGAATTTCCGGCTTGAGCCGTTGTCCGCCGCAAGCGTCGCAATCCTCGGGGCTCATGAACGCTTTGAGGCGATTGCGGGTGAATTCGCTTTCGCTTTCCGAGTAAAGACGTTCGAGGTTTGGAATCACGCCTTCGAAGGCACGTGAGACTTTGCTCATTTTGCCGGCGCGCCAGAAGTTGAAATCGATTTCCGTTTCGCCAGAACCGAAGAGCAGCACCTGTTTAAAGGAGTCGGGCAGCTTGGAGTAGGGAACTTCGAGGCTCTGTTCGTATTTGGCGGCGACGCCGCGAAGGAGCGCCTTGTAATAGACGATCATGCGCTTACCGCCGCGCCGCCAGGGAAGGACGGCACCTTGATCGAGCGACTTTTGTTTGTCCGGAACGACAAGGTTTGGATCGAAGACGAGCTTTTGGCCGAGGCCGTGACAAACCGGGCAGGCGCCAAAGGGTGAATTGAACGAGAAATGTTTCGGCTCCGGCTTTTCGTAACTCAGGCCGGTGGCCGGGCTGTACATGCGGTTGGAGTGGAGGGTTTCGACCCACGGGGCAGGGGGTTCGCCGGGAGCTTGAGAGATGATGAGCAGGACGCCGTTGCCCCACTTGAGAGCGGTTTCGACGGAGTCACTGAGACGGACGCGGATCTTTTCATCGATGACCAACCGGTCGACGACGACATCAATGTTGTGCTTGGTTTTCGGGTCGAGCTTTACGCGGACGTTGGCGGCGAGTTCGACCATTTCGCCATCGACCCGGGCGCGGACGAAACCCTCGCGAGCGAGACGCTCGATGACGTCGCGGAATTCGCCTTTCTCGCCGCGAATGACCGGGGCCATGACCATGATGCGCGTGCGTGGCGGCAACGCGAGGACGCGATCGACAATGTCGCTGGTGGTTTGGTGAGTGATGCGTTCGCCGCTGATCGGGCAATGTGGAGCGCCGACGTTGGCGTAGAGGAGGCGGAGGTAGTCGTAAATCTCAGTGGTGGTGGCGATGATGGACCGTGGATTCGTGCCCGAGCTGCGCTGTTCGATGGCGATGGCAGGGGAGAGTCCTTCGATGTAATCGACGTCCGGCTTTTGAAGTTGGTCGAGGAACTGGCGGGCGTAGGCGGAAAGCGATTCGACGTATTTGCGCTGGCCTTCGGCGTAGATCGTGTCGAAAGCGAGGGAGCTTTTGCCGGAGCCGCTCAGGCCAGTGATGACGACGAGCTTATCCCGAGGAATGCTCAAAGTGAGATTCTTCAGGTTGTGCTCGCGGGCACCGCCGATTTTAATGAAATCCTTACTCACGAATTTCTTAAAGGGTCGAAACGAGCAACATAGCAAAAGGACGGCGACGGAGCGAGCAGAAGTGCTTCCGGAACGCTGGCGCCTCCTGCGACGCTGCGCCAAGTGAGCGGAAAAATTCTCGTTTTGTGTGTTTTTGTGTGTGAGTTTTGTGCGTGTATGGATGTATCTCGCTGATAGGAAAGATGTTTCGATTTTTTGGGTTGGGTGTGCGCTGTGTGTGAGCTGTGTGTGAGCTGTGTGTGAGCTGTGTGTGTGCCGGGTGTGTCCCGGGTGTGTGCCGGGTGTGGGTGGGCAAGAGAAATGACCAAATTCCAAATTGCGTTCCCAACGCCGCCACGAGTTTGATTCCCCGGAAAGGAAGTTCGCTTCGCGAATTGTGGTCCAAATGCCAAGGAAATCCCAATTCCCCGATGGGCATAGACGCACGTGGGTAGAACGCGTCCGATGCTCGAGAAGTGCGGTGGTCAGCCGGCTGAAGTGGGCGAACAGTAGACTCGAGGGCGAGGCTTTTGTTCGGGCACGAGCCGAGTGACCACGAATGGTTGTTCGTGATCATAGGTAGAATTTAGTGGGGGGCAGACTGCTTTGTCAACAGGAATGTTGCTCTATTTGTAGTTTGGGTGTGGGAGATTACGCTCAGAGGATCTTGGTTGGAGGATGGTTGTCTTGCGCCCCGCGGCGCGTTGGGACAACGCGCCCTACCTCTTGCGCCCTGCGGCCTCGGTGGGACAACGCGAGTTACCTCTTGCGCCCTGCGGCGCGGTGGGGCAACGCGAGTTACCTTTGGACCTTGGGACCGTGGGACAGCTTGCCTCAGGGCGCAGGGCACCCTACCGACTGATTACCCTTTTAATCACCCGGTGGGAGTGCTTCAGCATTTTGTGGGCAGCGATGGAATTTCGGCGACGGTCCAAAACTTGTAGACGAGTTCCACTATCTGACAGAGTTCCGCGATGGTGGAAGGCTTCGTGAAATAGGCATTCGCGCCGAGTTGATAGGCCTTCACCACGTCCGCCGGTTGGTTCGAAGCAGACAGGACGATTTTCGGGATGAGGTTGCACTCCGGATGTTCCTGGAGCCATTTAAGCACATCGAAGCCGCTGCAGCGCGGCATCTTCAGGTCCGTAATGATTGCTCGCGGAAATGGATAGGCATTTCGATCCGCGAATTTGCCTTCGCCTCGCAAGTAAGCCATGACCATTTCGCCGTCGCCGCAAATGTGGACGGGCATGGTGATGCCGTTCTTTTCGAAGGCGCGCTTCAACATATACGCGTCGTTCTCGTCATCCTCGGCGACGAGAATTATTAGATCGTTGGATTTTCCCCAAGCCATCCCGGCACTAGGAGAGCGTGGCGGGAAGATTCCGCCCATCAGGGTTGTCACCGATTAAGCCCAACGTTATGCGCGGAATTATTTGGGCACATTGCCGGAGTGAATGAACTCTTCGCGGGAGAGAATTCCGTTTTTGTCTGAATCGAAGCGGAGGAAGCGACCGGGCGCCTGGGCTGGGTCAGGCTGGTTGGCCAGGAATTCTTCGCGGGTGAGTTGGCCATCGTTGTTGGAGTCTTTGCGTTGGAAAAGCGCGGCGCGATCGACGGCGGGTCGCGCGACGCTCGGTTTGGTGATTTGCGGTTTAGCTTCTGGTTGCGCGGCGAGTAACTGCTGCAACTGCTGTAGTGCTTTCGGATTTTCAGAAGCGATGTTCCGGGTTTCCGCGGGATCTTTTTCGTAATCGTATAATTCGTACTCGGCAGTCTCAGCCGGAGCGCCGGGCTTTTTCCATTCGACCATACGGAAACGTCCAGTGCGGACCGCGCGGCCGAGGATTTGGCCGTCGCCGCGTCGATTTCGGGGATAGACATGGAACACTGCGTCCTTGTGTTCGCGACGGGGATTTTTGAGGAGGGGAACGAGGCTCTTGCCTTCAATGTTTTGGGGAACTCGAGGGGCAGGGAGTCCGGCGAGTTCGACGAGAGTTGGGTAGAGGTCGACAGTCTCAACGACGGCTTTGGCGCGAGCGTCTTTTTTCGACACGCCGGGCGTGCTGATGAGGAGCGCAATGCGGTTGGCCTGCTCGTAATTGGAATGTTTGCACCACATGCCGTGGTCGCCGAGGTGAAAGCCGTGATCGCCCCACAAGACGACGATGGTGTTGTCGGAAAGCTTGAGGCGGTCGAGTTCGTCGAGCACGCGACCGATCTGTGCATCCGCAAAACTGGTGGCGGCATAGTAGCCGTGAATCAATTCCTTCGCGTCTTCGTCCGAGAGCGGGCCTTGCGCGGGAATATCGCGATACTGGCGAAGTTCGCCCCAGCTGGTCGGCGCATAAGCTGGGGCGCCGGCGGGCGGTTCGCGGCGTTCGGGAAGCTTGAAGGATTTGCGGTCGTAGAGATCCCAGTAACGTTTCGGCGCGCAGAAGGGGAGATGCGGTTTTAGAATCCCGACGGCGAGAAAGAATGGTTCGGCAGGATTTTGACTGGCGGCTTGCAAGCGCTTGATGGCTTCGGTAGCGAGCCGCCCATCGGGATACGCTTCGTCGGGGACGTCTGCGGATTCCAGAGCGGCGCCGCGCGGAAGATTTTCGGCGCTGCGATTGGAGAAGAGTGCTTCCTCCCGGGTGAGGCCGGTAGCGCGGCTTTCATTGAGCGCATATGCGATCGTGTTGAACTGTTTGTGCGGCACGCTCCAGGAGGCGGGATCTTCGTGATTGCCGTGACCGACGTGAAAGATTTTTCCAAGAGCTTCTGCGCGGTAGCCGTGTTGCATGAAGTACTGGGAGAGAGTCACCGCGTTGGATGACCCGTGACGGAAGTGCGTGCCGAGATCATAAATGCCGAGGGTGGTGGGGCGAACTCCGGTCATGAGGGAGTTGCGGGACGGCGCGCAGACCGCCTGGTTGCAATAAGCACGCTCGAACAAGACGCTTCGCCTGGCGAGTCGATCGATGTTTGGAGTTTTCGCGATCTTGTCACCGTAGCAGCCGAGCGCCGGCTTCAAATCATCGACGCAAAGTAAGAGCACGTTCGGCTTCGCCTGCTTCGTGGCCGCGATGGAGTCAGCCATGCAGATAAGAATGGAGATGAGGACGATCACGCGAAAAACGAGCACCCGGTACATGGCGGAAGTGTGCGATTATCAATCGCGAAAATCCACTGGGATCGCGCGTTGGAGATCAGGCTCGCTTAGTCGATGGGGAGGTCGGGGCGACGTTCACGCCAGGTGCGGGCTTTCATGTCGCCGAGCCAGTATTGGTAGATTTTTTGGTCGAGGTGGAGATCGGCGAAGGCGACGGGATTTTCCTTGGTGGCTTCGGCGAGGACTTTGCCTTCGGGATCCACGACGAAGGTTTTCATGTCGTAGCTGGAGCTGACGAGGAATACGTGGTTTTCGATGGCGCGGGCTTTGGCGAGGGTTTCGTTGCCGCCCCAGATCGGGAGGAGAAGAAGTTCGGCGCCTTTGCGGGCCATGGCGCGGGAGGGTTCAGGGAACTGAACGTCCCAGCAGATGATGAGGCCGACTTTGCCGAAATCAGTATCGAAGACGGGGTATTCATCGCCGGGCGTGATGCCGGCTTCCCATTCTTCGCGGGGGAGATGGGTCTTGCGATATTTGCCGATAAGCTTGCCGTCGCGGCCGAGGAGGAGAGCGGTGTTGTAGAGGACGGAGCCTTCTTTTTCGTAGATGCCGGCGACGATGTAGCTATTGAGTTCTTTGGCAAGTGAGCCGAGGCGAGTGGAAGTCGGGCCGGGGAGTGATTCGCCGACATCGAAATAAAATTTGCTGGTGCCGACGACGGAGATGCCTTCGGGGAGGCAGATGATGTCCGGGCGGGAAGTTGGATTTTTGAGGACGGCTTCTTTGGTGACGCGGCAGAAATCCTCGACGCTTTCGGCGGCGGATTTCGTGTTGCGGGGACGATGGAAGACAGTGGCGACGCGGACGAGGCGATCGCGTGCTGAGTCGGCAGGTGCGAAGGAGAGGTCGTCCCAGAGGACGGTCGCGTTTTCGGCGAAACCGACGCCGAGCTGGAGTTCGGCGGAAATGGCTTTTTCGGGTGGAGTGCTGATGATTTCAAAATGCTTCCAGCCATCGCTCTCTTTCGTGGCGATGGCGTACTCCGGCGGGCGGACCGCGTTGCCTTTTGCATCCTGCCATTCGAGACGAGGGGCGACGGTGCGGTATTCGTGTTTGACGTTGGAGGTTTTGAACCAGCCGGTGAAGCGGTAGGGCTTGCCGGGTTCGATTTGATTGAACTTCTTTTTCCATGCGCCGAAGTCACTGACAGAATCCGATTTGACCTGAAGAGCGGAGTCTTTGGCGCGGCCGCCATTCTTCGAGACGGAGAAGTTTGGTTCTATATCTTTGCGCGGTGACCAGGTCGTCCAACCCGCGTTGTCAGGGGAGGAAAAATCGAAGTAAGTATGCGCAGCGCGAGCGCCAGCGGGCGTGAGGAGCAGTGCTGCGAGAGCGACGGAGGCGAAAGAAATGGGGGTTCGCATAACGGGTATTTACTCGCATAGCACAACTACGGTTCACATGCGAGCGCATTTGACGGTTCCGCACCGTTTTCTGTAGGTTTTCGGCATGTCGTTCATCCCCGGTACGCAGCTGGTTCTGCGCGTATTCGCCTGTGCTGTTTTGGTGAGTTCTGGTTTTGGCGCAGCGTCGCAATCATCTCTGACGCGCGGGCCGTACCTGCAGTTTTCGACGACGAATTCGATGCACATTGTTTGGCGGACGGAGGGGCCGACGCTGCCGGTGGTGCGATTTGGGAAGCGGCTGGACGCGCTGACGCAACGTTCGAGTGAGGTGGTGACGCGGGCTTCGCTGGGGGTGGACGGGCAGCATATTCCTTCGAAGTGGGTGGCGTTGCGCACGAAGCAGAATCTGGCGTTGCCAAAATTGCACAGCGCGCCGATTGGGACGTTTCAATATGAAGTGCGGCTGACGGGGCTGGAGCCGAACACGCGGTATTATTACGTGGTGATGGATGGGGAACATCCGCTGACGAAAGTGGATGCAAGTTTTTCGGTTGTGACGCCGCCACCGCGGGGGGCGCATCAGCGGATTCGGTTTTGGGCGATTGGCGATAGCGGGACAGGCCGGCAGGCGCAGATTGATGTTTACAACGCGATGCTTGCGACGGTTAAACGGGAGAATCATGCGATTGATTTTTGGCTGCACCTTGGGGACATGGCCTACGGGCGCGGGCGAGATGTGGAATTCCAGAGCCGGTTTTTTGAGAGCTACGCGCCGACGCTGAGGGGTTCGGTGTGCTGGCCGACGATGGGAAATCATGAGGGATCGATTTCGCGGGGCGCGACTGGGATTGGGCCTTACTACGATGCTTATGTGGTGCCGACGCGCGGCGAAGCGGGCGGGTTGGCTTCTGGCACGGAGGCTTACTATTCGTTTGATTGGGGGAACATACATTTTGTTTGTCTTGATTCGCACGATTTGGAGCGGAAGCCGACGGGCGGGATGGCGAAGTGGTTGAAGGCGGATTTGGAGCGGACGAAAGCGGATTGGGTGATCGCGTTCTGGCATCATCCGCCTTACACGAAGGGATCGCACGACAGCGACAAGGAGAAGGATTTGACGGAAATGCGGGAGTATATCATGCCGCTGATTGATTCGGGTGGAGTGGATTTGGTGCTGACGGGGCATTCGCATGTGTATGAGAGGTCGATGCTGATTGATGGCGCTTATGCGACGCCGAGTGTTTCGGAGAATGTGGTGCTGGATGATGGGGATGGTGATCCGGAGGGCGATGGGGCTTATCGGAAGAGCCAGGGGATTCATCCGCATGAGGGGACGGTGCAGATTGTGGCGGGGCATGCGGGGGCGAATCTGGGGCGGAAGGGAACGATTCCGTTCATGCGGAAGACGATTGTGGAACATGGGTCGGTGTTGATTGATGTTTACGGTGATACGTTGAGCGCGACGATGGTAAACGCGAATGGGACGACGCGGGATGCGTTTCAGTTGGTGAAGCGCGGGAATGTTGACCTGGCGCACATTGCTTTGCCGTGGCAGCCGCCAGAATGGAAAAAGCCGGAGCACGCGCGCGCGAATCCGGCGACACCGGCGGTGGATCACAAGGTGCTTATTCCGAAGAATGCGGAATGGCAATTCATGGCGGGGGAACATCCGCGCGGAAGGGATTGGACTTTGCCGGAGTTTAATGTGTCGGCGTGGAAGACGGGCGTGGCGACGTTTGGATTTGGGGACGGAACGGTGCGGACCGAAATTGCTGCGCCGCGCGGACGCCATGCGTCGGTTTACATGCGGAGGCAATTTACAATTGACCAAGCGGACAAGGTGACGGAGTTGGGATTGGTGATCGATTACAAGGATGCGTTCATTGCTTACATCAACGGGCGCGAAGCGGCGCGGGTGAATGTTGGGCGCAGCGCTGGTCGGAACGCGCAAAAGATCAAGGCACGCGAAGAGAATGGATACTCTTACGTAGGGTTATCGGTAGCGAATCTGCGGGACGGAGTGAATACGCTGGCGATCGAAGCGCATACGGCGACGGAAAGCCCGCTCGATTTCCGCATCGACGCATCACTTCTTTTGGAGGACTGATATGAAGATGGTGGCGCCGACTTTCAAACTGCCGTTCTCTTTGCTCTGTGTCTTGAGCATCGTGTGTTTTTGTCGTGTTTCGTTTTCGCACGACGGGCCGGAGCACGACATTGAAGAACTCACCGCGCAGATTGAAAAGGAAGGCGCTTCGGCTGATTTGCTGCTGCAGCGCGCGATCGAATACCAGGTGATTAAAAAAACCGCGGAGGCGATTCGTGATCTGGAGCAGGCGCAGCAACTTGAAGGAGGTTCGCCAACCATCCTTCGCGAATTGGGGCGCGCCTATTTCGCGGCGGGAAAAACCAACGAAGCGCTGAACACCGTCACGCGGGGAATTACCGCGGGAGCGTCCGGCTCCGAACGCGCGTCGCTGTTGATGGTGCGGTCGGAGATTTTGCGTCCGCGGAAGGAATATGAGAAGGCGCTGGCGGATGCGGAGGAGGCGATCATGGAGCATCCGAACAATGTGGAGTGGTATTTGGATCGGAGCCAACTGCACGCGCTTTTGAAGAAGACGAAGGAGCGCGTGAAGGGAATCGAGGAAGGAATTAAGGCGACGGGGAGCGGTTTGCTGGAGATCGAGTTAGTGGATGCTTTGATTGAGGATGGGCAGCATGCGGTGGCATTGAAAAAGATTGAGGAGGAGTTGGCGGCGTCGCGCATCCAGAGCAGTTGGTTAATCCGGCGCGCGAAGATTCGGCTCGCGGCGAAACAGAATGAAGTGGCGAAGACGGATTTGGTCGCGGCGATCAACGAGTTGAATTCGCGGATGAGCGGGACGGCGGTGGATCCTTCGCTTTTTGCGGATCGAGGGCAGGCTTTTGAACTTTATGGGGACCGCGAGCAGGCGCATAAAGATTATAGCGTGGCGAAGGAGCGCGGGTTGTCCGACGAATGGATTAACGAGCGGATTCGGGCGACGAAGAAGTAGCGTTCGGGCAGTGGTGGATGGGTTGCGAGTCGGTTGTCATTCCGTGCGGGGACGCTTAGAGTCTGCACCGCATGCGGGACGAATCGATCAAATTTCTTCAGACGCTGGTTAATACGCCGAGCCCATCCGGGCATGAAGTGCGTGGACAGCGGGTGTGGTTGAATTACGTGAGCGATTTTGCGGACGAGACTTTCACGGATTCTTACGGGAACGCGGTCGCGGTTTTGAACAAGGGCGGATCGCCGCGGATCATGCTGGCCGGGCATGCGGATGAAATTGGGATGACGGTGAATTTCATCAATAAGGATGGGTATATTTATGTGCGGCGGTTGGGCGGAGTGGATCCGGCGATTGTGCGGGCGCAGCGGGTGACGATTCACACGAAGAAAGGGCCGGTGCGCGGGGTGGTGGGGAATGTCGCGCCGCATCTGACCAAGTTGGAAGGGGAGCGGAAGGTGCCGAAGATTGAAGATATTTTTATTGATATTGGGGTGAGTTCGAAGGCGGATGCGTTGAAGTGGGTGCAGATTGGTGATCCGATTACGCTGGTGGATGAGTTTGAGTTTCTGCGGGGCGATCTGGCGATTGGTCGGGCGTTCGATAACAAGATTGGAACCTTTGCGGTGGCGGAAGCGCTGCGGCTATTGAGTGAGAATAAGACGAAGCTGAAGGCGGAAGTTTCGGCGGTGTCGAACATCATGGAAGAAGTGGGTTTGCTGGGGGCGCGGCAAATTGCTTACACGCTGAAGCCGGATTGTGCGCTCGTGGTCGATGTGACGCACGCGACAGATTATCCGACGGTGAATCAACAGCAGCATGGCGATATTAAATTGGGCAAGGGGCCGACGATTACGCGCGGTGGATGTAATCATCCGGAGGTGGTTAAGCGGTTGGAGAAGGTGGCGAAAGAACAGAGAATCAAATTGCAGTTCGAAGCGATGTCGGCCACGAGCGGAACGGATACCGACGTGATTTTTTGGACGCGCGGAGGGATTCCGAGCGCGCTGATCAGCTTGCCGAACCGCTATATGCATTCGCCGGTGGAAATGGTGAACCTGAAAGATTTGGAAAAGATTCCGCAGCTTCTCGCAGGTTTTTGCAAAAGCACGAAGCACGGGGAGCAGTTTAAGGTTGAGATTTGACGACTGTGGCGAATCTGCTTCAACGAATAGAGCGCGATCTTCCGAATAGTTGCGGATTGAGCGCCGCGAAATGAGATCCTTCGCGCAAGGCTATCTTGACAGGCTGATTGTCCCACAGCGGATCATCACGATGCTTCGCCGTTTAGGGGAACAAAAAGGCCGGCAAGATTTGTATCGGAAGCAAGCGCCTGAGATGCTCGATAACTTGCGCCGGGTTGCTTTCATCGAAAGCACTGAATCCTCGAACCGCATTGAGGGCGTCGTTATTCCGGAAGCGAAACGCCTGCGCCAGCTAATGGCCGATGAAGTGAAGCCCGCAAATCGGTCAGAGGCAGAGATTGCCGGCTACCGTGATGTCCTAAACACCATTCACCAAAACCATGCGCAGATTGCGTATACGGACCGCGTGGTGCTTCAACTGCATCGCGATTTATTTAAATTCACCGCCGTCGGCGGGGGACGATGGAAGGTCACCTCAAACGAGATCTCCGAGCTACGACCGGACGGAACGAAGCGGATACGGTTTCAACCGCTCGCGGCGCATTTGACAGAAGATGCGATGCGCGAAACTCACGACCGTTATAATAGCCTTCTGCAGGCGGGCGATTGGGACCCGCTATTTCTCGTTTCATTTTACGTCCTCGATTTTCTCTGCATTCACCCATTTCTGGATGGTAACGGCAGGCTCGCGCGGCTTTTAAGCGTCCTGGCGCTTTACCACACGGGGTATGAAGTCGGGCGGTACGTCAGCCTCGAACGAATCATCGAGAACACGAAGCAATCATACTACGACACGCTTTACCAATCTTCGCAAGGGTGGCACGAGGGCCAGCACGAAGTCTGGCCATGGACCGAGTACTTCCTTGGGACACTATTGGCCGCGTACACAGAATTTGAGAGCCGAGTAGTGCGTGTAAATTCCGGTCGCGGAACAAAAGGCGAGACCGTTCGAGCCGCTGTAGAATCGTTCCTTGGAACTTTCACAATCCAGGACGTCGAACGTGCGTGCCCCACGGTAAGTCGGGACATGATCCGACATGTGCTGCGTGAGCTGCGTGAAACTGGGTTGATCGAACCTTTGGGTAGAGGACGTGGGGCGAAATGGCGTAAGGCTTAAAGCGAAACAGGGTAAAGAATGGCGGGTTATTACCCCATTTCCGACGGATATTACCCCATTCCACGTAAGGCTTTGTGTGCCAGGAGGAAAGCCATGATTAAGCTGCTCTATGCACCGAACTCAACGGACCTATGAAACTTACAATTGGCGATTTTTATACATTTTCTTGCGGTGGGGGCGGGTCGGGGTTAGGTGATGCGGCGATATGGAGAAGCTGCTGTTGGTCGATGATGAGGCGGATGTGCAGTATTCGTTTCGCCGGATTTTCGATTCTGCGGAGATGGAGCTGACGACCGCGAGCAGCGGCGAGGAGGCTCTGGGTGTTGTGCCGCGGCTCAAGCCGGACCTGGTGTTGATGGACGTGCGGATGGGTGGGATGACGGGGTTGGAGACGCTTCGCAAGCTGCGCCAGATCGATTCGAAGGTGCCGGTAATCATGATGACGGCTTACGGCACGACGCAGACGGCGATCGAAGCGATGAAGCTCGGCGCGTATGATTATTTGCTGAAGCCGTTTGATGTTCCGAAGCTGAAGGAGATTGTTTTCACGGCGTTGAAGGCCGCGCGGGATATGAAGCGGGTCGTTTCGTATCAGCCGTTGCTGGAATCGGAAGATTATGAGGTGGGCGTCGTTGGGCGAAGCGAGGCGATGCAGAAGGTGTTCAAGTTGATTGGGCAACTTGCGGCTTCGGATGCGACGGCGTTGATCACAGGCGAGAGCGGGACGGGGAAGGAGTTGGTGGCGCGGGCGATTTATCATCACAGCCGCCGGAACGAGAAACCGTTTCTCGCGATTAATTGCGCGGCGATTCCGGAGAATTTGCTGGAGAGTGAATTATTCGGGCACGAGAAAGGGGCGTTCACCGGGGCGAATAATCAGCGCGTGGGGAAGTTCGAGCAATGCAATGGGGGGACGATTTTCCTGGATGAAATCGGGGACATGACTTTGCCGACGCAGACGAAGATTTTGCGCGTGTTGCAGAACGGGACGTTTGAGCGCGTGGGTGGAAATCAGTCGGTGAAAGTGGATGTGCGGGTGATTGCGGCGACGAACAAGCCGCTGGAGAAAGCAGTGGCGGCGCGAGAGTTTCGCGAAGACTTATTTTATCGGCTCAATGTGGTGCGGATTGAAATCCCGCCGTTGCGCGAGAGGAAGGAAGATATTCGGCTGCTGGTAAATTACTTCCTGAAGAAGTTCGCCCAGCAGCAGAAGATCGCGCCGAAATCAATTTCGCCTGAGGCGCTCGAGTTTCTTGATCAACATTCATGGCCGGGGAATGTGCGCGAATTGGAGAACGTGATCCAGCGCGCGATTGTGGTGACCAAAGGCGAGGTGATTCTGCCGCTGGATTTGCCGCCAGGAATTTTGCAGAGCTTGCCGCGCCCGGTGCACGCGTCCGACGCGTCCGTGCCCTCTTTTAACGTGATGGAAAACGTCGGTGGGCAGGTTTCAGCGACGACGGGCATGAAGGGCGGTGAGATGGATGTGACTGCGGTGGGGAGAATGTTGTTTGAGTGGGCGAGGAAATCATCCGGGCTGAAGGTGATTCCGGCGGTGGAACGCGAATTGATCATCAATGCGCTCGCGGAGACGAAGGGGAACCAGGTGCAGGCCGCGAAGCTGTTGGGGATAACGCGCGCGACGCTGCGGAAGCGCGTGGAGAAATTTAAGATCAAGCAGGAGCTTTCGGTGCATTAAAGCGCCGGATTTAGGTTCGAGAGGGAGTTTCCTTGTAGGAGGCATTTTGATTCTCTAGGTTGGCTTTGTTGAAGAAGCCGATTCGAGCTGAGATTCCGCGCAAGGCGATTTACCGGTTGTCGGTTTACTTGCGGTGCTTGCAGAGGCTGAAGGAGAACAATATTCGCACGGTCTCAAGCGAAGCTTTGGCGAAAGCGGCGCGGGTGAAATCGACTCAATTGCGGAAGGATCTGACCTACTTCGGCCAGTTTGGGACGCGCGGGTTGGGTTACGACGTGGAGCAATTGAGCACGATGATTCTCGATCTGCTCGGGACAAATAGTTTGCAGCCGGTGATTCTGGTGGGAGTTGGAAATCTGGGTTTGGCGCTGCTCTCTTACAAGGGATTCGAGCAGGAGGGATTTGAGATCGTGGCAGCGTTTGATGTTGATCCGGTACGGAACCGCGGGAAGACGGGGAATGTGCCGCTGCATGGGATGGATAAGCTGGGTGAGGTGATCCGGAAGCGGAGCGTGAAGATGGCGATCATGGCGGTGCCAGCGTCCGAGGCGCAGGAGGTGACGAATCTATTGGTGGAGGCGGGGATTACCGGGATTCTAAATTTCGCGCCGATTGTTTTGCACGTGCCGGATGAGGTGATGGTGAACAACGTGAATCTGGCGATCGAGTTGGAGAATCTTAGTTATTTTATTCAGCAGTAGAGGGGACGAAAGTAGCGGAGATCGGCGCTATTGAACTTGCGTGTGCAAAAGCTCGGCAGGACATCAGTACGGATAAGAGGCTGGCGCTTCGCGCCCCGCCTCGCTCCACCGACCTTAGTGGCCTTTCATTACTTCTTCGATGTCCTGGCGTAACTCTTCCTGAATACCGTCGACTGACTGGTTGCCATCGATGATGCGGAAGCCGTAGGTTTTTTGGAGGCGCTGGAATTGGGCGACCATGAGCGACTGGTATTTGACGAAGCTGTCGAACATGTCGCGGCTGAGGCCGAGGTCCATGCCGCTTTCCCAGTAGTCGAGTTGATGCGCTTTGCGGAAGGTGCGTTGGACGAGGTTTTCCGGCGAGGTTTGCAGGTAAAAGACTGCGTCCGGAACTAAAGCGATACCATACATGTTTTTCAACCATCCTTCATCCATGCCGCGGACCATGTCGCGGGCCATGAGTGTGTAGATGTAGCGATCGGAGAGAACGATGAAGCCGGCCTTGAGGGCGGGGAGCATGACGTTTTCGAGTTGGTCGGCGAAATCGGTGGCGTAGAAAAGGCTGAGGGTGATGCGGCTGAGAATGTTGCCCTGCTGCGCCTGCTCGAGTTCCTCGCTGACGAGCGATGAATGTTTCAGGCCGACTTGAACGGTGGCGTGACCATTCCGTTCGAGCGATTCGCGGAGCCGCGTGATTTGGGTAGATCGGCCTGAGCCATCCGCGCCTTCCACGACGATTAATTTGCCGGTGAGGCGATTGAGATCAACGCCGGGGATACCATGGCCATACCACTTCTTGGGCGACGTGGTGGGAACGAAAATGTTGCTGCGGATGCGCTTTGGTTTTCTGGCCGTCTTCATGGTTACTGCGGCTGATGCAAAAATTGCCCGAGCTCGATTTTGCTTTGGACGAGTTGACGAACGATTTGTTGCTGGGTCTCGACGCGTTCGTTCGCATCAATGACAACGAAATTGTATTCGGTGCTCATTGCCAAATACTGTTCCAGGATGCGTCCCTGAAAAATTCGGAAGCTTTCGTAAGGATCGCTTGAGAGATGAAGATCCATTCCGGCTTCGAAATATTTCAACTGCGGACGGCCATCGAGAATGCGTTGGAGGGAAACTTCGAGTTTTGATTTAAAGAAGAAGGTGATGTCCGGATGCGCCGCGAAATTATAGACACCGCGCACCCATTTCGGTGGACAACCGCGGACCACATCGCGCGCGAAGGCAGTGAAGACGTAGCGATCGCAGAGGACGATGTAGCCAGCGCGGAGCAGGGGAACGAGCTGGCGTTCGTAACGATCGGCGAAGTCCGTCGCGTGAATGAGGCTGAAGGTCGTGGGCGTAAGCAGTTCGCGCTTTTTGCCTTTGCTGGTGGCGCTTTTCACCAGGGCGGAAGAATTCCATTCGCTGAAGAAAACTTTCAGGCCTTCGAGTTCGAGCCAGCGCTTGAGCAGGTAGATCTGCGTGCTTTTGCCGGAACCATCGAGGCCTTCGACCGCGATCAAGCGTCCGGGAAAGCCAAGTTCAGCGAAGGTCTTCATTAAAGCGGGTCAGTCTAACAATGGGTGGCGCAAGGTCAAATACGGTAAAGCTGGAGCAACAGATTGAACGCGGTCTTCACAGTACTGAAGAGGAATTGGCGGACGGGTGGGAGGTTGATGGCGACGATCACAAGAATGAAACCGAACTGCATCGCCTTGAAATAAGATTCCCAACTGAGGCGGAGGGCGTTCCAGAGGACATGCGAGCCATCCAGCGGAGGGATGGGCAGGAGGTTGAAGAAGGCCAAAACGAGGTTCACTTGCACGAGCATGATCCCCGTTTCCAGGATGATATTGCCAACCTCCATTGAGCCGCCGCCCTTCATCATGAGGCCAGCTTTTGCGATGCCCATGCAGATGACGGCGAGGATGATGTTCATGGCAGGGCCGGCGAGGGCGATGAGAGTGTCATCGCGGCGCGGGTTGCGGAGATTCTGCAGATCGACCGGAACCGGTTTGCCCCAGCCAATGATAAATCCGGCGAACGCGGAACCGGCGATGGAAAGATAAATGGCGAGCAGCGGAAGCACGACGGTACCGATCAGTTCCATGTGAACGACGGGATTGAGCGAAACGCGGCCGAGATTTTTCGCGGTGTCGTCACCGCATTTCGATGAAGTCCACGCGTGCGCGAACTCGTGAAAGGTGAGGACAGGGATAAAGCAGAGGTAAAAGAGCAAACCTTTTAGCAACTCGTCCGTACTTATTGAACCCATTTTGGAGGGAACCTACTGAAGGTTGTTCGGAGTTACAAACCCTAGCGACGATTTTTGCGCGTTAGTCATTGAGCAGCTTCCAGACGCGCAACGCCTCGGTGACGGACCAGGCCTGGGCGTCGCAACCACGCTGGGTGTGGGGCGCGTCGGCATCGATTACTTCCGGCAGGTGCCCGATGCAACCGGTGGAAAGGAGCCCTTCCATGCTGCCGAGGAACGCGCGGGCGGCCTCCCTGGCCTGTGGCGAGAATCCCCAGGCGCGCGCCAGAGCTTCGCAGGCGCCGGGAAAGGTCCAGGTCCAGGCGGTGCCGTTGTGATAGGCGGGCTTGCGTTGGGTGTCTTCGTCGCCTTCGTAGCGGCCCCAGTAGGGATGGTGTGGATCGTTGAGCAGGCGCCAATCCGAGCCATAGATTGGCAAAGGGCGGCGGACCGCGACCGGTGCGAGCGAGCGAAGGGCGCCGGGAATAAAAAGATAACGGACGATATTTTCCATGCAGCGGCGTGCATGGTCGCCGGCAAGTTGCCCGAGCATGATCGGAATGGTGCAGTTGCTGCGAAGGGCGTCATCGGGATCGGCGCGGCGGGCGCTGGTGTTCCGTTCCGCGATCAAGACATCTGCATACCAGCCGTGATCGTTCAACCAGAAAAGTTTTTCGAGGGAGTCCGTCGCAAGCGCAGCGAGTTTTTTCCACGAGTCGAAAGGCGCTTGAACGTTGAGACGGTCGAGTTGCTGGAGCAAGCGGATCCAGAGGGCTTGAATTTCGATCGGATAACCCTGGCGCGGCGTTCCGGCTGGATAGTTGGTGTCCATCCAGGTGAAATGACTTGGACTCCAGATCAGCGCGGATTCTTTATCCATCACAATGCCGTTCGGCGTTCCTTGCGCGTACCCGCTCGCGATGGAGGCGAGCACATCGCGAATGGTGCGGCCGCGGGTGTCGACTTTGGTGTCGTAAATTTCCGGGCCGCTGAGCGCAGCGAGTTCTTCGCAGACGATTCCGTACCAAAGCGGGGCGTCGGTCGTGTCGCGGTTGGATGCATCTTCGCCGTGGATCGTGTTTGGCAAGGTGCCGTCTTTTTCGAAGCGACCGAAAACGATCAGCAACTGACGGACTTCCTCGATCATCCCGGCGGAGAGCATTCCGCGGGCGCAGATGAGAGAATCGCGGCCCCAATCGAGGAACCATGGGTAGCCGGCGATGATGGTTTTGAATTCGTCGCGCTTGACGACGAAGGCGCGGGTGGCGAGGGCGAGTTGGCGGCCGAAAGAATCGTTGACCTCTGCCGCCGCGAGCGCTCGCTCATTTGCGTGCGTGCGTGCCTGAATGAAATTTTGAATCGCCCCCGGATCGATCTCGGTCTGCTCGGAGTTGATGACGAGTTGCACCGGAACTTCGCGCTGCAGCGGAATGTCGAACCATCCTGGACTGAAAGCGTCGCCCGCGCCGACCTGGCCGCGAGTTTGTTCCACGGAGTGCGGAAGGTTAAAGCTCCATTCGGCCGCGGTGTGGTAGGTGCCCGCCGTTGAAGTCACCCGCACTTTCCGGTCGTTCGCGGGACGGAATTCGAAGCCGATTTCTTCGGAGAGGGAATGTGTGTTCGAATTGAAGTGATAGTCCGCTCCGCCATTGTGCTGGGTTTGCGTATGGAAATTCCGATCTTCTAAATCCAGACGCGCGGTGACGCGAACGGTTGTGCCCGGTTTGGAGGTATCGAGCAGCCGCAAGGAAAAGACCGTGGCGTTTTTGTTCTCCGGCATGTCCGCGACGACTTCGATGCGCGCGACCTGTCCGTCACCCGCGATGGCGGCGAATTCCCAGCGCGCGGGTGGGCCCGGAACGAAGGATTGTAGATTGCCGGAATTGAGGGGCGTGATGAAACGATCTGCGTTCGCCCAGAGACGAATTCGTTTTACGAAGATATGGCGGTCGACGGGAATTGAGGGATGCAGATTTGCGGCGAGAACGGCATCGTACTTTGATTTAACAGCGCCGAGGTCGACACACATTCGCGCCATGCCGCCGCGGTTGTTGGTGAGAAGGACGGTGGGCGTCTCGGGATGTGGTGCGATCGGTTCCAGCGGCAGTTGGAGTTGGGGCGAAAATTGCGGGCGATCCTTGAGGAAGAGAAGGTCGCCGATGACGTGCTTTGGAGCTGCGCTGTAACGCTCAATGCTGAGGGTGGCTTCGCCTTCGCGGCGGCGGCGGAAGGGATCGACCGGGGCAAAAATACCGAGGTGCCGTCCGCCAATTTCGGTCGATTCGATGTGCTGAAACGTTTCGCGGAACTTCAAGGTCGCGCGGAAGGGCGATTCATCCGTCATGAACAACCAGTGGTGCGGCGGGATGGGGGCGATTCGCGGACGGTCCGACCAACGCCATTCAACCACGGCTGGATAGGGATTGGTGTCGAGGGCGGTTTGAATTGCGGAAAGGAGGTTTGTTGCGGCCGCGGTTCTATCGATGGCAGTGAGCGCGGCGAGAAAGGCGCGGGGATCGCGTTCGATGAGGCGCGCGAGTTCTGGCCACGCATGCGGGCCGATTTCTTCGGGTTCGAGGACGCTGGCGAGAGCGCGCACTGCGAAGGTATGTTGCGCGCGCAGTTTGCGGTAAGCAGTTCCGGCGGACCCTTCGGGCTCGGATGCTTTTGCAAGACAGATGGAAGCGCCCGGTTCGAGGCGAAACTCCACATTGTCGCCGCGCGACTGGAGCTTGTAAGGAGCATTGGTGAGCAGATCGAACTTCGGTTCGCCGAATTCCTGGAACGACGATTTCGTGAGGAAAAAGGAATTGCGGGACTCGGGATCGAGATTGACGAGCACCAGCACGCTGTCTTTTGCGTCGCCGGAACGACGATGCAACGCGTAGATCAATGATTCCGGCCCGCTGATGCGCCGAAGGTTAGCGCCGTCGAAAAAGGCGGGGTGTTCGGCGAGAAGTTTGCTGAGGCGCGCCAATTCGACGGTGATGTTCTCGGTGGCTCCCCAGGCGAGGCCGCGGCTGGAATGAACATTGACCTTCTCGGCGGCGAGCCATTCCACGCCGCAGGTGTAGCCGAAACCGCCGCTCTGGCTGGCGAGCGCACAAAGTTGATTTCGCAGGAGGGACCAGGTGCGGCCTTTCGCGGCGAGGCGTTCGTTGTCGTGGGTTTCGCTGTAATGGACGAGCGTGCCGACGGTTGCGCTTTTTGTGATGCTGTGATCGAGATAACCGCTGACCTGAATGGGCGAATAGTTCTGGAAGAGTTCGGAGTAGGCCCATTGCATGCCGCCGCGAGTGAGCAGATCTTCGGTGGCTTCCCAGGCGCCGCCGAGTCCTTCGAGGAGAAAGAGCGCATCGGGAAATTCGTGGCGTACGCGTGCGATGATGTAGCGCCAGGCTGCGGTGGGAACTTTGTAGCCGGCATCACAGCGGAAGCCATCCACGCCGCGGCGGCACCAGGTGATGAAGGCATCGGCGATGTGTTCCCAGGAAAGCGGCACGCGATGATCC
>DASVNK010000055.1:0-11550 GCA_036383895.1 Verrucomicrobiia bacterium | reverse complement strand
ACCTCGCCCAATCCCGCAGACTCCGCAAGCGATTCCTCCCATCCCTCCCATGCTTCCCATCCTGCGTCTCCCTCCCAACCCACACCGGACGCCTCCCCTTCGTTCCCCTCGTGTCCTTCTGTAAAACCTCCCAACCCCTTCCACTCCACCCTCCACCACCTCCCCCTCGAACAACGCCATCAAATAATCGCCTGGCTCCAAAAACACACCAACGCCCAAACCATCGGTCTCATCCAAAAAAACTTCGGCGTCACCGTCGGCCACTCCGCCCTCGGCCGATTCCACGCCAGCACCGCCGTCCTGCAACACCTCGAAGAAACACCCGACACCGTCGCCGCTGCCGATGAACTCCTCGCCCACCTCGCCGGCCACCAACACCAATTCACCGACGCCACCCTCCGCGTCCTCGAACAAACCGCCTTCAAACTCTCCCTCACCGCGCATCACAACGTCGCCCACCTCGACCAACTCAACCGCGTCAGCACCATCCTCTGCCGCCAGCGCAACGCTTCCGTCCGCGAACGCCAAGCCCACGTCCAGGAACGCAAATGCGACCTCCGCCACCAAGAAATCACCATCAAAAAAGACATCGCCGACCGCACCCTCGCCCTCCGCGAAAAGACCCTCGATTTCCAACGCGAAAAACTCGCCGACCTCAACTCAAAACTAAACACTAAAAACTCAAAACTCGCGCTCCCTCCGAGCCACTACCTCAACGAAGACGCCCGCGAATGCGACCACCTCGGCCCCTACGCCTCAAATCGCGAAGAACTCTCCGAACGCGCCCGCATCCATTTCGGTGTGCCCAAAGAAGAATGGGATCGTCGCCTCGCCCGCAACCGCGAACTCTTCGAAAAACTCTACGACGACGACGGCAACCTCAAAGATCCCTCCGTCACCGCCGAAACCCTGGCCGCCGCAAACTCGCCCGGCCAACCACAACCCTCAGCCGACGCCATCTCTTCCACCACCGCCCCCAATCATATTAGCGGAGGGACGACCTCCGGAAGTCCCACTTCAACATCGCGCGACGCCATCAATGAAACCACGCCGAATGTAGCGCGGGCGTCCTCGCCTGCGGGTTACGGCACCGTCTCGGTGCCAGTCCGGGGAGATGAACCTCCCGCCGCTCTAGCAGACCAAAGCGCTTCCGCCCTTCCCTCGCCCAGCAGGGGAGAGGGTCAGGGTGAGGGGTTCCGCGCGCACTCAAACAACGCCGCCGCCCCAGCAGACCAAAACGCCCAGAACAACCCGCCCCAAAAACAACCCTCTGCCCCCACTCATCACTCATCACCCATCACTCAAGACTTAAAAGACCGCGTCGACGAATACACCATCGCCCGCATGCGCGAACACATCGCCCACAACCAAAAATACACCCCATGGCCCCACCGCCATTCGCCACCTGTATACGTCACCCAACTCCGCCACTGCCCATGCGGCCACCAATGCCCATGCCCCATCCACGAATCCAAAGAATTCGGTCCCTTCCCCGATTTCTTCTGGAAAATCGCTCCCACCGATCCCGATTACGCCGCCATTCTCGAAGCCCGTAACCTCCCATTCCGCTTCCCCCAGGAATTCATCGCATGAAAACCACATGAAAACCACACCACAATCCAAGACAGTCGATCTGCCAATCTCGCACCGGCGTTCGGACTGCCGTAGTCCTTTACCGCTTTTCCGAGCGCTCCGCCGCGCCGCGTTTCCATCTCCATTGCAAAATCAAATTCGCCGAAATAATCAACACCCCTCCCAACAACAACTGCGAACTGATCGTCTCGTTCGCATACTGAATTCCCGAATACCTGGAAATGATCGCCGGCAAAAACAGCGCGAACAAACTCGCGAACACCGGCTCAGCTCCATAAATAATTGCAGCCTCGGTCGACGGCACGTACGGCTGCCACTTATTCATCTCCACGAACGCAATGATCGTGCAGAAAAACACCAGTGCCAGCGTGATCACAATGATACTCGGTTGCGTGTAACAGGTGATAACATCCTGCGGACTTTTCCACGTCGCCATGGCCAGCGGCAACGAGAGCAGCGACATCGTCAGGAACATCACGAACGAAAAATTCAGCGGATTGTTCCCGGCGAACTTCGGCCGTTCCAGCCAGAGAATTTGTCCCGCGAAGAATACCCCGCCCAAAAGCGTTTCCGCTTCGCCACGCCCAAGATGGAACGTGCGCGGATTGAAATTCGAGAGAATGCTCACGCCGAGCACCATCAAGAGCAGCGCGAACACCAGCCTCAACCCCGGCAACGCGCGATCCCGCAACGCCACGAAGATCGGCACAAAAATACAGAACGACTGCGTGATGAACGCCGACGTCGATGCCGACGTATAGCTCAGCCCGTCCGTCTGCAAAATGATTCCGCCCCCGGCGAAGAATCCCAGTCCCAGTCCTTCCCAGATCTCACTTCGCGTGAGCTTCGCCAACGTGCGTCGGGCGATAAAAACCATCACCACCGCCGCTATCCCAAACCGCGCGAACCCCGTCAGCCCGGCATTGAACCACGAGTTCACGCCGGGAATCAGTTTCGCCTGCAATATCCCGAGCGACTTTACCAATGGAAAACTCAACGACCAAAAAACCGTCGTCAGCGCGAGCATCCGCACCGCGCGAAAATGTTGCGATGGAACCGCAGTGTTGGTGGGCGATGTCTTCTCCGGCGCTTCGATGATCTGTCCTCCTTAAAACCGAGCCGTGATTTGTTCCAAGGAGAACCCCAAATGACAAGCCGAACATCCTCGAACTCACCCCGGAGGGGTGTTGGGAAAGTAGCCGGTGGTAAGCGAGTCTTCGAGCGCAGCCACCGGTATTCCATTCATAAAACCGTTGCACCCCGGCAGGGGTGCCGGATTTTCTTCTGCCGTGACCGGTTACTTCCCCGTAAACTCCACCGGCGCCGACCAATGGCTCCAGCGCCCCGTCGCATCCTTGTGCCTGGCGCGCACCCGATACGTCTCCCCCGCCGTCACTTTATCCGCGGGAACCTGGACCTCCGAACTAAACGAAGTCACTTCCCCACTTTCCCAAACCGGACTGATTTCAAATCGCCCCGCCCGCAACGGCTTCTTCGTTTTCGGATCCAGCTGCAAACTCGAATCCACTTCCGCCAGCCGCCATTTCAGTGCCGCGAATTTCCCAGCCCCGCTAAACTGCGACGTCGTAAAACCCAACGAATCACCCTCGCGCGAAATCTTCGGGGTCTCAGGAATTCTTTGATCGGTCAGAATCCGCGTATCGATGAATTCCGCGCGCTGCTCCACATACTCCTTCATCTCCCGCACCATTCCCGCGAAGTCCCGCGTCGGCGACGACCCATAAAACAATCCGTGTCCCGCTTTCTGCGGCATAGACCATCGCGAATTCATAATCGGGTGGTAATCCCATTTCGCGCGATCCGCGTCCACAATCGAAAGTTCACCGCCCCGCGAAATGATCGCCGCACACTCATCGATCAAACGCCCGGTTTGTTCCTGGTTAAACAACAAATCGCGGATCTCGCGCTGCCAATTTTCGTACTCCATTTTGAACTCCGCATGCCCCAGCACCGGACGCATGAACGGCTCGCGTCCTCCGCCATACATGTGATCGCCCCAACTCAAATCGATGTCCCACGGAATCACATGCCACTTCTTCGATTCAGGATTATTGTAGAACGTGTAGTTCTTCCCTGCGTCCAGATCGTAGTGATGTATCGCTTCAAGGATCGAGCGATAGCTGTAATACAACGGCAGGTTCACATGCTGCTTCCACCACTGCGGGTCCGGCTGCCGATTCAATTTCGCGAGCAGTTGATGCAAATCCGAAAGATCAGTCGGTTGCCCTTTTCCAACGTTCGCATGTTCTCCCATGCCGAACTTCATCTTGAACACGTTCCCGTCCGGCAAACCATGCTCATCCAGAAAACGCCCATCCTCATTCTCAATCGCCAGATACAATCCCCAGAAATCGCCTTTATACTGATCCTTCGGATTTTCCTCCGCGCCATCCACAATCCTCAAGGAAATCCAATGCGTCCGCGGCGCATCCACTCCCGCCAAATTGAAAAGCCGAAATCCCACCGACTCAAACATCCCTTGCTCCCCACGCCGATCGTAATCCGCCTGTTGAATGATCGCCCGAAGGTTCAGCTTGCTCCAACTTGCCTTGTAAGGCTGGTTGTAATCGTCGCGCGCCTGCAGGGGATTCGATTTCGCAAAGTCGAACTTCCACATGTTCTTCCCCATCGCGTATCGCCACTCGCCACCGCGCGCCCGAAAGCGAATGTGATCGTACACCTTTCCATGCGCCACGAACGTCCCGCTGTAGCGATACTCCTTATCCATCGCCTGCTGATACCACGTCGCATCTCCAACATCCTTCGACTTGGCGATCAGTTGATAAACATGCACCTGCTCCATCACCATCGGCGGATATTCAACAACCGCACCGCGCTTCGCATCCCTGCTTCCGGGTTGAATCGCCGCTTTCCAGGCGGGCACTCCGTCATAAACGAAATATGCAAAGTTCGGCGAATCATCGGAATCTGCTGCCGGCGTGGGCGGGAAAACGAACTGCTCTCCAGAAGTGTCCTTTCCCTTAAACCGATACCGAACCAGCCTCCTGTGCTCCTGCATTTCAGCCGGAACCTGCGCCGAATACCGCAAATCCGAATGGAACTTCTCCATCTTCACCGAACGCCATCCGAGCCGAAAAGCCGGATCTTCCCGCGCGATGTACTTTCCCGGTGCGACCACCTGGTATTCCATCGTCAGCGTCTCCGGAGCGGCCGCCACCGAAGCGGTAATCGTCACCGCCTGTCCAGAACGCGGCAGGGCAGGGGAGTGTTGCACCTCGCTGATCAGCGCCTTCGCTTTATCAGCAGAAACCGTTTGTGCACAAAAGAACAGGAACAGAAGTGCTGCAATGCGGGGGCGCATAGCCGAATCCTTTGGTTGCCTGCAGTTTGGGCAAATCAACTTTATCAGTCTAGCTGTTTATCCTGGCGCTCAGGGGCTCAGCTCGTTCGTATCTCCGCACTCCTTGAGCGTGGGATAAGGCACCTAACCGATACAATCGGGCTATCACAACCCGTTAGAACAGTACACGTTGAACGGTTTCCGTTGTTGATCCTGATGAACCTTGCAGTGAGTAGTTACTGGTTGCGCCAACGCCTGACGCATTGGTGTGTTTTCTTTATGTGTCTGGTCGCAAACCGCGGCGATACCGGCCTGCAGCGCGTCACCCCGACCGGCGTCCGAATGCCGCTGGTTCCAGGGACCGCGACCGAATACCGCGTCGAAAACGAAGCCTTCCCCGGCGTCGAGTTTTACGATCCTGTCGCGATCGTCAGCGCGCCCACCGAACCCAACCGCCTCTATATCATCGAGCGCCAGGGCCGGGTGATCCTCATCCGCGACCTCAACAGTCCGCAGCGTGAAGTGTTCATGGACATTTCCGCGCGCGTAAATTCGAACTACACAGAAACCGAAACCGGCGCCGAAGGCCTCAACTGCATCGCCTTCCACCCCAATCACGCGCAGAACGGCTACTTTTACGTCGTATACACCCACCGCGCTGGCGGCGTGAACTACAACCGCCTTTCCCGCTTCACAAAGTCCTCCGCGGACCGAGGCAATCCAGATTCCGAGCTGGTAATGATCGATCAGCCGGACACCGGCTACGGCCACAACTTCAACGACGTGAAATTCGGGCCGGACGGTTTCCTCTACGTCGCCGTCGGCGACGAAGGCGACGGCCGCGGAGCAGGGGACGAATACCAGAACAGCCAGCGCATCGACAAAGATTTCTTCTCCGCAATCCTGCGCCTCGATGTCGATACCAACCGCTTCAACGACTATCCGAATGCGCATCCAGCAATGAAGGGGGGTTACAGAATTCCCGCGGATAATCCATACGTCGACGCCACGAGCTTCAACGGCAAACCAGTCGATCGGACGAAAGTTCGCACCGAATTCTGGGCCGTTGGTTTTCGCAATCCGTGGCGATTGTTCTTCGACCAGGACGGCACGCTCTACGCCGGGGATGTCGGCCGGCACGACCGCGAAGAAATCAACATCGTGAAGAAAGCCGGCAACTACGGGTGGGCTTTTGTAGAAGGTGCAACTACTGGCAGCGCGCTTGGCGCACCTCCTGCGGGCGTGACGCTCACACCGCCCATCGTTGAATACCCGCACGGCTGGGGCGCGATGAGCGGCAACTGCGTCATTGGCGGAGTGGTCTATCGCGGTTCGAAATTGCCGGACCTCTACGGCGCCTATGTCTTCGGCGACTTCGTCACTGGCAACATCTGGTCGCTCCGACACAATGGAAGCAGCGCGACTGAGTGGAAGAAAATCGCCGGCTTGTATGATATTTCCGGCTTCGGCATTGATCCACGCAACGGCGACATCCTGGTGTGCAAAGACAAACTCGACGGCGACGCTGACGGGATTTATCGCCTGGAAGCGAAACCTGGTTCAGGCGCTACGATCCCCGCAACGCTCGCCGATACTGGATTGTTCTCGAACCTGGCCAGTTTAACAGCGGCCAACGGTCTAGTGCCCTTCGAAGTGAACTCGCCTCTGTGGTCTGATGGCGCGGACAAAAAGCGATGGTTCGGCATCCTCGATAACGCCTCAATCATTCAATTTAGTCGCGATGGCAATTGGACTTTCCCGCAAGGAACGATCTGGGTGAAGCATTTCGATCTCGAACTCGAGAAAGGTAATCCCGCCTCCAGGAAGCGCATCGAGACCCGCGTACTCGTCAAAAACAACAGTGCGAATGGAATCTACGGCGTCACTTATCGCTGGGGCGATTCGACCAACAACGCGACCCTCGTCCCGGACGAAGGCGCATCGGACACGTTCACAATTAGAGAGAACGGAACGAATCGAACTCAGGCTTGGAAATATCCGGGTCGGAGCGATTGCCTCGCCTGCCACACCAGCTCCGGCGGCTACTCGCTCGGGTTCAACACCGCCCAACTGAATCGCGACTTTCAGTATTCGTTAGCCAGGACGAACCAGCTTATTGCACTGCGCAACGCCGGCTACATCGACGGCCCAAACACAAACATCAATACTCTCCGCCGCCTGGTGTCCGTCCACGACCAGGAATGGAGCCGCGAATACCGCGTGCGCTCGTACCTCGCCGTGAACTGCGCGAATTGCCACAACCCGAGCGGCGTAGAACGAGGGCGCTGGGATGGTCGGATCAACACGCTGCTCGCCGAAATGAAGCTCATCCACGGTGAGTTGCTGGATTCATTCGGCCACGCCTCAAATCGCGTTGTGGTGCCAGGAGATCCTTCGCGTTCAGTATTGCTCACGCGCATGAAGACTCACGGTCAAGGTCGTATGCCTCCTCTTGGCAGTTCCGTCACCGATCAAGACGCGGTGAAGTTAATTGAAGACTGGATTCGCGATGACCTGAAGACCTACAAGACCTACGAACAATGGATCGCCACCTTCGCCACGGCTGAAACAAACCGGTTGGACGACGTCGATGACGACGGCGCCGACAATTATTTGGAATACCTTCTCAGCTCAAATCCCACGAACTCCACGGACGCTTTCGCAATTACGGTAACCCAGACGAACGGCACTGCCAGACTACTGTTTCCGCAAATCGCCAATCGCGGTTTTGAAGTGAATACTGCCAATTCGGTTACCAGCCAATGGAGTGTGGTGGATATCCATTCCAATCGGCCGTTCTTTGCGGCCACAAATCGAATCGGCACAGTTGATTTCCCGATTGGTTCCGGTCAGAATTCCTTTTACCGAGTTCGAGTTTTCGAGCCGTAAGGAGCATGGTCGGAAATGTATTCATTACCGGGGTGAGTTCCGGGATTGGCTGGGGACTCGCGCGCGAGTATTTGGCGCAAGGAGTGGAAGTATATGGTATCAGCCGCCGCGAGCCGAAAGACTTCGCCGGGCAAACCCGCTTCAACTTTTGTAGTATTGATCTTGGGGATTCCAATCTCGCCACCCACAAAATCCCGGAACTTCTCCGCACTGCCCAGCGTCTCGACCTTGTGGTCCTAAATGCCGGGGTGCTCGGTCGAGTTGCCGACATGTCCGACATCACCGCCGACGAGTTCCGTCACGTTCTCGAAATTAATCTTATCGCCAATAAAGTTGTTCTCGACACGCTATTTTCGCTGAAAATTCCCATCCAACAGGTGGTCGCAATTTCGTCCGGCGCGGCAACCACCGCGAATCGAGGTTGGAACGCCTATGCCATTTCCAAGGCCGCCCTCAACATGATGATTGCGCTCTATGCCACCGAGCGCCCGGAAACTCACTTCTGCGCCTTGGCACCCGGCATCGTTGATACCCAGATGCAGGACCAGATCTTCGATATGCCGCGCGAGCAACGATTTGCCTCGCTGGACATGCTTCGCACCGCGAAAGGCAGTCCCATGATGCCCAAGCCGGAAGCCGCGGCTGCCCGCCTCATTGACGGAATCGCCAAGGCGCCTAAATATCCCAGCGGCTCCTTCCTCGACATCCATTCGCTCGTCAAGCGCTCCTGGTGATGCCCTAAGCGACCCGCCCAGCGCCTTTTGCGGAATCCTTCCTCTATTGAAAAGTATTAATCGACGTGCGACCGTAGAGAACGCCGGAAGGGTTTTTTGACGCAGTGCTAGCAACCCTTCGACCGATACGATGCGCGTCTCTGCGAATCCTAGCCGCGAGAAGTGGGACCTTTCCCTTTATGTCTCAGGGAAAGATCATCCAACATCCCAAAATGCGTACGCGAATGTGGTGCGGATCTGCGAAGAACATCTTCCCGGCGAGTACAGCCTCACTCTCGTTGACGTCAACCAAGCGCCTGAGATCGCAATAGAAGAGCAGATTCTGGCAGTTCCTACTCTGATTCGCCGTGACCCCAAGCCTGCCCGCCGGATTATCGGCGATCTTGCCGATGCTGATCGCGTTTTGATCAGTTTAGGAGTGAAAGCCATCTCGTCGCATCAGGCACTCGGCACCGGACTTTCCTGATCGATCCGGGTTTCCGTATTCTCAAAACTTAAACACTCCCATCAGGCTTGAGAAATCGTCCTGCCACAACGGGCCATTCTCCTGCGCATCGACGCGAGACCACGCACCCTGCGCGGTGACCTCTTCGACTCGTGTCTCTGGAACCAGAATCGCCCAAATCGATTCAAAGCCGCCTTCCGCAATGGCTTGAGCATTGAGGTCGCCTTCGGTGGATTCGAAGCACTGGAGTCTAAGTGCGCCGCCAATGTTTGCGACGAGTGGAGCGAGTGCGAAATGCCGGCTGGAGAGGTGAAACGCTAGAATCCCGTCTGGAACAAGCTTCCGGCGGTACAGCTTTATAGCTTCGACCGTGATCAGGTGCATTGGCACGACGTCGGAACTGAACGCGTCCACGTACAGCAATCCGAAATGCGCGTCCGGAGCTGATTGCAACCTCAGGCGGGCGTCTCCCAGTTCGATCGACACCTGCGCAGTGGTGCAATCGCGCAGATAAGTGAAAAACCGTTGATCGCGGGCGATGCGGATCACGTCGGGATCGATTTCGTAAACGGTCCAACGCTCTTCCGGACGCGCATAGGTCACCATGGCGCCGGCGCCGAGACCGATCAGGCCGACGTTTTTCGAGAGCTCGTTGCTACGGTGGAGTTCGGTCACTCGCGAGACCGGCCCTTCACGGTGGTAATATGAAAGCGGTTCGCACTTCCGCTGCGGATCTAAGGACTGGATGCCGTGAAGGGTCGTTCCATGGTACAGCCGCCGCAACGACGTTTGCGGGTCGTGTTCTACACGCAAGACTCCAAAAAAATTCCGATCACGTTCAATGACTCCAGTGCGGTTCTGTCGGAAGACACTTGTGAAAAGAAGAAGCGTCCCGAGAGCCAGGGCAAAGCGTATCGGCCGGCGAACGAGGACATAGCAACCGAGCACAATTAATCCGGCGAGCAAGTTGCCGATTAGAATATTCCGCGTCGAAACGAGCACAATGAGGGCCGAAGCGATACCGAATGCGAGGATGATCGTCGCCCCGCCATACACCGGCGGAATTGAGAATTTACCTTTGTGCACAGTCCGCTGTGGGAACCCAATCACCGTGGCGATCACAATCATGAGGGGATATTCAATGACTGCATCGAAGATTACTGGAGCGACTAATCCATTGAAGATTCCCCCCATCACACCTCCAACTGACATGCAAAGATAGAACTGGGTGAGTTGCTGCGTTGGCGGTCGACTCCTTGCCAGCTTCAAATGAGATTGCAACGAAGCCGCAAAAAAGAACGCGGCGTGGAGCAAGACCAATGCGGCCACCGGTTCAGTGCCGTGGACCACAATCCCGAAGATGACTGCCAGGGCCAAGATCGGTACGGCCCGACTGCTGGGAATGTCGAAGCGATTCGAATACTTGCTGAAAGCGATGACAAACGTCAGCAGATACAAACCGAGCGGGAGGACCCACAGAAGGGGCACGCTCGCAACGTCAGTAGTAATGAAATTGCTGACACCCAGCATCAAGCTGGCGGGCACGAAGGAGAGGCCAACCCACTTCCACATGACTGGTTTCGCAACGCCTTCGGATGCTGCGGCCTCGTTCGTATAGCCATCCGTTCGAGCTTTCGTTCGCGCGAGAACGGCGCAAACCGCAATGCAGACAATGAGCATCCAGAATCCGAGCGCCCAGATGCGCGTCTGCGTCTGCAATCGCAGGAAAGGCTCAATCACCAACGGATATGCCAGGAGCGCGCCGAAGCTGCCAAGGTTGCTCCCCGCATAGAGGAAGTATGGGTCCTTAGCGCTCGTGTGTCGCGTCCTGGAAAACCACTTCTGCAGAAGCGGGGCCGTCGAGGCGAGCGCAAACGTTGGTAAACCAATATTCAAAAGTAGAGCCAACAGAAGCCACAGCCCCGGATGCGTAAGTGCGAGCACTTGCCCCTGCCCGGAAAACCCGAACGACAGGAAGAGCCCCGCCGCAATGAGCAACATCACATGCACCAGCGGTTGAAATCTTCCGAACTTGCGTTCCGATACATGTGCGTAGCCGTATCCGGCCAAGAGCATGGCCTGAAAGAAAACCATTACGGTGTTCCAAACGGATGGGGCGCCACCGAGGAGGGGAAGCAGTAATTTGGCGACGAGCGGTTGCAGGGAAAAAAGCAACGCGGCGCTAAGGAAGATCGCGGCAGCGAATGGAAATGTGAGACCTGCCCAGTTCCCGATTTTCGCCACGGCCATGTTCTCGCGCTTAGCTGCCGCTGTCGTTGCCACTGAGAGTGATGCTCGTTTCCAGAACTCGCCGGCCGTTTACGTCAGCACTTGCCGTCGCCTGGATCAGGTTCTTCATGCGGCCGGCGACCTCCGCCCGAAGAGTGACTATTTCCCCAGGGATAACTGCCCCAAGAATCTTCGCGTTGCGAATGGCAGTGAGCTTCAGGTCGGCCAGTGGCGGGACGAACGGATCACTTTGCGCGACGACACCCGCGAGTTGGGCCGCGGCCTCGACCAGAATCACGCCAGGAAGAATCGGTGCGCCCGGGAAATGTCCGCGCAGG
>DASVNK010000054.1:0-85956 GCA_036383895.1 Verrucomicrobiia bacterium | reverse complement strand
TGCGCCACCAGTCCAGCCACTGCGGCGCGATAAAGATGCGGGCGGTCAGCCGGCGGGCATGGGAGATGAACTGGCCGGGCAGAACCATGACCTCGCGAATGAGGGTTTTAAGTTTGCAGCGCAGGCGATCATCGGGCAGGTGCAGTAATTTGAGCGCGGTCAGGAGATTGTAGGCCAGGGCGGCCACGGCGTAATAAATCTGGTTGGCGATCAGTTCGGAGCAGGGCGGATGATGCAGGTCCAGACCGGTGAGCACTTCGCTGAAGAGTTGCTCTTTTTCTCCTTTGAGACGGTGCCGCTCAAAGACTCGTTGCGGCGTGCCGCCACGCTCGCTTTCGCAGGCGATGAAGCTGTACTTCCAAAACATTTCGTTGGCTTCGCGGCGGCGGGCGACGGCAAAGAGGACCGGCTGGGCCACGCCTGCGGGCTGGTGTTTGATCCAGGCAAAGTGTTCGTGCAGGACGCGGCCGTTCTTCCAGGTCTGTTCCACCACCGAACTCCATTGGCCGGCGGGCAAGGCTTCGGCCATGCGTTCCAGCGGCCCGGTCCATTTATTGTAGCTCACGCTCCAGTGCCACTCTTCGGCTTGAATGCGCTCGAGGTACTTGCCGGCGGCCGAAGCGCTATCGGCGTAAAAATAGGCCGGATGCTTTTGCCAGAGTGGTGCACTGAACCTTAAAAGCCGGTCCAGTTCGCTGCTGACTTCGCCCTGACCACCCAGATGTTGCGCGGCCAGAAAGGGGCCCACCCAGAGCACCTGCCAGCAGAGCGCCACTTTGTTTTCGTAATTGAGACGCGCCCCTTCGAAGTTTTTTCCAGATACTTCCAACTCGGTGTCATCAAAGAAAACCTCGCGCTGGCCCAGGTGCAGCCAGCGCGCGTCCGGCAGTTGTGCGGTGACCCACTGAATGAAATCGCGATTGAGCTGGAGCAGAGCCTGGAGACTCTCGGGATTTTGCCCGCGCAACCATTCGCCCACCGTCGTTTCGTCCGCAAAGCGCTCTACTCCGGCCAGACGTTTAGCCAGCGGATCGTCATTGAGCTTCTCGTAGTCCGCCAGGCTGTCGCCGCCGGTGACAATGGCGTAGATCAATTGCGAGAGAATCACCTCCGGACCATAACCCCGGCCTTTGCGCACCCGCCGGTCTAGTCCGGCAATCTCCTTCACCTTTTTCCACAAACCAAACTGCTGCGCCAGCGCCTCAATAGCCGGCAAACCACCCAGCGGAGAACTGATTTGTTGGAGACAAACTCGATCCGAAGAGGGCGGTCACGCTTCGTGATAGCAGGCATGAACATCTGACGTTCCCACCGCGAGAATGTTCAAATTCAGGCTGAAATCACTTCACCCAAAGGTGAAACCTTCAACGGCTAGCTAAGGATTGGGGTTAAACCTTAACAGATTCACTACTTGCGCATCCCAACCAAGGGGCGGACGATAGATGGCGGCGCAGAGTCCAGACTCAAGTTAGTCGCTCAGTTCTTGAGCTAGGGCCACAACGCCGGAATTGCGGGGAATTATGATAAGTCATTTGGAGATCGAGTTCTTTTATCGGTCGAGCGACCTGGCACATTTGCGCGAATTGCACATGATCGAGTCGGCACTCGGCCAACGCTCCGAAACCGCTTTCGTTTTCCACAAGAAGGATCTCGATTCTGCGTCCGCCACCGAATCGGAGCGAAAACGTGGAATTTACTTTCATCGAATTTCTCCGACTCCGGAAAAAGTGATGCTTCGCATTCCGAGTACGGAAGCCGAGATACACTCAATGCTTGGATTCTCTTTTGGAGACGGCTCGCGCTCCGTCGGCGCCTAATCCTTTGAAAACGCGAGCGTAGATCCGCTCAAGATCCTCTCTTCCGAGAGCCGATCCATCCGTGTAATGGAAAGCGATGGGAGCCTCGGTCGCGTGGGTGGCTATCAGGTATTCGACCGCTTCGTCTTCCGTCTTAAAATGTCGTTTTTGTTTCTTCCCGTGGGCGAGGAGAAACAGAACCTCAATTGCGTTCAAAATTTAGTTCTGTTGAGAACAAGCAATCCTGATCAGTTTGCAAAGCTCCGTGATTTCCTATCAAAGCGATATACGTAAACCTACGGTAACCGTTCTGTTAATCGCCTGTGGAACGGACAGCGCAATGCCACTTCCGAGGGACGTTGCCGGCTTAATCGCGATTACTGCCGCCGCCTCTACGAGACTGTGCGTAACGAGTACGGTTCACCTATGTTTTGCCATTCGTGATTTGCCTCTGTGCTTCTCTTTTATTGACCACTTCCACTCTCCTCTTATTCAAAACTGTGGCAGCCCTTTGAACGTTTTGCCTTCGGATTGCTCTGATTCTCCGAGCACCGAACCGAAGCGGAGAGATAACCGTCTCGACAGTCCGCATACTCAGAAAGCCCCACCCTCGATGCTTTTCACCACAAAAGCCCGGTCTGGGCCTTTAATCCTTTGCGCGCTCTGCTACTCTCCACTCCCTCCGATGCAAACATTCCGCGCTGCTCGTAAATTCGGTTTAGTTGCGGTTCTTTTCCTGGCCGGAATCTGTTCCATCGTCGCCGCCGAAGCCGATCTAAAAGTGACAGCCCCGCCCGACAGCTTCTTTGAACTTGTCCGTGATAAATATCGCGACAAAGCACGCGTCTTTTATCGCAAACACCTGAACATCTCCGGCCTCTCAGTCGCCGCGGCGGGCGAAGTCGATGACCACGCGCTTCGACGCACTCACGAGATCGTCAGGCGCATGCTCGCAGGCCGGCCAGACGTTCTCGGAGCAATGGTGAAGAATGGCATGTATCTTATCATCATCGGCAAGGACCAGGTCTACACCGACATGCCGGAATACAGCGATCATCCAAATCCCGCTTACCAGAACGAACGCGTCCGCGGAACTGGCGGTAAGCCCACCAGCTTTGGAGAAGAAAATCTTCTGAGTCTGCCGGTTGACCGTTACGACGATGAATCGATCGGGGTCCACGAATTCTGCCACACGATCGACGGCACGTTGCGTTCCATCGATCCCACCTGGACTGAACGCCGCAATACAGTTTATCGCAAAGCGCTCGACGCGGGCCTTTGGAAGAACAGCTATGCCGCCTCGAATCCCGGCGAATTCTGGGCGGAAGTCGCGCAATCGTATTTCGACTGCAACCGCGTCAATAACTGGAACCACGGCCCCATCGGCACACGCGAACAATTGAAAGTCTACGATTCAGAGGCTTACGAACTTGTCCGCACTGCGTTCAATCTCAAACCCGAGCAGGATTGGCGTTACACCTGGCTGCAACCACTTCCGAATATCATCGCGCCTCCAGCGAAGTTCCGCATCGATCCGCATTACACAAAATTCACCTACGCGCGCGAACTGCCGGTCGTCGGTCGCGGCGCGAGTGACGCAGCGTTACTCAAAGCCAACAACACCGTTCGCAAGATGTTTGCCTATCGCCACGATATCTTGAAAGCGTTAATCAACGATGGAGTGAAACTGGTCGTCCTCGGCAAAAGCGAACGCCTTTCTGATCTTCCAGAACTCCGCACCTCAGAAAAGCTCGATCTCCTCGCGCGCTTTCTGGATTACTCGCCCGAACACAAACTCATCGTTGTCGCGGAAGAGAATGTCCTCGGCGATACAAAGCACCCGCTGGTAGGCGACTACCAGGTCATCTACCTCCTCGCGAAAGCCACCGTAGATTTATGCGCAAATCGCGCGGTCGATCCGGATTGGGAAAAGCGCGGACGCGAAGTCCAGCAATACGAACTCCGCGTTCAACGTTTGGATACGCGCTTCAAAGAGCGACTCGAAAAACTAGCGAGCAGTGCCGGGGATGCAAAAAAATGGGCCGGAACTCCGGCGCTCCGATCCCCGGCCGAATATTTTGCGCGCGGGGTCCTCGCCTACTTCAACGCCTCCGGCGAAACCCATGCACCCTCGGACGCACCATTCCCGATTTCAACTCGTGAACAACTCCGCGACTACGACCCCGATTTCTACAAACTCATCTCCGAAACCCTCGCTTACGAATCTCACGTCGATTGGAGCCACCGATGAACTTCAAGGCTCAGTCGCGACTGCCTGCACGGGCACTTGGTTCGAACCGCCGACGGTCGCATTGCCGATGATCAGGTGGCGCGGTTGGGCCTGTTGTTGAGACTTGGCTTCGGGCGCAATGGCAAATGAGTTGAGGGAAGTGGGACCCGAATTGGTTTGAGAGAAATAATTGCCGGTGAGAACCACATCTTTTCCGAGGGTGCGGTTTGTGCCGGCAGCGCGGAAGTAGTAGGCGGTGGAATTGTTGAAGTCGGTGGCAGGCTGATATCCCTTCAGTTCCGCCCCTGCAAAGGTTGGGATTACATTGGTCAGCTCAATATTGCCGACGTAAATAGATCCGTCGTTGTCGACGACCTGCATGTTGTTGCCAAGTTGCTCGACGCGGAAATTCGTCAACAGCGCTTGGGGCTGAGGAGGTGCTTTCGCACCGACCGTGGCGAAGCGGGCACTCGCCGCAACGGTTTTGTTCGATACCTGCACAAAGTTCAGGCGCCGTGCTGCTCCAAGGTTGGTCAACTCTTTTGCGCGTTTAAGCTGTTCGCCGGTGGCGAGGGCCGGGGTGCTTTCTTGAGCTTCGATCACACGCAAGCTGCTTTCCTCGCGTGGAGCTGTTTGCGGTTCGAGCGCACGGTTTGCGGTAGCATTTGGTCGAGCGCCGGTTGAACGAGTTACGGCCTTTTTCTGCAAGCTCAGATCGGCTTCGTTTTTGGGGAGCGATGGAGCAGGAACAGCGTCGGCGAGACGTTCTTGTTTTAACTCTACTGGCGCGGTGGCGCGGCCAAGGTTCGGACGCGGATCGGGCTGTTCCGTGAGGTTTCGTTCGCGGAAAAGATTGCGCGAATCTTGTGCGGGCGCGGGCTCTTCGGTTTGCTGCCGAAGTTCGGCGTCAATTCCGAGCGACTGATCCGCTTTCATTGCTGCCTTCGGGGCTGCGGCGCTGGCGGCGTCTGTCTCGCTTCGGCCGGCTGCATCTTGTCGCAATTTCTGCTGCTCGATGGCTGAAGGTTGGTCCCGCAAGATAACTGCTTCGGATTCAGCGGTCGCAGGCGCGAGGGACTCCACCTCGCGAGGCTCGCGCGATTTGTCGCTAGCTGGCTGACGCAGCGAAAACACAGCGATCCCCAGGATGACGCAGAGGCTGCTGCCGAAAGCGATTTGCGGCCAAAATGCGCGCAGTCGATGCCACCAGGCGCGAGGGGGAGTGGAGTTCCCGTAGACGCGCCGAACCTCGCTTTGCAGCATATTGCGCGTGGCTGGATGCAACTGAACATCAGGCGCTTTCCGCCGTTCGTCGGCGTAGGCCCGCAGCGTTTCGTCCATCCGTTTGTTTGGGTCGTCCGGCATGTCGTTCTTATTAGACGGAAGATTGGCTAAAATTCTCCTCCTGGAAGATCGGGCGCGCGATTTCCTCTAGTTTATCCAGGCACTTACTTAAACGCGAACTCACGGTTTTTGGGTTCAACTGCAACTCCTGTCCGATCTCGTCATAACTTAAATCGCCGAAATACTTCAGCTCGATGATCTCGCGGCAGGGATCGCCGAGTCGTTCCAAAGCGGAATGAATGAGCGACATGCGTTCGGCGTTCATCAGCGACCCGTCCGGACCAACCGAGCGCGCCGGCGGATCGATCTTTAATCCGGTTTCGGGATTCTCGGCATCCAACGAAAATGGCTGTTCGCCTCCGCCACGTTTCAGCGCGCGCTGTTTCTCGATGTAATCGCGCGTTTTATTTACTGCGATCTTGTAGAGCCACGTTTGGAAAGCGCTTTTGGCGTGAAAGGTGGAAATGTTGCGGACGACGGAGAGAAAAACTTCCTGACAAATTTCCTCTACATCTTCGGCGGAGAGGTGCGGGGAAAGCTGGTAGATGAATTTGCCCGCGACAGAATAATAGGTGGAAAAGAGCTGGTCCCAAGCGTCGGCATCACCGCGCTGGCACGCGCCAATCAATTGGCTCTCTGCATCCACGCGGAAAGTGTAGCAGCGGTCTGGCGCATTCGACAAACCATAAGGCTCAGAGGGCTAACGTTTGAGTAGCTACTGACCGCTGGTGAGCTTCCAGGCGGCGCCAATCGCCAACCCAATCCACAAGATCACTTTGATGCGAAATGTTTCGGCGACGATGAAGCCGATGGTGTAGATCGCTTCTAACTCTCCGCGGTTTTCGCGGTCGAACTGACTTTTTGAGACTTTTCCGTCAGCGAATTTCCTGAGTTTCGGCAGCTCGTTCTTCTTGAAATCCGTGAGCAATTTTCGGTTTGCGGCGACATCGTTCCCCTCGGCTGACGCGGTCACGAAACGATTGAAATTCTCGTCTTCATCTTCGTCGCTCATCGTCACGCCGGTGCCGTTTTCATCGATGAAGTTCAGTAGGTTCGTATCATTGCGCGAAGCAGCGACGGCCGCCTTCGCATATTCCATCTGTTCTTTATACATTTCGTCGATGGTCTCGTTTACCGCCTGATACGCCTCATGACGCGCCGACCACATCAAACCGAAGATTACTGCCAGCGCAGTTGCCGCCGCCGCGATCACCCCCAAGCGAACGGACCTCTGCTTGGCCATCCACGCGCCCGCCCAACCGATGAATGCGCCCACGCCAATCGCGAGCGGCTTAATGATGAAACCGGTGGTAAGTGTGATGCCAAACCAAACCAGCAACGCGATGAATGACGCCGCTGCGATCCCCATGACACCGCGCATGAAGGAAGGTTCCGCTTCCATTTTTTGCGGGCGCGCAGGCGGAGGAGGCACGGGCGGCGCGGATGAATGTGCCGCGGTAACCGCCATCGGAACCGCGGGTGCTGCATCTCCCGCGACTGATAAACGGGGCCCGGCGCCACTCGGAACCACCTTCGCGGAAGGAACTGCATGAGACGAACCGCCCACTGGAACCACAACAGCCGGCGCAACACGCACCGCAGTGGGAGTGGGTGGGGCGGCAACGGGAACGACGGGAGCGGCGGCAGCGGCTCGCATCTCTTTCGAACTGCGGGGGACTGATGGCGCTACAAAACCGGAACGACCTCCGGAAGAGGAAGAAACCGGTGCGGCTGGTGCGGCTTGCGCGGGAACTGGAGTCGGCACGTAAACTGCCCCAAGCGCCTGTGCGACGACCTGGTTTCCCAGCTCCGTGCCGTCTACCTGGCAAACGGGACAACTTACGGGGCCGGGTAATCTTCCGTTCTGGGGTTCGACCTCGAATTTGTATTTAGCTCCGCACGGGCAGAGAATCTTGACTTCCATAGCTGGCTGGATGGGTTTGCTCCAGATTACGCAGGCTTATATTACCCGCAAGCGGGAAAGGTGTGTGATTCCTATGCTATTCAACGATCATCCGCTTCCGCGAATAATCCAAAATCACCACGCCCTTGCCCAAGGTTCCCATTCCGATATGGCCGGCGAGTGGCTTGTCCACGGGGGAGCCATCCAGGAAGAGGTCGGACTGCGCGTTCTTAAATTCCCTGGCGCCGATTGAGAAGGTGGGAATGCGCACATCGACGGTGTCGACGCTTCCGCCGATACCGAACTTCTCGCTTTCCTTTCCGCTGAGCTTTGAGACGAGGGAATGCTCTTTCACGAAGTGGTCGCCAAGGCAAATTCCGCTATCGCAGCCCGTGTCCACTTCGAATTCGCCTTTCAGAACAGAACCGTCCTTCAAGGTCATCGCCGCATCGACGACCGGAATTTCTTCGCGGAAACGCAAAGGGATGATCTCGCCTTTACCGGAATATTCGAACGACCCCGGCTTATGCAATTTGATCACCTTCTCGCGCGGCCGCAGTTCCACGACGAACGTTTCGAAGAATCCGGAACCGATCACGCCATCGCGTCTACGTGAATGTTCGCGTTCGGATGGCAAGGAAGCGACGCGGCGCGGTTTGTAACTGGCCTCGCCAAATTGAAGGGTGAGATTTCGGTATGTTGGCGCGCGTTCGACGCCGGCGATTCCGTTGATGCGCACGCGGCCGGAAGGTTCGAGTTTCAGTTCATCGATGAGCGAGGGATGAATCGTCGGAATGGTACAGGCCGAATCGAGGAGGAAGGTGTGAGGTCCAGTCGCATTCAGTTTCCCGCTCAGCAAAATACGGTTATGTTGGAGCTTGATGGGGATCGTGGCGATCAAGGAATCAGCGAGCGCACTCAGAAGCGGGTTCGTAACGAGCATCGCGATGAAAAAGCTCCGCCAATTCATTTCCGAGAGTTTACTGGGTTCGAGAGGCCAGCGCCAGACATCCAGCCAGTTCTGTGTATCCGCATTGACATTGCGTGGTCACTCGATATGACGGCAGCCGCATGGTTAAGGTCACATACTACCTGGAGGTAATTTCGTCATGGTGCTATTGGGCGGAACCGGCGTGGGCTGAATTGAAGAAACGGTACGCGGGCGGGTCGGTGCAGTTTGATTGGAAAATAGCTCTGATGGATGAAACAGGTTTGCCGGTCTCGCGCGAACAATGTGAGTGGTTCTATCGACGCAGCGGCACGATTGTGCGTTCGCCGTTCATGCTGAATTCGGGGTGGTATGAGCAGGGTGTGAAGCAATATGCCGCGTGCAATTTTGTCGCCGAAGCCGCAAAGGATCTGGGCGTGGTGGATGATCGGGTGCGATTGGCAATTGCGGAGGCTGCGTTGCGTCACGGGAAGAAAGTACACGCGTGCGAAGCAGCGGTCGAAATTGCGGCGAAAGCGGTGAACCTTGATCCGGTGGAGCTGAAACAAAAGGCGCAATCAGCGGAAATCGAGCAACGTTGTCGTGCGACGACTGCGGAATTTTATTCCTTCCAGGTCACGCAACGGCCAACCTTCGTAATTCAAAACGAGATTGGCGATCGCGCCATTCTCTCAGGCGTCTGGGCGGCCGCGCCGATCGCCGCGGTGATTGACGCGCAACTCGGCGATGAAGCTGCTTACAAGGCGTGGGCAGTGCACGTGGGGAGCGCGCCGACCAACTAAATTGTGAGTTCGACTGCACCTACTCGTGTCATTGTCGTTCGACACGGGCAGACTGAATGGAACGACGGCTCACGATTCCAAGGCCACCTGGACAGTCCGCTCACGCCGGCCGGAATGTTACAAGCGGAGTCGATCGGTATTCGGATCGCGCGCGAGCCGATCGCGGCGATTTTCAGCAGTGATTTGGGTCGCGCAAAACAGACTGCAGAACTGATCGCGCGCGCGGTGAAATTGCCGGTGGAAATCGATGAGCGCCTGCGGGAACGCGCGCTGGGCGTTTTCCAAGGATTGAACCGCGAGGAAGTCGCCGCGCGATATCCGGAAGAATCGCGCCGGTATTTTTCGCGTGATCCTCACTACGTTGTGCCGGAAGGCGAGAGCGTGATGGGCCGTTTCGAAATTGGTTTTGCCTGCTTCAACGAGATTGCCGAACGGCACCGGGGGCAGACGGTAGTTGCCGTAACGCACGGCGGACTGGTCCAGGCAATGTTTCGGCACGTGACCGGTGTTTCATTCGAGGCACCGCGCCGCTTTGCATTGTGGAACGCTGCTTACAACGTTTTCGTTCGCAACGCAGATGACGGTTGGTCGCTCGAAACGTGGGGCGACATCTCGCATTATCCGGCTGAGATACGGCCGCGCGGCAAGTTTCCGGTGGAGCAACACACGCCCGAGGTGCAATGAGAGTTTTGGTTTCAGGCGCGAGCGGATTGGTGGGTGGAGCGCTGATGGCGCGGTTGACCAGCCAGGGACACCGAGTGCGTATGCTTTCGCGCAAAGGTTCGGATGCGGCATCTGTCGCTTGGAACGTTCAAACGGGCGAACTCGATTTGAAGGCGCTTGATGAGTTTGGGAAGATCGACGCGGTTGTCCATCTGGCGGGAGAGAACATCGCAGCGGGCCGGTGGACGCTGGAACAGAAGAAACGAATTCGTGAGAGCCGCGTGGAGGCGACGCAGCGGCTTGCCAGCAAATTGGTGCCGCGGAAACCGCGTGTGTTCATCAGCGCTTCCGCGGTTGGATATTATGGAAATCGGTTCAATGAAATTCTGACGGAGCGGAGTCCGGGTGGGCATGGATTTTTGGGAGACACTTGCGAGGCGTGGGAACATGCCGCGAAGCCTCTCGTCCTCGCGGGAGTCCGCGTCGTTCATTTGCGGTTCGGGATGATTCTGAGCAAAGAGGGCGGCGCGCTGGCGAAGATGTTGCCGGTTTTTCGGAAAGGGTTGGGTGGGCGGCTTGGTTCAGGAAAGCAGTGGATGAGCTGGATCACACTGACGGATGCGCTGCGTGCGATTGAATTCTGCCTTCACAACGAACAGGCGAGCGGCGCGTACAACGTGGTGGCGCCGAATCCCGTTACAAATGCTGAATTCACGCGTCAACTTGCGAGCGCGTTGAAGCGTCCGGCGTTTTTTCCTGTTCCTGAATTTGCGTTGCGGCTGGCGTTTGGCGAAATGGCGGATGCGCTTTTGCTGGGGAGCCAGCGTGTTTTGCCGGAGCGTTTGCGGGATCTTGGGTTCGAGTTTGATCATCCGCACCTGGCGGGCGCTTTTCGGGGCGTGCTGTACAGAAAATAGGCGGATTCTGGCAACACACGGAATTACATGCCAAAACCCGCCCTCCTTCACTTCGGAAGGAAATTGTTTGGACAACTGACGTGATTAGAGCGCAAGCGCTTTGCTGCGTCAGTCGTTTGGATTGAGTCGTTTTTTACAAGCGCAACAGGCGCTTGTCCAGAGACTTTTTTCCAACCAAAGCGATTCTGAAGTTAGCAGGAATATTGCCATCGGCACGTTACACTGAAGTGCCATTTGCACGTCCAGTCGGCGGCGCGGCACTGCCCAGCGCGGAGACAATTGCGTCCACATCGTAAACACAACCGCCCCAAGTGCCGCCGCCAAGTTGCTGGAGCGCCGCCCAAAGGCGGGTATCGTCGGGTAAAGCGGCATTTGCGCTCAAGAGCGGATGTGGCGAACGTTGCGCCAGAATCGTAGTGCCGCGCTCCGGCGTGAACTTCACGCCATTCTCACCGATGAAATTCAGCGATCCTTCAAGGGTGTTACGATTCACTTCGATCTGAATCAAATCTCCGTCTCGCAATTTGCCGATGGGACCGCCGGCGAGCGCTTCGGGTCCGGCGTGGCCGATGCACGCGCCGGTTGAGACGCCGGAGAACCGTGCATCCGTAACGAGCGCGACATGTTTGCCGAACGGCAGATGCTTGAGCGCGGAAGTGAGTTGATATGTTTCCTCCATGCCAGTGCCAGTTGGGCCGCAACCGATCAGCACCAAAATGTCGCCGGCGTGAATCGCACCACTTTTGATCGCGGCAATGGCTTCGCGTTCGCTGACGAAAACGCGCGCCGGACCTTCTTTGCGGTAGATCCCGTCTGCATCAACGACGCTGGGATCGATCGCGGTACTTTTGATGACGCTGCCTTCGGGGGCGATGTTGCCGCGCGGAAACGTCACGGTGCTAGTTAGGCCGCGGGAGCGCGCCTGGGCGGGAGACATGATGACGTCATCCGCTGGAACGCCATCTTCGCGGAGTAAAATTTCTTTGAAGCGCAGGCGGCGCTCGGATTTTTCCCAGGTGGCGAGATTTTCGGCGACGGATTTACCGGTAACGGTGAGCGCATCCAGATCGAGGACGCCAAGTTCGCGCAGGTGCAACATGACTTCGGGAACACCGCCGGCGAGAAACGCGCGAATGGTTGGGTGGTGGACGGGACCGTTCGGGAGGACATCGACGATGCGGGGAACGCGGCGGTTGATGCCGATCCAATCCTCCACGGTGGGCCGGCGGATTTTCGCGGCGTGGGCGATGGCTGGGATGTGCAGCAAGAGATTTGTGGAACCGCCGAACGCGGCGTGAACGGCCATGGCATTGCTGAAGCTGCCTTCGGTGAGAATGTCGCGCATCCGGATTTTGCGGCCTTCGAGTTCCACGACGGCGCGCGCGGATTGCACCGCCAGATCAGTCCAGACTGGTTGTCCGGAAGGCGCGAGGGCGGAGTGCGGGAGCGACATGCCCAACGCTTCGCCCACGACTTGTGATGTAGCCGCCGTGCCAAGGAACTGGCAGCCGCCACCCGGCGAGGCGCAGGCGCGGCAACCGGCTTCCGCCGCTTCCTGCAATGAAATTTGGCCGTGGGCGAAGCGCGCCCCGAGGGTCTGCACTTTCGCGGTGTCTTCGCCATCGGTCGGCGGCAGCGTCACGCCGCCGGGCACGAGCACACAGGGCAAATCGTGCAGAGCCGCGAGAGCCATCATCATCGCGGGAAGGCCTTTGTCGCAGGTGGCGACGCCGATCACGCCGGAGCGGGTTGGAAGGGAGCGCGCGAGGCGGCGAAAAATGAGCGCGGCGTCATTGCGATAGGGCAGGCTGTCGAACATTCCGACCGTGCCTTGCGTGCGGCCGTCGCAGGGATCGGAACAATATGCCGCGAACGGAATTGCTTTCAGCGCGCGAAGTTCTTGAGCGGCAGCCTGGACGAGCAAACCGATTTCCCAATGGCCGGTGTGATACCCAAGCGCGATCGGTTGACCGTTTGGGGCGCGCATCCCTCCTTGCGTGCTCAGGATCAAAAACTGTTTTCGGCCGAGCTCCCGCGGGTCCCAGCCCATCCCCGCATTTTGCGTCCAGCCGAAAATGTCGCCGCTTGGCGCTTCGGTGAGCATCTCCGCGGTTAGCGGCAGCGCGCCCGTAGGGCCGGGCCCTTTGGTTTTTATCTGATAAATGCTGGGCGAATCTGGGGCGCTCATCGACAACTAGAGGCTTAATGTATTCGCAGCACAGACGCAATGCGCGACTAAATGATGGGTGCGATTTAAAGTGAGGGGCAACTCTTCTGTTGTGCGGCCGCGAAGTGGCGTCATAGGGCGGGTGCGTTTAGTTGAGGTTCGAGTTCGCTTTGGATGACGACGGGTTCGCGGGTTCCGGAGGTGTTTGGAGGGACGATGTTGAGGTCGACGCGGTGGTGTTGGATCGATGGGGATGGTGTGCCGTTCTGCGGGCTGGTGTAGCGCTGGGTGTGCGCGGCGAGGAGTTTTTCGCGTTCGAGCTGGAGCTTTTGGCGTTTGAGGTCGAGGTCGGTGAGTTTTTGGATATTGGCGAGCAACTCTTTGAGCAGGGGTGAAGCGGGTTGCGTTCGCATGAGTTCAAAGGCGGTTTCGCTGAGCATTTGATTCATCGTTGTTTGGATGCGGGCGGCATGGGCCGGGTCGGTCTGCTCCTGGAAGTCGATGACGACGTCGCGCGTGGAATGCGCCATGGTGAGAAGGTTTTCCGCGCGCCAGGCGTCACGAAGCCGGCGGATTGTGAAGTGGCTGACGTCGAGTCCAAGTCCCTCGGGGGCGGGCGCTTTGACGCGGCGCCAAATCTCGTTCACGTCGTCTTCGTGGTTTCGAATCCAGTCGATGAATTTAATGGCTTGCTCGGGTGTGAGGGAGTTGAAGAAGGAGTCAGCGCGTTGCTTCTCTTTCAGGGAATTGATCCTGATTTGGAGAAACGGATCGGATGTCGAAGGATCGGCACTTGGGTGAACTGATTCCACGGCGGTTGTAGCCGCGCTGCGGGTGGCTGGGAGCGCCGATTGAGTAGAGAATGGTCCCAGCGCGAGCGTTGGTTCAATTGAGGCGGTAAAGCAGCCAGTAACGTTATCTGCAACTTTTTGGATGGCGCTTTTTGTAGAATTATTCCTAACTATCGTCCGCGAAGCAGTAGAGTTCCGATCGAAGGTAGGCCGGAATGTGCAATCAACGACCGAGCTTTTAATTTTCAGCCCCCTGAAGCCGACCAACCGCATACTGGATGGTTGGGGTAACGAGTTCAAAATTGAGGCTCGCTCGGACGGCGGGATTATGATCTCTACCTATGGGGAGGATAACCGGTTGGGCGGAGCTGGTGACGGAGGCGCATCCTTACCGCCGTAAATTCCAACTTCGCCGACGGCAAATGCCAAGAATTCGTCAAACGCGCTCTCGAAAGCGCCGGCTCGTTGAGTGATGCTAAAATTGTGGTGTGGACGCCTTGATCTTACCATTCCCACATGATCCGCATGTGGCTATTCTCGATGAGCGTAATTCTCCTCATCATTAGCGGTGGATGCGTTAGCCCCGGCCCGGCACGCGGATTTGTTGAAGACGACTTACCCGCAGGAACAAGTTCCATCTTCACGGCTGTGTTTCGTTCACGATGAACGCCTGAAACAGGCCGAGGTAGATATCATGTTCGGACCTTGGCGGCACCCTGCCAACTACTGGGAGTATAGGCAGAAGCATTTTCCGTTCGCTGGTGATGTGTTCGCAGGGTGTGCTTCAAATTTTGATGATCCGAAAGTAACCCAGCGGTGGACTTGCCGCGTTTGTAGCGCAAAGTTCGACGATTACCACCTCAACATTTTAATGAGGCAGACGTTTTAGGACGTTCAAGCTCAGGAATCCGTTAAACGCGCGCACGCGGGGACGGTCAGGCTAAAGACCGGCGGGATTGCCCCTCAACTTAATCTCACCCCTATATGATGCTTTGTTCTCCTGCGTAAATGTTGAAAGACCCACCGCGCAAAAAGCCAATCAGCGCCTGGCCGCTCTCGCGGGCGAATTCGACGGCGAGACTTGAGGGCGCAGAAACCGCCGCGACCAGTGGAATGCCCGCCGCGAGCGCTTTCTGAAGGATCTCGAATGAGGCGCGGCCGCTGACGAGGATGACGCTATCACTGAGGGGCAACCTGCCGTTCAACAGGGCCCAGCCCACGACTTTATCCATCGCGTTGTGACGTCCGACATCTTCGCGGAGGACTTGAAGCTCGCCGTGCAGGTTGAACAGCGCGGCGGCATGAACTCCGCCCGTCTTTGAAAACGCGGTTTGCGCTGGAATCAGTTTCTCGGGCAAACTGCGCAGGATTTCTGCACGCAATTTCGGCACCAGGCGAATGGGCGGGAAATGTTGATGCACGGAATCGATCGACGCTTTCCCGCACAATCCGCAGCTCGAACTCGCGAATACATGGCGCGTAAGCTCATCGAAATTCACTTCCACTTTCGGAGAAACAAAAACATTGATGACGTTGCCGAACTTCGCTGCTTCGCCGGACGCACAATGCGCAACTTCCACAACATCTCCGCGCGTCTTGAGAATTCCTTCGGTCACTAAAAATCCGCACGCCAACTCCGGATCGTTTCCCGGCGTGCGCATCGTGACTGCGACGCTTCGCCCACGCACGCGAATCTCCAGGGGTTCCTCGCGCGCGAGCCAATCTTCAGCAGTATGCGCGGATTCACCCGGCCGATGTCGAACCACGCGCGCGCCGATGAGAAGCTCCGAACCCGCTTCCAGATTTTCGGCGCGCTCGTTCACAACTTTTCGATTGTCACTCGCGTGTTGTAATCCGGAACTCCGCCGGCTGTGTCGTAAATTCCATGGGGAAGGATGACGTTGCCTTCGGGCCAATGCACCTGGAGATTGCCGGGGGCAATCGGCGCGAGGAACACGCGGCACTTGTAGCTTCCCAGATTATTTCGCAACGCGATTTGATCTGTGTTTGAGAGATGCATCCGCGCGGCGTCCTCAGGATTCATCAGCACGGCATCGCGCGGTGCGCCGTTGAGCGGATCAATCTCCGCGTAGATCAACGTGTTAAATTGTTTCCCGCGGCGCGTGCTCACTTCAAACTCGCCGACTTTACGGGAAATATTCGGCAGCGGCACCGCACGGAAATGCGCCTTGCCGTCCAGGGTTGGAAACTTCCAATCCGCGCACAAGTGCGGGCCGCCGTATTGGAAATCGTCCCCTGTTTTGCGCATGTTTTGAAAGCCATTATAGAACGGCACCACGCGCGCTATCTCTTCACGCATTGCCCAACCGCTTTCGCACTTCAACAGGTGCGCGCGCTCCGGATAGCATGTCGCGGCAAGTTCCCGGAAAATCTTCCATTCCGCCTTTGCCTCGCCGACCTGGCGCGGAATTTCCGGGCTGAAGATAATTCGTCGCTCGGTCGTCGTCTCCGTGCCGCCGTCGTCCTGTTCGTAGCGCGTTTTGGCGGGGAGGAGAATGACTTCTTCGCGAGCCGGAATGAACACCTGGTCGGTGAGGATGATGTCCTGATGGACACGGAGCGGCACATTGCTCATCGCGGCGCGCACGTAATCAGGTTCCGGCAAGGTCCGCAGAAAATTTCCGCCGACACAATAAAGCAAATCCAAATTGCCACGCGCGCAGGCTTCGACCATTTCCGGGCCGGTCATGCCGGTCCAATCTGGAATTTCAAATCCATACTGCTCGGCCAGGCGCGCGGCGTTGTCGCAGTTCACCGGTTTGCCGCCTGGAAACGCGGTCGCATACGCGCCCATTTCAGCACCGCCCTGCACGGACGAATGCCCGCGGATTGGCATGAGCCCACATTTGTCTTTGCCGACCCAACCCTTCACCAATCCAAGATTCAACACCATCGTGACCGCATCTGCGCCGTACGCATGTTGCGTGATGCCCATGCTCCAGACGACGACCCCGTTTCGCGCGCGATGAATCAACTCCGCAAATTCCTCCATGCTCGCGCGCTTCAATCCCGACTGCTGCTCCAGCGTGATCCAATCGAGTGCGGCGGCTGCGGTGCGTAGTTCCTCGATGCCGCCGCTGAAATTTTTCACGAATTCGGCGTTCTCCCATCCGTTCTCAAAAATCACTTTGAGGACGCCATAGATTAACGCGATGTCGCCGCCCTGCGAAACGGGAAACCAATAGTCGGCGATGTCTGTACCGAAGAGGGCGCTGCTCGCCGTCGATGGAACCCAATACCGCGTCATCCCAGGCTCGAGATATGGATTCACCATCACCACTTTCGTCCCGAGTCGTTTCGCCTCGTGCAGGTATTTCGTGGTGACCGGCTGATCGTTCGCGGGATTTGCGCCAAAGAAAATAATCAGGTCGGTGCCATACCAATCCTTATAACTGCAAGTGGTCGCGGCCACCCCCACCGCGTGTTTCATCGCCGCGGTGGAAGGTGCGTGGCAAAGCCTGGCGGCATTATCGACGTTGTTCGTGCCGAGGAAGCGCGCCACCTTCTGGGCCATGTAATAGACCTCGTTCGTGACGCCGCGCGAGGTCAGAAAAAACGCGATGCGTTTGCGATCGCCCTGGACGATACGTTTCGCAATGCGGGCGTACGCTTCGTCCCACCCGATTCGCCTGAAGCCGCGCGCATCGCGTTCGCGAACCATAGGGTACGGGAGGCGGCCGAGCTGACGGAGTTCTGCGTTCGAGAGATTTTCGAGCTTCGAGACATCCTCGAGCAAACGCACGTCCACTTCGGGCATGGTGTTTAGCCGAAGAAGATTCAGCCGCGTCATGCACAGGTGCGTGCCTTGGATCGTCCAATCGTGAAACCCTGCCACCCCCAGTGCGCACCCGTCGCACACCCCGCGGCTTAGGACCTTCCAAGCATACCCGAGATTATCGCGGTTCTGCCAAATGATGGAGGCCATGTCCCGGAAATGGCGGGGCTTACGGTCGAGCAAACCGAACGGCACCAACCGTTTCAGACGCTTCAAGCCGTTGGATTTTTGGATCTTATGGGACGACACGGGCCAGCAACCTACCCAAACCGCGCCCGGCGAACAAGTAACGGATGATGCTGCTAAGGCTCACGGATAGTTCTGCCGATAAACAGATTGCGCGTCCGATCGTTGATCATTGGCTCGGCCGCGCAATTAGAATGAGTCGATTCGCAGCGGACGTTAGGGCATACCATCAGTATGCGGCGGAGTTTGATACTCCGATCCGTTGCGAACTGCTCTACGGAGATCCGCTAGTGGCTGTCGCACGGATCGCCTCCCGGTATAAAATCGCCCGTTATTTCCCGAAACGCTGCGACTTGGACCAGGGCCTGCCCCGTTATGGCCCCGTCGCCACAGCCATCCAAAAATATCCGGCGGACGGCAGCAAAGACCCTGTCATGGCAGTCGTCGCGCTCACCCGCGACCTCACGGAACACTACCAGACAGATCTCCTGACCGCGGCGAGCAAATTTCTCTCCTTCGCCTGGGGACGTGACGTCTTCGTCTACGATCCTCACGCTTTGAAAGCGCTCCAGACCCGCTTTCCGACTTTGAAGCCCCGCGATTACCAGGGCTTCTGCTCCGCCTGGGTCGCAGCTTTCAACGAGTGCGCGGATGAGATTTCTGCCGAGTGTACCCGCCAGAATGTGTCCGCGGAGCGGTGGTTTACCGAGCGAGTGTTCGATTGGCACCTGTGGCGATCGGGCTGGTGATATTTCATAGGTAGCTGCAATCCACGCGAGTTTCGCTGGCGAGGGTTTCTCGATGAGTTTTTGCAGGAGAGAGGGTGCGGACCAAAGCGGGGAGCTACTTCAGGGCGTGACATCCCAAAAATCGTGAACCATATTTCCGCCGTATGACGAATTTATTTAGCTGGTTGCTCGGCGCAGCACTGGTTGCGGGCAGCGCAATCGCGCAGGAGAAAAAAGAAGAACCGAAAAAGCCGGAGCAAACAGCCACGGCGAGCACCAACGAAGTCGCGGTCGTGAAAACGGCGCACGGCGAAATGGTGCTGGAGTTCTGGCCGGACGTTGCGCCAAAACACGTCGAGAATTTCAAAACACTCGCGAAAAAGGGATTTTACGACGGAACAACTTTCCACCGGATCATCAAAGGTTTCATGATCCAGGGCGGCGATCCGCTAACGAAAGATCCGGCGAAGGAAAAGGATTATGGAAAGGGCGATCCGGGCTACACCGTAAAAGCGGAGTTCAACGACCGCAAGCATGTGCGTGGCGTGCTCTCGATGGCGCGTTCGCGTGATCCGAATTCCGCCGGTTCGCAGTTCTTCATTATGCTTGGGCCCACGCCTCATCTGGACGGGCAATACACCGCTTTCGGCAAAATGATCAAAGGCGATGAAGTCCTGACGAAGATCAGCAACACGCCGACCGGTCCCGGAGGAGACGGCGCGATGAGCAAGCCGACCGAACGAGTGGTGGTCGAGAGCGTGAAGATCGTGCCTGCGGATTCAGTGAAATAAGTTTTGGGAACACATTGCGGCGCGGTTTACCCGCGCCATTTCTTTTTATGGATAATAACGAAGTAGCTGTGATTAAAACCACCGAGGGCGATATGACCGTGAAGTTTTGGACGGATGTCGCGCCGAAAACAGTGGAGAACTTCAAGAAGCTGGCGCGCGACGGTTTTTACGATGGCACCGCGTTCCATCGTATCGTGAAAGGATTCATGATCCAGGGCGGCGATCCGCTGAGCAAAACGGACGACGCCATGGTCGGAACGGGCGGACCGGGCTACAAGATCAAGGCGGAGTTCAACAATAAGTCGCACGTGCGCGGCGTGCTTTCGATGGCGCGCTCGCAACATCCCGATTCCGCCGGCAGCCAATTCTTTATTTGCCTTGCGGATGCAAAATTCCTAGATCGCCAATACACCGGCTTCGGCGAAGTGATCAAAGGCGACGACGTGCTCGGAAAAATCGGCGAGACGCCAACAACGCGCGGCAATGGCGGCGAACAGAGCAAGCCAACCAAACGCGTGGGCGTGGAAAGCATCAAGATCGTTCCTGCCGCTTGATGGACCTCGGCCAGCTAGCCGAAGTGCTCGCGGCGCTCGGTTGCCCGCCGGACAAAACCGCAGAAATGGCCGCGCAGTTGGACAAACGCGCGCGGCAGATTTCTGAGGAGAAAGGATCCAGCTACGAACAAGCCATGGGCCACTTGCTTGGGTTGATGAAGCAAGGTTGGTCCGCGAAAGCGCGCGGCTTCTAAACTCCTCAGCGATGGAATCTGGTAAAATCAAGCGATGGGAGAAGTTGTCGTCCAAACAAGTCGGCGACTTTCGCGTCTTCAATCTTCGGTCCGACCTCAAGATTTCACCGCGGACCGGGAAGCAGCATGACTTCTATGTCATCGAAGCGGTGAACTGGGTGCATGTGATCGCGCTCACCAAAGACGGAAAGCTGGTCATGGTGGAGCAATATCGGCACGGCTCCGACACGATTGAACTGGAGCTTGCCGGAGGGATGATCGATCCCAAAGATGCGTCCCCTTTGGAAGGAGGCTTGCGCGAACTGCGGGAAGAAACCGGTTACGAAGGAACGAAGGCTGAAGTGATCGGCCAGATTTACGCGAATCCGGCCATCATGAACAATATCTGCTACACCGTGCTGGTGCGTGACTGCGAACTCAAACACGCCACCGAACTCGATCACGGCGAGGACATCGCCGTGACGTTGATTGATCCCATGGATATTCCACAACTGATCCGGCAAGGCCGGATCGGGCACTCGCTGGTCGTGGTGGGACTGTACTACTTTGAACTCTGGCGCACTCGCGCTAGTTCTTCTCAGCCGCAGCGCGATTCTTGAGCGCCACACCCGGCTTCGGCCCTTTGCCGAGCAGGGAGAGGTAATGCCGTGTAATCTCGAGGGTTTCGTCGAGATGCGGGTCCACCAGCGGATCGGTCTCAGCTTCCAAATCGTCCGAAGAGGCTTCGGAGCCTTCGCCAGTGGCGGGAGTGGACTGAGCGAGGTCTGACTCTTCTTTATTAGCGTTCGGGTCAAACGGTTTCAGCGGCTGATTCGCCATTGCCATATCCAGATCGAGTTCGAAGATGTGCGAGCTTGGCTTCGTTCGCCCGGCCCGTTCCTTCTTGCGTTGCTCAATCCGCGCTTTGTCTTCATCCCGTTCCGCGATGCGCACCTTCTCGTTCAGGGAAATGGTCTTCTCGTCCTTGCGTTTCTTTACCTGCTCGATGTCTTCCACGAGATAACCGAAATCCTTGCTCTGGCTCACGCGAACTTTCGACGCCGTCAGCAGCTCGGGAAGGTACGGCTTTACCTGCTCAAGGGCAGTGTAAGTCGCAGGCGTTGTTTGATCGGCCGGCAATGCATTCTCCAGCGCACCTTCTCCAATGTCGAGGTAGTCGTAGATCGAAGGCAGAATAATGTCCGGTGTGACGCCTTGCTTCTGCGTCGTGGTTCCCGAAACACGATAGAATTTCGAAACCGTCATTTTCAATTTGCCGGGGTTTTCCACGAGATTTTTTGGAACGACTGTCTCAAGTGCGAGGACTTGCTGAACGGTCCCCTTCCCGTGCGTGCTCTGGTCGCCAACCACCACCGCGCGTCCATAATCCTGCAGCGCACCAGCAACGATCTCTGACGCCGAAGCGCTGAGCTTTCCAACCGCAACCACGAGCGGACCTTCCCAAGCGAGTTTGCTGTCGCTGTCATTCAGCACATGCGGTTCCTTACGCGGCTCCTTCACCTGCACGACGGGACCCTTCTTGATGAACAGCCCGGTCAATTGCACCGCTTCATCCAAAATCCCGCCACCATTGCGGCGCAGATCCAGCACCAGCGCGGTAATATTCTCCTTCTTCAGCCGCTCAATCAGCGTTTCGACGTGCGAAGCGCAATTGTCATAAAACTGCGGCAAGGTCACCACGCCGATCTTTTGGGCGACGCCATCGACATCGGTGTAATCAAACACGCGCGCCTTGGCGAACTGCTCTTTGAATTTGATCTCATCGCGCACCAGCGAAATAACTTTCTTGGTGTCGGGACTCTTCGCGGGAACGATGGTCAATTTCACTTCCGTCCCCTTCTTGCCCCGGATCAATTCCACCACGTCACGCAATGGCATTTCAACCACATCCACCGGCTCCTCCGTCCCTTGCGCCACGGCTACAATCTTATCGCTCGGGCGAAGCTGCTTGCTCAACGCGGCCGGTCCGCCGGGAATCAGATCCTTGATCTTCGTGTAGCCATCTTCCTGCACGAGCTGTGCGCCGATGCCAGTCAAAGAGAGACTGATGTGCTGAATGTCGAAATTCTGCGCTTCACTCGGGCTCATGTAGTCCGAGTGCGGATCATAAACATGCGCCAGCGAGGTCAGATAAAGCTGCAAGGTATCCTCGCGCTTCAAGTCCTTCATCGTTTTCTCAAGCCGATTGTAGCGTCGCTTAATCAGCCCAATCGTTTCCTCCGGTTTCTCTTTGGCGAGACGCGCTTGCAGCAACTCATACTTAATCCGCTGCCGCCATAGCTTGGCAGACTCCGCGTCATCCTTCGGCCAGGGCTCTTTGTTCCGCGCCAGGACAAACGATTCCTCCTCGCTAAAATCGAACTCCTGATCCAGAAGCTTTTGCACGAGAATGTTCCGCTCTTCCAATCGCTCGAGGTAAATATCAAAAATTTGGAAGGCCGCGCTGACGCTTTGCGACTTGGTCAGGTCATCGAGCTTCGTTCCATACTTCGCCTTGAAGTTGTCGATATCGCTCTGCAGAAAAAACATGTGGTTGTAGTCGAGCGCATTCAGGTAATTAGTCAGGAAAGCCGAGGAGGTGATATCATCGAACTTCGCGCGCTTGAAATGGTGGCCTTCCAGAATGTTGCCGACAATCGAGGCCACACGCCCGGCCTGGATATCGTTCAGGGCGGAAAAGGTGGTCGCCTGACCGAATAATATCAGCGCGAGGAGACCGGTTAAGATGCGATTCATAATAATACTTCGACAGCCTTCTTGAGGACTGAACCTCAGCGAACCTCCAGTTGGCAACATTCGAGTTGGAAACTCCCCTTGAGATACCACACCTCCCAGGCGAATTCAACGAATTGGACGAGCCGATTTGCAGTTAATTCGCAAGAAGTTGCACCTAAACGGGGCGGGCGTTCAGCCTCACCTAAGCTGACGCATGGAAGGAAGAAACGGTTACGCGCAAAAAGACAGGTTCGAATCAATTCGAAGGGATCGGCAAGGTCTCGCCATTTCCCTTTGGCTGATACAACCCCGGCCCAAGATCCTTCAATGGATCGTTCGTGCGCGAATTCGTGTAAACTCGGTAGCTCAAGACCGCGATCAACAGGATCAAACCCAACAGCACCAAAGGAAAAGCCACCCTCCAGTTAACTCGCGAGAGGTGCAGCATGACAAAGTCGAGCAGACCTTTCTTCTCATCGGTCAGCCTCGGATGTTCCTTAAAGCGTTCGGTTTGGCTTAGTTCTTCGTCTAGTTCCGCGAGAATGGCCGCGACGTTCAGCTTCAAAGCGCCGGCATAACTGCGGATAAAGCCACGAATATAGACCGGCGCGGAAAACACCTCGTATCGCCCTTCCTCAAGAGCTTCAAGATGATCCGTCCGGATCTTCGTCTGGTCCGAGAGATCGCGGATTGTCCGACCAGCACCTTCGCGCGCCTCACGCAACTTATCACCAACCGTTCCCATCAAGCCGGCGGATACTGGCAAATCGTACGCCTCGCTGACAACGCGCAAATCACTGGGATGTGTTTGAGTCTCGGTCATGTCAACGGCTCTTAAGGTGTTATCGGCGCACGAGGAGCGATCTTTAATGTTAAAGTTGTAAACAATTCCACGTCAGTAGCAACGCTAAAAAACAGCAACGGCTCCAAGTCACAAGACCGGAGCCGCGCCGTGCTTTTTTGGTTCAGTACGGAAATTACTTCTTCTTATTTGCTGGTCATCTGAATGATCCCGCAAGCCAGCCGCCCTCCCGCATTTCCCGTCGGTTGTGTCGTCAGGTCATCTGCTTTTTCGTGGACGATTACCGCTTTGTTCAGGATCGAGTTCGTTCCCTTGAACGTGAGCCAGCCGAAAACGCGCTCGAACCGTGCTACCCCCTGCTCGTTTGCTTCCAGATTGCCAAAGTCGCCTATGTGCTTCTCGGCATCAGTCGGCGATCCATGTTTCGTGTTGAGCGGATTAAAATGCCCGCCTGCCGAAGTGAAGTCCGGCGGTGTGCAGTCGCCATTTTGGTGAATGTGGAATCCATGCTTGCCGGGAGTCAGGCCCTCAATATTCGCCGTCACCCGAATTCCTTCCGTCTCTTCGGTGAACGTCACCTGCCCGCGAACTTTCCCATTCGGCGCGGGGCTCATCACAGCAACCGCTGTCGGGCGAACCTTCCCGCTCGGTGCTCCAGAATCGGACCCGCTGCGGCTTTCAGAGTTACTCGCGCAACCAGCTCCGAACGCAATACAGCTAACAACAATCAGTGAGTGAACGAACAGCTTCATAGATATTTCCCTTCCCAGACGCTAAATCATCGCGCCGGGATTTATTTTTCTCCTTGCCCGAATTCTTAACGATTGCGGCCGGAGGCGCAAGCCCCCTGCCCTCGCAAAACTTTAATCCCTTCAAACCGGTTCAAGCCGCAGCAAACTTGCGCAGATATTTCAGCGCCACTTCAAAGTCCTTTGGCCACGGCGCTTCAATTTTGGTTGTCGCTTTGGTTGTGGGGTGTGTGACGGCGAGCGTTTCGGCGTGCAACGCCAGGCGCCCAATCAGCGGTTGCTCGCGACGGCCGCCGCTTTCACGGTAATCACGTTTTAGTTGGGAAAGGAGCAGCGGAAAGCCGCCATACATCTCGTCCGCGACGATCGGCAGGCGCAGGTGACTCAAGTGAACCCGAATCTGGTGCGTGCGGCCGGTCAGCGGTTCACACCGAAGCAACGTGTAGCCGACAAATTTCTCCAGCACCGTGAAGTTCGTCTGCGATTTCTTGCCGTTCTTCGGATCCACTCGCATTAACCCGAGCTTCACCGGGTGCGGCGCAAGCTTCGCTTCGGAACTAAAGGTGTCCTCTGGCGGTGTGCCTTGAACCAATGCCACGTATGTCTTCTTCGCACCTGTCCCGCCAAATTCATTCGCCAGAAAAACCAGCGCCGGTTTGTTCTTTGCCAGAAGAATCACGCCGCTCGTTTCGAAATCGAGCCGATGCGCATTCGCCAGATAAGTGAGATTCCGTTCCTTCGCCCAGGGTGCGCCGCGTTCGATATCCCGATGCAAAATGCGCATCAAGTTCGGACGGTTAGCATCATACCGATCCGGCGAACTCAGCAGCCGTGCCGGCTTATCCAGCGCGAACAAATCGTCGTCTTCGTAAAGAACCGGAACCTTCCAGAAATCCTCCGTCTCCGGTGCAGAAAGTTTAATGAATGGCCCCGCGGGGTCGCTCCTCGCCATGCGATAAAGTAGTGCAGGCGAAGCAATCCGAAAAGCAATGACTTGTTAGCGCCGTTCCGTTGCCATCTGGCTGAGGCGGTAATAATCGGCGCGAGTCAGAGCCGGATCGTTCGCATTCGCTTCGTGTCCGGCACCGTGCCAGGGAGTATCCACGCTTTCGGGCATACCTGGATTATTGAACTTGCTACTCTTCCACTTCTTTTGTTCCGCATGGCCATCAGCGAAAGAGAATTCCGAGACTTGGCCGTGCTGATTTCCAGGCACATGGAAACGTCGTGGAGTTGAAGTCTCAGTGGCCATGGGGTGAACACCAAACATCGGCTGGCAGACGCTGAATGGATGGATCTCACCGAAGAGGAAAAAATCTGCTGGCTTCGTGGTGCTCCCCGCGGTTTTGAACATGCGGTATTGCGTGCTCGGCTGCTGGTGATGCTGCTGGCCGGTAATGCTGTCAGGCGTCCAGCCCATAAAGATATTCATCCCATAACTTCTCGGTCGCATGTGAACCTTTCCCGCCGTCTTGAGCAGTTGTTTATCGCCGGGACAACGAAAACTATCTTTCGTTTTCATGTAGCGCGCGATGAGTGAAACGCGCTCTGAGACCATCCCTCGCGCGGTGTTCTCATCAGTGAGGTTGGAACTCTCGCGCCCTTCAACCCATACCCGCGGGACGTAATTTGGAGGAGGACTGCTGAGCGGAAGAGCGTTATCGCTTTGTCCATTGGCGGGCCATTTGTCGTCATTGTCGGAAGCATAGAGCTGCGCGGCGACCGCTAATTGTTTGAGGTTATTTAAGCACGCTATCCCCTGCGCTTTGCGTTTTGCCTTCGCCAAAGCGGGCAACAGCATGCCGGCAAGGATGGCAATAATGGCAATAACGACGAGCAATTCGATCAACGTAAAGGCGCCGCGGCGCGTGATTCTCTTGGGAAAATCCATAAAACTCAGTTCGGTTCCTACTTGCTAACTATCGGTTCGCCAATCGAATTGCTGAGATGCCAATCGTTCTCAGTGCTTGACCAGCAGGTGCTTTATCCTTCAATAGGCAAAAGCTCATCACATATCAATATGCATTTGCTCCGCACATTTGTCACAGCCGCCGCGCTGCTCGTCGCCGCCACCACCTTTTCCGCCCGCGCGCATGAACTCAAACTCGGTATGCAAACCTGGACGCTCCGCAATCTCACCTTCGAGCAATCGGTCGAGTTTTGCGCGAAGCACAAAATCAAATATCTCCAACTCATCCCGAACCACATCGGCCTCGATAAAAAAGAGGAGTGGCAGAAGAAAAAAGATCTCCTCGAGAAAAACGGCCTCGTCGCCTACACCTTCGGCGTCGCGCCCACTTCCCTAGACAAAGAGCAAAACCGAAAACTCTTCGAGTGCGCAAAATTCTTCGGCATGAAACTCATCGTTGTTGAACCCGGCGATTACAAGATTCTCGACAGCCTCGAAGAACTCGCCAAGGAATACGACATCCGCGTCGTCATTCATAACCACGACATCAAGAGCCCCTACGGCAATCCAATCGTGGTAAAGAATCTCCTGAAATACCGCGACAAACGTATGGGCGTCTGCATGGATGCCGGTTGGATCGCCAGCGCTCGCCTAAATCCCGCCAAAGTCTTCAAAGAATACGAAGGCCGCGTCTACGACATCCACCTCAAGGACAAAGATGTCACCTCCACCGAGACCGGCGACAAATGGCAGGACACCTTCCTCGGCGAAGGCGACGCGAAACTTCCCGAACTCCTCACCACCCTTCACGACGCCGATTACGACGGCGTTATCGCGATCGAAACCGATAACAACTTGAAAGACCCGACCGAACACACGGTGAAAGCGATCGAGTTCGTGAAGAAAGCTCTCGGAGAATAAAATAATCTAGAACTTCCAGCGGCGCTTGAAGCCCGTTGAACGACAAAGCGTCAGCCTCCAGTCTGGCGCTTTATTTCTTTTAACGCCGCAAACTCCGGCTTCGCTGAATAATATTTGTCCAACGGGTAGCAGCCGCTGATCAGTCCGTTCCGCGGCGCGGTGGTGCAATCGCTAAAAGTTCGGCAGATGAACTTCTTCTCCATGGTTCCCTTTTGCGCGGCATCCGAAAGAATTGCCGGATAACTGAGGGAAACTCGCCCCAGCCCCACCATGTCTGTCCAGTTGTTGCGCACCACATATTGCGCAACATGCGGCAGATACTCCTGCAAATAACTATAGGCCGTGCCGATGAGAACGAGCTTCTTCGAAGCACGCGCGCGAATCTGCCGCACCACATCAATCTGCCGCACGACATCAATCAGCGGATCGTGCGCTGGTTGGTAACCATCCGACGGCGGATACGCCGCCGGCCGCTGAATGTGCGGATTATAGTATGGCGAACCCGCGGACAGGTTGACGATCTTCACCCCAAGTTCTGCGCAAAGGTCCAGGAACGCGAATGTCTCCGTCAGATCGTACTCGACCGGGTTGTTTTCGTTCACGCCGAATCCGTAGCGATATGGCAAGCAATGCGAGAAATTCTCAGGAATGCCCGGTCCAAGTTTGCCCGGTTGCGAAAGCGCCGGATCAGGACGGAACGGAACAAAATCAAACGCGCTAAGCCGCACCCCAAGATCGATATTATTCCCAGTCCGCCGAATCCCGGAAACAATCTCACGCAGAATGCGTGTCCGATTCTCAAACGAACCGCCGTAAGGACCGCTCCGCGTATGCGCTCCAAGAAACTCATGCAGCAAGTACCCGTGGCAATGCTTAATATCCACGAAGTCCGCGCCAATCTCTTCCGCAATAGCCGCCGCTTCCACGTAGCACTCGATTAACTGCGAAACCTCCTCATCACTTAAGACCACCGAGCCGTCTTTGATTCCAAACTTCGCATCAAGAATCGGATGCCGAAACGCAATCCGCGGCTCCAGCCGCTTCTTGTCATTCGGCCGGCAGAACCGCCCCGAGTGTGTCAGTTGAAATCCAATCACCAGATCGTCCGTAGTTCCGTAGCGCTCCCGATGCGCATGAATCAGCGCCTCTCGCAACCGCGCGATGCCGGTCTGGTTCTCGCGATTTATAATCAGTTGATTCGGATTCGCTCGCCCATCAGCCCGAACCGCCATCGCTTCACCGCCATAAATCACCTTCGCGCCGCTCTCTCCGAACCGCGCCCAACGCCGCAGCATCTCCTCCGAAATTCCGCCCGTCGTCGTCCCGTCCCAACCCTCCATCGGCTGAATCGCATACCGATTCCCGATCTGCTTCCCATTCACTTTTACTTCTGCGATCGGCCTCAACAGGGGCGACTCAGCACCGACCGCGATCGACTCCTCGCACGGCAAATTAATTCCGAGCGACTCACAATGCCTCCGAAAATCGTCTACTGTCTTCAGGGTGGGAATACGCGTCAGCTTGAACGGATCACTCATGGGCTAAGCTTTGAAAAAAGTGAGATACGGTTCACGTCGAAGTTCCTTCAGCACCATCAACGCCGCTTCCCGCAAATGATAATCTCCCCACATCGAACTTTCGCCATTCGGGACCTTTTGCCCTTTTGCGATGTAATCCCATCCGTTCGGTCGATGATAAACCGAGTGCAGCAACAATCCCTGGTGCTTGCGATCCATTGATAAATAAGGCTCGTGCAACAGCGTTTTAAGGATCGCCAACCCCGCCGCGCGATATTTCGACTTCTTCAAATACTTTCCCAGGCGCAGAAATCCTTGAGCCGCGATCGCCGCCGCCGAACTATCCACGGGCTCCCAGTCATTATACGGATCAGCTGGTTTGTTCGCATAATCGCCGAGCCGGTGCAAATTCGGCGCACCTGTATCCCAAACCGGCACCCCACAACTGCACGCGTGTTCCAGATAAAAATCCGCCGTCGCCAATGCAGCCTTGCGGAAAACTTCCTCCACCGCCTTCCGTCCACCAAACTTTTCGAACTCCGCATCGGGGCGCGTCGCGAGAAATTCCAACTGCTCTGCGAAACCGCAAATCGCCCAAGCCAACCCGCGCGTCCAAGTCGTAAAGCCCGAGAACCCCTGCTGCGAATTCGGACACCGAAAATTCCCGTCGTTCGTATTGAAAATACTCTCATGCGCCGTGCGACCACGCACATCGTATGCGTCTCGCCCTTCGCCGTAATAAATCGCGAACTCCGCCGTAGTCCGCGAATGTTGCAGCAGTCGATCCATCAACGAAATCTTCGCGTCTCGCTCTCCCATCAGCACATGCCCAAGCTGATGCGCCACCGCGAGCGAACGCAGCGAACGCATCGTATCAATGAACAACGAGTGCGGCCCATTGAACGAATAGATATAACCCTCGCCATTCGCAATCCGCGTCCAGCGCGCCGCCTGCACCGCGCCAGAAACCTTCAGAGCCAATTCGCAGAAATCATTCTCGCGCTCGTTCTCCGGCGCTTTCCCTTCCCGCATCAACCGCCACAAATTTCCGTAGGTCGAAACGTTGTTGAACCCATGATCGTGCACCCCAATGTGCGAGACATGGCTCGCCATCACTTCAATCGTGCGCTTCCGCCCAAGCTCCAAAAACTCGCGTTCGCCCGTCGCGTCAAATTGCAAAAACGCCGCACCAAACTGAAATCCCTGCGTCCACTCCGTCCAACCACGACTCGTGTATTTCCCCTCCACCGTGAAGACCGGCGTCCCGCGCGCCGCATCCCAGGTCGCTTCAATCGCGCGAATCTTCTCGCCCGAAAGTTCAAACATGCGCTCGATCGCCTTCCGCAACGATTCCGCCGTGATCGATTGGTCAATCTTAATTCCCATTCTTAAAGCCTTCGCAAATGAAACCCACCATCCACATTGATCACCCCTCCCGTGCTGAATGGAAATAAATCCTGTGCAATCGCTCCGACCGCCCGCGCCACATCATCTGCTTCGCCCCAGCGCGGAATCGGCGTGAGCCCGTTTGCGATCAGCGCATCATACTTTTCCTTCACCCCGGAAGTCATATCGGTCGCAATGATCCCCGGCCGAATCTCGTAAACGTTAATTCCAGCCCCCGCGAGCCTTGCCGCGAACAACGCCGTCATCATCGAAAGCCCGGCCTTCGAAACGCAGTAATCGCCGCGATTCACCGAAGCGGTGTAAGCGCTGATCGAACTAATCGTCACAATCTTAGGCCGAAACTTCGCCCCAACTTTCGCCCGCAATTCCAGAAAATACCTCGCGACCGCCTGCGTTAAGAAGAACGGCCCTTTCAGATTCACGTCGATCAGCTCATCGAAACTTTCTTCCGTCGCTTCGAGGAGATCGCGCCGTTCCCGCGGCGCCACGCCCGCGTTATTCACCAACAAATCCAGCCTGCTGAAATTCTGCTTCGTGAATTGGAGTAGGGTTGCGCGATCTTGCCCCTTCGAAATATCCGCCGCGCAGAGTTCCACCAAAATCTCTTTTCCAACAGCCATCGCCGCCGTTGCACAATCGCGCGCGGTTGCCTCCGCTGCGTCGCGATTCGATCGATAATTCAGCACCAGATCGAAACCCAATCGCGCGAGTTGCAGCGCGATTCCTCGCCCGATTCCCCGCGAAGCGCCCGTGATCAACGCGACCTGGTTCATGTGCGCAGCGACGATAGGCACCGCAGCTCCGCCGTAAAACGAAAAATGCGCGTCCCGCAACTTGCGACGGTTATCACGAGCCGCCAATTGCCCGCGGTCGTTCCGCCATGTTAGCAACGTTAATTACCAGCTTTCTATATGCCCGCGAAAATCTCACATCCGCGCCGATTCGCCTTCACTCTCATCGAGTTACTGGTCGTCATCGCGATCATCGCCATTCTCGCGAGCCTCCTGCTGCCCGCGCTCGCCAAAGCCAAAGAAAAAGCTCATCGCATCAAATGCATGAACAACCTGCGCCAGGTCGGAATCGCGCTGCGCATGTATGGCCACGACAACAACGACCGCCTCCCCTACGTCGCCGGTGGCAGCGGCCAATGGCTCTGGGATCTGCCGGGCCAAGTCGCCAACGTTATCACCGATGCTGGCGCTAAACGAAAAATTCTCTATTGCCCCGGCGCCACGGCCAGCGTCAAAGACCTCGATTCCTGGTGGGGCGCAGGCACCCCAAGCCAGCGCACCACCAGCTACGGTTGGCTCTTGTATCGCGACGCTCCCCCGCCGCTGCTTCCGCCGAAAGTTTTCCTCCGGTCCTTCGCCGGGACGAACGACCCTTCATCAACGGAACTAACCGTCGATGCCACCATCTCGAACGCCACCGATACGAACAACTTCAGCCGCGTTTACAGCAGCGTCGTCGCGTACCATTCAACGAGCCACTTGAACGGAAAGCGTCCCATCGGCGGAAATATACTCTTCCTCGATAATCACGTGAGCTGGCGCAAATTCCCCGAAATGCAGGTGCGCACTTCCGCGTCGCTTCCAACCCGCTTTTGGTTTTAAACCGAAGTTCGAACTTACCGATTTGTAGAAACGATCGCTGAAGTCGGTACTTGCGATTCATTGCGCAACCACGCCACCAGCATCGCGATACTCCTGTCATCGAGCCGGTTATTCTCTCCGAAAGCCGGCATGCGATCATTGCGCTTCCCATAAAACCGTTCATGCGCCGGGTTTTTGATGATAGCGGTGAGCCACTCCGCCGAACCATAGCCCGTTAAATCCGGCGCCGTCGCGGTGTCGTCCGGCTTGCGGAATTGGTGACACTCCGTGCACCGCATATCGTCCGAAGTCGCCAGCACCCGCCCTTCCTCAATCATCTTCTCGTCCGTTTTGTCTTTGTCCGCCTGCGACTGCAACTTCGCTTCCGCCGAAACCGCCGCGATCACCTTCGTTAACTGCGCTTTCTGCTCCGCGTTAAATCCAGCCACATCCCGCTTCACGAACCGCACCATCTTCCCATCTTTGAACTTCGTCCCACCGTAGTAGTTCGACGAAACGATATGAGTGGGCTCCATCAACTTCGTCAGCCACTCCCGGCTCGCAAAACCCTTTAAGTCCGGCGCGCTCGGGCCCTCCGCCGAAACAATCCCAACCCCGTCATGTCCATCATACCGATGGCAACTCGCGCAATGCCGCGCGAACATCCGCGGCCCCTGCGTCATCGGATCATTCTGCAAAAGCGCGAGCGCCCCTTCCCGCGGAATCCCCCCGCGCGCGAGCATCCGCACCCGTTCAGCACTGCGCGCGCTTTCCTCAACCGCCGCGCGAAAACTCGGGTCCCGATTATCCTGCGCCTTCGCCAAATACGTCAGCAAACCCGCGCCTGCAATCACCACGAACAGAAACGCCACGTTAAATCGATGACCCAACTTCCACTGCCCAATAAAAGGCATTACCAAAAGCACGAACATCGCAATGGAAGGGATCACAATCGCCCCAATAATTTCGGTGCTCCCTGGAAAATATTTCAGGAACTGAAACAAAAACAAAAAGTACCATTCCGGCCGCGCCGCCGAGAACGCTTCCGAAGGATTCGCCGGAGCACCCAACTCCGCACCCAACGGCGCTCCCGCATCTTTCAATCGCGGCAGATAAATCAGCACCAGCACGGTCGCGAGCACCGCCATGCAAGCCACCGCATCTTTCAACACCTGGTCTGGCCAAAACGGTGCATCGCGTCTTCGCAACGGCTGTTTCGCGGTCAACCCATGCCGCCGAAACAAATAAATATGCACGACAATCAGCGCCACCGTTGCCGCGGGCAGAACTCCGGCGTGGAGCGCAAAGAAGCGCGTCAGCGTGTGATGCCCATAATCGCTCCCGCCGATAATCACCTTCTGCAACCACGGCCCAATGACCGGCGTGATCGCGGCGAGGTTGGTGCTCACCTTCGTCGCCCAATATCCTTTCTGGTCCCACGGCAACAAATATCCCGTCAACGAAAGTCCCAGCGTCAGCAGCAGCAACAGCACCCCAAAAATAAAATTCAATTCGCGCGGCGCTTTATACGCCCCATCGATCACCACCTGCATCAAGTGCAACACCAGCAGCACCGTCATCAACTGCGCGGTGTAATGATGAATGCCCCGCAACAGCCAACCGCCCGCCATCTCGTACTGAATATAGTAAACGCTCTCCCACGCCGTCTGCGCGCTCGGGCTATACGCCATCCACAGAAAAATCCCCGTCACGAACTGAATCATCAGCGCGAACGTCAGCGTGCTGCCCCACACATAACGCCAGCGCGCGCCGCCCGGCACATTCTCGTAAAGCGCCTCGTGCGTGATCTTCCGATAACCCGTCCGATTATCCAGCCAGTCAAAAGCTTTCTTCATGCGACTGGCAATTTCTCCGAAGTTCCCGTCTGAAAGTTCTGGAACTGCACCCAGATTTCCCGTTCGTTTCGCAGCTCAACCTCCAGTGTGTCCAACCCTCGCGGCGACGGACTCCGCGGATCGGAAATCTTCCCATCAATCGCAAACGCGCTGTTGTGGCACGGACAATAAAAATCTTTCTTTTCCGAACGAAAATCCACGAAGCAACCCGCGTGGGGACAAACGACATTGATCGCCTCCACGGACTTCTCCCCCGTCTTCCGCAAATAAATAGCGCCCACCGGCGCATTCGGAAACTTCGTCCACGCATCCACCCGATCCGCCATGATCGCAAACTTCTGCGGCGTCCCATCCGCCGGCAACGCATCCAGCGTCGTCACCATTTGCTTCTCGCCCGCCTCCGTTTTTCTCCGTAGCGGATCGGTCAAAACCGAAATCCCGGCCGCCACCGGAATCAGCACCCCAGCCGTGCCGAGACAAACAGCACAAGCCTTCTTCACAAAATCGCGCCGCTCCGGATTCGGCGGGTCAGTCGGGTTCACCATACTTTCGATGTCCAATCCTCCAATTCAGTTCCTAAAGTTTTTCCACCCAGACCTTCGGCGGATTCGCGTAAGCCTCCCACAACGCATCGATCTGCGCTTTGTCTGGCTCGCCATCACTCACCACGAATCGATATTTCGAAACATACGGCTTGCCCGGCTCAATACTCCAATCTCCCAACTGGCTCGGCGCAAAACAGAAAAACGGCTCCGTTGGATGCAACCGCATCGGCTGTGGCGAACGAAAATTCTCCGGATGACTCAAAATCGCGATACCCGTCCGCGTCCCATCCACGTCACCGCTCATGTGACACCAATTCCCGCGCGTCTCGTTTCCCGTTTTGCGATCGGTCTCGCCGTTCGAAGTGAGGAAGAATGTTTTCTGAGCACCGTTCCAGGCCCAATTCCCCCGAAACCCAAGCCCTCCGTAATAATACTTCGGCAAAACCAAAGGCGACGCCGTCGCACACGTCTGCGTCGACACCAAATCAAAAACAAAAAACTTCGCGCCAGAAAGATTATACGTGCTCACCGTCCACGACTCATTCAACGCCGCTTTCGGAGTCGCTGGCGTCAAATCCACAAATCGATGTTCCGCCTGGAACCCCGCCATGACCGGCCCGCTCCAGCGCTCCGCGAACTTAACAAATTCCACCTTCCCCTTCTTCTGCCCCATGTTCCAAAAATCCACATCCCGCCCCTCGAACGTCGTTTTCGTCCACGGAAACCAAATCCCGTGATGATGCACATGGTTCGCCGGATAATCGTCCGTGATCTGCCGCCCGCTCGGGCCAAACACCGGATGAATATACCCGCCCCGCGCAAACTCCGGCTTAATTTCCGGCCGGGGCAACGCGCTCTCCTGCCCCTGGTAAACCAACACCTTCTTCTCCCCCACCGTCAGCGTGATTTTCCCCTCCAACAAATCCGCGCTCGCAGCATCGCCCCGCGGTTCCTGCGAACTCTTCGAATACGTAAACCGCTGCACCGATTGCCGCGGCAAATTGGGAATCACAAAAATAATCTCGTTACGACCGCTCCGTTGAAAAACGACCGACGCTTTCGCGCTCGCGAGAGAACCGTAAGCAGGAAGCTGTTCATTCGCCACCCGCGCCCGGACGATCGCGTTTTGATATTCCTTCTCCCCCGACTCCACCCGCACCGCGAAATCCGCTAAAATGGTTACCCCGGAAAAAATGAGGCCCAGCGCGCAAACCATTTTCATGCCGCTGTTATCGCCGGAACCCAAAGCACCCGTCAATTCGAAGCGCTCGCCAGGGTGCGATTCAAAGTGAGGGGCAACTCTTCTATGGTGCGAGCGCGATGTCCTTGCCGAAAACTCCTGACTGTGACCCTCTTCCTGGCGGGAGAGGGAGGGAGCGGCGGGTTCAACGGGAGAGTTTTGATGTCGTTGTGTGTTTTTTGTGTTCATAATTTTATAAAGCGTTGAGGATCAAGGCTAGTCGGTGCTGAAGCTGTGTGTGAGCTGTGTGTGAGCTGTGTGTGAGCTGTGTGTGAGCTGTGTGTGAGCCGGGTGTGTGCCGGGTGTGAGTCGGGTGTGTGTGGTCGGTGCTTGGAGGAGCACAGAGCATTTGTGACTCGTGGACGGAAGTGCGGTGACGCAGTTACGCGATATGGCGCAACTGTGTGTGCAATGAGTAGGTGGTCACTTTGGCGTGGGCGAACAGGAGACTCGAGAGCGAGGCTTTTGTTCGGGCACGTGCCGAGTGACCACGAATGGTCGTTCGTGATCATAGGTAGAATTTAGCAGGTTGGAGACTAATGCGTCAACAGGAATATTGCTATATTTGTAGTTTCAGTGGATAATTGTGGGTGCGATTACGTTCAGACAACCTGGGTTGGAGGATGGTTGCCTTACGCCCCGCGGCGCGCTGAGACAGCGCGCCCTACCGTGGCCGCAAAGTGCTGGATCGCGCTAATTCTACTGCGCGACCACCCGCACGTTCCCGGTCTGCGGATTATAATCAAACTTCATCCCCGGCGGCGGAGCTGGCACTCCCTGGATATAGCGCTTCTGCGCCAACTCATTTAAATCCTTTGGAAACCGATCCTCCTGCGCATTAAAAAGCTCGATCGCTTTGGTGAGGCTAGTCTGGTCGATCGTCTTTATTGCCCCCTTCCGCGCATTATTTACGGCTCCCAAGTAATCGACGGGCGCAGTCAGCGGGTTCCCGCTGCTATTGTTCGTCAGCAAGTTCTGCTGCGTGGCCTCTTCCTTCCTGGCGCAACCGGGAACAAGCACCGCAATACCTGCCACAAGGCACAGAATTCTCATGCCAAACCTCCTAGCATAACTCGAACCACGAACGCAAAGTTCTGTTTTGTATTCCGAAACCAGCCTCCCTACCATATTGCCAACCCCATGAACTACCTGCGACTTTCCATTCTCCTCCTGGCGCTCAGTTCCACGTTCCTCTCCGCCGCCGAAACCAAACGTCTCCTCTACGTCGCCACACCGGGCATTCGCAATTATCTCGAATACGGCGGCCACGGCGTTCTGGTCTACGAAATGGATGCCAATCACCGCTTCCTAAAGCGCATCCCCACCGCCGGTCTCGACGACCAGGGCAAACCACGGAACGTAAAAGGAATCTGTGTCTCCGTACCGCTCAACCGCGTTTTCATCTCCACGCCAAAAACCATGATGGCGCTCGACCTCCTGACGGAAAAAATTCTGTGGGAACAATCGTACGAAGGCGGCTGCGATCGAATGGCCATTTCACCCGATGGCAAATCCATTTACGTCCCGTCGTTCGAGTCGGATCACTGGAATGTAGTCGACGCCTCATCCGGCGAAGTGGTCCGGAAAATCGTCACCAACTCCGGCGCACACAACACCATCTACGGACCCGGTGGCAAGCACGCCTACATGGCTGGCCTCAAGTCGCCTTACCTTTTCGTTTCCTCCACCGCCGATCATTCCATCGCCACGAAAATCGGCCCGTTCTCCGCCGCAATCCGCCCGTTCACCGTGAACTCCTCCGAAACACTCTGCTTCGTGAACGTGAATGAACTCCTCGGCTTCGAAGTTGGCGATCTCAAGACGGGCGGAAAACTTCATCGCATCGAAGTCGCCGGTTTCCAAAAAGGTCCCGTCAAACGCCACGGTTGCCCGAGCCACGGCATTGCGCTGACTCCAGACGAAAAAGAAATCTGGCTGACCGACGCCGCCAATTCCCGCATGCACATCTTCGATGCGACCAAAATGCCTCCCACTCAAATCACCAACATTCAACTCCGCGATCAACCCGGCTGGATCACCTTCAGCATCGACGGCTCTTTCGCTTATCCATCCACCGGAGAAGTTATCGATCCAAAATCACGGAAGATTCTGACCATCCTGAAAGACGAACATGGCCAACCGATCCAATCCGAGAAGATGGTTGAAATTCATTTTCGCGATAACAAACCAGTCCGCTCTGGCGACCAATTCGGCCTGGGCCGGAAAAATGCGCTCGTCGCACGTTAAACTTCAGGAAAGAAATCCTTTGACGGTTCGGACGTACCGGACAAACTTCACGGCGGGATTGCGCATGAAAAAAGTAAGACAATGGATAAACCCAATAGCAACCCTGGCCGGAACGTTCTGAGTTCCGACGTCGAAATTAAAGGCGAAATCAAGTTTTCTGGCGAATTGACCTTCGATGGCAAAATCGAGGGCGAGATTCGCGGCGAAGGCGCGCTTAATCTCGGCGAAGGCTCGGTGGTTAATGGCAATGTCGACACACAATCCGCAGTGATTCGCGGGAAAGTGAACGGAAATGTCGTGGCCAAAGACCGTCTCGAATTGAAAGCCAAGACCGAGCTCTTCGGCGATATTCGCGCCGCAAAACTTTCCATCGAGGAAGGCGTGACTTTCGTCGGACGCGCCGAAATCAATCCGAACAAAATCGCGGCGAGCACAGGCAACGGTCGCATTAACGAGCCGGTCAAAGGTCCGGACGTTCTCAAACCGGCAGGCGCCGGACGTTAGTCGCCGGAGCGATCTTCTGCATCGTTGAATGGCGGCCAGCCGGAACGACAAAGTCTCGGTGGCGTGTCCGCATTGCGGTCACGTACTGGCGGTTCCACCGACCGCCATTTCAACCGTTTGCAAGAAGTGCTCGGGCCATTTCAAGGTCCAGGACGTTCTTAATCCCAAACCGTCCAAAACGGTCCAGGCAGTCGAGCGGAGGTCGTTCGACTGCTTCAACTGCGGCACAGCGCTCGATGCGCCGATCAGCGCCGAATCGACGATGTGCAAGCGCTGCAGCACGCACATCGATCTGCGCGATTACAACATCAACAGCGCGGTCTCCAAAAACTTCCGCACCAAAGGCGCCTTCGTGGTCGATTCCAAAGGCTACGTTTTTAATACCGAAGCGCACGTCGGCGAAGCCGTGATCAAAGGTCGTTTTCTGGGCAAGCTGAACGCGGAACGCACGCTCACGATCTATTCCACGGCCGAAATCAAAGGGACCATCACTGCTGGTTGCCTGGTCATCCCAGCGCAGAATCGCTACTTTTCTGACAAACCCCTTGCGGTCGGTTCCGCGGAAATCTCTGGTGAACTGACCGCTGATCTCATCGCTGAAAAAACGGTGACGCTCAAGTCGAGCGCGGTGATGTTTGGTAATACTGAAGCGCGCAACATCATCGTCGAACCCGGTGCAGTGGTCGTCGGCGAAATGCGCATCGGCGTCGTTCCGCCTACGGAATTCACTTCCACCCTGCTCGCGGCTTCGACGCCGCAGGCACTACAAGACGAAAAGAAACTTCTCGCCGCTCCTGCAGAACCAAAATCTTCACCAAGAACACGTCCCGCCGCCGAAAAGTCGAAAGCCGTCGCTGCGCAAAGCGAGATCTTCCCGGCTGAAAAGGAGACCGCTCCGCCAACGAAGAAAACAACTCGCCGCGCGCCGGCAAAAACGAAACCAAAATCGGTTGCCGGTTCCGACGTGTAACTGCCATCCCGCCCGCATCTTCCTCCAGCCCGGTTCAGGGATTTTCCGGATACGCATCTGCCATGGGCCGGCCTAAAATCTCATCGTGAGATGGTTGAGCCTCGGCGCAACGTTCCTCATCGCTGCCGCAACTTGCAGCATCGGGAGCGCCCAGTTCGTTCTCTCCGAACAGGAGTTGAAGTCTGCCTTTGCGACTTCTTCGCCCGAACTAAAGCTGCCTCTGCCAACCGGTGAACTACACACGTTCCGTCTAACGCCGACCAGTCTCCTGCAGGACGATGCTCTCGGCATCCGCAACCTTGCCGGTTCCTCAATCGAGAATTCCGCTTACCGCGCAAATATCATTCTCACGCCCAAATCAATTTCCGCGCAACTCTTCACTCCCGAGAGCACCTATTACCTGAATTCCACTTCGCACCTCGGCGAGATCCGTCTTGCCGTGGCGCCAGATTCTGGCCGCACGCTGCACGAGTATCGCTGCCTTACGAGCGTCTCGGCACCAAAAGCTGCTCCTGGCGCAAAAGCTCCGCCGGAAATTCAACTGAACGGCTACGCGAACGTCCTTCGCACCTTCCGACTGGCGCCTGCGGCCACCGCTGAATTCACGCAGTATCACCGCACCAGGGAAGCCGCGGTCCTTGAAGTTGTTACCGCGATGAGCCGCGCCAGCGCGATTTTCCACCGCGAACTCGGCATCTCCTTCACGCTCGTCCCCGGCTTCGAGCAAATGGTTTTCACGAACATGTTCAAAGATCCGTACAGCTCCAACGATCCTTCCGAACAACTCCTCAACGAAGCTCAAGCAGCTTTCGACAAAATCATCGGCACCGCCAATTACGACGTCGGCATCCTCCTCACGCGCGGTCAATACGGTCTCGCTTACTTTAGCACCGTTGGCGATCCGGCGCGCAAAGGTTCCAGCTGCATCGGCCTGCCCAAACCCGGCGGCGACGCGTTCCACGTTAATCTGGTCACGCACGAACTCGGTCACCAATTCGGCGCCAAACACACTTTCAATTCACCGACCGGTTTCTGCGCCGAACGCCGTGACGGCTATACCGCCTTCGAGCCGGGCACCGGCTCGACCATCATGAGCTACTCCAGCCTGCCTTGCGCCGGGGATTCATTTCAGCCGCGGCACGATGCCTATTTCCATTCGGGCAACATCAAACAAATCCTCGACTTCGTGAACGGCGCCGCCGCGCAGGTCGGCCAGACAACCGCGCGCACCAACTCCGCTCCGACGATTAACGCTGGCCCCACATACTCCATTCCGGCCCGCACTCCCTTCGCGCTCACTGCTGGGGCCACTGACTCGGACGGCGATACTGTGCTCGTGAATTGGGAACAACTCGACCTCGGGCCCGCCCGGACTCTTGCAGCGCCCGACGACGGCAAAGGCCCGCTCTTCCGTTCAATTCCTCCTTCCACTTATCCAACGCGCTATTTTCCTCGCCTCGAACTCATCCTCGCAGGGAAAGACGCGCCCGAAGAACGCCTCCCTACCAAAGCGCGCACCATGCACTTCCGCGCAATTGCTCGCGACTCGCGCGATACCGGCGCGATCAACTGGAGCGACACAGAATTACAAGTCATCGACACCGGCGCACCGTTCAAAATTACCTCTCACAACGCCGCCGAACCTCTCTCCACCCGAGCCACCGTCACTTGGGACGTCGCCGGAACGACCAACTCTCCCATTAACGCCACTCACGTCCGCCTGACGCTCTCCACCAATGACGGCCAGTGCTTCAAAATCCTCCTGACCAACTCCACCCCAAACAACGGTTCGGCCGAAATAGCCTTTCCAAAATTGAAATCCTCCGCCTCCGCCGTGCGCTTGAAAATCGAACCGACGAACAACATCTTCTTCGATATTAACGACGCTCCCTTATCGATTTCTTACTGACCAAAGTAAGCCTGGTGGCACTTTCGTGTGCTTGCAGGCGCCGGATCTGCTTGCGACCAAGAATGAGTGCATTCGCACAATCGGAGTAGCGTTCGGAGAGCAGTCCCCTATCCTGCCGCGGTGCGGGTGTTAAAACAGGTTGGGTGGGCGACAGCGCTGGCGGCGGCTGTCGTATTTAGCGGCTGCGCCAAATGGAACGAGCCGCGCCGCACGGATCACGTCTCCGGAACGATCGAAGTGGATGAAGCGCAGCTCGCGTCGCGATACGGCGGGCGCGTGGCAGGGATTTTTGCGCAGGAGGGCGATTCATTGTCAGCCGGTCAGAAGATCGTTCAGCTCGAAGCGCCGGAACTCCTGGCGCGGCGGAACCAGGCCAAGGCGTTGCTGGACGAACTGAAAACCGGCGCGCGCAAGGAGGAGTTGGCGGCGGCGAAAAGCGAGTGGCAGGCAGCAGCAGCAGAATTGGAATTCGCGCGAGCGGAGGCAAAACGCATCGGCCAACTCTTCGAAGAGAAAGCGATCGCTGAAGCGGAACGTGACCGGGCGGCGACGCGCGCAGCTTCTCTGGAGCGCAGCGTGGAAGCGGCAAAAAGTCGTTACGAACTGCTGGTGGCCGGGACGCGCCTGGAACGGATCGCGCAAGCCGAAGCGCAGTTGGCGGAGATTGAAAGCAATTTACGCGAGATGACCGTGGTCGCGCCGACGAATTCGGTGCTGGAGGTTTTGCAGGTAAAAATCGGCGACGTAGCTGCACCAAACCGACCGCTGGCGACATTGCTCCTAACGAATGCGATGTGGGTGCGGGTCTATGTGCCGGAGCCGTGGTTGGGACATATTCGGCCAGGCGAGAAGGCACGGGTGCGAGTCGATTCGTTTCCGGAGCGCGACTTCGAAGGGGAGGTGGAACAGATCGCGCGCGCGGCTGAGTTCACGCCGCGGAACGTGCAGACGGTCGAAGATCGCGTGAAGCAAGTGTTCGGAATTAAAGTGCGCCTGCAATCCGGCGACTTGCGCGCGGGCATGGCGGCAGACGTTTACTTCGCGAACACGCCGAAAGCGAACTGACCGCTTATGAGCGAAACGATGATCGAGTGCAAAGATTTGACCAAACGATTCGGTCATTTCACTGCTGTGGATCAGGTGAGTTTCGCGGTGGAGAAAGGCTCGATTTTCGGGTTTCTCGGGCCGAATGGTTCCGGAAAGAGCACGGTGATCCGAATGCTTTGCGGCATCCTGACGCCGACGCACGGGACCGCGACGATCGCCGGCGTGGATGTCGTGAACGAAACGGAGCGGGTCAAGGGACTGATTGGCTACATGTCGCAGAAGTTCTCGCTCTACGACGAACTCACGGTGCATGAGAACCTGCTGTTTTATGGACGGTTATACGGATTAAAAAGCAAAGCGTTGCAGCAGCGGCGCGAGGAACTAATCGCGATAACGCACCTCGAACCGTACCTGAATCGCCGCGCGGCGTTGCTTTCGGGCGGCTGGCGGCAACGGCTCGCGATGGCTTGCGCGCTGATGCACAAGCCGACAGTGCTCTTCCTGGATGAACCAACGGCAGGCATCGATCCGGTCGCGCGGCGCGAATTGTGGGATCTGCTCTTCGAGTTCGCGGGGAGCGGGATGACGTTGTTCGTCACGACGCATTACATGGATGAAGCGGAGCGCTGCTCGCATGTGGGTTACATTCATTTGTCGAAATTGGTCGTCTGCGGCGTGCCGGCGGATTTGAAACATCTGCCAATTGTGAACCCGCCCGGAACCCGCCGGCTGGATGTTACCTGTGACTACGTGACGCGCGGTTTGCAGGTGTTGCGACATATGCCGGGAATCCTAAGCGCGACCGTTTTCGGGCAGTCGATGCATTTGCTGGCGGAGGTTTCTGTGACTGAAGCACAGATCCGCCATGCGCTGGCCGAGCACGGAATTGTTGAGGCCGATGTGCGACCAATCGCGCCATCACTCGAAGATGTATTTGTCGCGTTAACGGCTGACGCAGCAAGCAACAGCAAGGAGGTGGCGCGTGTTTAACATATTTCGCGGATTCAATGCGATCATGCTGAAGGAATTTACGATCGTGCTGCGCGATCCGCTCACGCTGTTCTTCATGCTGTTTCCGCCGCTGGTGGAAATGATCGCGTTCGGGTTCGCCCTGGACAACGACGTGAAATACATGGCCACGGTCGTCTATAACGAGGACAAAACGGTGGAGAGCCGGAAGCTGATTGATATGTTCGTGAACACCGACACGTTTCGAATTACCCGTGAAGTGAACAGTGTTGAGGAGATGATGACCGAGATTCGCCGCGGCAAAGCTTATGTGGGGATACAGATTCCGCCGAACTTCACGCGGGATTTGTATTCCGAACGCGGCGCCCAAGTGCAGGTGCTGATCGACGGTTCGAATTCGAGCACCGCGTTGCAGGCGCTGAATACATCGCTTGGGATTACATTGACGCGGTCAGTGGGAACGTTGCTGAACGAGAAAGCGATGACACTGCCGATCGAGGTTCGACCGCAGATGCTGTTCAACCCATCGATGCGCAGCCCGAATTTTTATTTACCGGGAGTGATTGGTGTGGTCTTGCAGATTGCCACGACGTTCGCAACCGCCATGTCGGTCGTGCGCGAGCGGGAACGGGGAACATTGGAGCAACTGCTCGTAAGTCCGCTTTCGCGGTGGGGATTGATGCTTGGGAAAATCATTCCCTATTTGGTCATTGGATTCATCATGGCATGCGCGCTGTTCGTGCTGATGCGCTTTGTGTTCCAGGTACCGATCGCCGGGAGTGTGGGCGTGCTGCTGGTCGGCACGGTGCTCTACATCTTCTCTCTGTTGAGCCTTGGGCTCCTTGTTTCCACGCGCGCTGCGAATCAGATGCAGGCGTTGCAGATGACGATGACCCTCATCCTGCCGACGGTGTTCTTTTCCGGATTCATTTTCCCGCGCGAAACAATGCCGACGTTCTTCTACTGGTTTGGGTCGGTCCTGCCGACGACGTACTACATCAACCTGCTTCGCGGGATCATCCTCCGCGGCGCTTACCTGAGCGACCATACGGACGACCTGCTGATACTGGCGGGAATGGGTGTGTTCCTTTTTGCGGTTTGCGCGCTTCGTTTTCGAAAGAAGATCGCGTAGTGGTTTGTCATTTGAGCAGCCGGTAATTGCGGCTAAGATAACCGCATGGTTCGGGTTTTCTTAGCTGGAATAATGCTGGCGGCTGGGTTTTGTGTCGGAGGCGCCGAAACGGAAGCGAGCTTTCTTCAGAATATCCGCCAACTCACCTACGAGGGTAAAAGCGGTGAGGGTTATTTTTCGCCGGACGGGAAGCAGCTCATTTTCCAAAGCACGCGCGAGCCGGAGAATCCATTCTACCAAATTTATATCCTGAGCTTCGAGACCGGTGACATTCATCGCGTTTCGTCCGGCACGGGAAAAACCACGTGCGCATTCTTTCGGCCGCGAGCAGACGAGGTGCTCTTCGCTTCCACGCACCATGATGCAAATTCGAAGAAGAAACAGGAAGAGGAACTCGCATTTATCGGTAGCGGTAAGACACGCCGCTACTCGTGGGATTACGATCCGGAGATGGACATCTATCTTGCAAAGCGGGACGGCTCCAACGCAAAGAGATTGACCGAAGCGCCCGGTTACGACGCGGAAGCGGCGTTTTCGCCGGACGGAACGAAGATTGTTTTCAGCTCGGTCCGAACCGCGTACCCGATTGAGAAACTCTCCCCGACAGGAAAGAAGCGTTACGAAACGGACCCGGCGTATTTTGCGGAGCTTTATCTGATGAATGCAGACGGGACCGGTCAACGCCGGCTGACCCATCAGCCTGGTTACGATGGGGGGCCGTTCTTTACGGCGGATGGCGAGCGGATTGTTTGGCGGCGCTTTGATACGAACGGGTTAATCGCAGATGTGTTCTCGATGAAGTTGGACGGCAGTGACGTGAAACAAATTACGCGTTTCGAATCAATGTCATGGGCGCCGTATCCGCATCCGTCCGGCAAATACATTGTTTTTACTTCGAACAAACATGGGTTCGAGAATTTTGAATTATTTCTGGTCGATATAAACGGAAGCACCCCGCCGGTTCGAGTGACGTTCACCGAGGGATTTGATGGCCTGCCGGTGTTTTCGCCGGACGGGAAAAAACTTTGTTGGACGTCGAATCGGGCGAGTTCCGGAAAATCGCAGTTGTTCCTCGCGGATTGGAACCATGAAGCTGCGCTTGCGGCTCTCGGTGGAGCCGCGGACGCAGCTGCGAAGAATCTTCCAGAACCCGCAAATGCGCCGACGCTTTCAACAGAAATCACCGCCGAAGACGCGCGCGCGCATGTCGCGTTTCTCGCTTCCGACGAACTGCAGGGGAGAAAGACGGGTCAAGAGGGAGCTCGCAAAGCTGCGGACTACATCGCTGCTGAGTTAAAGCGTTATGGCCTCCAGCCATTGGCGCAGAAGCCCGGCGAGAAGCCGTACTTGCAACGATTCGAATTCAACGAGGGAGTGAGCATCATCAAGCCCGAAACAACCCTGTCGGTGAAATCGGGTGAAGCGAAGCGCGACTTTGCATTGGAGAAAGACTTTGTTCCGCTGTCGTTCAGTTCGAACGGGAAGATCGAAGGGGAAGTTGTGTTTGCGGGTTATGGCCTGGTGATGCCGGGGAAACTTGGCGAAGGATACGATTCTTATGCAGGACTGGACGTCTCGAACAAGGTGGCGCTGGTGCTTCGATACGTGCCCGAGGATATTTCATCCGAGCGGCGGCAACAGTTGAATCGCTATGCCGCTCTCCGCTACAAGGCGATGCTGGCGCGCGAACGCGGCGCGAAAGCGATTCTCTTCGTTTCTGGACCGAACTCGCCGACACACGGAAAGCTTTTTCCACTCTCGCCGGACGGCGCGCGCGCGGATAGCGAGATCGTTGCCGCCTCGATCACCAGCGAAGTTGCGGACGTATTGCTGAGCGGTTCGGGAAAAACGCTGAAGGAGCTGCAGAGCGCGCTCGACCAGGAGAACCCGCACGCGGAAAAAGCACCGTCGTTAACGAACGCGACGGTTTCGCTCAGTGTCAACCTGGAGCGGAAGAAGAACTTTGACTACAACGTTCTTGCCGTGATTCCGGGTGAAACTTCGGAATACGTGATGGTGGGCGCGCATTACGATCATCTCGGCTTTGGCGAGGAAGGCGGCTCGCGGGAAAACGTCCATGAGACCGGCCAGGTTCACAACGGCGCGGACGATAACGCTTCCGGAGTAGCGGCAGTTCTTGAGCTTGCACAACAGTTCGCCAATACTTCTCCGGGTGGAATTCCTCAACCAGCCGGTATCACCGTTTCTAACGGGCCGAAACCAAAGCGCGGTCTCATCGTCGGATTTTGGTCGGGCGAAGAAATGGGCCTGCTTGGCTCAACGCACTTTGTGGAACATCCGCCGGTTCTTCTCACGAACATCGTTGCCTACGTGAATTTCGACATGGTCGGGCGTCTCCGCACGAACAACCTCGCGCTGCAAGGTGTGGGGTCGTCCGGAATTTGGCGAAAACTGATCGAGCGCCGGAACATCGTTGCCGGTCTCAATCTGAACCTCACTGATGATCCGTATCTACCCAGCGATACGACGGCGTTCTATCCGAAAGGAATTCCCGTGCTCGCGTTCTTCACGGGCAGCCACGACGATTATCACCGTCCTTCGGACGATACCGACAAAGTCGATTTCGAAGGAATCGAGAAGATTAGCAAGTTCGCGAGTTTGCTCGCGAAGGATCTGGTGGAAGGCGAGAAACGCCCGGACTACGTGAAAGTCGAACGAAGCAACGCGCCGGGCGCGCGAGAATCTCTTCGGGCCTATCTTGGCACGATTCCCGATTACGCGACGGAAGTAAAAGGCGTGAAGATTTCCGGCGTTCGCGGCGGCAGCCCTGCGGAAAAAGCGGGCCTTCAGGGTGGCGATGTGATCATCGAGTTCGCTGGCCAAAAAATTGCCAACATTTACGACTACACTTACGCGCTCGACGCCGCGAAGATCGGTCAACCGCTGAAGATCAAAATTGTGCGAACGAACGAGCCGGTCGAAGTGACGGTCACTCCGGAAGCGCGCAAGTAAGACGCAAAAACCGGATGACTGTGGTGCAGCGTATGTTATGCTGCCGACGCCGTAAACGTGATCGCCGTGGTGCGTGAACGTCTTAATTAGTGAATAACCTCGCCAACGTCTTTCGTTTTGGTGCGCCATACATCCGCCGCTATTGGACACGGCTGGCTTTAGGCGTGCTGCTGGGCGTTTTATTCGGCATCTCGAACGCAACAATTCTCAGCGGTTCGAAGGCACTTTTGAATCGCGTTTTTCCGCAGGAGCAGAACGCGTCCGCCACGGCGCTCCCTCGCACCGAAACGACGAAGCGTATTGAAGAGTGGACGAACAACGCGCGCGAGCGATTCGTTCGTTCGACCGATCCATGGTTGCCCAAGGACGGCCGAGACCTGGATGCAAAACAACTAACCGGACTGTTGTTGTTCTTTCCATTGCTGTTCGCGTTTCGCGGTTACATCGGCTACCTGAGCAGCTACTGCATGGGCTGGGTGAGCGAACGCGTGATCAATGATTTGCGGCAGGATGTTTTTCACAAGCTGAGCACGCTCTCACTGGATTTCTACAATCGCGCGACGATGGGCGATTTGATCACGCACGTGCACGGCGATACCCAGGCGCTGCAGAAATCGCTCAACCATGGTGTCTCCGATCTCGTGAAAGAACCCGTCACGATTATTTTCACACTTGGCTATCTCCTCTGGATGGATTGGAAGCTGACGGTCTTCGTCACGGTGTTCATGCCGACCTGCATCGTTCCGATCATGATTCTCGGCAAAAAAATTCGTCGTGCCGCCAAAGGAAACGTAAAAACGGGGGTGCTTCAGCAAAGTTTGCTGGTGGAATTTTTAGGCAGCATTCGGCTGATCAAAGCTTACAAGCTCGAACGACAGGCGACGGAACGTTTCGCGCAGCACGCACGGCAGCTCGTTCATCACGGGATGAAACAGATCCAGGCGAAGGAACTGGTTAATCCGTTCATCGAAACGATCGGCGCGCTCGGGCTGGGCATCCTGCTCGTCTACATCATTTGGGCGGACAAGACGGGCTCGGAACTCGCGGTTTTCGTGGGCGCGGTCGCGTTGATCTATACACCGATAAAAAAAGTCGCCGGGCTGCATGTCTATTTTCAGCAAGCCAGCGTTGGCATCGAACGGTTGATGAAAATCTTCCGCGAAGAGCCGACTGTTAAAGAGCCGACGGGCCCTAAAGCGATGAAGCCGTTCGCGCGCGAAATTCGGTTCGACAACGTTACGTTCGCTTATAATGACCGACCGGTCCTGCAGAACTTCAGCCTCACGATTCCGCTCGGCACAAAGCTCGGCGTCGTGGGCGAAAGCGGATCTGGCAAGAGCACGCTCATCAATTTGCTTTTCCGCTTTTACGATCCGCAGGAAGGCCGCGTTCTGATCGACGGCGTGGACATCCGTGAATTGACGACGTTTGACCTTCGAGCCCAGATGGCCCTTGTTAGCCAGGATATTATTTTGTTCGACCAAACGGTCGCTGAGAACATCGCGTGTGGTCGTGAAGGAGCAACTCGTAGCGAAATCGAAGCGGCTGCCAAAGCCGCGTTTGCTCACGAATTCATCATGAACCTTCCGCAAGGGTACGACACCCGCGTCGGGGATAGAGGCGTGCTCCTTTCCGGCGGCCAGCGTCAACGGATCGCGATAGCGCGTGCGTTCATTCGCCAGGCGCCGATTCTCGCGCTCGACGAAGCTACTGCGGCGCTTGATGCGGAATCCGAAGCGCAAGTGCAGCGCGCGATCGACAACCTCGCCGAGCACCGCACGGTCATCTCGGTGGCGCATCGGCTCTCAACGCTCGCCAAGATGGATCGAATTATCGTTCTGCAGCACGGTGAAATTGTGGAGGAAGGCACCTTCGCCGAACTTCTGCGCAGTGAAGGGATCTTTGGAAACATGGCGCAACGTCAAACTTTCAGCACTGTGCTCGCTTCCTGATTTCGCATGGCGGAGTTTTCCATTGGCAATCGAAAGGTCGGCGGGAGTCAACCTGCGTTGATCATCGCGGAAGTGGCGCAGGCGCATGATGGGAGCGTAAATTTTGCTCATGCGTTCATCGATGCCGCTGCCGCTGCAGGCGCCGATGCAGTCAAATTTCAAACGCACATCGCCGCTGCCGAAAGTTCGCCGGCCGAACAATGGCGCGTGCAGTTCAGCAAGCAGGACGCCACCCGCTACGATTACTGGAAGCGAATGGAATTTACCAAGGACCAGTGGCGCGGATTGAAAGAACACGCGGAGGAGAAAGGGCTGACGTTCCTGAGCTCGCCGTTCTCGCTCGAAGCAATTGAATTGCTCGCGGAGATAGGTATTCGCGCCTGGAAGATCGCCTCGGGGGAAGTTCGCAACGAAGTTCTCCTATCGCGGCTGCTGGAAATGAAGTTGCCGGTCCTTTTATCTTCGGGGATGAGTTCCTGGAGTGAATTGGAGGCCACCGTCAAGCGATTGGAATCTGCGGCAGTGCCATTCCTCGTGATGCAGTGCACGAGCGCTTACCCCTGCCCTCCCGACCGCGTAGGACTGAATCTTCTCAGCGAATTTAAGGGCCGCTTCGGCTGCGAGGTTGGCCTTTCGGATCATTCCGGAACGATTTGGCCTTCAGTCGCGGCCGTGATGCACGGCGCGAAAGCGGTTGAAGTTCACGTTACCTGGGATCGCACGATGTTTGGTCCGGATACGATTGCGTCGGTCACATTCGCCGAATTGAAGCAAATGGTGGAAGGGATTCGCTTCACTGAAAAAATGCTGAACAATCCAGTCGACAAGGAAGCCGAAGCCGTCGCAATGGATCGGATGCGGAAAATGTTTGGGCAAAGTTTGGTGGCTGCTGGGGAATTGAGCGCCGGCACTGTGATTCGTGCCGAACATATCGCGACGCGCAAGCCCGTCGCCGGCATTCCGGCTTCGGAATTTTCCAGTGTTCTCGGCGCGAGACTTCGTCGTAACATGCGCGCCGGGGAATTTCTTCAGTACGCTGATATCGAGAAATGAAACGGAAGATCTGTGTCGTTGTCACCGCGCGCCCGAGTTACGCGCGCATCAAAACCGCGCTGCAAGCGATCAAGGAACATCCGGACCTGGAACTGCAACTGGTCGTCGCCGCCTCGGCAGTTTTGGAGCGATACGGCGAAGCGCTAAAGTATATCAGAAAAGATGGCTTCGAAGTAGCGGCGAGCGTCTTCATGGTGCTGGAAGGCGAGAACCTTGTTACGTCTGCCAAATCCACCGGGCTCGGCATGATGGAACTCTCCACGGTGTTCCACAACCTGAAGCCTGACATGGTGGTGACGATCGCGGATCGTTACGAAACTCTGGCAACTGCTGCTGCCGCCTCTTACATGAACATTCCGCTCGTGCACATGCAGGGCGGCGAAGTGACTGGCTCAATCGATGAAAAGGTGCGCCACGCTGTGACGAAGCTCGCGGATTATCATTTCACTTGCACGGATATTGCCGCTGAACGCGTTCGCAAAATGGGCGAAGATTCTGACGCAGTTTTCGTTACGGGATGCCCCTCAATCGATCTCGCCGCGGAAGTGTTGCGGGACCCCAAGATGAGTTTCGACCCGTTCATGAAATATGGCGGCGTCGGCGCCCCGGTCAATCTCGATGACGGCTACATCGTCGTGCTGCAACATCCGGTGACGACCGAATACGAAAGCTCGCGGCAGCATATCATCGAAACGCTCTATGGCGTCAAAGCAGTGGATGTCCCAACGCTCTGGTTCTGGCCGAACGTCGATGCCGGGTCGGATGGGACTTCAAAGGGGATTCGCGCATTCCGTGAAGAGGAGAAGCCATCGAAATTCCATTTCTTTAAAAATATGGAGCCGACAGATTTTCTGCGCCTGGTCTACAACAGCAAAGCAATCGTGGGGAATTCGAGCGTGGCGATTCGTGAGTGTTCATTTCTCGGAGTGCCGGCCGTGAATATTGGCTCCCGGCAGGGCGGCCGAGAGCGCGGCGCGAATGTCATCGACGTTGATTACAATCGCGATCACATCTGCACCGCGATTCGCGAACACCTGAACGACGCGAAGAAAAAACCGAGCAAGATTTACGGCGATGGATCGGCAGGTTCACGCATTGCTGACCTTCTGCAGCGGCTTCCGCACAAAATCGAGAAACGTCTCGCCTACTGAATGAACCTTCTCGGGCTCATCCCCGCGCGCGGCGGTTCAAAAGGAATTCCGGGTAAAAATACGCGGGTGCTCGGGGGGAAGCCGTTGTTGGCTTACACCGCGCTGGCGGCGCAAAAAGCTGAGATCTGCACGAAGCTGATCATCTCGACGGACAGCGAACAGATCGCCGATGTCGCCCGGCAATGGAATATCGAAGTTCCCTTCTTGCGCCCTGCGGAACTGGCCCAAGACACTACGCCGATGCTGCCGGTAATTCACCACGCGATAGCCGAAATGGAAACCCGCGGCTTCCGGGCTGACGCAGTTCTGTTACTTCAGCCGACCGCGCCGTTTCGGCGGTGGCAGGATCTTAAAGCTGCGTTCGAGTTGTTGCGAGGCGACGACAGTATTGATTCCGTCGTCAGTGTTGAACCTGTCCCGCAGCACTACTCGCCGTACTTCATCATGCGCGTGGAAAACGATCGGCTTCTTCCATTCATGGAAGACGGCCTGAAATTTACACGCCGGCAAGATGTGCCAGAGACCTACTCACGCAATGGTGACTTCTATTTCACTCGCGTGCGGACGCTGCGCGAGCAGAACTCTATTTACGGTCAGAATTGCAGACCGTTTGTCGTGCGCGATACTGATCGTGTAAACTTGGACACGCTCGAGGACTGGTCCGCCGCCGAAAGAATCATCGGCAAGAAAACCGCTACTTGAAGAAGAATGGCTGATCCGGCGCTCGTCATCTTCCAAAAGCAACTCGGCGATACCGTGCTGCTGGAGCCAGCGCTCGCGAAGTTGGCAGCGGCCACTGGAGAAAAAGTTCATCTGTGGTGCAAGCCATCGCTCGCGCCGGTTGTCGAATTGATGGAAAACGCCCGGGTCCGCGAACGACGCCAGAGCTTTGACAGCATTTGGGTTTATGAAAAGGGCTCAAAGGCGACCTTCCGTGCATTTCTTACTTCCGCGCGCAAAAAGCACCTTCGGATGCGCAGTGCAGCCTCCGTTCGCTGGCACCATCGCGTGGTGTTTGACGACATTCAGTTCAAACCGAAGGTAAACTGCTACTTCGCGCAATGGTATTGGGACGTCACCGAAGTCGGCGGCGGATCATTTCGACAGCCCAGACTGCGGCGACCACCGATCGATTGGCGACCGAAGCTCGCGCTGCCGGAACGTTTTCTACTGTTGAACGCGACCGCCTCTGAAGAAAGAAAATGCTGGCGCGCGGATGCGTGGCGTAACGTCCTCGGCGCTCTCAGAAAAGAAATACGGTTGCCGATCATATTTACCGGAAGCGGCCCGGAGTGGGCGAAGCAGCATGTCGAAACCCTGCGCGCTTCAGTGTACGGACTTGATGCATTCGCACGGACGAATCTCAAGGAGTTCATGTTTCTGATTTCGCGGGCGGAGCTGGTCCTTACCGTCGATGGGGCGTGTTCGCACCTAGCGCAGGCTTTCGCCCGCCCGTGCGCTACTATTTTTAGCGCGACAAACGACATCAAGACATCGTCGTGGTATTACCCGAACGAGCGCTCGTTTACGTTGGTCGAAAAGCCCGGGATGAATCTTGCCTCCACGTCGGACGAAGTCGTTCGCGAGGCTCTCAAATTATTTCATTCCCACGCGCGTTCCGCAGGACAGCCCGCATGAAGCTTGCGCTGATACGTCGCAATTTTTCAGCGGTCGGCGGTGCCGAACTGTATCTTCAGCGGTTAGTCGGAGCGCTGCTGAACGGAGGGCATGAGATTCACTTGTTTGCGGAAACTTGGGAGTCTTCGTCCACAGATCTGAAATTTCATCGCGTGCCGGTTTCCGGCCCCAAAGCAAAACGCATCGTGCGTTTCGCGGAGCAGGTGAAAACGCTAACTTCCGCCGAGGAGTTCGACTGCATCTTCAGCCTCGAGCGAACGCTTCAGCAGGAGATCTATCGCGCCGGGGATGGCGTGCATAAAGTCTGGCTGGAGCGGCGCAGACAATTTACGCCGTGGTGGCGCAATTTGTGGCGGCAATCCTTACACCGCGCCATGCTGGCCCTCGAGAAAGAAACATTCTCACGAGCGAACACGCGCTTCATCATTGTGAATTCGGAGATGGTGAAGAACGAAATCGTTTCAAATTTCGCTTTTCCAGGAGACAGGATCATGCTGGTCAGAAACGGTATCGATGTGGCGCGCTTCCGTCAGGGCAGTCGCGCCGAAACGCGTGAGAAGTATGGCTTGAATGAGAATGATTTCGTCTGCCTTTTTGTTGGAACTGGATGGGAACGGAAAGGGCTCAAATACGTCATCAAAGCGGTGGATGTCGCGCAGCAGCGGTTACGCTCCGAGAGCAGCACCCGCACTTTGAAGCTGTTTGTCGTGGGGCGGGGTCAACCACCGCGGAGGGCGCCGGACATTATATATACCGGCAGTGTGCGCGACGTGGAGCACCTTTACGCGGCGGCTGATCTTTTCACGTTTACGCCGATTTACGAACCTTCAGCCAATGCCTGCATTGAAGCGCTCGCTGCAGGCCTGCCGGTGATTACCTCGAAGATGAATGGCGCGGGAGAGTTGATCGCAGATCCAGATATGGGTGCCGTGTTATCTGATCCTTCAGACATCAATTCGCTTGCGAACGAAATAGTGCTGCGGGTGCGCAACGGAGCGAAACGAGTTCAGGTAAACGAAGAACTGATCAGTTTATCCCGCAATGTTCGCGAAACGCTCGCTGTGGTTGAGCGTGCCGCCAACGAGAGACTGCGAACCTAGGTTTTCTTCGCGCTACGGGAAAGCTCCCAGACTCGCGCCTGTTTCAGGAACGCGCCGAAAGTCGACCCGAGCGCGGCGATTAAACCATGCGTTCCGTCCAGAAAACCGCGCTTAATGAAGTAGGTCTCGATGAACTTCCAAAATGTTTTTACGAGAATGCGGAGAGGCGAGACGGAACGCATTTTTCCGGACTCGAACAACTCGCGCGCAGCGGCGTCCGCGTAGGAATACTGCTTACTCACGTACTGTTGCAGAGTGAAGTAAGTGAGGTGAACGAGTGGGTGATCCAACGTCGTGGTTCTCGAACCTGCTGGCAGTTCGACATTCGCATGCGGGTTGATTCCACCGAATTTCCCGTGCCCCTTTCGAAATAATCTCAATGTCGCGTCAGGATACCAACCGCCGTGGCGCATCCACTTGCCGAGAAAAATATTCTTTCGAGGGAAGCTGTAGCCGTCGAATTTCGGCGAGACGAGGTGCGCCTGAAGTTCTTCCTGCAACTCCTTGGAAAGCCGCTCGTCGGCATCGAGGTTCAGGATCCAGGGTCCCATAGCCGCCGCGTTCGCAACATTCTTCTGCTCGCGCATCCCCGGCCATGGATTGCGAATGACTTTGCAGTTGAACTCCGCAGCGATGGTGAGCGTTGCGTCTGTGCTTCCTGAGTCGACGACAATAAACTCGTCGGCCCAGCGCACCGACTCAAGGCAGTCGCGAAGATTTTTTTCTTCGTTCAGCGTGATGATCGTTACTGAACAGCGCTCCCTCGTCACAACGTCCCGATGCGCATACGCGTCAAAGCTTCTCCGCTTTCAACAACTCGATTAAATACTGCCCAATCCGTTCGCCAGATCTTCCGTCGAGCTTGTAACATTGCTCCTCGCGAATTCGTGCGCGTCCTTCGGCTTCGAGGCTGGGATCGTCAAGGTAACGTTCAATCTGCTGAACCAATTCGTCGATGGTGTTCGCGATCGTAATTCCGCCGGTCTCAACCACTTTCTTGTAGTGATCAAACTTGTAATAGCGTTTGCAGGATTCTTCGTAGGGAACGTTGCGCGGCCCGTCGAACGCGACATTGACCACCGGCGTATCGAAACATGCAGCGTCGATCGTTGTGGTCGATGCAATGTTCACCACCACATCTGAATACTTCATGGTTTCCGCCAGCTCATACATGTCCGAGCGAGTGGGGTTCCATGAATCGTTGGTGTTACCACGGCGCCCGGGCGTCTGAATAACAATCCCAGCCTTCCCTTTGAATTGATCGTACGGTTCGAAGTTATCTTTCGGATGAAGGCGCACCAGTAACTGCACCGGCTCCCGAAACGCGCCATCCTTCACTTTCTGGTAAAGCATCTCCACCGTCTCGTGTTCAAGTGGCAACATCCCACGACTCCCGGTCGTGTACGTGATTAGCCGCTTGTTCAAATCGAGATCCCACTTTTTGAAGAACTGGTCGCGCGAAGCGTAAGGCGAATGATCGGTGTAGATGTCGAATTGCGGCGGGCCGGACATCAGAATCTTCTCGGAAGGAAAATCGTGCAGGACGGAAAGTTCGTCGCGCATGATTTGGTTCCAAACGATCGCGCGATCCGGACGCACGACAAACGGCCCCTTCGTGGTTGGATTGTCCCAACTGAGAATGAAGGCGCAGGATTTTACGCCGTGTTGCTTCGCGGCGATTTCAACGGAGAGATCTTTAGAATTAATCGTGGTGTAGAACACCAGATCCGGTTTGTATTTTGCGTAAAATTCTTTTGCGAGAGTGGGGGTGAACTTCTCTTCCAGGCGCGCGACGCGCTCCATTCCGCGCTCTAGACGACCGCCATTGCCGCGAAAGAACAGATTGTAGAAGAGTTCCCGGCTGAAGCGGCCTTTGCGCGCGGCGCGTTTCTCGCGGAAACGCATTACGTTGTGTTTCTCGCTCCAGAGATCTTTTCGGAAGGAGCGGAGCGATTTTACGAGTGGCGTCGCTTTCCAATTCTGGAGCGGCTCAAAGAACACGTTTTCGCCGCCTACTTCCTTGTAAAAGTCGTCGTCGGTGAGCGAAGAGAAAATGACGATGCGCAGGTTCTTGCACGCGCGCAATACCTTGTAGACGTCGGTGCGGAGGATATTCCGAATGGAGATGCCGGAATCAACTACGATGAAGATTGTCTTCAGTCGGTCGAAATTGTGACCCCGAATCGCTGGAGGTTGTGCAGCGATGGCGTTCGTGAGGTTGCGCTCGGCTGTTGCTTCCGGACTTGCTGGCATGCCAACGGTTGGTTGAACTCGTTGTGGATCAGAAAAGCGCGCTGGCGACCTTCCAGCAGCCTGATCAAGGGTCGTAACTGTTATGGCAGTTCGCGGTTTTAGCAAGCGCTTTCCCCTGCTCCAACGCATTCGAGAAAAGAAAAAGGACGGCGGGAGCCGTCCTTCGCAAATGATTAGATATGTAGCCGCTTACTTCTTCTCTTCGGCTTTCTCTTCCGTCTTCGCCGGAGCTGCTTCGCCGCCACCGAGTTCGGTCCATTCAAGGATCGCGATTTCGGCTGCGTCGCCCTGGCGTGGGTGCAACTTGATGATGCGGGTGTAACCACCGTTGCGTGTCTTCTGAGTCGGCGCGATTTCGTTGAAGAGAATCTTCACCGCATCTTCCTGGTGCAGGCGCGCTGCCGCCAGGCGGCGGTCATGAAGGGTGCCGCTCTTGCCGAGCGTGACCATTTTCTCCGCGACGGACCGCGCCGCCTTGGCCTTGGCCAAAGTGGTGGTGACGCGCTTGTGGAGAATGAGGCTGCACACCAGGTTCGACAACATCGCATTACGATGTGACGAAGTGCGGCCGAGTTTTGCTGTTCTTTTACGATGACGCATATCTGCTCCTGAGGCTTAAGCAGCCTTCTCTTCTTTGTTCGACTCGAGCAGTGCTGGATCGAGATTCATGCCCAGAGCCAAACCGAGGCTGGCGAGTTTTTCTTTGATTTCGTTGAGAGATTTCTTACCGAAATTGCGATACTTCAACATTTCCGCTTCAGTCTTCAGTGCGAGCTGGCCGACGCTGGTGATGTTCGCGTTGTTCAAGCAGTTCGCCGCGCGGACGCTCAGCTCGATTTCGTTGACGCTCATGTTGAGCAGCTTGCGCATCTTGGCGCGCTCGTCGTCCTGCTTGTCGATCTGTTCTTCGAACTCGACGGCGTTCTTGTCGTAACCGACGAACACATCGAGATGATGTTGCAGAATCGCCGAAGCCTGGGTCAGAGCGTCATCGGGGCTCATACGGCCGTCGGTCCACACTTCGAGGATCAAGCGATCGTAGTCGGTGCGCTGACCAACACGCGCGCTCTCCACAGCGTAGCGAACGCGAGTCACCGGGGAGAAAAGCGAATCAATCGCGACCACGCCGAGGGCCTGGTCAGGACGCTTATTTTCGTCACCGGGCAGGAACCCGCGGCCGACCTTGATCTCAAGTTCCATCTCGAACTTGCGCTTCTTGTCGAGCGTGCAGATGTGCTGCTTCGGATTGACGATCTCCAAATTCTGGTTGAGGCGAATGTCCGCGGCGGTCACAGGACCATCCTTGGTGACCGAGAGCAACACGGTCTGCGGATCGCGGCTGTGCGACTTGAAGAGAACTTTCTTCAGGTTCAACACAATGTCCGTCACATCTTCCACCACGCCGTCCACAGTGGTGAATTCGTGCATTGCACCATCGATCTTGATCGAGGTGATCGCAGCGCCTTCGAGGGACGAGAGCAACACCCGGCGAATGGAATTGCCGATGGTGTGGCCGTAGCCGGTTTCAAACGGCTCAGCGATGAATTTTGCAAATGTTTCCGTTGCGCTGGCTTCTTCTTTCACCAAGCGCTTCGGCATTTCGAAACGACCTAAACGTACTGCCATAATATTGTAGCAATTTTAATCTGACCGATGCTGCGTTTATTCCCGAGTGCAGCCTCGGCCCATATATTTGCTTTCTTGTTTGCGGAAAGCCCAGCTGGAGCATCGCTCCACCTTGCTCGACCGCGGGGTTAATTAGCGGGAATAAAATTCAACGACGGCCTGATCGTTCGCGATCGGCTGAATGTCATCACGGGTGGGGACGCGAAGGATGGTTCCTTTGAACGCGTTCTTGTCGAGCGCGATCCAATCCGGCACCACGCGGCTGGTCGAAATTTCCATGCCCTTGGTGGCCATCTGGCGCGCCACGTTGTTGTTCTTCACTTCAACGACGTCGTTCACCTTCAGGCTGTAGGACGGAATGCTCACCTTTTTGCCGTTCACCGTAACGTGGCCGTGGCAAACCATCTGGCGAGCGCCGGCGCGGGTGTTCGAGAAACCGAGGTGATAAACCACGTTATCGAGACGCGTCTCCAGAATCTGGAGCATCGTTTCGCCGGTAACACCACGCTGGCGCAATGCGCGCTGATACACGCCGTGGAACTGTTTTTCCATCAGGCCGTAATAGAAACGAAGCTTCTGCTTCTCGTGCAGACCGAGAGCGTAGTCCGTCAGCTTGCGGCGGGCCTTTGGGCCGTGCATGCCGGGAGCGTAATTCTTGCGTTCCAGATATTTCGATGCGCCAAAGATCGGGACGCCGAAGCGGCGGCTGATGCGAACGCGAGGACCAGTATAACGTGCCATGAGTTCTAAATGTTAAGCGTTAAAAAGCGTTAAAAAGCGTTAAATCAAGCAATTACACGCGGCGTTTCTTGCGCGGGCGGCAGCCGTTGTGCGGCACCGGGGTGCAATCCTTAATGGTGGTGATTTCGAGACCGATTCCCTGGAGAGCGCGGATGGCCGATTCGCGGCCGGAGCCGGGACCCTTCACGCGAACTTCCACTTCGCGCATGCCGTGGGACATCGCCTGGCGGGCAGCGTCCTGAGCGACCTGCTGAGCAGCGAAGGCGGTGCTCTTGCGGGAACCCTTGAAACCGACGCGACCGGCGCTGGACCATCCGAGAATGTTGCCATGCATGTCGGTGATATTCACCTGGGTGTTATTGAAAGTAGCGAGAATGTTCGCAATGCCGGTGGTGATGTTTTTGGAACCCTTAGCCTTGATGACCTTCTTGGCGTTGGGATCTTCACCGAGCAATTCGGCAGCAGTCGGCGCGTTGACGGCCGGCGGTGCATCGGCTGCGGCAGGTGCTCCGCCCGGAGCGGCTGCTTTGGCGTCGGCAGCACCTTCAGAGGGTGCGGCTTTTTTGGCGCGGGGAGCTTTGCCTTCGCCCTTGGCTTCACCACCAGCTTTGGCTTCGCCCTGGGGCTTTGCTTCGGCCGCAGGAGCTGCACCTTCAGGAGCAGCTTCTTTTTTGGCCTTCTTCGGTTTCGTCTCGTCTGCCATGTAATCTTAAATTTAAAGCTTAGTGAATGCCGGTCTTGGCGTTCGGATTGCGCTGCACGCCGACGGTCTTACGCGGACCTTTGCGAGTGCGGGCGTTGGTTTGGGTGCGCTGACCGCGAACTGGCAGACCGCGCAAGTGGCGGACACCGCGGTAGCACTTGATACCCTGGAGGCGCTTCAAGTTCATACCGATTTCGCGGCGCAGATCGCCTTCAATGACGTATTTGCCTTCCTGGATCGCGTGCACGATCTGGGAAAGCTGCGCTTCGGTGAGGTCCTTCGCGCGGACGGAGCCTTCAATGCCGGCGCGTTCCAGGATCTCTATCGAGTTCACCGGGCCGATGCCGTAAATGTAGCGGAGCGAAATGTCGATGCGCTTCTCGCCGGGGATATCTACACCTAAAATGCGTGCCATATAAATCTCTCTTTAACCTTGGCGCTGTTTATGGCGCGAGTTTGTGCAAATGACGCGGATGACGCCTTTGCGGCGAATCACTTTGCAGTGTTCGCACAGCTTTTTCACTGATGCCCGAACTTTCATTGTTTCGTTTCTTCGTTTAAAATTATCAGACCTTTCGACAGGTCATACGGCGACATTTCCACGGTCACTTTGTCGCCCGTGACCAATCGAACAAAATTCATTCGCATCCTACCGGAAGTATGGGCCATAAACCTGTGCCCATTCTTCAATTCCACTCGAAACAAATTGTTCGGCAGAACTTCCACTACGGTACCTTCAACGCGGATGGCCTCTTCTCGGGGCACGTTAATATCTCCGGTTCTTTCTCGGTTATCAGCACCGTATGTTCAAAATGCGCGGAAGGCAGCCCGTCCCGGGTCACCACCGTCCAACCATCATTTAATATTTCAACTGCCGGTTTCCCGGCGTTCACCATCGGCTCGATCGCAATCGTCATCCCAGCCCGCAATTTCGGGGACGACTTACCGTCCACAAAGTTCGGAACTTGAGGTTCCTCATGCATCGACCGGCCAACTCCGTGCCCGACAAACTCGCGCACGACGCTAAATCCGTTACTCTCGACGTACTTCTGAATCGCGCGTGAAATATCCACGACTCGATTCCCCGCGTGCGCCTGGGCAATGCCCTCATAAAGCGCGCGCTCCGTCACATCCATCAGTTTCTGCGCGAGGAGATCGCAACCTCCCACCGCCACGGTTTTCGCCGTGTCACCGATGTATCCGCGATATATCACCCCCACATCGAGGCTGATGATATCCCCAAAATTCACTCGCCGATCGTTCGGCAATCCATGCACCACCTGGTCGTTGACCGAGATGCAGACATGGCCCGGATACTTCCGGTAACCGAGAAACGCACTTTTCGCCCCGCGTTCCTTGATCAGGTTCGCTGCGTAAGTGTCGATTTCTTTGGTGGTGACACCCGGCCGAATCCAGCTCCCGACGAGATTCAACACCTCAGCGGCAACCGCACCCGAGACGCGCATTGCCTCGACATCGCGTTCATTCTTAAGAATGATCATGACTCAAGGGCCTGCGCTGCACGCACATACGCATCTTCCGAACCAAGGCCGGCGTTTAAGCTCACAAGCTTACCACTTTCTCTATAATAATCAACCAGCGGTTCGGTCACCTTCTGGTAAAACACCAACCGGTTCTTCACTACTGCCTCCGTATCATCCGAGCGCTGCGTTAGCTTGCTTCCGCAAACATCGCAAACTCCCGGCGAAACGGGCGGCAAAGTTCGCACATGGTAGACCTTTCCGCAACTTAAACAAACACGGCGGCCTGTGATTCTTTCCAGGATCACATCCTCCGAACATTGCAGATAAAGGACTGCTTCCAGTGGCGCTGATTTCTCAGCGCAAAATCTGTCCAACGCTTCGGCTTGCGCCCGGGTCCTTGGAAACCCGTCGAACAAGTATCCATGCTCGATTAACTCCGGCGTGACCCAATGCTCGATCAACCCGAGCACAATCTCGTCCGGCACCAACTCACCACGCTCGATATACTTCCGAGCCCGCTCGCCCAGCTCGGTCCCCTGCTCCATCTCTTTCCGGAACCATTGTCCGGTGGAGAGATGTTCCAGGCCGAATCTCTCCTCCAACTTCGCGGCGACTGTTCCCTTCCCGCATCCCGGCGGGCCGAGCAATACAACTCGGCGTTTCATCAGCGTCGCCGAATTAGAAACGCCCCTTCATGCGGCCCTTCTTCAAGAAGCCGTCATAATGGCGCATCAACAAGTGCGTTTCCATCTGGCGCATCGTATCGAGCAACACACCAACTGTAATGAGAACGCTTGTTCCACCGAAAAATTGCGAGACAATCGGATCGATCCCAAGCGCATCCCCGAGCAACATCGGGACAAGGGCGATGACGACGAGGAAAATCGCGCCAGCCAGCGTGATGCGGCTCATGGTGCGATGCAGGTAGTCGCTGGTCGCCTGACCAGGACGCACACCGGGAATATACCCGCCGTATTTCTTCAGGTCGTCCGAGATCTGCAATTCGTTGAATTGCGTAGCGACCCAGAAGTAGGAGAAGAACAGGATCATCAAGGAGTAAAGCAGGTAATAAGCGAAACTCCCCTGATTCAGCGCGTTGCCGAAATCAGTGAGGAACCGCAGGTTCCCGATTTCACCGAGACGGGTAAGAATCATCGCAGGGAACATCAGGATGGCCTGAGCGAAAATGATCGGCATAACGCCCGCGTAATTGACGCGCAACGGCATGAATGAACTGCTGCCGGCATATACTTTGCGGCCAACTGCCCGTTGAGCGTATTGAACCGGAATCTTCCGTTGCGCTTGCGTCACCGCGATGACACCGGCAATCACTGCGAGCATCAGCAGCACCAGGCCGATTGCGTGGAAAACGTTAAATGTGCGTTCGACCCCTTCCGGCGGGAAGAACATCGTTTGGATCGCCTGGAAGGCCATCGGGAAGTCAGCCACGATGCCGATCGTAATGATGAGCGAAATACCGTTGCCGATACCGCGTTCAGTGATCTGTTCACCCAGCCACATCAATAGCAACGTGCCGGTGGTAAGAATAAGAATCGTCTGAATTCGATACCACCAGAGGTTCTCGATCATCACGAGATCGCCGGCAAATCCTGGAAAGAGTTTCTCCGGATTTTCCCAGCCAAGGGTCATCAGCGTACCGTGGCCGAGACAGAGAATGACAGTCAGGTAACGGCTGTATTGAATGATCTTAGCGCGGCCACCTTCTTCACGAGCCAGCTTGCTCAAACCGGGCAAAACCGCGGTGAGCAATTGAATGATGATGCTCGCGGTGATGTACGGCATGATGCCGAGTGCCCCAATTGCGCATTGCTTCAGCGCGCCGCCCGTGAACAGGCTGTACATGCCGACAACGGAGTTCGACATTTTGCCGGCGTTCGAATCGAACCATTCACGCAGCGCGGCGCCATCCAAGCCAGGCACGGGCACCCAGGCAATGACGCGGCACAAAAAGAGAACCGCCAGCGTAAAAATGATCCGGGATTTCAGCTCCGGAATTTTGAAGCAGTTGGCGAAAGTGTTGAAAAGGTTAGCGAACATGCAATCCCTGGCGTAACCGGACTATTTCGCAGGCTGGGCAGCCGCCTTGCGGATCGGTTTCGCCTCCGGCTTCGGCACTTCGCAGGTGCCACCCTTTGCTTCGATCTTCTCACGGGCCGTGCTGCTGAATGCACTCGCGATCACAGTCAATTTCTTGGTGATTTCGCCGTTGCCGAGGATCTTCACTCCAGCGGACTTGCCATTGGCCAGACCGACCGACTTGAGAGCCAACTCATCAACGCGTGCGCCGTCATCGAAACGGTTCAGATCAGAAAGATTTACCGGGACGTAAACGGTCGCATGACGCGCGTTATTGAAACCGCGCTTTGGAATGCGGCGGATCAACGGCATCTGGCCGCCTTCGAATCCGATACGGATCGAGCTACCGGAACGCGCGCTCTGGCCTTTGCCACCGCGGCCGGAAGTTTTACCGTGACCGCTGGATTCGCCCTGGCCGAGGCGCTTGCGGCGATGTTTGGCTCCCGGATTCGGCTTTAAATTATGTAGACGCATATACGTTAGAAAGTTTAGGCAGGAACTTGTTCAGCCTGCGGACGACGACGGATTTCAATACCACGACCCTTGAAGATCGCTTCGCGCAGGCGCAGGTGCTGCAGCGCTTTAAGAGTTGCCTTGGCGACGTTCGAAGCGTTCTTGGAACCGAGCGATTTGCTGAGCACATCTTTGACACCGGCCGATTCAACAACGGCACGGACGGTTTTCCCGGCGATGATACCCGTTCCAGGAGAAGCAGGACGCAAGAGAATGCGCGCGCCACCGTATTCGGAGAGAACTTCGTGCGGGATGGTGGTGTCCTTCAGGGAAACGTTCACCATGCTATGCTTCGCGTCCTCGTTGCCCTTGCGGATCGCATCAGCAACTTCGCCAGCTTTGCCGAGACCAAGACCGACGCGGCCTTTTTTGTCACCAATAACAACCAGTGCGCTGAAGCTGAAGCGACGACCACCCTTCACAACTTTGGAAGAGCGGTTAATAAAAATGACTTTCTCGCTGAGGTCGCTCTGCTCGCGCTGGAATTCGCCGTCGCGCGGACGACGCGGACCACGTCCGCCGCCACCGCCACCACCCCCGCGTCCGCCGTGACCACCACGACCGCGGAAACCACCGCCTTGCTGGCCGCCGCCCTGGTAGCCGCCTTGTTGTGCTTGCGGCGCCTGCTGTGCGGCGCCGGCTGGAGCGGCTGTTGCTTCGACGTTCTCAGCGGCCGGGGTTACTCCAGCGTTCTGGGGATTCTCAATATCTGCCACAATAAAATTCTCCTTAACTTAAAATTGCAAACCAGCTTCACGCGCGGCGTCCGCCAGTGCTTTCACTTTGCCGTGGTAACGTGCCCCGGCGCGATCGAACACCACCTTGGTGATGCCTTTGCTGCGGGCTGCTTCAGCGGCGAGCTTACCGATCGTTTGCGCGCTGCTCACGTTTGCTTTAAGCGCATCGCGATCTGGCGTTGTCTTGCTGGTGGTCGCAGTTGCGGCCAGGGTCTTGCCGGCGAGATCGTCAATGAACTGAACGTAAATGTTCTTGTTCGTGAAGCAAACCGCCATGCGGGGGCGCTCAGTGGTGCCCTGCACTTTGCTGCGAATACGCCAGCGACGCAGTTGCTTTAGTTTCTGTTTCTTTTCAATTCTCATGTTGTCTTACGATCACGGATTTTGCCGTAATCCAATTAATCTAAATCCAAATAAATACCTGGCGGCTTTCGTTTCGCAGGGCCGGTGAATATGAGCACCCGCCCGCGAAAAGCCAATTTATTATTGAACCGTCTTGCCTTCCTTGCGCTTGACCTGTTCGTCTGAGTAACGGACGCCCTTGCCTTTGTAAGGTTCCGGCGGGTAGTAGCTGCGGATTTCCGAAGCAACCAGGCCCACAGTTTCCTTGTTCGGGCCTTCCACAGTGATCTTGGTGTTTTCTTCCACCGTCACTTTGATCTGATCGGGTATAGGATAAACGATCGGGTGCGAGTAACCGAGGCTCAGTGTGACGTTCTTGCCAGTGACGGCGGCTTTGAAACCGACGCCCTGAATCTCAAGCTTCTTCACGTAACCTTCGGTCACGCCTTTGACCATGTTATTGATCAAGGCGCGGCTCAGGCCGTGGAGCGCCTTCGATTCCGCATCGTCCGACTGGCGAGCGACAACGATCTCGTTGTTCTCAACCTTGGCGGTGGTGCGGCGGGGCAGCGTCCAATCGAGCTTGCCTTTCGGGCCTTCGACGAAAACTTTGCGGTCCTTTACCTCCACCTTCACCTTGGGCGGAATGGCGACCGGAATCTTACCGATACGTGACATAAAATCTTACCTTACCAAACGAAAGCGACGAGCTCGCCGCCTACATTTTCTTTCTTCGCGTCGCGGCCGGTCATCACACCTTTCGGTGTGGAAATGATCGCGATGCCCATTCCGTTCAACACGCGGGGAACCTCCGTCGCACCAACATAACGGCGCAGACCAGGCTTGCTCACGCGTTTCAAACCAGCGATGACCCCTTTGCGGCCATTGTACTTCAGTTTGATCTTGATCTTCTTGAGCTTTTCGCCCTCGACGGAGTAATCCGCCAGGTAACCTTCGCGCTTCAGAATGCCCGCGATGCTCTCCTTCATCTTGGAGTGCGTGATTTCCACATCCGGCAACAACGCGCTATTTGCGTTGCGCAACCGGGTCAACATGTCTGCTACAGGATCGCTCATTTTACCAGCTCGCTTTGGTTACACCTGGGATCAGCCCGTTCAGCGCCCCTTCGCGGAAGGTCAAACGCGAGCAGGCGAATTTGCGGATATACGCATGGCGGCGGCCGCTCATCGAGCAACGGTTCACCAGGCGGGTAGGGCTCGCATCGCGCGGCAGCTGCGCCAGCGCGGCGTAATCCTTCTTCTTCTTTAACTCGGCGCGAAGCGCGGCGTATTTCTTCACCGTTTCGGCCTTGCGCTTATTGCGCTCTAACCATGATTTCTTTGCCATACGATTTCCTCAGCCAAATTTTACTATTTTTCTGCGAAGGGCATGCCCATCATTTTGAGCAGCTCGAGCGCGTCTTGATTCGTGCGCGCGTTGGTCACGATCGTGATATCCATCCCCTGCTGGCGCTTGATCTTGTCCAACTCAATTTCCGGGAAAATTGTCTGGTCAGACAAACCGAGCGAATAGTTTCCGCGACCGTCGAACGAGCGACGGGATACTCCGCGAAAGTCACGAATACGTGGCAGCGCGGTCGCAACCAGGCGATCGAAAAACTCATACATCATGTCCTTGCGGAGCGTGACGTAGCAACCGGTCGCTTGTCCCTGGCGCAGCTTGAAGTTCGCGATGCTCTTGCGGGCCTTCGAGATGACCGGCTTCTGCCCGGTAATCTGCGTGAGGTCCTTGGCGGCGTCATCCACGGCGCCCTTTTCGAGGGTCGCGCTCACGCCCATGTTGATCACGATCTTCTCGAGGCGCGGCACTTCATGCACATTCTTTTTCTGAAGCTTTTCCTTCAAAGCTTCGCGCACTTCGCTGGTATATTTCTGGTAAAGTCTTGCTTTCATCTCGGCCTCGTTCTTTAGGCTTTTGCGGTTGCGTTCCCGCGCTTGCTTGCGCGCGAATCAAACAAATCTGCTTTCATTACATTCGAAAGGTGGATCGAACCTTCGCGTTCGATAATCTTACCTTCCGGATTCTGCTGGCTGCGCTTGGTATGCTTCTTGATCATCTTGATTCCTTCGATGATCACGCGCTGCTTGGCGGCCAGAACCTCGATCACTTTGCCGCGCTTACCGCGTTCAGTGCCGGAGATCACCACTACTTCGTCGTTCTTCTTAACGTGCTGCTTGGCCATAGTCTCTTTCCGTCAAATAACTTCCGGGGCCAGCGAAATGATCTTCATGAACTTCTTGTCGCGCAGTTCGCGTGCAACCGGCCCGAAAATGCGTGTGCCGCGCGGATTGTTTTCCTTGTCGATGATCACGATCGCGTTGGAATCGAAGCGCAAATAGCTTCCGTCATTCCGGCGAATTGCCTGCCTGGTTCGCACTATCACTGCGTTCACCACATCGCCCTTTTTCACTGTTCCGTCCGGAGCAGCTTCCTTGATATGGGCTTTGATCACATCGCCGATGCCAGCATACATCTGGTTCCGGCCAATCACGCCGATAGCGGCGGCGCGTTTCGCGCCCGTATTATCGGCAACATCTAGAATAGAGCGAATCTGCAACATACTTACCTCAAAATCTCGTGTCTCGACACGCGCGAACCCATCTACTCAGCGACCGGCTGGACCGATTTATTCTTTTCCACGACCTGCACCAGGCGCCATGACTTGGTTTTCGAAAGCGGACGCGTCTCGGCGATCAACACCAGATCACCGACTTTCGCCTCGTTCTTTTCGTCGTGCGCATAGAACTTCTTGAAGGAGGTGACCACCTTCTTGAACCGCGGGTGCTGGAAACGGCGTTCCACGCGGACCACGATCGTCTTGTTCATCTTGTCGGAAATCACCTCGCCGGTGCGTTCCTTGCGGATCGTGCGTTCGTTCGTCTCTGCTGTCGCTGTTGGAGCTGTATCAACCATATGGAGCTAAAATTAAGCGGCTTTCTTTGTGTTTCGCAGGACGGACAATTGGGTTTCGATGCGCGCGATATCCTTGCGAATGGTGCGCATGCGGCTCGGCTTCTCGAGCTGGCTGCTGGCCTGCTGCAAACGCAGGTTGAACAGCTCCTGGCGCAAGTCGCGGCCCTTGGCCTGCAACTCCGGCGCTGTTGAATCTTTAAATTCCGATTTCTGGGTCTTCTTCATGTTCTCTTCTCGCGAATCAAATGGTTAAGCTGATTAAGCAGCCATGGCATGACGCGACATGAACTTCGTGCGGATCGGCAACTTTGCCGCCGCCAGGCGCATCGCTTCACGCGCCACTGCCTCGGGCACGCCGTCCACTTCGAACAACACATTCGCCGGACGAATCACCGCGACCCACGATTCCACACCGCCTTTACCGGTTCCCATTCGGACTTCCAGTGGCTTCTTGGTGAAGCTCTTGTCCGGGAAAATGCGGATCCAAACTTTGCCACGCCGTTTCATGAAACGGGTAATCGCGACACGCGCTGCTTCGATCTGCTTGGTATCCATCCAGCAGCGTTCCAGCGCCTGCAATCCGTACTCGCCAAACGCCACTGCGTTGCCGCGCGTGGCTAGTCCTCGACGCGCACCCCGCTGCATTTTGCGGTACTTTACTCTTGCCGGCATCATCGCCATAACAAATCTCTCCTGCTAAAAACGTTTCTACTCTGTTACTTGCCCACCGGTGTTCCAGCTGCAGCCGCGGCTGCTTCGGCTTCCGCGCGGCGAACTTCAGGGCTCTTCGCCTTTTCAGGCTTTTTCTCACCCTTACACACCCAAACTTTTACGCCGAGCTTTCCGTAAACGGTCAAAGCTTCGGTAAATCCGTAATCGATCTCCGCGCGCAATGTGTGCAGCGGAACGCTGCCTTCGTGATAGGACTCAACGCGCGCGAGTTCCGCGCCACCGAGACGGCCAGCGCAACGCACTTTGATTCCCACCGCTTTGAAATCCATCGCGGTCTGGACCGCTTTCTTCATTGCGCGGCGGAACGAAATACGACGTTCCAACTGCAGGGCGATATTTTCAGCAACCAGCTGCGCGTCGATTTCAGGATTTTTGACTTCCTGGATGTCAACGTAGATTTCCTTGCCGGTCATCTTGCTGATCTCTTCCTTGATCTTGTCGATTTCGGAACCTTTGCGGCCAATGACAACGCCGGGACGAGCGGTATAAATAGTGATGCGGCAACGGGTCGCGGCGCGCTCGATGCCGATGCGCGGCACGGATGCGCCTTCGAGCTTCTTCTTGAGCAGCTCGCGAATCTTACGGTCTTCGTCCAGCAGCTTGCCGAACTCTTTCTTTTCGGCGTACCACTTGGAGCGCCAATCTTTGTTCAGCGCGATGCGAAGGCCGATAGGATTTGTCTTTTGTCCCATACTTACTCAGCAGAATTATTGTCAGTTAAAATGATTTTGATGTGGCAATTGCGCTTCACGATCGGGCCCATCGAACCACGTGCCTTCGGAATCACGCGCTTGAAACTCGTTGCTGTGCCGGCGACCGCTTCCTTCACGATCAACGTTTCCGGACGCAGCGAATTATTGTTCTCCGCATTGGCAATCGCACTCTTCAAAGTCTTTTGCACCAGGCGCGCGCCTTTGCGCGGCACAGCTCCGAGCACCGCCACCGCATGCAGCGCTGGCAATCCCTGGATCTGGCGCACCACTTCGCGCATCTTCTGTGCGGACATCCGCACGTTCTTTGTAATGGCCTGAACTTCCATACTACTTCGCTTCCGCTTTCGCTGTGTGCGCACCGTGTTTTTTGAACGTGCGGGTCAACGCAAATTCGCCGAGCTTGTGGCCGACCATGTTTTCGGTCACGAACACCGGCTGAAAAATCTTGCCGTTATGAACGTTGAATGTGTGGCCGACAAATTCCGGGGTAATCGTCGAACGGCGCGACCAGGTTTTGATCGGCTTCTTCGCCCCACCGGAGGCGTTAAGCTTGGAGATCTTCTCCAGCACATGGGTCTCAACAAACGGACCCTTCTTGATTGAACGTCCCATATATTACTTAACTTTGGGTGGGCGTCCATCACGGCGCACCACAATAAATCGATTGCTGAACTTGAACTTCGGACGGGTCTTGTAACCCTTTGTGATCACACCCCAGGGAGTGACCGGATGGCCACCGCCGGAAGTCTTACCCGCACCACCACCCATCGGATGGTCCACCGGGTTCTTAGCAACACCACGGCTCAACGGACGGATACCGCGATGACGCGCCCGACCTGCCTTGCCGAGGATCACGTTTTCGTGCTCGGGATTGCCCACTTGGCCGACGGTCGCCAGGCAATTCTCGTTAATGCGGCGAATTTCGCCGGAAGGCAAACGCACCTGCGCATAACCTTCGTCACGCGACATCAACGTCGCGCCAACACCGGCCGTGCGAACCATCTGTCCGCCGCGACCTGGGGTCAGTTCCAAATTGTGAATCGTGATACCGATCGGAATGTTCTTCAATGGAAGCGCATTGCCGACATCCGGAGGAGCAGCAGGACCACTGTTCAGAGTCGCGCCCACTTTCAGGCCGACCGGAGCGATGATGTAACGCTTCTCGCCGTCCTTGTATTCCAGGAGAGCCAAACGCGCGGTGCGAATCGGATCGTATTCGATCGCAATCACCTTTGCTTCCACACCGTGGCGGTTCCGCTTGAAATCAACCGTGCGGACCTTCTGCTTGTGGCCCTGGCCACGACCGCGGCTCGTTACGCGACCATAAGAATTGCGGCCACCCGTCTTCTTGCGGGTGTAAACCAGGCTCTTCTCCGGCTTGCGCTTCGTGATCTCGTCGTAATTCGCGATGGTGATGTATCGCGTCGACGGCGTTAACGGTCTGAAACTCTTAACTGGCATACAAATCCTAAGTTATTCCGATACTTAAACGAGGCTGATCTTGTCGCCCTCTTTCAGCGTCACGATGGCCTTCTTCCAATCGGAAGTTTGGCCCGCTTGCGCGGTGCGCTGGCGGCGATATTTCCCCGAAACGTTCATGGTGTTCACGGCCAACACATTGACCTTGAACAACTCTTCCACTGCGCGGCGGATCTGCACTTTGTTCGCGCGACGATCCGCAATCACCGTGTATTGATTGAATCCACCCTGGCGAGAACCCTTCTCCGTGAGGCGGACTGTTTTAATGACATCAAAATTGTTCATTGCAAGTGCGATTTAGCAGTTTCCAGCTTATTTCTTCGCTTTTGGCGCTTTCGGCGCTTTCGGCGCTGCGGCTTTGGTTGCTTTCGGAGCTTTAGCAGCTTTCGGTGCCTTGGCCGGCTTTTCTGTTTCCGCCGATTCAGAACTCCCCTCAACAGCTTCGCCCTTCAAACGAGCATCCAACACTTCAATGGCGCTGCGAGTGAACAGGACGTTCTTGGCGCGAAGCAATTGATAGGTATTCACGCTGTGCGGATTCGTGAGCTCGAGGCCTTCAACATTGCGGCTGGCCAGAATTAGGTTCTGGTTGCCATTCTCCGCTACGAGCAAGGTTGTTCCTTCCACCTTCAACGAGTTAAGAATTCCAACGAACCCTTTGGTCTTCGGTGAATCGAGCTTGATATCTTCCAGGACGGTCACTTCGCCGGCGTTCACGCGCTCAGTAAAAGCTTTGCGCAACGCGAGTTGCTTGGTCTTGCGGGTGACTTTCTTCGAAAAATCGCGTGGTTTCGGGCCATGCACCACTCCGCCGCCGCGCCACAATGGAGAGGCGAACGAACCAGCGCGTGCGCGACCGGTTCCCTTCTGGCGCCAGGGCTTTTTGCCGCTACCGGCCACGTCACCCATGGTCTTGGTGCTCGCGGTGCCGCTGCGTTGCGCCGCCATGTAAGCGACCACCACGTCGTGCACTGCCTGGTTGCCTTTGCCTGCTTCCACAGGTTCGAAGGACAGGTCGAAACTTCCTGCTTCCTTGCCCTGACTGTTCTTAATCGTAAGCTTCATTTCCTATCCAATCACTTCTTGGCTTTGCCACTGGCCGGAGCTGCTGCTGCTTTCGCAGTCATGATGGCCTTGGATCTCTTTTTCGACTCGCGAATCACCACGTAATCGCCCTTCGAACCGGGGATCGCGCCTTTAATTAAAATGACATTATCTTCCGGACGCACCTGGATCACTTCCAGGTTCTGCGTCGTGCGACGCACCTGGCCCATGTGACCTGGCATCTTCATCCCGCGCATAACTGTGCCGGGGAACAAGCGCTGACCGATTGCGCCGGAGCGGCGATGCCATCCCTTTGCACCGTGCGTCATGTCACCACCACGGAATTGATGGCGCTTCACCACGCCTTCGAAACCACGGCCTTTGGTGTATCCGATCGCATCCACGAAATCGCCGACCGCAAAAATGTCGGGCCCGACCACGTCGCCTGCTTTGACTTCCTTCGAAAAATCACGAACTTCCTGCGTGCGTTTGGTGAACTGCACGTTGTTCTTCTTGAAATGACCGGCCAGCGGCTTGGTCACGCGCTTCTCACTCTTCTGATCGTCGAAGCCGAGTTGCACAGCTTTATAGCCGTCCGTTTCGATGGTCTTCACCTGCACCACGCGGTTCGGACCAGCGAGCACCACTGTGACCGGCACAGCGTTCCCAGCCTTATCATAAACGCGGGTTTGTCCTAATTTCTTTCCGAGCAAAGCGAGCATAAACTTAGATCTTGATGGTGATGTCTACGCCGGCCGGAAGGTTGAGCTTCTTCAACTCGTCCACCGTCTTGGCGGTTGGTTCGATAATGTCCAGCAAACGCTTGTGAGTGCGTTGCTCAAAAGTTTCGTGCGACTTCTTGTCCGAGTGCGGCGACCGTCCGACGGTGAACCGCTCCACGCGGGTCGGCAGCGGGATGGGGCCGGCGACACGAGCACCAGTGCGCTTGACCGTCTCCACGATATCGTGGGCGGACTGGTCAATGACGCGATGGTCGTAGGCTTTCAGCCGGATGCGTATGCGTTGTCCTGCCATAGGTTTAAAAGAACAATTCTAAGTTGGTTTACTTTCTAATTCTAAATTGAGTTAGCTACGTGCTGCCGGTTTGTTCTTGGCAGCATCCATGATCGTTTCGGAGATCTGCGAAGGCACCGGTTCGAACGCGAGCGGTTCCATCGAGTAAGCGGCGCGGCCTTTCGACAACGAGCGAATCGCAGTCGCGTAACCGAACATTTCCGCGAGGGGCACTTCCGCATTCACGGCAACAGCGTTGCCCTTGGCTTCCATGCCCATGATCTTTCCACGACGACGGCTCAAATCGCCCATGATATCGCCCTGGTATTCCTCAGGCGTGGAGCACTCGACCTTCATGATCGGTTCGAGCAGGATCGGCGCAGCTTTCTTCGCCGCTTCTTTCAGCGCGAAAATTCCAGCCATCTTGAATGCCAACTCATTCGAATCGACTTCATGGAACGAACCATCGATCACCTGCACCTTGATATCGACGACCTGGAAGCCGGCCATGACGCCGCCCTTGATCGCTTCTTCGATTCCATCAATTACCGCCGGGATATATTCCTTCGGGATGGTTCCACCGACAATTTTATTCTCGATCTCAATGCCTTTGCCGCGTTCGTTCGGCTGCACGGTAATGACAGCGTGACCGTATTGCCCACGTCCACCGGACTGGCGAATGAACTTTCCTTCGCCTTCCGCGGCTTTCGTGAATGTTTCGCGATAGGCAATCTGCGGCGCGCCCGAATTCGCTTCCACCTTGAACTCGCGGAACAAACGGTCGCGAATAATTTCCAGGTGCAACTCGCCCATGCCCGCGATGATCAACTGACCAGTTTCTTCATTGGTGAAGCAACGGAAAGTCGGATCTTCTTCAGCCAACTGCTGCAAGCCTTCGCCCATCTTCTCGCGGTCAGCCTTCGTCTTTGGCTCGACAGCCATGCTGATGACCGGTTCCGGGAACGTCGGCGGTTCCAGCATGATGTCGTAATCTTCGTTACAAAGCGTGTCGCCCGTCGTGATGTTGCGCAGACCAACCAGCGCCGCAATGTCACCGGCGTAAACCGTCTCGACGTCAATACGTTTGTCCGCCTGAATCATCATCACGCGGCTGACGCGTTCGCGCTTGCGGGTGCGCGGATTGTAAATCGTATCGCCCTTCTTGAGCATGCCGCTGTAAACGCGGAAGAACACCAGCTTGCCGACGTATGGATCGCGCCACAGCTTGAACGCCAGCGAGCAGAACTGCCCGTTGTCATCAGAAACAACGTCCGCTTTCTCTTCCGCGCCAGGGATGTGCCCTTGCGCAGGAGGAATATCCAACGGCCCGGGGAGATAATCGAGGACCGCATCAACCAACGGTTGCACACCCTTTTTCTTGAATGCCGAACCGCAAACCACCGGCACAAATTCAATTTTGCAGGTCAACCGGCGGATCGCCTTCTTCAGCACGTCCGCAGGAATCTGCTTATCTTCGAGAACGTACTCCGCGATCTCGTCATCCTTATTGGAAACAGCGTCAATCAGTTCCGCGAGAGCGGTCTTCGCCTTCTCCTGCAGTTCTGCAGGAATCTCGCCGACGGTATACTTCAGACCAGCCGCGTCGGATTCATCATAGATGATTGCCTTCTGGCTGATGACGTCGATCACGCCCTTGAGATAATCTTCCCGGCCGATCGGAATGATCACCGGATACGCATAAGCGCCGAGCTTTTTGCGCATCTCGTCGACGGCGTTTTCGAAATTCGCGCCGGTCCTATCCATCTTGTTGACGAACGCAATACGCGGAACTTTATACTTGGTCGCCTGGCGCCAAACCGTTTCCGACTGCGGCTGCACGCCCGCCACGCCGCAGAACACTGCGACCGCGCCGTCCAACACACGCATGGAACGCTCCACCTCTGCGGTAAAGTCCACGTGTCCCGGAGTATCGATAATGTTAATCCGGTGCGGAATGCCTTTGTAAAGCTTGTCGATCCCGTCGTCTTTCTGGGTCCAATAGCAAGTGGTCGCCGCGGAAGTAATGGTAATACCGCGTTCACGCTCCTGCTCCATCCAGTCGGTGACAGTATTGCCGTCATCGACGTCACCCATCTTATGGATAAGACCAGTGTAGAACAGGATACGCTCGGTGGTTGTGGTCTTGCCCGCATCGATGTGCGCGGCGATACCAATGTTGCGTGTTCGCTCCTGGGTATATTGGCGACCCGGCGAATTCACCGACTTTTTGTCCATTACTGCTTCCATCTTTCTTACAGAGAATAAAAACGCCCCGAGTTTTCGGCCACGGGGCGTACTTGTTTAAAAACCGTTTCTACCAGCGGAAGTGCGCGAAAGCCTTGTTCGCCTGGGCCATCTTATGCACTTCGTCACGTTTTCGGATCGCGTTCCCCTGTCCCTGATACGCATCCAAAATCTCGCCGGCTAAAGCATCCTGCATCGGCTGCCCTTTACGAGCATCCGCGAAATTCACGAGCCAGCGCAGCGCCAGCGACAACTGCCGTTCCGGAGCCGCTTCCATCGGCACCTGGTAAGTCGCACCACCCACGCGGCGTGCTTTTACTTCCAGGCGAGGCTTCGCGTTTTCCACCGCGCGTTGCAGAATCTCGAGCGGATTCGAATTCGGATTCTTCTCCGCGATGCGGTCGAAAGTCCCGTAAACGATCCTCTGCGCGAGGGTCTTCTTGCCGCTACCCATGACCATATTGATCAGGCGGCTGACCAAAGCGCTGTTAAACTTCGGATCGTCCGATACACTGCGCTTAATTGCTTGGCGTCTCCTGGACATACTTAATTAGCTAAATTCTTTACTTTTTGGCTGCACCGGCGGCCGCTGCTTTCGGACGTTTCACGCCATACTTGGAACGGCTGACGCGACGTTTTTCCACGCCGGCAGCATCGAGAGTTCCGCGAACGATGTGATAACGAACACCCGGAAGATCTTTTACACGCCCACCACGAACCAGAACGATCGAATGTTCCTGGAGGTTGTGCCCTTCGTCGGGGATGTATGCTATCACTTCGTAGCCGTTCGTCAAACGCACCTTGGCCACCTTCCGCATCGCGGAATTCGGCTTCTTCGGCGTGCGCGTCATCACTTGCAGACACACTCCACGACGGAACGGCGCGTTCTCAAGAGCGGGCGATTTGCTCTTGTACTTCAACTTGTTTCGTCCTTTTCGGACGAGCTGATTAATGGTCGGCATGACGACTAAATATCTCGGACTACAAAAAACCGGGTTGTATCAACCGTTCCAGAAACCCCTGGAGAAACGGAGCGCGAATCTTACCACTCACTTTCCTCAGTGCAACAAGTATTTGAAAAATTTTAACACTCTTCCCAAAGTGCAAAAACCCTTGTCCTTGTTGCTCCTTACGAAAGCGGCTCCAAACTGATTCTGAACATCAATTCCGGCTCGAAACAGCACCGTGGCTTCGCTCTCCTCCACAGACCATTCAATGGCCTGCACCCACAAGCCACCGCTCGCACCGGAACTGCCCACGATAACGCCGTTTTCCGCTTCTGCAACTTTCGCCGAGGGATTTCCCTGCGGCGAAGCATCGAATCTCAACTGTCGGCTGGGCGAAGGACTTCCGCCGTCAGGCGGTCGAGGTTCTGCTCATTCGAGGGAATGACAATGTGGGCGATACGCTGCGCCACCGCATCGTCTTCGAAATGTTGACTCCAGGAAACTAGCGTTCTCTCTCCGGCGGCAGAAAGATTGATGGTCAACCGGTATTTCGGCCCGGAGACATGTTGGATGACGAGGCTCGTAGGTGCCTCGATTTCGGCGAAGACTGATTCGTTCGGAAACTTGTGCCCTTCGGGGCCATGCATCGTGAACGACCAATGGCCGCCCGGCTTAAACTCGAAAATCTTGAAGGTATTCGTAAATCCCGCCGGTCCCCACCACCGCGCCAGGCGCTCGGGATCGCTGAACGCCGCGAAGATTTGTTCAGGCGTCGCTGCAATTTCACGAGAGGTTTGGAAAGGATTCATTTCGTCAGCACGATGTGAGTCGCACCCGAGGTGGTCGTGTGCTCAGCGACTTTGTAGCCGAGTTTGAGCAGATCAATCCCCGCGAGGAGATTCTCACCACTGCCGAGCAAGACCGGCGCGATCGCCAGATGCATTTCATTAATCAGGCCTGCTTGAAGGTATTGGCGCACCGTGGACACTCCGCCGCCGACCCGAATATCAAGATCGCCTGCAGCTTCCCGAGCGCGTTCGAGTGCGGCGTGAATGCCCTCCGTAACAAAGTGGAATGTCGTGCCGCCTTTCATTTCGATTGGGTGACGCGGATGATGCGTCAGCACAAATGCCGGCGTGTGATACGGCGGCTCTTCGCCCCACCAACCTTTCCATTCGTCATCAGGCCACTCCCCACGGATTGGCCCGAACATATTCCGCCCCATAATCCACGCGCCAATGCGCTCAAAACCGCGCTCGGCAAAGCTGTTGTCCGGCCCAGTAGTCCCGTCGCTTTTGCCCTGCATTCGTTGAAACGTGCGCGTAGGCAAAAACCATCTGTGGAGGTTCTCGCCACCGACGCCGAGCGGATTCTCCAGGCTTTGGTTCGGCCCAGCGCCGAACCCGTCGAGTGAAATAGCGAAACAGTGAACGCGGACTTTTGGCATTGATTTCTTCCTCTTGCCGAAGCGATTTCTTACAGAACTTTTCCTGAGGGCCAGATGAAGTGAACCAGCAACAACGCTAGTAAAACTACCGCCAAATATCCGAAACGCACGAATGTCAGGTCAAAGCTTGTCGGAGTGGTCGGCCGACGCAAAATCAGCAAGGCGGTTCCTCCCCGGAACCCGATGAGCGCAATCGCGCAAATGCGTGCGATCGTTCCGCCGTCCAGAATCATCAGGCTCAATACCGCGATAATCGCCTGCAACACCAAAGCCTCAAAAATTGGCTTCCGGTATGCGGGCGAGATTTGCAGCCGAATACTCGATTCTCCGAACAACGGCTCAATTGTATCTCCCGCCCGGTCGCAGGTTCAAGTGTTAAGGAAATCCAAATCTTCGAAACAACCGCGCCCCAGCCCAGGACGGCGAGCCTGCTTTAATCAGCGCTTCGCCATCTTCGCCCGCGCCGCCTCAAGGATTTTGCGCTCGCGTTCAGTGAGGCTTTGGATGCCGTGGGCGGAGATTTTGTCGAGGATCGGATCCACCTCTTGGGAAATGAACTCTTCAGATGGAAGCTCAGATTTTCTCGGCGGCTGGGAGGGCCATTCGTTTTTGTTTGAGCGGCGGGTATGGACAAACACTTTGGGCTTCCGAAAAACATTTACACTCGGAATTTTCCATTTCCACTCCATGTGGCGAATCCAACGGACATACGCGTAGCCGAAGAGTAGTCCCCCCAGGTGAGCACCGTGAGCACCTAACCCGGCGCCCGCGGCGGGAACCAGAATAAACAGCGTGCTAAGGCCAACCAGCAGATAAAACAGAAAGCGCGCCTGGAACCGCAGGACAAACATAAAATAGATGTCCTGCGTGGGATGGATCATCGCGAATCCCGCTAGCAAACCGGAGACACCGGCAGAAGCGCCGACGACCGGGGTCGGAAAATTGCCAGGCAGAACGAGCGAACCGAGCGCGTGCAGAAGTCCACCGGCCAGGCCTGCGCCGAAATAAAGCTTCAGCCATTCGCGCGTGGAAAGGATTCGCTCCAGAACGGAACCACAAAAATAAAGCGCGATGCCGTTGAACAGCACGTGGATGAACCCGGCGTGCAAAAACTGGAACGTGAGCAACTGCCAAACGTGCCCGCGAGAGAGCGCTTCGTCGTGCAGAAAAAGATTGAACACGAACTCGCTTCCGGCAGCGCTGTAGGAAAACAGAATGCTCTGCAATACAAAGCAAATGCCCAGGATGACCAGCATGACGACCGTGATGGACTTGCGCGGTCCAAACACCGGTTCCTGCATGTATGAGCGATCCTCGAGCATTGGGCTCTAACCTATGCTTTGACTGTTAGCTGATCAAAGAGTTTTGCTCCATCCGGACTTTTACGAATTGCTTACCTGCTGATGCCATGAGTCGCTGTCCTTTAAACAGCAACCGGCTCAGCTTTTTCCAATTTGGCGAGCTCGTTGCGAATCAGTTCAATCAGCGGTTTAACCGTCGCGGCGCTGAAATCGAATTTGCATCCCGCCGACTGAAAGAGTTCCGGCAGCGGCCGCGAACCACCCAGCTTCAGTGCCTTCTGGTAATCGCGTAAGGCCGCGGCACGCTCACGTTTTGAATTCGCCCAAACCTGCAGCGCCCCAAGCTGCGCAATGCCGTATTCGATGTAATAAAACGGATGCAGGAAAATGTGCAGCTGGCGATGCCAGAGATTCGCGCGCACATCTTCGAAGCCGCTCCAATCCACGTCCCCGCCAAAGCGCTTCATCAATTCCACCCAAGCCGCGCTCCGTTGCGCCCGGGTGTGTCCCGGATGCGTATAAATCCAATGTTGGAAGGCATCGACAGTGGCGATCCACGGGAAGACTTCAATGACGCCTTCTAAATGATCGCGCCGGGCGCGGTTTGAATCAGCCGCATTGTAGAAGGATTCAATAAATTCATTACCGAGCAGTTCCATGCTCATGGATGCAACTTCGCAGAACTCGATCGGCGCGTGTCGATACGAGTACAAATCTTCGCCGCGCGTCGCAAGTGCGTGAAAGGCGTGGCCCGCCTCATGAAGAATCGTCTCAACATCGCGCTGCACGCCCACCGCATTCATGAAAATAAACGGCAGCCGCGATTCCGATAAAGTCGACTGATAACCCCCGGGGGCTTTGCCTTTGCGATTCGCCAGGTCGAGCAGCTTGAGATCGTTCATCAGCCGGAAACCTTGCGCGAGATCGCGATCCAGCTTGTCGAAAATTTCCTGCGTGCGATCGACCATCGTTTCGACCTGATCGAACGGTCGCAACGGCGGCTGGTTCTGTGGATCAACCGCCAGGTCCCACGGGCGAAGCGCAGGCAGCTTCAAATCCGCCCGTCGCTTCTTCTGCAAATCGCGCAGCAGCGGCATCACCTCGCGTTCGATTGCATCATGAAAATCGTAGCATTGCTGCGCCGTGTAATCGAAACGCGCCCGTGCGCGGAACGCGTAATCCCGGTAATTCGAATATCCCGCATTCTTCGCAATCTGTTCGCGCAAGCGAACCAACTGATCGAAGTTCTCTTCAAACTTCTCCGCTTCCTGTAAACGCCGCTTCGCCACGAGACTCCAGGCTTCCTCACGCAACGCACGGTCGGGCTCCTCCAGGAAACGCCCCATTTGCACCAGCGTTTTTTCTTCGCCGCGAAAATTCACCGTCAATGAACCACTCAGCTTTTGATATTGCTGGCTCAACTTCGCTTCTTCCGTTTCCAGCGGAACATTCTCTTCGCGGAACAGTTCGACATGAACCGCGGTGTGCTTGTCGAAGACCTCATACCGCTGTTTCGAAAGCTGCGCGCGCGCCGGCTGGGCCAGATAAAGCTGTTCCAATTTAAACTGCCGTGGCTTCAGTGCCGGCTCGATGTGCTCGACGAAATGCAGATAAGCCTTCTCCGCCTCGGCATTGTCCGTGTGGCAAGTCATCGCGATGTAACGCTTGCTCGCTTCTTCATCCAGCGCCGCGCTCAACTCCGACCAATCCAGCAGCCAGCGTTCAAGATCCGCAGCCGTAGAAATGCTGCGAACACGTTCCTCCAGCTTGTTGAAGATCGGCTCCACTTGCGCCCACTCGCCGAGCTCGGCGCTGGTCGGAACAAATTTTCGCGGTGAATGGACGGGCAGATTCTGAAAAGGAAGCAAACTCATTGTGTCTCCAAGGCGTTACAAACGCGCCCCAAAGTAATGAGGTGCGCCGTTGATTGCAACCTGTGGTCGCATTTTAAGTCCGCCGATGCTATTCGCTTCACATGGACTTCGCATGAACTCACCGACACCAGCGATCCGTTTGATTCCCAAGACGCGCACCCAAATGCAGGCGTATCTCGCGTCGATGTCGCCGGAAAATCGGAAGCACGTTTCGGAAGCCTGGCTCGCGCTCCTCGCCGACGCGGCCGAGATCGATCCCTGGATCCTCGGGTTCGAGATCGCAAATGACACTGCCGCCGTAGTTGGCAATTGCGGTTTCAAAGGACCGCCCGATTCGGAAGGGCTGGTGGAAATCGCGTACGGCATCAACCCGCAATTCCAGGGCAAAGGATACGCGCAAGCAGCGGCGAGAGAGTTGGTAAAATATGCGTTCGCAGATCGCCGAGTGCGGCTGGTGCGAGCGCACACCCTGGAAAAACAAAATGCCTCGGCGACTGTTTTGCGGAAGTGCGGGTTCGCGTTCGTCGGGCAGGCGCATGATCCAGAGGATGGAAAAGTGTGGCGGTGGGAATTAGCCAGAAAACCGGTTCGCGAATAAGCGACGCCTATTCGAGTAAAGGTACCAGACAATCGCCAGGTTCAGGACCAGAATCAAAACCGCCGGGATGGAAAATCTGGCCAGCACTTCCCAAACTTCCAATGGAATAAAAATGGCCGATTCCCCAATCACCATCCAACCTGCCCACGATGCGCGAAAAATGAGCCCTACTCCCTCCACCAGCGAAAACACTCCATACAGAATACTTCCCACGGCAATGAGCTGAATGGTTCGCAACGAGATGTTCTGCAGTGATTCTTCCGCCCCACCGAAAGGGCTGCGGCCCGCAGCCTGGCTAACTTCCTTCAGGCTCCGGACAAATTCGTCCCGCAAGTCAGCACTCCCCATGCTGAAAACGACGAACGCAAAAAGCAACAGCACCGCGCCTTTGAACAACTTGAAAACGATGATCGCGTAGAGTGTCGGGGCACGCTCCTTCTGCACCGGCACATCCTGCAAAATCGGCGGCATTCCGTGTAAGACCGGCGGCATTCGTTGCGAGTCAGGGGCCTTCAATGTCGATCGACCATAGCAAACTCAGCAAAGTGCGCTACTGTGCGTGCAGACGATCTTCGCTTCCCGACCTATGCTGAAGCGTAAGATTTCTTAAAATATCCCTTGATATCGGCTGGATTCAGCCGATACTCGTCTCCATCTAAGAGTATTGCTTGTATCTTTCAGGCATTTGTAAGTCTGCTGGGAGTTTCTTCTGGGATGATTTCAAAGTTTCCGAACGGTTTTCGGATAAAGTCTGCAAAGTCCTTCATTCCTCCTAGAAGTAAATTACGATATGAGTACTAAATTGTTTGTGGGAAATCTTTCCTACGACACCACAGAAAACGATCTTCAAGACGCTTTCTCGGCCCACGGCACCGTTGTTTCCGTGAATTTGATCCAGGACCGCACGACCGGTCGCCCTCGTGGCTTCGGTTTCGTGACGATGGAAGACGCGAACGCCGCGCAAGCAGCAATCGCAGCATTGAACGGCAAAGACGTGGGTGGTCGCGCCCTGACTGTCAACGAAGCGCGTGAGCGCGAAGGTGGCGGCGGTGGTGGTGAACGTCGCTCCGGCGGCGGCGGCGGTGGATACCGCGGCGGCGGCGGCGGCGGTGGTGGCGGTGGCGGTGGTGGTTACCGCGGCGGTGGCGGTGGCGGTGGTGGCGGACGTGATCGTCGCTACTAAGCCGAAGCCCTGCTTCATCTGAAAAATCTTACAAGCCGGCTCGCATATCCTGCGGCCGGCCTTCACTAAACCTTTTTCCAAACCGGCGTGTTCCCAAGGCGAACACGCCCTCTTAATTTTTATGTCTTTTAATTCTCTCGGGCTTTCTCAACCGGTGCTGGACGCTGTCCGCGCGCTTGGTTTCGAAATGCCCACACCGATCCAGGCCCAAAGCATCCCTATCATGATGCAAGGCCGGGATCTGATCGGCAGCGCACAAACAGGCACCGGCAAGACCGCCGCCTTCGCGCTCCCTATTCTTTCGCAACTCGACAAGCCAGAGCGCACCCCGCGTGCACTCGTGCTCGTTCCGACGCGTGAACTCGCCTGCCAGGTGGAAGAATCGATCCGCACTTTTGCGCGATTCTCTCATCTCCGCTGCACTGTCCTTTACGGCGGTGTCGGCTACGGCAAGCAATTCGAGTCGCTCCGTTGCGGCACCGACATCGTCGTGGCCACTCCGGGACGGTTGCTCGATCACCTGGAACGACGAACACTCGATTTGCGCCGCATCAAGCATCTGGTCCTCGATGAAGCGGACCGCATGCTCGACATGGGCTTTTTGCCCGATGTGAAACGAATTATCAGCCAGGTGCCTCAAGTGCGACAAACCGCGCTGTTCTCCGCGACCATTCCCGCGCAGATTGAATCGCTCATTAAATGGGCGATGAAATCTCCGGAAACCGTGGAGATCGGACAGCGCCGCTCGCCTGCGGAAACTGTGCGTCACTCTGTTTATCCAGTGGCCGACTCACAGAAGTCCGATCTGCTCCAGAAACTTCTGGAACATTCGGAATACCGCAGCGCGATCGTTTTCTGTCGCACCAAGCACCGCGCCGATCGCATCGCCAAGATGCTCAGCAAACACAACCACGCTGTCGCGGTCATTCACTCGAATCGTTCGCAACGCGAGCGCGACCAGGCCCTCGGCGGATTTCGTGACGGGCGCTTCAAAGTGCTCGTGGCCACCGATATCGCCGCGCGCGGCATCGACGTGGCCGACGTGAGTCACGTGATTAATTTCGACGTGCCGCACCATCCGGAAGATTACGTCCACCGTATCGGCCGCACCGGTCGTGCGCAGGCTGAAGGCGACGCCTTCACGCTCATGGTCGCCGAAGACGCTCAAACCGTCCGCGCGATCGAACGCTATATCGGCAAGCCAATCGAGAAACAAAAAGTGGAGAACTTCGAATACCAATACACCGCGTTATTCGAAGCCCCTCGCAACAACGCCCGCCAGAGCGCACCGGTCTACGGCAAAGCTCGCGGCGGCCGCGTCCACGGCGGCTACTCCTACGGCCGCGCCAAAGCGCGCCGCTAAAACAACTTTCGAGTAATCGAATTCGCAGGGCAGGTCTTTGACCTGCCCTTTTTTCTTTATTTGAGCCCAATACTTCCACCTTCTGACGGAACTCGCGCGGGCGTCCGTCGAGCGCGCCAGCGTCTTGGAGTGCGGTGGCGGCAGCGCAGCGAACGACACCGCTTTCGGAGGCAGGAGAGTCCAATCTCTTATCCGGTCGATCGAACCAAACCTCGACTCCGTGAGTAAATTTGATTATCCTCATTAAATGCAGGTTCGGCGATGCGGCTTTACACTGATTGAGCTGCTGGTGGTCAGCGCCATCATCGCTATCCTCGCCAGTCTGCTCCTCCCGTCGTTGGCTCGCGCCAAAAGAACCGCAGACCTCGCCGTCTGCAAAAACAACCTTCGCCAGATCGGGCTCGGTCTGCGCATGTATATCGGCGATCATCACAATTTCCCCCTCGTTTCCGCAGCGTGGAATGTGCATTGGACTGACCTGTTGGAACCGTACACCGGCGCTAAATGGCCAGTGCAGACAGCCAATGCACAATTCACCGAAATTCCACGCCCATCGATCTATCACTGTCCGGGATACGCGCGCATTTCAGGACATTACCTCCGCGCCGCAGCGCTTTCCGGGTTCAGCGGAAGCTACGCATACAACGTCGCGGGAATTGGGGGACCCGATTTGCCCCTGGGTCTTGGTTACGGCGACACTGCTTCCACCGCTCCAAGCCAGTTCTATCGAACTCCACTCGCCGAGAACCTCGTCCGCAATCCCTCGGATATGATCGCATTCGGAGATAGCCCGTTAACTTTGTTTCCCGCTTCCACAAAAGCTCTGGGTGTTCCGCTCTTGGAACAGGGGATTACCACCTCTACCTATTCCGCTCTGGTGCCGGGAACCCCCTTTGCAAAAACCGCCCTTTCAAAACGGCACTATCCAAACTGGAATATTCTGTTCGTGGACGGCCATGTCGAAAGCGGAAAAGCCCGAGCCTTTTTCGACCACAGCAGAAATGAAGTCCTTCGTCGTTGGAACCGAGACAACGAACCACACCGAGAGTTCCTCAACTAGTCGGACCTCGCTGTTATTCCGAAAAGAAAAACATTCCCTAAACTACGCACCTGCTTCGCCCGGGCTGGCTGCCTCCGTGTCTTCATGCGTCGGAAACACGTCCACCAGCTTTGCCACGTTCTGGCGCTTTCGCGTTTCGAATTGCACCATCGCCGTCCGGCCCACCGGCACCTCAGCGAGCGAAATCCGTTTATCGTTCAAAAAGATCGCCGCTTCCGAACCCAACTCGAATTCCCTTTTCTTCCCGTTCTGCTCCTTGATGTAGATTCGGCGGTCCTCAATCTTCTCTACTACCCCGCACGCTTGCCGTTTCCCTTCCGTCTTACCAGACCATTGCGATATCACAAATGCCAGCGCACCAAATGCGCCCAGCGCCGCTTGAATCAAACCACTTTTGTAAGGCATAAAATTTCCCGTCTATTTTAAAACTCTCAAACTACGGGAGTGGCTGCACTCGGCAGACCACCCCCCTTGCCGGAATCATCGCTGCTGCTTTTTCCCGGCTCGATACATGACCACGAACCCGATCAACGACAACACAGCAAAAACAATCAGAACAATATCTTTTCCGTTCATACGAATTAGGGACCTCGGCACACGCCGAAGCTTGGAAACCAACGAAACTACGAGCCCGCCTTAACGACCGGCCCGTCCAAAGAAAGGAGAAGAATGCCCCTGTTACGGAGCCCGCACGAAGTTACCCGCGGAGAAAAGAAATGAACTCGTCGCCGTGCGCACCTCACCCGAAAACGCACGCGGCACATCGTCCCGCCCATCAATCCCGGCCAACAAGAAAGGATCGTCTAAGTCTGAATGAAAGCTCGGCTCGAATCGCCAGTTTTCACCGATAATATCAGCCGCAAAAACCGAGCCCGCGCTGATCGCTCCCTGCTCCCCAAGCCGGCCCCGCTGCGAAGAATAACCACTCGCCGACATCAGCGCGACGAACCCCAAACATACCAATATCCGCAACGTTCTCAGACCTAAAAACCGTAGCGGCAATTCCCCAACTTGCAAGCGCCTCCTGGAAATCTCCTCAGTATCCCCTGCGTAACTCACTACATTTTGTTCGGCCAGGTCGACGGCTGACGTGCATTCACGAAATGGAAAAGCCGCCCTCACCCGAGAGCAGCTCTAAAATTTCTTCACGGACTGATACGATCAGCGCCTTACCAAGTGGCGGAGCACACTGCTCGAACGACACAGCCGATCAGTTTAGAGGTTTTAATTCGCTTCGATCAGCGCCTTGAGCGCTTGCGGGGTAAATGGCTTTTCCAGGAACTTCACTCCTCGCGGTACGTCAATGTTTACCTCGGTCATACCGCTCGTCAGGATAACCCGCAACGCCGGTTTCTCATCCATCAGCCGTCGAGCCAGCGCCGCTCCGAAACCATCCGTTAAGTGGTAATCGATAATCGCTACGTCGAAGCTCTTCCCGTCTGCCTCCCACAACCAGAGCGCATTCGCAATGTCCGCAGAAGGAATAGCGACGTGCCCTACCGCTCTTACAATTTCGACCAGCACTGCTCTTACCGGCTGTTCATCATCGACCACTAAAACTCTTTTCACCTGTTCAACGAACAATCCTACCCAACCGGTCCGCCATTCGGTTAGAGCCGATGAAACCCATTAGTTATCAGGAAAGGTCCTTAGGGAATTTCCCGAATAGACAAAAACGGAACGATCGCCAATTTCCCCCCAGTGTTACCGATTGTCATTGTGGATGATTCCCGAGAGGACGCGCTCCTCGCGGTTCGAATTCTCAAGCAATGCAAAGTGGTGAACCCAGTCGTTGTCCTGAGCGGCGGCGAAGAGTGCCTCAATTTCTTCGAGGGAAA